>NZ_JNYD01000013.1 GCF_000717175.1 Pseudonocardia autotrophica | reverse complement strand
ACTCGGGTTCACGTGCACCAAGCGCGAACGAGCACAGCCGACCCCGCCCAGATTCTCATCCTTCAAGGCGGCCCGGGGTAGGGCCATGACATCTCAGACCGCGATGACCGTCGGCACGATCATGGGACGGCGGCGGTACGTCTCCCCCACCCACTTCCCGACCACCCTGCGGACGGACTGCGCGACCCGGTGGGTGTCGGTGATGCCGTCGTTCTCGGTGCGGGAGAGCTCGTCCTCGACCATCGGCAGGACGGCGTCGAGCGCCTTCGGGTCGTCGGAGAAGCCGCGGCCCGAGAGCGTCGGGCGCGAGACCGCGCGGCCCGTGGTGGCGTCGATCGCCACGGTGATCGAGATGAAGCCGCCCTCGCCGAGCACCAGCCGGTCCGAGAGCACGCCCTCGCCGATGTCGCCGACCAGGTTCCCGTCGACGTACACGCGGCCCACCTCGACCCGCCCGGTGATCGCCGCCTTGCCGTCGACGATGTCGACGACCACGCCGTCCTCGGCGATCACGACGTTCTCCTCGGGCACGCCGGTCGCCACCGCGAGCGCCTTGTTGGCGCGCAGGTGCCGCCACTCCCCGTGCGCCGGCATGACGTTCGACGGCCGCACCGCGTTGTAGAGGAACAGCAGCTCGCCGGCCGGCGAGTGCCCGGACACGTGCACCTTCGCGTTGCCCTGGTGCACGACCTTGGCGCCGAGCCGGGTCAGGCCGTTGATCACCGCGAAGACCGCGGTCTCGTTGCCCGGGATCAGGGAGCTGGCCAGGATCACCGTGTCGTCCGGGCGGATCACCACGGTGCGGTGGTCGCCGCGGGCCATCCGGGACAGCGCCGAGAGCGGCTCGCCCTGCGACCCGGTGGAGATCAGGACCAGCTGCTCGTCGGGCAGCCGCATGGCCTCGTCGAGGTCGACGAGCAGGCCCTCCGGCACGTTGAGGAGGTCCAGCTCGCCCGCGAGGCCCATGTTGCGGACCATCGAGCGGCCGGCGAAGCAGACCTTGCGGCCGTGCTCCGCGGCGGCGTCGAGCACCTGCTGGACGCGGTGCACGTGGCTGGCGAAGCAGGCGACGATGATCCGCGACGGGGCCTTGGCGAAGACGTCCGAGATCACCGGGCCGATCTCGCGCTCCGGCGTGACGAAGCCGGGGACGTCCGCGTTCGTCGAGTCGACCACGAACAGGTCCACGCCCTCGTCGCCCAGCCGGGAGAAGCCGGCGAGGTCGGTGAGCCGGTCGTCCAGCGGAAGTTGGTCGAGCTTGATGTCGCCGGTGTGCAGGACCAGGCCCGCGGGCGTGCGGATGGCGACGGCCAGCGCGTCGGGAATCGAGTGGTTGACCGCGAAGTACTCGCAGTCCCACGGCCCGTGGTGCAGCCGGTCGCCCTCCTTCACCTCCAGCAGGTGCGGGGTGAGGTGGTGCTCCTTGCACTTGGCGGCGACCAGGGCGAGTGTGAACCGCGACCCGACGACGAGCAGGTCCGGCTTCTGCCGCAGCAGGAACGGGACGGCGCCGATGTGGTCCTCGTGGCCGTGGGTGAGCACGAGGACGTCGATGTCGTCGAGCCGGTGCTCGATCGCCCGGAAGTCCGGGAGGATCAGGTCCACGCCGGGCGAGTCCTCGGACGGGAACAGCACGCCGCAGTCGACGACCATCAGCCGGTCCTCGTACTCGAAGACCGTCATGTTCCGGCCGATCTCACCGATGCCGCCGAGGGCGTAGACGCGCAGGCCGCCCTCGGGGAGCGCGGGCGGCGGCCCGGCGGGCAGCTCGGTCGGGTTGGTGATCTCGGGCGGCAGCGGCGGGCGCTCGGGACCGCGCTCCCGGCGTCCCGATCGGCGACGACGGTCGTTGCGGGAGGAGGGACGACTCACGTGGTATGTGCCTCTTCTTGCTGAGCGGAGCTCGCGGAACGAACCCCGGCGCTGAGCGGAGCTTGCGGAGCGAACATCGGCGCGGGCGGAGCTTGCGGAGCGAACATCGGCGCGGGCGGAGCGTGCGGTGCGAACATCGGCGCTGATCGGAGGGGCCGGGTCAGCGGTAGGCGACCTCGGCCCCCAGGTCGGTGTCCGTGCGGGTGCCCAACGCCCCGTGTCCGGAGTGGGCGGGACGGCCGTGCGGCACGCGGTCGGGGTCGAGTGCGACACCGCCGGCCATCAGGTCCGCCGCGATCAGCGCGACCTGCTCCTCGGTCGCGGGTGGCAGGGGCAGCCGGGGCTCGCCGACGTCGATCCCCCGCAGGCGCAGCGCCACCTTCGAGAAGACCGCGCCGCCGACCCGGCCCATGCCGCGGAGCAGCGGGATCATGGCGTAGTGCAGGTTGCGGGCCCGGTCGTGCTCGCCGGCCTCGAAGGCCTCGAGCATGACGCGCAGGCGGTCCGCCACGACGTGCCCGATCACCGAGACGAACCCGACGGCCCCGACCGACAGCCAGGGCAGGTTCACCGGGTCGTCGCCCGAGTAGTAGGCGAGCGTCGTGGTGGCGAGCACCTCGGTGCCGACGCGCAGGTCGTTGCGCGCGTCCTTGACCGCGAGGATCCGCGGGTGCTGAGCGAGCCGCTGCAGCGTGTCCAGCTCGATCGGGACCACGGAGCGCGGCGGGATGTCGTAGAGCATCACGGGCAGCTCGGTCGCGTCGGCGACCGCGGTGAAGTGGAGGAGCAGCCCGTTCTGCGGCGGCCGCGAGTAGTACGGGGTGACGACGAGCAGCCCGTGCGCGCCCGCCTTCTCCGCCTGGCGGGCCAGGTGGATGCTGTGCGCGGTGTCATAGGTGCCCGCGCCGGCGACGATCGTCGCACGGTCGCCCACCGCGCTCACCACGGCGCGGACCAGCTCGGACTTCTCCGTGTCCGACGTCGTCGGGCCCTCGCCGGTGGTCCCGTTGACGATCAGCCCGTCGTTGCCCAGGTCGACGAGGTGGGTCGCCAGCTCCTCCGCCTTCGCCAGGTCCAGCTCCCCCTCCGCGTCGAAGGGCGTGACCATCGCCGTCAGCACCTGGCCGAACGGGCGACCCGGGGGCAGGGCCTGCGCGGAGGAGGGGCTCATGGGGGTGACGGTACCCGGCCCCCTTCAGCAGCCGCCGACCTGAGCTGTACCGGGCGCGGCGAACTCGAGGCGGACGCCGTCCGACCGCGGAAGCACGACCGCGCTCCCCGTGGCAGGGGTCCATGTCGCCGGGAGCAGCACATAGCGGTCGCCGGCCTGCATGACCAGCTTGAGGCCGTCGTAGCGGAAGCCCGACCCCGCGCAGGTGGTCTCGACGACTCCTGCGACCCGTGACTGCAGCGCCTTCTCGCTGAACAGCACGACGTCGGCGGACTGCGGGAGACCGGCGGCGATGTTCTGGGCCCGTCCCGTCCCGACCGCTGACGAGTAGTCGCCCGCCGCCCAGAAGAGCCCGACCGCGACCAGGACGAAGCACGCGGTCCACTCGGCGACGGCGGCGAAGGACGTGGAGCGCCGCCGCGACCGGAAGGCCCAAGCGGCGAGGGGCACGCCGACGGCCAGGCAGGAACCCGCGAGCCACGGGAACGCGTCGAACGGTCTCGGGTCGACGAACGCCACGCCGGCCAGCAGGATCGCCAGCAGCCCCAGGGCGCCCGCGACCGGTCCGGCAGCGTGGACGAGCAGGCGACGAGCCGGGCCGGGGAGACGCGGCCAGATCGCCCGGAACAGCCAGAGCGCGGTGAGCGAGACCGCCGCGACCACGGTCAACGGCACGAACAGCCCGTCGGCACTGCGGATCAGGAAGTCCTGCGCGGTGAGGCCGAGGACCGTGTAGTTCACGCCGAAGTAGGCGAACATGTAGTGCGCGTGCAGCATGCCGAAGTAGAAGAGCAGCGCGGTCAGAACGGTGCCTTGCGCCAGCACCGCGCCCACGATCGTCAGCACCTTCTTGGCGGGCTGCTCGTCCGGTGCAGTTGCGGATGGTGCGGCCGGCCCGCCGGCCTCGGCTTTCTCGGCCGACTCCGGACGCGGCGTCCGCGGGACCGGCGAAGGTCGCGGAGGGCCGTCCGCGCGCGGCCCGTCTCCGGCCGGAGACGGGCCGGTCGCGCGGTCCTCGGGGGTGACGGTCATCGCCCGGTTCTGCCTCTGGACTCGCTGCTCGACGACGAGGTCGATCCTCCGGAGCTCGACGGGTCCGTGGTCGTCGTCTCCGTGGTCGACCGGCTCGTGGTGAGCACGGGAGCTCCGAGGTTCGGGCAGGGTCGGGCGATGTCGATGCGCACGGACGAGCCTCTGGCCACCTCCCCGCCGGGCGCCGGGAACCCGACGATCCGGCACAGGATGTATGACCCGTCGTCCTCCGGGGCCGAGACCGTGGAGGTCAGCTTCGGGCTGAGGCGCAGGCAACGGTCGCTGTTGTCGCCACACGTGTTCTGGTCGCGGATGTTGCTCCGCAGCACATCACGCCCACTCAGCTCCGAGCCCCCTCCGGGCTCGAAGAACGGCAGGCCGTCAGCCTGGAAATCCGGGATCCTGACCCGGCTACCGGGCGCCACCGCGCCGCTGCCGTGGCCCATGGGCGCACCGGGAGCGTTCGGCTGCGCCGAGGCTCGGGGGGACGAGCCGGCTCCCGCATTCGGCGTCTGCGAGCGGGAGGAGGGAACGGCACCCGCGGTCGCCGAGGTCCCTGGCTGTGGCTGGTGGTGGCCACCGGACGGCGGGCCGCCGTCACCGGATCCCGGACCCCCGGCAGCGTTCTGACTTCTGGGCGGCGCGGTGCTCGTGCTGCCGGTGCCCGGCGTTCCGCCGGTGCTCGCCGTGCCGTCAGTGGTCGTGGGATCGAGGATGGTCGTGGGATCGAGGATGGTCGTGGGATCGAGGGTGGTCGTGGTCCCCGGTCGGAACGGATCGGCCGAGACCCGCGGGACGGAGGGATCAGCGGACGCCGGTCTCCCGGCTCCTCGTCCCACGGCGACGGCCACGCCCGAGACGAGGAGTGCGCACGTCGCGGCGGCGAGGATCGCGACGGCCCAGCGGCTGCGACCGATTGCGACCACCTCGTTCCCCAGCGACGCCGATCTCGAACGCTAGGAACTCGGGCAGCGCACCTCCATACGTAAAGGTGCGTAGGCGGACGACTACAGCCCGCGACTCACACTCGTGTACAGCTCGACGTCGGAAGGGTTGCCCTCCACCTCGACCCGGGCGGCGTCACGGCCGAAGAGGTGCAGGACGATCTCGCCGGGGTCGCCGACCAGGGTGACCAGGCCGGGGCCGGTCTTGATCACGTGCGCGGCGCCCTCCGGCCGGCGCAGCACGACACCGACGGGGCTGCGGCGCAGCAGGAGCCGGCCCATCCGCGTGGCGAGTGCCCAGAGCTGCTCGTCGCGCTCCGAGTCCGACGGCCGGGGCTCCCAGCCGCGCTCGCCGCGGCGGGCGTCCTCGTGGTGCACGAAGAACTCGGCGCCGTTGGCGACCTCGTCGACCTTGCCGATCCGGTAGGGCGACCACGGCGGCGCGCCCTCGCGCAGCTCGCCGATCATCGATTCCCACGAGGTGTCGGCGTACCCCGCCATGCCCTTCTGGGTGAGCGGTTGCAGGGCCGGCACGACGATGCCGGGCGCCGCCCACGGCTGCCGCTCCCGGACGAGCAGGTGCGCGAGCAGGTCCCGCGTGGTCCAGCCCTCGCACAAGGTCGGGCGGTCGGGGCCGAGCTTCTCCAGGGTGTCGGACAGGGCGGCGCGCTCGTCGGTCGCAAGGCTCACCGGCGCCACGCTAGCGGCGGGGCGCCCTTTGCGCCCGGCAGGCCAAGATGACACCTTGGTTGTCATGAATTCGCCGGACCCCGGCCCCGTGACGACGATGCGCGGCACGGCCTCCGAGATCGTCCTCGCCCTGTGGCGGCGCCGGGACCCGCTGTCGCTGCACGCCGGCGGGGATCCGACCCTGCTGGAGCAGTGGCCGTCGATCTGAGAGCGGCCTGCTCGCCGCTCGCGGCGCTGCCAGCCCTCCGGTGTCGATGGTCGGGCGGCGCTGCTAGCCCTCCGTGACGAACGGGCTGCTGGCGATCTCGGTGCCGTCGTCGAGCTTCTGGATGTCGAAGTCGTTGAAGACGTTCGGGACCTCGGCCTGCAGCTGCCGCAGGCACTCGATCGCGAGCGCGCGGATCTCCACGTCCGCGTGCTCCGTGGCCCGCATGCCGATGAAGTGCCGCCAGGCGCGGTAGTTGCCGGTCACCACGATCCGGGTCTCCGTGGCGTTGGGCAGGATCGCCCGCGCCGCCTGCCGGGCCTGCTTGCGGCGCAGCGTGGCGTTCGGGACGTCGGCGAACCGCTTCTCCAGGCCCTCGAGGAGCTGCTCGTACGCCTTCACCGAGGCCTCGGCGGCGTCGAGGAACATCTGGTGGAGCTCGGGGTCGTCCGCGATGACCTCGGGCTCGACCATCGCCGCGTCGCGCTCCGGCACGTACCGCTGCGACAGCTGCGAGTACGAGAAGTGCCGGTGCCGGATCAGCTCGTGCGTGAGGCTGCGCGAGATGCCGGTCAGGTAGAAGCTGACCGTGCCGTGCTCGAGCACGGACAGGTGCCCGACCTCGAGGATGTGCCGCAGGTAGCCCTCGTTGGTCGCGGTGCGCGGATTGGGCTTGCTCCAGGACTGGTAGCAGGCCCGGCCGGCGAACTCGGCGAGCGCCTGTCCACCGTCGGCGTCGGTCTCCCACGGCACGTCGGCCGGCGGGAAGAACTCGGTCTTGGCGACGAGCTGGACCTTCGGCGGGACGGTCTGCGGCATGGTCGGCAGCGTAACCGGCGGGACCGACGGAATCGGCCCGGCGTCAGCCTGACAGCGCGATGACGGTTGCGTGATGTCATCGGTGACGCCATAGTGGCGTCATGGACATCGGCCAGTACGTCGCACAGCTGCGGGAGGACCTCGCGTCCGCCGCCGCCGCCGGCGACGAGCAGACCCAGCGCACGGCCGCGCTCCTCGGCGCGGCGATCGAACCCGCGGCCCGGCTGGCCGTCATGAACGCCCTCTCCGACCTGGCCGCCGAGGTCACCGAGGCACTCGGCGACCGCACCGTCGAGGTGCGCCTCGACGGGCGGGACGTCCGCGTGGCCGTCTCGGGCACCGAGCACGAGCAGGAGCACGGGACGCCGCGCTTCACCCCGCCCGGCCCGGGCGACGCCGGCGACATCAGCCGGATCACGCTGCGGCTCGTCGAGCAGATCAAGGCGCAGGCCGAGCAGGCCGCGGCCCAGCAGGGCGTCTCGCTCAACTCCTGGGTCTCCCAGGCGGTGCAGGGCGCCCTCGCCGGCAAGCAGCGGCGCTGGGAGCAGCGCGGCCGCGGCTGGCCGCGGCCCGACAGCCCGGACCGGGACGACGACCGCGGCGACGGCCGCCTCAAGGGATGGGTGCAGGGGTGAGCGCGATGACCGAACCGAACGAGGACCTGGTCCGCCAGCAGGCCTGGACCTGCACCGAACCCGCCGAGCTCGAGGTTGCGATCGACGTCGGGCGGGTGCGGATCGAGCTCAACGAGGACGCGACCGAGGTCCGGGTCGAGGTCCGCCACGAGCCCGACGCCGACAGCCCCTGGGAGCAGGGCATCACCGGCCTGCTCAACTGGCTGGGCACCGCGACCGGCGACATCGCGCAGGACCCCGGTGCCGCCGCGGTCCGCGCCGCCGAGATCAGCTGGAGCGAGACCGCGCGGCGGCTCGTGGTGCGCTCCGCGCAGGACCTGCCGCTGCGGGTGGTGCCGCTGGCGGTGACCGTGTGGGCGCCCACGCGCTCGCGGCTCGCCGTGCGCACCGGCGCCGGCGACGTCACGGTGACCGGCCGCTCGGGCTGGGCCGCCGTGCGCACCGGCTCGGGGAACGCCCGGCTCGACGAGGTCACCGGCGCCCTCGAGGTCAGCACCGGCTCCGGCCGCGTGGAGCTGGGGATCGTGGGCGCGGAGGCCAAGCTGCGCACCGGCTCCGGGGGGATCTCCGCCGCCGCCCTCTCCGGCCCGACGACGGTGAAGGCCGGCTCCGGCGACGTCTCCTTCGGCGAGGTGCACGCCGACCTCACGCTGAAGACGGGCTCGGGCGACGTCGAGATCGCCGACGCCTTCGCCGGACGTTTCGACCTCACGACCGGCTCCGGCTCGATCCGGGTCGGGGTGCACTCCGGGGTGGCCGCCGAGCTCGACCTCACCTCGGGCTCCGGCCACGCGCGCAGCGATCTCGACGTGGGCCGGGTCGCGCCCGCCGACGCGCCGCCGCTGCGGGTGGCCGGGCGGACCGGGAGCGGCGACATCCGCATCACCCGCGCCGCCACCGCTGCGGTCTGAGGGGTCCACAGCGACGACGGCCAGCCAGGTACGACGACGGCGGCGCATCCGGCAGGCCCGGGCGCGCAGCCGTCGCGTCCCGCCCGAGGCGCCGGCCCGCCGCACCACTCACCCCACCGCCCCGGCCAGCGCGCCCGCGAGATCACCCCGCTCCCCCACGACCACTCCCTCGAGCCCGAGCCACTCCGCCATGTGCCGCAGCTCCGCGGCCAGCTCCGCCGCCACCCGCCGCGCCTCCGCGCCCGGCTCGGCGAACGCGCCCTGCACCCGGAGGACCCCGGCGGCCCGGTCCGACTTGAGGTCCACCCGGCCGACGAGCTCGCCGTCGAGCAGGAACGGGAAGACGTAGTAGCCGAACTCGCGCTTCGGCTCGGGCACGTAGATCTCGATGCGGTACCGGAAGCCGAAGATCCGCTCGGTGCGCTCGCGCTCCCAGATCAGCGGGTCGAAGGGACACAGCAGCGCCCGCCCCTCGATCCGCCGCGGCACGCTCGCTTCCGGCGCACGGTACGCCGGCGCCCGCCAGCCGCGCACCGCCACCGGTTCCAGCTCCCCCGCCTCCACCAGCTCCTCGACCGCCCGGCGGCTCTCCGCGGGCCCGAGCCGGTAGTAGTCCCGCAGGTCCGGCTCGGTCGCGATCCCCAGCGCCCGGGCCGCCCGCCGCACGAGCCCGCGCGCGGCCTCGCCGTGGTCCATCGGGTGGGCGGCGAGCACTGCCGACGGCAGCACCCGCTCGGGGAGGTCGTAGAGCCGCTGGAAGTTGACCCGGGTGCCCGTGGTGAGCGCGCCGAGGCCGAACAGGTACTCGCAGATGCGCTTCACGTCGGACCGCTCCCACCACGACACCCCCGGCGGCCGCGGCTTCCCCGCCGCGCCGCCCAGCGCCGTCTCCAGGGCGCCCGCGCCGACCGGGCCCAGCTCCTTGACCGCGGCCAGCACGTCGTCGACCAGGGCGGGTTCGCGGTCGGCGAGCTGCGCGTAGTGCCGCCACCAGCCCGGCCGCTTGGCCCCGGACAGCAGCAGCGGCCAGTCCTCGACCGGCAGCAGGCTCGCCTCGTGCGCCCAGTACTCGACCATCAGCCGGGGGCGGCGCGCGGTGTGGTGCCAGGCCGCCCCGTCGAGCAGGTCGTGCGGGTAGGCGCCGAGCCGGCTGAAGACCGGCATGTAGTGCGCCCGGACCGCGACGTTCACCGAGTCGAGCTGCAGGAGCTGGGTCCGGCCGAGGACACGCTGCAGGTGCCGCCGGGTCACCGGGCCCGGCGGCCGGGGTTCCGCGAAACCCTGCGCCGCGAGCGCGGTGCGGCGCGCGACGTCGGCCGAGATCGTCCTCACGAGGGGCATGCTGCCAGGACGCACCGACACTTTCCGGACGGTCAGCGGGCCGGCGGCGGATCCGGGACCGGTTCGGCCGTGAACTCGTCCGCGGCCCCGGCCGGCCTGCGTTCCGCCCGCACCACCAGCACGACCGCGACCAGCACGATCAGCCCGCCCAGCGCCTGCAGGAGGGTGAACCGCTCCTCGACCAGCAGGACGCCGAGCACGACCGCGATCACCGGGTTGACGTACGCGTAGGTCGCGACCGTGGACACCGGGAGCCCCCGCAGCGCGATCGCGTAGGCGCTGAACCCGCCCAGCGTGGCCAGCGCGGCGGCCGCCCAGACCCACCAGGTGGCTGCGGGGAGCGCACCGAGGTCGATCCGTCCGCCCGCGGCGCCGCCGACCCCGATCATGATCAGTCCGCCGGTGACCATCTGCACCGTGGCCAGCGCAAACGGGTTCGGCGGGACCGGCAGCCTGGTCGTCGCGTAGGTGCCCGAGGCCCAGCCCAGGCCGGCCAGCACGACCAGCCACGGCCCCCAGGACGCGCTCCCGGCCGTGCCGCCGGAGCCCGGGCCGGCCAGCACCAGCACCCCGAGCCCGACGAGCCCGACCAGCACCCCGATCAGGGTCGCCGGGCTGGGCCGGTCCCCGAAGATCGTGCGCAGCACGGCGATGTAGAGCGGCACGACCGCCAGCAGCAGCGCCGCGAGCCCCGACGGGATCTGCGTCTGCGCGACGGCGACCAGGCCGTTGCCCCACGCGGGCAGGAGGAGCCCGGAGAGCATCGTCGTGAGCAGTTGCGGCCGGGTCATCCGCAGTCCGCGCGGCCCGGACACCGCCAGGACCAGCAGGCCGAGCGCGGCCCCGGCCGACAGGAACCGGAAGCCGCCGGCCAGCAGCGGCGTGACGTGCGTGATCAGCAGCCGGTTGAGCAGATAGATCGAGCCCCAGAGCAGGTAGACGAGCGAGAGCGCCACCCACGCCGTCCGGCCGCCGGACGGACGATCGTTCACATCCCCGCACGCTGCCATGCCGGGCCGGGCCGGGCCAACCCCGCGGCCGGTGTCCGGCGTCACCCCGGCACCCGGTACGAATGTCCGCATGGCCCTCGCCTCGGTCCGCCCCGCCGTCGACGCGGACGTCGACGAGATCGTCCGCATCCAGGCCGGGACCTGGCGGATGGCGTACGCCGGGATCCTCCCCGACGCCGCGCTCGACCGGCTGACCAGCGACGACGCCCGGCGGGCCTGGCAGGACGCGGTCGCGGCCGGAGATCCGTTCCACGTGTTCGTGGCGCTCGAGGGCGACTGGACGGTCGGCTTCTGCGCGGCGGCGCACTACGCCGGGCAGGACGGGCTGGCGATCGCGGAGATCAGCGCGCTGCTCGTCGAGCCCCGGTGGGGCCGGCGCGGACACGGCGGGCGGCTGCTCGCCGTCGCCGGGGCCGCCCTGCGCCGGTCCGGCTCGGAACGGGGCCGCGTGTGGGTGCCCGAGGCGGACACGGCCTCGCGCGCCTTCTACACCCGCGCCGGCTGGGCCGCCGACGGCGCCGTGCGGACACTCGACACCGGCGACGGCACCGTGCGCGAGGTCCGGCACACCGGCCCGTTGGACCTCGAGCTGACCTGACGGGCGACGGTGCAGGTCAGGCGGGGTCGTGAGTGCCGAGTGACCCTCTAGGGGCAGTCGGCACTCACAGGCCGAGGAGGGGTTCCAGGCCGAAGGTCAGGCCGGGGCGGCCGGGCACCGCGCGGATCGCCATCAGCACGCCCGGCATGAACGAGGCCCGGTTCATCGAGTCGTGCCGGATCGTCAGCACCTCTCCCGCGCCGCCGAGGATGACCTCCTGGTGGGCGACCATCCCGGGCATCCGGACGGCGTGCACGTGGACGCCGTCGACCGCCGCCCCGCGGGCGCCGAGCGGGTCGCTGGTGGTGGCGTCGGGCACCGGGCCGAGCCCGGCGGCGGCCCGCGCCTCGGCGACCAGCGACGCCGTGCGGGCGGCGGTGCCGGACGGGGCGTCGACCTTCTTCTCGTGGTGCAGCTCCACGATCTCGGCCGACTCGAAGAACCGCGCGGCCTGCGCGGCGAAGTGCATGGCCAGCACGGCCCCGACGCCGAAGTTCGGGGCGATCAGCACGCCCTGGCCCGGCTTGTCGGCGAGCCAGCCGCGGACCGTGTCGAGCCGCTCGGCGTCGAACCCCGACACCCCGACCACGGCGTGCTGCCCCTGGTCGAGGACGTGCTCCAGGTTGTCCATGACGACGTCCGGCCGGGTCAGGTCGACCACGACCTCGGCGCCGTCCGCGGCGGAGATCGGGTCGGCCGAGCCGACCTCCGCCACGAGCTCCATGTCGTCGGCGCCGCGCACCGCCGCGCACGCCTCGGAGCCCATGCGCCCCTTCGCCCCCAGCACCGCCACCCGGATCGCACTCACGAGCGTGAACTCTAGGCGGCGGGCCTGGTCCCCGGGTTGCCGGCCAGCGCGGCGTCGAGCTGCGGGACGAGGTGGTCGAGCACGTACGGCAGCGACAGCGGGCTGGAGAAGTAGATCGCCCCGGCCAGCGTGGCGTCGGTGAAGACCAGGTTCCCGTTCTGCACCGGCGTGAGCGTCCGGTAGAGCGGCTGCGCCTCGAGCTCGGTCCGGGCCGACGCCTCCTCGGTCGCCCAGATCAGGACCTTGCCGGCGTTGAGCACGCCGAGGTTCTCGATCGGGATGTAGGCCTGCGTCGAGTCGCCCTCCGGCGCGAAGCGGTCGATCTCGGCGGGCACGGTGAAGCCGAGGTCAGTGAGGAACGCGGTCGACAGGCCGTTCTGGTAGGCGATCGCGCTGCCGTCGTAGTACGGGGCCTGCAGGAAGATCGCGGGGGTGCCGGCGAAGCCGGGGTGTGCGGCGGCCGTGTCGGCGAACCGCTTCTTGATGCCGTCGACCAGCGCGTTCGCCTCGTCCGGCTTGCCGATCGCGGCCCCGATCAGGCGGGCCTGCGCGTCCCACGGCGCGAACCAGGCGCTGCCGCCCTTCGGCTGCGCGACCGTCGGGGCGATGGCGGCGAGCCGGTCGTACTGCGCCCGGTCGAGGCCCGCGTTGGTCGCGACGATGAGGTCCGGGCGTTGCGCGGCGATCTTCTCGTAGTCCGGACCGTCCTTCGCGGTGAGCACGGTCGGGGTGGCGGAGCCCAGCTTCTCCTTCGCCCACGGCCAGGTCGCGTAGGGCTGGTCGCCGTACCAGTCGGTCACGGCGACAGGGGTGACACCGAGCGCCAGCAGGGTGTCCTGCTCGGTGTACCCGGCACTGACCACCCGCTGCGGGGCCGCGGGCACGGTCGTCGTGCCGAACTCGTGTTCGACGGACACCGGGAAGGCCGCCTGCGGGGCCGCGCCCGGCGCGGACGTCGGCGGGGTGGACGAGCAGCCCGCGGCCAGCACGAACACGGCGGCGAGCAGGAGGGAACGGGGGCGCACACGGTCTCCACAGGGGTCGTCGATCAGCGTCGGTGAGGCTAACCTCAGTTCGATCCGGTCGACACCAGCTCAGCGTTCAACCCACCCCACGGAGCCGTCATGACGCTCGCGGTCGAGTCACCGCCCTACGAGGGCCACGAGGGCGACGCGGAACGCGACATGTGGATCTGCCGGTTCGCGCCGGACGAACCCGGCGCCTGGGGGCCGCACCGCCACCACCAGCACCAGATCGCGTGGGTCAGCGAGGGCCTGACGACGGCGGTGGTCGGCTCCCGCACCTGGGTGCTGCCCCCGACCCGGGCCCTGTTCCTCCCGGCGCACCTGCCGCACGACCTCGTCAACCGGCCGCCGTCGGCGTTGCACTGCCTGTACGTGTGGCCGCACACGTGCCCGCTCGAGTGGACCGAACCGACGGTCGTCCCGGTCGGGCCGCTGCTGCGCGAGCTGCTGCTGGCGCTGGCCGGGCCGGAGCTGTCGACCGTGGAGGAGTCGGCCCGCGCCCTGTTCTTCGGGCTGGTCGGGGCGGTGCCGGACCCCGGCGTCGCGGTGCCGCTGCCCGCCGACCGGCGCGCCCGGGCCGTGGCGGCGCGGTTGTCCGCGACCCCCGCGGACCCGCGGTCGCTGGAGGACTGGGCCGTCGAGCTGGGCACGAGCGTGAGCACACTGCGGCGGGCGTTCGCCGTGGGGACCGGGATGACCTTCACGGACTGGCGCACGCAGGTGCGGCTGCGGGCGTCGCTCCCCCTGCTGGCCGACGGGTTGCCGGTCGCGGGGGTCGCGCGACGCGTGGGCTACGGCTCGCTCAACGGGTACGTCGACGCCTTCCGCCGCCACTTCGGGCACACCCCGGCGGCGCACTTCCGCTAGCGGCGGTCTCAGGCCAGGACCAGGCCGGTGATCCAGGCGGCGACCATGAGCAGGCCCGCGGCGAGCTCGATGAGCATGCTCCAGCCGACGGCCGAGAGGGCGTGCTTCGTCGACGGCCAGGCCTTCGCGGAGCTGCGCAGCCGGGCGAGTTCGGCGAGGTAGACGCCCAGCACGAAGCCGACGAACAGCCCGACGACCGGGATCACGAAGAAGCCCACGACCCCCAGCACACCGCCCGCGAGCAGGCTCCGGCCGGGGACGCCGGCGTCGCGCAGCCGCTTGCCGGGCACCAGGAACTTCGCCAGCGACCCGACGACCAGCAGTCCGCCCGCGATACCGAGGACCCACCAGCCGAGGGCGTCGCCCCGCGGGACGGCCCACACGGCCACGCCGGCCAGGATCACGATCAGCCCGGGCAGCACCTGGACGACGACCCCCACCAGGCCGACCAGGATCAGCAGTCCCGCGACCAGCGCCGTCACCACGCCGCCGACCCTACCGAGATCACCCCGCGAGTCGGCACCTCCGGGTCACCGAGTCGCACATTCCGGCCGACGGGGATGTGCAGTTCGGACGCCTGAAACTGCCGACTCGCGGTGCCGGAACTCCCGACTCGCGGTGCCGGAACTCCCGACTCGCGGGGCCGGAACTCCCGACTCGCGGGATGTCAGGCGAGGTCGTGGAGGGCGGCGGGGAGGTCGTCGACCGCGTCATAGGGGCCGACGACGGCGGCGGTGAGGTCCTGCGCCAGCAGCTCGGCGGCGAGGTCGGCGACCTGGACCGGGGTCACGGCGTCGATCCGCGCGAGGCTCTCGGTGATGCTGCGCTGCCGCCCGTGGTCGAGCTCGGAGCGGCCGAGGCGGTTCATCCGCGACGCCGTGTCCTCCAGCCCCAGCACCGTGCCGCCGCGCAGCGAGCCCTTGGCCCGCACCACCTCGGACTCGGTGAGCCCGTCGGCGGCGACGCCGGCCAGCACGTCCCGCACCACCGCGACGACCTCCCCGAGCCGCTCCGGTGCGCACCCGGCGTAGACCGAGAAGGTGCCGGCGTCGGCGTAGCAGGCCTGCGCCGAGTACACCTGGTAGGCCAGCCCGCGCTGCTCGCGGACCTGCTGGAACAGGCGCGACGACAATCCACCGCCGAGCGCGGCGTTGAGCACCGCGAGGACCGGGCGGCGCGGGTCGTGCCGGTCCAGCCCGGGCACGCCCAGCAGCAGGTGTGCCTGCTCGGAGTCGTCCGTGCGCAGGGCGAGGGCCTTGCGGGCGGGCAGGCGTCCGCCGCCGGCCGGGCGCGGACCGACGGGGGCGAGCTCCGGGCCGTCGCCCAGCGCCTTCGCGGCCAGGTCGGCGACGTGCCCGTGGTCGAGGTTGCCCGCGGCCGCGACGACCATCCGCGGCGTGGTGTACTCGCCGCGCCAGAAGTCGTGCAGCGTCTCGCGGCTCATCCCGCGGATCGACTCCTCGGAGCCGATCACGGGGCGGCCGAGCGGGTGCGTGCCGAAGATCGTCTCGTCGAAGAGCTCGCCGAGCAGGTCCTCGGGATCGTCGTCGCGCATGGCGATCTCCTCGAGGACCACCCCGCGCTCCAGCTCGACGTCCGTGTGCGCGAGCTCGGCGTTGGTCACGACGTCCGCGAGGACGTCGAGCGCCAGCGGCACGTCCTCGTCGAGGACGTGCGCGTAGTAGCAGGTGTGCTCCTTGGCGGTGAACGCGTTGAGCTCGCCGCCGACCGCGTCCATCTCCTCGGCGATCCCCTGCGCGGTGCGCCGCCCGGTGCCCTTGAACAGCAGGTGCTCGAGGTAGTGGGCCGCCCCGGCCTGGTCCGGGCGCTCGTCCCGGGAGCCGATCGCGATCCAGACGCCCAGCGCGACGGACCGCACGCCGGGCACCTGCTCGGTGAGCACGCGAACGCCCCCGGGCAGCTCGGTGCGAGCCACCCCGGGGGCGTTCGGGTGCGACGTGCTGGTCAGCTGGAGACCTCGGCCGGCTCGGCCTTGTCCTCCGCCGGCGCGTCGGCCGGGGCGCTGTCGTCGCCCGCGACCTCCTCCTGCACCGGGATCAGGCTGATCTTGCCGCGGTTGTCGATGTCGGTGACCTCGACGCGGATCTTGTCGCCGACCTTGACGACGTCCTCGACCTTGCCGATCCGCTTCCCGTTGCCGAGCTTCGAGATGTGGACCAGGCCGTCCTTGCCCGGGACCAGCGAGACGAAGGCGCCGAAGGCGGCGGTCTTGACGACCGTGCCCAGGAACCGCTCGCCGATCTTCGGCAGCTGCGGGTTGGCGATGGCGTTGATCATGCCGATCGCCTCCTCCGCGGACGGGCCGTCGGCCGCGCCGACGTAGATCGTGCCGTCGTCCTCGATGGAGATGTCCGCGCCGGTCTTCTCCGTGATCGAGTTGATCATCTTGCCCTTCGGGCCGATGACCTCGCCGATCTTGTCGACGGGCACCTTGATCGCGGTGACCCGCGGCGCGTAGGTGCTCATCTCGTCCGGCCCGTCGATCGCCTCGCCGAGCACCTCGAGGATGGTCAGGCGGGCGTCCTTGGCCTGGTTCAGCGCGGCCGCCAGGACCTCGGACGGGATGCCGTCGAGCTTCGTGTCCAGCTGCAGCGCGGTGACGAACTCGCTGGTACCGGCGACCTTGAAGTCCATGTCGCCGAACGCGTCCTCGGCGCCCAGGATGTCGGTGAGCGCGACGTACTGGGTCGCGCCCTCGACGGTGTCGGACACCAGGCCCATCGCAATCCCCGCGACCGGGGCCTTCAGCGGCACACCGGCGTTGAACAGCGACATCGTGGACGCGCAGACCGAGCCCATCGACGTGGAGCCGTTGGAACCGAGCGCCTCGGACACCTGGCGGATCGCGTAGGGGAACTCCTCGCGCGTGGGCAGCACGGGCAGCAGGGCCCGCTCGGCCAGCGCGCCGTGGCCGATCTCGCGGCGCTTCGGCGAGCCCACCCGGCCGGTCTCACCGGTCGAGTACGGCGGGAAGTTGTAGTGGTGCAGGTAGCGCTTGTGCGTCTCCGGCCCCAGCGAGTCGATCTGCTGCTCCATGCGCAGCATGTTCAGCGTGGTGACACCCATGATCTGGGTCTCGCCGCGCTCGAACAGTGCCGAGCCGTGTGCCCGCGGGACGACCTCGACCTCGGCCGAGAGCGGCCGGATGTCGGTCAGGCCGCGGCCGTCGATGCGGACCTTCTCCTTGAGGATCCGCTGGCGCACGAGCTTCTTGTTCAGCGACCGGAACGCGGCGCCGAGCTCCTTCTCGCGGCCCTCGAACTGCCCGCCGAGGGACTCGAGCACCGAGAGCTTGACCTCGTCGGTCTTCGCCTCGCGCTCCTGCTTCGGGCCGATCGCCAGCGCGGCGGCCAGGTCGGCGCTCGCGGCCTTCTCGACGGCCTCGAACGCGTCCGGCTGGTAGGCCGGGTACGTCGGGTAGTCGCGGGTCGGCTTGGCGGCGACCTCGGCCAGCTGCTGCTGGGCCACGCACAGGCTGCGGATGAACGGCTTGGCCGCCTCCAGGCCCTGCGCCACGACCTCCTCGGTGGGCGCCTGCGCGCCACCGGCGACGAGCTCGATCGTCTCGGTGGTGGCCTCGGCCTCCACCATCATGATCGCGACGTCGTCACCGACGATGCGGCCCGCGACGACCATGTCGAACACGGCCCGCTGCAGGTCCTCGTGCTGCGGGAACGCGATCCACTGGCCGTCGATCAGCGCGACGCGGACGCCGCCGATCGGGCCGGAGAAAGGCAGGCCGGCGAGCTGCGTCGAGGCGGAGGCCGCATTGATCGCGAGGGCGTCGTACGGGTCCTGCGGGTCCAGCGACATCACGGTGACGACGATCTGGATCTCGTTGCGCAGGCCGTCGACGAACGACGGGCGCAGCGGCCGGTCGATCAGGCGGCAGGTCAGGATCGCGTCGGTGCCGGGACGGCCCTCGCGGCGGAAGAACGAGCCGGGGATCTTGCCGATCGCGTACATCCGCTCCTCGACGTCCACCGTGAGGGGGAAGAAGTCGAAGTGCTCCTTGGGCTGCTTCGACGCCGTGGTGGCGGACAGCAGCATGGTCTCGTCGTCCAGGTAGGCGACGACGGATCCGGCGGCCTGGCGCGCGAGGCGCCCGGTCTCGAACCGGATGGTGCGGGAGCCGAAGCTCCCGTTGTCGATCACTGCGGTCGTCTCGTGGACGCCGTCGTTCTCGAGGTCTGACATGAAGTGGTGTCTCTCCTTCGTGAAGAGCCTGTGCCACCTCGCCGGATCCTCCGCGGAGCCGGTCTTCGATCGAAGCCCCCGGAGTCTTCTCTCCGGGGACCACTACCGAGGACCGGCGGATCATGGGGCGCGGTGACGGAAGTGGGTCGTTCTTCAGTTGTGCGCCGGGCAGCCGGGGCGGCTCACGCCGCCCCGGCCCCGGACCGGGTCAGCGGCGCAGGCCCAGGCGCTCGATGAGCGAGCGGTAGCGCTGCACGTCGACCGACGCCAGGTACTTCAGCAGGCGGCGGCGGCGGCCGACCATGAGGAGCAGGCCGCGGCGGGAGTGGTGGTCGTGCTTGTGCTGCTTGAGGTGCTCGGTCAGGTCGCTGATGCGCTTGGTGAGCAGCGCGACCTGCGCCTCCGGCGAGCCGGTGTCGCCCTCGTGGACGCCGTACTCGTCGAGGATGGTCTTCTTGTCTGCGGCGGTGAGTGCCACTGCGGTGGTGCTCCTTCGTGTGGTGACGTCCGTGGGGCCCGCGCCCGGGCCACGCGCTCGCCGTGGTGGGCGACCGCGTCGGGGCGGGAAGCTGGTCGCGGCCGCCACGGACTGCAGCCGGACCCGGGGAAGAGGCTACCAGCGCGGCCCTCCCCACCTCCGGGTACCCGCCGATCGTCGCCGGTCAGGGTGGGTGACGGGTGTGCCGTGCGTGTCTGCTGTGGTCATCGGGGGGAATGCTCGCTCACCGGGTGGCGGCGGCGCGGCGGAGGAGGGCGGCGAGCTCGGGGAACGTCGCGGCGAGGGTCGACGCCGCGGCGACCAGCTGCGCCGGCCCGGCGACCCGGCGCAGCGCCTCGACCGCGAGCAGGGCGGGATCGCGGCGAGGGTCGGGGTGCAGGACCGGTCGGCCGGACCGCGGCCCGGCGCCGGGGTGGACGGCCGGGATCGGGCCGCGGCTCGTCGACGGGTGCCGTCGCGACAGCGGGCCGACGGGTGCGGCGGACGTGCCGTGGCTCGCCTCGACCGGCCGGGCGAGCAGCGCCGCCCACTCCGGGGAGGCGGTGCGCACCTCGTCGAGCAGGGCGGAGACGTCCTCCGGCGCGACGGGCCCGGCCGCGCACCGCCCGTCGAGCAGGAGCAGGCGGGCGAGGACGGCCGGATCGCCGATCTTCACGCGCTTGGCGCTGACCAGCTGTGACAGCATCGCCGGGCTCATCCCGAGCGTCGCGGCCAGCGTGCCCTGCGTGATCCCGAGGACCCGCAGCATCCGGTGCACCCGCTCGGCGAGCGGGGTCCCGTACAGCGCCCGCTGTCGCTCCCGGTTCTCGGCGAGCCTGTCGATCTCCACGCCCGGATGCTGGCAGGTGGACACCCCTTCCCGGGGCGGAACGCGAGAACTCGGCACCGGGAACCGCGCAGGCCCCACCCGAGACAGGGCCCGCCGGACTGCCACCCCCGCGAGCCCGAGGGCACTCAGACCCCCAGCAGCTCCCGCGTCCGCTCGACGTCGGCGTTCATCTGCTCGACGAGCGGGTCGATGCCGTCGAACCGCTCCTGGCCGCGGAGGCGGTGGGCGAACTCGATGCCGACCTCGTAACCGTAGAAGTCCTCGTCGACGTCGAGGACGTACGCCTCGACCGTGCGGACCTTGCCGGAGAAGGTCGGGTTGGAGCCGACCGACACCGCCGCGGGCAGCCGCCGCTCGCCCAGCAGGAACCAGCCCGCGTAGACGCCGTCGGCGGGCAGGGCGGTGTGCACCGCGCAGGCGACGTTGGCGGTGGGAAAGCCCAGCTCGCGGCCGCGCTTGTCGCCGTGCACCACCACGCCGTCGACCCGGTGGAGGCGGCCGAGCGCGGCGGCGGCGGCCTCCATGTCGCCCGCGTCGATGCACGAGCGGATGTAGGTGGAGGAGAACGTGACGCCGTCGTCCGTGATCAGGTCCAGCGCCTCGACCTGGAAGCCGAACCGGGTGCCCAGCTCGTGCAGGGTGCCGATGTCGCCGGCCGCCTTGTAGCCGAAGGTGAAGTTGGTGCCCACGACCACGACGGCGGCGTGCAGCGTGTCGACCAGCACCTCGTGCGCGAACTCGGCGGGCTTCATGTGCGCGAGCTCGGCGGTGAAGGGGATGACGCAGAACGCGTCCGCCCCCGCCTCCTCGACGAGGTCGGCGCGCCGCTCGAGGGTGGTCAGCGCGGCGGGGTGCGAGCCGGGGCGGACCAGTTCCGCGGGATGCGGGTCGAAGGTGACGACGACGCTGCGCAGACCGCGTTCCCGGCCCCGGGCGACCGCCCGCTCGATCAGCTGCCGGTGCCCGCGGTGCACGCCGTCGAAGACCCCGATGGTCACGACACTGCGGCCCCACCCCGACGGCACGGCCTCGAGTCCACGCCACCGCTCCACGATCGCCACCCTACGGAACCCGCCTGCTCACGAGCCCGCCGGGGCGAGCACCACGACCGGCTTCGCCGCGCCCCCGGAGTCGGCCATGAGGGCGAGCACGCGGCCGTCGGGCGCGAACACGCCGTAGGTGCCGGTCAGACCCGCCGCGGGCAGCCGCTTGCCGTGCGAGACGTCCGTGGCGCCGCCGGCGTCGACGTCCAGGCGGGGGAAGGCGGTCGCCACGGCCGCGTCGAGGTCGAGCGACAGCCCGGGCGCGGCCTCCAGCTCCTCCAGCGTGCGCGCGTGCCCGAGGTCGAACGGCCCGACCCGGGTGCGCCGCAACGCCGTCAGGTGCCCGCCCACGCCCAGCGCCGCGCCCAGGTCCCGGGCCAGCGCCCGCACATAGGTCCCGGACGAGCACGACACGACCACGTCGAGGTCCGCGCCGCGGCGCTCGAGCAGCTCGAACTCCGAGACCGTCACCGGTCGCGCCGGGATCTCCACGGTCTCCCCCGCCCGCACCCGTGCGTAGGCCCGCTTCCCGTCGATCTTGATCGCGCTGACCGAGGACGGGACCTGCAGGATCTCGCCGGTCAGCGCCGCCATGGCCGAGGCGATCGCCCCGTCCCCGACCCCCGAGGCATCGGCCGTCGACACGATCTCGCCCTCGGCGTCGTCCGTGGTCGTGGCGGCGCCGAGCCGGATCGTCGCGGTGTAGGCCTTGGTGTCGAGCGCGAGGTGCCCGAGCAGCTTGGTGCCCCGCTCGACCCCGCACACCAGCACGCCGGTGGCCATCGGGTCGAGGGTGCCGGCGTGCCCGACCTTGCGGGTGCGCAGGATGCGTCGCAGCCGCGCGACCACGTCGTGCGAGGTGAGACCGCCGGGCTTGTCGACGATCACGAGACCGGGGTCGGGGGCGGGGCCGGAACGTGCGGGCACGGCGGGTGAGGTTACTTGCCCAGCCGGTACCCCACGCCGCGTGCCGTCACGATCACCTCCGGCCGGCCCAGCTTGGACCGCACCAGCGCCACGTGCGCCTCCAGGGTGCGGCGCGCGGAGGAGTCGGTGGTCCCCCACACCTCGTCGAGCAGCTCGTCCCGCGCGACGACGGCGCCCTCGCGGCGGGCGAGCGCCGCGAGCAGGTCGAACTCCTTGCGCGCCAACCCGACCTCGGCGCCGGCGACGGTGACCGCGCGGCGGGCGAGGTCGATCTCCACGTCCCCGGCGACGACGGCGGGCGCCACCCCGAGCCCGCGCGTGCGGCGCAGCACGGCGTCGATCCGGGCCAGCAGCTCCTCGACGAGGAACGGCTTGACGATGTAGTCGTCCGCCCCGTTGCGCAGCCCGCTGACCCGCGCCTCCACGGCCCCGCGGCCGGTCACCGCGAGGATCGGCACCCGCGAGACCGCCCGGATGCCGCGGCACACGCCGATCCCGTCCCGGTCCGGCAGTCCCATGTCGAGGAGCACGACGTCCGGTTCGGACTCGCGCACCGCCGCGAGCGCCGCGGCCCCGCTGGTCACGTGCCGCACGCGGAAGCCCGCGGTGCCGAGCGCCTTCGCCATGGCACCGCCGAGGACCTCGTCGTCCTCGACCAGAAGTGCGCGCACCGTCCGGTTGCTCCCATCCTGCGGAACCTCAAGCCCGGCCCAATTATGGACGCCTACGCCCTGACATGGCGCCGGTCACGTTCCTAGCGTGCTCCCCGGCACCGGACGTCGAGGAGGACGACACGTGACAACAACCGAAGCCGCACCTCGAAAGCGCTTCTTCACCCAGCTCTGGTTCTGGGTCATCGTCGGCATCGTCCTCGGTGTGGTGTTCGGGCTCGTGGCGCCCGACGCCGCCAAGGGCGCCAAGTGGCTCGCCGACGGCTTCATCCAGATGATCAAGGTGATCGTGGCGCCGGTGATCTTCTGCACCGTCGTCGTGGGCATCGCGTCGATCGGCAACCTCGCCCGCGCCGGCGGGCTCGCCCTCAAGGCGCTCTTCTACTTCCTGGTCGCGACGGTCGTCGCGCTGACGATCGGCCTGCTCGCGGCGAACATCTTCGCGCCGGGCTCCGGGTTCAGCGGCCAGCCGTCCGCGACCGCGCTGGAGTCGGCCGCCAAGCAGGTCGACCAGGGCTCCCAGGACGCCGGGCTGACCGGCTTCATCCTCAACGACCTGCTCCCGACCAGCTTCCTCGGCCCGTTCGTCGAGAACGAGGTCCTGCGCGTGCTGGTGCTGGCGATCCTCACCGCCTGCTCGGTGTCGCTGCTGGCCGCGCCGCTGCGCAAGCGGGTCGTCGGCTCGATCGAGACGATCTCCAAGGTCATCTTCGGCATCATCAAGCTGATCATGTGGGCCGCGCCGGTCGCCGCGTTCGGCGGCATGGCCTACACCGTCGCCCAGTTCGGCGCCTCGTCGCTGACCAACCTCGTCAAGCTGATGGGCGTCTTCTGGGGGACCTGCGCGTTCTTCGTCGTCGCGGTGCTCGGGCTCGTGTCCTGGTGGGCCGGGTTCAACATCCTCAAGGTCATCCGGCTGATCAAGGACGAGCTGCTGATCATCGTCGGCACCTCGTCGTCGGAGTCGGTGCTGCCGCGGCTGCTCACCAAGCTGGAGGCGGCGGGCGCGTCGAAGCAGACCGTCGGCCTGGTCATCCCGACCGGCTACTCGTTCAACCTCGACGGCACCTGCATCTACCTGACCCTGGGTGCGCTGTTCATCATCCAGGCGGGCAACGAGTCCCTGCCGATCGCCCTGCAGATCGGCCTCGCCCTGCTCATGGTCCTGACGTCGAAGGGCGCCGCGGGCATCACCGGCGCCGGCCTGGTCACCCTGGCCGCGTCGCTGCAGGCCTTCGGCGGCGAGTTCTTCTCGGCCGAGGCGATCGCCGTCGGCATCGCGCTGATCATCGGCATCGACCGGGTGATGAGCGAGGGCCGGGCGCTGACCAACTGCATCGGCAACGTCGTGGCCACCCTGGTCATCGCCCGCTGGAACGGGGAGCTCGACCGCGAGCGGCTGAAGGCGGTGCTCGACGACCCGTCGCTGGTCGACGAGGCCATGGAGCTGGAGCACGGCTCGGGGGCCGAGGAGGACGAGTCCGAGAAGGAGCTGGCGGCGGTCGGCGCCGGCGGCGGCTACGAGGTCGCCACCGAGCGCACCGGCCGGGTCACCAGCACCGGCAAGACCCTGCCGCCCACCGGACGGACCGAGGAGAGCAGCGAGACCCACGAG
This sequence comes from Pseudonocardia autotrophica, assembly GCF_000717175.1. Taxonomy (GTDB): domain Bacteria; phylum Actinomycetota; class Actinomycetes; order Mycobacteriales; family Pseudonocardiaceae; genus Pseudonocardia; species Pseudonocardia halophobica. Next base: position 213,671 of record NZ_JNYD01000013.1, on the reverse strand, counting down.
ACCGTCCGGTAGCACAATCACCGGCGTGTCCCCCCGACCCCGCCGCGGTTCCCGCCTCGTCAGCCGGCTGCTCCTGCTGCAGCTCGTGACGGTGCTGGTGACCGTCGGCGGGGTCGCGGCGTTGGGGGTGTTCGGGGCCCGCGAGCTCGAGTCCGCCGCGGCGGCCCGGCTCACCCTGGCGACCGCGCAGTCCGTGGCCGGCGACCCGGCCGTGGTGGCGGCGGTCGCGGCCGGGGGCGACCCGTTGGGCGTCTCCCGGACCCTGCAGCCCCTGGCCGAGCGGGTACGGGTCGCGACCGGCACCGCCTTCGTCGTGATCATGACCCCCGACGGCGTGCGGTACAGCCACGCCGAGCCGGACCGGATCGGCGGGGTGTACGTCGGCTCGATCGCCGAGGCCCGCGCCGGCCGGGCCTACACCGAGGACTACCCCGGCACCCTCGGGCCGTCCGTCCGGACCGTGGTCCCGGTGACCGACCGGGGCCAGGTCGTCGGGCTGGTGTCGGTGGGTGTGCTGGAGACCCGGATCAGCGCGCTGGTGGCGCGCGAGCTGCCGTGGATCCTCGCCGTGGCCGCGGGGGCGGTGGCGCTCGGGGCGTTCCTCGCCTGGCTGCTGGCCCGGCGCGTGCGGCGGCAGACGCTCGGCCTGGAGCCCGAGGAGATCGCCGCGGCCTACACCCACCACGACGCCGTCCTGCGGGCCGTGCGCGAGGGCCTGATGGTGCTCGACCGGGACGGCCGGGTCGTGGTGCTCAACGCCGAGGCGCGGCGGCTGCTCGGCTTCACCCCGGACGAACCCGTGGAGGGACGACGGCTGGTCGAGCTGGGCGTGGACCCCGCGCTGCGGGCGGTCACCCGGCTGGCCACCGGCGGCGTCGAGGACGTCCGGGACACCCTCACGCTGGCCGGCGAGCGCGTCCTGCTGCTCTCCCGCACCGCCGCCGGGCCGCGCGCCGGCGACGGCACCCGCGTCGTCACGCTGCGGGACCGCACGGAGCTGTCGGGGGTGCTGCGCGAGCGCGACGCCGCCCGGGACCGGGCCCGGGCGCTCGCCGGGCAGGCCCACGAGTTCGCCAACCGCATGCAGACCGTGCTCACCCTCGTGCAGCTCGGCGACACCGACGACGCGCTGCGGGCCGGCACCGCGGCCGTCGACCGGGCGCGCGGGCCGGTGCTCGACACCGTGCACGACCCGGTGCTGGCCGCGCTGCTCACCGACAAGGCGTGGACCGCGAGCGAGCGCGGGATCGCGTTCACCGTGCACGACGAGACCGACGACCCCGTCCCCCTCGGCCCGGACGACCTCGTCTCGCTCGTCGGCAACCTCGTCGACAACGCCCTCGACGCCGCGGAGGGCTCGCCCGACCCGTGGGTGGAGGTGCACCTCGCCGACGGCGTGCTCGAGGTCGCCGACTCCGGGCCGGGCATCCCGCCCGAGGCCGCCGACGACGTGTTCGAGCACGGGTTCTCCACCAAGGAGGCCCGGCCGGACCGGCCGCGCGGGATCGGGCTGGCGCTGGTCGCCCGGATCGTCCGCCGCCTCGGCGGGTCGGTCGAGGTGGTGCCGCGCGACCCCGGGACGCTCTTCCGGGTCAGCCTGCCTGCGGGTCCGACGCCGGACCCAGCACCGCGCCCGGCACCGCCCAGCGTCCCGACCGCGTCCGCAGGCCCACCGCCACGAACCTGATCAGCATGAACAGCGACAGGCCGGTCCAGATCCCGACCAGCCCCCAGCCCGCGACGAGCGAGATCCAGATCAGCGGGAGGAAGCCGGCGACGGCCGCGAGCAGGGTCGTGGTGCGCAGGAACGCGGCGTCGCCCGCGCCGAGCAGCACGCCGTCGATCGCGAACACCACGCCGGCCACGGGTTGCAGCGCGACGAAGAACCACCAGGCCTCCGGGATCGTGTCCAGGGTGGCCGCGTCGCCGGTGAACAGGCCGGGCAGCACCGGGTAGAGCGCGGCGAACACGACCGCGAACACCACGCCGAGGATCAGCCCGTACCGGATCACCTGCGCCGCCACGCCCTTCGCGTGCTCGGCGCCGCCCCCACCCAGCGCGGCGCCGACGAGGGCCTGCGCGGCGATCGCGACAGCGTCGAGCACGAGGGCCTGGAAGTTCCACAGCTGCAGCACGACCTGGTGCGCGGCCACCGCCGACGCCCCGAACCGCGCCGCCACCGCCGTGGCCGACAGGAAGCAGATCTGGAAGCCCGCGGTGCGCAGGATCAGGTCGCGGCCCATGGACAGCTGCGCGCGGATCAGGGGCAGCCGCGGGAGTAGGGACACCTCCGGGTGCGCCTTCTTCTCCCGGCCGAGCGCGACCAGGAACAGCCCGGCGACGACGACCTGCGCCGCCACGTTCGCGACGGCCGAGCCCTCCAGGCCCCACCCCAGCCCGTGGACCAGCACCGGGCAGAGCACGGCGGACAGCCCGTTGCCGGCCAGGACATAGCGCAGCGGGCGGGCGGTGTCCTGCACACCGCGCATCCAGCCGTTCCCGGCGAGCGTGACCAGGATCAGCGGTGCCCCGAACGGCGCGATGCGCAGCCAGCCGACGGCGGCGTCGGCGACCGCGCCGCCGTCGCCCAGGGCGTTCGCGACCGGTCGCGCGACGAGCTGGCCGACGCCGAGCACCAGCAGCCCGACGGCGAGCGCCACCCACGTGGCCTGCACGCCCTCGCCGACCGCCTCGGGTCGCCGGCCCGCGCCGTGCAGCCGGGCCGAGCGGGCGGTGGTGCCGTAGGACAGGAAGTTCAGGGCGGTGGTGACCTGCGCGAACAGCACGCCCGCGACGGCCAGCCCGGCGAGCGGCACCGCCCCCAGTCGCCCGACGACGGCGGTGTCGACCAGCACGTACAACGGCTCCGCGGCCAGCACGGGCAAGGCCTGCACCGCGAGCCGGAGGACCTGCCGGGCGGGCACCCCCTCGTGATCGGGCGAACTCACCGGCCCATGGTTTCACAGCGCACCGACAGCGCCCGCCGGCCGACGCCCGCGTTCGGGTTCGCGTTGCGGATCCCTACCGCGCTCGTCGGCTCTACCCTTCCGGGATGCCGCAGCCCGGCATGTCGACCGAGCACGTTCCGCGTCTACCCGCTGGAGCAGGGCGATGAGCGCCGAGATGAGCACGGAGACGGACGCACCGGTCACCGGCTGGGAGGACACCACCCCCTCCGGCGACTCGCTGACCCTCGCCGCGATGCGGGCCATGAGCGACCGGGCCGCGGCGTGGGCGGAGGCCGCCGGCGGCACCGTGCGCCGCGTCGGCGGGCTCCTGGTCGCCGACGCGCTGTCCCCCTGCGTGTTCCTCAACGCGGCGCTGTCCGCGGGGCCGGTGGACCTCGCTATGGCGCGCGCCGCGGACGTCGGGCCCGAGCGGCCCTGCCTGCTCATCACCCCGCACCCCACGCCGGACCTGCGATCCGCCGGGCTGCAGCTCATGGGGTGTCCGCACTTCATGGTGCGGCCCGCGGGCGGGGCCGCCCCGCCGCCGCCGCGGGACGTCACGGTGACCGAGGTGCACGACCCCGCCGGCCTCGCCGAGTGGGCCGCCGTGCTGGCGGCCGGATTCCCCACGCCCGCCTCGCCCGCCCCGGCCGCCCTGCTGGGCGGGCCGGCACGGTTCTGGCTGGCGTACGCCGACGGCACGCCGGTCGCGACCGCGCTGTCCTGGGCCGGGCACGGGGTGGTCGACGTGGAGTGCGTGGCCACCCTGCCGGAGCACCGCGGCCGCGGCATCGGCGCGGCCGTGACCTGGGCGGCCACACTGGCCGACCCGGCCCTGCCCGCCGCGCTGATCTCCAGCGACGACGGGCACGGCGTCTACCGGGCGATGGGGTACCTGCCCGTCTCGCGCTGGACGCTCTGGTACCGGCCTCAGGCCCGCGGCCGGCGGCAGACGTAGGCGTACGCGGGGGGCAGGTTGCGCCAGACCGTCCGGCTGACCACGACCTCGTCGAACACCTCCGACAGCATCCGGCGGAAGCGGCGGGCCGTGGTCATCGGCGCGGTGTGGGTGTAGGCGAAGGTCGCGAAGGCGCCGGTCGGACCGATCGCCGTGGCGACCTGGTCGAGGATGGCGCGCTGGGTGGCCCCGCCGAACAGCGACCAGGGCAGCCCGCTCACCACCGCGTCGACACGGGGCACCGAGCGCGCGGCGAGCAGTCCGGTGAGGTGCTCGGCGTCGCCGTCGACGACCTCCATGTCCGGACGGGTCCGGCGCAGGTAGGCGGCCAGGCGGGGGTCGAGCTCCACGGCGAGGTGCCGCGCGCCGGTCGGCAGCCGCTCGGCGATGGCCGCGGACACCGACCCGGTGCCCGGCCCCAGCTCGACGACGGTCGGTGCGCCGTGGGTGGGGACCACCGAGGCCAGCAGGTCGGCCAGTCTCGGCGAGCTCGGGGCCACGGCCCCGATCTGGCCCGGGCTGCGCACCGCGGCTGCCAGGAACGCGCGCCGCGGACCGGCGGCGAGCGGCGGTGCGGGGCAGGTCGGGATGCTCCCGGCCACGCCACCCCGGGGGGTGGACGGGGCGGGGAGGGCGGGCTCAGCAGTCAAGTCGTCCTCCTCGTCGGGCCCGAGGGTACGCACCCCACCCTGAGAACGCGGTGAACGTGAGGTATCACGTTCGTCCGGATCGTCCCCGCGTCGCCAGTGCGGTCCGGATCGCCGCGAGGACCTCGTCCCGGGTCCCGTCGACCGTGAACCCGGCCGCCCGCGGATGACCGCCGCCACCGAGCCCGACGGCCACCGCCGCGACGTCGACCGCGCCCCGCGAGCGCAGCGACACGGTCCAGCGGGTCTCGCCGACCTGCTTGAGGACCACGGTGACCTCGGCCTCGACGGCGGTGCGGACGTGGTCGACCACGCTCTCGACCTCCTCGGGCCGGAAGCGCCGGACGACGTCGAGCGGCACGGTGGCGTGCACCGTCGCCCGCCCGGCCGGTACACCCGTCTCCAGCTCGGCGGCGGCGAGGATCCCGCCGAGCGCGCCCAGCCAGGCGAAGGGGTGCGAGTCGACGAGCCCGCGCATCAGCGGCTCGACGTCCACCCCCACCTCGACCAGCTCGGCGGCCAGCAGGTGCGGGCCCGGCCCGCCGATCCGGAAGCCGACGGTGTCCGTGGCCAGCCCCGCGTAGAGGCAGCGGCCGATCTCCGCGTCCAGCGGCGTGCCGAGCTCGGCGAGGATGCGCCGGACCAGCATCACGGTCGCCTCGGCCCGCGGGTCGAGCACGCGCACGCTGCCGAAACCGGGATTCGAGGCGTGGTGGTCGACCAGGACCGACCGGTCGGCGGCGTCGATCCGCCCGGCGAGCACGCCGAGCCGGTGCTGGTCGGCGGTGTCGCACGCGACCACGACCTCCGGTGCCTCCGGCACGGCCGACGCCGGGACCAGCAGGCCCGCGGAGTCGAGCGCGCGCAGGGACTCGGGCGCGGACTCGTCCCCGCCACGCACGCCGAAGGACACCCGCACCGACTTGCCGCGCCGGTGCAGCGCCAGTCCGAGCGCGAGGGCGCTGCCCAGGGTGTCGGCGTCGGGCGACACGTGCCCGAGGACGACGATCTCCTCCGCCTCGCGCAGGACGGCGGCGGCGTCGCGCACCGCCAGGGTGACCGCGCGGTCGATCGCGGCGTCGGCGTCGACCCGGTCGTCCGGGCCCAACGCCGCGAACCGGGGTTGCGCGGTCACCGGGTGCTCACTCCTCCCCGGCCGCGGCGGACCCGGGGTCCTCCTCGCGCGGCGCGCGGTACGGATCGGCGTCGCCGGCGTGCCGGGCGCCGGCGGCCAGCCGGGCGACCTCGGCGTCGGACGCGCGGGTGCGGGCGAGCAGCTCCTCCATCCGGCGGGCCTCCTCCGGGACCTCGTCGGCGACGAAGGCCAGGCTCGGGGTGTGCCGGACACCGGTCTGGCGGCCGACCATCGTGCGCAGCACGCCCTTGGCGCTCTCGAGCGCGGCGGCGGCCCCCGCGCCGTCGGGCGCCTCGTCGACCGTGCGGCCGAGCACCGTGTAGTACACGGTGGCCTCGCGCAGGTCCCCGGTGACCCGGGTGTCGGTGATGGTCACCATCGCCAGGCGCGGGTCCTTCACCTCGTGCTCGAGCGCCCCGGCGACGATCTGCGAGATCCGCTTCGCCAACCGGCGGGCGCGGGCCTGGTCCACCATGACGCGCTCCTCCCTGCGAGTCGTGCACGGCGACCGTCGACGGGTCGAGGATCTCCGCTCACGCGCCGTTCAATCCTCCGGCCCCAGCATCCGGTGCCGGGCCGACAGCAGTTCCAGCTCGGGGCGGGCGGCCACGAGCCGCTCGCACGAGTCCAGCACGTCCGTGACGTGCCGGGGGTCCGCGGCGACGCAGGACACCCCGATCAGGGCACGGCGGTGCAGGTCCAGGTGCCCCGCCTCGGCGGCGGACACCGCGAAGCGCCGCCGCAGCTCGGCCACGACGGGCCGCACGGCGGAGCGCTTCTGCTTGAGCGAGTGGACGTCCCCGAGCAGGACGTCCAGCTCCAGTGCTCCTACGTACATGTCACCTGCGCGACGGCGCGGCCGGTGGGGTACCGACCGCGCCGCCGAGTTCGATCACGCGCGGGGCTTCTCCCGCATCTCGAAGGTCTCGATCACGTCGTCGACCTTGATGTCGCTGTACGTGCCCAGGGTGAGACCGCACTCGAAGCCCTCGCGGACCTCGACCACGTCGTCCTTGAAGCGGCGCAGCGAGCTGATCGGCAGGTTCTCCGCGATGACCACCGAGTCGCGCAGCAGCCGCCCGCGGGCGTTGCGGCGAATCTCGCCGTTCATCACGAGGCAACCGGCGATCGTGCCGAACTTGGAGGACTTGAAGACCTCGCGGACCTCCGCGCGGCCGAGCTCGACCTCCTCGTACTCGGGCTTGAGCATGCCCTTCAGGGCCTGCTCGATCTCCTCGATCGCCTGGTAGATCACCGAGTAGTAGCGGATCTCCACGCCCTCGCGGTTGGCCAGCTCCGTGGCCTTGCCCTCGGCACGGACGTTGAAGCCCATGACGATGACGTTGTCCGCGATGGCGAGGTTGATGTCGCCCTCGGTGATGCCACCGACGCCGCGGTGGATCACCCGCAGGTCGACGTCCTCACCCACGTCCAGCTTCATCAGGGCGTCCTCGAGGGCCTCGACGGTACCCGAGTTGTCACCCTTGATGATCAGGTTGAGGGTGCTGGTCTCCTTCAGCGCGGCGTCGAGGTCCTCGAGCGACACGCGCTTGCGGCGGCTGGCCAGCTCGGCGTTGCGCTCGCGCGCCCGCCGGCGGTCCGCGATCTGCCGGGCCACCCGGTCCTCGTCGACGACGAGGAACGTGTCGCCCGCACCCGGGACCGAGGTCAGACCGATGACCTGCACCGGACGCGACGGGAGCGCCTCGGTGACGTCCGCGCCGTGCTCGTCGACCATCCGCCGGACGCGCCCGGAGGCGTCGCCCGCGACGATCGAGTCGCCGACCCGCAGCGTGCCGCGCTGGACCAGCACGGTCGCGACGGGGCCGCGGCCACGGTCGAGGTGACCCTCGATGGTGACGCCCTGGGCCTCCATGTCCGGGTTGGCCCGGAGGTCCAGCGCCGCGTCCGCGGTGAGCAGGATCGCCTCGAGCAGCTGCTCGATGTTCGTCCCCTGCTTCGCGGAGATGTCGACGAACATCGTGTCGCCGCCGTACTCCTCCGCGACCAGGTTGTACTCGGTCAGCTGCTGGCGGATCTTCGCCGGGTTGGCGCCCTCGACGTCGATCTTGTTCACCGCGACCACGATCGGCACGTCGGCCGCCTGGGCGTGGTTGATCGCCTCGACCGTCTGGGGCATGACGCCGTCGTCCGCCGCGACCACGATCACCGCGATGTCCGTGGACTTCGCCCCGCGGGCACGCATGGCGGTGAACGCCTCGTGACCCGGGGTGTCGATGAAGGTGATCGGCCGCTCGATGCCCTCCAGCTCCGTCTGCACCTGGTAGGCGCCGATGTGCTGGGTGATGCCGCCGGCCTCGCCCTCGCGGACGTTCGCCTTGCGGATCGTGTCGAGCAGGCGGGTCTTACCGTGGTCGACGTGACCCATGATGGTCACGACCGGCGGCCGGACGACCCAGTCCTCCTCGTCGCCCTCGTCGCCGAAGGAGATGTCGAAGCTGTCGAGCAGCTCGCGGTCCTCCTCCTCCGGGCTGACGACCTGGACGTTGTAGTTCATCTCGGTGCCGAGCATCTCGAGGATCTCGTCCGCGACCGAGGCCGTGGCCGTGACCATCTCGCCCAGGTGGAACAGCACCTGGACCAGCGACGCCGGGTTGGCGTTGATCTTCTCGGCGAAGTCCGTCAGCGACGCGCCGCGCGGCAGCCGGATCGTCTCGCCCTGGCCCTTGGGCAGGCGGACGCCGCCCACCGAGGGGGCCTGCATCGAGTCGAACTCCTGGCGCTTCTGCCGCTTCGACTTGCGGCCCTTGCGGGCCGGACCGCCGGGACGACCGAAGGCACCCGCGGTGCCGCCGCGGCCACGACCGCCGCCGCCACCGGGACGACCGCGGAAGCCGCCGCCCGCCGGGGCACCGCCGCCACCGCCACCGGGGCCACCGCCACCGGGACGGAAGCCGCCGCCACCGCCGCCGGGACGACCGCCCGGACCACCCGGACGTCCGCCGGGGCCACCACGACCGCCGCCGGGACCACCACGCCCACCGGGCGCGGGACGACCACCCGCCGGACGGGCGGGCATCATGCCGGGGTTCGGCCGCGGGGGCATGTTGCCCGGGTTCGGCCGCGGGCCACCGCGACCGGCCTCACCGGAGCGCTGCGGCGGGCGGGGCCCACCGGCGCCGGGACCGGGACGCGGCGCGCCGCCGCCACCGGGACGACCCTCGCCCTGCTGGCCACCGCCACCCTGCTGGGGCGGCGGGCCGGGACGCGGGGCGGCCGGGCGCGGCGGGGCGCCCGAGCCGACGCCGAACGGGTTGTTGCCGACGCGCGGCTGGCGCGGGCCGGGACGCGGCCCAGCGCTGCGCGGGGGCACCGTGCCGGCACCGGAACCGCCCGACGCGGCCGCGGGCTGCTGCCGCGGGGCGTCCGGACGCGGGCCGGGACGCGGGCCCTGACGCTCACCGCCCTGACGCTCACCACCCTGCGGACCGCCCTGGGCGGGCCGCTGCGGCTGGGCGGGGCCGGGACGCGGACCCGGACGGGGACCCGACTGACCCGGCTGGGCCGGGCGGGCGGGCGCCGCCGGGGACGCCGAGGCGGCCGGGGCCTCCGGGCGCTCCGCAGGGGTCTCCGGGCGCTCCGCCGGGGCCTCCGGGCGCTCCGCGGGGGTCTCCGGGCGGGAGGCCGGCGCGGGGCCGGGACGCGGACCCGGACGCGGGCCGGGACCGGGGGTGGGCGCGCCGGAGCGCGACGGGCCGGGGGTCGGGCCGGGAGTCGGCGCAGAACCCTGACCGGCGCCCTGGGCGGGCCCGGACGGCCGGGCGCCGGGGCGCGGGCCGGGGGCCGGGGCCTGACCGGGACGGGGACGGCTGCCGCCGCCACCGGGGACCCCACGACGGGGGCCGCCACCGTTGCCGGCCATGGAGTCGCGCAGCTTGCGCGCGACCGGGGCCTCGACGGTGGAGGACGGGGACTTCACGTACTCCCCGAGATCCGCAAGCTTGCTCAGAACCTGCTTGCTGGAAATACCGAGCTCCTTCGCGAGCTCATGCACGCGGGCCTTGCCTGCCACTGCTCTCCTATGTTTCCGAGAGGCCGGGCGGCAGGTGTCCGCTCGACCTCGAACCTAGAGTCGATGCACGTTCATGGTGCGATCTTCACGACTGGCTCATGACGGGTCGACCTTGTCTTCCGTGACTGACGGAACCGGGACTGTCCCGGCTCCCTCCTGCTGCCCCCCAGCGGGATCCGCCGCCGTAACGGCGCTGATCCCGTCGAGGTACGACCTGACCGCGGTCACCGGCAGCGGACCCGGGACACGCAGTGCCCGCGGGAACGCCGATCGGCGCTCGGCCCGGTCGAGACACCCCGTGGCGGGGTGCACCCAGGCACCCCGACCGGGGAGGCGTCCGCGCGGATCCGGGACCAGGGCCCCGTCCACCGCGACCACGCGCAACAGACCGGTGGCCTGCTCCCGGGTGCGACACCCGACACAGGTGCGGACGGGTCCCTGCGCCCGGTTGCGGGCCGGGATCGAGTGTAGCGCGTCCTCCCTCAGCCGACCGACTCCGTCCCCGAGGTGCGCGCCACGGGGGACCCGTCCTCCGGGGCCGCGTCGATCTCGGTCCGGCCGGCCCGCGCGCGGGGGTCCGCGTCGCTGCGGATGTCGATCCGCCAGCCGGTCAGACGGGCTGCGAGCCGCGCGTTCTGCCCCTCCTTGCCGATCGCGAGGGACAGCTGGAAGTCCGGCACGACGACCCGTGCGGTGCGCGTCCGGGCGTCGATCACCGTGACGGACACCACCTTCGAGGGCGAGAGCGCGTTGCCGACGAACGTCGCCGGGTCCTCCGACCAGTCGATGATGTCGATCTTCTCGTCGTGCAGCTCGCTCATGACGTTGCGCACCCGCTGGCCCATCGGGCCGATGCAGGCGCCCTTCGGGTTGACCCCGGACACCTTGGACCGCACCGCGATCTTCGACCGGTGCCCCGCCTCGCGGGCGACGGCGACGATCTCCACCGAGCCGTCGACCAGCTCCGGGACCTCCAGCGCGAACAGCTTGCGCACCAGGTTGGGGTGCGTGCGACTCAACGTGATCTGCGTGCCGCGCATTCCCCGGCTGACGCCGACGACGTAGCAGCGGATCCGGTCGCCGTGCTCGTAGCTCTCCCCCGGCACCTGCTCGGTCGGGGGCAGCACGCCCTCGATCTGGCCCAGGGAGACCACGACCACACCGCGCGCGTTCGCCCGGGCGTCGCGCTGGATCACGCCGGAGACGATCTCGCCCTCCTGCGCGGCGAACTCGCCGTAGGTGCGCTCGTGCTCGGCGTCGCGCAGCCGCTGCACGATGACCTGGCGCGCGGTGGTGGCGGCGATCCGGCCGAAGCCCTCGGGGGTGTCGTCCCACTCGGGGCCCGGCTCGCCGTCCTCACCGACCTCGTGCGCCATGACCCGGACCAGCCCGGTCTTGCGGTCGATGTCGATCCGCGCGTGCGGCTGGTGGCCCTCGGTGTGCTTGTACGCCGTGAGCAGGGCGGTCTCGATGGCCTCGATGACCGTGTCGAACGGGATCTCCTTCTCCCGCTCGATGGCCCGCAGCGCCGCGATGTCGACGTTCATGCCTGCTCCTCGTTCCCCGGGTCCGCCCCGCCGGCCCCGTCGAGCGCCTCGACCTCCGCCTTCGGCGGCGCCTTGAACTCCACCTGCACCACGGCCCGGGTCACGTCCGCGTAGCGCAGTTCGCGCGGGAGCGGCTTCTTCGCCCCCGCCTCCACCACGGTGACCGACTCCGGCCCCGCGCGCCCGACGCGCACCTCGATCGTCTCGCCGCCGGCCAGCGTCACCCGGACCAGGCGCAGGTGCGCGCGCCGCCAGTGCAGCGGCCGGGTGAGCGGGCGGTCGATGCCCGGGGAGGTCACCTCGAGCGTGTACGAGCCCGCGATCAGGTGCTCGTGCCGGTCCAGCTCCGCGGCGGCCGAGCGGCTCAGCCGGGCGATCGCGTCGAGCCCGACGGCGGTCTCCTCCGCGTCCTCGGGCACGTCGACGACCACCTTGACGGTGTGCTTGCGCCCGGCGGCCCGGACCTCGACGTCCTCGATCTCGAACCCGGCGTCGGCCACGACGGGTTCCAGCACACCGCGCAGCGTGCCGGTGAGCTGATCGGGGGCGGGGCTCGGCATGGATCTCCTTCGACGGCAGGGTCGGACGGCCGTCCAGCCTATCGCGGACGGCCGGAGGGACCGCCGGACCCGTGCCCCGCGGCCGCGGCGGCGGCTGGCAGGATGCCGGGCTGTGCACCCCGGCCCTCCGCTCCCCCCGGCAGCCGCGCGGCTGACCCGCCGGCGGGCGTTGGCGCTGGGGCTGGCCGCGGGCGGCCTGGGCCTCGCCGCCCCGGTCCTCGCCGGGTGCGCGACCGCATCGTCCGACGACGGGCCGGACCCGCTGATCCCGCTGGTCACCCGGGCCCGGGCGGACGCCGACCTGGTCACCGCGGTGCTCGCCGCCGACCCGTCGCTGACCGGGCAGCTCGACCCGCTCCGCGCCGCCCGGTCCGCCCACGCCACCGCGCTCGAGCAGGAGATCGCCCGGGTCGCCGGCACCACCACGCCCGTCCCGGCCCCCGCGCCGGCGACGTCCCGGGCGGGTGCCGATCTGAACTCCGTGCGCCAGGCCGTGGCCGACGCCGCGCGCGAGGCCGCCGGGCTCGTCAGCAGCGTCCCGACGGCGCGGGCGGGCCTGGTCGGCTCGGTGGCCGCCTGCTGCGCGGCCTACTCCGCGGTGCTGGGGGCGCCGCCGACCTCATGAGCGTCCCGATCGACGACGAGGCGGTCGCCGCCCTGCAGCGCGCCCTGGCCGCCGAGCACGCCGCCCTGTGGTCCTACACCCTGATCCTCGCGTTCGTGCCCGCGGACCAGGCCGCGGTCGCACGCCAGGACATCGCGGCGCACCGCACCCTGCGCAGCCAGATCGAGCAGACGCTCACGGACGTCGGGGCGCGGCCGGTGTCGGCGCAGCCGGCGTACGCCACCCCCGTCCCGGTCACCGACGCGTTGTCCGCCGGGCGGCTCGCGGTGACCGCGGAGGCCGATGCGCTCGCGGCCTGGCGGTCGGTGCTCGAGCACACCACCAACCAGCAGCTGCGGATCGCGGCGCTCAAGGCGCTGTCGGAGGGCACGGTCCGGGCCTCGCGCTGGCGCGCCGCCACGGGCACCACCCCGACCATCCCCTCCCTCCCCGGCATCGTCCGCTGAGGACCCCGCGAGTCGCACTGACGCCCCCACGAGTCGCGAGCTCCAGCACCGCGAGTCGCGAGATCCGGCACCGCGAGTCGCGAGATCCGGCACCGCGAGTCGCGAGATCCGGCAGCGCGAGTCGCGAGATCCGGCACCGCGAGTCGCGAGATCCGGCACCGCGAGTCGGGAGATCCGGCACCGCGAGTCGGGAGATCCAGCACCGCGAATCGGCGGTTTCGGGGCACCGAGTTGCACTTCTCGGGAGCTCCCGGGATGTGCGGTTCGGTGACCCACAACCGCCGACTCGCGGGGATCAGGTGAGGGCGGCGAGGGCGCGGGCGACGTCGTCGTCGGTGCTGTAGAGGCCGAAGGAGAGCCGGGCGCCGCCGCCACGCGCGGTCGCGCCGATCCCCGCGTCGGCGAGCCGGCGGGCCGCGTCGGGCACGGACACGTGCACGATCGCCGAGCCCGCGGGCGGGAGCCCGAGGCCGGCGCGGAACCGGTCGGCCAGCCCGGCGCAGTGGGCAAGGACCGCGGTGAGATCGAGCCCGGCGAGCCAGGCGAGGGAGTCCGCGGCACCGACGTGGCAGTACCAGGCGGGCGAGGTGTCCAGTCCGCGCGCCTCGGCGGCCAGCTTCGGCGGCAGCCCGGTGGTGCTGCCCCACGGGTCCTCGGCCGCATACCAGTTCGCGGCGTGCGGGACGAGCTCGAGATCCGGGTGCACCGCCATCCAGGCGGCGCCGCGCGGGGCGAGGAGCCACTTGTAGCAGGCGCCCGCGACGGCGTCGGCCCAGCCGAGGTCGAGCGGCGTCCAGCCGGCGGCCTGGGTGACGTCGAGCAGCACCCGGGTGCCGGACGCGCGGGCGGCGCGCAGGGCGTCGAGGTCGGCCAGCCGGCCGTCGAGGGACTGGACCACGCTGACCGCGACCACGTCGGCCTCCGGCGCCCGCTCCCCCAGCTCCTCGAGCGGCACCTCGGTGACCGTGATCCCGCGGCCCTGCACCGCGAACGGGTAGCTGACGCTGCTGAACTCGCCCTCGGCCACGAGGACCCGCGCACCGTCCGGGGTCGCGGCCGCGACGAGCCCGACCAGCGGGGACACCGAACCCGCGACGGCGACCCGGTCGGCGCCGACCCCCACGAGGCGGCCGAAGGCGGCGCGGGCCCGGGCCACCACGCCGTCGAAGTCCGTCGCCCGGCCGGTCCCGTGCCGCCAGGCGTCGAGGGCGCGGTCGACGGCGTCGGCCGTCTCGCGCGGCGGGACCCCCACGCTCGCGGTGTTGAGGTAGCCGTCGGGCACGTCGAAGATCCGTCCGAACGCGTCGCGCACGCCCCGACCCTACGACGGCCGCTGACCGCTGTCCCGGAACTCCCGACTCGCGCTGCCAGAACTCCCGACACGCGCTGCCAGAACTCCCGACACGCGCTGCCAGAACTCCCGACACGCGCTGCCGCAACTCCCGACTCGCGGGGGGCCACGGCGCGACTCGCGGGGGGCCGGGTGGGGGGCTCTCCTAGGGTCGGGGCATGCACACCGAGCTGATCGAGGTCCGCACCGGCGGCGAGGAGCGGGTCGTCGACCTGACCTCGCGGATCGCCGACCACCTGCGCTTCGTCGACGCGCGGGAGGGCCTGCTCAACGTCTGGGTGCCGCACGCCACCGCGGGCGTCGCGGTGATCGAGACCGGTGCCGGCAGCGACACCGACCTGCTCACCGCGCTGCGCGACCTCCTGCCCGCCGACGACCGCTGGACCCACCGCCACGGCAGCCGCGGGCACGGCCGCGACCACGTGCTCCCGGCGATCGTCGCGCCCTCGATGTCCGTGCCCGTGATCGACGGCGAGCTCGCGCTCGGCACCTGGCAGTCGGTGTGCCTGGTGGACACGAACGTCGACAACGCCGTGCGCTCGGTCCGGCTGTCGTTCCTGCCCGGATGACGGGGCGGGCGGTCAGAGGTCGCGGACGGTGCGGACGGCGGCGGCGAGGCCGGTGGCGGGGCGCAGCTCGCGGAGCCGGTGGATCGCCGCGACCTCGCCCTGGCGCAGCTTGACCTCGCGGATCTCGTCGATCTCGTCCTCGTCGAGGTCAACGGGAAGGTGGGCGACGGTGATGCGGCGCAACGGCTCCACCATGAGCAGCGCCGCGGCGGCCACGACCCCGGCCGCGGTGTAGGCGCCGCCGAGGACCAGGACGAGGGCCGCCAGCAACCCGACCGCCGGGATCGCCCAGAGCAGCCAGGGCATCCGCCGCCGCAGCACCTCCACCACGTCCACGCCGGAAGGACACCACACCCCGGCCACGGCCGCCATCATGATCAGCCGCGCGCGCCCGCGCTAGTCTCCGCGGCGTGGACAGACCGGACGGGTCGGACGAGCCCCGCCAGCCCGCGGACACCCCGGAGCCCACCACTGCCCCGGATGCCGAGGAGACCCCGAAGGCTCCCGGCGACGCCGCCACGACCGCCCCGGCCCCACCGACGCAGACCGGCGTCCCCACCGCCGACGCCACGCCGACCGGCCGCCCACCGCTCGCCGCCTCCGACGCCCCCCACTACCCCGGCCAGCGCTACCCCGCCGTCCCCGGGCGGGAGGGCGAGCCCGAGATCCCGGGCGAGCAGCCCTGGGGCCCGCCGCCCGGCCACGGCACACCGCCGTCCTGGACCCCACCGGCCGTCGAGCAGCGGCAACAGCGCACCGGCCGCTGGATCGCCGGTCTGTCCGCCGTGATCGTCCTCGCCCTCGCCGCGATCGGCGGCGGCGCCTGGTTCCTCGTCACCGCGCTCTCCGGCCCGATCGTCCCGGCGGGCTACCGGCCCGTCGACACGCCCTACCTCACCTATGCCGTGCCCGGCGACTGGACGCCGCTCGACGACGTCGCCGCCCGCGGCCTCGGCGTCGCCTTCACCGGCGGCGCGGACGCGCCCGGCTACGTCTGCCGCGGCGACCCCTACAAGCGCGGTACCGCCACCAGCGCGCTCGTCCAGGCGCCCGACGACCCGGCGACCCTCGCGCGACGCTTCGCCGCCGAGTTCGGCCGCTCCTTCTACACCAGCACCGCGGGCCAGGGCCCACGCGTGACGCTGAGCGAGCCCCGCACGGTGGAGATCGGCGACGCGACCGGGGTCGTCGTCGAGGCCGTCTCCACCACCCCGGTCGACGACGGCTGCCTCGCCACCGGCGGCCGCACCCAGGTGCTCGCCGTGCCGGTGGCGGGCGGCACCGCGCTGCTGGTCGCGAACGCCGACACCACCGGCGGTCCGGCGACGCCGCCGTTTGTCCCGCCGTCGACCGTCGAGGACGTCATCGGCAGCGCCGCCCTCCCCCGATGAGTCCGTCCCGGTAACACCGCCGCGCGTCCGCCCGAGATCGCGTGCGGTGGTGACGGTCCGATCTCGGACGGGCCGGTCCGGGTCCCGCGGCGGCTACCGTGACGCGACCGCGGGGTGTGAGGGGGCACGGTGCAGGGCACGACGTTCGGCCCCTACACGATCGAGGAGCTGCTCGGCCGCGGCGGCATGGGCGAGGTCTACCGCGCCTTCGACACCGACACCGACCGCGAGGTCGCGCTGAAGGTCCTGCCGTCCGCCCTGGCCGGCGACGCCGAGTACACCGAGCGCTTCCGCCGCGAGTGCCGGGCGGCGGCGCGGCTGCGCGAACCGCACGTCGTCCCCATCCACCGCTTCGGCGAGATCGACGGCCAGCTCTACCTGGACATGCGCCTGGTCGAGGGTTCGGACCTCGGGTCCTGGCTGGCGGCGCACGGCCCGCTCTCCCCCGCCGCGGCCGTCGCGGTGATCTCGCAGATCGCGAGCGCCCTCGACGCCGCGCACGCGGAGGGGATGGTGCACCGGGACGTCAAGCCGTCGAACATCCTGCTCGCCGGGGTCGGCGACGAGCACGAGGTCGACCCGGGCGAGGTGTTCGCCTACCTCTTCGACTTCGGCATCGCCAGCTCCACCGCGGCCGGCGAGGGCGGCGAGCAGCTCACCCGCAGCGGCACGGTCCCCGGTTCGGTCGCCTACCTCGCGCCGGAGCGGTTCCACGGGGTGCCGGCAGACCGCCGGGTGGACGTCTACGCCCTGGCCTGCGTGCTGCACCAGGCGCTGTCCGGGCGGCAGCCCTTCACCGGCGACCTGCCGACGCTGATGCACGCGCACCTCGCGGTGCCGCCGCCCCCGATCGGCCGGCCGGACGTGCCGTCGGCGCTCGACGAGGTCGTCGCGCGCGGGATGGCGAAGGACCCCGACCAGAGGTTCCCGACGGCGGGCGCGCTGGCCGCGGCGGCCCGTGCGGCCCTGGGGACCTCGGCCGGCCCCGTGCCGACCGC
Source organism: Pseudonocardia autotrophica (assembly GCF_000717175.1). GTDB lineage: Bacteria > Actinomycetota > Actinomycetes > Mycobacteriales > Pseudonocardiaceae > Pseudonocardia > Pseudonocardia halophobica. Next base: position 196,463 of record NZ_JNYD01000013.1, on the reverse strand, counting down.
ACCGCCGCCGCCGACCGGGGAGCCCCGGACGTCGACCTTCGGTTCCGGGCCGCCCACCCCCGCCTGGAGCGACCCGCGACAGACGCCCGTCGGCCCGCCCGCGCCGGCCTGGAGCGACCCGCGACGGGCGCCGGCCGGGATGGCCGCGGGCTGGTCGTCGGCGCCGGACACGATGGTCGGACAGGGGTGGCAGGCCCCGCCGCCGCGCAAGCGGACCTCCCGGGCGGCCGTCGCGGCCGTCGTCGCCGGGGTGCTGATCGTGCTCGGCGGCCTGGCCACCGCGGGCGTGCTGCTGGTGCGCGGCGCCGGTTCCACCCCGGCCCCCACCCCGACCGCGGCACCCACGGCTCCGCCCACCGCGGCGACGCCGCAGAGCGTGGCCCCGACCGTCGCCGCGGGATCGGGTGATGCCGCCCTGTTCGCCGACCTGCCCGCGGGGTTCTCCACGAGCAACTGCACAGCCGACGCGGGCACCGCCGGCACGATCGGCGCCGTGTCCTACCTGGAGTGCGAGAACGGCCCCGCCGACGGCCCGGACGGCGGCACCTTCACCCGGTACGACCAGCAGAGCCGGCTCGACGAGGGCTTCGACGGCGCCGCACGGTCCGCGAACGTCCCGCTCGTGGAGAACGGGCAGCACTCGAGCTGCAAGACCGGGACCACGATCGCGACCGGGTACAGCCAGAACGACGAGTTCGCCGGCCGCGTGGGCTGCTACGTCGACGCCGCGAGCGGGGCGGCGTACCTGTTCTGGGCGGACAACGCCGCCCTCGCACTCGGCTACCTCCGCCGCAGCGACGGCGACATGACCGCGCTCTACGACTGGTGGAGCGCCAACGACTTCAAGGCACCGGGTCGGTGACTCAGCCCACCTGCGACAGCTCCACCATCTCCGCACGCGGCACGACCTTGATCCGCTCGCGGCCGCGCTCCTCGCCGAGCCCGCGCTCGTGCTTGTCCAGCTGCAGCCAGCCGTCCCACGTCGTGTAGCGAACGCCGCGCTCCTCCAGCAGCTCGACGACGGCGGCCGGGTCCGGCACGGGGGCCGGGTCGAGGTCCGCGGCGTCGGCCAGGAGGCTGCCCACGGTCTCCAGCGCGCAGCCCTTGGTGTGCCCGATGAGCCCGACGGGGCCGCGCTTGATCCAGCCGCACGCGTACACCCCCGGTACCTGCTGGCCGTCGAAGTCCAGGACCCGGCCCGCGGCGTGCGGCAGCGTGCCGGACAGCGCGTCGAACGGCAGCTCGGGCAGCTCCGAGCCGATGTACCCGACGGCCCGGTAGAGGGCCTGCAGCGGATGGTCGGTGAAGACACCGGTGCCGCGGACGCCGCCACCGCCGTCGAGCTCCATCCGCTCGGTGCGCAGCCCGGTGACGCGATCGGTGCCGAGGACCGCGACCGGCGCGGCCAGGAAGTGCAGGTGCAGCCGGCGCAGCGCGGGATCGTCGGCCGGGCGGCGGTCGCGCAACGCCCAGTCCTGCAAGGTCTTCACGACCATCTGCGTCTGCCTGCTCTCGCGCAGGGCGGCGAGCGACCCGTCGTCGAATTCGACGTCCTCCGGGTCGACGACGACCTCCACGCCGGGGACGTGGTCCAGCTCGCGCAGCTCCATCGGCGTGAAGCGGGCCTGGGCGAGGCCGCGGCGGGCGAAGACGTGCACGTCCGTGGCCCGGTTCGCCGCGAGCCCGCGGTGCACGTTGTCGGGGATCTCGGTGACGAGCATGTCCTCGGCCTGTTTGGCCAGCACCCGCGCGACGTCGAGCGCGACGTTGCCGGCCCCGATCACGCCGACGTGCCGGGCCTCGAGCGACCAGTCGCGCGGGACGTCCGGGTGCCCGTCGAACCACTTCACGAACTCGGCGGCGCCGTGGCTGCCGGGCAGGTCGATGCCGGGGATGTCGAGGTCGCGGTCCCGCTCGCAGCCGGTGGCGACCACGACGGCGTCGTACAGGGTGCGGACGTCGGCGAGCAGCAGGTCGCGCCCGTAGGCGACGTTGCCGAACAGCCGGGCCGACGGGTTGTCGAGCACCCGGTGCAGCGCGTGCACGATCTGCTTGATCCGCGGGTGGTCCGGCGCGACCCCGTAGCGGACCAGGCCGAAGGGCGCGGGCAGCCGGTCGAACAGGTCGACGGTGCAGGGCGTGCCGGATTTCATCAGCGTGTCGGCCGCGTAGATCCCGGCCGGACCGGCCCCGATGACGGCCACCCGCAGCGCCCGCGTCATGCCCACTCCTTCGCTCGCGGAATCGATCGGTTCCACCGTAGCGAAGATAGGTGAGCCTTACCTAATGAAGACGATCACAGGCCCTCGAGCGGGCGACGGCCGCGAGAGCGACTGCCGCCACCCACAGGGGTTCAGCCGCGCACCAGGGCGGCCAACGCCTCGCCGGCACCCTCGCGGGCGATCTCCGAGCGCTCGCCGGTGCGGCGGTCCTTGACCTCGAGCTTCCCCTCGGCCAGGCCCCGCCCCACGACGACGATCGTGGGCACGCCGATCAGCTCGGCGTCGGCGAACTTGACGCCCGGGCTGGCCTTGCGGTCGTCGAGAATGACCTGCAGGCCCGCGGCCTCGAGCTCGGCGGCCACGGCCTCGCCGCCCTCGAGCAGCTCCGCGCTCTTGCCGGCCACCACGACGTGCACGTCGAACGGGGACACCGCCCGCGGCCAGACCAGGCCGGACTCGTCGTGGCTCTGCTCGGCGATCGCCGCGACCAGCCGCGAGACGCCGATCCCGTAGGAGCCCATCGTGATCCGGACGGGCTTGGAGTCCGGGCCGAGGGCGTCGAGGGCGAAGGCGTCGGCGTACTTGCGGCCGAGCTGGAAGATGTGCCCGATCTCGATGCCGCGCGCGGCCTCCAGCACCCCGGTGCCGTCCGGCGAGGGGTCGCCGGCGCGGACCTCGGCGGCCTCGATGGTGCCGTCCGGGGTGAAGTCCCGGCCCGCCACGAGGTCGACGACGTGGTGGTCGAGCTTGTCCGCGCCCGTCACCCAGGCCGTGCCGGTGACGATCCGCGGGTCGACCAGGTACCGCACGCCGTTGGTCTGCAGCGACTCCGGGCCGATGTAGCCCTTGACCAGGAACGGGTTGGCCGCGAAGTCCTTCTCCTCCAGCAGCGCCACCTCGGCCGGCTCCAGCGAGGCCTCGAGGCGCTTCATGTCGACCTCGCGGTCCCCGGGCACGCCGATCCCCAGCAGCTCCCACTCGGTCGCGCCGGGCTGCTTCGTCTTGACCAGCACGTTCTTCAGCGTGTCCGCCGCGGTGAACTTGCGGTCCGTGTGCGCGTTGAGGAAGTCGACGAGCGTCTCGATCGTCGGGGTGTCCGGCGTGTGGTGGACGACGGCGGCGGGCTTGTCCTCGACCGGCAGCGCGGGCGGCGCGGGCGTGGTGACGGCCTCGACGTTCGCCGCGTACCCGCCGGGGCCGCGCACGAAGGTGTCCTCGCCGGTCTCCGACTCGGCCAGGAACTCCTCCGACGCCGACCCGCCCATCGCGCCCGAGGTCGCGGCGACGATCACGTACTTCAGCCCGAGCCGGTCGAAGATCGTGATGTACGCCTTGCGGTGCTTGGCGTACGACTCGGAGAGCCCCTCGTCCGACAGGTCGAAGGAGTACGAGTCCTTCATGAGGAACTCGCGGCCGCGCAGGATGCCCGCGCGGGGGCGCTCCTCGTCCCGGTACTTGGTCTGGATCTGGTACAGGATGACCGGGTAGTCCTTGTACGACGAGTACTCGCCCTTCACCGCGAGCGTGAACAGCTCCTCGTGCGTGGGGCCGAGCAGGTAGTCGCCGCCCTTGCGGTCCTTGAGCCGGAACAGGTTCGGCCCGTACTCGGTCCAGCGGTTCGTGGCCTCGTAGGGCTCGCGGGGCAGCAGCGCGGGGAACTGGATCTCCTGGGCGCCCATGGCGTCCATCTCCTCGCGCACGATGTTCTCGACGCGCCGCAGCACCTTGAGCCCGAGCGGCAGCCAGGAGTAGACGCCCGGGGCCACGCGGCGGACGTAGCCCGCGCGGACCAGCAGCTTGTGGCTGGGCACCTCCGCGTCGGCCGGGTCCTCGCGGAGGGTGCGGAGGAACAGCGACGACATCCTGGTCAACACGCTGAGCAGGGTACTGCGCCACGAGCCGGTCCAGCACCGGCTCGGCCGCGCGCAGCAGCCGCGGCGTGCCGGAGCGGTCCGGGTCGGCCGGACCGGTCGGCATCCGGCCGGGGTCCACGCCGGAGAGCAGCGAGCGCCGCCAGGACGCGGCGATCTCGGGGCGGACCAGCCCCTCCGACGCCGCCGGGGCGCCGGGATCACCGGGGCCGGACAGGAGCCGCTCCCGGGCCCGGCGGATCAGCCGCTGGCCCTCCGGGCTCCAGCGCGCCGGACCCGGCCGCTGCCGGCCTTGCACGACCACGCCTGTGGACGACACCTGCACCATCCGACCTCCTCGTCGGCATGCCCCCGATCTTCTCGACCCTGCCTGTCGAACGGTCGTCAGGGCAAGGCCTGACGACCGTTCGGCCAGGGCGCGGGGATCATCCGCCGGCGGCCGCCCGGCGCTGGCGGGTGGTGCGGTGCTCGGTCTCGGTGTCGAACTTCGGGATGACGTGGTCGCCCATCAGCTTGATCATGCGCAGCGTCTCCTCGCGGCTCTTCACGCCGCGCAGCATCAGGAACTGGTCGGCCCCGGTGGCCTCCCAGCGGCGCAGCTGGGCGATCACGTCGTCGGGGTCGCCGACGATCGCCGCGCCCAGCTCGAGGAACCCGTCGAGGGCCTCCTCGGTGAGCTCGGGGAGCACCTCCGGCCACACCGGGAAGCCCTCCGGCCGCGGGAAGGTGTCGTGGTACCGGAAGACCTGCGACATCTGGTAGTGGTTGCCGCCGTTCAGGAAGTCGCGGCGCGCGGTCTCCCGGTCCTCGGCGATCGAGTTGAAGCCGTTGGCCACGATGAGGTTGTCGTTGACCCAGGCGCCGATCGGGTCGTCGCAGCGGGCGACGGCGTCCTTGTAGGCCTTGATCGCCACCTCGGTCCTCGGGATCTCGTCGAGGGAGAAGCCGAGCGCGCCCATGCCGCGGCGGCCGCACATCTCGAAGCTGGAGGTGTTGCCCGCGGCGTACCAGATCGGCGGGTGCAGCGGCCCGTACGGCTTGGGCAGGACCCGCCGCGCCGGCATGTCCCAGTACTTGCCGGAGAAGCCGGGGTACTCGTCCTGCATCCACATCTTCGCGAACTCGGGCACCGTCTCGAAGAAGATGTCCTTGGTCTCGTTCACGTCCGTGACGCCGGTGTGGAAGCCCTTCACCTCGTGGCTGCCGGCGCCGCGACCGACGCCGAACTCGAAGCGCCCCTCGGTGAGGTGGTCGAGCATCGCGACCCGCTCCGCCACCACCGCGGGGTGGTGCACGCGCGGCAGCGGGTTGAAGATCCCCGAGCCCACGTGGGCGCGGGTGGTGAGCGCCCCCAGGGCGCCGAGGAACACGTCGTTCGACGAGATGTGGCTGTACTCGTCGAGGAAGTGGTGCTCGGAGATCCAGATGTACTTGAACCCGGCCTGCTCCGCGGCCAGGCACAGCTCCAGGTCGTCCATGAGCACGCGGTGCTCCGCGTCCCGGTCGGTGCGGCGGTCGGCGGGCAGGTAGCCCTGGGTCAGGAAGCCGAACTCCATCGTCGCCGCCCCCTCAGACCGCGGCCACGTCGACGACCGCGCTGCGGACCTGGGCCCGGACGAAGGCACCGATCCGATCGACCGCGGCGGCGCCCTCGGGAAGCCGGTCGGCGAACATCTGGAACACGTGCACCATCTCGTACCCGATCTGCAGGAACGCCTCGCCGCCCGCGCGGAGCACGCCGTCGGCGATCCGCACGGCGTCGTCCTCGAGGACCTCGCTGCTGCCCACCTGGACCAGCAGCGGCGGCAGCCCGGCCAGGTTCCCCAGCAGCGGCGACGCCCGGTGGTCGGCCGGGTCCGCGCCCTGCAGGTAGCCCTGCTGCATCTCGGTGAGCACGGCCCGGCTCACGAGCGGGTCGACGGCCTCGCGGCCGGTCATGGAGTCGCCGGCGAGGGTGAGGTCGGCCCAGGGCGACATCAGGACGCCGGCCGCCGGGAGCGGGTCGCCGGCGTCCCGCGCCGCGGCGAGGACCGCCAGGGCCAGGCCGCCGCCGGCGGAGTCGCCGGAGACCACGAGCGAGGCCGGGTCGACGCCGTCGGCGAGCATCCCACGGTAGGCGGCGACGCCGTCGTCGTACGCGGCCGGGAAGGCGTGCTCCGGGGCGAGCCGGTAGTCGGCGAGGAAGACCCGGGCCCCGGCGGCCCGGGCGATCCGGGCCCCCAGGTCGCGGTGGCTGGTGGGCGAGCCGATCAGGTAGCCACCGGCGTGGAAGTGCAGGACCGTGGCCGCCGACCCCGTCGCGCCGCTCTCCGGGACCTCCACCCACGTGCCGCGCACCCCGCCGACGACGCCCTCGGCGAGCGTCACGTCGGCGGCCGGTTCGGGGCACATGCCGTCGAAGCCCGTCCGCATCTCCTCGAGGGTCGCGTCCTCCCGCAACCAGCCCGCGTAGGCCGCCGCGGCCATGTCGTTCACCCGTGCCGAGACCATCGCTCCTCCGTCGGTCGTGCGGGCCGCGCCGCCCGCGCCACGACGGAGATCACCAGCCCGCGGGTCGTCGCGGAGGTCTCACTCTGAGACCGGCCGGTCTCGGAACTGAGACCTCCGCACCGCCGACCCCGCTGCCTAGCGTCGAGGACGGGACCGGCGGCGTGGCTGGTCCGGAGCGAACCGATCGGGACGGTGGTGCACCCATGGGACGGATGGACGGCAAGGTCGCGCTGGTCACCGGGGCGGCGCGCGGGCAGGGCCGCTCGCACGCGCTGCGGCTGGCCGAGGAGGGCGCGGAGATCGTCGCCGTCGACCTCTGCGCGCAGATCGAGACCGTGCCCTACGGCATGTCGCAGCCGGAGGACCTCGCCGAGACGGCCAAGCTGATCGAGGAGCTGGACCGCCGGGTCCTCACCCGCGAGGCCGACGTCCGGGACTCCGCCGCGCTCGACGCCGCGGTCCAGGCCGGACTCTCGGAGTTCGGGCACATCGACGTCGTGTGCGCCAACGCCGGCATCTTCAGCTACGCGCCGGCGTGGGAGATGACCGACCAGATGTGGGACGAGATGCTGGCGGTCAACGTCACCGGCGTCTGGCGGACGCTCAAGGCGGTGCTGCCGTCGATGATCGAACGCGGTCAGGGCGGCTCCCTGGTGCTGACCAGCTCCACGGCCGGGCTGCGCGGTTTCGCCAACATGGTCCACTACACCGCGGCCAAGCACGGCGTCGTCGGGATCATGCGGACGATGGTCCAGGAGGTCTCGCAGTACGGGATCCGGTGCAACACGGTGCACCCCACCGCCGTGGACACCGACATGATCCAGAACCGGCCGATGTACGAGCTCTTCCTGCCCGACGCGAAGCCCGAGGAGCTGACCCGGGAGCGCTACGGGGAGGCCTTCCAGGCACTGCACACGATGCCGCACCCCTGGGTCGAGCCGCGCGACATCTCCAACGCCGTGCTCTGGCTGGCCTCCGACGAGTCCCGCTACGTCACGGGCCAGACCGTCGCCGTCGACCTCGGGTTCATCGAGAAGGTGTAGAGCAGCTCCGCTGCCCGTGCGCGGTAAGTGGTGCTCCGGCACCACTTACCGCGCACAGCGGAATGGACGGCACGGGCTGCGGGTTGGGCCGGGTATGACCGCGGCCACAGAGTTCGACCCCCACGCCCTGCTCGCCGAGAGCCGGCTCGCCGTGCTCGCCACGATCAAGAAGGACGGGGTGCCCCAGCTCTCCCCGGTGACGCCCTTCTACGACCGCGAGGCCGGCACCATCTCGGTGTCGATGACGGAGGGCCGGGCCAAAACGGCGAACCTGCGCCGCGACCCGCGGGCCGCGCTCGAGGTGACCAGCCCCGACGGGTGGGGCTGGGCCACCGCGGAGGGCCCGGTGACGCTGACCGGGCCGGGGGCGAGCCCCGACTCCCCCGAGGTCGAGGCGCTCGTCGAGTACTACCGCCGCGCCGCCGGTGAGCATCCGGACTGGGCGGAGTACCGGGAGACCATGGTCGCGGACCGCCGGGTGCTCATGACCATGACGGTCGAACGGGTCTACGGGGCCCGGATCCGGTAACCCGACACGGGAACGTTCCTCCACTGCGGAGTGAACCGCGTGTCGCTCCCTCGGAACTCCTCGCTCTTCGTGGTCGCATTCCCCCGGAACACGGTCTCCGGGGGGAGCGGACATGCGGATGGGGATCCTGTCGACCACGGTCGGGCGACTGCTCGTCACGGTCGGTGCCGGACTGGTCCTGCTGGCGCCGGCGGCGAGCGCCGAACCACTGCCACCGCCGCCGGACCGGCCCGAGCGGATCGTCGAGTCGCTCTCCGAGGCGGTCGAGGTCGCCCCGGGGGTCACGCATCGGGACATCACCACGACCACCGCCGCCGGCAACGTCATGGGCGACGTCGTCGAGGTCGACCTCACGACGCCCGGGGTGCGGGCCGACCTGCTCACCCCCGGCGCCGTCGCCGCCCGGGCGCCGATCAAGGGCATGGCCGACGGCAGCGGTGCCGTCGCCGGGATCAACGGGGACTTCTTCGACATCGGCCGCACCAGCGCGCCGGCCGGGCCGGCCGTGCAGGACGGCCGCTTCCTCAAGGCCGCGGTGCCGCAGGGCCGCCGCGCCGCGCCCGCGGTGCCGGGCGCCGAGATGGACTACGTGTTCGCGGTCGGCACCGACGGCGTGGCCCGGGTCGACCGGCTCCCGCTGCGCGGCGAGGTGCGGCGCGCGGGGATCGAGCGGGTGTCCTACCCGGACCGGACCGAACAGGACTCCCTGCCGATCGTCGCGCTCAACCAGCACGCGGTGCCGGTCAACGGGATCGGGGTGTTCACGTCGGACTGGGGCGACGTCGACCGCGCCCGCACGCTCTGCGGCTCCGACACCGACCGGGACGCTCCGTGCGCCGCCGACCAGGCCGAGGTGGTGGTCCGCGACGGCGCGGTGACCGCGGTCCGCCCGCCCGGGGCGGGCCGGCTGCCCGCGGAGGAGACCGCGCTGGTCGGCCGCGAGCAGGGGGCCGTGGCGTTGCGCGGCCTGAAGGTCGGCGACCGGGTGACCGTGGACTACGCGCTGGTCCCGGCGAGCGGGGTCGCGCCGCGGATGGCCGTGGGCGGCAGCCCGATCCTCCGCGACGCCGCCCCGACCGAGCGGCTCGACGACAGCGCCCGCGCCCCGCGCAGCGGCGCCGGGGTGACCGCCGACGGCCGGCGGATGTTCCTGGTCACCGTCGACGGCCGGCAGTCCGACAGCGTCGGCGCGACCCTCCTGCAGTTCTCGAACCTGCTGCGCGAGCTGGGGCTGGACGACGCCGTCAACCTCGACGGCGGCGGCTCCTCCACCCTCGCCTACCGCGACGGCGGCGCCCCGGCGACGACGATCGTCAACGACCCGTCGGACCCCTCGCCGCGGCTGGTGCCCAACGGGATCGGGGTCTACGCGGGGTAGTCGCCCGGTATCCTCGGCACCGGACGTTCCGGACCGAGGAGCCCGCGTGCACCGCACCCGCCCCCGCAGTTCACGCCGCCGCACGGGCCGGGCGGTCGCCGCCCTGGTCGCGCTGGCCCTGGCCGCCGTCGCGGTCGTCGCGCTGGTGCGGTTCGACGCGGTCGACCGGTTCCGCGAGCGGGTCGCCCCGCAACCCTCCCCCGGGTGCGTCGCCGACGACCCGACCAGCGAGGGGTGCCTCACCCCGGCCGCGCTCGCCCTGCACGACCGGGCGGTGGCGGAGTTCGGCGACCGGTTGCGCGGCACCACCTGCTGGAGCGCGCACGAGTGGAACCCGTCGAGCGACCATCCGCAGGGCCGGGCCTGCGACTTCTTCCCCACCCGGGCCGGCACCTTCCCCGAGGGCGCCGAGCTGGAGGCCGGGTGGGCGGTCGCGAACTGGCTGCGGGAGCACGCCGAGGAGCTCGACGTCCGGTACGTGATCTGGCAGGGCCGGATCTGGTACCGCAGCGCCTTCCTCGCCGACGAGGACGGGTGGGGCCGCCCGTACAACGGCGGCGGCGTCTACGACCCGTCCGACGCCACCGGCGGCCACTTCGACCACGTGCACGTGTCCGTGCGACGGTAACCGGGTGGCCGCCTGGGTGAGCTGGTCCTGCGGGAAGGACGCCGCGTACGCGCTGGGCCTCCGCGCCGACGTCACCGGGCTGTTCACCACGGTCTCGGCCGGTCGGGTCCCGGTGCACGGCGTGCCGCGGGAGCTGGTCGAGGCGCAGGCCGCGGCGCTCGGCCTGCCGCTGCACGTCGTCGAGCTGCCGTGGCCGTGCCCGAACGCCGAGTACGAGCGCCGGACCGGTGCGGCGCTCGCGGCCGCCCGCGCGGCCGGGGCGGACACCGTCGTCTACGGGGACCTCTTCCTCGCCGACATCCGCGCCTACCGCGAGCGCACGCTGGCCGGCACCGGGCTGACGCCGGAGTTCCCGTTGTGGGGCAGGCCGACCGGCCCGCTGGCCCGGGCGATGATCGCGGCCGGGCTGCGCGCCGTCGTCGTGTCCGTGGACCCGGCCCGGGTGCCGGCGGAGCTGGCCGGGCACGCGTTCGACGAGGAGTTCCTCGCCGCCCTGCCCGAGGCCGTCGACCCGTGCGGGGAGAACGGCGAGTTCCACACCTTCGTCACGGACGGCCCGGGCTTCCGCTCCCCCGTGCCCGTCGTGGTCGGCGACGTCGGGGAGCGCGACGGGATGGCGGTCGCGGAGCTCGGGCTCAGTCGATCGGCGTGACCTCCCCCGGGCGCAGCCAGCGCACCCGGTCCCGCACGTCGGCGGCCACGGCGAACGCCCGCTCCGCCTCGGCCCGGCCCTCCCGGAAGTGCGACCAGCCCTCGTAGTGCACCGGGACCACCACCCGCGGCTGCAGCGCCCGGCTCAGCGCGACGGCCTGCTTGCCGGTCATGCTGTACCGCAGCGGCCCGGTGACCGGGAACCGCACGCAGCCGAGGTGCAGGACCGCGACGTCGACCGCCAGCCGCCGGACCACCTCGCGGGTGCCGCGGAACGGCACGGTGTCCCCCGAGATCCACAGCACGCCGTCCGGCAGCGCGAGCGCGAAGCCGATCACCGCGCCCGCCACCGGCCTGCTCAGCGGCGGACCGTGCCGGCACGGGGTGGCGGTGACCTCCACGTCCCCGATCCGGGTGGACGCCCAGGGCGCCAGCCCGCGGACCGCGCCGCCCAGCCGCCGGGCCCCGGGGACGGTCGTGACGACGGTGCCGACGCCGGCGAGCAGGGCGCGGCCGCGGTCGTCGAGGTTGTCGGCGTGGTGGTCGTGGCTGAGCAGGACCGCGTCGATCGGCCCCAGCTCGTCCGGGCCGAGGGCCGGGCCGGCCAGCTTGCGCGACGACGTCCCCCAGCCGAACCCGTACCGCCGGCCGGGCGGGTCGAAGGTCGGGTCGGTGAGGATCCGCAGGCCGGCGGCCTCGACCAGCAGGGTCGGGCCGCCGACGTGCGTCAGCCGGAGGTCGGACACGGGCGGGGCGGGACGGCGACGCGGAGGTTCATGCCCGGATGTCTACCGGGCCAGCAGGTCCTCGACCAGGGTGCCGACGGCCTCGGACTCGATGAGGAAGCCGTCGTGGCCGTAGGGGGACTCGATCACCCGCAGCTGCGCGTCGGGGATCCCCGCGGCCAGCTCCTCCTGCTGCGAGACCGGGTAGAGCCGGTCCGAGCTGATCCCGACGACCGCGGTGCGGGCCGTGACCCGGGCCAGCGCCTCGGCCGTGCCGCCCCGTCCGCGCCCGACGTCGTGGGCGTTCATCAGCTCGGTGAGCCGCACGTAGGAGCCGGCGTCGAAGCGGTGCACCAGCTTCGCCGCGTGGTGGTCCAGGTAGGACTCGACGGCGTACCGCCCGCCGTGGAACGGGTCCTCGCCGGTCTGCGGCTCGCGGCCGAACCGGGTGGCCAGCTCGTAGCCGGTGCGGTAGCTCAGGTGCGCGATCCGCCGCGCGACGCCCAGGCCCTCGTGCGGCCCGGCACCGGGCGGGAGATCGTGGTAGTCGCCGCCGTGCCAGCCCTGGTCGCCCCGGATCGCGGCGAGCTGCGGTGCGGCCCAGCCGATCTGGTCCGCCGAGGCCGCCGCGGGCGAGGCCAGCAGCATGAGCCGGGCGACGCGCTCCGGCTCGGTCGCGGCCCACTCGAGAGCGCGCATGCCGCCCATCGACCCGCCGACGACCATTGCCCAGGTGCCCACGCCGAGCGCGTCGGCCAGCGCGACCTCGGACCGGACGGTGTCCCGCGCGGTGACCAGCGGGAACCGGCTGCCCCACGGCCGTCCGTTCGGGGCCCGGGACGCAGGCCCGGTGGTGCCCTGGCAGCCACCGATCACGTTCGGCGCCACCACGAACCACCGGTCGGTGTCCAGCGGGCGGCCCGGCCCGATCAGCCCGTCCCACCAGCCGGCGGTGGGCTGGCCCGGGCCCGCCGGGCCGGTCACGTGCGCGTCGCCGGTGAGGGCGTGCAGGACCAGCACGGCGTTGGACCCGGTGGCGTCGAGCTCGCCCCAGGTCTCGTAGGCGAGCCGGACGTCCGGGAGCTCCCCGCCCGCCTCGAGCGGCACGGCGGCGGGGAGGTCCAGGAAGCGGCGACGCCCGGGGTCCGCCCCCTCCCGCCACGCGCCGGTGGCGGGAGGGAGCAGAGTCTCCGGGTCGGTGGTCGTCACGCGCTCTTCGCGGCCCGGAACCCGGCGTCGAGGTCGGCCTTGATGTCCTCGATGCCCTCCAGGCCCACGGACAGCCGGATCAGGCCCGGGCCGACACCCGTGGACAGCTGCTCCTCGCCGGAGAGCTGGCTGTGGGTGGTCGACGCCGGGTGGATCACCAGGCTGCGGACGTCGCCGATGTTGGCCAGGTGGCTGTGCAGCTCCAGCGCGTCGACGAACTTCTTGCCCGCCTCGACGCCACCGCGGATGTCGAACGCGACGACCGCGCCCGCGCCCTTGGGCAGGTACTTCTGCTGCAGCGCGTGCCACGGGCTCGACGGCAGCGCGGCGTAGTAGACCTTCTCCACCTCGTCGCGCTGCTCGAGCCACTCGGCCACCGCGAGCGCGTTCTGCACGTGCCGCTCGATCCGCAGCGACAGCGTCTCGATGCCCTGGATCAGCAGGAACGAGTTCAGCGGCGCGATCGCCGGGCCGAGGTCGCGCAGCAGCTGCACGCGGAACTTGATCAGGAAGGACAGCGGGCCGAGCGCCTCCCAGTAGTTCAGGCCGTGGTAGCTCGGGTCCGGGGTGGTCAGGCCCGGGAACCGCTCCGCCTGGGTGCCCCAGTCGAAGTTGCCGGAGTCGACGACCACGCCGCCGATGCTCGTGCCGTGGCCGCCGAGGAACTTGGTGGCCGAGTGCACCACGATGTCCGCGCCGTGCTCGAACGGGCGGACCAGGTACGGGGTGGGCACCGTGTTGTCGACGATCAGCGGCACGCCGGCCTCGTGGGCGAGGTCGGCGACGAGCCGGATGTCCAGCACGTTGCTGCGCGGGTTGCCGATCGTCTCGGCGTAGAACGCCTTCGTGTTTGGACGGACCGCCGCGCGCCACTCCTCGGCGTTGTCCGGGTCCTCGACGAACGTGACGTCGATGCCCAGCTTCGGCAGCGTGTAGTGGAAGAGGTTGTAGGTGCCGCCGTAGAGCGAGGCGCTGGACACGAAGTGGTCCCCGGCCTGCGCGATGTTGAGGATGGCGAGCGTCTGCGCGGCCTGCCCGGAGGCGACCGCCACGGCCCCGATGCCGCCCTCGAGCGCGGCGATCCGCTGCTCCAGGACGTCCTGCGTCGGGTTCATGATCCGGGTGTAGATGTTGCCCAGCTCGGCGAGGCCGAACAGCGCCGCGGCGTGGTCGGTGTCCCGGAAGGTGTACGACGTCGTCTGGTAGATCGGGGTGGCCCGGGCACCGGTGGTCGGGTCGGCGGAGGCGCCGGCGTGGACCTGCTTGGTCTCGAAGGACCAGGCGGCGGTGGGGTCGTTCTCGGGCATGCGAGGTCTCCTGGGGTGATCGTTCGGGGGCTACGCGTGGGGATGTGGTTCAGCCGCGGGGGCGACAGGCCGCGCTGGTCACGCGCATGAAGTCGACATGGCGACGGGCCACGAGGCGGATCACGAAGGCGACCGTAACCGGGGTCGTCATACCGGCACAACACCGGTCCGGGTGGCTGATCACCGTGGTCGTACGCTGCCGGGCGTGCTCGTCCTGCTGCCCCCGTCGGAGACCAAGCGCACCGGAGGCGAGGGGCCGCCGCTCGACCTCGCCGCGCTGAGCCACCCCGAGCTCGACCCGGTGCGCAAGGCGCTGGTCGACGAGCTGGTGGAGCTGGCCGACGACGTCCCCGCCAGCCGGGCGGCCCTCGGCCTGTCCGAGCGGCAGGTCGACGAGATCGAGCGCAACGCGGCCCTGTGGACCGCCCCCACCGCCCGGGCGATCACCCGGTACACCGGCGTGCTCTACGACGCGCTCGACGTCGGGTCGCTGCGCGGGGCCGCCGCGGGCCGGGCGCGGGAGCGGCTCGCCGTGGGGTCGGCGCTGTTCGGGCTGGTTCACGCCGGCGACCCCATCCCGGCGTACCGGCTGTCCGCCGGCTCGACGCTGCCGTCGGGCGGGACGCTCGCCGCGCGGTGGCGGCCGGTGCTGGAGCCCGTTCTGGCGAGGCTGGCTTCGGAACAGTTGGTGGTGGACCTGCGGTCGGGCGCCTACGGCGGGCTGGCTCGCGTGCCGGGAGCGGTCACGGTGAACGTGCTGGCCGAGCGCCCCGACGGGTCCCGCTCGGTGGTGAGCCACCACAACAAGTCGCACAAGGGCGGGCTGGCCCGGCTGCTGGTGAGCAGCAGGGCGGAGCCGGCCGACGCGGCGGCGGTCGCGCGCCTCGCCCGCCGCGCCGGCCACGTGGTCGAGCGGACCGACGACCACCTCGACCTCGTCATCCCCGCCTGACCCCGAACCCAGGAGCGCGACTCACCGAAGCCGAGAGCGCGACTCGCGCAAATTTTCCCCGCGAGTCGCGCCCTGGGCTCCCGCGAGTCGCGCTGCCAGCTCCCGCGAGTCGCGCGTTCCAGCACCGCGAGTCGGCAGTTCCAGCACCGCGAGTCGGCAGTTCCAGCACCGCGAGTCGGCAGTTCCGGGAGCCCGAGTCGGCAGTTCCGGGAGGCGCCGCCGGGTCCGGAGCAGGGAGCCCTCCGGATCCGGCGGCCGAACCTCACCGGGCCGAACTTCACCGGGCCGACCTCACCGGGCCGACCTCACCGGGCCGACCTCACCGGGCCGACCTCACCGGGCCTGCGCCGACCTCACTGGGCCGCGTAGCCGCCGTCGACCAGGTGGTAGCTGCCCGTGATGAAGGTGGCGGCGTCGGAGGCGAGGAAGGCGACCAGGTTCGCCACCTCGTCGACGGTCCCGAGCCGGCCGAGGGCGTGCTTCTCGGCGAGCGCCCGCTGCGTCTCCGCGTCGAGGTTGGCCTCGAGCAGCGGCGTGGTGATGAAGCCGGGGCCGACCGCCGTCACGCGCACGCCCTGGGCGGCGTGCTCGAGCGCGGCGTTCTTGGTAAGGCCGACCAGCCCGTGCTTCGCGGTGACGTAGGCCGACGAGCCGGGGATGCCCACCGAGCCGAGCACCGACGCCATGTTGACGATCGCCCCGCCGCCGTGGGCCGCGATCGCCGGGATCTGCGCCTTCAGCCCGTAGAAGACGCCGTTCAGGTTGACATCGATGACCTTGCGCCAGCTGTCCTCGGGGTACTCCCCGACCGGCTCGTTCGCCCCACCGATCCCCGCGTTGTTCACCGCGATCCGGAGCGGCGCGAGCTTCTCGGCCGCCTCGACGGCCGCGCGCGCTACCTCGGGGTCCGCCGCGTCGCCGACGAAGGCCTCCGCGGTGCCGCCCGCCGCCCGGATCTCCTTGACCACGAGCTCGGCCGCGTCCGCGTTCAGGTCGTGCACCAGGACCGCGGCACCGTTCGCGGCCAGCAGGTGCGCCACCGCCCGGCCGATGCCCGACCCCGCCCCGGTGACGATCGCGGACCGGTCCGCCACGTCGTAGGTCGCCATGCTGATCCCTCTTCCTGCGGTTGCCCGACGTTCGTCGCTTATCTAAGTCCTACAAACGTCGGCTAACATCGGCCCCTTCCCGCGAATCGAGTGAGGTGGGTCATGGACGCACGGCGGCGTCGCAGCCGCGACCGGCTGCACCGGGCCGTCCTGGTGCTGGCCCGGGAGACCCCCGTCGCGGACCTGACGATCACGCAGCTCGCCGAGGCCGCGGGCGTGCACCGCTCGACCTTCTACGAGCACGCGGCGTCCCCCGGCGACCTCCTGCGCGAGGCGCTGCGCGCCGAGCTCGACGACCTGCGGGCCGGCCTGCTCGACGACCCCGGCGACACCGACGCCGCCGTCCGGGAGGTCACCCGGCGGGTCCTGGAGCACATCCGCAGGCACGCCCCGATCTACCGCCGCGGACTCGCCCGCGACAGCGGTCCGGGTTCGCTGCACGGCATGCTCAGCGAGCACTTCCTGGAGACGAGCCGCCGGCTGATCGAGACCGGCCGGCTGCGGCTGCCGCTGCAGGTGCCCGGCGTGCCGGACGACGCCGTGGCCGACACCGCCGCGCGGTTCGTCGCGCAGGGCACGGTCGGGGCGATCCAGGGCTGGCTGGACCTGCCCGGCGAGCCCGAGGTCGCGATGTTCGAGGACCTCTACCGCGCGCTCGTCCCGGCCTGGTGGGTGCAGGGCTGAAAAACGGTTGACCCGCGGGTGTCCGACCCCGGATCCTGCGTGCACCGACGTGGAGCACAGGAGGTGCCCGATGACGACCGCCGCCCGGGTGGCGGCGCGCCGGCGCGCGCCCTCCCGCCCCCGCACCCTGCGCTGAGGCACCGTCGAGGTCGCTCGCGTGGGGTGTCCACCCCACGTCAGGAGAACCCTCCTCAATGCGCGAGCGCATGCCCAGACGCCGTCGTGGATTCGACGACGACGAGTACGTTCCCCACCCCGTGCACCTGCACGAGGACCCCGACCTCCCGCCCGCCGGCGACCGCTGGTCCACCTGGACCGGCGCGCAGCACGGGCCCGAGCCCCGGCCCGCCTGGGTGGAGACCGCGCACGCCGCGGTCGACACCGAGCTCGGCGTGCTCAAGACCGGCAAGGAGGCCGACGTCCATCTCGTCGAGCGCGGGATCCCCGGTTCGTCGGGGGTGCTGATGGCCGCCAAGCGGTACCGCACCGCCGAGCACCGGATGTTCCACCGCGACGCCGGCTACCAGGAGGGGCGCCGCGTGCGCCGCTCCCGGGAGATGCGGGCGATGACGAACCGGACCGCGTTCGGCCGCGAGCTGCTGTCCGGGCAGTGGGCGGCCGCGGAGTTCGCGGCGCTGTCCACGCTGTGGTCGGCCGGCCTGCCGGTCCCCTACCCCGTCCAGCTCGACGGCACCGAACTGTTGCTGGAGTTCGTCGGGGACGGGGAGTCCGCGGCGCCCCGGCTGGCCCAGCTCCGGCCGTCGGACGCGGAGCTGGCCGACCTGTGGGCCCAGCTGGGCGAGGCCCTGCGCGGGCTCGCCCGGCACGGCTGGGCCCACGGCGACCTGTCCGCCTACAACCTGCTGGTGCACCGCGGCCGGCTGGTGCTGATCGACCTGCCGCAGGTCGTCGACCTCGTCGGCAACCCGCACGGGGCCGAGTTCCTGGTCCGCGACGTCCGGCGGGTCGCCGAGTGGTTCACCGCCCGCGGCCTGCCGGAGCCGGCCGGTGAGGAGCTCTTCCACGAGCTCGTCGCCGAGGCCGGCCTGGCTTGACGGACGGCGCCCTCGCCCATCCGGGCGAGGGCGCCTACCCGGCCGGGAGCTCCGCGGGGAGCCCGCAGACCCGGAGCGCGCTCCCGTCGAAGCGGGTCATCGCGCCGATCCGGTCACCGACGAGGGTGAGGACGTACACGCCCGTCCCGGGCCGGCCCGCCGCCCCACGGAGGTAGGCGCCGAACGCCAGTTGACCGTTCGCCCGGGTGGGCACGAGATCGAACCTGCGGCCCGCGCCGAAGAGCCCGGCGCAGAAGCGGATCGCGAGGTCGCGGCCCTGGTACTCGAGAGGCATCGGGGGCATCACGAGAAGGACGTCCTCGGTCAGCAGGGCCACCAGGGCGTCGAGATCGGCCGACTCCCATGCCCGGACGAAGGCGGCCGCGAGCGCCTGCTCCGCGGGTGAGCCGGGTGCGGGCGGCGGGGCTGCGGGCGTCGGCATCCGATGCCGGAGGCCGAGGCGGGCGCGCTTGAGCGCGCTCTTCACCGCGTCGACGGTCGAGCCGAGCATCCCGGCCACCTCGTCGGCGCGGAACCCGAGCACGTCGCGCAGGAGGAGCACGGCGACCTGGCGCGGGGGCAGGGTCTGCAGGGCGGTCACGAACGCGAGGGACACGGTCTCGGCCCGCTCGTACCGGGCCTCGGGGCCCGGCCGCGCATCGCGGACGTCGTCGAGCAGGGTGTCGGGCAGGGGCCCGAGCCAGGTGACCTCGCCGAGCCGGGTCGGCTCGGGTGGGTCGACGCCGGGGACGTCCCAGGCCGCGGCGGGGCGCCGCGCCGCCGACCGCCGCGCGTTGAGGCACCGGTTGGTCGCGATCCGGTAGAGCCAGGTGCGCAGGGACGCGCGCTCCTCGAAGGCCGGGAGTCCGCGCCAGGCGGCCAGCAGCGTGTCCTGCAGCGCGTCCTCGGCGTCGTGCACGGACCCGAGCATCCGGTAGCAGTGCACGTGCAGCTCACGGCGGTACGGCTCGGTCAGCGCGGTGAACGCCGCGCCGTCCCCGGCCCGCGCGCGGGACAGCAGCTCGCCGGTCGACACCTGCCCCTCACCCCCTCACCGGTACGGACACCGGCCGGACGACCGACGGGGCGCCCCTTTCCCCCGTCGTCGCGGTGTCCGTACCGGAGCATGCCGAGCCCGCCCGGACCGGAGGACCACGATGGGGCAGATCGTCGTCAGTGAGAACGTCACCCTCGACGGGGTCGTCGAGGACCCGACCGGTGAGGAGGGCTTCGACCGCGGGGGCTGGTTCACGCGGACGAGCGCGGCCGACCGCGAGGCGTGGGCCGCGCTCGAGGTCGACGAGGCACGCCGGGCCGGCGCGTTGCTGCTGGGCCGGCGCAGCGACGAATGGTTCGCGGCGCGGTGGCCGTCGCGGACCGGCGAGTGGGCGGACCGGCTCAACGGCCTGCCCAAGTACGTCATCTCCGCGACGCTCGACGAGCCGCGATGGGGGAACGGGACGGTGCTGCCGCGGGTGACGGACGTCCCGGCGCTCCGGCAGCGGGTCGAAGGCGACGTCGTCGTGTACGCCAGCGCCCGGCTCGTCCGGACCCTGCTGGAGCACGACCTCGTCGACGAGCTGCGGCTCACCGTGCACCCGGTCGTCCTCGGGGCCGGGCGGCGACTCTTCGGGGACGTCAGCACGCCGCTGCGGCTCGTCGACGCACGCCGGATCGGCGAGGGCCTCGTCCACCTCGTGCACCGACGCGCTCAGCCGCACACGCGGCACTCGACGGGCGAGGCGCCGTCCCCTGTCGGCGAGGGAGCGCGAGATCACGTGTCCGCCCCCGCGATCGCGCGGTGACCGACGGGTAGGGTGGACCGAGGCGCCCGCACCGACGGCGCCTTGCACGTACCCGTCGGGCGCGCTCCCCCTGGCGCCCGGGCCCGTCCCGTGCCGGCCGCGCACCGTCGCCCGAGCCGCTCCGTGTGACGCGCCGACGTCCCGGAGGTCCAGTGACCAGTCCGTCCCGCCGCCCTGCCCGTCAGCAGGGCGCGCACCAGCCCGCCTCGGCGGGCACCCGCCGGCCGCGCCGCTCCGGTGGCCGCCGCTCCGGCGCCCCGCAGCAGCAGCGCCCGGCCCGCGTGGCGCCGAAGCCCGCCATGCCCGAGGAGGTCCTCTGGACCGCCCCGGAGAGCGGGCTGCCCACCTTCGCCGCGCTCGGCCTGCCCGAGCCCGTGCTGCGCGCCCTGGACGCGGAGGGCTTCACCGAGCCCCGCCCGATCCAGGCCGCGACCCTCCCGGAGACCCTCCGCGGCCGCGACCTGCTCGGCCGCGGTCAGACCGGTTCCGGCAAGACCCTCGCCTTCGGCCTCGCGCTCGTCGCGCGCCTCGCGGGCGGCCGCGCCCAGGCCCGCCGCCCCCGCGGCCTCGTCCTGGTCCCGACCCGCGAGCTGGCCCAGCAGGTGGTCGACGCCGTGGAGCCCTTCGCGAAGGCGCTGCACCTGCGGCAGGCCGTCGTGGTCGGCGGGCTGTCGATGAACCGGCAGATCGACACCCTCGCGCGGGGCGTCGACCTGCTCGTCGCCACCCCCGGCCGGCTGACCGACCACCTCAACGAGGGCACCTGCGACCTCTCCGCGGTCGAGATCACCGCGATCGACGAGGCGGACCGCATGTCCGACATGGGCTTCCTGCCGCAGGTCCGGCGGATCCTCGACCGCACCCCGGCCGACGGCCAGCGGCTGCTGTTCTCCGCGACCCTGGACAACGAGGTCTCCACGCTGGTCGACCGCTACCTGCACGACCCGGTCACCCGCGCCGTCGCCTCCGCCGCCGCGCCGGTCGAGACCATGGACCACCACCTGTTCATGGTCGACCGCGCGGACAAGAACCGGATCGTGCACGAGATCGCCGCCCGCGAGGGCCGCACGATCTTCTTCGTGCGCACCAAGCACGGCGCCGACCGCGTGGTGAAACAGCTGCGCCGCGAGGGCGTGCAGGCCAGCGCGCTGCACGGCGGCAAGGCGCAGAACGCCCGCAACCGCGCGATCGACGCCTTCAAGGACGGCAGCATCCCGGTGCTGGTGGCCACGGACGTCGCCGCCCGCGGGATCCACGTCGACGACGTCAGCCTCGTTGTGCACGTCGACCCGCCGGGCGACCCGAAGGACTACCTGCACCGCGCCGGCCGCACCGCCCGCGGCGGCGAGTCCGGCGTGGTGGTCACGCTGGTCACGGCCGAGGAGCGGCGGGACGTCGACACCCTCATGCGCCAGGCCGGCGTCAGCCCGGACGTGGCCGACGCCGCCCCCGGCTCCGCCTCGCTGGTCGACGTCACCGGCGCGCGCCGACCGAGCGGCGTCCCGGTGGAGGCCCCGAAGCCGCCGCAGCAGCAGCCCGCCGCCGGCACCGGACGGCGGCGCCGCAGCTCCGGGCGCGGCGGTCCGGCCCGGCAGCAGACCGGCGGGGGTCAGCGGCAGCAGGCCCCTTCGGTCGGGCAGCGTGGTCGTCGCGGCGGCCGGGGCGGGAGCCCGCGGAACGCCGCCTGACGTGCCCTGATCCACACCCGGGCAGGGAAGGTCGCCTCCCC
This sequence comes from Pseudonocardia autotrophica, assembly GCF_000717175.1. Taxonomy (GTDB): domain Bacteria; phylum Actinomycetota; class Actinomycetes; order Mycobacteriales; family Pseudonocardiaceae; genus Pseudonocardia; species Pseudonocardia halophobica. The sequence goes on along the minus strand of NZ_JNYD01000013.1, from coordinate 175,076 downwards.
TGCCCGGTCCCGGATCGGCCTACGGCGCCCGGCGCCCCTTCCGTGCCGCCCGGCGGAGCTGGACGATCCGCGCAGTGCCGGGGATCGCGACCAGGAGCACCCCGGCGATCGCCGCCAGGAGCAGGGCGACGCCGGTGGGCAGGGTGCCCGCGGCGCCGAGGAAGTAGATCCGCACCGGGTCCAGGTTCTGCAGGATGAAGATCAGCAGGAACAGCAGGACGACCGCGGACAGGATGAGCCCCACCCACATCCCGCCGGTGCGCGTGTGGCCCGCCCCCGACGGCCCGGTGGAGCGCGGCGGCGCCGAGGGGCGGCCGGTCGGCAGCACCGAGGTCGCGTCCGGGTCCGGCGTGCCGTTCTGCCCCGGCGGGGCGGTCCCCTCCTGTGTGGACGGCCCGGTCCCGGTCGGCCGGGCCTGCTCGTCGCTCATCGCTCTCCTCCGCTGCCGCGCTCCCGGACGTCCGTCCGGGTGGCCGGAGTACCCCGCAGCCGCGCCCGGTACGCCGGGAACGCGAGGTCACTGCGACGGGTGAGCCGGAGTGCTCTGCCCGGACCGTGTCTCCGTCCTCAGCGCGCGGGACGCCGCATCGGCAGGTGCGCGACGCCGTCCCAGTCGTAGGCCGGGCCGGTCGCCTCGAACCCGTAGCCGCGGTAGAAGTCGGCGAGGTGCTCCTGGGCGTCGAGCACGCAGGCGCCGTCGCCGATCTCCGCGATCGCGGCGTCCATCAGCTGCTTGCCGAGCCCGCGCCCACGCGCGGTCTTCGCCGTGCACAGCCGCCCGATCCGGTAGCCGCCGTCGGGCTCCTTGAGCAGCCGCAACGTCCCGAGGACGGCGGCGGGCTCGCCGTGCCCGGTCAGCCAGTAGTGCCGGGCGCGCTCCTCGAGGTCCCGCCCGTCGAGCTCACCGTAGGGGCAGGCCTGCTCGACCACGAAGACGTCGACGCGCAGCCTGAGCAGCTCGTAGAGGGTGGCGGCGTCGAGGTCGAGGGCCCAGGATCGGCGGAGCGTGGCGGCGGTCTCGGTCATGGCCCGTGCCTACCAGACTTCCGGTCGCGCCGACGCGGCCGCGGGCGATTAGCCTCGTCCCGTGCCCCACCACGATCTCGTCGTCATCGGTACCGGATCCGGCAACACGTTCCTCGACGAGCGGTACGCCGACAAGGACGTGGCCCTCGTCGAGCACGGCGTCTTCGGCGGGACGTGCCTGAACGTGGGGTGTATCCCGACGAAGATGTACGTCTACGCGGCCGACGTCGCCGAGCACGTCCGGCGGGCGGCGAAGTACGGCGTCGACGCGAGCATCGACAAGATCCGCTGGAGCGACATCCGGGACCGGGTCTTCGGGCGCATCGACCCGATCTCGGCGGGCGGGCGGGAGTACCGGGTCCAGCGCAGCCCCAACATCACCGTGTACTTCGGGCACGCCTCGTTCACCGGGCCGCGGGCCCTGCGCGTCGAGCGCACGGACGGCTCGGGCGAGGACGAGCTGACCGCCGACCAGGTCGTCGTCGCCGCGGGCGGCCGGCCGATGATCCCGCCGGTGATCGCGAAGTCCGGGATCCCGTACGAGACGTCGGACACCGTCATGCGGATCGACGACGTCCCGCGGCGGCTGGCCGTCATCGGTGGCGGCTACATCGCCGCCGAGTTCGCGCACGTCTTCTCCGCGCTCGGCAGCAAGGTCACCCTGGTCGTGCGGGGCAGCCGACTGCTCAAGTCGCACGACGGAACCATCTCGCAGGCCTACACGGATCTCGCGGTCCAGGGCTCCCGCATCGACGTCAAGCTCAGCACGCAGGTGAAGCGGGCCTCGCGGACCGGCGACGAGACCACCCTCGAGCTCGACGACGGCACCACCCTGGCCGCGGACGTCGTCCTCGTCGCCGCGGGCCGCGTCCCCAACGGCGACCGGATGAACCTGGGCGCCGCCGGCATCGGCACCCACTCGGACGGCCGGATCGAGGTCGACCGCTTCCAGCGCACGAGCGCGAAGGGGGTGTGGGCGATGGGCGACGTCAGCTCGCCCTGGCAGCTCAAGCACGTCGCCAACCGGGAGGCGAAGGTCGTGGGGCACAACGTCCTGCACCCGGACGACCTGGTCGAGATCGACCACCGGTACGTCCCCTCGGCGGTGTTCACCGACCCGCAGGTCGCGAGCGTCGGGAAGACCGAGGAGCAGTGCCGGGAGATCGGCATCGACTACGCGGTCAAGGTCCAGCGCTTCGGCGACGTCGCCTTCGGCTGGGCCATGGAGGACACCACCAGCCTCTGCAAGGTCATCGCGGAGAAGGGCACCGGCCGGCTGCTCGGCGCGCACATCATGGGGCCGGACGCGTCGTCGCTGATCCAGCCGCTGATCCAGGCGATGTCCTTCGGGCTGCACGCCCGTGAGATGGCCACCGGCCAGTACTGGATCCACCCGGCCCTTCCCGAGGTGGTGGAGAACGCACTCCTCGGCCTGGACATCTGATCTCGCCATCGCGGTGAGGGTCCACTTACCCTGGACGGGCCGATCCGCCGCGGCCGACCTCCCGGGGCCGGGCCGCAGACCGACACACGAGGTACCCGCATGACCCTGGCCGCCCAGCCGGAGCAGACCCAGCCGGAGCAGACCCAGCCGGAAGCCCGCACCGGGCCGAAACCCGTCCTCGCCGGGACGCGCGGCCTCCCCCAGCAGGTCGGGGTCTACGTCTTCGTGTTCACGCCCCTGGTCGCGCTGCTGGCCGCCATCCCGCTGGCCGTGACCGTCGGGTTCCTCGGCTGGTCGGACGTCGTCATCGGCCTCGTGTTCTACGTGGTCAGCGGCTTGGGCATCACCGTCGGGTACCACCGCTACTTCACGCACGGCTCGTTCAAGGCCACCCGCGGGCTGAAGATCGCGCTCGCGATCGCCGGCAGCCTCGCCATGCAGGGCCCGGTGATCAAGTGGGTCGCCGACCACCGCCGGCACCACGCGTTCTCCGACAAGGAGGGCGACCCGCACTCCCCCTGGCTCTTCGGCACGTCGGCCCGGGCGTTGGCCAAGGGCTTCTGGCACTCGCACACCGGCTGGCTGTTCGACCGGAACCTCACCAACGAGGAGCGCTTCACCCCGGACCTGCTGGCCGACGACGACCTGCGCCGGATCGACTCGCTCTTCGGCCTCTGGAGCGTGCTGACCCTGCTGGTCCCCGCCGCGCTCGGCGGGCTGGTCACCTGGTCCTGGTGGGGCGCGCTCACGGCGCTGTTCTGGGCCGGGCTGGTCCGCGTGGCGCTGCTGCACCACGTCACCTGGTCGATCAACTCGATCTGCCACATGTGGGGCGAGCGGCCCTACGCCGCGCGGGACCGCTCCGCCAACGTCTGGTGGCTCGCCGTCTTCTCCTTCGGCGAGTCCTGGCACAACCTGCACCACGCCGACCCGACCTGCGCGCGGCACGGCGTCCGCAAGGGCCAGATCGACCTCTCCGCGATCACGATCCGGGCCTTCGAGAAGCTGGGGTGGGCCACCGCGGTCCGCTGGCCCACCACCAAGCGCCTCGACCGCCTCGCCAAGGACCCCGCCGCCGCCTGACCGGCGGCGCGATCCCGCACCTGCCGTGCCGGACGTCGGTTCCGCGTGCGAGCCCCTCAGCTCGCCGCAGGGGGCTCCGCGACGGGCCGGGGAGGGCCGGCGGGGGTGGGCGTGGCGGCGGGGTCGTAGGGCTCCGCGGGCGGCGTCTCCCCCCGCACCTGCCCGACGAGCTCGGTGACGGCCGACATGATCGCCGCGGTGGCGCCGTCGAGGTTGGTCCTCGTCCGCGGCTTGCCGACGTACGCCGACAGGTCGACCGGCGGCCCGGCCACCACGCTGACGCGCTTCCGCGGCCAGATCGAGGGCTTCCCGTCGGTCGGCAGGACGTCCTGCGTACCCCAGTTGGCCAGCGGGATCACCGGCACCCCGGTCATGACCGCGATCCGCCCGATCCCGTTCTTCGCCTTCATCGGCCAGCCCGCGGGGTCGGCCGTGTACGTCCCCTCGGGGTAGAACACCACGACCTCGCCGCGCTCGAGCGCCGCGACGGCCTCCTTGTACGCGTCGGTGGCCCGGGAGGACTGCCGGTACACCGGGATGTGCCCGCCCTTGCCGAGGACCGAGCGCACGACCGGGACGTCCCACAGCTCCGACTTAGCGAGGTAGCGCGGCATCCGCCGGTGCGAGATCACGAACGCGGTGTCGAAGATCGGGTCGGACGACGACACGTGGTTGGCCGCGATGAGCACGCCGCCGGTCCGCGGGATCCGCTCGCCGCCCGACCAGCCGAGCTTCGTGAAGAGCATGACGAACGGCCAGATCAGCTCGATGGCGAGGCCGAACCAGAAGCCCGAGCCGCGACGCCGGCGGCGCAGCGTCAGCAGCAGGCGCCGGCGGGCCGTCAGCGGCGGCGGCAGGTCCGGTTCGGGACTCGTCACGTCTCCTCCATCGGTCGGGTGTGCCCCCGATCCTCGCCCACGGCGGACGGGCGGCCGGGCCCGGGTCGGGCGAGGATCTGCGAGGTGTGACACGTCTCCCAGGACACCAGCCGCCGGGGCGGGTGGAATCGGAGGAACTACGGAGCCCGATCAGCTGGAGTGGACGTGCCCGACCGCCTGCCGCGCCTCGAACCCGTCGGACCGCAGCCGGCCCGGCCGGCCGCGCTGGCCGTCGTCGCGCACGGGGGCAGCGCCAACGCCACCGACTCCGGCGGCCGGCGCCGGCTCGCGTACTGGCGGATGATGCCCTTCGCTCGGGCGCTCGCGCGGACCGACGGCCTCGCCGTCCTCATGCTGCGGTACCGGCTGCGCGGCTGGAACGGCGCCGCCCGCGACGCCGCCCGGGACGCCGAGGAGACGCTGGCCGTGCTGCACGAGCGCCGTCCGGGCTTGCCGACGGCGCTGGTCGGGCACTCGATGGGCGGCCGCGCCGTGCTGCACGCCGCCGGCGCGCCGGACGTGCGGGCCGTCGCCGCCCTGGCCCCCTGGCTCGACGGCACCGACCCCGTCGAGCAGCTCGCCGGCCGGAGCGTCCTGATCGCCCACGGCGACCGCGAACGCATGACCGATCCGCGCGAGTCGCTGGCCTACGCCGTCCGCGCACGCCGGGTGACCGAGCGGGTCGCGCGGTTCGACGTCCTCGGGGACGGGCACGCCATGCTCCGCCGCGCCCCGGAGTGGCACGCCCTCGTCACCCGCTTCGTGCTCGGCGAGCTCGGGCTCGGCCCGCAGGACCCGGCGATCGCGGACGCCATGCGGCGGCCCACCCCGGATGGCCTCCAGGTGCCCCTCTCCGGAGTCCGATGAGTACGGTCGCGGTGATCTGTTCCCTCTGCGATCGTCGGGTGGTCCGGTCGGGGTGGACGACGTGTCCGAGGGGGAGGACGACGGGTGACCGAGTCCGCGGCCGTCGGCGCCCGGCCGGTGCCGCGCGGCGGGTTCAGCCCGGCGGGTTCAGCCCGGCGTGACCATACCGGGCAGGCCGTCGAGGCTGACGTCGTTGCGGGTGCGGTGGTACTCGACCAGTTGCTCGGGCGACTTCTTGTCCAGCGCCTTGTCCAGGATGTCGCGTTCCTCGACCAGGTCCATGCGCGGCACGGCGAACCCGCACGAGTCGGCCACCCGCGTGACGTCGACGGTCACCACCGAACGCGCCCCGTGAAGGCGGCTCGTGCCGGCCTCGCCGAACCCGGCCACGGCCTCCTCGAACCCGGGCTCGCCGACGGCCACGACCCGGCCGGTCCCGTGCAGCCGCAGGATGGTCGGGCGACCCTCGAAGGCGCAGAACATCAGGCAGATCCGCCCGTTCTCCCGCACGTGGGCCACGGTCTCGATGCCGCTGCCGGTGAGGTCGAGGTAGGCGACCGTGTGGGCGTCGAGCACCCGGAAGGTGCCGCGCGTGCCCTTCGGCGACAGGTTGATCAGGCCGTCGCCGGCGAGCGGGGCCGTACCGACGAAGAAGACCGGCTGCCGCTCCAGCCACTCCCACAGCTTCGGCGTGATGCCGTCGTAGACCGTGCTCACGATCCGAGGGTAGAGCCGGACCCCCTCCCCATCACCAGGCTTTCCGGCCGGTCTCCGCGAGCAGGCGGGTGTGCGCGTCGGCGTCGGACGGCGGGGTGAGGGCGGACCCGAACACGGTTCCGGCGTCGCGGACCTCCTGGGGTATGCCCTGGACCTGTCCGGCGATCCGGGTCACCTCGTCCTCCGGGATCACCACCTCGAGCCCCGTCGCCCGGCCCAGATCCCAGCGGTGCAACACCAGGTCGAACGTCACGAAGTTGTCGACGGACCACTCGAAGGTCTGCGTGCCGAACATGCCGTCGTACGTCGTGCCGGCCCGCTCGGGGTTCTCGAGGTCGGCCTGCACGATCCGCCTGACGTGCGCGAACGCCTCCGCGCGGTCCTCCGGGACCGACTCGGGCCTGCGTCCCACCAGGCCCAGGAACATGCCGTGCACGTCGACGACGTGCGACACGACGTCGGCCGCGGTCCACCCCTCGCAGGGCGACTGCGCCGACCAGCGGTCCGCGGGGACGGCGGCGATAGTGGCCGCGAAAGCGTCCGCATGCCGGGCGTAACGGTCCGAGATCTCCGTCATGCGCCCAGCGTGGCACCGCGCGCAGTGCCGGAATAGGAGATACCCGTCAGGGCAGGGTGAGGATCTCCGCTCCGTCGGGCGTGACGAGCACGGTGTGCTCGAACTGCGCGGTCCTCTTCCGGTCCTTGGTGACGACCGTCCAGCCGTCGTCCCAGATGTCGTAGTCGATCGTGCCGAGCGTGATCATCGGCTCGATCGTGAACGTCATGCCCGGCTCGAGGACGGTGTGGACGTCGGGCTGGTCGTAGTGGAGCACCACGAGGCCGCTGTGGAACGACCGGCCGATGCCGTGCCCGGTGAAGTCGCGGACCACGCCGTAGCCGAATCGCTTCGCGTAGGACTCGATGACCCGTCCGACGACGTTGAGCTCGCGGCCCGGCCGCACCGCCTTGATGGCGCGCATCGTGGCCTCGCGGGTGCGCTCGACCAGCAGCCGGTCCTCCTCGCTCACGTCGCCGGCCAGGAAGGTGGCGTTGGTGTCGCCGTGCACGCCGCCGATGAAGGCGGTGACGTCGATGTTCACGATGTCGCCGTCGTTGATCACCGTCGTGTCGGGGATCCCGTGGCAGATGACCTCGTTCAGGCTGGTGCAGCAGGACTTCGGGAAGCCGCGGTAGCCCAGCGTCGACGGGTAGGCGTCGTGGTCGACCAGGAACTCGTGGACCACGCGGTCGACCTCGTCCGTGGTGACGCCGGGCCGCACGGCCTCGCCGCCCACCTGCAGCGCCTGCGCCGCGATCCGGCTCGCGACCCGCATCGCCTCGATGGTCTCCGGCGTCTGCACGTCCGAGTCCCGGCTCGGCGACGGCGCCTTCTTCCCGACGTACTCCGGCCGCGGGATGTGGGCGGGGACGTCACGGATCGGGGTCGGCGCGCCGGGAACGAGAACTGCGGTCACGCCCCGACTGTAGCTCGCAGCTCCTACGCCCTTCCGCCCACGGCAGCGCAGGTCGCACCGGACGCAACGCTCGCACAGCAGGTCGGCGCTGGACGGGGTGCGGGCGTGGGAGCAGGGATGGGGCGTGTGCGGATGGGACGGGCCTGAGACGGGGTGCACGCGGGACCGGTGCATGTTCGAGACGGCGTTGCAGGCGCGGGGCCGGCGCCGGCCGGTTCGGGACGGGATGCAGGCGCGAGGGTGGGTGCACGCGCTGGACGGGTTAGGCGCGCGGGAGGGTGCGTCAACGGACGGAGGTGCGGCGGCGGGAGAGGTGCGAGGTGAGGGCGGCGATCCCCCGCCAGCCCAGCAGGAACACCGCCAACGAGACCGTGGCGACGATGGCGAAGCTCACGGGCAGACGGCCGGTGAAGGCGGCGCGGAGCAGCAGGCCGAGGACCGCACTGCCGGCAAGGACCAGCGCGCCCGCCTTGATCCCGACGGGATGCGCCCGCACCCACGGCGTGGCCCAGGCGGCGACCGTGCCCACCAGGAAGGGCGCGGCGGTGCCGAGCAGCCCGACCACGCTGCCCGCCTCCTCGTGGCTCGCGCGCCCGATCGCGGCGAACACCAGCACGGCGACGGCGTCGGCGGCGAAGGCGAGGACGGGGATGCGGGGACGGCGCACGGGACGAGCCTACGCCCGCCCTCGACGGGAGAGTCGCAGCGCCACATCACAACCCCACGCGCACACGACCGACGACCAACGCCGCCAAGATCGCCGAACGCGTGCAGTCAGTGAGCCTCGAACCACCCTCCCCGCACCGAACCGGCGATCACGATCTTCCGAACCGCCCCGGCCGCAGCGCCACGCGCTCACGCCCGACGCCTAGCGCCGCCATGATCGCCGACCGCGTGCGGAAGGGCGCCCCGCTCAGCTACAGCCGCACGAAACCGCCGACCAGCGCCGCGCCAAGATCGTCGAACGCGTGCGATCAGGGCGCACCGAACCCGCCACGGCCGTAGCGCCACGTCCCGCCCCACTCACCCACGCCCGACGACCAGCGCCGCCATGATCGCCGGACGCGTGCAACCAGGGCGCCCCGCGCCGCCACAGCCGCACGGAACCGCCGATCAACGCCACCAAGATCGTTGAACGCGTGCCATCACGGCGCCCCGCAGCGCCACGGCCACACCGGACCGCCGACCACAATCCCCAGCGCCACAGCCGTAGCGCCACGTCACGACCCCCGCGCTCACGCCCGACGACGAGCGCCATCATGATCGTCAATCTCGTGCAGCCAGGGCGCCGCGCACCGCCACAGCAGCACGCAACCGCCGATCACGACCCCTGCAGACCCGCTAGGAAGCGCTGGGCGATCCCGACCGCCGGGCCTGAGGAGCCGCCGTCGACCACGAGCACGGCGAAGGCGAGGTCGCCGCGGTAGCCCACGAACCACCCGTGCGCCCGGTTCGTCCCATTCTGGCTGTACTCGGCGGTGCCGGTCTTGCCGTACACCTCGCCGGACCCGCGCAGGCCGGTGGCGGTGCCCGCCGTGACCACCTGCCGCATCATCGGGCGCAGCTGCTCGAGCGCCGCCGCGTCCGGCTGCGTCGCGGCGGTGACCGTGGCGGTGGGCCGGTCGCGGATGAGCTGCGGGACGACCGGGGCGCCGTGCGCAACCGTTGCCGCCACCAGGGCCATGCCGAAGGGCGTGGCGACGACCAGCCCCTGGCCGAAGCCGTCCTCGGCGCGCTGGACGAGGTCGTCGGCCGGCGGGACGTTGCCGGTCACGGTGGTGAGCCCGGGCACCGTGTAGTCCGCCCCGAACCCGAGCTGCAGCCCGGCGGTGGGCAACGCGTCGGGGGCCAGCTGGGAGGCGAGGGTGGCGAAGGTCGTGTTGCAGGAGCGGGCGAAGGCCTGCTGCAGCGGGACCGTGCCCAGCACGAACTCGTCCTCGTTCGGCACCACCCGGCCGCCGATGGACGTCGTGCCGGGGCAGGGCTCCGGCGTCGTCGACGTGACGCCGAGGTTCTGCAGCGCCGCGTTGGCGGTCACGATCTTGAACGTGGAGCCCGGCGGGTACCGGCCGGTGAACGAGATCGCCCCGGCCTGGTCGGCGGCGGCGTTCTGCGCCGCGGCGAGGACGTCGCCGGTCGACGGCTGGACCGCCACGATCGCGACCTGCTGCGGCAGTGAGTCCGCGGCGTCCTCGGCGGCGGCCTGGATGGTGCGGTCCAGGCTGACCTGGGCGGTCGTGCCGGGGGTGACGGGCTGCTCGGTCAGCGTCTTCTGCGTGGCCCCGGTGCCGTCGACGGCGTCGACGGACCAGCCGTCCTTCCCGTTGACCTGCGCCGCGACCTCGGTCCGCACGCCCGGCAGCACCTGGGAGGCGAAGTCGGCGTCGGGCGCCAGCAGCCGCGACGACGAGGTGAACCGCACCCCCGGCAGGTCGTAGATCTCCCCGCGGACGGTCTGGTAGTCGGTCTCGCGCAGCACCGCGACGGTGTAGGCCTGCCCGTCGGGCGTGCGCGCCGCGCCGTCGGTGATCGACTGCTGGGTGATCTCGCGGTCGATCGGGCCGAGGGCCCGCGCGAGCGCCCCGGTCACGGCGTTGAGGTCGCCGGTCGCCTTGCGGTCCAGCAGGATCGTGACGACGGTCGTCGGCGCGAGCAGGGGCGTCCCGTTGCGGTCGGTCACCGGGGCCGGATCCGGGCTGGTCGTGCGCAGCGCGAGGGCCTGCCCCGTCTGCAGGTCCGGGTGCACCGCGCCAGGCACCCAGTGGATCCGCCAGCCGGTCTCCGCGTCCGGAGCCGGCTGCAGGTCCAACTGCGCGAGGTAGCTCCAGCGCCGGTCCTGCCCGAGGTCCCAGGTCACGTTGACCGAGGCCGACGACCGCTGACCCGCCGTGCGGACCTGCGCGACCTCCGCGCTGATCGCGGCCGGTCTCAGCGCGGTGCGGACCGAGCCGAGGAGCTCGCGGGCGGCCGCGGCGTCGTCCGTCTGCGCGGCGGCCCCGGCGTCGTCGCCCCCGGTCCAGGCCTGCACGTACGCGTCGACGGTGTCCTGCGGGCCGCTGTCGCCGAACAGGCCGCACCCGGCCGTCGCGAGCACCGTGACCAGCGCGAGCAGGAGGGCCGGGATCCGGGCGGGTCGGGGCACGACCCGAGTATGCCGACGGCCCGGGACGCGTGCCGCGGGGGCCCGCCTAGAAGAGGACCGTGGCGAAGCTCGCGACCTGTGTGAACCCGATCCGGTCGTAGGTGCGGCGGGCGGGCGTGTTGAAGCCGTTGACGTAGAGGCTGGAGATCCGGCCGAGCGCGGTGAGCCGCTCGACCACGGCCGCGGTGCCGACCGTGCCGAGGCCCTCGCCGCGGCGCGCCGGGTGCACCCACACACCCTGGATCTGCCCGACCCGCGCGGACATCGCGCCGATCTCGGCCTTGAACACGACCTCGCCGTTCTCGTCGAAGCGGGCGAACGCCCGGCCGGCGGAGATCAGCTCCGAGACCCGCGCGCGGTAGCCCGCACCACCGTCGCCGGCGCGGGGGTCCACGCCGACCTCCTCGGTGAACATCGCGATCGCGGCCGGCAGGTACCGGTCGATCTCCTCCGGCCGGACCGGGCGGACCAGCGGGTCCGGCGCGATCCGCGGCGGGCCGGCCAGGACCATCAGCGGCTGGTCGGCGCGCACCTCGCGGGCCGGCGCCCAGCTCGGGGCGAGCTCCTCCCACAGCGGCAGGACGAGCTCGGCGCGGCCGACGAGCGACGAGCAGGAGCGGCCGTGCCGGCGGGCGCGGTCGGCGAAGGCGCGGATGGCCCCGCGCTGCCCGCGCAGCGGGACGAGGTTGGCACCGGAGAAGCAGAGGCCCTCGAGCCGGGAGCCCGAGGCCCAGATCTCGCCGCCGAGCCGCCAGGGGTCGAGCCCGGCGGCCTCGACCCGCGCCGCGACCATGCACGACGCCACCGGGTCGGCCTCCAGGGCAGCGCGGACGCCTCCGCGGTCCCGATCATCGAGCAACCGAGCCCCGGCGACCCTCAGCACCCCTCTACGGTGCCACACGCGGGGCGTGCTGCCTACGCCAGGATCACCGGTCCGATCACCGGCACGGTCACCCCCGCCCCGCAGGACGTTCATCCGGCGCTCACCCCACGGTCACCGACGGCTCGCCGGCGCCCTCCTCCATCGTCTCGGCGATCTTCATCGCCTCCTCGATCAGGGTCTCGACGATGGCGTGCTCGGGCACGGTCTTGATGACCTCGCCCTTGACGAAGATCTGGCCCTTGCCGTTGCCCGACGCCACGCCGAGGTCGGCCTCGCGGGCCTCGCCCGGGCCGTTGACCACGCAGCCCATGACGGCGACGCGCAACGGCACCTCCATGCCGGTGAGCCCGGCGGTGACCTCGTCGGCCAGCTTGTAGACGTCCACCTGGGCGCGCCCGCACGAGGGGCAGGAGACGATCTCCAGGCGGCGCGGCTTGAGGTTCAGCGACTCGAGGATCTGCCGGCCGACCTTGACCTCCTGCACCGGCGGGGCCGACAGCGACACGCGGATGGTGTCGCCGATGCCCCGCGAGAGCAGTGCGCCGAACGCGACGGCGGACTTGATCGTGCCCTGGAACTCCGGCCCGGCCTCGGTGACGCCGAGGTGCAGCGGGTAGTCGCACTGCTCGGCCAGCAGCTCGTAGGCCCGGACCATGACGACCGGGTCGTTGTGCTTGACCGAGATCTTGATGTCGTGGAAGTCGTGCTCGGCGAACAGGCTCGCCTCCCACATCGCCGACTCGGCCAGCGCCTCCGGGGTGGCCTTGCCGTACTTCTGCAGCAGCCGCTTGTCCAGCGAGCCCGCGTTGACGCCGATCCGGATCGGGGTGCCGTGGTCCTTGGCGGCCTTGGCGATCTCCTTGACCTGGTCGTCGAACTTGCGGATGTTGCCCGGGTTCACGCGCACGGCCGCGCAGCCGGCCTCGATCGCGGCGAAGACGTACTTCGGCTGGAAGTGGATGTCCGCGATCACCGGGATCTGCGCCTTGCGGGCGATCGCCGGCAGCGCGTCGGCGTCGTCCTGGCTCGGGCAGGCGACGCGCACGATGTCGCAGCCCGCGGCGGTCAGCTCGGCGATCTGCTGCAGGGTGGAGTTGACGTCGGAGGTCAGGGTGGTGGTCATCGACTGCACCGAGATGGGGTGCTCGCTGCCGACCCCGACCGTCCCGACCATCAGCTGCCGCGTCGGACGGCGCGGCGCCAGGGTGGGAGCGGGGGTCGAGGGCATGCCCAGGGAGACGCTCACGACCCCCAGTATGCGCCTCTTACGCCGCCCGGATCGTGTGACCCGGATCCGTCACCTGCCGTTCACCCCTGTCGCGGGTGCGCAGGATCAGGTGCGGCCCTTGGTCTCCTGGGCGTCCTGCAGGGTCGACGAGTGCGGCAGCCAGGTCGCCAGCTCGACCGGCCAGCCGTCCGCCTCCAGCACGCGGACGACGGCGGGGTCGTCGTCGACCACGGAGGCGATCTCGCGGCGGTCGGAGAGCAGGCGCAGGACCTCGCGCTTCATCAGCCGGGCCGGCCGGTAGTCGTCGTCCTCCCGCATGAAGAGCGGGCCGGTGGGCAGGCCGTGCCCACCGAGCCAGCGCTCGGTGAGCCGCCGGTTCCGCTCGGGCCGCCCGGTGAGGTAGACGACGTCGTGGTCGGACTGGGCGGCCCGCAGCCGGTCCGCGCCCTCCTCGAGCAACGGGTCGACGTCCGCCGCCGCGAAGAACCGCTCCCAGCGCTGCGGCCGGGCACGCAGGTGGTGCAGGCGGTGCGTGACGTCGGCCAGGACGCCGTCGATGTCGAAGACGGCCAGGGGGCGGGCTCCGTTGCGGGTCACAGCACGATCACCGGTCCAGTATCGCCGGTGATCGCGGTCTCAGCTCAGCCGGACCGGGTTGATGACGTCCGCGACGAAGACCAGCGCGCTCCAGCCGATGAAGATCAGCGCGACGGTCATGGCCACCGGCATGAGCTTGGCCGCGTCGACCGGCCCGGGGTCGGGCTTGCCGCGCAGCATCGCCAGCCGCCGCCGGATCGCCTCCCAGATGGCCGGGAAGATCTGGCCGCCGTCGAGCGGCGGGATCGGCAGCAGGTTGAACAGGAACAGCGAGATGTTGACCAGCGCCAGCAGCGACAGGAACGCGGAGATCTCCTGGCCCGGCGGGGCGTCGCTGGCGAGGATCTGACCCCCGATCCGGGAGGCGCCCACGATCCCGACCGGCGAGTCCTGGTCGCGCTCCTCGCCGAGGAAGACCGCGCCGAACAGGTTCGGCACGCGCTGCGGCATCTCGACGAGCTTCTGCCCCACCTGGCCCACGATGTCGACCATCGTGGTGCCGACGGCGTCGATCCCCTGGCGCTGGATCTCGCGCAACGGCGAGAGGCCGAGGAAGCTGGCCTGCTCGGTCTTCTCCGGGTCGTCGAGGTCCGGCAGCTCGGTGGTGATGAGCGTCGGCGTCAGCGTGACCTGCTGCCCGCCCCGGTCGACGACGACGGTGACGGTGCCGCTCGCCTTCCGGATCGCGGCCTGCAGGTCCTCCCACCGCTCGAACGGCTGCCCGTCGAACGACACGATCCGGTCGCCGGCCTGGAAGCCGGCGGCCGCGGCGGGGGTGAGCGGCGCGTTCGGCGGGCACGTGTCGGTCTGCGTGGCCGTGGCGGGCAGGACGCACTGGCTGACCGTGCTCACGGTGAGCGTGGAGGTCATCTGCCCGAAGCCCATCAGCACGATCGCGAACAGCACGACCGCGAGGACCAGGTTCATGATCGGCCCGGCGGCCATCACGATGATCCGCTTCCACGGGCGGCGGGTGTAGAACTGCCGGTCCGCGTCCTCCGGCCCGACGTCGGCCATCGAGGCCTGCCGGGCGTCGTCGATCAGGCCCTGGAACGGGCCGGTCCGCCGGCTGCGCCCGTACACCTCGCCCTTGGCGGGCGGGAGCATGCCGATCATCCGGACGTAGCCGCCGAGCGGGACGGCCTTCACGCCGAACTCGGTCTCCCCGACCTTGCGCGACCAGACGGTCCTGCCGAACCCCACGAAGAACTCGGGCACCTTGATCCCGAACCACTTCGCCGTGGCGAAGTGGCCGAGCTCGTGCCAGGCGACCGAGAACAGGATGCCCAGGAAGAAGACGACGATCCCGACGATCGTCCAGAGGATGGTCACAGCACTCTCTCCTGTGCGTGGGCCCGCGCCCACTGCTCCGCTTCCAGGACGTCCGCCACGGTAGCGGGGTCACCCGTCCAGGCGTCCGCGGCCTGCAGCACGCGCTCCAGCTCGTCGGTGATGTCCGGGTAGCCGATCCGGCCGGCCACGAAGGCCGCGACCAGCTCCTCGTTGGCCGCGTTGAACACCGCGGGCAGGCACCCGCCGGCCTCCCCCGCCGCGCGGGCCAGCCGCACGCCCGGGAAGGCCTCGTGGTCGAGCGGCTCGAAGGTCCAGCTCTGCGCGGTGTCCCAGGTGCACTGCGGGGCCGCGCCGGGCACCCGGTCCGGCCAGCCGAGCGCGAGCGCGATCGGCAGCCGCATGTCCGGCGGGCTGGCCTGGGCGATCGTGGCGCCGTCGGCGAACGTGACCATGGAGTGCACGATCGACTGCGGGTGCACCACCACGTCGATCCGGTCGTAGGGCACGTCGAAGAGCAGGTGCGCCTCGATCAGCTCCAGACCCTTGTTGACGAGGGTGGCCGAGTTGATCGTGACGACCGGGCCCATGTCCCACGTCGGGTGCTTGAGGGCGTCCTCGACCGACACGTGCTCGAGATCGCGGCGCGGCCGCCCGCGGAACGGCCCGCCCGACGCCGTGAGCACCAGCCGGGCGACCTCCTCCCGGCTGCCCCCGCGCAGGCACTGCGCCAGCGCGGAGTGCTCGGAGTCGACGGGCACGAGCTGCCCCGGGGCCGCGGCGTCGAGCACCAGCGGTCCGCCGGCGACCAGCGACTCCTTGTTGGCCAGCGCGAGCACCGCCCCCGAGCGCAGGGCGGCGAGGGTGGGGCCGAGGCCACGCGATCCGGTGATGCCGTTGAGCACGACGTCGACCGGGGTGGACTCCACCAGCTCGGCGGCCGCGCCCGGCCCGTCGAGCACCTCGACCGCGCCGTCTCCCGCCCGACCCAACTCCTCGCGCAGCCGGGCCGCGGCCGCCGGGTCGGCGACGGCGACCCGGCCCGCCCCGGTGGCCTTGACCTGCGACGCGAGCAGCCCGACGTCGCCGCCGCCCGCAGCGAGGCCGGCCACGGTGAACCGGCCGGCCGCCTTCTCGACGACCTCCAGGGCCTGGGTCCCGATCGAGCCGGTCGAGCCCAGGACCAGCACCGACCGCGGTGGGTTCGCGTTCATCACCGCCCATCATCCCCGGCGCGGTGTTGTGCGACGATGAGGCCCGCACGACACGTGCCCACGCGGACACAGGAGGAACTCATGGCGAGCAGCTCCCGCGAGCTGGCGAAGGTCGACCCCGCGGACGAGCCCTCGGCCGAGTGGGGCTGGCACGGCACCTTCCCGAAGGCCATCCCGACGGCCGGTGTCGTCGTCGCGATCCTGCTGTGCCTGATCCTGATCGGCCACCACGCGAGCTGGACGGAGATCCTCTACGCCGTCGTGCCCGCCGTGGTGATCCTCCTGGCCGTGATCCTCGGGACGATCCGCAAGCGCAACGACTGGCGGCGCTGAGCCACCGGGCCGGCCTGTGGCGGGGGACGCGGTCGAGCTGGAGGTCGGGGACCGCACGGTCCGGCTCTCCAGTCCCGAGCGCGTGTACTTCGCCGCCCGGGGTGAGACCAAGCTGGACCTCGCCCGCTACTACCTCGCCGTCGGCGACGGCATCGTCCGTGCCCTCCGCGAGCGGCCCTGCATGCTGCACCGCTTCCCCACCGGCACGGACGGCGAGAAGGTGCACCAGAAGCGTCTGCCGCGGGGCGCGCCGGACTGGGTCCGCACCGTGCGCGTGCACTTCCCCCGCTACAACCGGCACGCGGACGAGCTGTGCGTGACGCATCCCGCGGACGTCGTCTGGGCCGTACAGATGTCCACGGTCGAGTTCCACCCCTGGAACTCCCGCGCCGCCGACACCGAGTCGCCGGACGAGTGGCGCATCGACCTCGACCCGATGCCCGACGCGTCGTACGCGGACGTCCGGCGGGTCGCACACGTCGCCCGTGAGGTGCTCGACGAGCTGGGCGCCACGGGCTACCCCAAGACGTCGGGCGGCAAGGGGATGCACGTCTACGTGCGGATCCCGCCGGAGCACGGGTTCGCCGAGGTGCGCCGGGCCGCGCACGCGTTCGCCCGCGAGGTGGAGCGGCGCTGCTCGATCGTCGACCTGAGCTGGTGGCGCAAGGACCGCGACCCGAAGTCGATCTTCGTCGACTACAACCAGAACGCGCGCGACCACACCATCGCCTCGGCCTACTCGGTGCGCGGCACCCCGGAGGGCCGGGTGTCCACGCCGATCCGGTGGGACGAGATCGACTCGGCCGAGCCCGGCGACTTCACCATCGCCACCGTCCCGGCCCGGTTCGCCGAGCTCGGCGACCTGCACGCCGGCATCGACGACGACGCCTTCCGCATCGAGCCGCTGCTGGAGTGGGCGGACCGGGACGCCCGCGACTCGGGGACGGACGTTCCGGACCTCGACGACCTGTGAGCGGCGACTGCCCCTAGAGGGGCACTCGCCACGCACGACCCCCGGTGACCTGCGGTGTCAGAAGGCTGCGGCCCGCAGCCGCGCGAACTCCTCGGTGAGCGTGGCGCGCGACCAGTGGGCGTTCAGACCGCTGGGGTTGGGCAGCACCCAGATCCGCGTGGCGCCGAGCGCGGGCTCCTGCGCCCCGACCAGCGCGCCACGATCGGCGAAGGCCGTGCGGTAGGCCCCCATCCCGACCACGGCGAGCCAGCTCGGGCGCAGCCGCTCCACCAGCGCGCGCAGCACCTCGCCGCCCTCGAGCAGCTCGGCGTCCGACAGCTCGTCCGCCCGGGCGGTGGGCCGGGCGGCCATGTTGGTGATACCGAGGCCCCAGCCCGGCAGCTCGCCCTGCTCGTCCGGGCGCAGCAGCCGCGGCGTGAACCCGGAGTCGTGCAGCACCGGCCAGAAGCGGTTGCCGGGGCGGGCGAAGTGGTGGCCCGTGGCCGCCGAGACGAGCCCCGGGTTGATGCCGCAGAAGAGCACCCGCAGGGCCGGGTCGTCCGGTCCCGGCAGGACGTCCGGGAGCAGGCGCTCCCGTGCGGCCTCCAGTTCGGCCGCGGTCGGCATCGCCATGGGCTCATCATCGCCGCAGGCGGGAGGGCGCGCACCCGGACCCGGACGGAAGGGCCCGTTCGGGCGGGTCCGGCCGGTTCAGGAGAGGTTGCGGGCCATCCGCCGTAGGACCGCGACGGTGGCGCGGTACTCGTCGTCGCTGATGCCGTCGGTGATCCGCGCGCGGTGGTCGCGGACCGCGGCGACCAACCGGCCGCGGGCGGCGGCGCCCGCGGGGGTGATCGTGACGCGTCCGGCCGCCTCCTGCACCCAGCCCTTGGCTCGCAGCTGGTCGAGGACCATGCGGATCTCGGGTCCGGTGCCGCGGAAGGGCGCCAGGGACGAGTCGAGCGCGGCGAGGGTGTCGGCGCCGCCGGCGATCGCGTTGAGGGTCTGCCAGTGGCGGCGGCCGATCCCCTCCCCGGCGAGGGTCCGGTCGAGCGACGACTCGATCAACCGGTCGACGTGTTTGAGCCACCAGCCGATCGGCTTGTCGGCCGAGTGGTCGCAGCCGGGCCCGTGCACGTGTCCGGGCCGGTCGTGGGCGGTGTCCACGGGATCAAGGATGCCCTCTCCCCGCCCGGCTGACCAGCGGCGACGCCGGGGCGCGCCGGATCAGCCGCTCGCCAGCACCTCGGCGAGGTCGAAGGAGACGGGCCGCTCGAGCTGCTCGTAGGTGCACGACCCCGGCTCGCGGTCGGGCCGCCAGCGGACGAACTGGGCGGTGTGCCGGAAGCGCGCGCCCTCCATGTAGTCGTAGCGGACCTCGACGACCCGCTCGGGGCGCAGCGGGGTGAACGACAGGTCCTTGCCCGCGTTCCACCGACTGGTCTCGTTCTTGCGCGGGGTCCGCTCCCCGTCCAGGTGCGCCGCCCAGTTCCAGGGGTGCCCCTCGAACTCCGTGACCAGCGGCTGGAGCTCGGTGAACAGCGATCGCCGGGTCGCCATCGGGAAGGCCCCGACCACGCCGACGGACGCGAGCACGCCCCGGTCGTCGAACAGCCCGAGCAGGAGCGAGCCGATCGCGTCGGGCCCGGACTTGTGCACCCGGTAGCCGGCGACCACGCAGTCGCAGGTGCGCTCGTGCTTGATCTTGGCCATCACCCGCTTGTCGGGCTGGTAGGTCTGGTCGGGCTTCTTGGCGATCAGCCCGTCGAGCCCCGCGCCCTCGAACTGCTCGAACCAGCGGCGCGCCTCGTCGGTGTCGCGGGTCAGCGGGGTGAGGTGGACCGGCGGCTGTGCCTTCGCGAGCGCCTCCTCCAGCCGGGCGCGCCGCACCTCGAAGGGCTCCTCGGTGAGGTCCTCGTCGCCGATCGCGAGCAGGTCGAACGCGATGAAGCTGGCCGGGGTCTGCTCGGACAGCAGCTTCACCCGGCTCGCCGCGGGGTGCACACGCTGCTGGAGGGCCTCGAAGTCGAGGGTGTTGCGGCCGGTGTCGGCCACGACGATCTCGCCGTCGATCACCGCGCGCTCCGGGAAGTTCGCCCGCACCGCCTCGACGACCTCGGGGAAGTACCGGGTCATCGGCCGCTCGTTGCGGCTGCCGATCTCGATCTCGTCGCCGTCGCGGAAGACGATCGACCGGAAGCCGTCCCACTTCGGCTCGTACAGCTGACCGGGCGGGATGTCCTTGACGGGCTTGGCCAGCATCGGCGCGACGGGCGGCATCACGGGCAGGTCCACGCCGTCCAGTGTGGCGTGCGGCGACGACGGAGGCGAGCGGACTCCCCTGCCGGTGGACGCGTTCTCGCAGCTCACCCGAGGTCGTGCGTGGCGACTGCCCCTCTAGGGGCAGTTGCCGCTCACGGGCAGCCGCACGAGTCGCGGTGCACGAACCGGGGGGTGAGACGGGTGGTCACGGGCTCGGCGGTGGGGTCGGCCATGCGGCGCAGCAGCAGTCGCACCGCCTCCCGCCCCATCTCCGCGAAGGGCTGCGCGACGACGGTGAGCCGCGGGGCGAAGAGGTCCGCCCAGGGGAAGTCGTCGAAGCAGGCCAGCGCGACGTCCCGCGGCACGTCGACCCCCGCCTCCCGGAACGCCTGCATCGCCCCGATCGTCATGGAGTTGTTACCGGTGATCACCGCCGTGGGCGGGTGGGCCGTGGCGAGCAGGGCGTGCACGGCGACCCGGGCGGGCTCTTCGGCCGAGTGCCCGTCGACCAGCAGCCGGGGGTCCCGGTCGAGGCCCGCGCGGCGCAGCCCGAGCCGGTAGCCCTCGATCCGTTCGACCGTCGTCTGCAGCCCGGGGTGGCCCGCCACCAGCGCGACGCGGCGGTGCCCGCGCCCGGCGAGGTGGGCGACGAGCCCCGCGACCGCCTCGACGTTCTCGCTGCCGACCTGGTCCATCCGGTCGTCGATCAGCCGGTCGACGAGCACGGTCGGCACGCCGCGGGCGCCCAGGTACTTCAGCGCCTCCCCCGGCCGGGCGGAGGGCGCGAACAGCACGCCGTCGACCCGGCGGGCGTGCAGCCGTCGGATCACCGTGTCCTCGTAGTCGGGGTCCTCGTGCGGGTCGACGAGCAGCAGCGTGTAGCCCTGCCGGGCGGCCTCGGCCTCGATCGCGTGGATCAGCTCGCCGAGGAACGGGTTGGAGATCGCCGAGAGCGCGAGCCCGATCGTGGTGGTGCGGGCGGTGGCGAGCGACTGCGCCACGGAGTTGGGGGTGTAGTCGGCGGCGCGGACGGCGTCGAGCACCAGGGCCCGCGTCGCGGGGCGGACGGCGCGGGTCCCGTTGAGGACGTGGGACACCGTCGCGATCGACACCCCGGCCAGCCGCGCCACGTCGGCCATGGTCGCCACGCGCACCTCCCGCTCCACCGGCCCCGGGCACAGACGGCCCCTTCGGCGTGAGCCGTGTCACCGGATGCAGGGAACCATACGACGTAAGCGGTTGCGCAAGCGCTTAACTTCCCCTTACCGTGCTTCCGTCGTGACATGGAACACGTCCGGTGCGGGGTCTGCACGACGGGGAACCCGCGAAGACAGTCGGTTCCGCCGCGGTGCACCGGGACGGCCCCACGGGCGCCCGCCGCGGCGGGGCGGACGACGGCGACCGATCAGGAGGGCATCGTGGCCCCACCGCACAGGAGATCCGACCGACCGCCCCGTCGCACCCCGGGCCGGCTCCGGCTCGCCCGGTCGGGGCCCCTCGCCCTGCTCGCCGCACTCGCGCTCGCCCTCTCCGGCTGCGCGGGCGCCGGTGACCTCGGCGGCGGGGGCGACGGCCAGCGCACGATCACGATCGCGATCGTGTCCAACCCGCAGATGCAGGACGCCATCCAGCTCTCGCCGCAGTTCGAGGCCGAGAACCCCGGCATCCGGCTGAAGTTCGTGAGCCTGTCCGAGAACGAGGCCCGCGCCAAGATCACGGCGTCGGTCGCCACCGGCGGCGGCGAGTTCGACGCGGTCATGATCTCGAACTACGAGACGCCGCAGTGGGCCGCCAACGGCTGGCTCGTCGACCTCGACCCGCTGATGGCCCGCAGCCCGGGCTACGACGAGAACGACTTCATCCCCGCCGTCCGCGAGGCCCTCTCCGGCCCCGACGGGCACATGTACTCCGTCCCGTTCTACGGCGAGTCGTCCTTCCTGATGTACCGCAAGGACCTCTTCGAGCAGGCCGGGATCACGATGCCGGCGCAGCCGACGTGGCAGGAGATCGCCGCTGCGGCCCAGAAGCTCGACAACCCGGACACGGGCATGTCGGGGATCTGCCTGCGCGGCAAGCCCGGCTGGGGCGAGGTCATGGCGCCGTTCGACACCGTCGCCAACACCTTCGGCGCCCGCTGGTACGACCCGCAGTGGAACGCCCAGCTCACCTCGCCGCAGTTCCGGCAGGCCGCGAACTTCTACGTCGACCTGGTCCGCCAGTACGGCGAGCCCGGCGCCGCGACCAGCGGGTTCAGCGAGTGCGGCACGCAGTTCAGCCAGGGCAACGCGGCCATGTGGTACGACGCCACGGTCGCCGCAGGCATCGTCGAGAACCCGGACGAGAGCCGGGTCGCCGGCAAGGTCGGCTACGCGCCGGCGCCGATCGTCGAGAAGCCCGACTCGGGCTGGCTCTACACCTGGTCGCTCGCCATCCCGAAGACCTCGGACGAGAAGGGCAGCACCGAGGACACCTGGAAGTTCCTGTCCTGGATGACGAGCAAGGAGTACGGGCCGATGGTCGGCCAGCAGCTCGGGTGGGAGCACGTACCGCCCGGCGCCCGGCAGTCGACCTACCAGATCCCCGAGTACGTCGAGGCGTCGAAGGCCTACGCGCAGCAGACGCTCGACGCCATCGCGGCGGCCGACCAGAAGAACCCGACCGTCGAGCCGGTGCCCTACACCGGCGTGCAGTTCCTCGCCATCCCCGAGTTCCAGGACCTCGGCACGCGGGTCAGCCAGCAGCTGTCGGCGGCCATCGCCGGCCAGCAGACGACCGACGAGGCGCTCGACCAGGCCCAGGTCTACGCCGAGACCGTCGGCGAGTCCTACCAGCGACAGGGGGCCGGACAATGACCGTCACCGCCGAGCGGCCCGCGGAGCTCACGCCCCGCCGGCCGGACCGCGGACCGGGATCGCGGGCCGACGGGTGGATCCGCCGCGCCCCGCTGCTGCCGGCGCTGGTCTTCACGATCATCGTCACGCAGCTGCCGTTCCTGTTCACGATCTACTACTCGCTGCAGTCCTGGAACCTGGTGCGCCCGGGCAGCCGGCAGTTCGTGGGCGTGGACAACTACATCCTGGTGTTCACGGACAGCCAGTTCCGCCAGGTCGCCCTCAACACGGTGCTGCTCACCGCGGGCGCCGTGCTGTTCTCGCTGCTCCTGGGGCTGCTGTTCGCCCTGCTCCTGGACCGGGCCTTCTTCGGCCGGGGGTTCATCCGCACGCTGCTGATCACGCCGTTCCTCATCACGCCGGTCGCGGCCGCGCTGCTGTGGAAGACGGTCCTGTTCGACCCGACCTACGGCCTGATCAACTTCGTGCTCTCGCCCTTCGGCGCGGGCGACACGGACTGGATCTCGACGTTCCCGCTGACCTCGGTGATGATCGCCCTGGTCTGGCAGTGGACGCCGTTCATGATGCTGCTGATCCTCGCGGGCCTGCAGAGCCAGCCGCACGACGTACTGGAGGCGGCCCGGGTCGACGGCGCCAACACCTGGGGCGTCTTCCGCGAGGTGACGATCCCGCACCTGCGCCGGTTCATCGAGCTGGGCATCGTGCTCGGCGCGATCTACCTGATCAACACCTTCGACGCCATCTACATGATGACCCAGGGCGGCCCGGGCACCGCCAGCGCGAACCTGCCCTTCTACATCTACCAGCGCGCGTTCCTGGGCTTCGACATCGGACAGTCCGCCGCGATGGGCGTGGTCGTCGTGGTCGCCACGATCATCGTCGCCACGTTCGCCCTGCGGTTGATCTTCCGCAGCTTCTCCGGAGGAGAGGAGACGTGATGGCCGCCCCCACCGCCGAACGTGCGCCCGCCGCGCGCACGGAGGAGCTCGCCCCTGCGAAGAAGGGCAAGGTCGGCTCGAGCCTGCTGACCGTGCTGGCCTGGATCGTCGGCATCGGGTTCTTCTTCCCGATCCTCTGGATGGTCCTCACGGCCTTCAAGCAGGAGGCCGACGCCTACACGTCGCCGCCGAAGCTGTTCTTCACGCCGACGCTGGAGCAGTTCCGCACGGTGTTCGACGCCGGCATCGGCCCGTACCTGCTCAACTCGCTGTTCGCCACGGTCGTCTCGACGATCCTGGTGCTGGCGCTGGCCACGCCCGCGGCGTTCGCGGTGTCGTTGCGCCCGGTGAAGAAGGTCCAGGACGTCCTGTTCTTCTTCATCTCCACGAAGATGCTCCCGGTCGTGGCGGCGATCGTGCCGATCTACGTCGTCGTCAACAACGTCGGGATGCTCGACAACATCTGGACGCTGATCATCCTCTACACGGCCATGAACCTGCCGATCGCCGTGTGGATGATGCGGTCGTTCTTCCAGGAGGTCCCGAAGGAGCTGCTGGAGGCGGCGAGCATGGACGGGGCCTCGCTCGCGCGGTCGCTGCGCGAGGTCGTGCTCCCGGTCATCTCCCCCGGCATGGCGGCCACCGCGCTGATCTGCGTGATCTTCGCGTGGAACGAGTTCTTCTTCGCCGTCAACCTCACCGCGGCGCGGGCCGCGACCGTGCCGGTGTTCCTCGTCGGGTTCATCACCTCCGAGGGGCTGTACTTCGCCAAGCTGTGCGCCGCGGCCACCCTGGCCGCGCTGCCCGTCGTCATCGCCGGGTGGATCGCCCAGAACAAGCTCGTCCAGGGCCTCTCCTTCGGAGCCGTGAAGTGACCGGGGCCAGTCCAGTGAAGGAGGCCCGTCGTGGCTGAAGTCGAGTTCGACCAGGCGTCCCGGATCTACACCGCCGGGGCCAAGCCCGCCGTCAACCGGCTGGACCTGGAGATCGAGGACGGCGAGTTCGTCGTCCTGGTCGGCCCGTCCGGTTCCGGCAAGTCCACCGCCCTGCGCATGCTGGCCGGCCTCGAGGAGATCGACGGCGGCCAGATCCGCATCGGCGGCCGCAACATGGTCGGGGTGCCGTCGCGGGACCGGGACATCGCCATGGTGTTCCAGAACTACGCGCTGTACCCGAACAAGACCGTCGGCGAGAACATGGCGTTCCCGCTGAAGATGCGCGGGGTGCCCAAGGAGGAGCGGGCCTCGAAGGTGCGCGCCGCCGCGGAGATCCTCGGGCTGTCGGAGTACCTCGACCGCAAACCGCGGGCCCTGTCCGGCGGCCAGCGGCAGCGCGTCGCGATGGGGCGCGCGATCGTCCGGGAGCCGCAGGTCTTCCTCATGGACGAGCCGCTGTCCAACCTCGACGCGAAGATGCGCGTGTCCACCCGCACCGAGATCGCCGCGATGCAGCGCCGGCTCGGCGTCACCACCGTCTACGTCACCCACGACCAGGTCGAGGCCATGACGATGGGCGACCGGGTGGCGCTGCTCAAGGACGGCGAGCTGCAGCAGTTCGCCACGCCCGCGGAGCTCTACGACCAGCCGGCCAACGCGTTCGTGGCCGGGTTCATCGGCTCGCCCGCGATGAACCTGTTCACGCTGCCGGTGAGCGAGCAGGGCGTGCGGATGGGGTCGTCGGAGCTGGCGCTCCCGCGGTCCCTGCGGTCCCGGATCTCCGACGCCGGGCTGTCGACCGTGCAGCTCGGGATCCGGCCGGAGCAGTGGACGGTCGGTGCCGACGGGAACGGGTCCGGGGTGAAGGCGCAGGTCGACGTCGTCGAGGAGCTGGGGAGCGACGCCTTCCTCTACGCCCACCTCGACGACGGCGAGCAGACCCCCGTCGTCGTCCGGACCAGCGGGCGGTCGGGGGCGCGGCGGGGCGACCAGATCGCCCTCACACCCACCAGCGAGGACCTGCACCTCTTCGACCCGTCCACCGGCGAGCGCGTCTGACCCCTGTGAGTGGCGATAGTCGCTATGGCAGCTATCGCCACTCACGAGGCCTGACTGCACGAACCCGACGAGCGAGCGGCGCCTTCGCTCACACCTGGTGAGCGAGAGCGCCGTTCGCTGCGGTCGGGGTCAGGTGCGGGCGGTGGCGGCGAGCTGGCCGCAGGCGGCGTCGATCTCCTGGCCGCGGGTGTCGCGGACCGTGCAGGAGACGCCGGCGGCCTGCACCCGGCGCACGAACTCCCGCTCGACGGGCTTGGGGCTCGCGTCCCACTCGCTGCCCGGCGTCGGGTTGAGCGGGATGAGGTTCACGTGCACGCGCTTGGTGCCGATCCGCTGGCGCAGTAGCTTGCCGAGCAGGTCGGCGCGCCAGGGCTGGTCGTTCACGTCCCGGATCAGGGCGTACTCGATGCTGATCCGACGCCCGGTCGTCTGCGCGTAGCGCCGCCCGGCGTCGAGGACCTCGGCGACCTTCCAGCGGTTGTTGACGGGCACGAGGGTGTCGCGCAGCTCGTCGTCCGGGGTGTGGAGGGAGATCGCCAGGGTGACCGGCAGCCCCTCCTGCGCGAGCTTGTCGATGGCCGGGACCAGCCCGACGGTCGACACGGTGACCCCGCGCGGGGAGATGCCGAGGCCGCTCGGGGCGGGCTCGGTGATCCGGCGCAGCGCGGCGACGACCCGCTTGTAGTTCGCGAGCGGCTCACCCATGCCCATGAACACGATGTTCGACAGCCGCCGGGGCTCGCCCAGCGCGCCCTCCTGCGCCTTGCGCGCGGCCTGCCGCACCTGGTCGACGATCTCGGCCGTGGACAGGTTGCGCTGCAGCCCGCCCTGGCCCGTGGCGCAGAACGGGCAGGCCATGCCGCAGCCGGCCTGGCTGGAGATGCAGACCGTGGCGCGGTCCGGGTAGCCCATGAGGACGGACTCGGCGAGCGTGCCGTCGTGGCCTTTCCAGAGGG
The DNA here is from genome assembly GCF_000717175.1 of Pseudonocardia autotrophica. Taxonomy (GTDB): domain Bacteria; phylum Actinomycetota; class Actinomycetes; order Mycobacteriales; family Pseudonocardiaceae; genus Pseudonocardia; species Pseudonocardia halophobica. The sequence goes on along the minus strand of NZ_JNYD01000013.1, from coordinate 148,945 downwards.
TCTTGCGGGTCTGCCCGTCGTCGCAGACCTGCTCCTTGACCGTCCGGACCAGCGGCGGCAGCAGCGCCCCGAGCTGCGCGCGGGCGGCGGCCGGCAGGTCGCTCATCTCGCCGAGGTCGGCGGTCAGCCTGCCGAAGTAGTGCCGCGCCAGCTGGTCGGCCCGGAAGCCGGGCAGGCCGAGCTCCGTCACCGCCGCCTTGCGCTCGGCGGGATCGAGGTCGGCGAGGTGACGGGGCGGGGTCGCGCGCTTCGGCGCGTCGAAGACCAGGGGCAGGGAAGTCGACATGGCCCTTCCAGTGTGCCATCCGCTCCCGCGGGGCCGGGCCGCCCGTGACCGGCGACGCCCCGTGGCCGGGTCAGCGCCCGACGCGCTCGCGCAGCTCCGCGACCAGCCCGAGGCGCCGCACCCCGGCGACCCACAGCGCCACGGCGCCACCGATGCCGACCACGCCGAGCGGCATCGCGGCGCCGCCGGTGTTCAGCGCGAGCAGCGCCCCGACGGCGCCGAGCACGACCAGCAGACCCCCGACGGCGACGAACGACCGCTCCCCGAGCAGCGACGACAGCGCGCACAGCCCGGCCCCGACCACGACGGCCCCGACGGGCACCGTCAGCTCGCCCCAGCCCTGCCCGATCAGCGGCAGCCCGACGCCCACCACGACCAGCACCACCCCGACCACGACGACGAGCCGCAGCACCCGCGCCCGCAGGCCCCGGTCGAGGCGCGCGCCGAGGCCCTGGCGGCGCCGCACCGTGATGAACAGCCAGCCCGTGACCAGCAGGCCCGCGGCCATCACCAGCGTCCCGCCGCCCGCGCCGAAGCCGAGCGACCCCGCGACCCAGCCCGCGCCGCCCAGCAGGATCTCCAGCTGCGGCAGGGGGATGCCGGAGGCGGTGCGCACGGTTCGGCTCATGCCGCCACGGTAGCGAGACCGTCACCCGGCCGTGGCGGCCAGGGCGCCCCTCGCGGTCGTCCGGCGCAGTCGCACAGCGCGGTCGCACAGCGCGGTCGCACAGCGCGGTCTCAGCCGGGACGTGCCAGGGTGTCGCACACCACCACGAAGCCGGCCGAGCCTCTCGAGGAGCTCCGATGCCCGACAACCCCGACGCCGCACCGACCACTCCCGCCGTCTCGCGACGCGCCGCCGTCGCCGGGGCCGGCGCCGCCGCCGTCGGAATCGGGCTCCTGGCCGCCGGCTGCTCCGGCGGATCGGGCGGCTCCGGCGGGTCCGGAGGCTCGAGCGGCGGCGGGAGCGGTGCGACGACGGGAGGTGCCGCGCCCTCGGCGGCCGCCGGAGGGGTGCTGGGCCCGGCGTCGAGCGTGCCGGTGGGCAGCGCCGCCGTGTTCGCGGACCAGAAGGTGATCGTCACGCAGCCGACGGCGGGCACCTACGAGGGCTTCTCGTCGACCTGCCCGCACCAGGGCTGCGCCGTGACCGAGGTGAAGGGCGCCGCGCTGGTCTGCCCGTGCCACGGCAGCACCTTCGGCCTCGACGGCCAGGTGCAGAAGGGCCCGGCCACCCGGGGCCTGACGCCGCAGAACGTCACGACGTCCGGGGACCAGATCACGCTGGCCTGAGCCGGCCCGAGTCAGCGGGCCGTGATGATCCCGGCCGGCCTGCGGCGGGTGTGCAGACGGTAGCCGACGGGGATGCTGAGGCCGGTCGTCTCCCCGATCGCGTGCGTGGCCGTCGCGGGGGCGAACTCGATCCGCAGCACGGCCTCGAGTGTCTCCCGGTCCGGAAAGCGCCAGGTCGAGGTCACGCGCTCCTGCGTGAAGCCCTGCCGCGCGAAGAACCGCTCGACGGCGGCGGGGTCGTAGCGAGGCAGGTCGGCGCGCAGCCAGTCGCCGTAGGGCGGCACGGTGAAGTCGAGGTCGACGATCGCGAGCACGCCGCCCGGCCGGAGCACCCGGTCCGCCTCGGCGAGCCCCGGCTCGCAGCCCTCGCCGAAGAAGTAGGCGGTGCGGGCGTGCACGACGTCGGCGCACGCGTCGGGCAGCGGGAGCGCCTCCGCTCCCCCGCGCAGCACCTCGTACCCGCGCCGCCGGGCGCGCTCGACCAGGGGCGGGTGCGGTTCGACGCCGACGACCGAGCGGGCCTCCTCCGCGAAGTGCGGCAGGTGGAAACCGTCGCCGCAGCCGACGTCGACGACGTCGAGCCCCGCCCACGGCGCCGCGGCGCGCAGGGCCGCCCAGAGCACGCCGTCGGCGTCCTGCGCACGGTTCTCGCGCTCGTACACGTCCGGCCAGTGCCAGATGTTGGGGCTGGGGATCGCGGGGCCCGTCTTCAGCTGCCCGCCGAAGCCCTTGTACCTCATGCGGTCATCCGGGGCGGCACCCTCGACGCCGGGTTCCTCATGCGACGGGGACGAAGACGCTCAACAGCGCCCACGACACGAACGCGGCCGGGAGCATCGAGTCCAACCGGTCCATCAGGCCGCCGTGCCCGGGCAGTAGCGTGCCCATGTCCTTGATGCCGAGGTCGCGCTTGATCATCGACTCGGTGAGGTCGCCCAGCGTGGCCGTGACGACCAGGACGGCACCGAGGATCGCGCCGAGCCACCAGGCGCCGGCGAGCAGCAGGAGGACGCACAGCGCACCCGCGGCCATGCCGGCGAGCAGCGAGCCCCCGAAGCCCTCCCAGGACTTCTTCGGGCTGATCCGCGGGGCCATGGGGTGCTTGCCGGCGACCACCCCGGCCGCGTACCCGCCGACGTCGGACGCGACCACGCAGATCATGAAGGTGAGGACCCGGCCGACGCCGTCCTCGGGCAGCACGAGGAGAGTGCCGAAGGAGACGAAGAAGGGCACGTAGGCGGCGCAGAAGATGCCGGCGCCCACGTCCCGCAGGAAGCCGTCCGCGGCATTGGCGCCGCTTCCCCGCGCGCCGAAGCCCATCCGCCACAGGAGCGAGACCAGGACCGTGACGGCGAAGGCCACCGCGGACCCGCGCAGGCCGAACGGCCACGCCAGCCAGACCATGGCCTGCCCGCCGAGCAGCAGGACCGGCAGCGGGACCTTGATCTGCTGGTTGCTGCGCCGGAAGGCCCCGGCGAGCTCCCAGGTGCCGACGGCGGTGGCCGCGGCCAGCACGATGATGAACGCCTGCCGCTGCACCAGCAGCGACGCCAGGATGACCGCCCCCAGCGACAGCCCGACGGCGATGGCCGCGACGAGGTTGCGGCCGAGCCGCGCCGAGCGCGGCGGCGGAGCGGACGGCGTGCCCGGCAGCCCCGACCCGGGCAGGTCCGAGGTCACCGGAGGCTTCCCGGCCGCGTCGGGCGTGGGGCCGGGGTCGGCCTCGTGGTCGGTCACGTGGTCGGCCTGATGGTCGGCACTGGACGAGGTGGTCACGGTCCTTCAGAGCTCGAGAAGCTCGGATTCCTTGTGCTTGACCAGCTCGTCGACCTGGTGGACGTACTTGTCGGTGACGCCCTGCAGCTCCTTCTCGGCGCGCGTCACCTCGTCCTCCCCCGCCTCGCCCTCCTTGACGATGCGGTGCAGCTCGTCCATCGCCTTGCGACGGAGGCTGCGGATGGTGACGCGCGCGTCCTCGCCCTTGCTGCGCGCGACCTTGACCATCTCGCGGCGCCGCTCCTCCGAGAGCTGGGGGATGATGCACCGGATGATCTGGCCGTCGTTGCTCGGGTTCAGGCCCAGGTCCGAGTCCCGGATGGCCTTCTCCATGGCCTTGAGCTGGCTCGCGTCGTACGGCTTGATGACCGCCATCCGCGCCTCGGGGATCGACACCGAGGCGAGCTGGTTCAGCGGGGTGTAGGCGCCGTAGTAGTCCACGACGACCTTCGAGAACATCGCCGGGGTGGCCCGGCCGGTGCGCACGCTGGCCAGGTCGTCCTTGGCCACCTCGACTGCCTTCTCCATCTTCTCCTCGGCGTCGAAGAGGGTTTCGTCGATCACGGCTGCTCCCGGTGCGTTCTGGCGTGTCGTTCTCAGGTCTCGGGCGTACTGACCAGCGTGCCGATCCTCTCACCCGCGACCGCGCGGGCGATGTTGCCCTCGGTCAGCAAATTGAACACGATGATCGGCATCCGGTTGTCCATGCACAGGCTGAAAGCGGTGGCGTCGGCGACCTTGAGGCCGCGCTCGAGCACCTCGCGGTGGGTGATCTCGTGGAACATCTCGGCCGTCGGGTGGATCTTCGGGTCCGCGGTGTAGACCCCGTCGACGCCCTTGGCCAGCAGCAGCGCCTCGCAGCCGATCTCGAGCGCGCGCTGCGCCCCGGCCGTGTCGGTGGAGAAGTAGGGCATGCCGACGCCCGCCCCGAAGATCACGACCCGGCCCTTCTCGAGGTGCCGGATGGCCCGCCGGGGGATGTAGGCCTCGGCGACCTGCCCCATCGTGATCGCCGTCTGCACGCGGGTGTCGAGGTGGTGCTCGCGCTCCAGGAAGTCCTGCAGCGCGAGGCAGTTCATCACGGTGGCGAGCATGCCCATGTAGTCGGCGCGGGAGCGGTCCATCCCGCGCTGCTGCAGCTCGCTGCCGCGGAAGAAGTTGCCGCCCCCGATCACGACCGCGATCTGGGCGCCGCTCGCGACGACCTCCGCGATCTGCCGCGAGACGGTCTCCACGACCTTGGGATCGACGCCGAGCCCCCCGCCGCCGAACATCTCGCCGCCGAGCTTCAGCAGCACGCGGCGGTACCCGCGGCGGGTGGTGTTCTCGGCGTCGATCCCCTGGTCGGTCATGCTCAGGCCTGGCCGACCTCGAAGCGGACGAAGTCCTTGACGGTCACGCCGGCCTCGTCCAGCAGCGCCTTCACGGTCTTCTTGGAGTCCAGCACGGAGGCCTGCTCGAGGAGCACGACGTCCTTGTAGAAGCCCGTGATCCGGCCCTCGACGATGCGGTCGAGGATCTTCTCCGGCTTGCCCTCCTCGCGGGCGGTCGCCTCGGCGATCCGCTTCTCGTTCTCCACGACCTCGGCCGGGACCTGGTCGCGGGTGGTGAACTGCGGGCGCGCGGCGGCGATGTGCATCGCGACGTTGCGGGCGGCCTCCGCGTCGTCACCCTCGTAGGCGACGAGCGCACCGATGGCCGGCGGCAGGTCGTTCGAGCGGCGGTGCAGGTAGACCGCGACCGGGCCGTCGACGTGGATGTAGCGCTTGAGCTCGAGCTTCTCGCCGATCCGGGCGGAGAGCGCCTGGATCGCGTCGGCCACGGTGCCCCCGTCGAGCGGGGCCTTGGCCAGCGCCTCGACGTCCGCCGGCTTCTGCTCGACGGCCACGGCGAGGATCTTGGTGGCGAGGTCGACGAAGTCGTCGCTCTTCGCGACGAAGTCGGTCTCGCAGTTCAGCTCGACCATGGTGCCGCCCTCGGCGACGACCAGGCCGTTGGAGGTGGAGCGCTCGGCGCGCTTGCCGACGTCCTTCGCGCCCTTGATGCGGAGGAGCTCGACGGCCTTGTCGAAGTCGCCCTCGGACTCCTCGAGCGCCTTCTTGCAGTCCATCATCCCGGAGCCGGTGAGCTCACGGAGCCGCTTGACGTCGGCGGCGGTGTAGTTCGCCATCTCGGTGTCTTCTCGTCCTTCGCGGTACGGGTGGGTCGGGGGCCGATCGGCGGCCGGGGCGGGAGGTGCCCCGGCCGCCGTGATCGGGTGGTTCTCAGCCGGCGGTCTGCTGGGTGCCGTTGCTGGTGCTGGCAGGGGCCGAGCCCGCGCCAGCGGCGGCGGTCTCGCCGCCCAGGCTCGCGCCGTCGGACCCGCCGCCGGTCAGGAGCTCCTGCTCCCACTCGGCCAGCGGCTCCTCGGCGCCCTCGGCCTTCTCGCCCTCGCCGCGGGCGCGCGCGGAGCGGGCCATCAGGCCGTCCGCCGCCGCCTTGGCGATCACCTTGGTGAGCAGCGCCGCGGAACGGATCGCGTCGTCGTTGCCCGGGATCGGGAAGTCGACCTCGTCGGGGTCGCAGTTGGTGTCCAGGATGGAGACGACCGGGATGTTGAGCTTCCGGGCCTCGCCGACGGCGATGTGCTCCTTCTTGGTGTCCACGATCCAGACCGCGCTCGGGACCTTCGACATGTCGCGGATGCCGCCGAGGGTCTTCTCGAGCTTGTCCTTCTCGCGGGTGAGCATGAGGATCTCCTTCTTGGTGCGACCCTCGAAGCCCCCCGTCTGCTCCATCGACTCCAGCTCCTTGAGGCGCTGGAGGCGCTTGTGCACGGTCTGGAAGTTGGTGAGCATGCCGCCCAGCCAGCGCTGGTTCACGTACGGCATGTTGACCCGGCCCGCCTCCTCGGCGATGGCCTCCTGGGCCTGCTTCTTCGTGCCGACGAACATGATCGTGCCGCCGTGGGCCACGGTCTCGCGGACGAATTCGTAGGCGCGGTCGATGTACGACAGCGTCTGCTGCAGGTCGATGATGTAGATGCCGTTGCGCTCGGTCAGGATGTAGCGCTTCATCTTCGGGTTCCAGCGCCGGGTCTGGTGCCCGAAGTGCACGCCGCTGTCGAGCAGCTGCTTCATGGTGACGACGGCCATGGCCGGTGTTCACCTCTCGGTCGGGCGCGGGCCGCGGAGGGTGATCACCGATCACACCGGCCGGTCCGCGCGTGGCGGTTGTCGCGGGACCCCCTGCGGGGCTCCGCCCTGGCGCCGCGCCGGCTCCCGGACCCGCACCCGGCCGCTCGGCAGGAGTACGGGACCGCCCGGTCGCCGACCCCGCTTCCGCAGGGCACGCGAGCGCGCGAAGTCACCTCGAGTGGTCGAGGTGCGGGGTCAAGTGTACGCCCGGCCGCCGATCGGCCTCACCCGGGACGGCCGCCCGCGGCCGATCCGTCCCCAGGTTCGGGGGCCTGTGGATCGATCGTCCCCGCGACGGCGGATCCGCGCTGCTCCGGGCAGGGTGGCGGCATGGGACGGGCGGCGGCTCGGCGTGCGGTGGGTTCGTGCACGGCGCGGCCGGGAGCGGGTCGGCGGACGGCGGCCCGACGGCTGGTGGTGGTCGTTGCGTGCGGGCTGCTGCTCGGGGTGGGGGATGGGGCGGGACGGACGGCCTCCGCGTCGCCCGTGGCGCCGTCCGATCCGGCGGTCGCGCGGTCGGCGGCCGCGAGGTCGGCGCCCTCGGAACCGGCGCCCTCGGAGCCGGCAGCCGGGGAATCGGCCGGTGAGCTCATGCCCGGGGTGGAGTACGGGTGGCCGCTCGCGCCGGTGCCGGCGGTGGCGCGGCCGTTCGACCAGCCGCCCTTCCGCTACGGCCGCGGGCACCGCGGTGCCGACCTGGTCGGCGGTGTGGGGCAGGCGGTCCTCGCGGCGCGGGACGGGGTTGTCGTATTCGCCGGGCCCGTGGCCGGGCGCGGGGTGGTGTCGGTGGAGCACGCCGACGGGCTGCGAACGACCTACGAGCCGGTCACCGGCACCGTCGCCGTCGGGGTGCGGGTGGCCCGGGGCGACCCGATCGGCGTGCTCGACGCCGGGCACGCCGGGTGCCCGGCCGAGGCCTGCCTGCACTGGGGCGTGCGGCGCGGCGTGCGTTCGACGTCGGAGTACATGGACCCACTGGTGTTGCTGCGGCCGCGGCACGTCCGGTTGCTGCCGCTGCCCGACCCGTGGCCGGGGTGAGGGTCGGCGTGTTCAGGCCGGTTCGGTCAGCCGGGTGCGCAGCCGCGTGACCAGGCGGGAGTGCAGCTGGCAGACCCGCGACTCGGTCACGCCGAGCAGGCGGCCGATCTCGGCGAGCGTCCGGTTCTCGAGGTAGTAGAGGCGCACGACCTCGCGGTCCCGCTCCCCCAGTGCGCCCACGGCGAGAGCGAGCTCGCGGACCGTCTCGCCGTGCTCCACGACCTCCAGCGGGTCCGGCGCCGACTCGTCCGCGACCAGCTCCGCGACGGGCACCTGCACCTCGCCACCGGACTCGAGCGCCTCCACGCTCACGAGCTGCCGGTGCTGGAGCATGCCGCGCAGCTCGCGCAGCCCGACACCCAGCTCGTCGGCGATCTCCCGGTCGTCCGCCGTGCGGCCGAGCCGGGTCTCCAGCCGCTCGCGCGCCCGCTCGGCCTCGCGGCGGCGGGCCCGGGCGGTGCGCGGCACCCAGTCCTGGGCACGCAGCTCGTCGAGCATCGCGCCGCGGATCCGCTGCGCGGCGAAGCTCTCGAACCGGACCTCACGCTCGGGCTCGAACCGCTCGACGGCCTCGATCAGTCCGAACATCCCGACCTGGACCAGGTCGGCGGCGTCGACGTGGGCCGGCAGGCCGCCGGCCATCTTGCCCGCGACGCCGCGCACGAGCGCCCGGTAGTGGATCACGAGTCGGTCCCGGGCGGCCGGTCCACGGCTCGCGAGGAAGTCCGACCAGAGGGTCGAGGTGATGTCGGCCGCCGCGGGCGCCTCGCTCCCGGGCGGGTCGACCGCAGGCGCCGCCGCAGGCGTCTCGCCCACGTCGGGGATGCCCTCCCCGGTGGGCAGGACGGCGTCGGGCGTGCCGCGTCGGTCGACGGCCGGGGCGTCGGGACCGGGTGTGCCGTTCGCCGAGCCGCGGTGCCCGATCGGGGGACGGGCTGCGGCGTCGGGCGTGTCGCGGCGATCCGGCCGGAGCGGCGCGACGAGGGCGACGTGCTCGGCGGCCCGGTGCGGCCCGCCGAGGTTCGACTCCGCACCCCCCGCCCCGTCCGGTGACACCCCGGACCCGGCCGGGACCGCCCGCAGTGACACCCTGCGTTCGCCGACCGCGGGCACGTCCGCGGCGGTCAGGGCCGTGGCCAGGGCTCCTGCAAAGCCGCCGACCTGCCGCGTGACCTGCGCAGACTCCATATCCGGAGCGTCATGCCCGGGGATGAGCCTGGTCATGGACCACCTTCAGACGGTCGACGGTCACGTGCGTGTAGAGCTGAGTAGTCGACAGCGTAGCGTGACCGAGCAACTCCTGTACGTGACGAAGGTCCGCGCCCCCCTCGAGCAGGTGTGTCGCCGCGGCGTGCCGGAAGCCGTGCGGACCGATGTCCGGTGCGCCGGGTAGCGCCGCCATCGCGCGGTGCACGATCGTGCGCGCGACGCGAGGGTCCAGTCGCCCTCCGCGGACGCCCAGGAACAACGCGGGCGGCGAGTCCGGACGCGCCAGCGCCGGTCGGCCGAGCGCCCGCCAGCGTCGCAGCGCGTCGGCCGCGGGCACCCCGAACACCACGGTCCGCTCCTTGTCGCCCTTGCCCAGAACGCGCAGAGTGCGGCGCTCGTCATCGACGTCGTCGACGTCGAGTCCGCAGGCCTCGCCCACCCGGATGCCGGTCGCGTACAGCACCTCGAGCAGCGCGAGGTCGCGGAGGGCCTCCGGGTGTTCCTCGGCCGCACCGGAGGTCGCCGCGTCGAGCACCGCCGCGGCCTGGTCCGCCCGCAGCACCTCGGGCAGCTCGCCCCGAGACCTGGGCGAGCTCAGCCGCGCCCCGGGATCGCTCGCGAGCACCCCGTTGCGGGCCGCCCACGCGGTGAAGGTCCGGACCGCCGCCGCCCGCCGGGCGAGCGTCGCCCGGCTCGTCCCCGCGGCGTGCGCCTCGCCCAGCCGCCGGCGCAGATGCGCAAGGTCGAGCGCCGCGAGGGACGGCAGGCCGCCCAGCATCCCGACGAGGTCAGAGCGGTAGGCGCGCACGGTGTGGGCGGACCGGCCCCGTTCCAGCTCGAGATGCCGGAGGAAGCGGTCCACCACCTCCCCGACCTCCGCCACGAGCGCGCGCTCCGGCGAATCGGCGCCGGTCTCGCCGGCGCCGCGTCCCGTCGAACTGGCGCGCTCGTTCACGGCCTCACCCCGGGTCGGGAAGGCGAGCTCGTCCGCGGCCCCGCGCCCACTCGGGACGGCGAGCTCGTCCGCGGCCTCGCTCCCGGTCGGGTCGACGTGCCCGCTCTCGGACCTGTCCTCCGGCGGCGTCTCACGATCGGGCGGGCCATCCGTCGACGGTGCGTGTCGGGCGAGCCGGGGTCAACGACCCACGCCGGTCGCCCCTCCGAGCCGTCCTCGCCTCACCCTCCTGCACACCGACCGCCCGCTCGCCGGGATGAACGCCAGCGCTCGCCGAAGGCCCTCACCCACCCCCTCCCACCGACCGCTGCCACCGCCCCTCGTGGAACTCGGCGAGGCCGCGGCGCTCCAGCTCGACCAGCGCGGAACGGACGGTGTCCTGCTCCAGACCCGCCTCGACCGCCAGCCAGGCGATGTCGCGGGCGGCGCGCGGGGGCAGGGCGTCGTGCACGCGGGCCTGGGTCTCATCGAGGACGTCCGTGCGCCGCTGCGGCCGCTCCGGTTCGCGGGCCAGTTCCACCCCCAGCCGCCCGGTCGCCTCGGTGATCTCCTCGGCCCGGGTGACCAGGAGGGCGCCCTGCCGGATCAGCTCGTGGCAGCCCGCGGAGGCCGCCGAGGTCACCGGCCCCGGAACCGCCATGAGCACGGTGCCGAGCTCGCGGGCGTCGGACGCCGTGCGCTGCGCCCCGCTCCGCAGCGCCGCCTCGACCACCACCGTGCCCACCGACAGCGCCGCGATGAGCCGGTTCCGCACCAGGAACCGGTGCCGCGCCGGCACCGCGCCCGGCGGGTACTCGGACACCACCAGCCCCTGACGGGCGACGCGGTCGATCAACCCGGCGTGGGAGGTGGGATAGGCCCGGTCGAGCCCGCACGCCAGCACCGCGATCGTGGGTCCGCCGCCGGCCAGAGCCCCGCGGTGGGCGGCCCCGTCGATCCCGATCGCCGCGCCCGACACCACCGTCTGCCCGGCCGCGGCGAGCCCGGCTCCGAGCTCCGCGGCGGTGTGGGTGCCGTAGCCGCTGGCCGCGCGGGCGCCGACCATCGCGACCGCCCGGTCCGTGAGGTCTGCCAGCGAGCCGGTCCCCCGCACCCACAACCCCAGCGGCGGTGCCAGCTCCTTCTTGTCCGTGAGGCCGAAGCACGCGAACGGCCACTGCGGCCAGTCCGGGTCCTCGGGCACGACCAGCCGCGCGCCACAGTCGGCGGCCGCCGCGAGGTCGGCGTCGACACGGTCCGCCCCGCGCCGCGCGGAGGTCTCGTCCGCCACGCGCTCGGGGACGTCGCCGCGCCGGATCGCGTCGGCGGCCGCGACCGGGCCGAGCAGGTCGACGAGCCTCCCGGTGTGGAGCGCGGACGGCTCGGCGACCCGCAGCAGGTACGCCCGCGCCCGCAGGACCTCTTCGGCCACCACGATCGGGCGGGGCGCCGCGGCGGTCACGCCGCACCCCGCTCGCGGTAGTACAGCGCGTTGTCCACGGTCTCCCGGTCCGGCGACGTGGCGCCCGCCAGATCGGCGAGCGTCCACGCGACCCGAAGCGCTCGGTCCGCCCCGCGTGCGGACAGCTCGCCCGCCCGCATCCGCTCCTCCAACGGCCGGACGACGGTGCGGGGCAGGCCGAAGGTGCGCCGCAGCGCCGGGCCGGGGACCTCGGCGTTGGTCCGCCACCCGTGCGCCGACCATCGCTCCGCCGCGGCCGCCCGGGCGGCGAGCACCCGTGCACGGACCGTGGCGGTGTCCTCCTCCGCCTCGCCCGCGCCGCCGATTTCGGTGACCGGGACCATCCGGGCCCGCAGGTCGACGCGGTCGAGCAGCGGGCCGGACAGCCGCCCGAGGTACCGGCGCCGCACGATCGACGTGCAGATGCAGTCCCGGTCCCGCGCCGGCGCGCACGGGCACGGGTTGGCCGCGAGGACCAGCTGGAACCGCGCGGGGTACCGCACGCTCCCGTCCGCCCGGGCCAGCCGGACCTCGCCCTCCTCGAGCGGGGTGCGCAGCGCGTCGAGCACATGGGGCTGGAACTCGGCGCACTCGTCGAGGAACAGGACCCCGCGGTGCGCGAGCGACACGGCGCCGGGCCGGGCCAGCCCGCTCCCGCCACCGAGCAGCGCCGCCATCGACGAGGAGTGGTGCGGCGCGACGAACGGGACGACGCGGCTCAGCGGGTCGCCGCCCGCCTCCCCGATCACCGAGCGGACCGACGCCAGCTGCAGCGCCTCGTCCCGGCTGAGTTCCGGCAGCAGCCCGACGATCCGCCGGGCCAGCATCGTCTTGCCGGTGCCGGGCGGGCCCACGAGCAGCAGGTGGTGCCCGCCGGCGGCGGCGACCTCGAGCGCGCGGCGCGCGTCCGGCTGGCCCACGACGTCGGCCAGATCGGGCACCGCGGCGGCCGCCGTGGGCGGTGGGCCCAGCGGCCGGTCCAGCTCGCGCTCCCCTGCGAACCAGCCCACGACCTGGTCGAGTGTGGTGGCCCCGTAGACGTCGACATCGTCGACCAGGCCGGCCTCCTCGAGCGCGGCGACCGGCACCACCACCCGGCGCAGCCCGGCCGACCGCGCCGCGAGGACGCTCGGCAGCACCCCGCGCACCGGCCGCACGCGCCCGTCGAGGGCGAGCTCGCCGAGCAGTACCGTCGCCCCGAGCCGGTCGGGGTCGACCACACCCGCACCGGCCAGCACGCAGCAGGCGAGGGCCAGGGCAAAGGGCACTATCGGTGCGTCCTACTTGAAGACGCCCCACCCGCCCTGATCCGACGGGTGAGGCCGAGACCCGGAAGAGGCCCGAGTCCCGTGCCCAAGCATCGCATCGCCCGCACCATCGCCGTCAACGTCGGCCGCCGCGCCGCGCAGCTCCTGTCGGTGGGAGCCATCACGTACGGCATCCTCGCGCTCGTCCGCGCCACCGAAGCTGACCAGCTCCTCGCCGCCGCCTACACCTGGATGGGAGCGAGCTTCGTTCTCATCGGCCTTCTCGGCCTCGTCCTGACCTTCCCCCGCCGGACGAGCCGCGACCGCGCCGCGCACGCCGAGCTCGTCCGCGAACGCGACTACTGGCGCAACGCCTACACCACCGAGCGCGTCCGACGGTTGGCGGACGAGCGCGACCAGGCCGCGGGCGACACCGCCCTCCGCGCCAACTACGCCCGCTGACCCACACCTAACCGAGGAGCCCAGCACACCATGCCCTTGTATTTCACCCCGAGTGTCGGCCCCTTCCGCTTCGTCAAGCGGATCAGCGCCGGCAGCAACTCGGCGTGGTTCTGGGTCTGCCTCGGCTGGTGGCTTATGCCGCTCGTGTGGGCGGCGAAGTACACCGTCCTCGGCTGTCTGATCGTCGCCCGAGGCGTCGCACAGTGGGTGCGCGTCGTCCGGGCGGAAAGGCCGCGCCGCTCCTGAAAGCGGCCGGAACGTAAGGCGGCCCGAACCGCGGACTGGTACTCCGCGGTGCGGGCCTAACCGACACACCCCTTGCACAGAAGGAGGTGGCGGCTGTGGCTCATCCTGCCCTGCCCGCCCTGATCACTGAAACACCGACTCACGATCATGCCGCCTGGTGCGCTCACCACACCGACGGCCTGCTCGACCAGATGTGTGACTCGCAGCCGTGGCTCCTGACACCGGCCGCGTTCAAGCCTGCCGACCCCGGCCGAGTCACCCTCCGGGCGTTCCAGTACCAGGAGCTCACCCGCGACACCCATGCCTGGGACGTCCAGCCCCCGCAGCTCGAGATCTTCCTTGAGGGCGCAGACGGCAAGGTCGGAGCCGCCCTGACCCCGCGTGAGGCTCGGAAGGTCGCCGCGCAGCTGCTGCACCTCGTCGACCTCGTTGAGCGCGAGACCGGGCGGGTGACCCGATGACCGCCCCCACCCAGCCCACGGCGACGTCCATCTACGACGCCCTGGCCATCACCGAGAAGCGGGCGCTCGCCTGCCCCTACTGGTGCTCCGGGACGTGGGACCACGGCATCACCGACGCCGAGATCGATCGGGTCGGTGAGCTCTGGCGGCACCACGTCAGCCGTGAGGTCGTCGCCGTCGAGAGCCCCACGTTCGGCCGGAAGCCGGTCACGGTGCAGCTCGAGCAGATGGTGGTGCGGCACGGCGAGGACGGTGTCTCCGCCCAGCCGGTCACGCTGCCGGTCCACGGGCTGCCGGACGAGGGGCTGACCACCAACGAGGCCGCCGCGCTCGCACACACCCTGACCCTGATGGCGAGGAGCGCCCGATGAGGTTCCGCGCCCGGAAGACGCTCCGCGTCGGCCCACTTTCGCTGCACTGGGGCGGAGGCAAGCGATGATCCGCGCGCTCCTCGTCATCGGTGCGATCGCCGTGATCGTCGTGTGGCTGCAGTCGCGGACACCCGAGCCCGTCGAGATCCCGCCGCCGACTGCCGCGCAGGTGTGCGACATCGGCGAGAGCCACGCCGAGTCCGTCATCCGCGTCCTCGACGGCGGGAAGGTCGAGGTGACCCCGTGCAGCGACTGACCCTCGCCGAGGCCCTCACCGTGATCGGGTGGGCGTTCGGCACCATCGCCTGCGGCCTCGTCGCCGGCTACCTCCTCGGCCTCCTCATGGGGTGGTGGGCGTGAAGCGCGCACCGTGGATCGTGTGGGCCGGTCTGGCGGTCGTCCTGTCCGCCGCGGCGATCCTGAGCTTTGACGCCCTTCGCGGGCTGGCCATCGCCGTGTCGATCCCGTCCGGCTTCGCGTGGCTCCTGCCGATCGTCGTGGACGCCGGCGCGGCCGTGGCGTGCACGATCTGGCTCAGCCCCTCCAGCCCGCGGGACGCCTCACGGTTCGCCGCCTGGATGACGTGGTCCCTGCTCGTCGCGACCGTCGCCGGGAACGCCGGCCAGTTGGGCCTGCACGCGCACGGGATCACCCCGCCGTGGTGGGTCGCGGTCGCTGTCGGGGCCATCGCCCCGGCGGTGGTCGGCTCGGTGGTCCACCTCGTGGTCCTGCTGGTCCGCGAGACCGGACCGGTCCCGGACCGGGTGCCCCTGCCCGAGGTCGACGATGCCCCGGCAGAGGTCGAGTCCGAGGCGTGGCGGGACCCCTGGTCCCGGTGGGCCGGCCCAGACGTGGACACCCCGCCCGTGCTCGAAGCTGTCCCGGCGCTTGACCAGCAGGGACCGCCTGTCCCAGCCAGCGCTGATCCGCTCCTGCCCGAGGTGCTGCGGTGGGCCCAGGAGCGCGGTCTGGACCGGGTGTCGCAGAGGGCGGTCCGCGCTGAGTTCGGGGTCGGTGGACCGCGGTCCGCGCGGCTGCTGTCGCAGCTGCAGGAGGTGGCCCAGTGAGCCGCGTCGGCGTGTTCCTGCACCGCATCGTCCGGGCCCTTCGTGCCCTCTTCCGCGCCTTCCGGACCAGCGGTCCGGGCCGCACCCGGACCGGGACCAGTGCCCTGTCCCCCCGGTCCCGGACCCGGCGCAACCCCTGGCCTTACTGCCCTGCGTGCCACCGGCGAGTAGCCGGGCTGTGCGAGCGCGGATGCGGCGTCTGCCCCGTCTGCTGCCCCGGGCACGACGACACCCCCGAGGGGGCCTCTGATGACCGCGCTTGATCGCCTCACGGCTGGCCGGGAGACCCGGCCGGCCCTGGACACGACCGTCCCGATCCTGCCCGTGTGGCTGCGGGACCGGCTGACCTTCACGTCGACCGCGAAGCTGTGGGCCCGCCGGAACGCCTACCGCTCCGGCCGGTTCACCCTCCACCTGCCGGCGCTGCTGATCCTGCTCGTCCTGTACAGCCCGCGTGGCCTCGGTCGCATTGTGGGGGCCGTCGGTCGGTATTTGTACGATCACGATTCCGCGGAGGTCCGCCACGCCCACGCGGAGAAGGCGGAGACGTCCGACTACCTCAAGGCCCAGCGTGTCCGCCAAGCCAACTTGAGGGCCCGCTGGCTGGTCGCCGGCACCCTCGCGGTAATCCTGCTCGGCCCGGTCCTCGCTTGGACCGCGCCGCGGGTGCTGTCGGGGATCGTCGGTGCCGCCGTCTTCGTGTGGCTTGTGAAGCTGATCCCGGGCCGCGGCCTGACGGAGGTCGCGGTCGGCTTGGGCGCAGGTGTGGCCACCTGGTGGTTCCTGCCCTACGGCCTGGCCCTCATCCCCCGCCCGCCGGCGTGGGCCGTGGTGCTGGTCGTCGTCGCCTTGGTCCTCGCCCTCGGCTGGCACGGCCGGCCACGCGGCAAGAGCCTGCTCAAGGACACCTCGGTGAAGCCGGGGATCGTGGAACCACTCCGCGCCCCGGTAGTGACGGCCGCGCTGTGCGAGCTCGGCAACTCGAAGATGAAGGAGCCCGAGCAGATCCGGCTCCTTATGGACCCCGCCCGACAGGGGCCCGGGTACCAGATCGACCTCGAGCTGCCCGGCGCGGTGCCGGCCACGTGGGTGATCGAGCGTCGCGAGGAGCTGGCTGCCGCGCTCAAGAGGGAGCTCGGCACGGTGTGGCCGGCGGTGGGGAAGCGCAACGCCGCGCACCTCAGCCTCTACGTCGCCGATCAGCCGCTCGTCGAGGCACCGCAGAAGCCGTGGCCGCTGATGAAGCAGGGCGGGGTGGACCTGTTCCAGCCCGTTCCGATGTTCACCGACCAGCGCGGCGACTGGATCACGCTCACATTTGCGTACGCGAATATGGTCATTGGCGCTTTGCCGAGAATGGGCAAAACGTTCCTCCTGCGACAGGCGCTATTGGTGGCGGGCCTTGACGTCCGAGCGCGGGTTTATGCATTCGACGGAAAAGGCACTGGCGACCTCGCTCCGTGCGCGCTATACGCCCACTGCTACAGCGTGGGCGACGAACCCGAGGAGATCGAGCGGGTCCTGCTCAAGCTGCGTGAGCTGCGGCAGGAGATGCGGCGACGCGCCCGCGTGATTCGGGAGCTGCCGCGCGAGGAAGCGCCCGAGTCGAAGGTGACCAGCACGCTGGCGAACCGTCGTGACCTCGGCCTAGAGCCAATCGTCCTCGGAATTGACGAGACGCAAGCCTATTTCGAATACGGCGATAAGGGGAATAAGGAGCACAAGGCGATACGCGAGGAGCTGGCCGCAATTGTCACGGACCTCGTAAAAAGGGGGCCAGCGTTGGGGATAATTGTCATTCTCGCGACGCAGCAGGTGAACGCTCAGACCATGCCCACCACGATCTCGAACAACGCGGTGATCCGCGCGTGTTTGAAGATGTTCGGCCAGGACCCGAACGACCGCGTACTCGGGACCGGTTCCTACAAGCGCGGTATCGACGCGACGCAGTTCGCGCAGGAGGACCGCGGCCTTGCGTACCTGCGAGCCGAGGGCGACGAGGCACGGATCGTGCGGTCAGTGTTCGGGCTGGACGCGGTGGCGTCGGAGAAGGTCGGCGTCCGCGCCCGGCAGATGCGGGAGGCCGCGAACCGGCTCACCGGAGACGCTGACGACGAGGTGATCGAAGCCGAGGAGCAGCAGGTGGAGTTCCTCGCCGACGTCCGCACCATCATGGACAACGCCCGCACGGCGCGGATGCACCTCGGTGAGATCCGGGAGGCGCTCGTGGCGTTCCGGCCGGCGACGTGGCAGCAGCTGGACAACGACTCCGTGGGCGGTCTGCTCCGGCAGGCCGGCGTGCAGCCCGGGACGGTGTGGTCCCCGACGCTGCGGAAGGACGGCAAGGGCGTGAAGCGGGAGCAGTTGGACGTGGCCGCGACCGAGACGATCGGCGTCGGCGAGGACCTGACCGAGTCCGCTTGAACCTGACCGGCGGGTCAGGTGCCCGGTAGGGACGCTGACCTGCGGAAACGCTAGGACCTGACCGAGATCAACCAGGTTGCGGCACCCCTGATTCCGGCCCTCTGGGAGGGGTCGGGGGTGTCCGCGGCGGTCAGGTCAGGTCGCCCCCGGGGTCGTCGTTCTCGGCCAGCAGCAGGTTCCACGCCTCGTTCACAAGCCGGCGAGCCTGGGCGACCCGGGGAGCATCGCCGGCCCCCAAGAGGTACTGGAAGAGCGCTGCCCCGACGGCCTCCGTCGTGTCCTTGAGCTGCTGCTGCGGATCGGGGTTACGACCACGGAGCTTGATCGGGTGGTCACGCACGAATGGCGAGTCCGAAGGCCACGAGGCGACCACCTCGAGGCCCCCGAGGTCGGCTTCAGCGGCTGGAATCTCGGTGACTGTTGCGGACTCCGTCATCGTCGCGCTGTCTTGGCCGGAGTTGTAGACCACAACCTCGCTTAGCCGCGCCTGAGTGGCGGTGCCGTCGAGGATCGCCTGGACCGTGCCGGGCCTCCAGTGAAGTGAGGTGTCGAGCTTGGCGAGGGTGGACGGCCTGAAAGCGGCGTCGGGGCGGCCCTGCTCGATCGTGCGAATCGTCTGGTGGGAGGGGCCACCATGCTTGACGAGATCTTCCTGGCTGTAGCCGAGTTGGCGGCGGCGGCGGATCACAGCGTCGCCAAGTGCGCGCCTCCGATGACTGTCGTCCACGGCGACACCTTGTCAGCCGAGACCGACGAAAACGATCCCCTATTAGCGGACAGGCGCAAGTATCACCCGCTTGGCCTAGCGCGCACGCTTGCGGTAAAGATAGCGATCCCGCTAGCTTCGTCGCTATGAAGTCCGCTGGTTCCGCAAAGTCTCCACTTTGCCAGGATCCGCTCCACGGCACCCTCGGCGACGACCCCGACAGGCTCATCGACACCCGGCAGCTCGCGATCCTGCTGGACTGCGACGAGCAGACAGTTCGCGCTCTGGTCCGGCGGGGCAATGGCCCGGCCCGCATCCGAGTCACTGATCGGGTCATCCGCTACCGCGTCGGCGCAGTCCGCGAATGGCTGGACCAGCGCACGGAGCGTGCCGCGTGATCGAACCCGTAACCGACGACCTCGCGGCCTACGTCAAGGCGATCGTCGACACCGCCCCGCCACTTAGCGAAGAGCAGCGCAACCGCATCTCTGCCCTCCTCCGCGAGGAGCCGGGCACGGAGGCAACAGCCGCCGCTGCGTGACCCGCACGACCACCGCCTAACCAGCGGAACCTCCGGGACCTGACTCCCCACCCCGGAGATGAAAGACGCCCCCGAGGTGGGCTCGGAGGCGTCTGCGACACGAAGGAACCACCTTCATGTACCAGCACGATCGTAACTGCCCCGGAGGTGCCCGGTGAAGACGTACCGCCGTCACAACTGCGGCAGCCACCACCGCTCTCCGCGCACCTTCGCCAAGTGCGTGTGGAAGCGGGCGCACTGGGTCAACGGATCCGGCCCGTTCGCGACCGTCTCCTACTGCCGCGGTGTCACCGTGATGCTGCATGCCACGGAGACCAGCGCAACCGAAGCGCTCAACGGCATCGGGGCCTACGGCTGCGGCGGTGCCTGCTGCCGCCGGCACGACCTCGTCCGGTTGGAGGTCGCGTGATGACCGAGCAGCACATCCATGTCGGTGGCGTCTCCGTCGCCGTGACGGTCACCCCCGCCGACCGAACCAACTGCGCGACCCCGTCCCGCGCCGGCGACCACCCCGCTGCCTGGACGGTGACGCAGGTATCCACTCACGGCCCGGTCATCTGCTCGTGGTGCGAGCAGCACATGCCGGACCGGTTCCAGCACCTGGCCCGAGGTGCAGCATGACCGACGCACAGACGCGCGCGCTGCGGGTGCTCGATCAGCTGCCGCCGCACCTCAAGGTGGCGGTCGTCATCGACGCCGACAGCGGTGAGGAGGTCGCCTGCTTCGATGCAGCAACCCTCCACGACAACGTCAGGGCGGGCACCGCATCGCCCCACGACGTCCTCGAGCTGCTCGCCCAGGCCGGTGTACTCATTCCGAAGTCGGAGGCGGAGTGATGGACACCGACCTGTGGCTGTGCGACTGCGGGCGCGTCCACGTCGGAAGCGGTCCGCACCGTCGGATCCGTCGGCTGATCCGCCGCATCTGGACGGCGGTCACCCGATGACCGAACCGATCTACTCCTGGCACATCCTCGCCGAGCTCGCCGGCGGCCAGGGCCTCGACGGCTGCGCGATCTGCGGCGTCTCCTCGATCACCCACTGGCGCAGCCGGGGCCTGCACGAGCGGTGCGTACCGGCGATGGTGGAGCGCCTCGCTCCGTCCGTCGGGTGGGCGTTCGTCGGGGCCCAGACGCCAGCAGCCGGCCCAGCCGTCGAGAAGGGTCTAAGCACTGTTGAGACCCTCGATTCAAACGAGGGTGCCCCGGTCGACACAAGCGGTGTCCCTGCGGACGTCCTCGGCTGCATCCAGTCCGGCGCGTCGGTGCTGCCGCTCCACTGGCGCACCGACGAGGGCACCTGTTCCTGCGGCGCGGACTGCGGCAACAACGCAGCCAAGCACCCGCTCACCAGGAACGGGAAGGACGACGCCACCACCGACCCCGCCATCGTCGTGGAGTGGGCCGCGCGGTGGCCGCGCTGCAACTGGGGCATCCGCCCGCCCGAGGGGGTCGTCGTCGTCGACGTCGACCCGCGCAACGGCGGTCACGAAACCCTGGCGAGGCTGCAGGACGAGCACGGCGCGCTCCCCCGCACCCTCACCGCCCGCACCGGCGGCGGTGGTGTCCACCTGTGGCTCACCATGCACGGCCCGAGCCGCGGCCGGCTCGGCCAGGGCGTCGACATCAAGCGGAACAGCGGGTACCTCGTCGCCCCTCCAAGCGTGCACATCACGGGCGGGCGCTACGAGTGGGTCGACCGCCGGCCCTCCGCAGTCGCCCCCGCGTGGCTCCGATCTCTGCTCGACCCGACACCGCCCCGCCCGAGGAACGCCCCCACTACGGGCGACCTCGCCCCCCTGGTCAAGTTCGTTTCCGCTGCGCAGGAAGGCGAACGGAACCGCTCGCTGTACTGGGCAATGTGCCGCGCCGCGGAAGCCGGCCACGACCTCGCTCCCCTGATCGACGCAGGCATCGGTATCGGCCTCACCCCCCATGAGGCCCACGCTGCTGCTCGCTCCGCGCAAAGGACGGCCGCAGCGTGACCGGCAATGTCTTCGAGTTCGTCAACCCGGCTGCCCCCGAGCAGCCGGGGCAGCTCCCCAACATCCCGACGGACTTCTGGGAGGCACGCGAGGAGCTGCGCCACATCCGGCAGGCCGCCCACTCCCGGCTCCGGTCCGCGGACCTGGTCCTGCACGCGACCCTGGCGCGGATCTCCGCGATGGTCGACCCGGGTCTCGAGCTCGACACCGGCCTCGGCCCCGGCTCGCTGAACTACTTCGCCGCAGCCGTCGCCCCCAGCGGCGTCGGCAAGTCCACCGGCGCGCGCGCGGCGCGGAGCCTCGTCGACGTCCCGGGCTACCTCGACCAGCCCGCCGAGGACGGCAAGCCTGCCTTCCTCGACGGCATCGCAATCGGCTCCGGCGAGGGCCTGGCGGAGAGCTTCTACGGGACGGTGTGGCGGGAGATCCCCGGCGCGATCGACAAGCAGGGCAACCCCCGCACTGAGAAGGTCCGCACGCAGGTCCGGAAGCACGCCTTCGTCAGCGTCGACGAGGGTGAGGTGTTCACGAAGCTGGCCGAGCGGTCCGGGTCGACCCTGGCGACGACGATCCGGTCCGCCTGGCCCGGCGAGACGCTGGGGCAGGCCAACGCCAGCGAGGAACGCACCCGCATCGTGAAGGCTGGGTCCTACAGCCTCGGGCTGCTCGTCGGCTACCAGCCGTCGACCGCGGCACCGCTGCTCGCAGACTCGGACACCGGCACGACGCAGCGGTTCGCCTGGGTGGCCGGCACCGACCGGAACGGGCCGACCGAGCGGATCCCGACTCCGGGCCCGCTGAACCTGCGCCTGACGGACGAGTACGGCGCGCCCCTCACCGGGACCATCTCCGCGGCCGTCGAGATCCAGGAGGAGCTGTTCCGGCGGCAGGTCCGGCTCAACCGGGGCGAGGAGATCCCGGACCCGCTGAACAGCCACGAGAGCTTCATGCGGTCGAAGATGGCCGCGCTGCTGACCCTGCTCTCCGGCCGCACCCACATCGGGCTCGGTGACTGGGAGCTGGCCGGGATCTTGTGGGACACGTCGTGCGCCGTGCGGGACTCCCTGATCGAGATGGCCAAGGAGAAGAAGCGGGAGATGCAGCGGGTCGCCGACGACGCCGCGGTGGAGCTCGCTGCCAGGAAGGCGGACGTCACCTCGCCGGAGGCGGTGCAGGTGCGGCTGCAGCGGGTCGCGAAGGTCCTGGTGAACAGCCTCAAGAACGCCGGCGGGGAGATGACTCGCAGCAAGGCGAAGCACGCCCTCGCGTCCCGCGATCGGTTCATGTTCGACGTCGCCGTGGAGTTCGCCGAGGCGAAAGGCTATGTGACCGCCACCGAGTACGGCATCCGGCTGCGGGTCGCCTGATGACCACCACACGAGGAGTGACCATGAAGATGTCGGCCCGCGAGGAGGCCCAGTTGCGTGACCAGGTCGCGCGGGCTCAGCTCGCAGAGAAGGTCCGCCGCGACGCCCGTAGCGGGTGTCGTGCCTGCTGGGCGATGGGTGAGCTCGGCAGCGACGACCTCTGCGCGAAGCACGAGCGCATGCCCCCCGAGGTCCTCGTGAACGAGTTCCACGAGGACACCATCTCCGTCCGCGCCCGGAAGCTTGACCGCGACGTCGAGGAGGCCCGGCGGCAGCTCCTCGAGCAGCGCATGCGCACCCGCCGTTCGATCACCCGCACCCCGAGGAAGGCCGCCTGATCGGGATGGCCCGCTAGTCTCTGCTCGTCCCGCTGAACAAGCGGCACCCTCGGCCCCGGACGCTCCGCACAGGAGCCGCCGGGGCCGAGCTGCGTCCGAACGGGCTCGCAAAAATTGCCGACGACGTGCGCCACATGCAGTTGGTGACGGAGCTCAATGCCCCGTGTGCCAGAGTTCGTCCGCGCCAACGAGGAGCCGAAGGGGTTCGGCGTTGACTCGGATGCGTGGCCCCGCGAGGGGCCTGGCGGCGGAGGGAAAAGGATCTGGGGGGCCGTTGGGGGCCTCGGCCAGTCGCCCGGGCTTAAGCCGGGGAATGCAAGCTACCTCCGCCGCCAGCATTCACTGATCTGCAGGTCGGCGAAGCTCCACAAGGTCGCGGCACACCTCGACAGCCTTCGCGCGGATCCGCACGTCCAGGTCACCGAGGCGTAGCGCGATCTCGTCGAGGACCGACGCCAGCCCGAACGCCGGGTCCGGGTTCGTCCGGCCCGCGTACTGGTCCATGACGGTGTCGTGGCGCAACTGCCGGGCGGCGCGGTTGATGAGATCGCGGTCGGCGGACAGCTGCTGCCAGACGTCGCGTTCGTGCATGGCTCCCCCAGGGGGTCGTACGGACCGGGCACCCGGGGGAAGCGGGCCGGCCAATCCTAGGCCACCCGCCGGGCCTGCTTCTCGGCTCGCTTCCGCGCCGCCCACTCGGCCTGCTTAGCGGCCCCGCACTTCTTGCACAGGTACTCCGTCGACGTCCACTCGCGGACTCCCTTCCCGAACTCCTCGCGCGGCTTCGTCTCGTGGCACTTGAAGCAGGTGACCCGGTTCGGGTCCTCGACCTTCACCGCCGGGTGCGCCCGGTACCGCGACGACGTCACGAGGTGGCCGGCCCACACTCCTGCACCGTCCGGTGTCGTGGGCGCAGCCAGGGCGACGGCATCGATCATGTCGAGGCAGACGCTCTTGACCGGGCACACGTCGCACACCTGCGCGGCTGCCCACAGACGAGCTGCTCGCTCCTGCTTCCCCTCGGGGTGCTCGTCGTCGGAGGGATCGAACAGATGTGCCGACTCCAGCGTGCACGCCGGGCGGGCCGACATCGCCGCGAGCTCTCGCAACTGCCTCGGAGGCGGAGGCGGCACATAGACGAGCTCGGCAGGTCCGGGTTCCCCGAAGTCGCTCCAGTGCTGGTAATGGGTGTGGCACCAGCCGTAGGCGTGCACGGTTGTCGACGGGCAGCCTTCGACCTTGCACTTCGCGGGTCGGTACGAGTTGATCCGGTAGGGCCGCGCCTTGACCGGCTTCGTCCCAGCGCGGGAGTGCCGGAAATGGGGCCAGCACAGCCCGTCCGCCCACAAGTCATCCGACAGGCAATCCTCGTGCCCGCAGGTCAGTCTCGTGTCGCCCATGCTCCCGTCCCCCGCCCGTCGCCCTACATCAGCGGCGGCGACCCTGCCGCCATAGCAGTGCCCCGAGAGCGAGGCCCTCGACGCACGTGACCGCTACCCACACCCACAGCGGGACGGTCTCCGCCAGCCACGTCACGGCCCGATCCACGAGAGGTTGATCCGACCCCAGCCGGCCCCGTTGTTGGCCTCGAGGTCCTTGGCGCTGCCGGAGTTCTGGAACACGCGCACGTCCACGTCCGCGGCGGTCGTGTTCTCGTCGCCCGGGTTGATCCGGAACACCGCCGACAGGTTGTGCGTGATCGGGGAGGTGCCGGCCAGCAGCGCGCCCTGAGACGCCTTGCCCGCGGTAGCGACGTTCAGCCGGGCGTACCGCTCTCCCGTGGAGTTCGACGCGAACCGGACCGTCGTCGAGACGAACCAGCGGCCGGGACGCTGCAGCCGGAAGAAGTGCCCCGGCCCGGTGGTGCCGCGGACGACCAGCGGGGTGGTCTGGTTCGCCTGCCCGAACGCGACGATCGTGTCCCCGTTGTTCGGGATCGACTGCGTGGCGCTGGCCTGGTACTCGGCATCCGACCCGACCGAGCCGGTCGCCGCGACGTACCGCCACGCGGAGCCGTCGTAGATCGCGACCATCTGCGTGTCGGTCTCGAGGATCCACTGACCCGAGTGCCCCGTCGGGCGCGTCGTGGAGGTGCAGACGTAGGTCGACAGCTGCGACGCCCGCAGCTTCTGTCCCGCGGCGTAGGCCATGAGTGATCCCTTCTAGAGCGCCAGCACGGCCTGCCGCCACAGATCCACCGCGGCACCCGCGGGGATCGAGACGGTGAGCGCGTCGCACGTGAACGTCTGCGTGGTGCCGGTCCCGGTGCAGGCGGTGGCCCGGACGGGGTTGCCGCCGACGTCCAGCCACATCGGGAAGTCGTCGGCGGTCGTGGTCCAGCGGGGCCCGGACGGGGTGGTGACCGAGAGGCTCGTCTGCCCCGGTGTGCGGGCGGTCGCGAGCGTGGAGCCGTCCGACGTAGCGCGTGCCGCGTCCGTCCCCGTGTAGCCCGTCTCAGACGGGATCGCGGCCACGTTCCACGGGGCGGCCGGGGAGCAGGCGAGCTCGGACCGCCAGCTGCCCGGAGTGATGGTCAGCTTCACGCCCTCGATGTGGAGCAGCAGGTCACCAGTCGACACCCCGGGCAGGACCGCGCCGGGGTTCGTGATGGTGATCCGGTTCCCGGGGGTGAGCGGTGCCGGCAGGTTCGCCAGCAGCGTCGGGGTGGCGCGGTAGTCCAGCCCGATCTCCGGCCAGCGGTAGCCGGTCTGCGTACCCAGGTAGACGCGCCACTGCGCGTAGGCCAGCGCGTCGCCGTCCGAGGGGGCGTTGACCTCCACCGAGTCGTCGTACACGCCGACCGCGTTGATCCCGGCCGGGCCGGTCACGTCCTCGAACGTGACCTCGCTGCCCTGCGGGCGCGATGCGGTGACCCGGTTCCGGAGGCGCTGGTCGTCGTCAACCGGGCCGAACGGCTCCACCACCTGCGTGGCCGCCACGGTCAAGTCGACGGTGGTGTTCTCGAACTCCCGCTTCGGCACCCACGTGAGCCCGGGCCCGAGGCCGTCGTACAGGAACCCGGCCTCGACCTGCTCGGCCTCGCGGAGGATGTCCAGCGCGGTCGACACCGGCTGCGCCCCCATCGGCGGCGACCCGGTGGTGGAGGTGCCGCCGATGACCGTGACGGCGATGTCCTCCTCGGCGGTGACCCGCTGCACTCGCGCGGACGCCGGCTCTCCCGCGTACCCGGCCTGCGGGGGGTACGTCAGCCCCATCCCGGCCGAGGTGTACGACGAGGTCACGTACACCTGCGAGTAGTTCACCTTGACGTCGTTGCCGGCGATGGAGCCGAGGGTGATCGCGGTCGGCCTGGTGCGGGGCACCGCGGACGCGGTCAGGGTGTAGTTCTGCAGGTAGATCGTGCGGGCTGTGTCCAGTGGGTCGGGGAGCCCGCCGAAGTAGACGGTCGTCCCGTCGGTGGAGAGGATGAAGTGGTACCAGCGGGTACCGCCGGCGGTCCAGTCGCGGTAGCCGATGCCCTGGAACCCCAGCCACTGCTCCCCCGCGGGCACGTTCCCGGAGTACGCGGTGATCTGCGCGCCGGGGTCGCCGCCGTTCAGGGTGAACAGCCGGATGTTGATGTAGGCCCCGGCGGACCCGAGCATGTCGATCCGCACGAAGCGGTCGCCGTCCACGGCGTGGTCGAACAGCATCGAGAAGCCGACAGCCCACGACGTGCCGAGGGACTGGTACCGGATGGGGGCGACCATCGCGCCGCCCTGCGTGAGTTCCACGGACCCGGCCGCACCGGACGGGGCATCGTCCGAGGCGGACACCTTCGCCGCCCCGGTGGAGCCAGCCTGGTAGACCATGCCCGGCCCGCCGTCAACGCCAGAGAGGCCGAGCACCGACGTCGACGAGGTGGTCTCCAGCGGCCACCACTCGACGAGGTCAGAGCGGGTCGGCAGGTAGCGGGTCATCGCGGACCGCTCGGTGCCCTTGCCCTGGTTGAGCCGGCGCAGCACCCCGTTTGCGGTGAGCGCCACGGTGAGGTTGTCCCCGCCCGGGGTGAACGTCGGGGTCCACGAGGTGGCGTATCCCTGGAACAGGACCGTGGAGTTGAGGCGCACCCGCATGGGCACGTTGCGGCGGACGTTCGGGTAGTTCGGGCCGGGCCCGGTGAGGTATCGGCCGTCAGGGTTGGACAGCACCACCTGGCAGGAGGCGGGACCGGAGACGGACTGCTCGTCCTGCCGTCCGTTCTGGATCTCGATACCGGCCTCGGTGCGGACGTCGGAGGTGATGTCCGTCCACGTCCAGCCCGAGCCGGCGGAGTCGGTGAGGTCGGCACCCCAGGCGACCTCGACGGCGAGGCTGTAGCTGCTCGACCACGGGATCGTCCACGCCATGTCAGGCCACCTGCAGGACGCCGGTGCGGATGAGCTTCTGAATCATGGTCGCGACCGCGGAGTCTCCGTTTCCGACCACCTGGACGGTCACGCCCCCTTGGTTCGTGCCCGCAGCGGGCGATACAGGGCCGCTTGAGAAGCCTCCTGCGACGTTGACCGAGCCGTTGAACTGTCCCTGGGCGGCGGACATCATGCCGTCCACAGCGCTTCTGACGGACGGGACGCCGGCGAGGATGCCCTGCCCGAAGTCGGTGGCGAGGGCGCGACCCGAGTTGTCGGTGTAGCCGGACCCGGAGAACGGGCCTTCCTTCGCCGGCGAGAACGGGAACAAGTTGCGGATCGAGGAGAGGACCCCCGACACCTTGCTGGTCAGCCAGCCGACCATGCTCGAGATGCCGTTCCACAGGCCCTCGAGCAACGATCGGCCCGCGTTCACCAGCAGCCCGCCGAGGTTCCCGAGCGCGCCCAGGATCATCCCCGGGATGCCGCGGATCCACCCGACCATGCTGGTGAAGGCGTTGACCGCCCCGTCCTTCGCCCCGTTGAACCAGCCCGAGATCATCCCGGGCAGGTTGCCGAACCAGGAGATGATCCCCTTCACGGTGTTGACCGCCCCCGTGATGAACGAGGCGATGAACGAGAACACCGAGGACACGACGCTTGAGATGAGCTGGATCGCGGGGACGACGAGGCCGGTGATGACCGGGGCCAGGACCCCGGAGAAGATCGAGGCCAGGAGCTGCACCACCGGCACGACGACGCCCGCGATGATCGAGGCCAGCGGCGGGAGCAGCGCCGTGATCAGCTGCATGATCGGCGGGAGCAGCGGCATCAGCGCCTGCAGCAGCGTCATCGCCGCACCGACCAGCACCCCGATCACCGGCGACAGGATCGTGATGGCCTGAGTCAGCGCCCCGCCGAGCTGCATCGCCATCTCGCCGAGCATCGGCGCGAGCTGCTGGATCACCGGCAGCATCTGCCCGAGCAGCGAGGAGATCAGCGGGGCCAGCGCCCCGAGCAGCGGGGCGATCGCTGCGGCGAGGGTCTCGATCAGTGTCGCGATCACCGGCAGGATCGGGGACAGCCCCGACACCAGCGCCTGGATGATCGAGGTGATCGGCGGGCCGAGGGTGAGGAACGCCTGCGACAGGCCCTGCCCGAGGATGTCGACCAGGCTGACGACGAACGGCATGAGCGCGTTGAACGCCGGCCCCAGCCCCGTCACGAGCGAGGCGAGCAGCCCGCCGATCGGGCCGAGGAGCCCCTGCAGCGTGGTGCCGAGGGTGGACAGCACCGCGCCGGCCGGGCCGGCCGCGGTGGAGATCGCCATGAAGAAGTCGGACAGGCCACCACCGAGGCTGGCCAGCAGGTCAGCGAGCCCGTCCATCACGGGGCCGGCGGACTGCAGCGCGGTGAGCATGCCGGGCATCGCCTGGACGGCGAACCCGGTGACGCCCTCGGTGAGGGTGGTCAGCAGCGGCCCGACCGCCTGGAACGCCTGCCCCAACGCGGGGGCGAGCTGGTCGAACGTGGTCCGCAGCTGGGTGGCGATGTTCGTGAACACCGGGACCAGCGGCGCGGCCAGCTGCTGCGTCTGCTTGACGACGTGGTCCTTGAGCCCGGTGAACGCCGCCGACACCTGCGCGTTCGACTTGAGCGCCGCTGCGGCGATGCCACCGAACAGGAGCGGGACCGCGCCGAGCGCGCCACCGATCGCGACACCTGCAGCACCACCCGCTACCGACAGCCCGCCGAGGGCGAACGTCGATGTCTTGAGCGCCCCACCGAGCCCAGCCAGCCGGGACTCGGTTTCTTGGACCTTCTGATTGAGGTCCTTGGTGTCGCCGACGAAGGTGAGAGTGACCTTGTTGCCGGCCATCAGCGGGGGTCCAGACCGGCGGACCGGGCGAGGTTCTTCAGCTCGTCCTGGTAGGTGTCGAGGACCTGGTCCTTGTGCTCATCGAACGCGGCCCAGATGTACCGGCCCTTCTTGATGAACGACCTGGTCGTCGGGTTCGCGGTGTGCTTGTTGATCGTGCCGCCGAAGTCGAGCCACGGGAGATAGGGGAACCTGGCGGAACCCTCTGACACCCTCACCGCCGACTGGGTGGACGCCTTCCGTATCGACGAGGAGGCGTGCCCACCGCGCCCGGGACCAATCGGAACCCGCGGCTTCGCAGCCGCCACGACGATCTCCGCCGCCTTGTTACCGGCGGTGCGGACCCCCTTCGGCAGCGAGCCGTCGAGCTGCTTGAGACCGCGCCGGAACTCGCGGAGCCCGGTCACCTTGACCTCGGACACGTCACCTCCCCTTCGCTGCCAATTCCTCGCGCTGCCGGCGCAGCGAATGCCAGGCGACCCACTGCACGTATTCGGCGTTCGGCATGCGCTCCCGCATTTCCCACACCGGCATCCGGAGCCGGTCGGCTAGGAAGAACTCGAAATCCGAGTCGTCTGCGCCGCTACTGAAATCGGGCCATCTCGGTGCCGACCGCGCGGACCTTCATCCCGGACAGCTCGAGGATCACGGCCTGGATCGGCTCGAGCCCCCCCGCCGGCGCGGCCTGCTGCCACTGCGCGACCTCGTCCTCGGTGAGGGCCGGGTCGACCATCGCGGTGGCGAGCAGCACCCGCTCCATCCCGACGGCGTCCAGGTCGCTGCGAGACTGGATCGACAGAGCCTCGGCCCGGGTGAGGCCACGGACCTCGACCTTCCCGACGCCGTCGACCTCGACCCGGCGGGTGCCGAGGCCGCGGGAGGCGAGGAGCTTCGCCTTGATGTCCTCGCTCATACCTGGGCCCCCACCGTGACAGCGCCGGAGATGGTGAGCTCGGCTTCCCAACTGATCATCTCGTCGACCGGGACGGACTCCTTGTAGCTCTTCACCAGGACCTGGCAGGACGACTCCGGCTTACCGGTGCCGACACCCTCAGGCCGGTACTTGAGCGCCACCGTCGTGCCGAGCACCGCCTGCACCGCAGCACGCGGGCCAGTCAAGGCCGTGTTGTCATAAATTCCGGCGAGCTTCACCGAGCCATCGGTGAGACCACCCGCGTAGACATGACCGGTCGCGCCGAACGTCGTGACGTCGTGGTCGTCGGCGGTCTGCTCGAACTCGATGCTGTTGCAGAACGCCGAGCAATCCTTGGTCGCCAGCAGGACCGATCCGGACTTACCGTGAACCGTCGCCATAGCTAGGCCCCTGTTCCTTCGATATCGATGCTGAAAGTCGCGGCCAGGTACGCCTTGCCCGCGATAGTGGAAATGCCGAACTCAATGGACTCGACGCGGAGCGAGTCCCACGCCTTCACAGCCGGCGGGGTCGGAGACCACCCCTCGAGGACCTGCTTGATGGACTCGGGGCCCGAGCCGTCCGCGTACTTCGCGAGCCGGTCACGGGAGGACCGGGCATCGGCTCGGCCGACGACCACGATCAGCGGGATCGTGAAGCGGTCCGAACCGCGCTGCATCCCCGTGTCGAACAGGTACTCGTCCGGCCACCCGACGATCGCGGCCGGCGGGGTGACGTTCTCCGCGTAGTAGGGGTGGGCCCGAAGATCGGGGATGGTGGCGGCAGCGTCGCCGAGCTGGTCCATCACCTGCGAGAGCAGCATCAGGCCGTCCACCACTTCCGCGTGAACGGCTGCAGCAGCACCGCCACGTCCGGGTCGACCTTCGCCAGCAGGCGGAGCTCCGAGCCGGTCTCCGGGGAGCCGGCCACACCGAACGGGGCGTCCCGCCGGGCGTGGAACCGAGCCGCCTGCATGAGCGTGGCCTGCCGGATGGCCTCCGGGAACTCCGTCCAGCCCCACCGCGACGTGATCCGGACAGCGTCCGGGCGCAGCGGCAGAGCCTGCCGGGACACCAGCTGCGTCCACGGCCGGCCCGACATCGGGGCGTTCGACGGGCCCCACGACCAGGACGTGATCGTGGTGGCGAACCCGCCGTCCCCCGCGAAGTCCGCCGCGACGACGATCGGCACGGTGCCGGTCGACGGGAAGAACGGCGGGTACGAGGGCGGGTACGTCCCGTCGCCGGGGACGTACATGGTGTCGTCCACGTCCACGACGTGGCGGCCGTGCTCGTCGACCCGCGCCGTGTAGACGCGGGGCTTCGCGACGTCGTCGATCCCGAACTGCCGGCGGCAGGTGTTGTCCACCGCGCGTGAGGCGGCGGAGATGGCCAGGGCGATCTGACCGTCGTCAGCGGTGTCGCCTACCCGCAGGTAGTCGCACAGCTCGCCTACGGTGCAGTAGTCAGGGTTCCAGGCCATCTCCGCCGCCTCGTCTCGGGGAGCGGATCAGGCAGCGGTGATCTGCAGGCGCTTCACCGACGCACCCGCGTAGCGGGTCAGCACGCCGACGTACCCCCAGACACCGAGGCGGATCGTCTCGGGGCCGTCCGGCTCCTCGTAGCGGAACCGCAGCGTCTGCGACTCGAACAGCACGGTGTCCGCGGCGCGGGCGACCAGGATGCTCTCCGGGTACTGGGTGACGCCGTCCGAGGCGATGACGTTGAGGCCGAGGATGCTGCCGTCGCTTGCGATGGTGCCCTGACCGAAGGCGTTGACCGTGCCGTAGGAGGCGACCGGGATCAGCGGGCGACCCGTCGAGTCGGTCATCGTCAGCCAGGTGCTGTAGCGGGACACCGAGCCGATCAGCAGGTCGGCCGGGAGCTTCCGGGCGTTTCGCACCGCAGCCGCAGCACCAGCCAGGTCCTTGAGGAACGGGATGTTCCCGCCGGACTGCGTGATGGCCGTGTTGTAGGCGGACTCGGTGGCGTACGTCGCGGTGGCGGTGCCGGCCGCGGTGACCATCGAGGCGACAACGCGAGCCTCGACCGAGCTGTTGTAGGCGGCGATCAGGTCGCCGTAAATCAGCTGGTCAATCGCCGGCGACGAGGCGTCGAGCAGCTGCCGCGACACCTTCTGCCCGCCGACCACGGTGCTCGGGGTGACGGTGTCGACACCGGTGTTGTAGGCGTCGGTCCACGAGGTGGTGGCGTTCTCCGCAGACTGGGTCGCGACCGAGGTCGGGGCCGTCTGCTTCGGCAGGGTGATCGGCCGGGGGTCGTTGCCGAGGTTGACGTGGCGGACCGCGTCGGCGACCCGGCGGGTCTGGCGGGCCACGGTCGCGTACTCGTCCGACAGCCACTTCGGGGGCAGGATGCCGGAGCCGTTGGTGCCGGTCGACAGTGCGCGCTGGTGCTCGCTCAGGCGCTGCCGGGCGTCGCCGTCGTCCTCCTTGGCCCGCATGAGGTCCGCGAAGAACGAGCGGGTGCCGCCCTCGGCCTCGGAGCGGTAGTGCCCGGGATCGCGGTCGACAGCCTGGGTGTTGGACACGGCGCGGGTCTGCTCCGCGGCCTGGTCGATCTTCGAGCCGAGCTCGGCGACAGCAGCGGACCGCTGCTCGATCTCGACGAGGGCCTGGATCTCGTCGGCGATCTTCTTGGCGGTCTCGCCCTGCTCCTTGACGGAGCGCAGCTCGTCCTCGCTGAGGTCGCGCTCCTCGCTGGCAGCGCGGGTCTGGACACCTTCGATGGTGGAACGGAGCGCCTCGTACTGGTCGCGCTTCGCCTTCAGGTAGGGGTTCACCGGGTTTCTCCACGGGTCTCACGGAATGGGGAATCTCCGAGGGACCGGTGGGCCGGTGAACACGCTCGACCGGAGGTGTCCGCATCTCCATGAGTGGCGGAGGGGTCCTGCCGTGCGGCCGGGGGGCCGGTATCGCGTCCTGATCAGATTATCAGTAGGTGGGACCGAGATCCCACATACTGAGATTCACATTGGTAACAGTGTCGGGAGTGAGGCGAGGATCTGACGGGCCTCGTCCAGGCGCAGCGGCTGCACGGACCGGACCCCCATCGCCACCGCGAAATCGCCGTACGCGCCCTCAGGAACCACGGAAAGTTCCCGCAGCGTGGCGGTGACCCGCTCGACGATGCCGCCGGACAGCCGCCGGTTCTGGCCCTCCTGGAAGCCGATGGACACCTGGTCCAGCGCGCCGTCACGGAGCAGTTCGAGGGTGTCGTTGCCCATCGCGGTCTTCGCCACCCGAGCCTCGAAGTACAGGCCGGCGGCGTCGTCCCGCAGCTCGAGCACCTTCCCGATGATCTGCCCGCCCTGCGCCTGGTGGTCACGGGTGAACGGCACCCGGTGCCCACTCGTCAGCTGCTTCGCGAACGCACCCCGGGCGAACTGCTCGGTGAGGCCGGCGTGGATCCGCTGCGGCCGGGAGTACGGGACCGCGATGCCGTGCACCGTGCGGCCGTCCCCGCCCGAGCGGATCTCGATGTCCGGGGCGAAGGTGCGGGTGAGGACCTCAGTCACGCGACGGTCACTCCCTCGTCCTCGTTCTTCGGGGCGTCGGGGTCGACGTCGGCGAGGCCGCGGTGGGTGTACCAGTGCGCCTCGCACAGACCACGGTGGGCAGCGTCGTGAACGCAGCCGGGGAGCTTGCAGGACCCCTGCTTGGCGTCGGGCTTCGCCTCGGCCGGCCGGGTGTCCGTCTTCTTCGTACGAGCTGCAGCCATCGTGATCATCCCTTCCCTACGGGGTTCGTGCCCTTGCGTTCTCCGGGCCAAATCCCGAAGACATCGTGAAACCACTGCGAGGCGATCCGCTTCGCGCGGGTCGGCCCCACGTGCTTGACCAACTGCCGGTACAGCGCGGTCCAGGGGTGCGCCTTGCCCGCCCACTTCGCCAGACCCTCGCCGTGCTTCCAGTACCGCTCCAGCGCGTTCACGTCCGCCGCGGACCGGTCCTCCCCGAGCTCGGCCGCCCACTGCGCTGCGTCCTCCGGCGTCGGGTCCTCGTCGTCCTCGGCCGACTGCAGCGCCTTCTCGTCGATCCCGTCGACCGGGGGCAGGTCCTCCAGCCCGCGCGCCTCACTCGGCAGCAGGAAGCCGGCGCGGATCCCGATCTCGTGGGCCTGGTAGCGGGTCATCGTGTCCGACCGCAGCAGCCCGTCGAGGTTCAGCTTCGCCCACGTACCGCGCGGCAGGGCGGTGGAGAACGCCTGCTCAAGCCGGGAGATGTGCCCAATCAGGGAGAACCGGACGAGGTTGGTCGCCTCGGACTCCAGGTTCGAGTAGGTCATCGAGTCGCCCGAGGAGACACCGAGCCACGACGGGGACAGCCCGAAGATCAGTGCGATCTGGTGGAGGCTGTACTTCCGCGCCTCCAGCAGCTGCGCCTCCGTCGGGTTCCACGCCACCGGCGTGTACTCCATCGAGGAGTTGATGATCTGTAGCCCGCGGGTCCGCTGGTTCGCCTTCCACCCGGCGGCGACAGCGCGGGCGTCGCTCTCGTCGAACGCCGGGTCGGTCGACTTGAGCACCCCGGACGGGACCGCGGCGGTGTCGACGGACCGGGCCTGCTCGTCGAGCTGGTCCGCCAGCCGCAGCGACTTGGACAGGTGCGCCTCGAGGACCGACATGCCGCGCAGTGCACCCGGGCGGGACGGCCCCTTGACGTGGATGACCTCGTCGGCCGGGTAGAGGTCCTGGCCGATCTGGTAGATGACCTCGCCCTCGGTGAAACCGATCTCACCGCGGCCCGCGCGGCGGACCTGCACGCTCTCCGCCGGGACCAGCGCGACCGATGTGGGGTAGCCATCCCGCCCGCGCGACGCGATCAGGCCGATCGCGTTGCCGCGCCACACGAGGTCCAGCACCACCGAGGAGAACGTCGTCACGGCGGTGTCCGGCGGGGACGGCTGCAGCAGCAGCGGTGGGGTCGGCAGCCGCTCCTGCACGCCGGCCCGGTCCCGCAGCACCTGCCACGGCAGCGACCCGAGAAGGTCGGAGATCAGCAGCGACGCCCGCCACGCGCCGGGCAGGCTCATCGCGCCGGAGTACGCGCCGTGCGACCAGTCCGGGCTGAGGCTGTCGACCACGAACGTCTGTGACGCCCCGGTCGTCGTGTCCGTGGCCGTGTACTGGACGGCCCGTGTGAACAGGTCAGCGAACCCCATCGGTCACCGCCTCACGCCGCTTCGCGACGAGCTCGAGCCCGGTCGCGAGGGCCAGCACAGCGGTACCGCCGGCGAGGAGGAACCAGCCGAGCGGGAGCAGCAGCCACAGCCCGGCGAGCATCGCGAACACCGCGACCGCCTGCGCGAACACAGCCGCGCCCTGCATGAAAGTCATCAGACCTCTCCGGTGTAGAACACCCGCGAGCGCGGAACGGGGACGGGAACAGGGGCGGTCCGGGCGGCGTGCACCGCACCAGCGACCGCATAAAGGGCGTCCACGTGGCCCCCAGAGCGGGTGAACCGCCACGAGTCGCCCGACCACGCCTTGCCCGCGCCGGCGACGTGAGCGTCCAGCAGTGGGTCACCGGGGTGCCGCACCTGCCGGGCAGTGACGAGAGTGGCGAGCTCCTGGCAGCACTCCGCCACCTCTGCACCCTTGATCTCCACGGTGTCCAGGGAGCGAAGGTCCGCGGCGAGGCCGGCGGCCGGGCCGGACGGGAACCACGCCACCGTGCGCGGCGCGATCCGGGCGAGGATCCCGGGCAGCTCCCGGCGGGCCGCTGTCACGCTCTCCCACGCTGCGAACACCTCGACCCGCACCGACCCGTCGTCGAGCTGCGCCGCACCTGCCAGCGTCACGTGAGCGCCATCAGGGGCGACGTCCACGCACGCGGCCACCCGGTCCCGGAAGGGGGCGAGGGTCGCTGTGTGGTCGACCGACGCCTGCCACGCCACCAGGTCCACCGCGGAGTCGAGTGCGTCAACCCGGCAGCAGAGCGATTCCGTCCTGAACCGAGCCGCCGGCGAGGTCATCATGTCCGACCGGATCGCCGCCTCGGAGACGGTGTGCCCCAGCCCGGGGTTCGCCTGCGCCCACGCATGCGGGTCGTCGAGCTCGCAGTTCTCCGGAGCCGACCACTCGAAGATCCCAAGCGTGGGGTCCGAACCACTCAATGCCGTGGAGCGGAGCGCGTTCAAAACGACCGAAGCCGTCTCGCCCGCGTTGCTGATCCCGAGGATCAGAGCGTTCGCCTTCGCGGTCGTCGTCTTGCTCAGCGCAGCCCACGCATCCCAGGTCCGGTGCTCCCGCAGCTCGTCGAGCAGCAGCAGATCCACCGACAGGCCACGGCCGGCCGACCGGGTCGCAGCGGAGATCTTGTAGCGGGCCCCGTTCGTCAGGGTCAGCGTCTGCTCACCGTTCGCGTGTCGGACGTTGTCCAGCTCGGCGCGGAGGTCGTCGTCGTCCTGGACGATGTCGACCGCGCCCTGCCACGACTCCCGGGCGACGTCGAGGCTCTGCGCGCAGCCGAGGACCAGCTGAGCGCGACCGGTGAACATCATCCAGAGCGCCAGCAGCTTGCAGAGGTAGGTTTTTCCGTTCTGCCGCCCGACCAGGAGCAGTACGGTTCGGAACCGGAACCCGCCGTCCGGGCGCAGCTCGAGCGCGCGGATCAGGAACTCCTCCTGCCACGGCAGTGGCTCGACCCCCAGCACCTCGCGGGAGAACCGGGCAGCCTCGAACCCCAGCGACGTCTCCGGCGTCAATGGGCGCAGCGGCTCCGTCGACAGACGCGGCGTCGGGATCCCGACCAGCTGGGTCGTGGTCACGCACCACTCCGGAACTGCGTCAGCCGGCTGTTCGCAGCCGGGCGGCCCGGGGGCAGCTTCACCCGTGACGCGGACGTGGCGTGCAGCGAGGCCAGCACCGCCTCCAGCCGGGCACCCAGCTCCTTGAGTACGGCCTGCTCGGCGAGCTTCGCCTTGAGCGCGGACACCTGCTCGACGAGCTCGGTCTCCTCCTCAGCCGCCTTGACGGCCCGGAGGACGCGGTCCGCGGCGGACGAGGCAGCAGCAGCCTGATCAATCCGGCGGGCGTACGAGCGAGCGAGGGCGGCAGCCGCCTGGTCGCGCGGATCCAGATCGAGAGCAGCAAGGGACGCCTCGACTTCCGGGAGCAACTTCCCGGAGTCCGCCTGGTCCGCGCCCATCCCACCTCGCTTCTCACGCTTTAGGACCAGTATCCCACATTGTGAGACCCGTTCGGGCGTAGGAGCGGGTCACGATCGGATGCGTGTTGAACCGGACGTGACGATCATGCCCCTGACCTGCGGAAACTTCAGGGAGAGAGGAACACGCGGCGGGTGTCCTGGCCCCCCTGTCGGCCCCCAAAAAACCGCAGGTCAGCGGGCTGCGGTTGATCAATCACCACCAGGCGCGCGGCTGGGGTGCCGGGTCGGCTTTCGAGGGGTCCCCTGCCTTGAGG
This sequence comes from Pseudonocardia autotrophica, assembly GCF_000717175.1. Lineage (GTDB taxonomy): Bacteria > Actinomycetota > Actinomycetes > Mycobacteriales > Pseudonocardiaceae > Pseudonocardia > Pseudonocardia halophobica. Next base: position 111,972 of record NZ_JNYD01000013.1, on the reverse strand, counting down.
TTGCAGCTCCTGCATGCGGCGATCAGGTGGCTCGGGTCGTCACCTGCTACCTCTCGGGCGACGGTGTGGTGGACGTGGTCGGCCTTGCTCGTGCAGCCACTGAGGCTGAGCCGGCATCGGTAGCTGTCACGGGCCAGCACTAGGGCACGGGTCTGCCGCCATGCGCGGGTGCTGCCCTTCTTCCACCTCTTGGACACAGCATCAGGCTATGGCGGGGACACTCGGGGACATCGTGTCCCAGCCCATTCCTGCAGGTCAGACAGGGTGGGACATCGGGGACACGCTTGTCCCACCCCCCCTGTCGCGTGAGTGGGCGCGGGCTCGGTTGTGGGTCTTGCCAGCAGGCGTCGAATTCGGCCTCTGACCTGCGTATATATATAAATGATCTTGATCTATTTTCTTTCACTCGCGTAACACGCGAGGCCGAGCGACAGAGGGGGGGTGGGACAAAAGTGTCCCCGTTGTCCCCGACCCTGTTTCCGCAGGTCAGGGGCTGGGACACGGCTGGGACAAAGTGTCCCCGTTGTCCCCGCCTGTCCCCGCGTCCCCTACTGCTTCCACTCGATCCGCACGGCACGCGGGTCGAAGTAACCCTTGCCGGGCTGCCAGCCGGGAGGCCGCCCTTTGGGGGCAGGCATGAGGGTCACGTCCATCAGGCTGCGGACGACCGCCTTCCGCTTCCCGACTCCTGCGGCGTTCCATGCGGCCCGCACGTCGACAGCGTCCGCGATCCCGACGAGCGGTGAGACGCCCGTGTGCGACGCGATCTCCGCGTCCAGCTCCTCACTCTCGGCTCGCAGCTCCGTGGTCGCCTCGGTCAGCTGAGCGCCCGTGATGACGCCTCTCCCGAACAGGGCCGCCAGCTCCTTGAGCCGGTTGGCGTTGTCCTCCCGGCGGGCGTGCAGTGCCTCGAGGTCCACGCGCCGGTCCTCGGGGGCGAGGAGGAGCCGGGAGTCCGGTCGGGACAGCCGCTCGATCGCGACCTCGGAGACGAACTGGTCGAGAGGCTCGGCGATGCGGGTGAGGTGGGAGCCGTTGCGGCAGCGGTAGGCCGGCTTCGTGACGTTCCCCCGGTGGGAGGTGCGGGTGGCGGCCGACCGCATGGTGGTGCCGTCGCCGCAGTAGCCGCACAGGTACAGCCCGGACCCCAGGTACACGAGGTCCGACGAGCGCGGGGCCCGTCGGCCTTCTGCGGTCAGGAGCCGGCGCACGTTCCGCCACTTCGCCGGGTCGACGATGGCCGGCCACTCAGCCGGGCCGACCTCCGTCCCTTCGTGCTCGACGATGCCTGCGTTGCGGGCCCGCAGGAGGACGTTCCGGAGGTTGCGGGAATCCCACGGCGTGCCGGCGGAGGTCGAGATGCTGCGGGAGGCGAAGTCTCGCGCGACCGACGACAGGGCCTCGCCTGCCAGCACCCGGTCGGTCGCTTCGGCTACCAGCTTCGCCTCTTCAGGGCGAACGGTGACGCCGTCGCTCTCGTACCCGAACGGCCGGCGTCCGCCGCGCCACTTCCCCGCAGCTGCGGCCTGAGCCTTCGCCGACTTCTGCCGCTCGATCATGTGGTCCACCTCGTATCGGGCGACTGCCCCGAGCTGCCGGGCGACCATCCTGCCCGAGGGTGTGGCGAGGTCGAGCGGGCCGGCCTTCACCGTGTGGACGGGTACGCCGCGCGGCTCGCAGGTGGCGATCCATTCCTCCAGCTCGGCCGGGCTGCGGTGGAGCCTGTCGCTGTGCCAGGCCAGGACGAGGTCAACCTTGCCGTCTCGGATGTCCTGCAGCAGCTGTCGGTAGCCGGGTCGGGGCTTCCCTGAGTAGGCGGACAGGTCGTTATCCCGGTGGACGGCGACAACCTGGCCGTTGAGCTTCTCGGCGAGTTCGCGGCACTCTCGCTCCTGGCGTTCGACGCCCAGACCGGCGCCTTCGCGGTCCTTGGAGATTCGGACATAGATCGCCACGCGGGGAGCACTCACCGTAGTAGTGTCTCACTTGACACATCGCCAGGTCGAAGCGGGATCCCGTCTTGCGCAGCGTGGCCGGGGAGAGCGCGAGCAGGATCCGCACCGACGGCCACTCCCGGCCCGAGTTCACGATCGCCGACCGCATCCGGTGCACCGACTCCTGCAGCGCGGTGTCGGCCAGCCCGACGATCTGGACGCCGGGGATCCCGCCGCCCACGAGCGCCTCGATCTCGACGGGCACGCCCTCGACGCCGTGCAGCGCCACGGACCAGCCCCGGGCGAGCGCCATCAGAACGCCGCCTCGTAGTGCTCCAGGGTGACCGGCCGGCCGGGGCGCATCAGCACCGCGACCACGTCGAACCGGATCTCGCACCACGCCACGTGGTGCGCCGCGAGCCAGGCCTTGGTGACCCGCCGGATGCGCTGGGCCTTGAGCCCGGTGACGGCCTCGGCGGGCTCGCCGTACCGGGTGCCGGAGCGGGTCTTGATCTCGCAGACCACCAGGCGGGTGCCGTCCCGCTCCCGCTGGGTGGCCACCACGTCGATCTCGCCCTCCCGGCACCGCCAGTTCCGGGACAGCACGACGAGGCCCTTGCGTTCGAGGTACTCGACCGCGACGTCCTCGCCGCGGCGTCCGAGCTCGTCCTTGGCTGCCATGCCGGACACGATCTCCGCCCGCACCGACCCGTGGGGCGGAACTCGGAAAGTGCTCCACAGGAGCCGCGGACGGTGGACAACCGCCGGTGTCGACGGCCGGGAGGACCGGAACCGTCGGGGGGAGGTGCTAGGGGCCTAGTGGCCGAACTGGTCGCCCTCGGGCAACCGCAGGTCCGGCTTGTCGAGCTCCTCGATGTTGACGTCCTTGAACGTCACCACCCGGACGTTCTTCACGAACCGCGCCGGCCGGTACATGTCCCAGACCCACGCGTCGGACATCCGGACCTCGAAGTAGACCTCGCCGTCCGCGTTGCGGGGTGCGACGTCGACGGAGTTGGCCAGGTAGAAGCGCCGCTCCGTCTCCACGACGTACGAGAACTGGGAGACGATGTCGCGGTACTCCTTGTAGAGCGTGAGCTCCATCTCGGTCTCGTACTTCTCGAGATCCTCGGCGCTCACGACTCCACTCCCCCTGCGACCCTGTCCTCGCCCGCGTCCCCGACGAGGAGCGCCTCGTCGTCCGCGGCGAACTCCGCGTCCTCGATGTCCCCGGTCTCCTCGCCGGACGCCCCATTCTGGACCAACGCCACGCGATCGCCGACGCGGGCCACCGAGGCGACGTTCACGAACGAGAACCGGTGCTCGGGGCAGGGGCCGTGCTCGGCGAGGGCGGCATCGTGCACCGGCGTGCAGTAGCCCTTGTGCTCGGCGAAGCGGTACTGCGGGTACCGCCCGTCCAGCTCGACCATCAGCCGGTCCCTGGTCACCTTGGCCAGCACCGACGCCGCCGCCACGCAGGCCGCCGTGAGGTCGCCCTTGGGCACCGCGAGGGTCGGCCTGCCGAACCCGCGGACGGGGAAGCCGTCCGTGAGGACGTAGCCGGGTGGGTGGCTCAGGCCCGCGACGGCGCGGCGCATGCCCTCGATGTTGGCGACGTGCACGCCCCGCCGGTCCACCTCGGCGGGCGGGATCACGATCACCGAGAAGTCCTCGGCGCGGCGCAGGATCCGGTAGTAGAACTCCTCGCGCACGGTGTGCGTGAGCATCTTGGAGTCGGTCAGGCCCTCGAGCCGCTTGGCGTCGCCGGGGCGCAGCACACACGCCGCGACCACGAGCGGACCGGCGCAGGCCCCGCGGCCGGCCTCGTCGACGCCCGCGACGGGGCCGAGGCCGTGCCGTTGCAGCGTGCTCTGCAGGGTCCACGTGCCGGCGGATGCGCGCACGGTCGCCCGGCCGGGCTTCCACCCCGGGGGCAGGAGCTCGGCGGGACGCTTCCGGCGGGGGCGGCGGGCGGGCCGCTGGACGGGTGCAGCCACCTCAGGTTCGACGTCGGCGGGGCAGGAACTCCTCCTCGGCCGCCAGCAGGGATCTCCTGCGGAGCAGCCAGAACGGCACCACGCCGAGCACCCCCAGGGCGAGCGGTGCGCCGTCCCCGGCGACCCCGAGGGCGGTCGCCTGCGACTGCTGCGGGTTCGTGCTGTCGATGAAGCCGAACCGGCTGACCGGCAGCACCTTCATGCGGGCCTTGCCGATGACGTTGTCGACCGGGATGGGCCCGTGGCCGTCGATGCGGGAGTCCGACGAGTTGTTGCGGCTGTCGCCCATCACCCACAGCTCGCCCTGCGGCACCGTGATCGGGCCGAACGGGATCTGCCGCGCCGGCCCGGCCTCGGGCAGGTAGTAGATGTAGGGCTCGTCGAGCGGCTGGTTGTCGACCATGACCCGGTTGCGGGAGTCGCAGCACGACACCGTCTGTCCGCCGACGGCGATCACGCGCTTGACGAAGTCCTTCTCGTCCGGCGGCGCGAGCCCGATCAGGGACAGGAACTGCTGGACGACCTCGCCGAACGTGCTGGTGGGCTCGTCGACCGTGAACTCGGTGTTGACCCAGGAGTCCGGCCCGCGGAACACGACGACGTCCCCGGGCTGCGGATCGCCGAACCGGTAGGTGACCTTGTCGACGAGCACGCGGTCGTTGTTGCAGCCGGTGCAGCCGTGCAGCGTGGTCTCCATCGAGCCCGACGGGATCACGTACACCTTGGCCAGGAAGGCCTGGATGAGGATGGTGAGGACCAGCGCCACACCGACGAGGAGCGGAAGCTCCTTCCAGAAGGTGTTGCGCCGGCGCCGCCCCGAGCGGGGCTTCTTGCCGCCGGGACCGCGCTTCGGCACGTAGTCCGACGCGGGGTGGCTGCCGGACGTGGCACCCGCGCGGCGGCGGTGCCGGCCGGGGACGCCGTCGGACTCGGCGGCGGAGGGGTCGACCCGGCGCTGGGGCTCGACGGTCGAGTCGGCCGGCGCGGTCTCCTCGGTGACCTCCGCGTCCGCCTCCGCGGGCACGGGCGGCATGCCGACGACGTCCGTGGGGCGGTCGTCGTCGAGGGGGCGCCGGGGCGAGCCGCGGCGGGGGTCCGGCGGGCCGCCCAGCGGGGCACCGACCGGCCGGAAACCGGGGCTGCTGTGCGCGGGCGGCGGGCCGGCGGGCCGGAAGGGCTGCTCACCGTTCTGCGGGAGGCCGTTCGACGGGGGCCGCCCGTTCTGCGGGAGGCCGTTCGACGGGGGCCGCCCGTTCTGCGGGACGCCGTACTGCGCCGACGGCGCCGGGCCCGGGAACTGCGGGGCCGGCCCGTTCGGCGGCGCCTGCCCGTTCCGGAGCCCGTTCCCGTTCTGCGGGGCCTGCGCGGACTCCGGTCCGTACCCGTTCTGCGGGGGGTAGCCGTTCGACGGCACATACCCGCTCGACGGGGGCTGACCGTTCCCGCCCGGCCCGCGCCCGTCGAACCCGCCCTGCGGCCCCGGGAAGGGCGCGCCGGCGGGTCCGGTGCCGGGGACGTGCCGCGCGGGCACCTCACCGACGGGAGCGCCACCGCCCGACCGGGGGTCGGACGGGTCCGTGGGCCCGTACCGCCGCGACGGGGCGCGGCGGTCGTCGGGGAGCTCGGGTGACGCCACGTGGTGAGGCTACGTCAGGGCCGCGTCTCGAAGGGGTGACGGCTCAGGACGCGGTCGGGGTCTCGCGCTTCTCCTTGATCTTGGCGGCCTTGCCGCGCAGGTCACGGAGGTAGTAGAGCTTGGCGCGACGCACGTCACCCCGCGTCGCGACCTCGATCTTCTCGATGTTCGGGGTGTGCACCGGGAAGGTGCGCTCGACGCCCACGCCGAACGACACCTTGCGGACCGTGAAGGTCTCGCGGGCGCCGGCGCCCTGACGCCGGATGACGACGCCCTGGAACACCTGGACCCGGGAGCGGTTGCCCTCGATGACCTTCACGTGCACCTTGAGCGTGTCACCCGGCCGGAAGCTGGGGATGTCGGAGCGCAGGATCTGTGCGTCCAGGTCGTCCAGGGTGTTCATCGCGCGGTCCGTCCTCGTCCAATGTTCGTCGTGCAAGCGTGTGTGCCGGGGCTCGGGCAGGGGCACCCATCCCCGATGGGAGGCGCCGACACACGTTCGTCGGCCCGTGGCAACCCGTCCATAGTGCCAGACGGGTTCCGGGCGGGTGACACCGGTGGGGGCCGGTCAGCCCCGCTCCGCTGCCCCCAGGGTATCGAGCACCGCGCGGTCGGCCGCGTCCAGGGCCCCCTCGGGCAGCGCGGCGAGGAGATCGGGGCGCCGCTCGGCCGTCCGCTCGAGGGCTCTGTCGCGCCGCCAGCGGTCGACGGCGGCGTGGTTGCCGCTGCGCAGCACGGCCGGCACCGGCAGGTCCCGCCACACCTCGGGCCGGGTGTAGGAGGGCCCTTCGAGCAGGCCGTCGGAGAAGGAGTCCTCGGCCGCCGAGCGCGGGTTGCCGAGCACGCCGGGCAGCAGCCGGGCGACGGCCTCGACCATGACCAGCACCGCCACCTCGCCGCCGACCAGCACGTAGTCGCCGATGCTCACCTCGTCGACGGGCATCCGGGCGGCGAAGTGGTCGACCACGCGCTGGTCGATGCCCTCGTAGCGGCCGCAGGCGAAGACCAGCCGCTCCTCCCCCGCCCAGGCCCGCGCGGCGGCCTGCGTGAACGGCCGCCCGGCGGGGGTCGGCACGACGAGCCGCGCGGGCCCGTCCGCCAGCACCTCGTCGAGCGCCTCGCCCCACACCTGGGGCTTCATCACCATGCCCGGCCCGCCGCCGTAGGGGGCGTCGTCGACGGCCTGGTGGACGTCGTGCGTCCAGTGCCGCAGGTCGTGCACCCGGACGTCGATGAGTCCCTTCTCGACCGCCCGACCCAGCAGCGCCTCGCGCAACGGGGCGAGGTAGCCCGGGAAGATGGTCACGACGTCGATCCGCACCGGGCGGATCCTGCCAAAGAGGAGGTGGCGAGGTGCCCTCGGCCTGTCCTCGCTGTGGTCCTCCGGCGGGCAGTGGTCCCTCGTGCTCCCGGTGCTGCTCGCGCTGGTCCTGACCACGGTGATCGGGCTGGAGCGCGAGGCGGGCGCGAAGAGCGCGGGCCTGCGTACGCACACGCTCGTCGAGGTGGGCGCGGCGGTGTTCATGCTGGTGTCGAAGTACGGGTTCGGCGACCTGCTCGGCACGGAACACGTCGCGCTCGCCCCGTTCCGGATCGGCGTTCAGATCGTCTCGGGCATCGGGTTCATCGGCGGCGGGCCCGGTGCTGCGGCTCCGCTACGCCGGCGGCAGCGGCATCCTCCGCACGGTCCCGCAGCTGTGCACCCGGCGGGGGTGGGCGGTGCAGGACCTCGCGATCGCGCGGGAGAGCGTGAGCGACGACGGCGCCGGGGTCGCCGCCGTCCCCCTCCGGCTCGCGGGCCGGGGCGATCTCACCGCGCTGGCGAGCGAGCTCGCCGAGGTCGAGGGCGTCCGCTCCGCCCGCACGGGGCACGAGGACGCCTTCGACGTGGAGGAGTGATCAGCCGCTCGCCTCGCCGTGGCCGAGCCCCTCGACCGCGGAGCGCATGCCGTCGAGCGTGACGCCGCGGGCCGCCAGCAGGTCCCGCGCGCCGCCCTCGGCGTGCAGCAGGCCGAGGAGGACGTGCTCGCTGCCGATCTCGGAGTGCTTGAGCCGCAGCGCCTCGCGCAGCGAGAGCTCGAGCGCCTTCTTCGAGGCGGCGTCGAACGGGATGTGCCCGAACATCCGGCGCTGCTTGCCGGCCCGCGTCCGGTCGAGCGCGCCCGGCCCGAACGTCTCCTCCGCCTGCCGGCGCACCTCGTCCAGGTCGATGCCCAGCAGGGCCAGCTTCTCGGCGTCGGGCGCCGCCTCGGCCCGCGCGAGCCGCGCGATCTCCGCCTCGACGTCGGCCCGCTCGACGCCCGCGCGGCGCAGGAGCGCGGCGGCCGTCGACTCCGGCGTCGCCGGGGCGTCGTACAGGCCGAGGAGCAGGTTCTCGGTCCGGATCTGCGCCTGCCTGCGCTCGCGGGCGTCCTCCTGCGCGTGCACCACCGCGGTGCGGGCCGCCAGCGTGAACCTCTCGAACATCGCGTCTCCCCCTAGTACCCGAGCCGCCGGTACTTCTTGTGCACCGCCTGCTTGCTCACCTGCAGCACGCCCGCGATCTGCGCCCAGGACCAGCCCTGTGCCCGCGCGTTGCCCACCTGCAGCTCCTCGAGCGACTCCTGCAGCGCGCGCAGCGCCGCCACCGCCGCCAGGCCGACGTGCGGGTCCTTGCTGGACGCCGCCGCGGCCACCGCCGTCGCATCTGTCATGCCGTCAACCTACGTTGACGACGCCGAGCCGTCAACCTTGGTTGACGACGACGGCACGAGAAAGGCCCCGCCGCGGTGCGACGGGGCCTCTCGGTACAGATCAGGTGCAGGTCAGGGGGTGTCGAGGTTCAGCAGGCCCTCGGGCGGGTCGACGACCACGCGCCCGCCCTCGAGGTCGATCGTCGGCACGATCTCGGTGACGAACGGGACCAGCGCGTCGGGCCGGCCCTCGCGGGCGACGGCCAACAGGTCGCCGCCCGGACCGAGGACCACCTCGCGCACGGTCCCGAGCACGATGCCGTCGGGCAGCTCGGCGCGCAGGCCCTCGAGCTGGTGGACGTGGAACTCCTCCGGGTCCTCCGGCGGCGCCAGCTCGGCCGTCGGCACCAGCAGCTGCGCACCGCGCAGCTCCTCCGCCTTCGTGCGGTCCGGCGCCTCGCGGAAGCGGACGAGCAGCCGCCCGGAGTGGGGCCGGCTGCTCTCCACGGTCAGCGTCGCGTCCGGGGCGTCCCGCCGCCGGGCCCGCAGCACGGAGCCCGCGGCGAAGCGCTCCTCCGGTGAGTCCGTGCGCACCTCGACGGCCAGCTCGCCGCGCAGGCCGTGGACCTTCGCGACGATCCCGACGAGGACGTCCCCGCTCCCGGGACCGGCCGTGGCCCGAGGGGCCGGCGCGGCCGGCCTCCGGATGCCCGCCGACGCCCGCCGCCGGGCTCCCGCGGGCGTCCTACCGGTCGGTGTCGACGACATCGACCCGCACACCCCGTCCGCCGATGCCCCCCATCACGGTGCGCAGCGCGGTGGCGGTCCGCCCGCCGCGACCGATGACCTTGCCCAGGTCCTCGGGGTGCACCCGGACCTCGAGCGTGCGGCCCCGGCGGTTCGTGACGAGGTCCACCCGGACCTCGTCCGGGTGGTCGACGATGCCCCGGACCAGGTGCTCCAGGGCGTCCGCCAGAACGCTCACGACTCGGTCGACTCCGCCGCCTCGTCAGCCTTGGGGGCCTCGTCGGACTTCTCGGCCTTGGCGGCCCTCTTCTTCGGCGTGGTGGCCTCGGTGGTCGGCTCCTCGCCCGCGGCGGCCAGCGCGGCGTTGAAGCGCGCCAGCTTGTCGACCTTCTCCGGCTGCGGCTTGAGGGTGCCCTCGGCGCCCGGCAGGCCCTTGAACTTCTGCCAGTCGCCGGTGATCTCGAGCAGGTGCTGCACCGGCTCGGTCGGCAGCGCGCCGACGCCCAGCCAGTACTGCGCGCGCTCCGAGTCGATCTCGATCAGGCTCGGCTCGCTCTTCGGGTGGTACTTGCCGATCGTCTCGATGGCGCGCCCGCTGCGGCGGGTGCGCGAGTCGGCGACGACGACGCGGTAGTACGGCTGACGGATCTTGCCCAGACGCATCAGCTTGATCTTGACGGCCACGCTTCTCGGTGCTCCTCGCGGATCGTGTGTGCTGCTCGTGAGTCAGCGCAGGACCGCGTGGGGGTACGGCTCGCTCACTCGACTGCTCCCGGCCGCGGCATCGGTAGAGGGCCGGCCACGGACCCGACGCACCATTCTGCCAGACGCCTACAGGGACGCGGGCACCCCTCCGGTCAGCGCGAGCGCCAGTCCGAGCGCCGGCAGCAGGTTGTTGACCTGGTGCGCCACGATGCTCGCCGGCAGCCGCCCGGTGAACACCCGCGCCAACCCGATCGGCAGCGCCACGACCAGGAGCAACGGGGTGCGGGTCAGCTCGAAGTGGGCCATCGCGAACAGCAGCGTGGTGATGGCGAAGGCCACCCACCGGTTCGCCCCGTGCTTGGTGACCGCCCCCCACAGCAGCCCGCGGTAGACGATCTCCTCACAGAGCGGCGCCACGAACGCGACCAGCACGAACACCCCGAGCGCGACCGGCCAGCCGACCCGGATGCCGTCGAACGCCTGCCCGACGGCCGTGGTCGCGTTGTCCGGTCCGACGACCGCCACGTAGACCAGGGACGCCGGGACGCTCACGACGAGGCCGCCGAGGCCCCACAGCAGGCCGGCGGCGACGTCCCGGGCGGTCCACGTCAGGCCCAGGTCGATCCGCGGGCCGTTGCCGCGGACCCGGGTGATCAGCAGCGCCGTCGCCGCCGCCAGCACCGTCGGCACGGACAGCCCGAGGATCACGGCGGCGACCGACGGCCCCTCGGGATCGGCCAGCAGCGCGGCGATCAGGAACGACGATCCGAGGAAGAGGATCTCGACCAGCACGTACGCCCCGATCCCCCAGCGGTGCGGGGGCGGGTCCTCCGAGGCCGGCGGCTCCGGCGCACCGGCCGGGGCCTGCTGCGGCGGGTACGGCGGCGGGTCCTGCGGTGGGGCGGACGGGAACGGGCCGGTCGGCGGCGGCGCGGACGGCGGGTCCGGGATCGGGTCGGGCTGGCCCACGATCACGACGCTACCGGGCGCGGGCGCGCACGGCGCCCCCGCCGGGCGCCGGGTTCAGTACCGGCGGCCGCGGAGCAGGACGAGCGCCGGGTCGCGCAGGACCGCCGGGTTCCGGCGCGGGTCCTCCCGGTACGCGACCAGGTCCGCGGACGTGCCCGGCTCGAGGCCCGGCCGTCCGAGCCAACGGCGGGCGGTCCAGGAGGCGGCACCCACGGCGTCGGGGTGGCCGGCCTGCCGCAGCGCCTCGATCTCGTCGGCGATCCGGCCGTGCCGGATGCCGCCGCCGGCGTCCGTGCCGGCGAAGACGGGGACGCCGGCGTCGATCGCCCGCCCGACCGTGTCCCGGGCGGTGCGGTGCAGCTCCCGCATGTGCTCGGCGTAGGCGGGGTACTTGCCGGCCTTGTCGGCGATCCCCGGGAACGTGTCGACGTTGATCAGCGTGGGCACCAGCGCGGTCCCGCGCTCGGCCATCTCGGCGATGAGCTCGTCCGTGAGTCCGGTGCCGTGCTCGATGCAGTCGATCCCGGCGCCGATCAGCCCGTGCAGGGCCTCGGTGCCGAAGACGTGCGCGGTCACCCGGGCCCCGGCCGCGTGCGCGGCGTCGATGGCGGCCTTCAGCACGTCGTCCGGCCAGAGCGGGGCCAGGTCGGCGTCGGCGCCCATTCCCCGGTCGATCCAGTCCCCGACGAGCTTCACCCAGCCGTCGCCCGCGGCGGCCTGCTCGGCGACGGCGTCGGGCAGCAGGGCCGGGTCGTCGAGGTCGATCGACAGGCCGGAGATGTACCGCTTGGGCCGGGCCAGGTGCCGGGCCGCCCGGATGATCTCCGGGAGGTCCTCGCGGCCGCGCAGCGGCGAGGTGTCCGTGGGCGAGCCGCAGTCGCGCAGCAGCAGCGCGCCCGCGTTGCGCTCGACGACCGCCTGCTCCTCGCACTCCGCCAGGTCGGCGGGCGCGCCGCCGGTCGCGATGCCGACGTGGCAGTGGGCGTCGACCAGCCCGGGGAGGATGAACGGCGCGTCGACGACCTCGGCGCCGGGCAGGGGCTCCGCGCTGACCCGGCCGGCGTCGTCGACGTACAGGTCCGTGCCACCGTCCGGGAGGACGGTGCCGCGCAGGTGCAGCACTACTTGCCCTTCTTGTTCCCGAAGTTCAGCTTCGACGGGTCGAAGCCGGGCGGGAGCTGGTCGAGGCCGGGCGGCAGCTGCTGCAGGCTGGGCGGCATCTGCGAGAGGTCGGCGCCGAAGGGGTTCGCTGCGGCGGGCGCCCGGTTCGGCCGGCCGCCCTTCTTCGCCTGCTTGGCCTTGCGCTTGTTCTTCGCCTGCTTGCGGGTGGCCGAGCGGCCGCCGCCGAACCCGAACTGGCCCGCCATCATCTTCATCTGCTTGCGGGCCTCGAAGAAGCGGTTGACCAGGTCGTTCACGTCCGAGACGGTGACGCCCGAGCCGTTCGCGATGCGCAGCCGCCGGGAGCCGTTGATGATCTTCGGGTCGGCGCGCTCGGCCGGCGTCATGCCGCGGATGATCGCCTGCAGCTTGTCCAGCTGCCGGTCGTCGACCTGGGCGAGCGCCTCCTTCATCTGCGCGGAGTTGGCGCCCGGGAGCATGTTGAGGATGTTCCCGATCGGGCCCATCTTGCGGATGGCGAGCATCTGCTCGAGGAAGTCCTCCAGGGTGAGCTCGCCCGTGGAGATCTTCTGCGCGGCCTTCTGCGACTGCTCCTCGTCGAAGACCCGCTCGGCCTGCTCGATGAGGGTGAGCAGGTCGCCCATGCCCAGGATCCGGCTGGCCATCCGGTCCGGGTGGAAGACGTCGAAGTCCTCGAGCTTCTCGCCGTTCGACGCGAAGAGGATCGGCTGGCCGGTGACCTCGCGGACGGACAGCGCGGCACCACCGCGGGCGTCGCCGTCGAGCTTGGTGAGCACGACGCCGGAGAAGCCGACACCGTCCCGGAACGCCTCGGCCGTGGCCACCGCGTCCTGACCGATCATGGCGTCGACGACGAACAGCGTCTCGTCCGGCCGGACCGCGGCCTTGATCTCGCTGGCCTGCTGCATCAGCTCGGCGTCGACACCCAGGCGGCCCGCGGTGTCGACGATGACGATGTCGTACTGCTTCTCGCGGGCGAACGCGACACCGCGGCGCGCGACGTCGACCGGGTCGCCGACGCCGTTGCCCGGTTCCGGCGCGAAGGTCGGCACCCCGGCGCGCTCGCCGACGATCTGCAGCTGGTTCACGGCGTTGGGCCGCTGGAGGTCGCAGGCGACCAGGAGGGGCGTGTGGCCCTGGTCCTTGAGGTGGCGGGCCAGCTTGCCGGCCAGCGTCGTCTTACCGGAACCCTGCAGACCCGCGAGCATGACGACGCTCGGCGGCTCCTTGGCCAGCGCGATCCGGCGGGTCTCGCCGCCGAGGATGCCGATGAGCTCCTCGTTGACGATCTTGACGACCTGCTGCGCCGGGTTCAGCGCCTGCGAGACCTCGGCACCCTTCGCCCGCTCCTTGATCCGAGCGATGAAGGACCGCACCACCGGCAGCGCGACGTCGGCCTCGAGCAGCGCGATGCGGATCTCGCGCGCCGTGGTGTCGATGTCGGCGTCGGACAACCGGCCCTTGCCGCGCAGGTCGCGCAGCGCTCCGGACAGGCGGTCGCTCAGGGTGTCGAACACCCCAGCGAGTCTACGTGGCCCCGCCCCCGGGACGCAGACCCCTGCTCCCGTCCCCGCACCCCGCGAGTCGGGAGCTTCGGCACCGCGAGTCGGGAGCTCCGGCAGCGCGAGTCGGGAGCTCCGGCAGCGCGAGTCGGGAGCTTCGGCAGCGCGAGTCGGGAGCTTCGGCAGCGCGAGTCGGCAGTTCCGGGCGACCGAGTGTGCGATTCAGGAAGTGACGGCGAGACCGCGGGCGGCCGTGGGGCGGTCGAGGGAGATCGCGCGTGCCCACGGCTCGCCCAGGTTGCCCCCGGCGATCCGGGCCGCGACGCCGTCGGCCCGGCTCACGTGCCGGGCGAAGGACCGGCTCTGGATCATGCGGCCGCGATCGGCCTGCCCGCGCAACGCCTCCTCGGGCGCCGCGTCGATCCAGACGAGGTACGCCGCGCGGCCGGTGAGCCGGGCCAGGCCGCGGACCAGGCGCCGGAGCCGCGTGGACGTCGCCGGCAGGTGCACGACGACGACGCGGGCGGACCCCGTTGCGGCCAGCACCGCGGCGACCCGGTGCAGGAAATGCACCAGCGCCCGGATCCGCGGGTACGGCACCCCGGGCAGGACGCGCGTCAGCAGGTCACGCTGGGTCTCGGAGTCGAGCACCCGCAGCCCGGGCCGCTGCGGCATGCGACGCAGTAGCGTGCTCTTGCCGGCGCCGGGCACGCCCGCGACCAGCACCAGCGCGCGGCCCGGCACCGACAGCCGCACCGGCGCCGCGGCACCTCCGGCGGGCCCGGGCCCCAGCGGGAGGGGCAGCGGGCGGGGCGGAGTGTCGCCGGGCACGGTCGCGAGGGTCATGGGCACCCAACGTCCGGTTCCGCCGGTTCGTTCCGCCCACCCGGTTCCGCACAGCGTGGCCACAGCTACCGGCCCGCGACCTCCCGGGATCGCGCCTTCGGTCACGTGAAGTGCCGACTCGCGGTGCCGGAACTCCCGACTCGCGGTGCCGGAAGTCCCGACTCGCGGTGCCGGAACTCCCGACTCGCGGGGGCCACAGCGCGACTCGCGGGAACGCGGGGACTCAGAGGGCGTCGGCGCCTCGTTCTCCCGTGCGGACCCGGACGATGGTGTCGACGGGGGTGACCCACACCTTGCCGTCGCCGATCTTGCCGGTGCGGGCGGCGTCGACCAGGGCGTCGACGACCCGGTCGGCCACCGCGTCGTCGACCACCACCTCGACCCGGATCTTCGGCACGAAGTCCACGGCGTACTCCGCGCCCCGGTAGACCTCGGTGTGCCCCTTCTGCCGGCCGAAGCCCTGCACCTCGGTCACCGTCATGCCCAGGACGCCGAGCTTCTCGAGCGCCTCCTTGACGTCGCCGAGCGCGAACGGCTTGACGATCCCCGTCACCAGCTTCATGTCCAGTTCCTCTCCGGTCCCGAGCCGCGGGTGCGCAGCGGCGAGTACTCGTAGGCGCTCTCGGCGTGCTCGGCCTCGTCGATCCCACCGGTCTCGACGTGTTCCGGCACCCGGAACCCGATGGTCCGCCGCACCAGCCACGCCAGCCCGGCGCTGCCCGCGAAGGCCCACCCCGCCGCGACCAGGATCGCGACCACCTGCGCGCCGAGCAGGCCGAACCCGCCGCCGTAGAGCAGCCCGTCGCGCCCGGCCGGGTTGACCGCGTCGGTGGCGACGAACCCCGTCAGGAGGAGCCCGACCATGCCGCCGACGCCGTGGATGGCGACGACGTCGAGCGAGTCGTCGTAGCCCAGCCGGTACTTGAGCCGGATCGCCAGCTGGCAGACGACGCCCGCCGCGACCCCGATCAGCAGCGCGCCGAAGGTGTCGACGTACCCGCAGGCGGGCGTGATCCCCACCAGCCCCGCGACCGCGGCGGACGCGCCGCCGAGGCTGGTGGGCCGGCCGTCGAGCCGATGCTCGAGCGCCAGCCAGGCGACGACCGCGGCAGCGGCGGAGGTCATGGTCGTGACGGAGGCGTTGCTCGCCACCGCCCCCGCGGCCAGGGCGGAGCCGGCGTTGAACCCGAACCAGCCGAACCACAGCAGGCCCGCGCCCAGCAGCACGAACGGCAGGTTGTGCGGGCGCATCGGCTCGTGCGGCCAGCCCCGCCGCTTCCCCAGCACCAGCGCGAGGGCCAGCGCCGACGCCCCCGAGTCGATCTCGACGGCGGTCCCGCCGGCGAAGTCGAGCGCGTGCAGGGTGTTGGCGAGCCAGCCGCCCTTCTCGGACACCGCGCCGTCGAACGCGAAGATCCAGTGCGCGAGGGGCACGTAGACGACGAGGGTCCAACCGGCCACGAACAGCGTCCACGGCCAGAAGCGGGCCCGGTCGGCGATCGCCCCGGACAGCAGCGCCCCGGTGATCACGGCGAACATCAGCTGGAACATCGCGAAGGCCTGCACGGGCACCCCGTCGACCACGAGATCGACCTCTCGCAGCCCCGCGAACTCGAACCCGCCGACGAGCCCGGCGTGCGAGTCGCCGAACACGAGCGAGAACCCGACGAGCACCCAGACCAGGCCGATCACGCCCAGGCTGACCAGCGACATCATCATCATGTTGAGCACGCTGGAGGCGCGGACCATGCCGCCGTAGAAGAACGCCAGGCCCGGCGTCATCAGCATGACCAGCGCCGCGCAGCCCAGCACGTACGCCGTGTTCCCGGTGTCCATCACGCTCCTCGCCGTCGGCCGGGAGCATGATCCGTACCCTGTGTTTCCCGAATGTTTCGGGATGTTACGACCGCATGAAACGGCTCGGGCTCAGCGTTTCGCGGAGGTTGCGCGCACCTTCCCCGTCGCGGCGAGGACCGCCTGCTCGATGCGCCGGCGGTCGGTCCGGGGCACCTGTCCGTCGGGACCGGGGCCGGACACCCCGAACGAGTCGACGACCGACGCGCCGAGGGTGGCCACGCGGGCCCACCGGATGTCGAGCCCCGAGTCCTCGAGCGCGGCGGCGACCCGGTGCAGCAGCCCGATCCGGTCCTGCCCCCGCAGCTCGACGACGACGGCGCCGGTCGCCTCGTCGTCGAACCAGAGCACGCGGGGCGGGGCGGTCCGCTCCACCGCCTCGGTGGTCGGCGCGTAGTCGCGTTCCTTGCGGGCCAGCGCCTCGGCGAGCCCGAGGGTGCCGTCGAGGACCCGGCCCAGGTCGTGCCGCACGACGGCCGGGTCGGGCAGCCCTCCGAACCGCGGCGACACGGCGAAGCTCGCCACCGCCACCTCGCCCTCGGTCGTGACCGAGGCCGCGTGCACCTCGAGCGAGTGCAACGCGAGGACCCCGGCCGCGGCGGACAGCGCCCCGGGCCGGTCCGGCGTGCCGATCACGACCGTCGCGAGGTCCTGGTCCGAGATGAGCCGCAGCTGCGGCCTGCCCTCCTTCTCCACGCCCGCGACGACCTCGGCCGCGGCCTGTTCGGCCGTGTCGGCGATCCGGACGGGCCCGGGCGGCGGCTCGCCGATCATCAGCGCGCGGACCCGGCCGCTGAGGTCCCGGATCAGCGCCCGCTTCCACGGGCTCCACACACCCGGCCCGGTGGCCAGCGAGTCGGCCTCGGCCAGGGCGTCGAGCAGGTCGAGCAGTAGCGGGTTCCCGCCGAGGGTCTCGACGATCCGGCTGAGCGTGGCCGTGTCGTCGAGGTCGCGGCGGGTGGCGGTGTGCGGCAGGAGCAGGTGGTGGCGGACCATCGCGCCGAGCGTCTCGACGTCCCGCTCGCCGAACCCGAGCCGCCGGCCGATCTGCAGCGCGAGCGACTCCCCCACCTCCGAGTGGTCGCCGCCGCGACCCTTGCCGATGTCGTGCAGCAGCGCCCCGACCAGCAGCAGGTCCGGACGCGAGACGCGGGTGGTCAGCGTGGCGGCCTGCGCGCAGGTCTCGACGAGGTGCCGGTCGACGGTCCACATGTGCGCCCGGTCCCTCGGCGGCAGGTCCCGCACCGCGCCCCACTCGGGGAACAGCCGTCCCCACAGCCCGGTCCGGTCGAGCGCCTCGATCACGTCGACCATGCCCTCCCCCGTGCCGAGCAGGGAGAGCAGCTCGCCGAGGGCGGCCCGCGGCCAGGGTTCGCGCAGCTCGGGGGCGGTCTCGGCCAGCCGGTGCAGGGTGCCGGCGGCGACCGGCAGCCCGGTGCGCGCGGCGGTCGCGGCGACGCGCAGCACGAGGGCGGGATCGCGGTTGGCGGCGGCGTCGCGGGCGAGGGTGACCTCGCCGGCGTGCTCGACGACCCCGGAGTCCAGCGGCCGCCGGACGGGCGCGCGGCGCAGCGCGGAGAGCCCGCGGCGCGGCAGCGCGGCCTTGGCGGCCCGCAGCCCGACCTCGGCGGAGAAGGCGACGGCCCGCGCGGCCCCGGAGATCGCCCGGGCCAGGTCGAAGCGGTCGCCGAGCTCGAGGGTCGAGGCGATCTCGTCGGCGTCCTGGGCGCGCAGCACGTCCCGCGCGCGGCCGGCGATCCGGTGCAGCTCGGTGCGCACGTCGAGCAGCAGCGTCCGGGCCTCGGTGACCTCGCCGGAGGGCCGGTCGACCAGCTGCGCGGCGGCGAGGTGGTCGAGGAGCTGGACGTCCCGCAGCCCGCCGTGTCCGGACTTGAGGTCGGGCTCGATGCGGTGGGCGACGTCGCCGACCTTGGCCCAGCGGTCCCGGGCGGAGTCGGCGATGTCGTCGAAGCGGTTGCGGATGCCGGCGCGCCACGCCTGCCGGACGGCCTGCTTGACCTTCTCCGAGAGCGCCGGGTCGCCCGCGATGTGCCGCAGCTCGAGCAGACCGTAGGCGGCCCGCAGGTCGGTGGCCGCCACTTGGACCGCCTGGCCAGGGGTGCGGACCGAGTGGTCCAGCCCGATGCCGGCGTCCCACAGCGGGTACCAGAGCTGGTCGGCGAGCCGGTCGACGTCCTTGCGCCCGTCGTGCAGCAGCACGAGGTCGAGGTCCGAGTACGGGGCCAGCTCGCGCCGCCCCAGCGCCCCGACTGCGACCAGCGCCGCGCGGTCCGAGATCCCGATCGACGCGCACCGCGACGACAGCCAGAAGTCGTGCAGGTCGACCAGCGCGGTCCGCAGCGCGTCCGGGGCGAGCCGCCGCCGGCCGTTCTGGCGGTCCAGCAGCACGGCCTTCGCGCGGACGAGATCCTCCGCCGAACCCGACGCCGGTCCCGCCCCCGACCCAGACCCCGGACCCGATCCCACTGCCGTCACCGACTCGCCCTCGTTACTGCCGGCCCGCGGCCGGCTCCGCTCCACCCCGCCGTGGGCGTCCCCGACCCCGGCACGACCGCCACGGCTGTCACCGCCACGAGCCTCACAGCGCGTCCGGGCCCCGCTCCCCGGTCCGGACCCGCACCACCGTCTCGAGCGGGACGACCCACACCTTCCCGTCACCGATCTTCCCCGTGCGCGACGCCTGCACGACCGCGTCGACGGTCTTCTCGACCACCGAGTCGTCGACGACGATCTCGATCCGCACCTTGGGCACGAAGTCCATCTGGTAGTCGGCGCCGCGGTAGACCTCGGTGTGCCCCCGCTGCCGGCCGTAGCCGGTCACCTCGCTGACGGTCATCCCCGCCACGTCCAGCCGCTCGAGGCCGGCCCGGACGTCGTCGAGCGCGAAGGGTTTGACGATCGCGGTCACGAGCATCATCACGGTTCTCCGATCGGTGGTGGGTCGGCCGGACCGACGGCACCCGCCCGCCCCGGGAGGGGACGGAACGGGAGGAATCAGACGCCCTCGCGAGACGCCGGAGGCCCGCCGTGCCGAGTGGCACGACGGGCCCCGCCAGATCGGACGGATGCCGTCGGGCGGTCCGTCAGATGGCGTCGGTCCCGCGCTCGCCGGTGCGGACCCGGACGACGGTCTCGACCGGGGCGACCCAGACCTTGCCGTCGCCGATCTTGCCGGTGCGGGCGGCCTCGACGACCGCGTCGACCACCTTGTCCGCGAGGGCGTCGTCCGCGACGACCTCCACCCGGACCTTCGGCACGAAGTCCACGGAGTACTCCGCACCCCGGTAGACCTCGGTGTGGCCCTTCTGCCGGCCGTAGCCCTGGACCTCGGAGACGGTCATCCCGAGGACCCCGATCTGCTCGAGGGCGCCCTTGACGTCCTCCAGCACGAACGGCTTCACGATGGCGGTGATCAGCTTCACGGCTCAGCTCTCCTTGCCTGCGGCGACGTGCGCGGCCGCCTGCGGGGTGGCGGCGTCCGGGCGCGGGGTGCCCGCGGTCCCGGCCAGCCCGCGGTGGCTCGAGAAGTCGTAGCTGGTCTCGGCGTGCTCGGTCTCGTCGATGCCGGTCGCCTCGTCCTCCGGGCTGATCCGGATCTTGCCGCCGAAGATCGCCTTGACGATCAGCGCGATGACGAAGGTCAGGATGCCCGAGTAGAGGAGCACCGCCAGCGCGCCGACGACCTGGCGCCAGAGCTGGTCGACGCCGCCGCCGTAGAACAGGCCGGCCACCGCCGCGCCCGAGCCCGGGTCGGCGAAGAAGCCGATGAGCACGGTGCCGGCGAGACCACCGACGAGGTGAACGCCGACGACGTCGAGCGAGTCGTCGTAGCCGAAGCGGAACTTCAGGCCGACGGCCAGGGCGCACAGCGCCGAGGCGATGGCACCGACCGCGATCGCGCCCATCGGCGAGACCGAGGAACAGGCCGGGGTGATCGCGACCAGACCGGCGACGACACCGGACGCGGCGCCGAGGCTGGTGGCCTTGCCGTCGCGGATCCGCTCGACGAGCAGCCAGGCGAGCATCGCGGCGCAGGTGGCGATGATCGTGTTGATCATGGCGTAGGCGGCGAGGCCCGAGGAGCCGACGGCCGAACCGGCGTTGAAGCCGAACCAGCCGAACCACAGGATGCCGGCCCCGAGCATGACCAGCGTCAGGTTGTGCGGGCGCATCGGCTCGCGCGGCCAGCCGCGGCGCTTGCCCACGACGATCGCCAGCGCCAGCGCGGCGACACCGGCGTTGATGTGGACCGCGGTACCACCCGCGAAGTCGATCGCCTTGAGCTGGTTGGCGATCCAGCCGCCGGTCTCGGCGGTCACGCCGTCGAACGAGAAGACCCAGTGCGCGACCGGGAAGTACACGACGGTCGCCCAGATGCCGGCGAAGAGCAGCCAGGCGCCGAACTTCATGCGGTCGGCCACCGCACCCGAGATCAGGGCGACGGTGATGATCGCGAACGTGGCCTGGAAGCCGACGAACACGAGCGCCGGGATCGAGCCGACGAGCGGGAAGCTCACGTCGGGCGCCGCGTCGGTGGCGACGTAGTTGCCGACGAACAGGCCCTTCAGGCCCCAGTGTTCGGTCGGGCTGCCGAGCAGGCCGCCGCCGACGTCGTTGCCGAAGGCCATCGAGTAGCCGTAGAGCACCCACAGGACGCCGACGAGCCCCATCGACGACAGGCTCATCATCATCATGTTGAGCACGCTCTTGCTACGGACCATGCCGCCGTAGAAGAACGCGAGCCCAGGCGTCATGAACAGCACCAGCGCGGTACTGGTGAGCATCCACGCGGTATCGCCGCTGTTGAACGCGTCCACGGATCTCCCTCCCGATCGTGTCCGCACCCTCGGTGCGGCAGGTGCCGGAATAATCGAAGCGGGATGTTTCCGGGAAGATCGCACTATGTTTCCGGGGGATGAACCCCGTCCCCCGGCGGGTTACATCCAGGTTTCCCCTCCCGGCCGTGGCGGCTCGTGCGCACAGCGTGACGGGAAATGTGACCGTTTCGTGCCCTTGCGCCGGGGACGTCACGATCGGTGATCATCCCCGGCAGCGGCCGGACCGTACGGGAGCTCAGCCCAGCAGGGCGTCGACGAAGGCCTTCGGCTCGAACGGGGCCAGGTCGTCCGGGCCCTCGCCGAGGCCCACGAGCTTCACCGGGACGCCGAGCTCGCGCTGCACGCGGAAGACGATGCCGCCCTTCGCCGTGCCGTCGAGCTTCGTCAGGGCGATGCCGGTGACCTTCACGACCTCGCCGAAGACGCGGGCCTGGATCAGCCCGTTCTGGCCGGTCGTGGCGTCGAGGACGAGGATCACCTCGTCGACCTCGGACTGCCGCTCGACGACGCGCTTGACCTTGCCCAGCTCGTCCATCAGGCCGGTCTTGGTGTGCAGCCGGCCGGCCGTGTCGAGAATGACCGCGTCGGCGCCGTCGGCGGTGCCGCGCTTGACGGCGTCGAACGCGACGGCGGCCGGGTCGGCCCCCTCGGGACCGCGGACGACGGCGGCGCCGGCCCGCTCGCCCCACGTCGCGAGCTGCTCGGCCGCGGCGGCACGGAAGGTGTCGGCCGCACCCAGGACGACGTGCCGGCCACTCGCGACCAGCACGCGGGCGAGCTTGCCGGTGGTGGTCGTCTTGCCCGTGCCGTTGACGCCGACGACGAGCAGGACGCCCGGACGACCGTCGTGCGGCAGCGCGCGGATCGAGCGGTTCGCCTCGGTCTCGAGCGCCTCGGTGAGGACCTCGCGGAGCAGCTGGCGGGCCTGGTCCGGGGTGCGGACGGCACGGCGGGCCAGCTCGTCGCGCAGGATCTCGACGAGCTCGGCGGTCATCTCGGGGCCCAGGTCGGCCTGCAGGAGGGTGGCCTCGACGTCCTCCCACGACTCCTCGTCGAGCTCACCGCCCCCGAGCAGGCCGAGCAGGCTCTGGCCGAACGCGGAGCGCGAGCGGGAGAGGTTGCCGCGCAGCCGCTCGAGGCGCCCCTCCGCGGGGGCGATCTCCTCGGTGGGGGCCGGCGGGGCCGTGGGTGCGGGCGCGGCCGGCGGCGCGGTGGTCTCCGCGGGCGGGACCGGGGTCGGGCGTTCGACGGGCGGGGCCTCGGGGGCACGCTCGGCCGGCGGGGCCTCGGGGGCACGCTCGGCCGGCGGGGCCTCGGGGGCACGCTCGGCAGGGGGCGCTGCGGGCGCGGCGGACGCAGCCGTTGCCGCGGCCGCAGCGGCGGCCGGCGGGGCCTCGGGGGCGGCCGGAGCCTCGGTGGCGGGGGTTCCGGCGGCCGGAGCCTCGGGCCCAGCGGTGTCCGGCGCCTCCGGAACGGCGGTCCCGGGTGCCGCGGGGGCGGGGGCCGACGCGGCCGGGATGCCCTGCGGCGGAGTGACGGTGTCCGGGGTGCGGACGGCCGGGATGCCGTCGGGCGGGGTGCGGGCCTCGGTCGCGGTGCCGCCCGTGGGCAGGCCGCGAGGCGGCGTGCGGACGTCGTCGGCGGTGCCGGTGAGCTCGTCGCCCGCGGGGCGCTCCGGCGCAGGGGGCGCCTCGGTCGGCGGCGCGGTGTCAGCGGGCCGCGGGATCGGGGTCGCGCCCGAGGGCACCGGCAGGTCCTCGGCGGGCGGAGCGGCGGGCGCCGCGCCGTCGGTCGGCGCGGTGGGCGCCGTGGGCTCGGTCGGCGCAGCGGTCCCGGTCGTGTCCGGGGCGGTGGTCTCGGGCGCCACCTGCTGGGCCTCGTCGGGGGCGGTCGGTGCCGCGGTCGTCCCGTCCCCGGGCGTCCCGCGCTCGGGTGCCTTCTCCGGCGCACGCTCGGGGACCTTCTCCGGTGCCGGCGCGGCGGACGCGGCAGCGGCAGCCCCGGCGGCGGCCGCCGCTCCGGCGGCCGCGGCGCCGCCCCGTCGGCGCGGCTCCGGCTCCTTCTCCCGCGGGGGCGCAAGCAGGTCGGGGCCGGGCTCCGTGCGCGGCGGCAGCGTCGGCGTGCCGGTCCCGCCCCCACTGCCGGTCCCGCCCCCACTGCCGGCGGAGAAGTCGAAGCCCCCGCTGGCCCTGTAGGTGTTGCCCTGCCTGGGCTTCTCCTCGGCGGCCGGGGTCTCGAGCTCCTCGGGCTCGCGCAGGCTGATCCTGCGCCTGCGGCTGATCGTGAGGCCGGCGACCAGGGCGATCAGCACGACCACCGCGACCACGACCACGATGATCCAGAGGGTCTGCGTCGTCACACCCCCAGCCTTGCACGCCCCGCACGACCCCACCGGCCGCGGTCGCCGAACCGCCCGGCGGCGGCGCTCAGGAGGCCGGCCGCAGCCGCTGGGAGATGACGGTCGTGATGCCGTCGCCCCGCATCGAGACGCCGTAGAGGGCGTCGGCGACCTCCATGGTCGGTTTCTGGTGGGTGATGACGATGAGCTGCGAGGTGGCGCGCAGCTCCTCCATCAGCGAGATGAGCCGGCGGAGGTTGGCGTCGTCGAGGGCGGCCTCGATCTCGTCGAGCACGTAGAAGGGTGAGGGGCGGGCCCGGAAGATCGCGACCAGCAGCGCCATCGCGGTGAGCGAGCGCTCCCCGCCGGAGAGCAGCGACAGCCGCTTGACCTTCTTGCCCGGCGGGCGGGCCTCCACCTCGATGCCGGTGGTCAGCATGTCCGAGGGGTCGGTGAGCACCAGCCGGCCGTCGCCGCCCGGGAAGAGCGTGGCGAAGACCGTCTCGAACTCCCGCGCCACGTCCTCGTACGCCTGCGTGAAGACCTCGAGGATCTTGTCGTCGACCTCGCGGACCACGGTGAGCAGGTCGCGGCGGGTGTTCTTGAGGTCCTCGAGCTGCGTGGAGAGGAAGGTGTAGCGCTCCTCGAGGGCCGCGAACTCCTCCAGCGCGAGCGGGTTGACCTTGCCGAGCAGCGCCAGGTCCTTCTCGGCGCGCTTGGCCCGGCGCTCCTGCGCGGCCCGGTCGTAGGGCATGGCGGGCGGGGCCACGACGTCCTCGCCGCGCTCCTTCGCCGCCTCGTACTCCGCGACCTCGGCCGGCGACGGCGGCACCCCGACCGACGGCCCGTACTCGGCGACCAGGTCGTCGACGGCGATGCCGTGGTCGGCCAGCGCCTTCTCGGTGAGCTGCTCGAGCCGCAGCCGGGACTGCGCGCGGGCCACCTCGTCCCGGTGCACGGCGTCGACCAGCTTGTCGAGCAGCGCGGACAGCCGCCCGGTAGTGGCGCGGGCCTCGGTCAGCGCGGCCTCCCGCTCGGCCCGGGCGGCGGCGACCTCGTCCCGCTCGGCCGCCGCGGAGCCCAGGGACACCTCGATCCGCTCCAGCGCCCGGGCACCGGCCCCGACCACGAGGTCGGCGACGGCGGCGCTGCGCTCCCGCTCGCGCCGCGCGGCCTCCGCGCGGGCCCGGGCCTGCCGCTCCGACGACGCCTGCCGCCGCAGCGAGTCCGCCTTGCCGGCGATCGCGCGGGCGCGCTCCTCGGCGGTGCGCAGCGCGAGCCGGCACTCCACCTCCTCGGACCGGGCCTCGGCCAGCTTCTCCGCGGCGGTGTCCCGGACCTCGGTGTCCGGCTCGTCGTCGACCGGCTCGCCCTCCGCGACCAGGAGCTGCTGCTCGGCCGCCTCCAGCGCCAGCAACGACTCCGACCGCCGGGCCTCCACCGCGTCCCGCCGCTGGCGCAGCCGCTGCGCCTCCTGCTCCGCGGACCGGACGACCTGTTCCAGCCGGCCGAGCTGGCTGCCCGCCGCCGCGCGCCGCTGCTCGGCGGCCCGGCGCTCGGCCGCGGCCGCCTCGACGTCCGCCTTCCGCGCGGCCTCCTCCGCCCGTGCGCCGTCGAGGGCGGGGCGGAGCCGGGTCAGCTCGGCGTCGTTCGTGTCCCGGGCGGCGACGGCCTCGTCGACCGCGGCCTGCACCTCGAGCGCGCTCGAACCGCCGCCCGACCCGCCGCGGGCCCGGAACGCCTCCAGCACGTCCCCCTCGGACGTGACGGCGACGAGCCCCGCCTCCGCCACGGTCCGTGCCTCGTCGAGGGAGTCGACCAGCACGACGCGGTCCAGCAGGGACGCGACGGCGGGCGCCAGCCGCGCCGGAGCGCGCACGACGTCCGCGGCCCAGCGCCCGACCGGCGCGGCCCCGGCGGCGGGAGGACGGAGATCGACGAGCCCCGCCACCGGAGCCGCACCGTCCCCGCCCACCAACAGCGTGGCCGACCCGTGGTCCCCCGACCGCAGCTCGCGCAGCGCGTCGACCGCCGCGCCCGCGGACTCCACCGCGACCCCCTCGGCCAGCTCGCCGAGCACGGCCGCGACCGCGGTCCGGGCCGCGGGCTCGACCTCCAGCAGCTCGGCGACGGCGCCGACGACCCCCACCCGCTCGCCGGACAGCAGCGCCCCGCTGCCGTCCTTGCGTGCGAGCCCGACCGACAGCGCGTCGACCCGCGCCCGCCAGTGCGCCCGCCGCTGCTCCAGCTCCCGCTCCTGCGCGACGAGCTCGCGGACCCGGGCCGCCGCGGACTCCTGCGCCTCGACGGCGGACTCCACGAGCGCGGCCAGCTCCCCCGAGTCCGCCTCGTCGAGGACACCGAGCTGCTCGCGCGCGGCCTCCAGCTCCTCGGCCGCGGTGACGATCCGGGCCTCGGCCTCGCCGAGCGCCTCGGACAGCCGCTCGATCTCCTCGGCGGTGGCGGCCGCGCCGCTGCGCAAGGCCTCGGCCTTGCCCGCGAGCGTCGCGAGGCCGGCCCTGCGGTCGGCGATCGCCCGGACCGCGGCCATGTGTGCGCGCTCGGCGGCCTGCAGGGTGCGCTCGTGCTCGGCGCGCTCCTCGAGCATCTCGGCGAGCCGCTGCCGGGCCTCGACGACGGCCGCGACCAGCTCCTCCTCCTGCTCGGCGACCAGGTCGGCCTCGGCCTCGAGCTCGTCCGGGTCCCGCCCCGGCGTGCGCCCGGACTCCGCGGAGGCCAGGTGCCGGGCGCGCTCCTCGGCCAGCCGCACGGTGCCGCGCAGCCGCTCGGCCAGCGACGACAGCGAGTACCAGGTGTCCTGCGCGCGCTGCAGCCGCGGCGCGTCCGCGGCCAGGGCCTCCTCCAGCTCCCCCTGCCGCGCGCGCGCCACGTCGAGCTGCTCGGACACCTCGGCCCGGCGCTCGCGGGCCTGCTGCTCGTCCGCCTCCTCGCGGGCCAGCGCGTCCCGCAGGGTGACGATGTCGTCCGCCGCGAGCCGGATCCGCGCGTCCCGCAGCTCGGCCTGCACCTGCTGCGCCTTGCGCGCGATCTCCGCCTGGCGGCCCAGCGGCTTGAGCTGGCGGCGCAGCTCCGCGGTGAGGTCCGTGAGCCGCGTGAGGTTGGCCTGCATCGCGTCGAGCTTGCGGAGCGCCTTCTCCTTGCGCTTGCGGTGCTTGAGGACGCCCGCGGCCTCCTCGATGTAGGCGCGCCGCTCCTCCGGCTTGGACCGCAGGATCGCGTCGAGCTGGCCCTGCCCCACCACGACGTGCATCTCCCGGCCGATACCGGAGTCCGAGAGCAGCTCCTGGATGTCGAGCAGCCGGCAGGAGCTGCCGTTGATCTCGTACTCGCCGGCGCCGTCGCGGAACATCCGGCGGGTGATCGAGACCTCGGAGTACTCGATCGGCAGGGCGCCGTCGGAGTTGTCGATGGTGAGCGTGACCTCGGCGCGCCCGAGCGGCTGCCGGCCGGACGTGCCGGCGAAGATCACGTCCTCCATCTTCCCGCCGCGCAGCGCCTTGGCCCCCTGCTCGCCGAGCACCCAGGAGATCGCGTCGACGACGTTGGACTTGCCCGAGCCGTTGGGCCCCACCACGCACGTGATCCCCGGTTCCAGGCGCAGCGTCGTGGCCGAGGCGAAGGACTTGAAGCCCTTCAGCGTCAGGCTCTTGAGGTGCACGGCGGCGGTCTCCGGGGTGTCTCGGGGGTGAGCGGAGCGTACCGGCCTGCACCGACGGTCCCGGGGCCCGCGCGGGCACGGGCCCCGGACGGGTCAGGAGGTGGTCGCGGCGTTGACCAGCCAGCGCACGCCGAACCGGTCCGTCACCATGCCGAACAGGTCGCCCCACATCTGCTTCTCGAAGGGCACCTCCACCGTGCCGCCCTCGGCGAGGCCGGTGAACCAGCCCTCGAGCTTGGCCTCCTCGTCCCCGGAGAGGCTGACCGAGACCGCGGTGCGGCCGGCGGCGCGCTCGGGGTCGCCGTCCGAGGCCATGAGCACGAACCCGTCCGGCGTGGTGAGCTGCGCGTGCATGACGCCCTCCGGCGGCGGGACGGGCCCCTCGGCCCCCATGTCCCCGAAGGTGCTGATCTGCAGGTCGCCGCCGAGGACGGCGCGGTAGAACTCCATCGCGGCGCGGGCCTCGGTGTCGAAGTGCAGGTAGGGGTTCAGCGTGACGGCCATGCGGTGCTCCCTGTCGAGTGGTGTGGATCGCACCGTAGACCCGGGCACCGACAGGACCTCAGGCCTCGACGAACCCGTCGAACCCGCCCTTCGGATCGCCCCACTGCTCGACGACCTCGTCGACCCACCCCGGCGCCTCCCCGCCGCGCAGCAGGGCGAGCAGCCGCTCGCACCGCTCCCGGTCACCCTCCGCGACCACCGCGACCCGGCCGTCGTCGAGGTTCCGGGCCTGCCCGACGAGCCCCAGCTCCAGCGCCCGGGACCGCGTCCACCAGCGGAAACCCACGCCCTGCACGCGGCCCCGCACCCACGCGGTGAGCCGAACGGTCGAATCGTCGTTGCTGCTCATCGCCTTGCTACGTTACCGGGCCGTGACCGGTCCGGTGCCCCGCACACGGGCGCTCCCCCTCCTGGCCGGGCTCGCCCTCGGGGCGCCGCTCGCGGCCCTCGGCGTCACGGCCCTCGTGCCCGACGCCTGGTCCGTCGCGCTCGCCGGGGCCGCCTCCCCCGAGCCGACGACCGCGGTCACCACCGGACCGGCCCCGCCGACCACGACCTCGCGCCTCCCGGCCGCCGCGCCGGCGTCGACCACCACGACGGCGCCGCCGACCACGACGCCCGCGCCGACCACCACGATCCCGCGGCCGACGCCGACCACCACCCGGCTCGCGCCGACCACCGCGCCGCGCCCCGTCGCCGCCGGTCCGGTCGCCGACGTCGTCGCGCTGACCAACCGGGCCCGCGCCGCCGCCGGCTGCGGCGCCCTCACGCCCGACGCCCGGATCACCCGCGCCGCCCAGGGACACAGCGACGACATGGCGGCCCAGGACTACTTCGACCACGACAGCCCCGACGGACGCGGCTTCGCGGACCGCATCGCCGCCGCCGGCTACCCCTCCCCCGGCGCCGAGAACATCGCGATGGGCCAGCGCACCCCGGCGGCGGTGGTCGAGGCCTGGCTGAACTCACCCGGTCACCGCCGCAACATCGAGGACTGCTCGCTCACGACCATCGGTGTCGGGCTCGCGATCGACGGGTACTACTGGACGCAGGACTTCGGCCGCTGACCCACGTACGCTCCGGTGCGGAGTCGCAGGTGGGGAGGTGTCCGTATTGTCCGTCGTGGACAACGCGGTGTACGTCGAGGGCCATCGGGCCGAGGAGCCCGATTCTCTCGACCGGACGGTCGAGACCCTCCGGCGCTGCGGCGACGGCAAGGAGACCTTCTGCTGGATCGGGCTGCTGCGCCCGGGCCCGGACGACATCAAGGCGATCGAGGACGAGTTCGGGCTGCACGAGCTCGCCGTCGAGGACACCCTGCACGGCCACCAGCGTCCCAAGCTGGAGCGCTACGGCCACACCGAGTTCGCCGTGCTCCGCCCGGCCCGCTACGTCGATGAGCAGGAGGAGGTCGAGCTCGGCGAGATCCACCTGTTCCTCGGCCCGGACTTCGTGGTCACGGTGCGACACGCCGAGGAGCCCGACCTTGCCGAGGTGCGGCGACGCCTCGAGCACGACCCGGCGCTGATGGCGCACGGCCCGTTCGCGGTGTTCTACGCCGTGCTCGACAAGGTCGTCGACGACTACGGCCCGGTGCTCGACGGCCTGCAGGACGACGTCGACCAGATCGAGAGCCAGGTCTGGAGCGGCGATCCCGCGGTGTCGCGGCGCATCTACCAGCTCTCCCGCGAGGTCCTCGAGTTCCAGCGCGCGGTCGACCCGCTCGCCGAGATCTTCGAGGAGCTGCGCACCCGCTTCGGCAAGCAGAGCACCACGCCGGACCTCGAGCTGCGCCGGCTCGTGCGCGACGTCCAGGACCACGCCACCCGCGTCCGCGAGCGCACGCAGGGCCTGCGCGACATGCTCGCGAACATCCTCACGGTCAACTCCACGCTCGTCGCCCAGCGGCAGAACGAGGAGATGACCCGGTTGACCGAGGCCGGGTACGTGCAGAACGAGCAGATGAAGAAGGTGTCGTCCTGGGCGGCGATCGCCTTCGCCCCGAGCCTCGTCGCCGGTGTCTACGGGATGAACTTCGCGCACATGCCGGAGCTGGAGTGGCAGTTCGGCTATCCGTTCGCCATCGGGTTGATGGTATTGCTCGGCCTCCTGCTCTACCTGGGCTTCAAGCGCCGCGGCTGGCTCTAGACCGGATGCGATCTTCCCCAGGTCAGGAGCACTTTTTCGCTGCTCCGGGGACGAAACGTCCCGGGTGCTCGCAGCGAGTAGTGGACCAAGCGCGCGGAGGCGGCCACGCGCCCGAGGCGGCACTGGCTGCACACACTCTCGTTCCCGCGCGGCCGGAGGGCGCCGGTCGTGTTGCTGGCTCTGGCGCTGTCCCTCGCGCTGTCTCTTGCCGTGGCCTGCACCGCGCCCACGCCGACGGCCTCGCCACCCGCACCGGCCGCCCCGGCCGCCCCGGCCGCTCAGCCTGCTCGGCCCGTGCCGACGGCGGCCCCGCTCGCGGACGACGATCCGGCGGCCTGCGCGCAGGGTTCCTGCGAGATCCGGGTCGGCGGACCTGCGACGATCCCGCTCCCGGCGGGCACCGGCGTCGCGGAGATCCGGTTCGTGGCGGTCGACGCCGGCACGGTCGAGCTCGTCGCGGTCGTGCCCGATGGGCAGGTGAGCACCCGCTGCTCCGGCGCCTGCACGGGCATGCGCACCACGACCTCCGGCGGCACCTCCTCGGTCCGGCTCACCGCAGGAGCCGGCGCCGAGGTCGCCGTGAACGACCTGGCGCTCGACGTCCGAGAGGCGAGCGCAGCCGCGGCCGTCCTGCGACTGACCGCGGGGTGACCAGATCTCAGCGGTAGCAGTAGCTGTCCGACGAGGCGTCCCCGCCCTGCAGCCGGACCTGGTGCACCCGCAGGCCCCGGAACTCGTCGCCGCGGGGGAAGAAGCGCTGGTCGAGGGTCATCCCGCCGTCCGGCCCGACGTCCGCCTTCGCCATCCACGCGCCCACGCCGTCGGGGTAGAACTGGTCGTCCCACGCGCCGTAGAGGGAGTTCGTGAAGTAGACGCGGCGGCCGTCCCGGCTGACCTCGACCATCTGCGGCCCGCCTGCCAGCGGCAGGTCGGGGGCGGCCGGGTGCGGAACGCGGCCGACGATCCCGCCGAGCCGGACCGAGCCCACCTCGCGCGGGTGGGCCGGGTCGCCGACGTCGTACTGCTTGAGCTCGCCGGTGCCCCAGCAGGAGACGCAGAGGAACCGGTCGTCGACCGAGAGGTCGATGTCGGTGATCAGCGGCGGCACCGCGGAGAACGGCTTCAGGGCGGGCGGCAGCAGGTCGGGATCGGCGGGCTCGGCCGGGACCGTGATCACCTTCTCGACCCGCCACTCGTCGCCGTCGAGGAACCACCGCCAGATCGACCCCGACAGGTCCTCGGTCGAGATCACCACACCCACGAACCCCCAGGTCGCCTCGGGATCGTGGCTGGGCCGCACCTCGAGCGCCATCTGGTGCTGCGCGCCCAGGTCGAGGCGCTGCAGGTGGCGGCCCTCGGCCAGGTCCCAGACGTGGATGGCGTGCCCGTACTCGTTGCCGAGCAGGAGCTCGGGCACCACGCCGTCCTCGATCATCGACGGGTGGCCCCACTCGCTGGAGATCAGGACGTTGCGGTTCAGGTGCCACCAGGCGTCGTAGGCCAGCTCCTGCGGGCCGCGGTCCGTCTCCCACGCCCGGACCACCTCGAACGTCGTGTGGTCGAGCAGTGCGATCCCGCCGGGCCCGTCGTCGTTCCCCTGCGGGCCGCCGATGCAGGTGAGGAACACGCCGTCGGGCCCGCAGTGCATGGTGTGCGGCCGCGAGTACCCGGCCGCCTCGGACAGGTCCTTGGCCGTGACCGTGCGGACCACCCGCGGGGCGCGCGGGTCGGGCACGGTGTCGAGGACGTGGATGTTCGACGACCGCAGGCCCGGGACCAGCAGGAACCGTCGCGCGAGGCCGTTCGTGTCGTGGCCGGCGTGGGCGAGGGCGGACGAGCAGGCGTTCCAGCCGAAGTGGTGCAGCTCGTCGCCGGTGCCGGGCATGTCCGTCCAGCCGACGACCCGGCCGTAGGTCTCGGCGTCCGGGTCGACGTCGACCACGGCCATCGCGTCCGGCCGTTCCGCGGAGCGGTCGAACGCGGCGACGTACGCCAGGCGCTCGGGGGGTGCGGCCGCGGCCTCGGCGGCGGAGCGGTAGAACGTCGGGTCGGTGACCGGCTGCGACATGGGACGACCTCCTCGTTACCCGGAGAAATCGTCCACACTTCGCCGCACCTGGGGGCCCGGTCAAGGGCTCGTCCGGGATCAGCGGACGGCGCGAGGGCGCGGTTGGCAGCGCGGGCAGGAGAAGGAGCTGCGGTTCATGAACGCCTCGCGGCGGATCGGGGTGCCGCAGCGGCGGCACGGCTCGTCCGTGCGGCCGTAGACCGCCAGTGAGCGGTCGAAGTAGCCCGAGGCGCCGTTCACGTTGACGTACAAGGCGTCGAACGACGTGCCGCCCTGGTCGAGGGCCTCCGCCATCACCTCGGAGGCGGCCTCGAGCACTGCGACGCCCTGCTTGCGCGTGAGCTTCTCGGTCGGTCGCGCCCCGTGCAGCCGTGCGCGCCAGAGCGCCTCGTCGGCGTAGATGTTGCCGATCCCGGACACCACCGTCTGGTCGAGCAGCGCCCGCTTGATCTCGGTGCGGCGGCGGCGCATGCCGGCCACCGCGTCGTCGAGCGAGAACAGCGGGTCCATCGGATCCCGCCCGATGTGCGCGACGGGCTGGGGCAGCAGCCCGCCGCCCGCCCCCTCGGTGAGCGGGTGGACCGACAGGCCGCCGAAGGTCCGTTGGTCGACGAACCGCAGCTCGGGGCCCTCGTCGTCGAACCGCAGACGGATCCGGAGGTGCTTCTCGTCCGGCCGGTCCGGGGTGGCGACGAGCATCTGGCCGCTCATGCCCAGGTGGGCGAGGATCGCGTCGTCCCCCGGCCCGGCGCTGTCCAGCTCGAGCCAGAGGTACTTGCCGCGGCGGCGGGCCGCGCTGATCGTGCGGCCCTTCAGCCGCGCGGCGAAGTCCTCCCCGCCGGCGACGTGCCGGCGCACCGCGCGCGGGTGCGCGACGGTGACCTCGGCGATCGTGCGGTCGAGGACGTGGTCGGCGAGACCGCGCCGGACCACCTCGACCTCGGGAAGCTCGGGCACGTCAGCTCCGGGCCGTCAACTCTGGGCCCGGGCCGACTTCTGCGTCTCGTCCGTGATGGTGCGCCAGGCGAGCGCGGCGGCCTTCTGCTCGGCCTCCTTCTTGGTGCGCCCGTCCCCGGAGCCCAGCTCGCGACCCCCGACGACCGCGGTCGCGGTGAAGGTCTTGAGGTGGTCGGGGCCCTCCTCGGCGATCCGGTACTCCGGCACGCCGAGCCCCTCCGAGGCCGTGAGCTCCTGGAGGCTGGTCTTCCAGTCCAGGCCGGCCCCGAGCAGCGGGGCGCCCTGCAGCAGGTCGCCGAAGAGCCGGTGCACCAGCGACCGGGCCGTCTCCAGCCCGTGGTCCAGGTAGACCGCGCCGATCAGGGCCTCGGTGGCGTCGGCCAGGATGCTCGCCTTGTCCCGGCCGCCGGTGAGTTCCTCACCACGGCCGAGGTAGATGTAGGCGCCCAGCCCGTGCTCGGACAACGTCGCCGCCACGCCCGCGAGCGCGTGCATGTTGACCACGCTCGCCCGCAGCTTGGCGAGCTGCCCCTCGGGCAGCTCCGGGTGGTCCCGGTAGAGCCGCTCGGTGACGATGATGCCGAGCACCGAGTCGCCCAGGAACTCCAGCCGCTCGTTGGTCGGCAGGCCACCGTGCTCGTAGGCGTACGAGCGGTGCGTGAGGGCGAGGGTGAGCAACTCGGCGCCGATCTCGACGCCGAGTGCCTCCAGCAGCGGGGTGCGGTCCTCGCGGGGCCCCGTGACGCTCTTGTCGCCCACCGGCAAATCAGGCCGGACGGACGACCTGACGACCGTCGTACTGCCCGCAGACGGGGCAGGCGACGTGCGGCGGCTTCAGCTCGCCACAGGCGCGGTTGTTGCAGGCGACGAGGGTCGGCGCGGTGGCCTTCCACTGCGCCCGACGAGAGCGCGTGTTGGACCGCGACATCCGGCGCTTGGGTACGGCCACGGCAGATCTCCTACGGTTGTGCTCGAGAGGTCTTACGACATCGAAACGTCTTCAATCGGAAGGCAGGCGCTCACGCAGAGCGGCCCACCGGGGATCCAGTGTCTCATGCCGGTGGTCGGGCCCGAGATCGGCCCGTCGTCCGCCGCACTCGGGGCACAGACCTGGGCAGTCGTCCCGGCACAGCGGCGCGAGCGGGAGCTCCAGGACGATCGCGTCCCGCACCGTCTGCTCGAGGTCCACGTGCTCGTCGACGACCCGCGGGATCTCGTCCTCGTCGGTCGTCTCCTCGGTGACGCTGTCCGGGTAGGCGAAGAGCTCCTCGATGCGCACCTCGAGGTCCTCGTCCAGCTCGTCGAGGCACCGGGAGCACTCGCCCGCCAGCTGCGCGG
This sequence comes from Pseudonocardia autotrophica, assembly GCF_000717175.1. Lineage (GTDB taxonomy): Bacteria > Actinomycetota > Actinomycetes > Mycobacteriales > Pseudonocardiaceae > Pseudonocardia > Pseudonocardia halophobica. The sequence continues at coordinate 78,076 of NZ_JNYD01000013.1, read as the reverse complement.
AAGCGGTCCCCGACACGTAGACGCCCTCGCTCACCGACTCCAGGCGCAGGTCCAGCTCGACGGGGCTGCCCGGCGGCACGGCGAGGACACCGACCAGGCCGATCGCCTCGTCGGCACGCTCCGCGCCCGGTCCGGGGACGGACCGGGTGACGGTGCGCATGGTGCCCGGACGACGGCCCATCTCACGGGTGGAGAACACCCAGGGGCTGGTCTCGGGGCGGGGTTCGGGGGCGCGGTTCGTGCTCATGACTCGCGCGAGGATACGCGCAGTCCACGACCCGCCGTCCACACCAGCCGCACCCCACCCCCGCGAGCCGGCAGCTCCGGCAGCGCGAGTCGCGACTTCCGGCAGCGCGAGTCGGCAGTTCCGGCAGCGCGAGTCGGCAGTTCCCGCACCGCGAGTCGGCAGTTCCGGTAGCGCGAGTCGGCACTTTCGGGACACCGGAACGGCGATCCGCGGAGACGGGCGCCGCCCTCCGCTCAGCGGCGCACGTGCGCGGGGAAGGCCTCGGCGACGGCGGCGGCGAGCTCCAGGAAGGCGTCCCGCGTGGCCGGGCGCAGCCGACCCTGGTCGATCCGCCCGCCCGTCGCGAGGTGCGGGTCGTGCGGCACCTCCACCACCACGCGGCAGCGACCGCCGAAGTGCTCGCGCAGCGCCGGGGCGTCGATCTCACGGCCCGCACGCCCGACCAGCACCACGACCGCGTCGCCGACGAGCTCCTCGTGCCCGTGCGCGACGAGCCAGTCGAGGGTCTTGCTGGCCCGGCCGGCCCCGTCGACCGTCGGCGCGCCGACGACGACGAGCGAGTCGGCCACGTCGAGCGTCCCTGCCATCGCCGAGTGGACCATGCCGGTCCCGGAGTCGGTGATCATCACGCTGAAGTAGCGGGCGAGCGCCTCGTCGACCCGCAGGTACTCGTCGCGGGTGAACGCCTCCCCCGCCGCGGGGTCCTGCTCGGAGGCGAGGACCTGCAGCCGCCCGGCGAGGCTCGTGTAGCGCGAGACGGCGGTCCAGGAGTCGACGGCGCCGAGGTCGTCGAGCAGGTCGCGGACGGTCCGGTCGCTGTGCCCGGTCAGCCGGTCGGCGAGCGTGCCGGCGTCGGGGTTGGCGTCGAGCGCGAGGATGCGGTCGCCGCGGTACTCGGCGAGCGCGAGGCCGAGGCACGCGGTCACGGTCGTCTTGCCGACGCCGCCCTTCAGCGAGGTCACCGCGACCCGGTGTGTCCCGGCGAGGTGGCTCCGCACCCGCGCCAGTCGGTCCTGGGCGGCGAGCTGCGCCGCACTGGGGCCGGGGTCGATCCGGCCGAGCGTCGCGGTGTGCAGGATCTTGCGCCAGCCGCGGTCGGGCACCGGGCCGCGCGCCCGGACCAGCGAGTCCGGGTCGAACGACCGCAGGTGCGCCGGTCCGGCGGCGCGCCGCGGCTCCGCGCCGACCGCGGGCAGCCCGGAGGGATCGGTGAACCACGCCCCGGCCTCGCCGCCCTGCCGCTGCGGGTAGGCCATGCGGGGCGGCTCGCGCCCGTCGTCGGCCGCCCTGTCCTCCGCCACCGTCGTCTCCCTCTCGCCGGACCCCGTCGGCTCGCCGTGCAGGCGGTGGCCGTACCGCTCCCACCAGGTCGCCGGATCCGGCTCGTCGTGGCGGGCCATGCGCGCAGAGTAGTCCGTCCGGCACAGCGTGTTGAGACGGTTGACCGGATAGTGATCGACTGGGCGCCGATCCCGCCCGCCATCGACCATGATCGTCGGTCCTTTGCGATGAGGGGCGCTGATACCGCCGCCGATGCACGCGAAGGCCGATCACGAGGCCTGAGGCCGGTCGCCGCAGCCATGATCGTCGACTCGGTGCAGCGATGGCCGTCGACTCCGCCATCAGCGCACGGAACTAGCGATCACGCCTGGCGGCAGCCCGCGCCACCAGCAACCCGACCATGATCGTCGGCTCGGTGCAGCCACGGTCACGGCCGCCGCCATGGGTGCACGCGATCGCCGATCATGACGCCACGAGCAGCGCGTGGGCTGGTCGGCCATGATCGTTGACGTGGTGCAGCAGTGGTCGTTCGGGCTGCCGCCACTGCACGGGACTGGCGATCACCAGCCGCGACCCGCCCACCCCTTCGACATGATCGCTAGTTCGGTGCAGTCGCGGTCCTCGACGCCGCCGTAAATGCACGCGATCGTCGATCACGACGCCGCGAGGAGCGCTCCGACCTCCCGCGCGATCCGATCCGGCTCGTGCAGCACCGTCCACGAGGCGAACCGAACCACCCGCCAGCCTGCGCAGGCGAGGAACGCCTCTCGTTCCAGGTCCCGCCGCGCCTGCTCGGCCTCGCGGTGGTGCGGGCCGTCGTGCTCGACGCCGAGCAGCGCCTCCGGATACGCGAGGTCCAGCCGGTGCGGACCCACCCGGTGCTGCACCCGCGGACGTGGGAGCCCGGCCAGGTGCAGCGCGACGCGGATCCGCGACTCCATGGGCGACTCCGCCCGCGTGTCGACGAGCCGGAGAACCTCCGCCAGGTCTGCGCTGCCGTGTGCGCCGAGGTGCCGTCGCCACAGCGAGCGGATCCGGTCGACCTCGAGCTGCCAGACGTGGGCCACCGCGTCCACACCCGCGACTTGTTCGACGAGGTCCGGAGCCCACCTGGCCACGTCGAAGGCCGTCCGAGCCGGCGTCGTGACCTCCACCCCGGCCCGGTGCGTGGTCTCGTCGCTCCACAGCCTGGTCCGCCGGAGCAGGACACCCGCCGGCGACCTCGTCGTTCCGCCGCGGATGATCAGGTCGACGGGCGCGTCCCGGGGCCCGCACGACGCACCGAGCAGCTCCGCGGCGGCCCAGCCGGCAACGACGGCGCCCTTCCCCGCCCACACCGCGGCCGCCCGGGCACGCACTGCGAGGTCGACGGGCAGGTCTGCGGGCACGTAGACGTCGGGCAGGAGTCTGCGGAAGCGCGGCCCGCGCAGCGCGCCCCGGGTGAGCGAGCCGGTGGCCGTCGCCTCCGAGCCGAGGAAGGGGAGGGAGAGATCCATGCGCGCTCGGACGGCAGCGCGATCGCGCCGGTTCCGCGGCTCTCGAATCCGGCACCGCCCACCGCGCCCGGAAGGGCCTCAAGAGGTCCCTGGCCCCGTGAACTCAGGGCAGCGAAGCTCACCATCAGTGCACTAAACGATGCGATCATGATCGACCGTGATCGGCGATGCCCTGCGCTCAAGCCCCCCGGCCCACCGCGCTGGGAGCGTCTCGGCGTCGGCTCGACTGATCGCCGGTTCCTTGCCCTCGGGGCTGCGCGGCCCACCATCCCTGCACGACAAAGACGATCACGACCGCTCAGCGCACCGCGCGATCAGTGTTGCGGTGCATTCAGGGCAGGCTCGCCCACACACGGTGCACTTCAACAACGATCATGACCGCGCCTTCCGGCGGCCGGCGAAGCCGTGCGCTCAGGGCAGCTGAGTCGGCCGAGCCCGGAGACGTCTCGATACCGGCTCGGAAGATCGCTGATCTGGTGCACTCAGGGCTGCGCGCCCCACCTTCCCTGCACAACGAAGACGATCATGACCGCCAAGTACCCGACCTGATCAGTGTTGCCGTGCGCTCAGGGCAGCCGGGGTCGCCCCCCTGCAGGACCACAACGATCACGGCAACGTCGCCCAATGATTGGTCGAATCGTGCGCTCAAGGCAGCCGAGCCCAGCCTCGCTGCACCTGAACGGCGATCTTGCCCGGCGACGGCCACCCCAAGATCAGCGACGCCGTGCACCCACGGCGCTCCACACAACCCTCGGCGCACACAACCGACGATCACCGCCGACAAGCGCGCCGACCCAGCTCGACGAACGCGCGCGGCGCTCAGTCGATCAGGTCCATCCCCGTCCCCGTGCGCCCGTGCAGGGCGGTGGCGGGGGTGCCGTTGGGCGAGCCACCCTTCCACAGCTGGCTGCGCCCCCGGCTGACGGTGCGCAGCGCTTTGGTGAGGGTGTCCTCGAACTCGGCGAGCTTGGCGTCGACGTAGCCGTCGCACTCGCGGCGCAGCCGGTCGGCCTCGCCGTCGGCGGTGTCGACGATCCGGGCCGCCTCGGTGTGCGCCGCCCGGACGACCTCGGTGCCGGCCACGAGCCGGGCCTGTTCGGCCTGCCCGTCGGCGACGTACCGGTCGTGCGTGGTGCGGCCGGCCTCGGCGAGCCGGTCGGCGTCGTGCCGGGCCCGCTCGGTGAGTTCCTCGTACTCCTGCCGGCCGTCGGCGATCATCGTGTCCGCCTCGTGCCGGGCGTCGGCGAGGGTGCGTTCGGCCTCCTCGCGGGCCTCGGCCACCAGCCGTTCGGCCTCGGCGCGGGCCTCGGCGAGCATCTCCTCGGCCTCGGTCGACGCGGCGGTCCGGGTCTCCTCGGCCTCCCGCTCGGCCTCGCCGACGATCTCGTCGCGCCGGTCGAGGACGTCCTGGGCGTCGTCGAGCTCGCCCGGGACGGCCTCGCGCAGGTCGTCGAGCAGGTCGAGGACGTCGCCGCGCGGCACCACGCAGTTGGCGGTCATGGGGACGCCCCGCGCCTCCTCCACCACCGTCACCAGTGCGTCGAGCGACTCGAAGACCCTGTACACGGCCGCGATCCTCTCACCGGCCCGCCCGGGATCCCCGTATTCGCGACGCCAGGGCGTGTCAAGTTCCGACCGGGTGATCGCCGGCATAGACCGCGCGACACCCGGGTACGGGCGTCAGCTGCGCTCGGCGATCCGGTCGAGGAGCTGGCGGTGCACCGAGGGCGGGAGCAGGTGCGCGACGTCGCCGCCGTAGGTCGCGACCTCCTTGACCAGCGAGCTGGACAGGAAGCTGAACTCGGGGTTGGTCGACATGAACAGCGTGTCGACGCCCGAGAGGCGCTGGTTCATCTGCGCCATCTGCAGCTCGTAGTCGAAGTCGGTGACGGCGCGCAGGCCCTTGACGATGGCCTTGATGTCGTGGGCACGGCAGTAGTCCACGAGCAGGCCGTGGAAGGAGTCCGCGCGGACGTTCGGGAGGTCGGCCGTGGTCTCCTCGAGCATCGCGATGCGCTCCTCGACGGAGAACAGCCCCTGCTTCTTCTTGTTGATCAGCACGGCGACGACGACCTCGTCGAACAGGCCGGCGGCCCGCGAGATGACGTCGAGATGGCCGAGCGTCACGGGGTCGAACGAGCCGGGACAGACCGCGCGCCTCATCGCTGCGCCTCAGCTGGCATGGCCGGACCGTAACAGCCGCCGACGTGGATCACGGTGTCCCCGTAACGACGCTCACGCACGCCTTCGAGCGGTTCCGGCCAGGGGAAACCGGCGGCGCGGGTTCCCCCTGACCGGCCCCGCTCGACGATCACCACGGCGTCGTCGGCCAGCCAGCCGTGTGTGGCGGCCGCGTGCAGCCAGGCGGCGACCTCGTCGTCGGTCACGGCGTAGGGCGGGTCGACCAGCACGAGGTCGAACGGCCGGGGCGCGGGCCCCGCGAGGACCGTCCCTGCCGGGCCGAGCCGGACCTCCCCGCCCAGCCCGACGGTCGCGAGGTTGCGCCGCAGCACCCCCGCCGCCTTCCGGTCGGACTCGACGAACAGGGCGTGCGCGGCCCCGCGGGAGAGGGCCTCGAGCCCGAGGGCCCCGGTGCCCGCGCAGAGGTCGAGCACCGCGGCGCCCTCGAGGCCCGGGTCGTGGTCGAGCGCGGAGAACAGCGCCTCGCGCACCCGGTCCGAGGTGGGGCGGGTGCCCGAACCCGGCACCGCGAGCCGCCGCCCACGGGCGCGCCCCGCGATGATCCTGGTCACCGCGCCCACCTCCGATCGCACGAACGGCACTCTCGTGCAGTCCTAGCGCACGAGAGCGCCGTTCGTGCCGCCGGGTCGGCTACTCGATCTCCAGCAGCAGGTCGCCGCCCTCCACCTGCTGGACCTTGCCGATGGCGAGCCGGGAGACCGTGCCGCCGCGCTGGGCGGAGATGCTGGCCTCCATCTTCATCGCCTCGATGGTGGCGACGGTCTGGCCGGCGGACACCGCGTCGCCCTCGCCCACCTGCAGCGTGACGACGCCGCCGAACGGCGCGGCGACGTGGTGGTCGTTGCCCCGCTCGGCCTTCTCCGCGACCTTGACGTCCGTCTGGATCGACTGGTCGCGCACCGACACCGGCCGCAGCTGCCCGTTGAGCGTGGTCAGCACGGTCCGGTAGCCCCGCTCGTCGGGCTCGGAGATCGCCTCGAGCTCGATGAGCAGCGTCACGCCCTGCTCGAGGGTGACCGTGTGCTCGATGTCCGGCTCGAGGCCGTAGAAGAAGTCCTTCGTCGACAGCACGCTGGTGTCGCCGTAGTGCTCCCGGTGGGCGTCGAACTCCTTGGTCGGGGCGGGGAACAGCAGCCGGTTCAACGTCCGGCGGCGCTCGTCGCGCAACCCGCGCCGGTCCTCGATGCTCAGCTCGGGGTGCTCGGCCTCCGGCGAGCGGCCCTCCAGCGCCCGGGTCCGGAACGGCTCCGGCCAGCCGCCGGGCGGGTCGCCCAGCTCGCCGCGCAGGAACCCGATCACCGAGTCCGGGACGTCGAACTTGCCCGGGTCGGACTCGAAGTCGTCGGCCGTGACCCCCGCGCCGACCAGGTGCAGGGCCAGGTCACCGACGACCTTGGACGACGGCGTGACCTTGACCAGCCGGCCCAGCATCCGGTCCGCGGCGGCGTAGCAGTCCTCGATCAGCTCGAACCGGTCCCCCAGCCCGAGCGCGATCGCCTGCTGGCGCAGGTTGGACAGCTGCCCGCCCGGGATCTCGTGGGTGTACACGCGGCCGGTCGGCGAGGCGAGCCCGGACTCGAACGGCGCGTAGACCTTCCGCACCGCCTCCCAGTACGGCTCCAGGTCCGAGACCGACTGCAGCGACAGCCCCGACGCCCGCTCGGTGTGGTCGGTCGTCGCGACCAGTGCCGACAGCGAGGGCTGGCTGGTGGTGCCGGCCATCGAGGCGACCGCTCCGTCGACGGCGTCGACACCGGCGTCGATCGCCGTGATCAGCGTGGCCAGCTGGCCGCCCGCGGTGTCGTGGGTGTGCAGGTGCACCGGCAGGTCGAACCGGCTACGCAGCGCCTCGACGAGCGTGCGCGCGGCGGGCGGGCGCAGCAGCCCGGCCATGTCCTTGATCGCCAGGACGTGCGCGCCGGCCTCGACGATCTGCTCGGCCAGGCGCAGGTAGTAGTCGAGGGTGTAGAGCTTCTCGCCGGGGTTCGACAGGTCCGCGGTGTAGCAGAGCGCCACCTCCGCGACCGCGGTCCCGGTCTCGCGGACCGCCTCGATGGCCGGGCGCATCTGCGAGATGTCGTTGAGCGCGTCGAAGATCCGGAAGATGTCCATGCCGGTCTTCGCGGCCTCGGCGACGAACGCGTCCGTGACCTCGGTCGGGTACGGCGTGTAGCCGACGGTGTTGCGGCCGCGCAGCAGCATCTGCGTGCAGATGTTCGGCACGGCCTCCTTCAGCGCCGCCAGTCGCTCCCACGGGTCCTCGGCGAGGAACCGCAGCGCGACGTCGTAGGTCGCGCCGCCCCAGCACTCCAGGCTGAGCAGCTCCGGCGCCATCCGCGCGACGTGCGGGGCCACCGCGAGCAGGTCCCGCGTCCGGATCCGGGTGGCCAGCAGGGACTGGTGGGCGTCCCGGAACGTGGTGTCGGTGACCGCCACGGCCTTCTGGTCGCGGAGCCGTTGCGCGAACTTCTCCGGCCCGAGCTCGCGCAGCAGCTGGGCGGACCCGGCGGGCGGCTCGGCGTTCAGGTCGACCGGAGGCAGCTTGTCGACGGGCTCGACGACCTCGGGGCGCGGACCGTTCGGCCGGTTCACCGTGACGTCGGCGAGGTAGGCCAGCATCCGCGAGCCGCGGTCGGCGGACGGGCGCGCCTTGAGCAGCTCCGGCCGGTCCTCGATGAAGCTGGTGGTGATGCGCCCGGCGGCGAAGTCCGGGTCGTCGAGGACCGCGGCGAGGAACGGCAGGTTCGTGGAGACGCCGCGGATCCGGAACTCCGCGATCGCCCGGCGGGCGCGCCGCACGGCGTTGGCGAAGTCGTGGCCGTGGCAGGTCAGCTTGACCAGCATCGAGTCGAAGTGCGCGGAGACCTCGGCGCCGGTGTGCACCGTGCCGCCGTCGAGCCGCACGCCGGGGCCGCCGGGCGAGCGGTAGGCGCTGATCACGCCGGTGTCGGGGCGGAACCCGTTGGCCGGGTCCTCGGTGGTCACGCGGCACTGCAGCGCCGCACCGGAGAGGGTGACCTCGTCCTGGGTCAGGTGCAGCTCCGGCAGCGTCATCCCCGAGGCGATGCGCAGCTGGGCGATCACCAGGTCGCGGTCGGTGACCTGCTCGGTCACCGTGTGCTCGACCTGGATGCGCGGGTTCATCTCGATGAAGACGTGGTTGCCGCGCTCGTCGACGAGGAACTCGACGGTGCCCGCGTTGCGGTAGCCGATGTGCCGGGCGAAGTTCACGGCGTCGGCGCAGATGCGCTCGCGCAGCTCGGGGTCGAGGTTCGGCGCCGGTGCGATCTCGACGACCTTCTGGTGGCGCCGCTGCACCGAGCAGTCCCGCTCGAACAGGTGCACGACGTCGCCCTCGCCGTCGGCCAGGATCTGCACCTCGATGTGGCGGGGGTTCACCACCGCCTGCTCGAGGAACACGGTCCCGTCGCCGAAGGCCGACTCGGCCTCGCGCGAGGCCGCCTCGACGGCGTCGCGCAGGTCGCCCGGCTTCTCCACCCGCCGCATGCCGCGGCCGCCGCCACCGGCGACCGCCTTGACGAAGATCGGGAACCCGACGTCGTCGGCCGCGGCGAGCAGGGTCTCCACGTCGTCCGAGGGTTCCGACGACTTCAGCACCGGCACCCCGGCCTCGCGCGCGGCCGCGACCGCGCGGGACTTGTTGCCGGTCAGGTGCAGGACCTCCGACGGGGGCCCGACGAAGGTGATGCCGGCGTCGTGGCAGGCGGCGGCGAGATCGGGGTTCTCGGACAGGAAGCCGTAGCCGGGGTAGACGGCGTCGGCCCCGGCCTTCTTCGCCGCCTTGATGATCTCCTCGACCGACAGGTAGGCGCGGACGGGGTGGCCGCGCTCGCCGATCAGGTACGACTCGTCGGCCTTCGCCCGGTGCAGCGAGTTGCGGTCCTCGTAGGGAAACACCGCCACCGTCGAGATCCCCAGCTCGAAGGCGGCCCGGAACGCCCGGATCGCGATCTCGCCACGGTTGGCCACCAGCACTTTCGAGAACATCCGGCTCCCTGGTCCGTCGGACGTGACGCGCGTCCGCGCCGCGGTGGCGGCGGGGACGGGGAATCGTGGCACGCGGCCCGAACACCCGTCGACCGCAGAACCACCAGATGGGACAGGGTGCGCGGAGTGCGCAACCGGCCCGTCCGCGGCGGGAGGGCTGAGACGTCGCTGAGACCGGCCGGGGCGGCGAATGCGGCCGACCGGGGCATTCCCCCGCAGGGTCGATGCACGTCACCACCCGTTCGGGTACCAAGGAGGAATGACACGGCGTCCGCATCACCCGGGCGGCTTCGGCGGGCCCGGCGGCTACGGCCGGGGGCACGGTTCCCGCTGGGAGAATCCGGGTGAGCGGACCGCGCGACGCGTGCGCCGGATGGCGTCGGGACCGCCGCACCGGCACCACGGTCCGTACCGCCCCGGGATGGCCGTGCCGTCGCCGTGGATCGCGCTCCCGCTGATCATCCTGCTCGTGGGGCTGGTGGGCAGCGCCGCGGCCGCGACCGCCTTCGCCGCGGTGTCCTTCTCCCCCCTGTTCCTGCTCGCCGTCGTCGCGATCACCGCACACCGGGCCGGGCGGCGCCGTCCGATCCCGCCGCCGCCGGCCGCGGCGCCCCGCCCGCAGGCCCCGCCGGCGCCGCCGTGGGCGCAGGCCCGGGCGCGGTTCGACCTGTTGCGCGAGGAGTACACGGCCTACGAGTGCGACCCGATGGCCGTGCTGCGGCTGCCCGCCCTCGCGGACGTCTCGGTGCCCAGCACCGGGCGGTTCGTCGAGGCGTTCGCCGAGGCCCAGGCGCTCGACACCGACCACCGGCCCGCGGACCGCCACCACGCGGAGATGTTCGTCGCGGCCGTCGACCGGGCGGTGCGGGCGTGGGAGGCCGCGCGCGACGCGGCCGAGCGGATCCGGCACTCCTCGCTGTCGGCCTCGGAGCGCGCGTCGGTGGAGCGGGCGATCAAGCTGCTCACCACCGCACGGGACTCGGACAACGACGCCGAGCGGCTCGCCGCGTACGCGATGGCCCGGTCCGAGCTGGCCCGGCTCGAGAAGGCGGGTGTGGTGCACCTGCCGCGCGCCGCCGTGGCCGCACTGGAGAACGAGGGCCGGGGCCAACTCAGCGCGTAGCCGCGCGAGTCGGCGGTCCGGGGCACCGAGAACTGCCGACTCGCGGTGCAGGAACTCCCGACTCGCGCTGCTGGAACTCCCGACTCGCGCTGCCGGAACTCCCGACTCGCGCTGCCGGAACTCCCGACTCGCGCTGCCGGAACTCCCGACTCGCGCTGCCGGAACTCCCGACTCGCGGTGCACGAACTCGCGACTCGCGGGGGGTCCGGCGGGCTACACCTTGTCGAGGTAGGCGGCGGCCTCCTCGTCCCCCACCGTCTCGGCGACGAGGGCGCGGAGGCCGGGGTGGTTCCCGAGGCCGGGGTCGGAGGCGACGAGCCGGGTCGCGGAGAGCCGCGCCGCGGAGATGACCTTCTCGTGCCGCAGCAGCGACAGCAGCTTGAGCCCCGAGCGCCGCCCGGACTGCGAGGAGCCGAGGATGTCGCCCTCCCGGCGCAGCTCCAGGTCCAGCCGCGCGAGCTCGAACCCGTCCGTGGTGGAGGCGATGGCGTCGAGCCGCTCGCGGGCCGTGGTGCCGCCCGGCATGTCCGTGACCAGCAGGCACACCCCGGGCGCCGAGCCACGACCGACGCGGCCGCGGAGCTGGTGCAGCTGGGAGAGCCCGAACCGGTCCGCATCCATGATGATCATCCCGGTGGCGTTGGGGACGTCGACGCCCACCTCGATCACCGTGGTGGCCATGAGGACGTCGAGCTCGGCGGCGTCGAACGCGCGCATGACCGCGTCCTTCTCGTCCGCCGGCAGCTTGCCGTGCAGGATCCCGATCCGCAGCCCCGCCAGCGGTCCCTCGGCCAGCTTGGGCCCGATGTCGAGCACCGCCAGCGGTGGGCGGCGCTCGCCGTCGTCCCCGTCCGCCCCGGCGTCGTCCGGATCGTCGGCGTCCTCCGGGTCCCGGCCCTTCTTCTTCGACGCCGTGGCGTACTCCCCGCCCACCCGCGGGAACACGACGTAGCACTGGTGGCCCGCCGCGACCTCCTCGCGGATGCGCGCCCAGACCCGCTCCAGCCAGCTCGGCTTCTCCCCGGCCGGCACGACCGTGGTCCTGATCGGTGACCGGCCCTTGGGCAGCTCGGTGAGCGCCGAGACCTCCAGGTCGCCGTACACCGTCATGGCGACGGTCCGCGGGATCGGCGTGGCCGTCATGACCAGCAGGTGCGGGGTGCGCTCGCCGCGGCCCCGCAGTGCGTCCCGCTGCTCGACGCCGAAGCGGTGCTGCTCGTCGACCACCACGAGGCCGAGCTCGGCGAAGCCCACCGTGTCCTCGATGATCGCGTGCGTCCCGACGACGATCCCCGCGGCCCCGGACTGGATGTCCAGCAGCGCCTGCCGCCGCTCCGCCGTGGACATCGAGCCGGTGAGCAGCGTGATCCTCGTGGCCCCGTCCGACGAGCCGAGCTCGCCGCCGTTGCCGAGCGGCCCGAGCATCGCCCGCAGCGACCGCGCGTGCTGGGTGGCCAGCACCTCCGTGGGCGCCAGCATGGCGGCCTGCCGGCCGTTGTCGACGACCTGCAGCATCGCCCGCAGCGCGACGACGGTCTTGCCCGCGCCGACGTCCCCCTGCACGAGCCGGTTCATCGGCAGTGGCCGGCCGAGGTCCTCGGCGATCTCCTCGCCCACCGACTTCTGCCCGGCGGTGAGCGGGAACGGCAGGTTCGCGTCGAACGCCTCGAGCAGCCCGCCCGCCTTGCGCGGCGACGGCGCCGCGGGCCGGTGCATCGCCCGCTCCCGCTGCAGTGACAGTGCGAGCTGGACGCCGAACGCCTCGTCCCACACCAGCCGGCCCTTCGCCGCGTGCCGGTCCGCCTCGGACTGCGGCACGTGGATCTTGCGCAGCGCGGCGCCCAGCGGCATGAGCTCGTGCTCGTGCCGCAGGTCCTCGGGCAGCGGGTCGGTCGGGTCGTCGAGCAGCGCGAGCACCTGGCGGACGCTGCGGGCGATGGCCTGGGACCGGACGCCCTTGGTGGCCGGGTAGATGGAGATGTACGGCCGGTCCTCGGCGTCCTCCTCCAGCTCCTCGAACTCCGGGTGGGTGAGCTGCAGCGTGGTCTGCCGGCCGGTGCGGAAGACCGAGACCGTGCCGGAGAACATCAGCGTGCGCCCGACCTGGATGAAGGACTGCACCTTCTGCGCGTTGAAGAAGGTGCACGACAGGGTGGCGCCCTTGGCGTCCCGGATCGTGCAGTTCATCAGCTTCCCGCGCCGGGTGCGCATCGGACGGGTGGTCGCCGCCTGCACCGTGGCGATCACCGTGACGTACTCGCCCACCGCGAGCCCGGCGATGTCGGTGAGCTTGCCGCGCTCGACGTACCGGCGCGGGTAGTGCCGCACCAGGTCGCCGACGGTGTGCAGCTCGAGCTTGCCGCCCAGCGCGTTCGCCGAGGTCCTGCCGATCACGTCGATCAGCCGGGTGTCCATGTCGATCCTCGGCGTGTCGATCCTCTCGGGAGCCACCACTACTCCACCCCCAGCACCAGCGGGAAGTCCACCTGGCCACCGCGGTAGACCACGACGTCGACCTCCGGGTGGGTGCGGCGCAGGTCCTCGGCCAGGCCGCTGCCCAGCTCCTCGGGGGCGTCCGCCCCCAACAGCGCGGTGACGAGCTCACCACCCGGAGTCAGCATGCGGTGAGCCAACCACAGGGCACCGACAGTCAGGTCGGGGGCGATCAGCACGACCTCGCCCTCGCTCATCCCGAGCACCTCCCCCGGTGCGCACCGGCCGACCCAGGTGAGGGCCTCCGCCTCCGCCACCACGAGCCCGCCGGTCCGGGTGCCGGCGGCGGCCTCGGCCATGGCGACGACGTCGTCGGCGGCGTTGCGGGACAGGTCGTGCACGGCGAGGGCGGCGAGGCCCTGCGGCACGGACGTCGTGGGGACGACGACCACCTCGCGGCCCTCGTCCCGCGCCGCGCCGGCGACCCGGGAGGCCAGGTCGAGCAGGCCGACGTCGCAGGTCATGAGGGCGACGTGCGCGGCGCCGGTGGCCTCGACGGAGTCGGCCAGCTCCCTGCCGGAGACGGTGTGCCCGGGCCGGGTCTCCAGCACGTCCGCCCCGGCCGCGCGGGCGAGCTCGGCCACCCCGGCCCCCGAGGCGATCATCAGCACCGCGCGCGACCGCCGGAAGGTGGGGCGTTCGGGCTCGGGCGGGCGGTCGTCGAAGCGCATGACGGTGACCCGGTGCGGCCGGCCCGCCTCGATCCCGGCCTCGATCGCCGCACCGACGTCCGTGCAGTGGACGTGCACGTTCCAGGTCCCGGACCCGTCGCCGACGACGACCACGGAGTCCCCGAGCGAGGTGAGCCGGGCGCGCAGGGCGGTCACCGCGTCGTCCGTGGTCCGGTCGAGGAGGTACATGACCTCGCTGTCGTACTGCTCCGACCCGGACTCGCGGGCCGCGGTGAGCGCCGCCCGGTCCCGGACGACCACCCGCGAGCGCTCCGGGACCCGGCCCGCGCAGGCCTCGACCAGGGCGTCGAGCACCACGGCGACGCCGAGCCCGCCCGCGTCGACCACCCCGGCCCGGCTCAGCTCGGCGAGCTGGCCGGTGGTGCGCGCGACGGCCGCGTGCGCGGCGTCGGCGACCGCGACCGGGTCCCCGCCGAGCTCGGCGGCCGCCTCGGCCGCGGCGGCGATGACGGTGAGCATGGTGCCCTCGCGCGGCTCGGCGACCGCGGCGGTGGCCAGCTCGGAGGCCCGGCGCAGCGCGCCCGCGAGGTCCTCGCCCGCGCCGAGCGCCTCGGCGAGCCCGCGCAGCAGCTGGGAGAGGATGGTCCCGGAGTTCCCGCGGGCGCCGCGCAGCGCGCCCTTGGCCAGCGCCGCGGCGATCTCCGCGGCGTCGCCGGACCCCTGGTCGACGGCGTCGGCGCCGGCCCGCATGGTGAGGAGCATGTTGGTGCCGGTGTCCGCGTCGGCGACCGGGAAGACGTTGATCCCGTCGAGCTCGCCGCGGTGCCGGTCGAGCCCCGCCACGGCGGCGGCGGCCCAGCGCCGGAGCAGGGCGGCGTCGAGCGTCGGGGGCACGCGTTCACCCTAGCGAGCGGGCGCGTCGGGCGATCGCGGTCCGTCGCGGGCGGGGGGCCGGTGGGAGGGCCGCCGGACGGGCGGTTACCCTGGACGACACGTGCCCGGGGCGACCCGGGCCTCGCATCGTTGTCTGTCTACCCCGAGGAGTGTCCGACGTGGCTGCCGTCTGCGACGTCTGCGGCAAGGGTCCGGGCTTCGGCATGTCCGTCTCGCACTCGCACCGCCGTACCCACCGTCGCTGGAACCCGAACATCCAGACCGTGCGCGCCAAGGTCGACGGTGGCAACCGTCAGCGCCTGAACGTGTGCACCTCCTGCCTCAAGGCGGGCAAGGTCGCGCGCGCCTGACGGCGAGCGACCCGCGAGACACGAACGGGGCGGCCTCCTCCACCGAGGAGGCCGCCCCGTCGTCGTGCGCCCCGGGTGTGGCCGAGGAGACCTCGACCCGGACCGGGTAGGAGGGTTAGCCTCACCTCAGTCGACGTCGACCTGAGGGAGGCCTGCCGGTGGGGCTGCGACTGCCGCTCGGCGAGGTGACGGTGATCCTGGGCCCGGCCGTGGCCCGGCGCCGGCTCATGTACGCGCTGGACGAGGACCGGGCCCGGTGTGCCGACGGGCACGAGACCGGCGCCCTGCGCCTCACGGCCCGCGTGGCGGATCCGCTGGCGGAGCGCATGGCCATGATCGAGCGCGCCGCCGCCTCCGATGCCGCGCTCGTGCTGGTCGACCGCCTCACGGACGGCCTGGACGCCCCGCAGCGGCGGCTGGTGCTGCGCGCGGCCCGGCGGCTCGCCCGGCCGGACCGTGCGGTGCTGGTGGAGGACGCCGACCCGGTGGCGGCGCTGGCGCTGGCGGACGGCGCGCTGCGCACCGACCGGCAGGGCGCCGTCGCGGCGGAGCCGATCGACGCGGTCGACTACCTGGCCTCGTAGGTCAGGCAGTCCGCGACGTCCTGGTCCTTCCCGATTTCGACGGACGGGGCGGTGCACTCGAGGTTCTCGTTGTGCCGGCACTCGGAGCGGTGGCAGGCGCCGACCATGCCGTTGCGGCCGAGCCCGCCGCGGAACGAGATCTCGACGAAGGTGCCGCAGTGCGCGTGGTCGCCGGCGATGGTGATCGCCCCGGCGTGGCAGTCGGAGTCCTGGTTGTAGGAACAGGAACCGACGGAACAGGCCTGCACCTGGGGCATGTCCTGGGTGGTGGTCATGGCGTCGAGCCTGGCGCCGCCCTGCGCGGGCCGCCACCGGATCCAGGCTTGCCTCATCGCGGGTGAGGCCCGCTTCAGAAGCCCGGGCGACGTGCGGCGCGATCCGGGCAAACCTCGCGCACCCCGCGAAGATTGTGATCCAGGACACACGCGCCCGGGTTACGGCAGGCGCCAGTCGACGGGGTCCCCGCCGATCTCCTCGAGCAGGTCGTTGGCCCGGCTGAAGGGCCGCGAGCCGAAGAAACCGCGGTCCGCCGACATCGGGCTCGGGTGGGCCGACTCGATGATCGGGACGTCGACGAGCAGCGGCGCGAGGTTGCGCGCGTCCCGCCCCCACAGGATCGCCACCAGCGGCTCCGCGTCCCGCTCGACCAGCGCGCGGATCGCCTGCTCGGTGACCGCCTCCCAGCCCTTGTCGCGGTGCGAGCCGGGCGAGCCGGGCTCGACCGTGAGGCACCTGTTGAGCAGCAGCACGCCCTGCTTCGTCCACGGCGTGAGGTCGCCCGACGACGGCAGCGGCAGCCCCAGGTCCTCCTGGTACTCCTTGAATATGTTGATCAGGGAGCGCGGCAGCGGGCGGGTGTCGGCGGACACCGAGAAGGACAGCCCGACGGCGTGCCCCGGCGTGGGGTAGGGGTCCTGGCCCACGATCAGCACCCGGACCTCGTCGAACGGCTGCTGGAAGGCCCGCAGGACGTTCGCGCCGGCGGGCAGGTACTTCCGGCCGGCGGCGAGCTCCGCGCGCAGGAACGCCCCCATCTCCGCCACGACGGGCGCGACGGGCTCGAGCGCGTGCGCCCAGCCCTCCTCGACGACCTCGGCCAGCGGTTTGGCGGCCATCAGACGTCCAGCCGGCGCAGCTCGGCGCGGAACCGCTTGCCCCGCTCCACGTACGAGTCCACCGCGTACTGGAACCGGTCCTCCGGCACCTCGTAGCCCTCGCGCACGCGCGCCGGGATGCCGAGCGCCATCCGGCGGGGCGGGATCACGGCGTCGGGCGAGACGACGGCACCCGCGGCGACGATCGCGCCCTCGCCGATCGTCGAGCCGTTGAGCACGACCGAGCCCGACGAGATCAGCACCTTGTCGGCGATGTCGGCGGCCTCGATGTGCACGTTGTGCCCCACGGTGCAGTCGTTGCCGATCAGCGTGGGCTGCCGGGCCGTGGTGTGGATGATCGAGCCGTCCTGGATGCTGGTGCGCTCGCCGACCACGATGTATCCGTCGTCGCCGCGGAGCACGGCGGTCGGCCACACCGACGCCTGCGCCCCCAGCTTCACGTTCCCGATCACGACCGCGTCCGGGTGGACGTAGGCCTCGGGATGGATGTCGGGTTCGACGTCACCGAGCGCGTAGACAGCCACGGTCGGAGCCTACTTTCGCCCGGCGGGCCCGCCCTCCCGGGCCTCGCGCTCCATCCGTTCCGCCAGCTCGTCGACGACGAGGGCGTCCCGGTCGAGGGTGCCCGTCCGGTAGGCCGAGCGGGCCACGATCTGCGAGATCACCGGGGCGGTGACGGCCTGGAACAGGATCACCAGGATCAGCGTGGCGGCGTTCTCGAACTCCAGCCGGATCGCCGTGCCCAGCAGGATCAGCAGCAGACCGAGGGTCTGCGGTTTGGTCGCGGCCTGCAGCCGGGCCGGCAGGTCGGGCAGCCGGACCAACCCGAGCGCGCCGAGCAGGCAGGACAACGCGCCGAGCAGCAGGAACACGGCCGACACGACGTCGGTGATCAAGGCGCCTCCACGGGAACGAGTACGTCGGCGCGGACCACCTGCCCGTTCACCGGTGCCGCTCCCAGCGCTCGACGAGCCGGGCCGCGGTGACCGACCCCACGAACCCGACGAGCGCGACGGCCGCCATCAGCGGGATCGTCGACCCGTCGCGGTAGATGGCGATGTAGACCGCCGAGGCGGCGACGATCAGGACCACGAACACGTCGAGCGCGGCGACCCGGTCCAGCGTGCCCGGCCCGCGCAGCACGCGCGCGACGGTGACCAACGCCGCCGCCGCGAGCATGCCGAGGACCAGCGCGAACACGATGTTCATGCCGCCTCCGCGGGAAGAAGTACGTCGGCGGGGTTCATGCCGCCTCCGCGGGAAGAAGTACGTCGGCGGCGGTCATCGCTTCTCCCCCAGGGTTCGCATCATCCGGTCCTGCAGCCGCTCCATCTGCCGGCGCACGCGCGTGGCGTCGGCCGGCCCGCGCAGGCCCAGCGTGTACACGTACAGGCGGCCGCCCGCCCGGTCGATCTGCAGCACCACGCTTCCCGGGGTCAGTGCCGTCGCGGCGGCGACGAAGGTCGTGATCCGCTCGGACTCCGTCAGCAGCGGCACGGCGACGATCCCCGCCCGCGCGCCCGGGCCGTACCGGAGCGTCTCCCAGGCGACCTGCGCGCCGGAGACCACCAGGTCGGCCAGCAGATGGCCGCCGAGTTGCAGCAGCGCCCACGGCCGGAAGGGCAGCCGCGGCAGCAGCGGCAGGGGGAACAGCGCGGTCACGGCGACCGCCACCAGGACCCCGCCGATCACGATCTTCACCGAGATCGTGCCCCAGAGGAGGACCCAGACGACGGTCAGCCAGAGCACCTGCGGCCAGCGGCGCAGCACGGTCATCGCAGCCCCCTCATCCCAGCCCCCTCATCGCAGCCCCCTCATCCCAGCACCGCCTCGATGTAGGGCGTGCGGGCCATCAGGTCCGCGCCCGCCTGCTCGGTGATCGCGGACAGCGGCCCCGCCGCGACGGCGATCGCGGTGCTCACGGCGACCAGGGCGACGGTGGCGGCGTACATCGGCCGGGAGGCCCGGGCGGTGCCGACGACCAGCTCGTCCGTCGGGTCCGGGTCGGGCAGCGGCTCCTTCTCGGTGCCCCAGAACACCCGCACCCAGACCCGGACCATGGCGTAGAGCGTGAGCAGGCTGGCGAGCACCACGAACCCGGCGACGACGGCCGTGGCCGCCCCACCGGTGGCCCCGGCCTGCAGGAGCGCGAGCTTCGCGACGAAGCCCGACGTCGGCGGGATGCCGGCGAGGGTGAGCGCCGGAACCGCGAAGAGCACGGCCAGCGCCGGCGAGCGTCTCGCCAGCCCGCCCATCGCGTCGATCGAGACCGTGCCCGTCCGGCGCGTGATCAGGCCGCTGACCAGGAACAGCGTGGCCTGCACGGTGATGTGGTGGACGATGTAGAGCGCCGTGCCGCCCGCGCCCCGGGCGTCGTACACGGCGAGGCCGAACAGCATGAAGCCGATGTGGCTGACGAGCAGGAAGGACAGCAACCGGTTGAGGTCGTCCTGGGCCAGCGCGCCGAGCGCGCCCACGACCATCGTCAGCACGGCCAGCACCAGGAGCACGGTCGACGGACCGGTGCCGGGGAAGACCAGCGTCTGGGTGCGCAGCAGCGCGTACACGCCGACCTTGGTCAGCAGGCCCGCGAACAGCGCGGTGACCGGCGCCGGCGCGTTGGGGTAGCTGTCCGGCAGCCAGAAGTGCAGCGGCACCATCGCCGCCTTGATCCCGAACGTGACGATCGTGAGCATCGACAACAGCGTCCGCAGCCCCTCCGGCAGCGCAGCCACCCGGCCGGCGAGGTCGGCCAGGTTGACCGTGCCGGTGGCCGCGTAGACCAGCGCGATCGTGGTGAGGAACAGCAGCGACGACGTGAGGGAGATGATCACGTACGTCATCCCGGAGCGGATCCGGGAGGCGTTGGTGCGGCGGGTGATCAGCACGTACGACGCCGCCAGCATGATCTCGAACGCCACGAACAGGCTGAACAGGTCGCCGGTGAGGTAGGCCAGCGACACGCCCGTCGAGAGCAGCAGGAAGATCGGGTGGAACGTGGTGCTGGCCGTCTCCCGGCCGTAGTCGGAGATCCGCTGGCCGATCGCGTAGACCAGCACCGCGAGCGTGACGACGGTCGAGATCAGCAGCAGCAGCGCGGAGAGCCGGTCCGCCACCAGGACGATCCCGACGGGCGCGGGCCAGCCGCCCAGCTCGGCGACGACGGGGCCGGTCCGGTCCGCGGCGACCAGCAGCACCGCGGCCACGACCGAGACCGCGGCGAGGACCACGATCCCGATCAGCCGCTGGGTCCGCGCCGAGCGGGCGGCCAGCACCGTCAGGGCCGCGCCCAGGATGGGCAGCAGGACGGGCAGCGTGACGAGCGTGCTCACCGGGCCGCCCCGCTCCCGGAGACCTCGGCGGGCTCGTCCGTCCGGTCGGAGGCGGCCGCGGAGCCGGGATCCTCCTCGTCGTCCGGGCCCTCGGCGTCCGCCTCCATCGAGCCCTCGGGACGCTGCCGCTCGGCGACGCGGCGGTCCTCGAGGTCGTCCTGGACCTCGTCCCGGCCGGTGAGCACCCAGCTGCGGTAGCCCAGGGCCAGCAGGTAGGTGGTGAGCGCGAACGTGATCACGATGGCCGTCAGGGCGAGGGCCTGCGGGAGCGGGTCGGCGAACTCCTCGGGCAGGGCGGTGCCCAGGACGGGCGCGCGTGCAGGCGGTCCGCCGGCGAGCTGCAGCAGCAGGTTGGCGCCGTGCCCGAGCACCACGATGCCGATCAGGATCCGCATCAGCGACCGCTGCAGCAGCAGATAGAAGCCCACGGAGTAGAGGACGGCCAGCACGACCGCCATCGTCACGTTGATCGTGATCACGGACCGGCCTCCTCTCCGGCCGCCTCCCGGGCGTCCCGCTCGATCCCGCTGCCCAGCGAGCGCAGCAGGTCGAGCACCACGCCGATGATCAGCAGGTACACACCGATGTCGATCAGCAAGCTGGAGACGAGGTCGACGGTGCCGATCAGCGGGATGTCGAAGGACACCTTCGCGCTGGCCAGTACCGGGGCGCCGAAGGCCGCCGGCGCGAGCGCGGACACCACGGCGACCAGCAGGCCGAGCCCCATGAGTACCGGCGGGCGCACGACGAACCGCGAGCCGATCTCGGCGCCCTCCGACTCGCCGCCGGCGATGTAGCGCAGCACGAAGGCCAGCCCGGCCACCAAACCGCCGGGGAACCCGCCCCCGGGCGCGTAGTGCCCCACGATCAGCAGGTAGACCGAGAAGACCAGCACGGTGGGGAAGAGGAAGCGGGCGGCGGCCTCCAGCATCAGAGTGCGGTTGGAGCGGACGGGACAGGCCCCGGGCAGCGTCCACTCCCCCTCCGGCTCGTCCCACTGCGCGAACGGCACCGGTTCGCGGTTGCTCATCCGAGGACCTCCCTCTCGTGCTCGGGGGTGCCGCCGCCGGCCTCGCGTTTCCGGTCGAAGCGGGTGGCGAGCACGAGGCTCGCCGTACCGGCCGCGGCGATGAGCAGCACGGTGATCTCGCCGACGGTGTCCAGCGCGCGGAAGTCGACGAGGATCGCCGCGATGACGTTGTCCGCCCCGGCCTCCGGGGCGCGGGCCACGAACTCGCCGCTGGCGGCGGGAGGCTGCTGTCGTGCGCCGGTGAGGACCACGCCCGCGACCGCGACGAACACGCCCGTCACGGTGGCGAGGGCGGCCTTCCGCAGCTGGACACCCCGGTGGGGCTTCGCGTCGGGCGAGGAGCCGGTGCCGTTCTGGGTATCGAAGTGCGCCGGCAGCCGGCGCAGCACGAACACGAAGGCCACCAGCGTGAGCGTCTCGACCAGGAACTGCGCCAGTGCGAGGTCCGGCGCCCCGTCGACGACGAACAGCCCGCCGATCCCGTAGCCGATCGCGCCGACCAGCAGGACGGCGGTGAACCGCCGGCGGACCCGGGTCAGGGCGAGGGCCGCGGCCACCACGATCAGGCCGAGCGGGAGCTGCAGCAGCGACGACACGAGCGACTGGTCCTGCGGCCAGGTCCCGCCGGTGACCAGCGCGACGCCCGGCAGGACGAGCACCGTGCACAGCAGGACGCCCAGGTAGACGGGCAGCGAACCGACCTGCACGCGACCGGTGACCTGGGTGGCGGCCCGCTCCAGCCCGGCCACGGCGGTCTCGTAGCCGCGCTGCGCGGACAGCGGATGGCGCAACGCCCGGTGCACGCCGGTGATCCGGTCGCGACCGACGTGCAGCGCGAGGCCGCCGGCCAGCGCGACCACGGAGAACAGCAGCGGCAGCGAGAGCCCGTGCCAGAGCGCGAGGTGGTAGTCCGCCTCGGTCGCGTCGGTGGCCGGGTAGGCCTCGGCGTAGGGCTGGGCCAGGGCGTTCACCAGCGGCGGGACGGACCCGAGCACCAGCCCGGCGATCGCGGCCGTCCAGGTCGGCGCGAGCAGGCCCGCGGCGGGCCGCCTGGGGTCGACGGGCTCGACGCCGGGCTTGTCGGCGAAGGCGCCCCACAGGAAGCGCGCGGAGTAGGCGACGGTGAGGACCGACCCGGCGAGCAGGCCGAGCGCGAGGACCCACCCGCGGGCGCCTCCCTGGTGCACGAACGCCTCGAACGCCGCCTCCTTGCCCAGGAACCCGAGCAGGAACGGCACCCCGGCCATGGACGCCGCGGCCAGGACCGCGGCCACGGCGAGCCCCGGCAGCCTGCGCCCGAGCCCGGACAGCGCGCCGACCTCCCGGGTGCCGGTGACCTTGTCGACGATCCCGACGACCATGAACAGCGGCGCCTTGAACAGGCCGTGGGCCAGCAGCATGGTCAGCGCCGCGACCTCGCCGATCCGGTCGCCGGAGCCGAACAGCACCATGAGGAAGCCGAGCTGGCTCACCGTGCCGAAGGCCAGCAGCCGCTTCAGGTCCGTCTCGTGCAGTGCCCGCCAGCCGCCGATCAGCATCGTGACCAGCCCCAGCACGGCGATCGGCACCCACCACTCGGCCCGGTCGGCGAAGCCCGGGGAGAGCCGGCCCACCAGCACCACGCCGGCCTTCACCATCGACGCGGCGTGCAGGTAGGCACTCACCGGCGTGGGCGCGGCCATCGCCGCGGGGAGCCAGGGGTGGAACGGCGCCTGGGCGGACTTGGTGAGCGCGCCGACAAGGATCAGCGCGACGCCGGTGGCGGCCACCCCGCCCGGCGGCGGCGCGGCGACGATCTCCGAGATCCGGTAGGTGCCCGCGGACTCGCCCACGAACACGATCCCCAGCAGCATCGCGAGCCCGCCGAACACCGTGACCAGCAGCGCCTGCACGGCCGCGCGCCGGTTGGCCCGGTGCAGGCCGCCCTGCCCGACCAGCAGGAACGACGCGATCGACGTCAGCTCCCAGAAGACGTAGAGGGTGAGCAGGTCGTCCGCCAGGACGAGGCCGAGCATCGCCCCGGCGAACGCGAGCAGCAGCGCCGAGTTCCGTGGGGCGTCCCGGCTGTCCTTGCCGAAGTACCACGCGCTGTAGGCCAGGATCAGCGCCCCGAGCCCGCCGACCAGCACGATCATGACCAGGCCCAGCGCGTCGAGCCGGAACCCGAGCTCGAGGTCCAACGCCGCGGACCAGGTCACCGTCTCCTCGAGGCCGGGCCCGAGCGCCGCATCGAGGTGGGCGAACCCCCAGACCAGCGTGGCGGCGGGGAGGACCGCGGCGACCCCGAAGGCGGCACGCCGGCTGCGCCGCGACACCAGGGGCAGCACGGCGGCCACCACGAGATGGGCGACGACGAGCGCGAGCAAGACACCTCCGTCCCGCGACACCCGTGCGGCGCGCATGCTCAAGGGAGCGGCCCGGCTCAGGGTGCGTCGGGTCGTTGACGAGCTTCGGACAGGGTGCGCCGGAAACCGGCGCCGACACCGATCCTACTGGTCGGCCCGGCGGGCCCCGCCGCTCAGGCGATGATCTTGGCGAAGCAGAGGCTGTCCGGTTCGTTCCGGTAGATCCCGAACCGCACGATCGGCGCGTAGCCGGAGCTGCGGTAGAGCGCGACCGCCTCCGGCTGCTTCGTGCCCGTCTCGAGGATCATCCGGCGCCGCCCGGCCGCGGCAGCCGACTGCTCGATCGCGGCGAGCACCGCGCGGGCGTGCCCCCTCCCCCGGGCCTCCGGGACCACGAACATCCGCTTGATCTCGGCGTCGCCGTCCCGGACCTCGGGATCGCCCGCCTCGGCGTCGCGCACCCGCCAGCCGCCCGACGCGACCGGCACGCCCTCGGCGTAGCCCACGAGGAAGAGCCCGTGCGGGGCGGCGAACTCCGCGGGGTCGGTGCGCGTCCCGTCCTGGCCGCCGTAGCGCTCGACGTAGACCTGCTGGACCGCGGCGATCAGCCGCTGCGCGTCGGGATGGTCGAAGGCGGTGGCGCGGAGGTCGAGCGTCATGCCGCGACCGTGGCCCGCGTGCGGCGGCCGGCCGCGACCAGCATCGCGAGACACACGGCGGCGACCGCGGCCACCACCACGAGCAGCACCGCGTACGGCACGTGGACGGCGAGCGGCGCCAGGACCACCGGCAACAGGAACCCGCCGTAGGTCAGCGTGTAGAAGACGGCGGTCAGCCCGGCCAGGTGCGCCGGCTCGGCGATCCGCTGCACCTCCAGCAGCCCGGAGACCAGCGAGATGCCGTAGGCCCCGCCGAGGACCGCCGACGCGACGAACGCCACGACCAGCGAACCGGTCAGCGCCGTGCCCGCGGAGACCAGGGTCCCGACGACGATCAGCGCGAGGCCGAGCCGGGCGCCGGCGAGCGGGGCGCGGGCGTCGAGCCGGCGGGCGGCGGACTGGATGGCGATGCCCGCCGACAGCGTCACGGCCGTGAGCCCGGTGGCGAAGATCAGCCCGAAGCCGGCCGTGCGCTCCGCCCCGAGGGCGGCCGGCTGCACCGCGAAGGACAGCGCGGGACCGGCGAAGACCCACGGCGCCAGCGGCAGCACCAGGCCGCGGAAGCGCGGGTGCGCCACCGCCGGCACCTTCAGGTCCGCGAGGAGCGACCGCCGGGGCGCCGTCTCCGGCAGCCGCGTCTCGGGTGCGCGGACGACCAGCGCGATCACCGGGAGGGTGAGCACGATGTGCACCAGGTAGGGCAGCTCCATCGGCAGCGGCGCCCACTGGGCCAGGACGCCGCCGACCACCGGACCGACGCCGAACCCCGCGGAGAGCGCGAGCGCGGCGCGGCGGGCGCCGGAGCCCGGGTCCGCCTCGGGGTCGAACGGGGCCTGCGAGAGCTCCTTGACCCACGTCGTCCCGACGGCCATGGCCACGCCGGTGACCACGCCGAACAGGAACCGCCCCGTGAACAGCAGCGCCTCGGAGAAGGCCCCGGCGGCGAGGACCGCGCTCGCCGGCACCGACGCGACCAGCGCCGGCAGCAGGACCCGCCGTCGGCCGAGCCGGTCCGACAGCGGGCCCCCGAGGAGCAGGCCCGGGGCGAGCCCGGCCACGTAGACGCCGAAGAACGCCGCGACCACCGTGGCCGAGTAGTGCCCCTGCTCGCGGTACACGACCATGAGCGGGCTGAACTGGTTCGCGCCGTAGCCGATGGCGAACAGCACCGCCGCGACGCGCGCCCAGGACCTCGTCCGTCCTCCCACGTCGGGGACCAACCCGTCGCCGCCGGGCCGCGTTCCCTGGGGAGACGCAGACCTCATCCGCGCTGCTTGGCCTTCTGCCGCCAGGTGGTGAGCACGCGCTCGGTGTAGCCGTTGGGCTCGGTGCGGCCGGTGAAGACGAGCTCCAGGGCGGCCTGGAAGCTCTCGCTGCCCTCGAGGTCCTTGGCCATCGGCGGGTAGCCGGGCTCGTTGGCGTTCTGCTCGTCGACCAGGGCGGCCATGCGGGCGAAGGTGTCCCGGACGGTCTTCTCCTCGACCACGCCGTGGTGCAGCCAGTTCGCGATGAGCTGGCTGGAGATCCGCAGCG
The DNA here is from genome assembly GCF_000717175.1 of Pseudonocardia autotrophica. GTDB lineage: Bacteria > Actinomycetota > Actinomycetes > Mycobacteriales > Pseudonocardiaceae > Pseudonocardia > Pseudonocardia halophobica. Next base: position 52,752 of record NZ_JNYD01000013.1, on the reverse strand, counting down.
TCGCCCGGTCCTCCATCAGCCCGACGCCCTCGAGGTCCGGCACCGTGGAGCAGCCGATGCCCAGGCCCACCCAGCGGACGACGTAGCCGAGGATCGACTGCGCGTTCGTCTCCAGCTCGTGGGTCTTCTGCTCGTCGGTGAGCTCCCCGGTGAGGATCGGCAGCACGAGCAGCTTCTCGCGGTCGGTCACGGCCCGCTTCGCGATGTCCTCCTGGACGGCGTGCACGTCCGTGCGCAGGTAGTGCAGCGCGTGCAGGGTGGCGGCGGTCGGCGAGGGCACCCACGCGCAGTTGGCGCCCTGCTGCGGCTGGGCGCCCTTCTGCTCCAGCATGTCGGCCATCGCAGCGGGCTTGGCCCACATGCCCTTGCCGATCTGGGCCGTGTGCGCGAACCCGGAGGCGAGCGCGACGTCGACGTTGCGGTCCTCGTAGGCGTTGAGCCAGGTCGACGACTTCATGTCGCCCTTGGGGATCACCGGGCCGGCCGCGAAGCAGGTGTGGATCTCGTCGCCGGTGCGGTCGAGGAAGCCGGTGTTGACGAAGATGACCCGGTCGGCGGCGGCCGCGATCGCGCTCGCGAGGTTCACGCTGGTGCGCTTCTCCTCGTCCATGATGCCGATCTTGAGCGTGCGCGCGGGCAGGCCGAGGGCCTCCTCCACGGCGGCGAACAGCTCGACGGTCAGCGCCACCTCGTCCGGCCCGTGCTGCTTGGGCTTGACGATGTACATCGACCCGCTGCGGGAGTTGGAGAACCGTCCCTTGCCCTGCAGGTCGTACTGCGCCGCGGTGGCCGTGACCAGCGCGTCGAGCACGCCCTCGGCGATCTCCTCGCCCTCGGCGGTGCGCACGGCGTCGGTGGTCATGTGGTGGCCGACGTTGCGGACCAGCAGCAGCGAGCGGCCCGGCAGCGTGAGCGGCGATCCGTCGGGGCCGGTGTACTCGCGGTCGCCGTGCACCCGCCGGGTGACGGTCTCGCCGCCCTTCTGGAACTCCGCCACCAGCTCGCCGGTCATCAGGCCGAGCCAGGTGCGGTAGGCCAGGGCCTTGTCCTCGCCGTCGACCGTGGCGACCGAGTCCTCGAGGTCGACGATGGTGGTGACCGCGGACTCCAGCACGACGTCGGCCACGTCCGCGTGGTGCTGCCGGCCGACGCGGTGCGTCGGGTCGATCGTCAGCTCGACGTGCAGGCCGTTGCGCTGCAGCAGGATCGCGGCGCGGCCCTCGCCGTCGGGCGCGCGGAAGCCGGCGAACTGCCCGGCGTCGGCCAGCCCGCTCTCGCCGCCCCCGGTGAACGCGACGAGACCCTGCTCGGACCCCGAGTAGGCGGTGACGTCCGCGTGCGAGCCCTGGGCCAGCGGGAACAGCTCGTCGAGCAGCTCGTCCGCGGCGGCGATGACCTGGGCGCCGCGCTTCTCGTCGTAACCCTTGGCGAGCTCGTGGTCCAGCGGCAGCGCGTCGGTGCCGTAGAAGGCGTCGTAGAGCGAGCCCCAGCGGGCGTTGGCCGCGTTCAGCGCGTACCGGGGCACGGTGGCCGGGACGACCAGCTGCGGGCCGGGGACCTCGGCGATCTCGGCGTCGACGTCGCCGACCGAGATCGAGGCCGGCTCGTCGGCGGGCAGGAGGTAGCCCAGCTCGGTGAGCAGCTTCTCGTAGGCCTCGGCCTCGCCCGGGCCGTGGGCCTCGTGCCAGGCGTCGATCCGCGCCTGGATCTCGTCCCGGCGGGCGAGCAGCTCGGCGATCCGCGGGGCGAAGCGCCCCTGCAGGTCGGCGAGCGCGCCCCAGAAGGCCTCGGGAGTCAGGTCCAGGCCCGCCAGCAGCTCGCCCTCCACGAACCGCCGGAGCTCGGGATCGACCTGAAGTCCTGCGGTGCCGGCCATCGCGGCGTCCTCTCTCCTCGACTCTGCTGCGGCGTCTTTTCTACCAGACGGACTGGAGTTTCCGCATCATGGAATGTAGGGTCGGCACTTGTGACCGACGGCACCACGTCCCGGCCCGATGTACCCCGTGCGGGCGGCGTCCAGTCGCTGGCCCGGGCGTTCGGGCTGCTCGAGACGCTGACGGAGGCGGGCGGCGAGGCCGGGCTGTCCGAGCTCGCCGACCGCACCGGGCTCGCCCCGGCGACGATCCACCGGCTGGTGCGCACCCTCGTCGACCTGGGCTACCTGCGGCAGCTGCCCTCGCGGCGCTACACGCTCGGCCCGAAGCTCGTCGGACTGGGCGAGACGGCCGCGCGCCAGTTCGGCCGGTGGGCCACCCCCGTGCTCGCGGACCTCGTCGCCGAGATCGGCGAGACGGCGAACCTCGCGGTGCTCGACGGCGACCGGGCGGTCTACGTCGCCCAGGTCCCCTCGCCGCACCAGATGCGGATGTTCACCGAGATCGGGCGACGGGTGCCGGTGCACTGCACGGGCGTCGGCAAGGCGCTGCTGTCCGCGCTGCCGCCCGCCGACGCCGCCGCGGTCGTCGCGCGCACCGGCCTCCCCGCCGTCACGCCGACCACGATCACCGACGCGGACGTGCTCGCCCGCGAGCTGGCCGTCGCCCGCGAGCGCGGCTACGTGCTCGACGAGGGCGAACAGGAGACCGGCGTGCGGTGCGTGGCCGCGCCCGTGACCGGACCGCACGGATCGGCCGCCGTCTCGGTGTCCGGTCCCCTCTCCCGCATGGACGACACCGCCGTCGCCCGGATCGCGCCGCTCGTCGTCGCGGCCGGCCGACGGCTCGGCACCCTGCTCGCGACCGCCTGACCCTGACCGCGGCCGATTCGAGACGGCCGCGGCGCCCGTGCCGCCCTACGCTTTCCCCGTTCCCACCACGAGCCGTGACAAGGAGGTCAGATGGCCCTCGATCCCGTGGCCCGCGCCGCGATCGTCGCGGCCCTGGGCCCCGACGACGTCGTCGACGACCCCGTGCAGACCCGCGCCTACGAGTGCGACGGACTGACCGGGTACCGGGTCCGTCCCGAGATCGTGCTCATCCCCCGCGACGCGGAGGCGGTCGCCCGGGCGGTGAAGGCCTGTCACCGCAACGGGGTCCCGTTCGTCGCCCGCGGCGCCGGCACCGGGCTCTCCGGTGGCGCGCTCCCGGTGGCCGACGGCGTGGTGATCTCCCTGGCCCGCCTGAAGCGCGTGCTGGAGGTCGACCCGGAGAACCGGCGCGCCGTCGTCGAGCCCGGGGTCACCAACCTGGAGATCACCGCGGCCGTCGCGGCGCACGGGCTCTACTACGCGCCCGATCCCTCCTCGCAGCAGGTGTGCACGATCGGCGGCAACGTCGCGGAGAACTCCGGCGGCGCGCACTGCCTCAAGTACGGGTTCACCACGAACCACGTGCTGTCGATGGAGGTCGTGCTGCCCGACGGCGAGCTGGTCACCCTCGGCGGCGACTCCCCCGAGCAGCAGGGCCCGGACCTGCGCGGGGTGTTCCTCGGCTCCGAGGGCACGCTGGGGATCACCACGAAGATCACCGTGCGGCTGCTGCGCACCCCGGAGACGGTGCGGACGCTGCTGGCGGACTTCCCGTCGGTCGCCGAGGCGGGCGAGGTGGTCTCGGACATCGTCGCGGCCGGGATCGTGCCCGCGGCCGTCGAGATGATGGACACGCTCGCGATCGAGGCGGCGGAGGAGGCGGTGCACGCCGGCTACACGGTGGGCGTCCCGGCCGCGCTCGTCGTGGAGCTCGACGGCCCGATCGAGCAGTGCGACGCAGAATTCACGCAGGTCAAGGAGATCTGCGACGCCCACGGCTGCACCCGGCTGCACATCGCGGGCTCGCCGGAGGAGCGGGCGGCGATCTGGCGCGGGCGCAAGGCGGCCTTCGCCGCGGTCGGCCGGATCTCGCCGGACTACTTCGTGCAGGACGGCGTGGTCCCCCGGACCCGGCTCGCCGAGGTGCTCGGCCGCATCGCCGACATGGGCGACGAGGCCGGCCTGCGGGTGGCCAACGTCTTCCACGCCGGCGACGGCAACCTCCACCCGCTGGTCCTCTACAGCGCCGCCGCGGGCGAGACCGAGCGGGCCGAGGAGCTGTCCGGGGCGATCGCGGAGCTCTGCGTGGAGCTGGGCGGGTCGCTGTCCGGCGAGCACGGCATCGGCACGGACAAGGCGTGCTCGATGCCGAAGATGTACGGCGAGGAGGACCTCGCGGTGATGCAGCGGGTGCGCGACGCGTTCGATCCCGAGGGCATCTGCAACCCGGGCAAGGTCCTGCCCACGCCGCGGCTGTGCGGCGAACGGCCCGGGAAGTACCGGCCGCACCCGCTGGAGGAGTCGGGAGTGATCGAGCGGCTATGAGTGATCGGGAGGGGACCCTGACGGCCTTGAAGCCGGCGTCGTTGAAGGAGGCCCGCGAGGCCGTCCTCGACACCGCCGGCCGGATCTCCGTCGCCGGGGCCGGGACGGCCGCGGACTGGGCGGGCCGGCTGGGGCCCGTCGACGCCGTGTTCGACACCACCGGGCTGAGCGGCGTCATCACCCACAACCCGGGCGACATGACGGTCTCGGTGCACGCCGGGACGCCGCTGCGGGCGCTGCAGGAGGAGCTGGCGAAGCACGGCCAGCACCTGTCGTTCGACGCCGCGCGGGTGGCCGACGGGGCGACGGTCGGCGGGCTGGTGGCCACGGCCGACGCCGGGCCGTCCGCGCTGGTCCACGGCACGCTGCGCGACCTCGTCATCGGGGCCACCACGCTGCTCGCCGACGGCGCGGTGGTCCGCTCGGGCGGGCACGTCATCAAGAACGTGGCCGGGTTCGACCTGGCCAAGCTGCTGCACGGCTCCTACGGCACCCTCGGGGCGCTGGTCGAGGTCGTGCTGCGGCTGCACCCGGTGCCGAAGGCCGTCGGCACCGTGGTGGTGGAGTGCGACCTCGCCGAGGCGGCCCGGCTCGGGCGCGAGGTGCTGGCCTCGCAGCTGGAGCCGACGGCCGTCGAGTGGCTGAGCTCGGGCCGGCTGCTGGTCCGCATCGACTCCACCGACGAGGCCCTGCCGGCCCGGCTGGAGCGGCTCACCCGGCTGCTCGGCGACGGGGCGGCCGTGGCCGAGGCGGACGTGTGGGGCGAGCACGCGGCCCTCACCCGCGGAACGGAGGGGGCCGCCGTGCTGCGGATCGGGGTGAAGCCCTCGGTCCTGCCGGGTGTGCTGGAGGGGCTGCCGGCCGCGGCCGCCACCGCGGGCCTCGGGACCGGGGTGGCCACCGTCTCCGTACCCGGGACGGCGGTCGCCGAGGCGCACGCCGCCGTCCACGCGGCCGGCGGGACGAGCGTCCTGCGGTCGCGCCCCGCCGACCTCGACGCCCCGGCGTGGGGGCCGCCGCCCTCCGCCCTCGCCGTGCTCAAGGCCGTCAAGCAGCGGTTCGACCCGGACGGCCGGTTCGGCCCGGGCCGCTACGACCCGTGGGAGATCTCGTGACCACACCCGCCGGCTCCGCCGACACCAACCTGCCGCAGACCGGCCCGAGCGCCTTCGACGAGCACCACCCGCCCTCGCGGGAGCTGCTCGACGACTGCGTGCACTGCGGTTTCTGCCTGCCGACCTGCCCCACCTACCAGCTGTGGGGCGAGGAGATGGACTCGCCGCGCGGGCGCATCTACCTCATGGACCTCGCCGAGAAGGGCGAGATCGGCCTGGAGGGGCCGCTGCGCCAGCACATCGACGCCTGCCTGGGCTGCATGGCGTGCGTGACGGCGTGCCCGTCGGGCGTGCAGTACGACAAGCTGCTCGAGTCGGTGCGCCCGCAGCTCGAGCGCAACGTGCCGCGGACCCCCTCCGACCGGCTGTTCCGCGAGGCGATCTTCGCGCTGTTCCCGTACAAGCGGCGGCTGCGCGCGGCCGCCCTGCCGGGGGCGCTGTACCAGAAGCTCGCCGCCGTGCCGGCCGTCCGGAAGCTCGCCGCGAAGCTCCCCGGCCGGCTGGCCGCGCTGGAGTCGCTGCTCCCGCCCGTCACGGTGCGGGAGGCCTTCGCGACCCTGCCGGTGCACACCTCCGCCGTCGGGGACCGGCGCGGCCGGGTCGCGCTGCTGTCCGGCTGCGTCCAGGACGTGTTCTTCCACCGGGTCAACGAGGCCACCGTGCGGGTGCTCTCGGCCGAGGGGCTCGACGTGCTCGTCCCCCGCGACCAGCAGTGCTGCGGGGCGCTCGAGCTGCACGCCGGCCGTGAGGACCCGGCGCTGGCCCGGGCCAAGCGGACGATCGAGCGGTTCGAGCGGCTCGACGTCGACCACGTGGTGACCAACGTGGCCGGCTGCGGGTCCTCGATGAAGGACTACGCCCACCTGCTCGCCGACGACCCGGAGTGGGCGGTGCGGGCGAAGGAGTTCAGCGCGCGGGTCCGCGACGTGCACGAGGTGCTCGCCGAGCTGGGCCCGCGCGCGCCGCGCTCGCCCGTCGCGGCGCGGGTCGCCTACCACGACGCCTGCCACCTCGGGCACGCCCAGGGCGTGCGCACGCAGCCGCGGGAGGTGCTGCGCAGCATCCCCGAGCTGGAGCTGCTCGACATCCCGGAGGCGGCGCTGTGCTGCGGCTCCGCGGGCATCTACAACATGATCATGCCCGATGCGGCCGACGAGCTGGGCAAGCGGAAGGCCGACAACGTCCGGTCGGTCGAGCCCGCGGTCGTCGTCACCGCCAACCCGGGCTGCCTGCTGCAGATCGGCAAGCACCTCAAGGACGGCACCGACGGGGCCCTGCCGCTGCTGCACCCGGTCCAGCTGCTCGACGCGAGCATCCGCAACGTCCCGGTCCCCCGCAGCTGAGCCACCCGTGCGCGGTGGGTGGTGCTCCGGCACCACTCACCGTGCCGGGAACTGTCGGGGGCCGGGGCTAGCGTGCGCGAGCATGACGGACACCACGACGCGCACCGCCACCACGCAGCTGGCCGAGCAGCTCTCCTGGCACTGGCAGGCGCTGCTGCGGCCGAAGCTCGAGGGGCTGACGGACGAGGAGTACCTCTGGGAGCCCGCGCCGGGGTGGAGCGTCCGCCCCGCCGGGCGGCCCGCACCGGGTGCGGTCCAGGCGGGCACCGGCGACTTCCGGGTCGACTTCGCCTTTCCCGAACCCGATCCCCCGCCACTGACCACGATCGCGTGGCGGATGGCGCACCTGATCGTCGGGGTGTTCGGCGTGCGGGCGGCGGCGCACTTCGGCGGGCCGCCGACCTCCTACGAGGAGCACGCCTACGCCGGCACCGCCGCCGAGGCCCTGCGCCAGCTCGACCGGGCCTACGCGGCCTGGACGGGCGGCGTCGAGGCGCTCGACGACGCGGGCCTGGCCCGGCCGTGCGGGCCGGCGGAGGGCCCGTTCGCCGAGTTCCCGATGGCGGACCTGGTGCTCCACATCCAGCGCGAGGCCATCCACCACGGCGCCGAGATCCTGCTGCTGCGGGACCTGTACCGGAACCTGCACGGATGAGCGTCGGCGCCCGGGATGTCCGACTCGCTCAGCACCCTCTCAGCGCAGTGCGTGCCCGGCCGCGGACGCGGTGTGAGAGTGGCCGGAGGGGCGAGCCGATGGGGGAGGCCGGATGACGGAGACCGCACGGACCACCACGCAGAGCACCGCGCAGAGCACCGGGCGGACCGCCAGGGGGCCGGGTGCACGAGGGGTCGAGGAGCTGCCGCTGCACATGCAGCGGGTGGGCTTCGACCCGGCGCCCGAGCTGGGGGCGATCCGCGACGGGGCCGGGGTGCGGAAGGTCCGCACGCCCTTCGGGCTGGAGGCGTGGCTGGTCACGCGCTGGTCGGACGTCCGGGAGGTGCTCGGCGACGCGGGGCGGTTCAGCAACGAGTGGCAGGGCGCGTTCCGCCCGCCGGGCATGCCGGAGCGGAGCCCGGAGGAGATCGCGCGGCTGCGGGCCGGGAACCTGCTGGCGTTCGACCCGCCCGCGCACACCCGGCTGCGGCGGATGCTCACCCCGGAGTTCACCGGGCGGCGGATGGCCCGGCTGGAGCCCCGGGTGCGCGAGATCGTCGACCAGCACCTGGACGCCATGGAGCAGGCCGGGCCGCCCGCGGACCTGGTCGCCGACTTCGCGCTGCCGGTCCCGTCGCTGGTGATCTGCGAGCTGCTCGGCGTGCCGTACGGGGACCGGGCGGAGTTCCAGCGGCGCAGCGCGCGGCTGCTCGACCTGTCGTCGCCGATGGACGAGCGGATGCGGGCCCAGGAGGAGCAGCGCGACTACATGGCCGGTCTCGTCGCGCGCGAGCGGGCGGAGCCGGGCGAGGAGCTGCTCGGCATGCTGGTGCGCGAGCACGGCGAGGAGCTCAGCACGGACGAGCTGATCGGCATCGCGAACCTCCTGCTGATCGCCGGGCACGAGACCACGTCGAACATGCTCGGGCTGGGCACGCTGGCGCTGATGGACCACCCCGACCAGCTCGCCCTGGTACGGGACGACCCGGACGCGATCGGGCCCGCCGTCGAGGAGCTGCTGCGCTGGTTGTCGATCGTGCACTCCGGCACGATCAAGTCCGCGACCGGACCGGCCGAGATCGCCGGGCAGCCGATCGCGGAGGGCGAGCTGGTGATGCTCTCGATCCCGGCCGCGAACCGCGACACCGCCCTGCTCGAGGATCCCGAGCGGCTCGACGTCCGGCGCGGCGCGCTCGGGCACGTCGCCTTCGGGCACGGGGTGCACCACTGCCTCGGCGCACCGCTGGCCCGCATGGAGATGCGGATCGCCTTCCCCGCGGTGCTGCAGCGGTTCCCGGACCTGCGGCCGGCCGGCGAAGATCGTAGGTTCCGGTCGTTCAACGTCGTCTACGGGATGGAGAGCCTGCCCGTGACGTGGGGAGGAGCGTGATGGGCGCGCTCAGGGCGGACCGCGGTGTGTGCATCGGCGCGGGCATGTGCGTGATGACCGACTCCGCGGTGTTCGACCAGGACGACGACGGCATCGTGGTCCTCCTGGAGGAGGACCCGGACACGGACGGGAAGGTGCGCGCGGCGGTCGACGCCTGCCCGTCCGGCGCATTGTCGATCACCGAGGACTGAGACCCGGCCACCCCGCCACCCGTTCGGCCCAGTCCACCCTGCCGAGTGGGGTGACGCGGCGCACACTTCGCGACCATGACGTCTGCGACGGTGTTGTCCGGACAGTTGGCGGGGCCGGTCCTGGCGGTCTACCAGCAGGACCCGAAGGCCGTGGGCGGATCGCTCGGGTGGTCCGCCCTGGTCTCCGTGATCCCGCTCGCGGTGGTGCTCCTCTCGTTGGGGGTGCTGCGCGTGCGGGCCCAGTGGGCGGCGCTGGCCGGTCTGGTCGCGGCGCTCGCCGTCGCGATCGTGGGCTTCGCGATGCCGTTCGGCATGTCGTTGCTGGCCGCCGCGCACGGTGCGTTCTTCGGACTGTTCCCGATCATGTGGATCGTCGTGAACGCCCTCTGGGTGTTCAACATGACCGTCGCGACCGGGCACTTCGACGTGCTGCGCCGCAGCTTCGGCGCGCTGTCCTCGGACCGGCGCACCCAGGCGATCCTCGTCGCGTTCTGCTTCGGCGCCCTGCTGGAGGCCCTGGCCGGCTTCGGCGCGCCGGTGGCGATCTCGTCGGTGATGCTGATGGCGCTCGGCTTCCGGCCGCTGCGCGCGGCCGTGCTGGCGCTCGTCGCGAACACCGCGCCGGTGGCGTTCGGCGCGATGGGTGTCCCGGTGATCACGCTCGCGCAGGTGACCGGACTGCCGCTCCACGACGTCGCCTCGATGGTCGGGCGGCAGACCCCGTTCCTGGCCCTGTTCGTCCCGCTGGTGCTGGTGTTCCTGGTCGACGGGCGCCGGGGTGTGCGGGAGGCGTGGGTGCCCGCGGTCGTGTCCGGCGTCGTCTTCGCGATCGTCCAGTTCGTCACGTCGAACTACATCTCCGTGCCCCTGACGGACATCCTGGCCGCGCTGCTCTCCGCGATCGCCGTCGTGGTGGTCGCCCGGGCGATGCCGCACGCGGCGTGGGCCGCGCGCCGGACGGGCGCGGAGGCCGAGCCCGACGTCGAGCCCGGGGCCGGCGGCGGGAGCCTCGTCGGGGCGGGCGGTCCCGACTCCTCCGGTGAGGGCACCGGCGGGTCCGGCCGCGGTGGGCCCCGGCCGACCGGTGGGCCCGTCCCCGCCGAGAGCTCGCCCGAGGGCGGCGAGGCGGTCGCGACCGTGCGGTCGGGCGCCAGGGTCGACGATCCCCGTGAGATCCGTCGCGCCTACGCCCCCTACGTGATCATCGTGCTGGTCTTCGCGCTCGTACAGCTGCCGGGGATCAAGCCGGCCGTCGACAAGCTGAAGCTGGCGTTCCACTGGCCGGGCCTCGACGTCGTGGCCGCCAACGGCAAGCCCAGCAGCACCACGCAGTACTCGCTGACCTGGCTGTCGACCGCCGGGACCCTGATGCTCATCGCCGGGGTGATCGTCGCGGCGGTGCTCGGCATCGGTGCCGCCGAGGCCGTCCGGATCTGGGGGCGCACGGTCGCGGACCTGAAGTGGGCGATCCTCACGGTCGCCGCGGTCCTGGCCCTGGCCTACGTCATGAACGCCTCGGCCCAGACCACCGCCATCGGCCTGCTGATCGCCGGCGCGGGCGGCGCCCTCGCCTTCCTGTCCCCGATCCTCGGCTGGTTCGGCGTCGCCGTGACGGGCTCGGACACGTCGGCCAACGCGTTGTTCGGTTCCCTGCAGGTGACCGCGGCCAACTCGGCCGGGCTGCCGCCGGAGCTGCTGGCCGGCGCGAACTCGTCGGGCGGCGTGCTCGGGAAGATGCTGTCGCCGCAGAACCTGACGATCGCCGTCGCCGCGGTGAAGCTCGACGGGCAGGAGGGCGTGCTGCTGCGGAAGGTCGTCGGGTGGAGCCTCGGCATGCTGCTGTTGCTCGCGATCCTGATCTACCTGCAGTCCACGCCGGTGCTGGGCTGGATGCTGCCGTAAGGAGGCCGCGCGCCGAATCCGGCTGCCCCGCCGTGCAGCGCCTGCGAGGGTGGCCGGGGTGAAGCGCGCGCGCTTCGGGTTCGCGCCGCCGGACGAGGCGCTGCTGGAGCGGCCGGCGGACCCCGAGGTGATCCTCCGCGGGGAACTCGGGGCCGGCGGCGATGAGTTCCCGGCGGAAGTGCGGTCTCCCCTCTGACAGCGCGGCAGATGCCGCACCGACCGAGAGGACCGAGACCATGATCGCCGCCGGTACCGCCGCCCCCGCCCGCAGCAAGGGCCGGATCGCCCTGTACGTCCTGCAGGTCGTGCTGGGCCTGTTCATGGCCGTCGCCTCCGGCGCGCCGAAGCTGTTCGGCGAGGCCACGGCCGTGCAGACCTTCGACGCCATCGGCGCGGGCGACTGGTTCCGCTACGTCATCGGGGCGCTGGAGGTCGCGGGCGGCATCGGCCTGATGATCCCGGTGCTCGCGGGCCTCGCCGCCGCCTGCCTCGTGGCGCTCATGATCGGCGCGGCGCTCTTCCAGGTCTTCGTGATCGGCATGGCCGAGTACGTCTACACGCCGATCATCCTGGGCGTGCTGTTCGCCCTGATCGCGTGGGTGCGCCGGCACGAGATCGCGGCGCTGTTCCGCCGCTGAGCGGAACCGCGGGTTCGCGGGCGCGCCGGGGTCGAGGGGTCCCCGGCGCGCCCGTCTTCCTGCGTGCTCCGCGGACCCGGTCCGGCACGCGGCGGTCGGTCCCGTACGGCCCTGACCATGATCACTGGCCGTGGAACGAGACCCGCGCTCAGCGCGGCTTCCGCTCCGATAGCGACGATCATGAAGGGCTCGGTGGCCCACGCAGCAGGCCCGCCACACACCCGGCTGGTTCGCAGCTCCGCACGTGTCCATGGAGCGCACCAGCGTCGACGGCGGCGTCCGGACCCTGCTCAGGCGGTCTCCATCCGGCGGTCGGGGGTGTCGGTGGAGCGGATGCGCCCGACCACCGAGACCGAGACCGCTCCGACGGCCGCGACGACCGCGAAGGCGTAGAAGCCCCAGGGGTAGGCGAGGCCCGCCGAGAGCAGGGTGCCGCCGACCACCGGGCCGCAGATCGCACCGAGCCGACCGACGCCGGAGGCGCTGCCGATGGCCGTGGCGCGCGCCTCGGCCGGGTAGTACTGGCTGACGTAGGCGTACACGAGCACCTGCGAGCTGAACACGAACACGCCCGCGAGCAGCACGCTCACGTACACGCCGACGCCGGGCAGCTTGATCGACAGCAGCGCGAGGAACAGCGCGGCGGCGGTGAACCAGGCGATCGTCGAGGTGCGCACGCCGATCTTGTCCGCGACGCGGCCGGCGAGGAGCAGCCCGAGGATCGCGCCGACGTTGAGCACCAGCAGCAGGGCCAGCGCCGCGCCGAGCGCGTAGCCGGCGGAGCGCATGATCTCCGGCAGCCAGGTGTTCAGGCCGTAGACCAGCAGCAGGCCCATGAACGAGGTGATCCAGAAGGCGAGCGTCGCGCGCAGGTAGCCGCCCCGGAACAGGGTCGCGATCGGGTTGCGCCGCGCGGCAGGCCCGCGCTCGACCGGGATCGACTCGGGCAGCCGGAGCCAGACCAGCGGCACCAGCACCAGCGCGGGCAGCGCGCCGAGCACGAACATCGCCCGCCAGCCCAGCCCGGGGATGACCAGGATGCCGAGCAGCGAGGTGAGCACGGCGCCGACGTGGTAGCCGGTCATGAGGACGGTCGTCGCGCTGCCGCCCCGGCCGGAGCGGGCGAACTCGTTGACCATCGCGATCGCCACCGGGAGCACGCCGCCGAGGCCGAGCCCGGCGAGGAACCGCAGCACGCCGAACAGCACCGGCCCGGGCGCGAAGGCGCACAGCAGCGTGAGCACCGAGAACGACGTCACGGTGACCAGCAGCATCGAGCGGCGGCCGAAGCGGTCCGTGAGCGGGCCGGCGGCGAGCGCGCCCACCATGACGCCGACCAGGCCCACCACCGAGATCAGCGAGGCCGACGCAGGGTTCAGCCCCCAGGACGGGTCACGCAGCAGCGACGGGAGGACCACCCCCAGCACCACCAGGTCGAACCCCTCGAGCGCCACGGCGGACCAGCACAGCGGCGCGACCCAGCCCGCCCGCGCCCCCGCCCCGCCCGACGTCCCTGCTGACTCCGTTGTCATGGAACCCTCCCTCGGTGTCCGGATCGCCGGAGTATGAGCGGGGTACGCGACGCTTGTCAGGGCAAGCTTCCGTTGAACGGAAGCGGCGCGACGGGCGGTGGCCCGCGCCGGCGTCCTCACCCGACGGGCGGGCCGTCGCCGATTGAGACACCGCCCGCGGCGCGGGGGTGAGAGGCTGCCCCCACCGTCCCGGGTGGGGTGCCCGGGGCCGACCCCATCGACCCTGGAGGTGGCCGTGATCCTGATCGTGCTCAAGGTGAAGATCAAGCCCGCGAAGCGCGAGGACTGGCTGGCCGGCATCAAGGAGTACACCGACAACGTGCGGGCGGAGCCGGGCAACGTCTCGTTCGACTTCTACGAGAGCGGCACCACGCCGAACGAGTTCGCGATCGTCGAGACCTTCCGCGACGGCGACGCCGGCTCCGCGCACGTCCAGACCGAGCACGCCCAGAACTTCTTCCCGTGGATGGGCACGGTCGTCGCCGAGCGCCCGAAGATCAACTACCAGGACCTCGACGGCGAGGCCTGGAACGACATGGCCGAGGTCACCCCCGAGTAGGCCCGGGCTGCTCCGCGGGGCGCCCCGGCGTCCCGCGGAGCAGCAGCGCCACCACCCGGGGCACCGCCCGCACCGCCACGACCATCCCGACGACCTCGACGAGCGTCTGCGCCACCACCGTCGCCGCGACGACGGGCCCGGCGGGCAGCGCGAGGGCCAGCGGCAGCACGACGAGCGAGTTGCGCGTCGCGCCCGTGAACGCCACGGCCCGGGCGTCGGCGGTCCCGAGCCGGAACAGCCGGGCGATCAGCGCCCCCAGCGGCACCATGACCAGCAGGAACGCCACGTAGAAGGGCACGGCGCCGAGGACCGCCCCGGCGCCGCCCAGCGCCGGGACCTGCGAGGCGACCACGAGCAGGAGCGTCGCCACCATCAACGGCACCATCGCCGCCCCGGCCGCGCCCGCGACCACCTCCCCGCTGCGGTGCCGCGCCGCCCACCACTGCGTGAGCCACGCCAGCGCGAGCGGCAGCAGGATGAACCCGAGGAACGCCTCGACGAACGGCCCGGGCTCGATCGCCCCGGCGGCCGCCGGCCCGAGCAGCAGCCCCAGCAGCACCGGCAGCAGCGCCATCTGGGCCAGGAGCAGCAACGGCGTGGCGGCCAGCAGCCGGCCCGCACTCCCGCCGGCCAGCCCGGTGAACACCACGACGTAGTCGACGCACGGGGCGAGCAGGACCAGCAGCACGCCGGTGCGGACCGCGACGTCCGCGGGCAGGAACGGCGTCATCGCCGCGACCACGAGCGGCGCCACCACGAAGTCGACGACCAGCACCGCCGCCAGGAACCGGCCGGCCCGCAGCGACCGGGCGAGCTCCCGGGCCGGGACCTGCAGGAACGTCACGTACAGGAGCGCGCCGAGCACCGGCCCGACGGCCACGGCGAGACCCGGGCCCGCGGCCGGCGCGAGCAACCCGAGCGCCACCCCCGCCACGACCGCGGCGACGTAGAGCGGAACCTGGTGCCGTTCCAGCCGACCGACCACCCGATCCCCTCCTCAGGTGCGAGCCTAGAAGCGCGCCGGAAGTCGACCTAGGGTCGGGGTGACGCGAGGAGGCGATCGATGAGCGACGCGACCGGCACCGCACCCGTCGACGAGGAGGCCCGGGCCCGGAACCTGGTCGAGGCGGAGCGCAAGGCCCTGCACCTGTTCGAGGAGGCCGGGCGGCGGGGGCTGATCGCGCCGGGCGAGTCCGAGCGGACCGTGAGCGACCGGGTGCGCGACCTCGGCGCGGAGCTCTTCGGCACCGACCGGCACTGGCACAAGCGGGTGGTGCGCTCGGGCCCGAACACGCTGCTGCCCTACAAGGAGAACCCGCCGGACCGGCTGATCGAGGCGGACGACATCGTCTTCCTCGACCTCGGGCCGATCTTCGCCGAGTGGGAGGCGGACTTCGGGCGCACCTTCGTGCTGGGCGACGACCCGGTCAAGCACCGGCTGCGCGACGACCTGCCGCGCATCTTCGACGCCGGCCGCGCCCACTTCGAGGCGCACCCGGAGATCAGCGGCACGGAGCTGTACGCGCACGTCGTGGGGCTGGCCGAGGAGGCGGGCTGGGAGTTCGGCGGCGCGCACAGCGGCCACCTGGTGGGCGAGTTCCCGCACGAGTGGATCGACGGCGAGCGGATCGAGAGCTACATCGCGCCGGGCAGCGACCACGCCATGCGCCGCACGGACCCGTCGGGCCGGCAGTGCCACTGGATCCTCGAGGTGCACCTCGTCGACCGCGAGGGCTGCTTCGGCGGGTTCTTCGAGCAGCTCCTCACGCTGCACCGCTGACGCGTCCCGAACCGATCCGACCGGTGGGCGCGAACGTCGGGCGTGAACCACAGGGAGGCCGCCGCGCGCACCGGCCGGACGTCCGGGCCGGACGACTCCGTCGATCTCCTCGCCGGTGTCGCGGAGGGCCGCCGCGACGCGCTGGCCCGGCTCTACGACCGGTACGGCCGCCAGGCCTGGTCGCTCGCCCGCCGGATCTGCGGCGACGACGCGCTGGCCGAGGACGCCGTGCAGGAGGCCTTCACCGCCGTCTGGCGCGAGGCGGGCCGCTTCGACCCGCGCCGCGGCCGGGCCTCGACCTGGCTGATGACGCTGGTCCACCACAAGGCGGTGGACCTGGTGCGGCGCGAGGACACCGCGCGCCGGCGCACGGTGCCGATGGACGACGACACCGACCTCGCCCTCCCCCGGCTGCCCGGCGCCGACGTCGACGCGCTCGGCGCGGTCGCCGCCGGGACGGTGCGTTCCGCGCTCGACGCGCTGCCCGCCGACCAGCGGCACGCCCTCGCCCTCGCCTACTTCGGCGGCTACACCCAGCGCGAGGTCGCCACCCTCACCGGCGTGCCGCTCGGCACGGTGAAGTCCCGGATGTTCGCCGGCCTCGGCCGGCTGCGCACCGCCCTCGGGCCGGTCCTCGGCGAGGACGACGTCCGGTGAGCACGGCCGCCCCGCCCTGCCCGATGAGCCGCCAGGTCGCCGGCTTCGCCCTGCACGCCCTGGAACCCGACGAGGAGCTCGCGGTCCGCGCGCACCTCGGGCGCTGCCCCGAGTGCACCGTCGCCCTGCGCCGGCACGACGCCGTCCTGGCCGGCGTGGCGCGGACGGTGCCGCCGGTGCCGCCGCCCGCCGGGCTGCGCGACCGGATCCTGCACGCCGCGCGCAGGGACTTCCCGCCCGGCCTCCCGGCAGGCGTCGACCCACCGTCCGAGGAGCCCCGGCCCCGGTGGTCGCGCCGTCGATGGTGGGGTGTCGCGGCCGCCGCCGCGTGCGTGATCGCCGTGGGCGGGCTGGCCGGGCAGACCGCCGACCTGCACGAGCAGCGCGACGCCGAGGTGGCCCAGGCCCGCGACCTGGGGCGGCTCGTGACCGGGCTGGACGCGCCCGGCAGCACCCACGCCACCCTGGCCGACGGGCACGGGCGGCCGGTGGCCGCCGTGGTGACCGGCGCCGGCATCCGGCGCGTGGTGGTCGCGGACCTCCCGACCAACGACCGCGCGGGCTCGGTCTACGTCCTGTGGGGTGTCGGAGCCCCCACCGGCGCGGCCCCCGTGCCGCTCGGCACGTTCGACGCCACCTCCGGGCACACGGACGTCACCACCCTGCCGGCGGGCGGCACCTTCACCGCCTACGCCGTGTCGCTCGAACCGGGCCGGGTCGCCCCCGCGACCCCGAGCCGGGTCGTGGCGAGCGGCCAGGTCGTGTGAGCCGGGCGCAACGGCTCCGATGACCGCCGTCGACGGCAGTGGGCCCGGGGCGGGGCGTCCCCCGACCCGGGCCCGTGCGCACTGCCGCGCCCCGTCGGATCAGGTCGGTGCGGCCTCCGGCCGCGCCGCCGGCAGGTTGACCGACCGGGCCGGGTCCGCGACGAAGCAGTCGTTCACGACCGCGTCGCCGAACGCCCCGTCCAGCAGCTGCTGCAGCCCGTCGAGACTCGGTGCCTCCCAGATGCACATCGCCCGCGCGGCGTCGTCCTGCGTGACGCTCGCGAGGAGCACGAAGCCTTCCGGAAGGGTGGGATTACTGCTCATCACGCGGTCCCATCCCGCGGGGTCGCGGATGTCGTGTACCACTCCGTAATGCATGACGACCTCCTCCAGGTGTCGAGAGCGGCGCGAGTATGCGCCTCGGCCGTCATGGTCGTAAGGACCTCCCGCATGGTCATTCGACAGAGTCGCCGATAGCTGCACAGGACACCTAGACCCGGAGGTCGGTGCCCTGCTCCCGGCGGCGACGGGGACCAACCAGCCTTCCGGGGACGAACCGGATCCGCGGCGAGAACGAAGCACGGAAAGCACGAACCGCATTCCCGGGACCCGTCGAAGAAATCGACGACGGGCCCGGAGGAACCGGGCCGGGAACCACGGGAGAACACGATGAAGAAGCCTTTCCGGCTCGCCGCCGCCGGTGCGGTCGCCGCCCTGGGCCTCGGTCTCGCCGCGTGCGGCGGGTCCGGCTCCTCGACCGCCGCCGCGCCGGCGTCGCCGATGGCCTCGGCCCCGATGTCGGCGGCTCCGATGTCGGCCGCCCCGCTGTCGGCCGCCGCGGGCGACGGCGTGACCACCAACGCGGACGTCTTCGGGCCGGCCTGCAACCAGCTGCCGCAGGGGGACGCCCCCGGCTCGCTGAACAACATGGGCCCGCAGCCGGTGGCCAGCGCGGCGAGCACGAACCCGCTGCTCACCACGCTCGTGACCGCGGTCGGGAAAGTCCCGGGCCTCGCCGACACGCTGAACTCGCAGCAGGGCATCACCGTGTTCGCGCCGTACAACGGCGCGTTCGACCAGGTGAAGACGCAGCTGGGCGACCAGGCGTTCAACGGCCTGCTGGCGAACCAGCAGCAGCTGGGCGGGCTGCTGTCGTACCACGTGGTGCCGCAGCGCTACGACGCCGAGGGCCTCGTCGCCGCCGGCACCACCACCGAGCTCGCCGGGGGCACCGTGACGATCGGCGGGACCCCCGAGGCGCCGACCGTGACCGACGGGCGGGGGAACACCGCGAAGGTCCTCTGCGGCAACATCCCGACCGCCAACGCCACCGTCTTCGTCATCGACAAGGTCCTGATGCCGGCGGGCTGACCCGCGCACGCACGAGGGGCGGGGACCGGCCGGTCCCCGCCCCTCGGCGTCTCGGTGCATCACGGGGATCGGGAGTCCAGGTCGATCAAGGCCGGAACAGGGCGAGGCCGGGGCCGCCACCCCGATCACGGCGACCCCGGCCCGAAGGACTGCCCGATCCGCTCCCCAACGACGGACAGTCGCGGTCTCTGTGCCCCTGTGCGTGGCCTCCGAGTGCCTCGGTCCCCGGGATCCCCGCCCCGCGCGCCGTCTACACCTGTCCCGGGGAATCCGTCCGATCCGTGTCGCCCGAGCGTGTCGTGGGCGTCCCGTCCCCGTCCACCCGGAGCCGCCGGGTGCGCACGGTGAGGCCGCCGCGGGGGCGCCCGCCGGCCAGGCGTGCCGCGCGCAGGCACGCGTGCGTCCACATCACGAGCTGCACCTCCTTGGCGATCAGCACCTGGTCGTACAGCAGGTGCGAGAGCCGGTCGCCCGGGCGGGCCCAGGACTCGACGACGAAGCGGACGTCCTCCCCCGCCTCCTCGGTGCGGAACTCGATCTGCCCGGCCTCCAGGTGCCCGTCCAGTGTCGCGAGGCGGAAGTGCCGCGGCCCGGACCCGACGACGCGGACCGGCCCGTCCCACGGCCCGGGCAGCCGGATGAGGAACTCGTCGCCCACCGTCATGGCGCCGTCCGTGCCCCGCGTCCGCCGGAACACCGCCATCCCCGACGGCGACCAGGCGTTGGGATCCGCCGCGAGCAGCATGAGCAGCTGCTCCGGGGTGCGCTCGCCGCCGCCGATGCGCACCGAGTAGGTGCGGTGCAGCAGGTCCCCGTGGCCGTCCTCGACGTGCTGGACGCGGTCGTCGCACACCTCCGCCGGCAGCGGCTTCGGCAGGTCGGAGTCGTCCCCCGGCTCCTCGATGCGGTGGGTGACCGTCGTCCGCCAGAGGTAGCGCCACGCGACGATGCCGACGCCGACGGGCCAGCGGACGACCGCGCCGACCCGGCGGGACCGTCGCGAGCCCGTCGCCGGCCGGTGGGCATGGGAACGGAGCATCGAGTGTGAGTACCCGACGAGCGGGAACCCATGCCGCGTGACCATCGGGACGATCCTCCGGCGCGTGGGCGTACGCGCGATCCACCTGCAGAGCGTGTCGCTGGGCTGCATCGCGCTCTGCATCGGGCTGTGGATGCGGGCGAAGACGGTCGACCAGGAGGAACGGGGCAACGCCGAGCGACGCGCCCTGTTCGTCGGGCTCTGGCCGCCGACCTTCTGGTTGATCAGCGAGTCGGTGCGGCGCGAGGAGTCCCGCTGAACCGCGCGGCGCTGGAGGCGGAGGTCGTCCACCTCGCCGGCCTCGACGTGAACTACGCCGAGGACGAAGCGCCCACCACGACGGACGACCCGCACTGGCACGTCGACTCCGGCTACGCCGAGCTCGGCACCGAGGCCCCGGGTCCGCCCGAGCGCGACGGGCCCTTCGAACGCGCCTGCCGGATCGTGCGCAACTACGAGTTCACCGACGACCGCATCCTCCGGGGCATCTACCGGCGCGACGACCCGCTGCTCGGCCGGGACATGGTGCTGGAGGGCCGGTTCCTGTTCCTGCGCTTCCTCATGCCGGTCCGGGTCACGGACGCCTACGACACGGTCCGCGACGGCAAGCGCGTGTGGGGCTGGACCTACCAGACGCTGTGCGGGCACCTCGAGCAGGGCCGGCTGAGCTACGAGGTGGCCAAGGACCCGGAGACGGGGCGCGTCACCTTCTGGATCCACGCCTACTCCCGCCGCGGTCCCGTGCCCAACCCGATCCTCCGGCTCGGCTGGAGACTGTTCGGGCGCACCCTCCAGCTGGAGTTCTACCGGCGGGTGGGACAGCGTGTGCGGGAGCTGATCGACGCGAACCCGCCGGGGGACGACGAGCCGAAGGTCGGCCTGGTGATCGTGCCCCGTGAGCGGCCGGAGCGGTGGCGGGACCGGTTCGCCGTCGACCTCGTCCGGCCCGGGATGTGTCCCTGAGCCCGGTCCGGGTCACCGACCGGGAGTCGCCCGTCACCCCCACACCCGCCGCGCGCGCCCGCGGATCATGATGGACGCATGCCCGCGCCGTCGGAACCGCTGGAGAAGCTGGGATTCCTCACGATCGGCTCGTTCGACGGCGCCGATCCGGGTGCCGGCCACGAGACGACCCTGCGCATGATCGAGCTGGGCGAGGAGCTCGGGTTCGACAGCGCCTGGGTTCGCCACCGCCACCTGCAGTACGGCATCTCCTCGCCCGTCGCGGTGCTCGCCGCCGCCTCGCAGCGCACCCGCCGCATCGAGCTGGGCACGGCGGTGATCCCGCTCGGCTGGGAGAACCCGCTGCGGCTGGCCGAGGACCTGGCGACGGTCGACGTCCTGTCCGGCGGCCGGCTCAACCCGGGTGTGAGCGTCGGGCCGCCGATGCACTTCGACGACGTCAAGGGCTCGCTGTACCCGGACACCGCGGACCGGGAGGACTTCAGCCCCGAGCGGGTGTCCCGGCTGCTGCGGCTGATCGCGGGCGAGACCGCGAGCTCGTTCTCCGGCACGCAGGGCATCGAGGTCTTCTCCGACCGGGTGGAACCGCACTCCCCCGGGCTGCGCGGCCGTGTGTGGTACGGCGCGGCCGGCCTCGGCTCGGCGCGGCGGGCCGGCGAGCAGGGGATGAACTTCCTGACCAGCAGCGTGGTCCGGGCCGGGGACGGCGGCGGCACCGACTTCTCCGAGATCCAGCGCGGCCACATCGACGCGTTCCGGGCGGCGCACCCCGCCGGCGCGGCCGCCCGCGTGTCGCAGGGGCTCGTGGTCGTGCCCACCGACTCGGCCACGCCGGAGCAGCGCGCGAAGTACGAGGCCTACGCCGAGGCCCGGCTGCCGCGCACGGTCGCCCCGCAGGGCCCGGCCGGGATGCTGTTCGCCCGCGACCTCGTCGGCCCGTCCGAGGAGATCGCCGCGCAGCTGTACGCGCACGCCGGGTTCCGGGCGGTGCGCGAGGTGGTGTTCGCGCTGCCGTTCAGCTTCGCGCAGCAGGACTACGTCCAGATCCTCGGCGACATCGCGACCCGGCTGGCGCCGGCGATCGGCTGGCGGCCCGCGGCGGCCGCCTGATCCCCGGCCACCCGATCCCGGTCACGTCCCGAAGCGGACGGCCGGGCGCGGGGCGGGACGATCCCGGCGGCGGGTTCATCGAAACTGCCGATTCCCGTGCGGGGCGGCCCGGTGCACCCCGGCGCGGCCCGTATCCTCGCGGAGGTGCTGATCCCCCTCGCGATCCTGCTCGCGGTCGCCTCGGCGGTGTTCTACGCGATCTCCGCGGTGCTGCAGGAGCGCGAGGCGTCCCGGGAGTCCGCGGCGGGGCTCGGCCTGATGGCCCGGCTGCTGCGCCGCCGGCTGTGGTGGGCGGCCGTGGGTGCCACGCTGACCGGGGCGGCACTCCACGTCGCCGCCCTGGCCGCGGGACCGCTCGTCGTCGTGCAACCGATCGGGGTCTCCTGCCTGGCGATCGCCCTCGTGCTCGGAGCGCGGGTGAACCGCACGGCGATCACCCCGCGTTCGTGGGCCGGGGTGCTGTGCGTGGCGCTGGGCCTGCCCGCGGTGCTCGCCGCCGTGCCGCACCACGGCCCGCACGGCGCACCGCCCCCGCCGGGCGCCGGCCTGGGCTTCTGGACGGTCGTCGGCGTGCTGGCGGCGCTGGTCGCGGCCGCGGCGGCCGGCGGGCTGCTGTGCGGTCGCCGGCTGCCCCGCGGCGCCGCGGTCTGCTACGCCGTGGGCGCCGCGCTGTGCTTCGGCGTCGCGTCCGCGACCACCAAGACCCTGCTGGTCGGCCACCTCGGCTTCGGGCGGATCGCCGTGACCGCCGCGGCCGCGCTGATCGGCACCGCGCTCGCGCAGCACGCCTACCGCGGCGGCGGGCTGGGCGCCCCGCTCGCCGTCCTCACCCTCCTCGACCCGCTGACGGCCGGTGCGATGGGCGTGCTGGTGCTCGGCGAGCCCTTCGGCACCACCCCGCTGACCCTCGCCCTCGGCCTCGCCGGACTGGTCGTGACGGCCGTCGGCGTCGGCCTGCTCTCCGCCCGCCGGCCGGCGGTGGCCGTGCCGCCGCCCCTCGACCCGCTGCCGGTGCCCGCAGGCTCGCGCGGCTGAGGCGCGGCCGGGTCCGGGGACCGGTGTGCCCGCCGTGGGGAGGTCGTATGGTGCGCCCCATGGCACCGGCGCCGATCGCGTCCCGCACGCCGGGGCGGGCGCGATGACCCGTCCCGCCCCGGCCCGCACGCTGCCGCGGGTGCCCGCCCGCGCCCTGGCCGGGGCGACCGCGGTCGGGCTGGTCGTGTGGTCCTCGCGCGTCGTCGGGATCCTCGCCCTCGCGGGCGGGCTGCTCGCCGGACCGCGCCGGATGCTCGGCGAGCCGTTCCGGGCCTCGGTGGGCCTGCCGGAGATCGTCGGGGTCGGGCAGGTCGTCGTCACGGTGGTGGCGGGCGTCGGGATGCTGCTTCTGGCCGCCGGGCTGCGCCGCCGCAAGCGGCGGGCCTGGGCGCTCGCCGTGGTGATCACCGCGGCGCTCACCGCCGTCAACCTCGCGCGGGTGATCGGCCCGGCGCACGGGCACGCCGCGGTGGCCGCCGCCGTCACGGCGCTGCTGCTGGGCCTGCTCGTCGTCACGCGGCGGTCGTTCCCGGCCCGCTCCGATCCCGGCGGGGTCACCCGCGCGGCGCGGGTGCTGGTGCAGTTCGCCGTGGCGGGCGTGGGCGTGGTGTGGCTGTTCCTCGCGCTGAACCCGCACCGGCTGGCCCCCGGCACCTCGGCCTCGGCGCAGCTCGACCAGGCGCTGCTCGCGCTGGTCGGGGTGTCCGGCCCGGTCGCCTTCACCGCCCACGGGATGTGGCTCGACGACCTCACCGCCACCGTCGGGCTGACCTTCGGTGTGCTCGCGGTGCTGGGCGCCGGGTACTTCCTGCTCCGCTCCCCCGAGCCCGAGTCCCGCCTCGAGCCTGCCGACGAGGCGCGGCTGCGGGCCATGCTCGCCCGCCGCCCCGACCCGGACTCGCTCGACTACTTCGCGCTGCGCCGCGACCGCACCGTCGTCTACGCGCCGAGCGGCGGGGCCGCGGTGTCCTACCGGGTGCTGGCCGGGGTCGCGCTGGCCTCCGGGGACCCGCTCGGCGAGCAGGGCGAGTGGAACGCGGCGATCGCCGCGTTCCTCGACCGGGCGGTCGCCCACGCCTGGGTGCCGGCCGTGCTGGCGTGCTCCGAGGACGGGGCGACGGCGTGGGCCCGGGCCGGGTTCTCCGTGCTGGAGTTCGGCGACGAGGCGGTGCTGGACACGGCGGGGTTCACGCTCGAGGGCCGCACCATGCGCGGCGTGCGGCAGACCGTCGCGCGCGCCGAGCGGGCGGGCTTCACGGTCCGCGTCCGGCGGCTCCGGGAGATCGACCCGGAGGAGCGGGCCGAGCTCGCCCGGCTGGCTCGCAGCTGGCGCGGCGACGCCGAGGAGCGCGGCTTCTCCATGGCCCTCTCCCGCACCGCCGACGGCACGGACGGCGAGGCGGTCCTGGCCGTCGCGCACCGCGACGGCGTCCCGGCCGCCCTGCTGCAGTTCGTGCCGTGGGGCCGCGACGGGCTCTCCCTCGACCTCATGCGCCGCGACCCGGCGGCGGACGGCGGGCTCACCGAGCAGCTCGTCGTCGAGGTCGTGCGGTGGGCGGGCGGAAACGGGATCGCCCGGGTCTCGCTCAACTTCGCGGTGTTCCGCGGCGCCCTCGAGCGCGGGCAGCGGCTGGGCGCCGGGCCGGTCGCGCGGCTGTGGGCGCGCATCCTGCACGTCGCGTCGCGGTGGTGGCAGATCGAGAGCCTCTACCGGTTCAACGCCAAGTTCCGGCCCTGCTGGGTGCCCCGCTTCCTGCTCTTCCCGGCCGTCCGGGACCTGCCCAGGGTGCTGCTCGCCATGCTCGAGGCGGAGGGGTTCGGCGGCCGCCCGCCCGCGCTGCTGCGGATGCTGCGCCGCTGACGGAGGACGTGCGCCGATCGCCGGGAGGCGGTAGGCATCGGCCATGGCCACCACCGATCCGCTCGACCTGCTCGACCCGGACGAGCGGGCCGGGCTGCGGCCCGCCGAGGCCCGGTTCGTCGGCCCCATGCTCGCGACGCTGACCGCCGACCACTTCTCCGACCCGGAGTGGATCTACGAGCGGAAGCTCGACGGCGTGCGGGCGGTGGTCGTCCGGGACGGCGACGGCACCACGATCTGGTCCCGCTCCGAGAAGTCGATGACCGACACCTACCCGGAGATCGCGGAGGCGCTGGGCCGCGGGCCGGCGCTCGTCGCCGACGGCGAGATCGTGGCCTTCGACGGCCCGCAGACCAGCTTCTCGAAGCTCCAGGCGCGGCTCGGGCTGCACGACCCCGACCGGGCCCGGGCCACCGGCGTGGCGGTGTTCGTCTACCTGTTCGACGTCATGGTCGTCTCGGGCTGCGACGTCACCGCCCTGCCCCTGCGCACCCGCAAGCGGCTGCTGCGCGCGGCGGTCGACTTCGCCGACCCGGTCCGCTTCTCCACCCACCGCAACACCGACGGCGAGGCGTACCTCGCCGAGACCTGCGCCCGCGGGTGGGAGGGGCTGATCGCCAAGCGCGCGGACTCCGCGTACCGGCCCGGGAAGCGGTCCGACGACTGGCTGAAGTTCAAGTGCGTCCGCGAGCAGGAGTTCGTCGTCGGCGGGTGGACCGACCCGACGGGCTCGCGGCAGGGCTTCGGCGCGCTGCTCGTCGGCGTGTACGACGGCGACGGGCTGCACTACGCGGGCAAGGTCGGCACCGGCTTCGACGGGCGCGTTCTGCACCGGCTCCGGGAGCGCTTCGACGGGCTCGCGGCCGACCGCTCGCCCTTCGCCGGCACCGTCCGGGAGAAGGGCACGCACTGGCTGCGGCCCGAGCTCGTCGCGCAGATCGGGTTCACCGAGTGGACCCGCGACGGCCGGTTGCGGCATCCCCGCTACCTCGGCCTGCGCGACGACAAGGAACCCCGCGAGGTCGTGCGCGAGGAACCCCCGGCGTGAGCGCGAGTCACGGGGCGCCGCGCGGGTACCCGGCCCCCATGGCTCCCGAGACCACCGTGGACACCGCCGTGGACACCGCCGTGCTCGACGTCGACGGCACCCTCGTCGACACGAACTACCACCACGCCCTGGCCTGGTTCCGCGCGTTCCGGCGGTTCGACGTCACGCTGCCGGTCTGGCGGCTGCACCGGGCGATCGGGATGGGCGGCGACCAGCTGGTCCCCGCCGTCGCCGGGGAGGAGTTCGAGTCCGAGCACGGCGACGCCGCCCGCAAGGCGTGGGCGGAGGAGTTCCAGCCCCTGCTCGAGGAGATCCGGCCCTTCGAGGGGGTGCGCGAGCTGCTCACCGCGCTGCGCGACGCCGGGCTGAAGGTCGTGCTGGCCAGCTCGGGCAAACCCGAGCACGTCGACGCCTACCTCGACCTCTTCGGCGGCCGCGAGCTCGCCCACGCCTGGACCAGCAGCGAGGACGTCGAGCAGACCAAGCCCCAGCCCGACCTGATCGGAGTGGCGGTGGAGAAGGTCGAGGGCCGCGACGCCCTCGTCGTCGGCGACTCGGTGTGGGACTTCGAGGCTGCCCACCGGGCCGGGTACGCGGGCTACGCGATCCGGACCGGCGGCTTCTCCGTCGACGAGCTGCGGGAGGCGGGCGCCCGGGAGGTGTTCGAGTCCGTCCCGGAGCTCCGCGAGCACCTGGTCAGCGCGCTCGCACGCCGATAGCGGGGTCCTTCGCCTCGCCGTACTCCTCACGCAGCGCCGGCAGCAGCTCGGTGCGCGCGAACTCGAGGAAGTCCGGCTGCATCTCACCGCCGACCTCGACCAGCGCGACGTGCGTGAACCCGGCCTCCACGAACGGGCGGACCGCCTCGACGTGCGCCGCGACGTCCGGCCCGCAGGCGATCGCCGAGGCCACGTCCTCCTTGCGCACGAACTGGGTGGCCGCGGCGAACCCGGCGGTCCCGGGCAGCTCGGCGTTGACCTTCCACCCGCCGGCGAACCAGCGGAACAGGGAGTGCGCCCGCTCGACGGCGGCGTCCGGGTCCGGGCCCCAGCTGATCGGCTGCTGGCCGATCTTCGGCAGGTCGGCACCGGAGGCCCGGTCCCACCCCTGCACCAGGTCCGGCTCGGGCTCGACGGCCACCATCGCGTCGGACACGGGCGCGTACCGGTTCACCGACTGGGCGCCGGACACCGCGAGCGCGAGCGGGACGCCGTCCTCCGGGAGGTCCCACAGCTTCGCCGAGTCGACGCGGAAGTGCTTCCCCTCGAAGGTCACGTAACCGCCGGCGAACAGCTCGCGGATGATCGTGACGGCCTCGTCGAGCATCTCCTGGCGGACGTCGGCCGTCGGCCAGCCCCGCCCCACGACGTGCTCGTTGAGGTTCTCGCCGGACCCCAGCCCCAGCGTGAACCGGCCCTCGGACAGCAGGGCGACCGTCGCCGCCTTCTGCGCGACGACGGCGGGGTGGTACCGCATGATCGGGCAGGTCACGTAGGTCATGAGGCCGACCCGCTCGGTCGCGGTCGCGACGGCGCCGAGGACGCTCCACGCGTACGGGGCGTGGCCCATCTCGTCGAGCCACGGGAAGTAGTGGTCGCTCATCACCTCGAAGTCGAACCCGGCCCGTTCGGCGGCGACGGCGTCGGCGACGAGCTCACGGGGCCCGCGCTGCTCGGTCATCAGGGTGTAGCCGAAGGAGGTCATGGCCGGCGGGTACCCGCCGGGGGCCGGGCGACTCGGTCACGACCGGTGGCACCCGGAGCGGTTCGGACCGCCGGTCCGGGGTAGTCGAGCCGCGCGATCCGGACGAGAGGAGCACACGGTGCTCAGCAGCAAGGAACGGGCGGCCCTCGCGGCGATCGGCAGGTACCTCGAGCACGAGGACCCCCGGCTCGCCCGGCAGCTCACGGCGGACCCGAGGGAGGTGCCCGGGGCCGTCGAGCCGAGCCCCGGCCGGCCCGCGGCCGCGGCCCCGGTTCCCGACCCGCTGCTCGGGGCGGCTGCGCCCGCCCCGGCGGCGGCCGACGGCGGCCCCGACGGCGCCGGCGAGACCGGGGAGGAGGACGACGAGGAGGAGCCGCCCTCTGCCGCCCCCGAGATCGCGGCGATCGCCGTGCTCGCCGTGATGTCCGCGATCGGGCTGATCGTCGGCCTGCTCGCCGGGCGGCCGGGCTACGCGCTGATCGGTGCGGCACTCGGGGCCGCGGGCGGGTTCTGGTGCCGCTCCCTGCGCCGGACCGGGCGCGGCGGCTGATCGTCGCACCGCCCGGGCCCGGCTCCGCCGGGCCCGCGATACTGACCCCGTGGCAGTGCGGACGCTCGGCGTCGAGGAGGAGTTCCTGCTGGTCGATCCCGACTCGGGGGAACCGCGCGCGGTCGGCTCGACCGTGCTGCGCCGGGCCGGGGAGGGTGAGCTCACCGCGGAGCTGCAGGCGGAGCAGGTCGAGACGGCGACCGACCCGGTGCGCGACCTCGGCGACCTGCTCGGCGAGATCCACGTCCGGCGCGCGGAGGCGGCCCGGGCCGCCCGGGCCGCGGGCGTGGAGGCGGTGCCGCTCGCGACGCCGCCCGTCGCCGCCGACGCGCACGTCTCCCCGAGCCCCCGCTACCGCGCGATGGTGGAGCGCTTCGGCCGCACCGGCCGCCAGCAGCTGACCTGCGCCTGCCACGTGCACGTCGCCGTCGACTCCGCCGAGGAGGCCGTCGGCGCGCTCGACCGGATCCGGCCCTGGCTCGCGGTGCTGATCGCGCTGTCGGTCAACTCGCCCTTCTGGTCGGGTGCCGACACCGGCTACGCGGGCTTCCGCAGCCAGGTGTGGGGACGCTGGCCCTCGGCGGGCCCGACCGGTCCTTACGGCTCCGCCGCCGCGTACCGCGAGCTCACCGAGGCCCTGCTCGGCACCGACACCCTGCTCGACGAGGGCATGCTCTACTTCGACGCCCGCCTCTCCCACCAGCACCCGACCCTCGAGGTCCGGGTGGCGGACGTCTGCCGCGAGCCGGCCGACGCCGTCCTCGTCGCCGCGCTGACCCGCGCCCTGGTCGAGACGGCGGCCCGGGAGTGGGCGGTCGGCGTCCCCGCCGATCCGGTGCGCACGGAGGTCCTGCGGCTGGCGGCGTGGCGCGCGAGCCGATCGGGGCTGGACGACGACCTGCTGGACCCCCGCACCTGGCGCCCCGCCCCGGCGGCGGACGTCGTGCGCGCCCTGGTCGACCACGTCCGCCCCGCCCTGGACGACGCCGGCGACCTCGACACGGTCGGCGAGCTCTGGCACGCCCTGGCGGCGCGCCGTCCCGGCGCCACCCACCAGCGCCGCGCGTTCGAGAAGGGCGGCGACCTCCGCGCCGTGGTGCTCGACGCGCTCGCCGCCCGGGACTGACGGGGCCGGTCAGGAGGCCTTGCGTCGGGAGCCGGACGACTTCCCGCCCGACTTGCCCCCGCCCGACCTGCTTCCGCCGGACTTGCCCGACTTCTTCCCGCGCGCCTCCTCGACGCTGCGCTGCAGGGCCTCCAGCAGCGCCGACATCTCGGTGGGCTCGGGCGGCTCGGACTCGGTGACGATCTCCCTGCCCTGCTTCTTGTCCTCGATCAGCTTCCCGACCCGGTCGCGGTAGGTGTCGCGGTACTGGTCGGGCTTCCACGGCCCGCTCATCGCCTCGATGAGCTGCGTGGCCATCTTCAGCTCCTTGTCCCCCGGCTTGGTCCGGCGCGTCGGCACGTTGTCCAGCTCCGAGGGGTCCCGGACCTCGTCGGCGAAGTGCAGGGTGTGCAGGGCCATGACCGCGCCGTCGGCCCGCACCGCGGCCAGGTACTCCTTGCCGCGCATCACGAACGTGCCGATCGCGGCCTTGTCGCCCTGCATCATCGCCTCGCGCAGCAGCGCGTAGGGCTTGCGGTACTCGTCGCCGGTCGGGGCCAGCCAGTAGGTGCGCTGGTAGTACACGGGGTCGATGTCGGCGAGGTCGACGAAATCGGTGATGTCGAGGGTGCGGGAGCGGCCGGGCGCGATCTGGTCCAGCTCCTCCTGCTCGACCACGACGTACTCGCCGTCGCCGACCTCCGCCCCCTTGACGACGTCGCCGTAGTCGACCTCCTCGCCGGTGCGCTCGTTGACCCGCTGGTTGCGGATGCGGTCCGAGGTGCCCCGCTGGAACTGGTGGAAGTGCACGGTGTGGTCGTCCGTCGCGGTGAACAGCCCCACCGGGATCGACACCAGCCCGAAGGTGATCGAGCCCGTCCAGATCGCGCGTGCCACGCCGCCTCCCTCGTCCCGCCCGGCCGGCCCGGGCGACGGTCGTGTACCCGCCGGCGCGCCCCGTCACCCGTCGGCGCCGGTCAGCGCGAACCGGCCTCCGGGCCGAGCAGGTTACCGAGCGGGCCGAGGTCGATGTTCAGGTCGCCGGGCTCGAGTCCGAAGTGCTCGCGCAGCTCGACCATCGCCTCCTCGAGCCGCATCAGGCCCAGCCCGAGCTGTTCGATCTTCTCGTCGGGGAGGTCGCCGGCGTCGACCCGGCGCAGCGCCTGCCGCTCCATGAGCTGACGCAGCAGCTCGACGATCGTCAGCACCAGCCGGCCGAGGTCGCGGCCGACCGTGTCCGGCTGGGCCTCCACGCGGCGGGGCAGCTCAGGCACGCCGGACCTCCGTGAGCTCGGCCTCCGTGAGCGCGGCCTCCGGCACGGCGGTCTCCTGGCCCTCCATCAGGGTCGACACCGAGCTGATCAACGCCCGGAGCGAGACGTGCACGAGGTCGACGTCCGCCAGCGAGATCGTGATGTCGCCGGTGAGCATCACGCCGCCGGCGAGCAGCCGGTCGAGCAGATCGACCAGCGACAGCTCGTCGTCCGGGTGGGCGAGCGTCACGACTCCCCCAGCGTGGCGAAGGAGAAGGGCGGCCAGGGCCCGGTGAGCTCGACCGTCGCCCCCTCCGCCTCGACCGCGGCGAGCGCCGCCCGGAACTCGTCCTCCCCGTCCGTGTCGACCAGGTACGTCGCGTTGAGCACCATCTCCTGCTCGCGGCCGCTGAGCCGGGCGTCCTGCGGCTTCATCCGGTGTGACCCGGCCGCGACCTGCGCGAGCCCCTCGTCGAGCCGGTCGGCGACGGCCCGGGCGCGCTCGCGGGCCTGCGCGCCGCGGTCCCGGTCGGCCCGCCGGCGCAGCAGGTAGGACGTCCCGGGACGATCCGACGACGCCGGCGCCTCGACCGGGGCCTCGGGCTTGGCGTCGACGTAGACCTTGACGCCCCACTCCCGCCGGTCCCGGACGCGCTCGAGGACGGCCCCGAACTCCACCGCCCGCTCGCGCAGCATCCGGGCGACCGCCTCGTCGTCCCGGTAGACGGTGGCCAGCCGCAGGGGCGCCGTCGGTTCCGCGGCCGCCGCCTCCACGATCACCGCGTGGTGCGCCCGGGCGAGCCGCTCGATACGGGCCAGGTCCTCCATCGCGCGGGCGAGCGCCGCCTCGTCGAACTCCTCCTCGCGCACCGTGCCGACCACGGCGACGAGCGGGCCCTCGACGACGAGCCGGGGGCTCTCGCCGTCGACGCCCGGCCCGGCGGGCGGCCGGTCCGCCCCGCCGAGGCGCACCGCGTACAGCCAGACCAGGCTCATCCACGCTCCTCCCGGGACCGGGCGCTCCGCCTGCGCACCGGCTCCGGCTCGGGCTCCGGCCCGGATTCCTCCTCGGACTCCGGCTCGGACCCCACCTCGGCCTCCGAAGCCGAGCCGTCCCCCAGCTCGCCGCGGGTGCGGGCGGCCTCGAGGTCGCCGATGCGCTGCCGCAGCCGACGGTTCTCCTCGTTCAGGTCCCGCTGCCCGGAGCTGAGGCTCGGGTCGTGCTCCCACCAGTCGATGCCCATCTCGCGGGCCTTGTCGACCGAGGCGACGAGCAGCCTGATCTTGATCGTCAGCAGCTCGATGTCGAGCAGGTTCACGCGGATGTCGCCGGCGATCACGATGCCCTTGTCGAGCACGCGCTCCAGGATGTCGGCGAGGTTCGTCGACTCCTGGCGGTGCTCGGGCGGACGCGCCGTGCGTCCCGGTACCGGAAGGCCTCCGGTCGTCATCGTCCTCCTCTGTGCATCTGGCCCCGGCTGTAGCGGCCGGTGCGGCGGTAGCCGTGGAGGTCGCCGCGGGAGTCGACGTCCACCTGGAAGACGGCCAGGATGTCGGCCGAGTCCGGGATGCGGCGCGTCTCCACGACCTCGACACCGATCGACCAGCCCTCGTCGCGCCGCTCGATCGACACCACCGACTCCAGCTCGCGGCCGGTCAGCGCGACGATCTGCTCCGCCGCGCGGCGGGCCGCCTCGGCGGGCAGCGCGTGGCCGTTGCGCCCCGCCTCCCCAGAGCCGCCCGACCCGCCCTCGGAGCCGCCGTCCGCCCCGCCGTCCGACGCCCCCTTCGACGCCGTCCTCCGCGTGGCCGTCCTCTTCGTCCGGGTCGCGGGGGCGCCGTCCCGCTCGCCGTGCCGGGGGTCGGCGCGGCGAGCGGGGCGGTCCCGCCCGGTGTGCTCCTGGTCGTCCGTCATCGGTCTCCGCCGGTCAGGCGCGGCGCACCATGAGCCGCTGCAACAGCTCGTTCTCCCGCTCCGCGGCCTCCTCGTCGGAGAGCTCGCCGGTGCGGCGCGCCTCGTCGACCCACTCCAGCTCCGCGCGGATCCGCGCCGGGTCGTAGTACTGCTGTTCGGCCTGGTCCTGGATCTGCTCGGCCAGCCACAGGACACCGCGGACCGGGGCCAGCGGCAGTCCCAGCAGACCCGACACGAGACCCATCGACGATCACTCCTCCGGCACGAAGTCGTAGGGGGCGAGCGGCCCGAGCAGCCGCAGCTTCAGCCACTCGTGGGTGTCCGCACCCAGTTCCTCGACGGCGGCCTCGAACTCCTCCGCCCCGTCCCTGCGTACCAGGAACGCCGCGTTGACGACGTCCTCGGGCTGGGTCGGCGTGGTGGTCGAGACCGCCTCGGCGAACGGGCCGATCCGGTCAACGATGTCCTTCGCGTCGACCTCGCGGCGCTCCTCGAGCGCCTTGACGATCAGCTCGCCGAGCTTGACGCGGTCGTAGTAGGCCGCGTCCTCGGGCACCCCGCGGATGCGCTCCTGCAGCTCGCGCACCCCCGAGTCCTCCTCCACGACCTCGCGGAGCAGGACGTCCTGGTCGTAGCGGCCCTTGAGGGTGTATTGGACGGTGCCCTCGAGCTGGTCCAGCGCCCGGACGAACCGGTCGTGGTGCGGCGCCAGGAGCTCCTCGAGCACGCCCTCCTCCTCGATCACGGCCGGGAACCGCATCGGGAGCACCGTCGTGCGCGCGGCCACCGAGTCCACCACGGCCTCGTGGGCCACCAGGTCGTCCCGGGTGCCGAGCGGGCGGTCGAGCGGGACGTCGCCGACGATCGCGGCGACCTTCTCGTGCACCACGGTGGTCACCGTGCCCGACGGGCCCAGCCCCACCAGGTCGTCGGGCAGCTCGGCGTCCGCCCGGACGAGCCCGTAGACGTACGTCGCGCTCACGCCTCACGCTCCCGGGTCCGCTGCGGCCGGCGGCGGCGCGGCGCCTCCTCCCGCTCCTCGTCGCGGTCGTTTCCGCCCAGGAGCTCCCCGACCTTGTCGACGGCCGCGTCGAGGGCGCCGGCGGTCTTACCCTTGGCGCCGCCCTCCATCATCCCCTGGGTCAGCTCGGTGAGGTCCTTGCCGCCCTTGCCCTTGCCGTAGAGGTCGAGCCGGTTGGTGGCCTCGGCGAAGCGCAGGAACGTGTCCACGCTCGCCACCACCACGCGCGCGTCGATCGTGAGGATCTCGATCCCCACCAGCGACACCCGCACGAACACGTCGATGACCAGGCCCTTGTCCAGGATCAGCTCGACGACGTCGGCGAGGCCGCTCGACCCGCCCCCGCCGCCGCGGTCGACGTGCCCTCCGCCGCCCGTCTGGGTCGCCACCGTCATCGCTCATCGACTCCTTCCGCCGGCGCCCGCGGTCTGCCGGCGTGCCGTGCGGCGGCGGGCCGGGGGCGGCTCCTCGTCGGGTTCCTCGTCGGGCTCGGTGTCCTCGTCGGCGGCCGTGTCCGCCTCGTCGACCTCCTCGTACTCCTCGTCCGGCTCCTCCTCCGGCTCCTCGTCGGCGTACTCGTCGGCCTCCTCGTAGTCCTCCTCCGGCTCCTCGTCGGCGTACTCCTCGGACTCGTCGACGGCGCCCTCGTCGGCCTCCTCCGCGGGCTCCTCCTCGTAGTCCTCGTCGTACTCGGCGGCCGGCTCGGCCTCCTCGTCGTACTCCTCGTCCCCGCCGGCCTCGGCGTACTCGTCGCGCTCCTCGGGCTCGCCCTCCTCCTCGCGGGCGCGCTGCTCCTCGTCGAGCGCCTCCTCGTGGGTCGTCACGACCTCGGCGTCCCGGATCTCGCCGCGCCAGCCCTCGATCTCGTCCTGGTGCAGCATGGCCGTGGTCATGGCGTGCCGGCGGAAGTGCTTGAACTCCAGCCGGGCGCGGCGGCCCTGCGCGCGCCAGATGTTGCCGGTGCGCTCGAACAGGCCCTGCGGGTGGTACTCGAGCACCAGCAGCACCCGGGTGAGGTTCGGGCCCAGACCGGTGAAGCTCACCGCCCCGTCCACGTGCCCCTTGGGTCCCTTGGAGCGCCACATGATGTGCGAGTCGGCGACCTGCTCCATGGTCGTCGCCTCCCACTCGCGGTGGGACCAGAAGACCTTCGCCTTCCAGTGGGTCTTCTCGTCGGTGATCTGGTCGACGCTCTCGACCTTCTTCATGAAGCCCGGGAAGTCGGCGTACTGGGTCCACAGGTTGTAGGTGGTGCGCACCGGGAGGCCGACGTCGATCTCCTCGACGATGTTGGTCAGCTTGACCTTCTTGCCGCCGCCGCTGCCGCCGCCGCCGCCCTCGGAGTCCTCGCCGCCGCCGCCGCCGAACAGGCCGCTGACCTTCTCCTTGATCCCGGAGAAGAACCCGCCGCCCTTGCCACCGCCGTCGCCGTCGCCGTCCTCGTCGTCCGGGTCGTCCCCGTCGTCGTCGCGACGGCGGCCGAGCGCCTCGCGGACCCCGGACCCGCCGTTCTCGGTGACGGTGTCGAAGCGGTCGGTCAGGTTCGTGACCCGGTCGGTCGCGGCCTCGGCGGCCCGCTGCACCAGCATCGACAGCAGCCGCGAGCCGGCGTCCTTCAACGCGTCGGACGGCAGCGCCTCCGCCAGTTTGGACGTGTCAGGCATCGCTGCTCCTCCGCTTGGCAGCGGCCTTGCCACGACCCGAGGCGGCCTTCGCCCCGCCGGCGGCGGCCCGCGCCCCGGTCCGGGCCGTGGCGGTGCCCGCGGCCGCGGTGCGACGCCCGGAGCCGGTGGCCCGGGAGCCCGTCCCGCGCGACGCGCCCTGGGCCTTGGCGGTGCGGCGCCGCGGCTTCGGCTCCTCCTCGGGCTCCTGCTGCTCGTCCTCGGCCGGCTCGCCGCCCCGGTCGGTCTCCTCGTCGGAGTCGGCGCCGGCGGCCTCGCGGGCGCTCTCGACGGCGCTCTGCGCGGCGTCCGTGCCCGCCCCGGCGGCGTCCTCCCCGGTGTCCGAGGCGTCCGACGCCGCGTCGGAGGCGGTGTCCCCGGCCTTGCCCGCCTTCTCCTTCGCGCCGTCCTTCGCGCCCGCAGCCCCGCTCGCGAGGGTCTCGACCCGCTGACCGACCTTGTCGGTCAGTGCGGCGACCTGGCGCGCCGCCACGGCCATGGCGGCGCCCTTGCCCGCCTCCAGCAGCCGCCCACGGACCTGGTCGCTCAGCGCCGAGAGCTCGGGCGAGCTGTTGAGCAGCTTGGTGGCCTGGCCCAGGAGCTCACCCGGCCCGCCCGCACGACGCCCTGCGGCCATCCCGCCGAGCATCAGGGCGAGCTTCATCTTCTTGGTGCGTCCCAGGAAGTAGCCGCCGGCTACCCCGAGCGCCACCCGTGCGCCGCATTTCATCGTGCCTCCATGTTGTGGTGGCCGGCCCGCGCCCGCGCGAAGGGACCGATGTCACCGAACCGCTCGCGCACGAGCCCCGAACCGGGGTCAGCAGCTTCTACCCGAACGGATCTGGCCGCACACGCTGATCGCCCACATCAGCCATTTTTGCGCCGTTCGGCCCACCCACCCGGACCATTTCCCGGAAATGCTCCTGAAACAGACGGGTGAGCACCGCTGCGACGGTTCCGTGAGTGTGCTGGGCCGAACGAGCGCCTACCGCCCGGTCGGCCCAACGGCTGGTCACGGTGCGGAAGCGGGCGTGCCGACAGCGTGTGGGAACGGAACGGCGGCAGCCACCGGAGTCCGGCGTGGACGGGCCCCGCCGGCCGAAAGAACGGATCATCAGGATCCGGCTTTGGCGGCCGCCACGATGATCAGCACGATCAGCGCCACGAGCAGCAGCACCACGGTGATCGGCAACAACACGATCGCGAGCACGAGGGCGAGAATGATCGCCACCCGCATTCCGGTGCTCATGGCCCCGACCGCGCCTTTCAACGCACCCCAGATCGGGTTCTTCCCGGCCAGCCCGGCCCGGACGCCGCCCAGCAGCCCGCCCATGGCGAGCCCGCCCGAGGAGGCCATCTTCTGGACCAGGCCGCCCAGGTTCTCCACGTTCTCCAGGACGAGTCCGACCGAGCTGCGCAGGAGCGTGCGGAGCAGGTTGCGCAGGCTCTCCTTGAGGTCGGCGACCGCGGCGTTCCGGCGCTCGGCGGGGTCGGGGCCCGACCCGTTGCTCGACCGCGGGGCGTCGCCGCCCATCTCCAGCGCCGTCATGGGCCGCATGTGTTCCTCCCCGCCTGCGCCGCCGGGGCGTGCGGCGCTCGTGGCCGTCTACCCCGATCCGGGTCGGCGCCACTCACCGCACGGGCGGTCCCGCGCGGATTCCGCCCGACCGTCGCAGCGCGCGGTCGTGGAGGACGGTTCGCATTGCCCCGTCCGGAGCAGTGCCGGCTGCCGGGGTGCCGCGGTTCGCGCGGGGGCGTGGGGGTAGCGCTCCCCGATGGCGAGCATCGGCTACTTCCTGTCCTGCGAGCAGTACGGCCCGAAGGAGCTCGTCGCCCAGGCGCGGGCGGCGGAACGGGCCGGCTTCGAGCGGCTCTGGATCTCCGACCACTTCCACCCGTGGAACGACGAGCAGGGCCAGAGCCCGTTCGTCTGGTCCGTGATCGGAGCGCTGTCCGAGGCGGTGTCGCTGCCGGTCACGACCGCGGTGACCTGCCCGACGGTGCGCATCCACCCGGCCGTGATCGCCCAGGCCGCCGCGACCGCCGCGGTGCAGCTCGACGGCCGGTTCGTCCTCGGGGTCGGCAGCGGCGAGCTGCTCAACGAGCACGTCCTCGGCGACGCCTGGCCGTCCGTCGGCGAGCGGCTTGCCATGCTCGAGGAGGCGGTCGACGTGATCCGCCTGCTGCACAAGGGCGAGCAGATCAGCCACCACGGCACCTACTACGAGGTGCAGGAGGCGCGGATCTACACGCTCCCCGAGCAGCCGGTGCCGATCTACGTCTCCGGCTTCGGCCCGCAGGCCACCGAGCTGGCGGGCCGGATCGGCGACGGCTACTGCACGGCGATGCCCGACGGCGACCTGGTCCGGACCTTCCGCGGGTCCGGCGGCGGGGACAAGCCCGTCCAGGGCGGCATGAAGGTGTGCTGGGAGCCCGACCGCGAGGCCGCGATCGACCGGGCGCACCGCCTGTGGGCCAACGACGCGTTGCCGGGCCAGCTCGGCCAGACCCTGCCCCGCCCGCAGGACTTCGCCGACGCCATGACGCTGGTGCCGCGCGAGCAGGTCGCCGAGGCGATCGTGTGCGGCGACGACCCCGAGGACCACCTCGCGCGGGTCCGGCAGTACCTCGACGCGGGCATCGACGAGGTCTACGTCCAGCAGGTCGGCGCCGACCACGACGGCTTCTTCCGCGGGTGGGCCGACACGGTGCTGCCGCAGCTGCGGTGAATCG
The DNA here is from genome assembly GCF_000717175.1 of Pseudonocardia autotrophica. Lineage (GTDB taxonomy): Bacteria > Actinomycetota > Actinomycetes > Mycobacteriales > Pseudonocardiaceae > Pseudonocardia > Pseudonocardia halophobica. The sequence continues at coordinate 15,563 of NZ_JNYD01000013.1, read as the reverse complement.
GCGCCGAGCCTCCGATCCCGCCCGCTGACAAGGGCCCGTCGGCCTGTCCTGCACGCGGTGCCGCGTGCTTGGCTTGCGCCCCTGTCCGGCCGCGAGGTGGGGGTGCGTCATGGCGGGAGCACGGGGACGGCACGGGCGCCGGGTGGTGGGCGCCCTCGTGGCGGCGGCGGGCGCTGTCCTGCTGCTGCTCGCCCCGCCGGGCGACCGGGGCGCCGCCACGGAAGCGGCGCCCGCACCGGTCGCGCACGCCGGCTACCAGCCGGTCACCGGGTCCAACTGGTCCGGCTGGGCGGCGGTCGGATCCGGCTTCACCACGGTCTCCGCCGCCTGGTCGGCCCCCACGGTCCGCTGCGGTGCGCCCACCCAGGTCGTCGGGCCGTGGGTCGGGCTGGGCGGCGTCGTGACGAACACCGTGCAGCAGACGGGCCTCGAGATCACCTGCGCGTCCGGGAAGCCGGTGTACCGCGCCTGGTACGAGACGGCGCCGCAGCCGCCCGTGTACCACCCCGACCCGGTCGGCCCGGGCGACCGGATGACCGCGAGCGTGCACCGGACCGCGACGGGCTACACCCTCACCATCGCCGACACCACGCGCGGCTGGACGCGGACCGCGCACACGGCCCACCTCCAGGACGACCACGCGTCGGCGGAGGTCGTCGTCGAGTCACCCACGGGCGCGTTCCCGGCGTTCGGCAGCCTCACGCTCTCCGGCGCCACCGTCGACGGCAGGCCCCTCGCCAGCACCGACCCGGTCGGCTTCGAGTCCGGCACGACGAACGTGCGGCAGACGAGGACCGGACCGGTGCGCGGCGGCACGTTCACCGTGAGCTACCTGCACGAGTAGGTGCCCTAGCGCCGCCGGCGGAGCTGTGTCTCGTCCAGGTCCAGCTCCTGGCTGATCGCCACCATCGTGGGCCGGCTGATCTCCCCGTTCGCCTGCATCCGGCGCAGCGTCTCGCGCTCGACCTCGACCAGGCGCAGCCGCAGCGCGCTGACGTCCGTCGCGCCCTCGCCGTGGGCCTCCGGTTCCGGGCCGCCCTCGTCGTCGCCGTGCCGGTGGGCGTGCCGGGTGGCCTCCAGCTGGTCGCGCAGGTGGTCCCGGCGCAGCTCCAGGACCTGGCGCAGCTCCTCCACCCCGGCCGGCTCCGGCTCGTCCCGCTCGGCGACCTCGTCGAGCTCGCGCAGGGCGGCGTCGACGGCCGCCCGGCGCGCCCGCACCCCTTCGGTGCGCTCGCGCTCGTCGGGCCGCAGGTTCAGCACCTTCAGCAGCCGGGGCAGCGGGACGGTCTGCCCGACGAGGGTCACGAGCACCACCACCACGGTGAGGAACAGCAGCAGGTCCCTGCGCGGGAAGGGCGCGCCGTCCGCCGCGGTCAGCGGGATGGACAGCGCGACGGCGAGGGACACCGCCCCGCGCGGCCCGCACCAGCCGAGCACCACCCGTTCCCGCCACGGCATCTGCGCGGCCAGCTCCTCCCGGACCGGCAGCAGCGCGCCCAGCGGCGCCACCAGCATCACCCACGCCAGCCGGACCAGGATCGCGACCACGACCACCGCCGCCGCCGCGACGGCCAGCGCCGTCCACGAGTACGCCCCGACCTCGCGGACCACCGCGGGCACCTGGATCCCCAGCAGCACGAACAGCAGCGCGACGAGCAGGGAGTTCAGCACCGTCCAGAAGGTCTCGGAGTGCAGCCGGACCGTCGGCTCGACCAGCCCGCGGCCGCGGACCCCGAGCCACACGGCGGCCGTGACCGTCGCGAGCACACCGGACGAGTGCAGCTCCTGCGCCGGCACGAAGGCGAGGTACGGCGTGACCAGGGAGAGGATCACGTGGCTCGCGGTGTCCCGGACGAACCGCCGCAGCGCCGCGCTGACGATCCCGACGACGAGCCCGAACGCGATGCCGCCGCCGACCTCGATCAGCAGCTGCAGGCCCACCTCGCCCACCGACGTCGTGGCGCCGACCGCACTGATCGCCACGGCGAACAGGGTGAGCGCCACGCCGTCGTTGACCAGCCCCTCGGACTCCAGCACCGTCACGAGCCGGCGGGGCGCCCCGAGCCGCTGCAGCACCGACCCCGCGGCCACCGGGTCGGGCGGCGCGACGGCGGCGCCGAACGCGATCGCCGCGGCCCAGCCCACGTCGGGGAAGACCAGGAGGAGCGACCCGCCGACGGCGAGCGCGGTCGCCACGACGAGCCCGACGGACTGCCCGATGATCGGGACCAGGTTGTTCGCCGTCTCGCGCGGGTCGCTGAAGAACGCGGCGTAGTAGATCAGCGGCGGCAGGAAGACCAGCAGCACCAGGTCCGGCGAGAGCCGGACCTCGCCCACACCGGGGATGAACGCCGCCCCGACACCGAGCAGCACGTACACGGCGGCCTCGGGCAGCCCCGTCCACCGGCTCACGAGGCGGCCGAGAACGACCCCCGCCGCCAGTACGAGCACCACGAGCAGGACCTGGGTCGGCACGGAGCAGTCGGTACCCGGCCGGGCGGCGGACCATGCCGGGAGCCCGGGCGGTGCCGGACGGGCCGGGTCGTAGGCTGGCCCGGTGCCGATGACCGCGAAGTACGCCACCACCTGCGGCGTCTGCTCCAGCCCCGTCCGGCCCGGTGAGGAGATCGCGAAGGCGGGCAGCTCCTGGGCACACTCGGCGTGTGCCGAGACCGCGAAGAGCAGCGGGAAGGCCGAGCCCGGTGCGCTGACCGCCCGGCCGTCCCGGTCGGCCCCGCGCCCGGACATGCCCGCCGCCGAGGGCGCCCTCGAGGTCTGGACGGACGGCGCCTGCTCCGGCAACCCCGGCCCCGGCGGCTGGGCCTGGGCCACCCGGGACGGCCGGCAGGACAGCGGCGGCGAGGCCGGCACCACCAACCAGCGCATGGAGATCCGCGCGGCGCTCGAGGCGGTCCGGGCGCTCGACGGCCCGCTGGTGGTGGTCAGCGACTCGACCTACGTCGTCAACTGCTTCCGGGACGGCTGGTGGAAGGGCTGGCTCGCGCGCGGCTGGACCACGAGCGCGCGCAAGCCGGTGGTGAGCCGGGACCTGTGGGAGCCGCTGATCACCCTGGTCAACGAGCGCGGCGACGTGTCCTTCCGCTGGGTGAAGGGCCACTCCGGGGACGAGATGAACGACCTCGTCGACGCCCTGGCCGTGGAGCAGTCCCGCGCGGTCGCCTGACCGGCGGGCACCTCAGCCCGCGGGCCGGTGGGTGCCGCCCCGCCGGAGCCACAGGGTGACGCCCATCCCCGTGACCAGCACGGCGAACAGCACCATCACCCCGGACAGCAGTGCCATCCCCGCGAGCAGGCCCAGCAGGCCGACCACGACGAGGAGCAGCGCCACCGCCCGCCGGGCACGCGTGGGGAAGCTCCCCTGCGCGAGGCGTTCGGCGAACCGCGGATCCTCCATCCGGATCGCCGCCTCGATGTCCTGCAACCGGCGCCGGTCCTCGTCGCTGAGCATGGCTCCCCCTCGCTCCTGCTGTGAGAGCGAACTCCTCCGGACCTGCCCGGTCAACAGTCCTTCGTGTCAATCCTCGAGGGGGTCGTGACCCCAGTTCATCAGCGAGTACCGCCACTTCGTCTCGGTGACGTCGCCCTTCGGCTTCTGCGCCAGGTGCCGGTGCACGTAGCCGACGACCTTGCGCATGTGCTTCTCGTCGTCGTCGGAGAGGTCGGCCTTCTTGCTTCGCAGGATGTCCACGATCCGCCGGCCGGACTCGTGCCCGACGGACTCGCCGCCGTCGTGCTGGCCCGCGTCCTTCGACGCGTCCGACTTCAGCCACTTCTCGAGCTCGCCGGCGGTCATGTTGACCACCTCGCCGAACTCCTTGCGGACGTCCTCGTCGCCCTTGCCGCTCACGAGGTCGCGGTCCCGGGCTTGAACAGGACCTTCACCGCCCCGTCGCGCTTCTCCTGGAACATCTTGTAGGCGTCCGGCGCCGCCTCCAGCGGCACGTGGTGGGTCGCGAAGTCCTCGGTGCCCAGCGGGTCGTCGTCCGTGAGCAGCGGCAGCAGGTCCGGCACCCAGCGGTGCACGTTCGCCTGGCCCATCCGCAGCTGGATCTGCTTGTCGAACATCTGCAGCATCGGCAGCGGGTCGGCCATGCCGCCGTACACGCCGGACAGCGAGATCGTGCCGCCGCGGCGGACGAGCTGGATCGCCATCTGCAGGGCGGCCATCCGGTCCACGCCGGCGGCCTTCATGAAGGGCGCGGCCAGGGCGTCGGGCAGGTACCCGGTGAGCTGGTGGGCGATCTTGCCGAAGGGCGAGCCGTGCGCCTCCATCCCGACCGCGTCGATCACCGCGTCGGCGCCGCGGCCACCGGTGAGCGCGCGGACCGCGTCGGGGACGTCCTTGCCCGCGTCGCGCAGGTCGATGGTGGTCACACCGCGGTTCTGCGCCCGCTGGAGCCGCTCGGGCACCAGGTCGATGCCGATGACCGTCTCGACGCCGCGGTGCCGGGCGATCCGGGCGGCCATGTCGCCGATCGGCCCCAGCCCGAGGACGACGAGGCTGCCGTCGCGCGGCGGGTCGGCGTAGGCGACGGCCTGCCAGGCCGTGGGCAGCACGTCGGACAGGTAGACGAAGCGGTCGTCCGGCGGGCCCTCGGGCACCTTGATCGGCAGCCGGTCGCCGAACGGCACGCGCAGGAACTCCGCCTGCCCGCCCGGCACCTGGCCGTAGAGCTTCGTGTAGCCGAACAGGGACGCCCCCATGCCCTGCTCGCGGTTCTGCGTGGTCTCACACTGCGAGTGCAGCCCGCGCTCGCACATCCAGCAGGTCCCGCAGGAGACGTTGAAGGGCACCACGACGCGGTCGCCGACCTCGAGCGAGGTCACGCCCGGGCCCTTCTCCGCGACGATGCCCATCGGCTCGTGGCCGAGGATGTCGCCCTCGCCGAGGAACGGGCCCAGAACCTCGTACAGGTGCAGGTCCGAACCGCACAGCCCGGTCGAGGTGATCTGCACGATGACGTCGTCGGGATCCTTGATGGACGGGTCCGGGTGGGTGTCCACCCGGACGTCGCGCTTGCCGTGCCAGGTGAGTGCGCGCACGACGGCTCCTCTCTCGCCCTTGCGCAGGGCCTTCCTCAGGCGGGGTACTGGTGCTCGTTCAGCAGCCGGGCCAGGTGCGCCGCGTTGGCGGCGAGGGTGGCGGTCGTGGCCGCCACCGGCTCGGGGGTGTCGTCGAGGTCCTTGTAGTCCGTGCCGGACATCGCCTCGCCGTTCCAGTAGACGGACCCCTGCGCCGGGACCGTGAAACCGGTGTCGTTGAGCGCCTGGAAGAGGTCGGCGGCGATCTTGTGGGCGCCGTCCTCGTTGCCGACGACGGCGGCCACGGCGACCTTTCCGAACATCAGCGGCCGGCCCTCGTCGTCCGTCTCGGAGATCTCGGCGTCGAGGCGCTCCAGCACGCGCTGCGCGATGCTGCTCGGGTGCCCGACCCAGGTCGGGGTGGCGAACACCAGGATGTCGGACTCGAGGATCCGCGAGCGCAGGCCCGGCCACTCGTCGCCGCCACCCATGTCCGGCTGCACGCCGGGACGCACGTCGTGGTCGATCACCCGCACCGTGTCGCCCACGACGTCGTGCTGCTTCAGCGCGGCGAGCACCTCGTCGATCATCTTCTGCGTGCTCGACCCCGTCGGCGACGGGTTCAGCGTGCAGTTCAGGGCCAGGGCGGTCAGCATGGCGGACCTTCCGTTCGCCGGATCCTCGGTCGCGGGGGGCGATACCCGGCCGCGACCGCGACAAACGGACGCCCGGCCGGGCTGCGCACCGCATCCGGGGGGTTACGCCGAGCGGTACGGGCGTGCCAGCATGGGAGTTTCTCGGAGTCGCAGCGTTCAACCACGCAGCGCGCGATCTCCTCCTCCGGGGAGGCGCACCGACGATGCAGGACAGGGCCATGATCGAAATCGAGGTCGAGGACCGCCCGGGACCGGGCTACCTCGTCGCCCACCTCCGCGGGGAGGTCGATCTCGCGAGTCTGGAGTGCTTCCGGTCGGTCCTGCAGGAGCTGGCCGACGCGGACCGCACCGTGGTCGTCGTGGACCTCGACGAACTGCAGCACCTCTGCGCCTCCGGGGTGCGCGAGCTGCTGCGGCTGCGGGACGAGCTCGAGCTCCGCGGCGGCGGGCTGCACCTCGTCTGCGACGAGCACCGGCCGGCCCAGATGATCCTGCGGGCCCTGGGCATCCCCGCCACCGGCACCCTGCCGGGCGTACCCGCGCCCCTGGTCGTCGAGTCGCGGGCGCGCCGGCTGAACTGAGCCCGGCGGCTCCCGGGGCGGGCGTGCTCCGGTTGGGTCGCGCGGCCCCCGGGAAGACCGGGACATGGTCCTGCTCCCCGTGCCGATCTCCGTGTCGTCCCCCGCGGCCGCGCCGCGGTGGGCCCGATGAGCCTGCCGTCGCCGCGCCTCGCCGGTCGGTGGTCCACCGGGATCACCATGGCCCTCCTCGGCCTGACGCCGTTCGTGCTGCTCTCGACCGCCCCCTTCCTGCTCACCGGGGTGCAGGCGGGCGAGCTCGGCACCGACCGCGCGGGGCTGCAGCTCGGCCAGGGGCTGGCCAACGCGTCGTACGCCTTCGCCGTGGTGCTCGCCGCCGACCTCATGCACCGCATCGACCGGCGCCGGATCTACCTCTGCTGCACGCTGCTCATCGCGGCCGGGGCCGGGCTGGCCGCGGTCTCCGGGTCCAACGGCGTGCTGATCGCGGGCCGGGTACTGCTCGGCCTGGGCAGCGGGATGCTGCTGGTCGTGGCGCTGCCGCCGGCCGTGACGGGGCACGGCCCGCGGCGGATCCCGCTGACCGTCGCCCTGATCAACCTGGGGCTCTTCGGCGGGTCCGTGCTCGGCACGTCGATCGGCGGGTTCGCCGCCACCCCCGGCGCGTGGCGCTGGGTGCACGCCGCGGCGGCGGTCGTCGCGCTCGCGGGGTTCGTGGTGGGGCTCCTCGGCTTCGAGCGGACCGAACCCGGGTCGCCTCGGATGCAGGTCGACCCGTCCGGCGTCCCGCTGGCCGCGGCCGCGACGTTCCTGCCGTTCGTGGGCGTGAGCGTGCTGGTCGGGCACGCGCCCACCTCGCCCGGGTTCCTGGTGCCGACGGCCCTCGGACTGGCCGCGCTCGTCCTCCTCGTGGTGCGGGAGTACCGCAAGGAGAACCCGCTGATGCCGGTGCGGCTGATCGCGCACACGCTGCCCATCACCGGGATCGGCGCCGCGATGGTCACCGGCGCCGGGTTCACCGCCTTCACCGAGCTGGCGGTGCTGCGGCTGCAGCAGGTCGAGGGGCACCCGCCCGCGGTCGTCGGCGCGGCGCTCGCCACCCAGGTGGCGGGGATGCTGGTGGCGATCCTGCTGATCGTGCGCGTGCTGCCCACCCGCTGGCTGCCGGTGCTGGTCCTCGGCGGGCTGCTCACGGTGTGCGCGGCCGGCGCCGTGCTGCTGAGCGGCGGCGGGCTGGTGCGCGCCGCGGTGGCCGGGTTCCTGTTGGGGGTCGGCGCCGGCACGGGGGTCGGGCCGGGGCTGTTCCTGGGCGCGCTCAGCGTGCCCGCACCGCGGCTCGGACCGGCCTTCGCCCTGGTCCAGCTGCTGCGCTCGGAGGCGGCGTTCCTGGCGGCGCCGGTGGTGATGAAGCTGGCCATGTCCGAGGGCGCCGCCACCCCGTCCTCGATCGACCGGACGATCCTGCTCGGCGTCGTGCTCACCGGCGTCGGCGCCGTCGTGCTGACGGGGACGCTGCTGCTCGGCGGCTCCGGCCCGCAGAAGCCCGACCTGCGGCGCTGGACGGACGGCGAGGGCCCGGCCTTCCGCTCCCCGCCGGTCGCGGCGGTGCTGCGGGAGTGAGCTCACCCGGCGGGGGCGGGGTGTGAGCCGGGTGTGATCGGGTACGCGAAGGCCGGACCGCACACGGACACGACGTCACGAGGGAGGTCCCAGTCGTGCAGGACCCCGGCCACGAGGACCACGAGGACCGCGAGGACCGCGACACCCGCACCGACACCGCTCCCGAGACCGGCTCCGGCTCCGACGGTGAGGACCGGGCCCGGGAGGAGCGGGCGCGCGAGGAGCGGGTCGACGAGCTGGCCGCGCAGATGAACGTGGCGAACAACTGCTCGCCGCCCCGCCCCGGCGACCCGGAGTACTGATCGCCGGCGTGCCCCCGAAGGGGGTGCCCGAGGTCGTCGTGGTCGCCCAGCCGGCCCGGGACCTGGTCCTGGGGCGGGTGATCAGCGCCAGAGTGACAGGAGCGCTGATCACCCGACCCTCAGGTGCCACCCGAAATGATCATGAAGGGAAGCCCATGATCAGCACGAGTGGGACAGAAGCGTCGGCCGAGGAGCACTCCCGTCCCGCCCACAATGATCATGGGCCGGTGATCACCGCGAGTGTCACAGGAGCGCTGTTCGAAAGACCCTGAGGTACCACTCGTAACGATCATTGACGGAACCCATTGCCCGGCGACCACAGGCGGGAGAACACTCGCGCACTGTGGAGCCATAACGCGTTCACCAGCCCACTGACCAAGCGTTATGGAACCGTACTGCGCCCAGCAGGCCAATGAGTCGGCGTTGTGGATCCATAGTGCGGTCAGAGGGCGGTGGTCAGGCGTAGATGCGGCGGTGGGCGGCGCGGACGAGGCCGCGGTAGACGGGGCCGAGGCGACCGGAGGCGGCGAGCGCGGCGCGGGCCGCGTTGGCGCCCGCCCCACCGTGCACCGCTCCACCGGGGTGCGCCGAGGAGCCCGAGAGGAACAGCCGGTCGATCGGGGTGTCCGCCCGCCCCAGCCCCGGGACCGGCCGGAACACCAACTGCTGGTGCACCGCCGCCGTGCCGCCGTTGATCGCGCCGTCGACCAGGCCGGGGTTGCGGCGCTGCAGGTCCGCGGGCCCGGCCACGCTCCGCGCGCGGATCAGGTCGCGGAAGCCCGGGGCATTGCGCTCCACCGTGCGCTCGACGAGCTCGGCGTGCCGCAGCAGGTCGGTCTCGTCCCAGCCCAGCCCGCGGGGTACGTGCGTGTAGGTCCAGGCGGACTCGGTCCCGGCCGGCGAGCGGGAGGGATCCGCCGTGGTCATCTGCCCGAACAGCAGGAACGGCTCCTGCGGCACCCGCCCGGCGGCGAGGTCGGCCGCGTAGCCGCGGAGCCCGTCCATGTCCGCGCCCAGGTGCACCGTGCCCGCCCGGCGCGCCGCCTCCGCGGTCCAGGGCACCGGGCCGTCGAGCGCCCAGTCGAGCTTCACGGTCGCGGTGTCCCACTGGAACCGGTCGAGGTCGCGGACGAACCTCGGCGGCAGGTTCGCCTCCCCCACCAGGTCCCGGTACAGCACCGGGGCCGGGACGTCGGCGAGCACGGCCCGGCGGGCCGTGACGGGCGTGCCCTCGGCGTCGCGCACCCCGACCGCCCGGCCCCCGCGCAACAGCACCTCGCGAACGGGCCGGTCGCACTCGACCCGGCCACCGCGCTCGTGCAGCCGCGCCACCAGCGCGTCGACGATCCGGCCGGCGCCGCCCTCGGGCACCGGGAAGCCGACGTCCTGCCCCAGCATGCAGAGCAGCCACCCGAAGACCGCGCTGCCCGCGGCGTCAGGTCCCAGGTCGGTGTGCAGGGCGTTGCCGGCGAGCAGCAGCTTCGCGCCCTCGCCGCCGAACCGCTCGTCGGCGAACCGGCGCACGGGCTGCACGATCGTCCGCGCGAACCGCAGCGCGTCGGCGGTGCCGAGCGCGCGCAGCAGCCGCGGCGTGCCCCGCACCGGCGGGAACGGGCGCAGCACCGTCTCCAGCAGCGGGTCCCGGATGCGCGCCCACTCCTCCGCCAGCGCGCGCCAGGCCGCCCCGTCGCCCGCGGCGAACGCGTCGAGCGCGCCGGCGGTGGTGTCGAGGTCCCGGGACAGGACGACGCAGCGGTCGTCCGGGGTGACGTGCGCGAGGACCTCGGGAGCGTGCCGCCAGCGCAGGCCGTGCTCGTCGAGCCGGAGCTCGCGCAGGATCGGGGAGGCGGCCCCGAGCGGGTAGAACGCGCTGAACAGGTCGCTGCGGAAGCCCGGTGCGGTGATCTCGGCGGTGCGCACGGCCCCGCCGGGGGCGTCGGAGGCCTCCAGGACGAGGACCTGCCAGCCGGCGTCGGCGAGCAGGTTCGCGGCCACCAGGCCGTTGTGCCCCGCCCCGACGACGACGGCGTCGGCGGCCTCGGTCACGGCCGGTTCCGGACGATGCTGTCGAGGCGCGCCAGGCTCTCCTTGTTCCGCGGCACGAGCATGGCCTGCTGGGCCAGATCGGGGATGAGCGCCGCGGGCCCGGCCTCGGCGTGCTCGTTCATCGCGACGCGGGTGCCGCCGGGCTCCGGGCTCAGCGTGATCCGCACCCGGGCCGCACCCGACGGCCAGGCGTGCGCCTTCAGCTCGAGCAACCGCTCCGGCTCGCAGGCCAGCACCTCGGTGCGGTCCTGGATCTGGGCCGGCCAGGCGCCGACGCTGTGGTGCAGCCGGGTCCCGACCGCGGGGAAGTCGGCGTCGACCGCCCGCATGTGGGTGGCGCCGACGACCCACAGCGGGTAGGTCCACCCGTCGGACAGCACCTTCCACACCCTCGCCGGCTCCACCGGGACGAACCGATCGACCTGCATCGCACTCCTCTCTCGACAACTCCCGCCGGCGTCCGCCCGCCGGCGTCCGCCCGTCACCGCCGCGCCAGCCCCACGGCCGCGCCGATCGCGGCCGCGAGCCCCAGGCCGGCCGCGAGCGCGCGGGCCCGCTCGCGCCCCGGCCCGTTCCAGCCGTCGTGCACCCGCCGCGGGTGGTCCGGCGGGGCGTACAGGGTGCCCGGGTCGTCCGCCGGGCCGCCACCGCGGGCGAGGATGTAGCGGGCCACCTCCGCGGCGAACACCCGCTCGGCGCTCTCCGGCCAGACCTTGTGCTGCAGCAGGAGCAGCCGGCCGAGGACGCCGCCGGCCACGACCTCGCGGCGCGGCCGCCGGATCTGGTCCACGACGATCCGCGCCACGCGCTCCGGCGCGTAGGTCGGCGCCGCCAGCCGCGGCCGGGCGCCGGACCGGTTGGCGGCGTCGCGCCAGATCGGGGTGTCGATCGCCGCCGGCAGGACCGTGCCCACCCGCACCCCGTGCACGCCGGAGGTGCGCAGCTCCTGGCGCAGGCTCACGCCCAGCGCGCGGATCGCGAACTTCGCCATCGAGTAGGCGGCGCCGTAGGGCAGCGCGACGACGCCGAGGATCGACGAGACGTTGACGATCACGCCGCGGTCGCGCTCCACCATCCCGGGCAGCACCGCGCGGCAGCCGTGCACGTAACCCATGAGGTCGACGTCGAGCACCCGCCGGACGTCGTCGAGGGGCACGTCGAGGAACGCCCCGAACTCGACGACGCCGGCGCAGTTCACCCACGCGTCGATCCGCCCGAACCGGTCGACGGCCTCGCGGACCACGCCCTCGACGGCGGCGAAGTCGCTGACGTCGGCCGGGGCCGGAACGAGGCCGCGGCCCTCCAGCTCGGCGAGCGCGCCGGCGTCCCGAGCGACGCCGACGACGGTGGCGCCGCGCCGCAGCAGCTCCTGTGCGGCGGCCCGCCCGATGCCGCTCGAGGCGCCGGTCACCACCACGACGCTGCCCGGGATCTCCACAGTGGGCACCTACCCGCGGGGCGCCCTGCCACACCTCCGCCGCCCCGCCACACCTCGGAGAGCCACATGTCCACACGGGCCACACCTCCGCATGGCGCAGCGCCGGGCGGGTAGTCGCACTCATGACCACCGACCGCATCGCGCACCCGTGGGGCGCGCGGACGCCCTACGGCAAGGGCGCGCCGTGGCCCGTCCGCGTCGACCTGCAGCTCGCCGAGGGCGTCGCGGAGGCGGACGTCGAGCGGTGGGTGCCCGCGGCGTCGCTGCTGCACTCCAACGGCGACGCGATGGACGTGGCGGTGCGGGAGGGCCGGATCGTCGGTGTGCGCGGGCGCGCCGGGGACCGGGTGAACCGCGGGCGGCTGGGCCCCAAGGACCTCTACGGCTGGCAGGCCAACGCCTCGCCCGACCGGCTCACCCGCCCGCTCGTCCGCGAGGGCGGCGAGCTGGTCGAGACCGACTGGGACACCGCGATGGACCGGATCGTCGCCCGCACCCGCGCGGTGCTCGCGGACGACGGGCCGGAGGGCCTGGGCTTCTACACGACCGGCCAGCTGTTCGCCGAGGAGTACTGGACGCTCGCGGCCGTCGTGCAGGGCGGGCTCGGCTCGGCGAACCTCGACGGCAACACGCGGCTGTGCACGGCGACCGCGGCCGAGGCGCTCAAGGAGTCCTTCGGCAGCGACGGCCAGCCCGGCTGCTACGCCGACGTCGACCACGCGGACGTGATCGCCCTCTTCGGGCACAACGTGGCCGCCACCCAGCCGGTGCTGTGGTGCCGGGTGCTCGACCGGCTCGGCGGCGACGACCCGCCGCGGCTGCTGTGCGTGGACCCGCGCACCACCGAGGTGGCCCGGGCCGCCCGGGACTCCGGCGGCGTGCACCTCGCGCCGCGGCCCGGCACCAACCTGCCGCTGATGAACGGCCTGCTGCACCTGCTCCTCGAGAACGGGCACGCCGACGAGGCCTACGTCGGCGCCCACACCGTGGGTTTCGCCGATCTCGCGGCCGTGGTCGCCGACTACCCGCCCGCGACCGTGGCCGAGCTCTGCGGGATCGACGAGGGCGACCTGCGGGCCGCCGCCGCCCTGCTCGGCGGGGCGGACCGGCTGCTGTCGACCGTGCTGCAGGGCTTCTACCAGTCCCACCAGGCCACGGCCGCGGCGTGCGCGGTGAACACCCTGCACCTGCTGCGCGGCATGCTCGGCCGGCCCGGGTGCGGGGTGCTGCAGATGAACGGCCAGCCCACCGCGGAGAACACCCGCGAGTGCGGCGCGAACGGCGACCTCGCGGGCTTCCGCAACTGGGCCAACCCCGCGCACGTCGAGGAGCTCGCCGGGATCTGGAACGTCGACCCGGACAAGATCCCGCACGAGGGCCCGCCCACGCACGCGATGGAGCTGTTCGCGCAGGCCGAGCAGGGCGCGATCCGGATGCTGTGGATCTCCGGGACCAACCCCGCCGTCTCCCTGCCCGAGCTCGCGCGGGTGCGCCGGGTGCTCGCGCAGGACGACCTGTTCGTGGTCGTGCAGGACCTGTTCCGCACCGAGACCACGGAGTTCGCCGACGTCGTGCTGCCCGCGGCGACCTGGGGCGAGAAGACCGGCGTCCTCACCAACGCCGACCGGACCGTGCACCTGGCCGAGAAGGCGGTGGACCCACCCGGGGAGGCCCGTCCGGACCTGGACATCTTCCTCGACTTCGCGCGGCGCATGGACCTGCGCGACCGGGACGGGCAGGCCTTCCCGCCCTGGCACGACGCCGAGTCGGCCTTCGCCGCGTGGGCGGCGTCGACCGCGGGCCGCCCGCTCGACCAGACCGGGCTCAGCCACGAAAAGCTGCGCGGGGCGGACGGGATCCAGTGGCCCTGCACCGCCGACGCCCCGGACGGCACCCCGCGGCTCTACGGCGACGGGCGCTTCCCCGCCCATCCGGACCACTGCGAGAACTTCCCCAAGGACCTGGTCACCGGCGAGCCCTCCGACGCCGACGCGTACCGCGCGCGCAACCCGGAGGGCCGGGCCCTGCTGCGGGCCGTCCGGCACGTCCCGCTGCCCGAGCCGCCGGACGACGACTACCCGCTCGCCCTGATCACCGGCCGCACGCTGGTGCACTTCCACACCCGCACCAAGACCGGCCGGGCCCCGGAGCTGCAGGAGGCCGCGCCCGAGGTCTGGATCGAGTGTTCCGCGGCCGACGCCGCGCGGGCCGGGCTCGCCGAGGGCGACCTGGCCGAGCTGCGCACCCGGCGCGGGCGCGTGCGGGCCCGGCTGCGCATCGTGGACCTGCGCGAGGGCGTGGTGTTCCTGCCCTTCCACTACGGCTACTGGGACGCCCCGGGCCGGGACCACGACCGGGCGGCCAACGAGCTCACCCTCACCACCTGGGACCCGGCGTCGAAGCAGCCGGCGTTCAAGACCGGGGCCGCGGCGCTCGGTCCCGCCGCTCCGGCGTGACGGGACCGGGCGCGGCCGGTCATCCCGGCACCGTCTCGCCGCCGACCGCATCGCCGGCGTAGAACGGCTGTCGGGCCGGCCGCTCCGGCGCCGTCAGCGGTCCTTGTCCTCGTGGGCGCCCGCGCTGTCGGCCTCGTCCGCACCGCCGCGCGGGAACGCGGCGCCCTGCGGCTCCTCCGGGGCGGTGTCGGGCTCGTCCCCGGGGGCGCCGGTGGTGGTCGCCTCCTTGAGGACCTGCTCGGTCATGGTCTCGTCGTGGTCGTCGCGTCCGGTCATGCCCGGGGCGTGCCCACCGTCGGCCGGTTCAATCCTCGGTGCGGGCCCGGGCACCGATCTAGGACCGGACGATCTCCAGGTCCGACCGCGCGACCTCGACGTGGGCCCGTTGGCGGGACAGCAGCGCGGACGCGGCCGCGTCGCCCGGGAGCACCTGCGCGGCGAAGGCGTCCGTGTGCGCCGCCATCACGCCGGTGAAGGACACGCGGTCGCCGCCGGCGGCCACGAAGGGCGCCTCACCCGGCTGCGTCAGCACCTGGACCCAGACCCGCTCGTCGGCCGCGGTCCCCAGCCAGAAGCCCGCGGCGGCCGGCGCGGACTGCACGGGCACGCCCTCGGCGGTGACGGTGTCCCCGGCGAACCCGGAAAGGTCCCCGCCCGGCCCCGAGGCGCGCTCCAGCGGCAGCAGGGTCGCCCCGCCGGCCGTGAGCCCGCTCGCCGCGCTCGTGTCCGTGTCCGCGACGGTGCCGGCCCCGCCCAGCGGATCCCACTGCACGAAGGCGGCCACCGCGACCAGCGAGCAGACGGCGGAGATGATCGCCCAGAGCCACAGCGGGGCTCCGAGGCGGGGGCGGGCACGGACCCGGGTGTGGGCCACGGCGAGACCCTCCGGGTGCACGTCGGTCACGGCAGCTCCTCAGCGGGACGCGATGGGGGAATGCGCCCGGTATTCCTCCGGTCACCGCCGGTCAAACGCGTGTCACCAATTCCATGTGACTCGGGTCACTGCTGGCGTGCGCGGGCGGTCTCCCGGTCGTTCGCCTTCTGGATCTCCGCGACGAGCTCGTCCTTGTTCTTGCCGTCGGGATCGTCGATGCCGAGCTTCTGGGCGACCTCCACGAGGTGGCTCTTCTTCGCCCTTGCGTCGACGCCCCCGGCGGTGTCGTCGCCCTCCGACCGGGACTGCGGCGCGCTCTTCTCCGCCTGCTCGTCCGAGGGGCCCGGCTCGTCCTTGGGCTCCCAGTGGTCGCCGACCTTCTCGTGGGTGTGCTTCAGCGCGGCATAGGCGGTGCGGTGGGCCCGCTCGCCGTCGCCGTAGCTGTCCTCGGCCGACTCCAGCGCCTTCTTGTACGTGCGCACGGCCTTGTCGTCTGAGATGTCATGGCCCTACCCCGGGCCGCCTTGAAGGATGAGAATCTGGGCGGGGTCGGCTGTGCTCGTTCGCGCTTGGTGCACGTGAACCCGAG
>NZ_JNYD01000012.1 GCF_000717175.1 Pseudonocardia autotrophica | reverse complement strand
GTGGACCAGCGTGAAGTAGGTCTCCCCGTGCTCGGCCTGGTAGTCGGGGAAGACCTTGGTGCCGCCGTAGATCGACGACCCCTCCGGCATCGACGGGTGGGCGATCTCCTCGAGGCTCTGCTTCTCGAGATCGGTCAGGTCGGCCATGTCGGCTCTCGTCCTTCCGGGACAGTGGTCGATCGGGTGGTGGAGCGGTGGAACCTCTCGCGGGTCACGCCACGGTGCGTGGCGCGACCCAGTCCTCGTCGGCGAGCCCCATGTCCTTGCGGACGGCCTCCGGGAACGTGCTGGTGGGTGTGCCGGCGAGCCAGAGCAGGCCGTCCGCCGGCGCGCCGCGGCGGCGGACCTCGACGATCGTGCGGAGCAGGTGCTCGGCGTCGTCGGCGACGCCGGAGAAGCGGCCGGAGCCCCAGGTGTACTGCCAGGGCAGGCCGAGGAAGTACAGGCCGGGCCGGCTGGTGACACCGCGCTCGTGCGTCGGGTAGCCGCGGCCGTCGAAGATCGGTAGCTCGATCCACCGGTTGTCCCGGCCGAAGCCGGTCGACCAGATCACGGTGGAGATGCCGGCGAGGTCGAGCTCCGCCGGGTCCTCGGCCTCGGGCCCGGGCTCCCAGACGGGGGCGCGGCGTCCCTCGACCGGCGCGTCGATCCCGCGGGCCTCGATCCAGGCGTCGATCGAGTCCTTGATCCCCTCGGCGACGGCGTCGGCCCCGTCGAGGTTGGACCGCAGGTCGCCGGCGAACCGCAGCCGCCCGTGCGCGATCCCGAGCAGCCGGCCGTGCAGGCGCATGCCCTCGAGCGCGAAGCGTCGCAGGTCGATGTCCCGCCCGCCGTCGCGGCCGGTGACGTAGTGGTTCGTCCTGTGCCGCACGGCCTCGACGTCGGCGAACCGGTCGATGCCCCTGGTGTAGGTGCCCATGTCCGACAGCCAGGCGACGCAGTCGCGGCCGCGGTAGAAGCGCGCCACCCGTGGCGCCGTGCCCGTCGCGAGGTGGACGGTCCGGCCGGCCAGGTGCAGGTCCTCGGCGATCTGGCAGCCGGACTGGCCCGTGCCCACCACCAGGACCGCGCCCTCGGGCAGCTGGTCGGGGTTGCGGTACTCCGAGGAGTGCAGCTGGGTCACCGTGTCCGGGAGGCGCTCGGCCATCCGCGGCACCCGCGGAACCTGGTACGGCCCCGTCGCGACGACGACCTGGTCCGCGGTGAGCGTGCCGCGCTCCGTCGCGATCGCGAAGGACCCGTCCGGGCGCCCCCGCAGACCGGTCGCGCCGACACCCTCGACCAGCGGCGCGTCGAACGAGGCGGCGAACTTCTCCAGGTAGCCCACGATCTCGTCCCGGACCATGAAGCCGTCCGGGTCGGGCCCGTCGTAGGCGAAGCCCGGGAGCCGGCACTGCCAGTTCGGCGTGACCAGGCAGAACGTGTCCCAACGCCGGGTCCGCCACTCGGTCGCGACCCGGTCCCGCTCGAGGACGACGTGCTCGATGCCCTCGCGGGCGAGGAACCAGCTCATGGACAGGCCCGCCTGCCCGCCGCCGATCACGACGACGGCGTGGTGCGTCCCGTCCAGCTCCTGCTCCGCCACGCGGCACAGTCAAGCGAGGTGCCGTGTCCGGCACGTTTCCCCCGGAACACGGCCGTGTGAGGCGCTGTTACCGCCGGATTGCCTCCTGGGCCTGACGCCGGCCGAGGCGCGAGTGCGAGCGGCCGTACACGAAGTAGACCACGAAGCCGAGCACCATCCACCCGAGGAACCGGACCCAGGTCTCGACGCTGAGGTTCAGCATCAGCCACAGGCACGCCAGCACCGACAGGATCGGGACCAGCGGGACGAGCGGGGTCCGGAAGGCGCGGTGCAGGTCCGGACGCGTCCTGCGCAGGATGATCACACCCACCGACACCAGCACGAACGCGAACAGCGTGCCGATGTTGACCATCTCCTCCAGCGCGCCGGCCGGGAAGAAGGTGGCGACGAGGGCGACCACGGCGCCGACGAGCACGGTCGCCCGCACCGGCGTGCCGTGGCCGCCGGTCCGCGCGAGCCCGCTGGGCAGCAGGCCGTCCCGGGACATCGCGAACAGCACCCGGATCTGCCCGAGCATCAGCACCATGACGACCGTCGTGAGGCCGACGAGCGCGCCGACCGAGATGATCGCCTCCGCCCACGTCACGCCGAGCTCGCCGAACGCCGTGGCCAGGGTGGAGTTCTCGTCGAGCTGGGTGTAGCTGACCATGCCCGTGAGCACGAGCGCGACCGCCACGTACAGCACGGTCACGATGGCGAGCGAGCCGAAGATGCCCCGGGGCAGGGACTTCTGCGGGTCGCGGGTCTCCTCGGCGGTCGTGGCGACGACGTCGAACCCGATGAACGCGAAGAACACCAGGGAGGCCGCCGCGAGTAGGCCGTAGATGCCGTAGGTGCTGCTGGCCCCGCCGCCGAACAGCGAGAGCAGGGACTGCGTGAACCCCGAGTCGCCCTCGCCGCCGGGCGCCGCCGGCGGGATGAACGGGGTGTAGTTCTCGGCCTTCACGTAGGCGAAGCCGACGACGATCACCAGCAGCACGATGCCGACCTTGATGACCGTGAACACGGCGCTGACCCGGCTGGAGAGCTTCGTGCCGATGGCCAGCAGCGTCGCGAGGACGGCGACCAGCAGGAGTGCGCCCCAGTCGAAGGCGAAGAAGCCGCCCAGGGAGAACGAGGTCGGGACGTCGAGCCCCGTCACCGACAGCACCTGGTGCAGGTACTTCGACCAGGCCTTGGACACCACGGCCGAGCCGACCGCGAACTCCAGCACGAGGTCCCAGCCGATGATCCAGGCGACCAGCTCGCCGAAGGTGGCGTAGGAGAACGTGTAGGCGCTGCCGGCGACCGGGACGGTCGAGGCGAACTCGGCGTAGCAGAGCGCGGCGAGCCCGCAGGCGATCGCGGCGAGGACGAAGGCCAGCGAGACCGACGGCCCCGCGACCGTGCCGGCCGTGCTCGCGGCGAGCGTGAAGATGCCGGCCCCGACCACGACCGCGACCCCGAAGACGATGAGGTCCCAGGTCGTGAGGTCCTTGCGGAGCCTGGTGTCCGGCTCGTCCGTGTCCTGGATGGACTGTTCGACGGACTTCGTCCGCCAGATCCCCCGACGCTCACCCACGGTCGCCATGGCCAGGGAGATTACGGCCGCGTGACTCGTTCGGCACCCGCTGGCGGAACGCGTCCGCACGAACGGCACACCCGTGCGGACCTACCGCACGGGGGTGCCGCTCGTGCAGGGATCAGGCCAGGATGTCGGCCACCGTGCGGGACTCGAGGCCGTGGGCGCGGGCGACCTCGGCGTTGGTCAGCTCGCCGGCGTGCGTGGACAGGCCTTGAGCCAGGGCGGGGTCGCCGCGCAGCGCCTCGCGCCAGCCCTGGTCGGCCAGCCGCGTGATGTACGGCAGCGTGACGCTGGTCAGGGCGTGGGTGGAGGTGTGCGGTACCGCGCCGGGCATGTTGGCCACGCAGTAGAAGACGGTCTCGTGCACCCGGAAGGTCGGGTCGGCGTGCGTGGTCGGCCGGGTGTCTTCGAAGCAGCCGCCCTGGTCCACGGCGATGTCGACGAGCACCGCGCCCGGCTTCATCCGCGCGACGAGGTCGTTGGACACCAGTGTCGGGGCCTTCGCGCCCGGCACGAGGACCGCGCCGATCACCATGTCCGCGTCGAGCACGGCGTGCTCCACGGCGTAGGCGGTGGAGTGCACGGTCTCGACCCGGCCGCCGTAGCGGGCGTCGAGCGCGCGCAGCTTGTCGACGTCGAGGTCCAGCACGGTCACCCGCGCACCCATTCCGACGGCGATCTCCGTGGCGTGCGAGCCGGACACCCCGGCCCCGAGCACCACGACGTGCGCCCGCGGCGCGCCGGGCACGCCGCCCATCAGCACACCGCGCCCGCCTGCGGCGCTCATCAGGTGGTAGGCGCCGACCTGCGGCGCGAGCCGGCCCGCGACCTCGCTCATCGGCGCGAGCAGCGGCAGCCTCCCGTCGACGGTGCGGACGGTCTCGTAGGCGATCGCGGTGGTGCCCGCCGCGAGCAGCGCGTCCGTGCAGGCGCGCGACGCGGCCAGGTGCAGGTAGGTGAACAGCGTCAGGTCGCCGCGCAGCCGGTGGTACTCGCTCTCGACCGGCTCCTTGACCTTCAGCAGCAGCTCGGCGGAGTTCCACACGGCGTCGGCGTCGGCGAGCAGCTGCGCGCCGGCGGCCTTGAACTCCTGGTCGGGGATGGACGAGCCGACGCCCGCCCCCTGCTCGACGACGACCTCGTGGCCGCGCCGCACCAGCTCGTGCACGCCCGCCGGCGTCAGGGCGACCCGGAACTCGTTGTCCTTCACCTCGCGCGGCACCGCGATGCGCATGACCCGTCCTCTCCTCCTGGTGTCCGGCTGAGCGACCGGCTGCCTGCACCCAGTATCGAAGAAACAGCGTCTCCGTAGGAACAACACCGCAGGAGATTCTGTACTCTGCGTTCGTGCCCGAAGGATCCACGCCGTCGTCGGCGCCGAGGCCCGGTCGGCCGAACGATGTGCGGCCGCCCCTCGACCCCGTCGACCGCGCGATCCTCGCGGAGCTCGAACGTGACGCCCGGATACCCAACAACGCGCTCGCCGAACGCGTCGGGATCGCGCCGTCGACCTGCCTCACCCGGGTCCGGGCGCTGCGCGAACGCGGTGTGATCAGGGGTTTCCACGCCGACGTCGACCCGGCGGCGACCGGGCGCCCGCTGCAGGCGATGGTGTCCGTGCGGCTGCAGGCCGCGGCGCGCCGCCGGATGCGGGAGTTCGAGGAGTTCGTGACCTCGCTGCCCGAGGTGCGCGACTGCTTCTTCCTCGCCGGCGTGGACGACTACCTGCTGCACGTCGCGACCGCCGACTCCGCCGCGCTGCGGGACTTCGTGGTCGAGCTCAACGGGCGGGAGCAGATCGCCAACACGCAGACCAGCCTGATCTTCGACCACGTCCGGCCCCGGCGCGGATACTGACCCGGCCCTACCGTGGCGTCGTGCCCACCCCGCTCCGTCTCGACGAGATCTTCCCGCTACCGCCGGACGCGGCGGTCGCCCGCCTGCTGGACCGCGACCTCTACGCCGACCGGCTCGCCGCCGTGGGCGGGCCCGGCGCCGGGCTCGTCGCCTTCGAGCGCGAGGGCGACCGGCTGCGCGTCGTGCTGCGTCAGGGCGTGCCGGCGGGCGCGCTGCCGGCCTCGGTCCGCCGCTTCCTCGCCGGGGCGCTGGTGCTGGAGCGCGAGGAGCGCTGGCGGATCGCGGACGAGCGGGCCGACGGCGAGTTCACCCTGTCCGCGTCCGGTGCGCCGGCCGGCGCCGCGGGCACCCTGACGATCGGCGCCGACCCGGCCGGCAGCGCGCTGCACATCGACGGCGAGGTGGAGGTGCGGGTGCCGCTGCTCGGCGCGGCGATCGAGGCCGTCGTCGCCGAGCGGGCACTGGCCCTGATGACCGAGGAGATGCGCTGGACCGCGGAGCGGCTGGGCGGGTGAGCCCGGCTCAGGCCTGCTGCACGCGCGAGCGGTCGAGGTCCGGCTCGAGGTAGATCACCCGCGCGTCCGGCACCGCCGTGCGCACCCGCACCTCCGCCTCGTCGATCGCGCGGGCCACGGTCTCGATCGACGAGCCGGGCGCCAGGGCGAGCTTCGCCGCGACCAGCAACTCCTCCGGGCCGAGGTACTGGGTCTTGATGTGGATGACGCGCTCGATCTCCGGGCCCTTCTCCAGCTCCCCGACGATCGTCGACAACACCGGCCGCGCGGCGCCCTCGCCGATGAGCAGGCTCTTCATCTCGACGATCAGGATGATCGCGATGACCCCGAGCAGGGTGCCGATGCAGAGCGTGCCGACGGCGTCCCAGACCGGGTCGCCGGTGAGGACCGAGAGCCCGACACCGAAGAGCGCGAACACCAGGCCGACGAGCGCGCCGGTGTCCTCCAGCAGCACCACCGGCAGCTCCGGCACCTTCGCCTGCCGGATGAACTGCCACCAGCTGCCGTTGCCCTTGAGCGGGCGGGACTCCTTCATCGCGGTGCGGAAGGAGAAGGCCTCCAGCCCGATGGCCACCACGAGGATGATCACCGCGACGATCGGCGACGTCAGCGGCTCGTGCGACTCCAGCTTGTGGATGCCCTCGTAGATCGCGAACACCGAGCCGAGCGTGAACAGCAGCAGCGCCACGACGAACGAGTAGAAGTACCGGTCCCGGCCGTAGCCGAACGGGTGCTCCGGGGTCGCGGCGCGGCGGGCCGTGCGACCGCCGAGCAGCAGCAGGCCCTGGTTCGCCGTGTCGGCGACCGAGTGCACGGCCTCCGCGAGCATCGACGACGACCCCGTGACGAGGTAGCCGACGAACTTCGCGAGTGCGATGCCGGCGTTGGCGCCGAGCGCCGCGAGGATCGCCTTGGTACCGCCGTGTGCCGACACGTTTCGCCCCTTCGGTCCGGATTACGCCGCGGAAGGATATCCGGCGGGGCCGCGGTCAATCGCGGGCGCTCACAATCCGTCGCTGGCGAGGTGGAGCTGGGTGCCGGGCGCCGCGCTCTCGACCTCGACGCCGCTGTCGCCGGCCGCGAGGAACAGGGCCGCACCCTTCGGCAGCTCGAGGATCTCCGACCCGGCCCGGACGCACGCCTTCCCGCCGGTCGCCAGCAGGATCCGGGCCCCGCCGTCCGGCACCGGGAGGCTGCCGGTGAGCCCGTCGCCGGACGACCAGGTGCGCAGCAGGAACTCCTCGGCCGGGGTGTCGTACCGGGTCCACGGGCCCTCGGGCTGGCCGGAGTGCACCGGCGGCGGCCCCGAGGTGAAGTCGAGGACGCGCAGCAGCTCCGGGACGTCGACGTGCTTGGGCGTGAGCCCGCCGCGCAGCACGTTGTCCGAGTTCGCCATCAGCTCGATGCCGGCACCCGCCAGGTAGGCGTGCAGGTTGCCGGCGGGCAGGAAGAGCGCCTCGCCCGGCGCCAGGACCACCCGGTTGAGCAGCAGCGCGGCGAGCACACCGGCGTCGCCGGGGTAGCGCTCGGAGAGCTCCAGGGCGGTGCGGGCCTCGCGGGCCCAGTCCCCGCCGGCCGCCGCGAGCGCGACGGCGCCCTTCTGCAGGGCCGGGACCAGCTCGTCGAGCATGGACTGGGGCAAGGTGATCCAGGTGGTGAACAGCGCGCGCAGGCCGTCCGGACCGGGCTGGGCGGCCAGCAGCTCGACGTGCGCGGACAGCTCGGGCACATCGAGCGCGCGGAGCAGGCCGAGGGTCTCGACCGGGTCCCGGAAGCCGACGAGCGCGTGGAACTCGGTGAGCGCGCAGATCAGCTCGGGCTTGTGGTTGGCGTCCCGGTAGTTGCGGTCCGAGGCGTCGATCGCGATGCCGGCGGCGTTCTCCCGGGCGAACCCCTCGCGCGCCTGGTCGAGGCTCGGGTGTGCCTGCAGGCTCAGCGGCTCGTCCGCGGCGAGGACCTTGAGCAGGAACGGGAGCTTCCCCTCCCACCGGGCGCTGCGCTCGGCCCCGAGGAGCCCCTCCGGGTCGCCGGTCAGCACGTCGAGCAGCGACGAGCGGCCCCCGTCGGGGTGCACGATCCGCGACGGGTCGCCCGGGTGCGCGCCCAGCCACATCTCCGCCTGCGGATGCGGAGACGGCACCGACTCGCCGAGCAGGTCGGCGATGACCGTGCGCGATCCCCACGCGTACGGCCGGACCGGGTTCTCCAGCAGCTCCAAGGCACTTCCTCGCTTCGTGCGGCGGTCGGCCCGTCAGGCCGGTTCGATGGCCCGGGTGGCCAGGCCGAGGTAGACGGCGGCGATCTCCAGCCGGGAGGCCAGCAGCGCGGTGCGCAGCAGCACCGCGTCCCGGGTGCCGCGCGGGACCTCGTCGACGGGGTGCTGCAGGTCGGCGGGCCAGCCGCGGCCGGTGCGGCGCACCGCGACCTGCCCCGGCTCCTCCTCGGCGGTCGCGAGCAGCACGACGCGGACCGGCGGCGAGTCGGGCCCCGGGTCGTCGAACGGGTCACGGAAGATGTCCTCGCCGCGGTCGGCCAGGTCGACGGCCCGGCGCAGCGCGGTGGCCGTGGCGGCCTGGGCGATGTCCGCGGCGTGTGCCACCACGCCGGCGTGCGTGGCCAGGGCGGTCGCCCCGTGCCCGGCGACGGCGGTCGCGGCCGGGTCGGCGCCCCAGAGCAGCGGGGTGCGCTCGGCCAGCCGCAGGGCCAGCGACTTCGCCGGGTTCATGAACGGTTCGTGGTTCGGCTGGTTGCGCTCCGCCTCGGCGTCGAGCGCGTCCGCCAGGGGGTCGAGGGAGGGGTCGAGCCCGCCCGGCCACAGCCCCAGCGAGGAGACGACGGTCAGCGCGACGGCGAGCGCGCGCGGCAGGTCCAGTGCGGGCGGAACCGGGATCCGGGGTTCGACGAACCGGGCGCGGCCGGCGCCCGCGGACGCCACCGGGCCCTCGGCCGGTGCCGACAGCACCACCTCGGCCCCGCGCCCGACCGCCCGCGACACCGACTCGGCCAGCTCGACGTCCGCCGGGTCGGCGGAGTGGGCCAGCACGACGTCGAGCGGACCGATCCAGCCGGGCACGACGTCGGCCACCACGATCGGCACCGGGCACAGCGACCCGAGCAGCGCCCCGACGATCTCCGCCGCCGCGCCCGACGAGCCCGGGCGGCGCAGGAACACCAGCGCCCGCGGCCGGTGCCCCGCCAGGTCGGCGACGCCCGCCTCGACCGCCGCCTGTGCCGCGGAGCGGACCTGGGCGCCCGCCGTGGCCGCCGCACGCAGCACGCCGCCGGTGTCCGCGGAGGCGAGCGCGACGGGGTCGCCGAGCAGGGTGTCGTCGAGCACGATCGTCACCCGGCGTTTCCGGGGTGCTCGGGGGCGGGCGCGTCCTCCGGAGGGAGGGCCTCGTCGAGCAGCAGCACCGGGATGCCGTCGACCACCGGGTAGCGGCGGCCGCAGGCGGTGCACACGAGATGCTCCCCCGCCGGCGTCAGGGGCGCGTGGTCCTCCGACGGGCAGGCCAGGATCTCGAGCAGCTGGGGGTCGAGCTGTACGGCCACGGTTCTCCTCACCTCACGTGCCGTTGATGCTGCCAGGGCGCGGGCGGGCGCGCCGCATCCGTCCGGGGTACCCGCGCGGCGGTGATCGGCTCGTCGCGGTCCCGGGCGAACGGGCGCCCGCCGCGCTCAGGCGCGGACGATCGCGAGGACCTCGTCCCGCAGCGCCGCCACCGCGGCCTCGTCGGCGGCCTCCACGTTGAGCCGCAGCAGCGGCTCGGTGTTGGAGGCGCGCAGGTTGAACCAGGAGCCGTCCGGCAGGGCGACGGTGAGCCCGTCGAGCTCGTCGAACTCCACGCCCTCGCGGGCCCCGTAGGTCTCGCGGACGGCGGCGACCCGGTCGGCCTGGTCCACCACGGTGGAGTTGACCTCGCCGCTGGCCGAGTAGCGCTCGTAGACGCGCATCAGCCCGGACAGCGGCTCCTGCTGCTCGCCCAGCGCGGCCAGCACGTGCAGCGCGGCCAGCATGCCGGAGTCGGCCTTCCAGAAGTCCTTGAAGTAGTAGTGCGCCGAGTGCTCGCCGCCGAACACCGCACCGGTGTCGGCCATCGTCTGCTTGATGAACGAGTGGCCCACCCGGGTGCGCACCGGGGTGCCGCCGTGCTCGCGGACGATCTCCGGCACGGCCCGGGAGGTGATCAGGTTGTGGATCACCGAGCTGCCGGGCGACTTGGCCAGCTCGCGGACCGCGACCAGCGCCGTGATCGCGCTCGGGCTCACCGGCTCGCCACGCTCGTCGACCACGAAACAGCGGTCGGCGTCGCCGTCGAAGGCCAGGCCGAGGTCGGCCCCCTCCGCGACGACGGCCTTCTGCAGGTCGACCAGGTTCGCCGGGTCCAGCGGGTTGGCCTCGTGGTTGGGGAAGGTGCCGTCGAGCTCGAAGTACAGGGGCACGACGTCGAGCGGGAGGCCGCCGAGCACCTCGGGCACCGTGTAGCCGCCCATGCCGTTGCCGGCGTCGACCACCACGCGCAGCGGCCGGATGCCGCTCAGGTCGACGAGCCCGCGCAGGTAGGCGGCGTACTCGGCGAGCAGCGTGCGCCGGCGGACCGTGCCGCCGCCGGGCCCCTCGGGCACCCCCTGCTCGACGGCCTCGCGGATCGCGGCGAGCCCCGTGTCCTGCCCGATCGGGGTCGCGCCCGCCCGGCAGAGCTTGATGCCGTTGTACTTCGCCGGGTTGTGGCTGGCGGTGAACATCGCGCCGGGCACGCCGAGGCTCCCGGCGGCGAAGTAGAGCATGTCGGTGCTGGCCAGGCCGATGTCGAGGACGTCGAGCCCCTGGGCGGTCACGCCCTCGGCGAAGGCGGCCGCGAGCCCGGGCGAGGAGTCCCGCATGTCGTGGCCCACCGCGATCTCGGTGACCGCGGGGTCCTCCGCGCGCAGCAGCCGGGCCAGCGCCGCTCCGACCTCACGGACCGTGCCGGCGTCGAGCTGCTCGCCGACGACGCCGCGGATGTCGTACGCCTTGACGATCTGGGAGAGGTCGGGCACGGGTCCGGAGCCTAGCGGGCGGGCCCGACGGCCCGCGGGACGGCCGCGACGACGCGCACCGGACGGGCGACGGACGGTGACGGCCCGTGAGTCCGGGGGTCAGTCCTCCGGCGGCGTGGGGAGCACGCGCAGGTGACCCCGCCGGCCGGTGGTGGCACCGGGACCGGCGGTGACGGTGGGCGAGGCCTCGATGGGCCGGTCGACCCGGCCGGCCTCGCGGACGGCCTCGGCCAGGGCGGTCAGGTCGTCGTCCGTGTGCTGCGGCGGCGCGAACTCGCCCTCGAAGCGGACGACCTCCCAGCCGCGGGGGGCGGTGAGCCGGTGGGCGTGCGCGGTGCACAGGTCGTAGGTGTGGGGCTCAGCCTGGGTGGCCAGCGGCCCGACGACCGCGGTCGAGTCCGCGTAGACATAGGTGAGAGTGGCCACCGCGAGCTCGGTGCAGCCGCTCCGCGAACACCTCCGGACACTCAGCACGCCCCCGACGATAGCCCCCCGCGCGCACGGTTCCCGACTGCGACGCGCGGGGCGGCCCCACCCGCCCGGGCGCGGTACGGACGGGCGACGCCGGGCGGCCGCACCGGCACGGCGCGGGCCCGCCGGGTCGTACTATTCGACGGGTGACGACCGCGCGCCGCATCCCGCGCCGCTCCCCCCGCAGGCGAGACCGCCGGGGCCGGGGACTGCGCGGCCTGCTGTACCCGGTGACCACGCCCTCCTTCCGCACCCGGGCCGAGCGGTTCGACGCCCGCGTGCTCGAGGCGCTCGAGCCGATCGAGCTGCGCTGGGGCCCCGAGCTGGTGGACCTGGACCTGGCGGTCGACGAGGTGCCGGAGGTCGAGCGGACCTCGCCCGAGGAGGTCGTGTGGGGCACCGGGGTGCTCGCCGACGCGGGCGTCCCGCTGGCCCAGCTGGTGCCGGCGGGCGTCGACCAGGCCGGGCTGCCCTCGCGGGCGCGGATCGTGCTCTACCGGCGCCCGCTGGAGGCGCGCGCCCGCGGCGGCGCCGATCTCGGCGAGCTGCTGCACGAGGTGCTGGTCGAGCAGGTGGCGGAGTACCTCAACATCGAGCCCGACGCCGTCGAGGGCGGGGCGGACTGAGGGCACCTGGCGCCGAGGGCGGCCCGGACGCGCGAGAGCCCGGACCGTCGCCGGCTGCGGGCACGCAGCCGGACACGCGTCCGGGCTCGAACGAGGGCGGGCCGCATCGCCCGCCCTTCGGGTTCCTCTCCCGGCGCGCTGCGTACGCCGGGAGGGGATGTCGTGGTGAAGTTGTCCGTCGGACCCCGGCCTCAGCCGGCCGCCCGTCGCAGGCGACGACGCTCCCGCTCGGAGAGCCCGCCCCAGATGCCGAAGCGCTCGTCCTGCGCCAGCGCGTACTCCAGGCACTCGGCCCGGACGTCGCACCCCGCGCAGATGCGCTTGGCCTCCCGTGTGGAGCCGCCCTTCTCGGGGAAGAACGCCTCCGGATCCGTCTGCGCGCACAGTGCGCGTTCCTGCCAGTCCTGCTCGCCGTCGTCCTGACCGTCGACCAGGGTGTCGATCAGGCGAAGCCCCTCCGTGGGGCCGATCCCGAAGTTCTCCGGAGCGCCCACCGTCGCTCCGATCGGGTCGCCGATCGTGCCCGCCCCCGTGACGAACACGGTGTCCGTGAAAACGTCCACTCGCCCACCTCCCCGCGCCCGGCGAATGACACCGCTGTAAGTACAGCGGTGTCGGTCGGTTCACCGCAACCCGGGGCTGCCGACCGGGTGACGGGTTCCACCCCTTCGGACACCCGTTCGGCAGAATGGGCAAGTGCGCGGAGTCTCCAATCGAGTCAGCCCGTGGTTCCTGCTGCTCCTGGCGGTGACGGTCGTCGGCGGGGTGCTCTGCGTCGTCGGGACCGAGTCCGCGCTGCAGGGGTCGATGGTCCTGCTCACCACGGGCGTGGTGCTGCTGGTGCTCGGCGGGTGGTGCGTCTCGCTCTGTCTGCACGAGTTCGGGCACGCCTACGTGGCGCACCGCGGCGGGGACCACAGCATCGAGAACCGCGGCTACCTCACCCTCGACATCCGCCGGTACGCCAACGTCGGGCTCTCCTTCGTGCTGCCCGTGGTGTTCCTGCTGCTCGGCGGCATCCCGCTGCCCGGGGGCGCGGTGTGGATCAACCAGTGGGCGCTGCGTTCGCGGGGAATCCGCTCGTTCGTGTCCTTCGCCGGCCCGGCCACCAACCTGGTCATCGGGATCCTGCTGAGCCTGGCGGTGATCTTCGTCCCGATGAACGAGGGGCTCGCGGTCGGGCTGTCCTGCCTCGCGCTGATCCAGATCCTCGCGTTCGTGCTCAACATCCTGCCGGTGCCCGGCCTCGACGGGTACGGCGTGCTCGAGCCCTACCTGTCGCCGCAGGCCCAGCAGCTCGGCCACAAGGTGCGCCCGTGGGCCCCGCTCGTGCTGTTCCTGCTGGTCCTCGGGGTGCCCGGGGTGTCGCGAGTGCTGTTCGGGGTCGGGCAGTTCCTCTTCGCCCTGATCGGCGGCGACGCGCAGTACGCCGCCGCCGGCTACAGCCTGCTGCTGTTCTGGCGCTGACCCGCCGCCGGCCCGTCAGCCGCGGGCGAGGGCGACCATCGCCGGCACCGTGTCCGACTCCGGCGGCAGCCCGTCGAGCGGCCACCAGGCCAGGTCGACCGACTCGTCGCTGATCGCGGGCACCGCCCCGGCCGGCGCGCGCACCAGGTAGCGGACGTCGAGGTGCCGGGTCGGCACGCCGAGCGAGCAGGTCACGGGATGGACGTCGACGTGCAGCGGGTGCTCGGCGATCTCCAGCCCGGCGATCCCGGACTCCTCGGTCGCCTCCCGCAGCGCCGCCGCCCGCAGCGACGCGTCCCCCGGCTCGCAGTGCCCGCCGAGCTGGATCCACCGGCCGACGCGCGGGTGCAGGGTCAGCAGGGTGTGCTCCCCCGCCGCGTCGACCACCAGCGCCGATGCGGTGAGGTGCCCGGCCGCGCACTCGCGGGCACACGCGTCCTCCGGGCGGGCGAGGCAGAAGGCGATCAGCGCCTGCTGCAGCGCGGCCTGCCCGGCGTCGGGCGGCGACCACGCGCGGAGCTCCTCGACGGCGACGGCCGGGCTCACCATGCGGGCGTCTCCCCCGCGGGGACGGGGCTCACCATTCGAGCAACCCCGCGGCCGGGTCGGCGGGCGGGCGCGGGTGGGCCGCCTCGAGCGGCACCCCGAACGCGACGGCACCGAGCGGCTGCCAGTCCTCCGCCAGCCCCAGCTCGGCCCGCACCACCTCGGGCGCGAAGATCGTGGACCCGACCCAGCACGAGGCCAGGCCCTCGGCGGCCAGCGCCACCAGGAACGACTGCACGGCGGCCCCGCCGGCCACGGTGAACATGTCCCGCTCGGCCGCGCGGCGGGCCTCGTCCGGGTAGGCGTGCGCGCCGTCGCCGGTGCGGAAGGGCAGCACCAGCTCGGGCGCCCGGCGCAGCAGGTCGCCCCGCGCGAGCCGGCGCTCGACCTCGTCCGCCGGACGTCCGTCGGCCTCCAGATCGGCGCGCCAGCGCTCGCGCAACGCGTCGAGCAGGGCGGTGCGCCGGGCGGGGTCGCGCAGCCACACGAACCGGAACGGCGTGCTGTGGTGCGGCGCGGGCGCGGTCAGCGCGACGCCGACGGCCCGGCGCACCGACTCCGCGGGCACCTCCTCGGGCGCGAAGTCCCGGACGCTGCGGCGCAGCAGCACGGCCTCGCGCCGGCCCTGCGCGAGCGCCTCCTCGGTGCCGAGCCAGAACAGGTCCTCGTCGATCGGCCGGACGAGGTCCCGCGCCGTCGAGCCGTCCTCGCGCACGCCGAGCCCGCGCACCACCGCGACCGGGGTCCCGCCGAGCTTGCCCTTGACCAGGTCGGCGGCGCCGGCCACCTCGTCCGCCAGGGCGACCTCGGTGACCAGCAGCTCGTTGCCCTCCGCGTCGACCGCGCCGCCGTAGCGGTGCAGCACGGTGAGCCCCGCGGACCCGATGGCGACGTCCGTCTGCCCGACCCGCCACGACCGGCCCATCGTGTCGGTGACGACCACCGCCACGTCGACGCCGAGCCGCTCGCGCAGGCCCTCGCGCAGCCGGGCGGCGCTGGCGTCGGGATCGACGGGCAGCAGCGCCAGCTCGTCCCGCCGTACGTTCGACCCGTCGACGCCGGCCGCGGCCTGCACGATCCCGAGCTTCGACGCGACGATCAGCGTTCTGCCGCGGCGGGCCAGGACCCGCTCGGTCTCGCCCTCGACGAGCCGGCGGCGCAGCTCGTCCCGCTCCTCGGGATCGATCGGCGCCGGGACGAGCCGGCCCTCGGCCTTGGAGAAGATCTTGCTGGTGACCACCACGACGTCGCCGGACTCCAGCCACGGGGCGGCCTCGGCGAGCGCGGCGGTCACGTCGTCCCCCGGGCGGAACTCCGGCAGCCCGGGGACCGGCAGGATCCGCAGCCCCTCGGCGGCGCCGTGGTCGGGGACCGGCGACGGGGCGGGCAGAGCGCTCACGGGGTGACCCCGGCCAGCTCGAACGCCGCACGCGCCATGTCCGCCGTGGCCTCCACGTCCGTCATCAGCAGGGGGACCGCCCGGGTCTCGGCGCCCTCGATCTCGGCGGAGTCTCCCGAGTGGACCAGCCAGCCGTCGAGCAGGCCGCCCTTCGCCCGCCCGCCGTAGTGCCGGCCGACGGCCTCGGCGGTGGTCTCGACCCCGATCGCCGAGAGGCACGCGTCGGCCATCCCGCGCAGCGGCCGCCCGCCCACGATCGGCGACAGCCCGACGATCTTCGCCTTGGTGCCGACCAGCGCCTGCGGCATGCCCGGGACCTGGATCATCGTGCCGATGCTGACCACCGGGTTCGACGGCGCGACCAGCACCACGTCCGCGTCGGCGATCGCCTGCGCCGCGGCCGGCAGGACCTTCGCCTCGTCCGCACCCACCGACGCGAACCGGTGGGCGGGGAACTTGGCCTGGTGGCGTACCCACCACTCCTGGAAGTGCACCGCGACCTGCGGCGGCGCGTCGTCGGCCGGTTCCGGGTTGTCGATCACCACGTGCGTCTCGACCCGGTCGTCCGTGGCGGGCAGCAGCCGCACGCCCGGCTTCCACCGGTGGCACAGCGCCTCGGTGACCTGCGAGAGCGGGTAGCCCGCGCGCAGCATCCGGGTGCGGACCAGGTGCGTCGCGACGTCCCGGTCGCCGAGCCCGAACCAGGTGGGATCGGCCTCGTAGGCGGCCAGCTCGTCCCGCACCGCCCAGGTCTCCCCCGCCCGGCCCCAGCCGCGCTCCGAGTCGATCCCGCCGCCCAGGGTGTACATGCAGGTGTCGAGGTCGGGGCAGATCCGCAGGCCGTGCATCCACACGTCGTCGCCCACGTTGACCACGGCGCTGACCTCGTGCGGGCCCTCGCCGGGCCCGACGGCCGGCAGCCCGAGGGCGGCCTTCACGCCGAGCAGGAACCGGGCGCCGCCGACGCCTCCGACCAGGACGGTGACCTTCACGGCGCCAGGCTACGTCGGACCCCCGACAACCGGCGCAGAGGCTCGCTCCCCTCGGTGCAGAGGCTCGCTCCGCTCAGCCGGGGAGGACCTCGGTGACGGCCGCCACCACCTCGTCGGACTCCGGCTCGGTACGCGGCCGGAAGCGGGCCCGCACGGTCCCGTCCGGGGCCACGAGGAACTTCTCGAAGTTCCACTGGACGTCCCCGGCCTCGCCCGCCTCGTCGGCGGTGGCGGTCAGCGCGGCGTAGAGCGGGTGCCGGCCCGGCCCGTTGACCTCGACCTTCTCCGTGAGCGGGAAGGAGACGCCGTAGGTGGTGGAGCAGAACGTGGCGATCTCCTCCGCCGTGCCCGGCTCCTGCCCGGCGAACTGGTTGCACGGCACGCCGAGCACGGTGAACCCGCGGCCGGCGAAGCGCTCCTGCAGCCGCTCCAGACCCTCGTACTGCGGGGTGAGCCCGCACTTCGAGGCGACGTTGACGACGAGGACGGCCTTGCCGCCGAGGTCCGGGAGGGCGCCGCCGTCGAGAGCGGAGAGCGCGGCGATCGGGGAGTCGAGAAGGGCCACGCCCACGAACGTACCCCGCGACGATCTACATCTCCCGGTAGTCCCGCGGGCTGAAGCGGGGCCCGAAGCGCGGGCGGCGGAACCCCGAGATCTCGACGTACCGCACCGCCCGGTGCCGCTGCGGCGCGTACGGGGCCAGGACCTCGAGCATCCCGACGTCGTCGAGCGGGCGGCCGACCAGGGCCCAGCCGACCACGGTGGGGATGTGGAAGTCCCCGAAGCTGACGGCGTCGGCGTCGCCCCACGCGCGCTGGGCCACCTCGGCGGCGGTCCACACCCCGATACCGGGGATGCGGCGCAACAGGATCCGGCCCTGCTCGCCGCCCAGCTCGACCGCCTTCTCCAGCCGGTGCGCGACCGCGGCGGCGGCCCGGATCGCCCGCCGCCGGGCCGAGTCCACCCCGGCCCTGTGCCACTCCCAGTCCGGGACGGAGCGGATCTGCGCGGGCGTCGGCGGCACGCGCATGCCCCGCGGCATCGTGCCGGCCGGACCGGGCGCGGGGTCGGAGAACCGCCAGCAGAGCTCGCGCCAGGAGCGCCGCGCCTCGATGCCCGTGACCTTCTGTTCGAGGATCGCGGGCACCAGCTGGTCCCACACCCGGCGGGTGGAGCCGAGCCGGATCCCGGGCAGGCGGCGGGCGGCGTCGGCGATCAGCGGGTGGTGGGCGACGAAGGACTCGGGCTCGTCGTGCGCGCCGAGCAGGGCGGGCAGGCCGTCGAGCTCCCACCGCGCGCCGGGCCCCCAGCCGGCGGCGACGACCGTGCCGTCGCTGCGCCGGGACATCCGGACCGTGGCGGGCCCGTCGGGCGTGGTGGAGACGCGCCAGATCGCGGAGCCCTCGCCGACCGAGCGCCACGACGGGTCACCCCGCCCGCGACGCAACGGGGCGAGCACCCCGGCGAGGTCGAGCCGGAAGTCCGGCCGCCACTCGCGCTCGATCACGCGACCACGGTAACCGCAGCCCGAAGGCGGTCGTGAGTGCCTACTGCCGCTCTAGGGGCAGTAGCCACTCACGGAGTCAGACGTCGGCCGAGAACCGGACCCCGTGCGGCGGCAGCTGGACCTCCGGCCACACCCGCACGCCGCCCTTGAGCTCGCAGTGCGCCCCGATGACCGCCCGGTCGCCGATCACCGCGTCGCGGACGTGCGCGCCCGCCTCGATCCGGGCGCCGGCGCCGACCACGGAGCTCTCGACGACCGCGTGCGGCTCGATCACCGCGCCGTCGAAGACCATGCAGCCCTCGACCTTCGCGCCCGCCCCGATCACCGCGTCCCGCCCGACGGCGGTGCCGCCGAACACGAACGCGTCCTTCGCCACGGTGGCACCGGGCAGCACGATCGACTCGCCGGCCGGGCCGGGCAGCGCCGCCGAGGGCGCCACGCCGCGGACCAGGTCGGCCGAGCCGTGCACGAGGTCGGCGGGGGTGCCCATGTCGCGCCAGTAGGCGTTGTCGACGTGCCCGCTGACCCGGGCGCCCGCCTCGAGCAGCCCGGGGAAGGTCTCGCGCTCCACCGACACCACCCGGCCCTGCGGGATGTCCTCGATCACCGAGCGGCGGAAGACGTAGCAACCGGCGTTGATCTGGTCCGTCGGCGGGTCCTCGGTCTTCTCCAGGAACGCCTGGACGCGGCCGTCGGCGTCGGTGGGCACGCAGCCGTACGCGCGCGGGTCCTGCACGCGGACCAGGTGCAGGGTGACGTCCGCGTCCGTGCGCCGGTGGGTGTCGACGACGGCGGTGAGGTCGGTGCCGCACAGCACGTCCCCGTTGAAGACCATGACGTTCTCGGTCGTCAGGTGCTTGGCCACGTTGGCGATCCCGCCGCCGGTGCCCAGCGGCTGGTCCTCCACCACGTAGGTGAGCTCGAGGTCGAGCGACTCCCCGTCGCCGAAGTGCTCCTCGAACGTCTCCGCGAGGTACGAGGTGCCGAGCACCACGCGCCGCACGCCCGCGGCGCGGATCCGGGAGAGCAGGTGGGCCAGGAACGGCACGCCCGCCGTGGGCAGCATCGGCTTCGGGGCCGACAGGGTGAGGGGGCGCAGGCGCGTGCCCTTGCCCCCCACGAGCACGACGGCCTCGACGTCGTCCAGCACGAACGGTCCTCTCGTCAGCCGGCCGGTCCCCCCGGTCCGGATCTCCGGTCTCACACTGCTGGTCTCACCGGGTGGACGTTCGTCCACGCGCCTGCGTTGCCCGGGCTCGCACCGCGAGTCCGGCCCGCACCGCCGCCCGGATCGGGGCGTTGCGGGGGCCCGGGTGCCGGTCGGCGAGGTAGCGGTAGGCGCTGCGGTGGTGCTCGGCGAGCATCCGGGCCGACACCTCGGGCTTCGAGGTGGAGACCCCGCCGGTGTGCACGACCTCGGCGGTCGGGACGTAGACGTTGAGCCAGCCGGCCCGGCCGAGCCGGTCGCCGAGGTCCACGTCCTCGAAGTACATGAAGTAGCGCGGGTCGAACCCGTCGACCGAGTCGAAGGCGCTGCGGCGCACCAGGATGCACGAGCCGGAAAGCCAACCCGCCGTGCGCTCGCCGATCGCCGCGGCGGCCTGCCGGTAGGTCTGCGTCCAGGGGTTGCCGGGCCAGACCCGGCCGAGGACGGCGTGTCCGGCGCCGTGGCCCAGCGAGGGCAGCAGCCGGGCCGAGGGGTAGACCGTGCCGTCGGGCTCGCGGATCAGCGGTCCGAGCGCGCCGGCGCGCGGCCAGCGGCCGGCGGCCTCGAGCAGCGTGTCGATCGCGCCCTCGCCCCAGACCAGGTCCGGGTTGGCGACGACGACCCAGCCCACCTCGGGCCCCAGCCCGGCGACGGCTCGGTTGGCGGCCGTGCCGTAGCCGACGTTCTCGCCGATCCGGAGCAGCTCCACACCGTCGCGCTCCGCCGCGCGCTCCGGGGCGCCGTCGACGGACCCGTTGTCCGCCAGCACGACCCGGGGCGGACGCGCGGTCGCCGCCTTGAGCGAGTCCAGGAAGGCCTCGAGCGTGTCGCCCGGTGAGTACGTGACGGTCACGACCGCGAGCTCGTCCCCGTACGTGCGGACCGCCGACTCCATGGCGGGTCACCCTAACGGGCCCCCGGGGGCCGGTCGGTGCGGGGACCGGGGGCCGACCGATCGGGGCCGGGGACTCAGTCGTCCGCCGGGTCCTCGCCGTCGAGCTCCGCGAGGGCCTCGGCGGCGGCCCGGTCGCCCCAGGTCACCGCCATCTCCAGGTACCAGCGCGCCGCCTCGGGCCGCCCGGTGTCGAGCAGGAACCGGCCGATGGTCCAGGCCCAGCCCGGTTCGTTGTGCCGCTCGGCCTCGCGGTACTCGCGGTCGGCCCCGTCGAGGTCGCCGCGGGCGACGAGGAACGCGGCGTAGGCGGTGTGGGCGCGGACGGCGCCGAGCTCGCCGGCGCGCCGGTAGAGGGACTCGGCCTCCGCGTCCCGGCCCTGGACGGCCCGCACGTCCGCCAGCGCGACGAGCGCGTCCGGCCGCCGTTCGTCCGCGTACCGCTCGGCGGCCACGACGGCTGCGGCGAGGTCCTCCGCCTCGAGGTGCAGCGCGACGAGGTTGTCCGGCGCCTGCGGGTCGCCCGCCTCGGCGGCGTCGGTGAGGACCCGGACGGCCTCGGCGAAGCGGCCGTCCGCCCGCAGCAGCAGGGCGAGGTCGTTGGCGGCGGGGAGCTCGCGCTGCGCCACGGCGAGGCGCAGCACCTGCTCGGCCCGCGAGTGGTCGCCCAGCTCGGCGAGCGCGACCCCGAGCCGCCCCGCGAACTCCAGGTGCCCCTGCTCCACCAGCGGCGCGAGGAACTCGATGGCTGCGGTCCAGCTGCCGCTGTCCAGGTAGGCGCGCACGAGCAGGTCCGCCGAGCCCGGTTCGCGCGAGGCGACGGCGCGGCGCAGCGGCTCGACCGCCTCCCAGGCCCGGTGCTGCTCCAGCAGCGCCCGGCCCGCGGCCGTCAGCGGCCCCTCCGGCGGCGGCACGGGGATGCGGTGGACGGCGTCGGTCCGGGCCGCCTCGTCGGGCTGTGCGGTCATGCGGGGGCCCCTCGCGACGTGGAGATGTGAATGGTCTCACTCCCCCGGTGGTCCGGCAGGACGGGGCGGTCCGTCACGGAGATGATCACGCGTAGGTCCGAACGGGTCACCCTCCGGGGTGGACGATCGCCCAACGGTGATCTCGAGCCGCCGACACGCCGGGCGACGCGCGCGATCATGCCTCCGGATGCTGCACCCTCTAGGGGCGGCCGGGTGGCGGCCGCGGGGGTCCGGACCCGAACCGGGCGCGAGGTGAGGAGGTGGAGTGGACCCGACGTCCGGTGGCCGCTCCTCCTCGGGCGGGCCGCGGCGCGAGCGCCGCGCCGGCGCCTCCGCGCTGTTCGGCGAGGGCGGCGCCCTGACCGGCGGCGGCCCCGACCGTCCCCCACGGGCCCGCGCGACCGGCTCGGCGGGGCGGTCGGACGTCGCGCCGGAGCCGCGCTCCGAACGCGGCACGGGCTCCGCGGCGGGGTACTCCGCCCGGTCGTCCCGGGACGGGGGCTCCACGGCGGGCCGGGCGGGTTCCGGGCGAAGCGGTTCCTCCGGCGCCTCGGCCCGTGACCGCGGCTCCGGCGACCGCTCGTCCTCCGGCTCCGGGAGCGGCCGCCCCCGCTCGACCGGCTCGGGTCGCGACGGTTCCGCCCGGGATGGCTCGGGGCGCGGCGACGGGTCCGTCCCCCGCGGACGCCGGACCGGCTCCGACCGGGACGGGGAGCCGGGCGGCGCGTCCGCGCGGTCGAGCTCCGCCCGCACCTCGGCCCGCCGGTCCACTCCCGACCGCGACGAGCCCCGCAGGCCCGTTCGCCGGGCCGTCGTCGAGCCGCCGCCGCGCCGGCCCGCCCGGGACGTCTCGCGGGGTGCGGCACCCACCCGTCCCCCCACCCGCACGCGCCCGCGCACCCCTCCGCCGGCGCGGCCCCGCCCCGCGACCGCGCCGCCCGGGCGGCCGCCCGGCCGGTTCGTCCGCCGGACCCGGATCACGCTGTGCGTCCTGTCCGCCCTGGTCGTGGCGGTCACGGGCACGGCGTGGGGCCTCTACCGCGACCTCACCGCGGGCCTGACCACGACCAACGTCATCACCGGCGGCTCCTCCGGCGGCGAGCAGAACATCCTGCTCGTGGGCGTCGACAGCCGCACGGACGCGCAGGGCAACCCGCTGCCCGACGACGTCCTGCGCACCCTGCGCAGCGGCGCCGAGTCCGGCGTCCTCAACTCGGACACGATCATCGTGCTGCACATCCCCGCCGACGGCGGCAGCGCGACGGCCTTCTCCATCCCGCGGGACAGCTACGTCGACATCCCCGGCTACCGCAAGGACAAGATCAACGCCGCGTACCCGGCCACCAAGGCGCTCAAGGCCGAGGAGCTGGTGAAGTCCGGCGTCACCCAGAAGGACGCCGACCAGCAGTCGTCGGCGACGGGGCGGACCGCGTTGATCGACACCGTCCAGGACCTGACCGGTCTCACGATCGACCACTACGCCGAGATCAACCTGCTCGGCTTCTACAACCTGACCCAGGCCATCGGCGGGGTCGACGTCTGCCTCAGGGCCCCGGTCGACGACGAGTTCTCCGGCGCCCGCTTCGCCGCCGGCCCACAGACGATCTCCGGCGCGGACGCGCTGGCCTTCGTCCGCCAGCGGCACGGCCTGCCCGAGGGCGACCTGTCCCGCATCCGCCGGCAGCAGGTGTTCCTCGCCGCCGTCGCCGACAAGATCCTCTCCAGTGGCACGCTGACCGACACCGGCACGCTCTCCGCGCTGATGGACGTGGCGAAGAAGTCGCTCGTCATCGACTCCGGCTGGGACCTGCTCGGCTTCGGCCGGCAGGCGTCGGACATCGCCGCGGGCAACATCGACTTCGTGACCATTCCGACGCAGGGCGGCGCGAACAACGAGCGCGGCGACGTCGTGCTGGTCGATCCCACGCAGGTCCAGCAGTTCGTCGAGCAGCGGACCGCGCCGAAGGAGGAGCCCGAGACCACCGCGGAGGCGCCGGTCGCGTCCACGGTGGACCCGGCGACGGTCACTGTCGACGTCGGCAACGGCTCGGGCGGTACCGGCCTCGCGGCCCAGGTCGCCGACCGGCTCGGCGGGGCGGGCTACCTGCGCGGCACGGTGGAGAACTCGGACAGCCGCTCGACCTCCGTCGTCCGCTACGCCCAGTCGGACGGTGACGAGGCCGCCCGCGCGGTGGCCGCGCAGCTCGGCGGGATCGGCGTCGAGCAGGCCGACGGCGTGCGGTCCGGGCACGTGCAGGTGCTGCTCGGGACCGACTTCGCGGGCTCGTCCGCGGCGGCGACGACGGGGACGACCGGGGCGACGACCACGACCGGCGGCTCCTCGACCTCCGCGCCCGCGCCGACCTCCGAGGTCAACGCGGGCGGCGTACCGTGCATCGACTGATCGCCCGTACCCGCGAAGGACGTCCGTGTCGCTGACCGCCACCCTGCTCGACCCGATCCTCGCCGCCGCCCCGGCGCGGCCACTGATCACCTTCTACGACGACGCCACCGGCGAGCGGATCGAGCTGTCCGCGGTCACCACGGCGAACTGGGTGGCGAAGGCCGCCAACCTGCTGCGCGACGAGTGCGACGTCGAGCCGGGCGGCAGGGTCGCCGTGCTGCTGCCGGCGCACTGGCAGACGGCGTCGGTGCTGCTCGCGGCGTGGTCGTGCGGGGCCGAGGTGGTCGGCGAGCCCGCCGAGGCGGACCTCGTGCTGTGCGACGCCGGGCGGCTCGACCTCGCGCTCGCCGCCGAGCCGTCGGGCGGGGTGGTCGCCCTGTCCCTCGACGCGTTCGGCCGCGGGATCGACGGCCTGCCGTCCGGGGTGATCGACTTCGCCACCGAGGTCCGGCTGCACGGCGACGAGTTCGTGCCCTGGGAGCCGGTGCCCGCCGACGCCCCCGCCCTCGACGGCATGCCCGCCTCGGAGGTGGCCGCCCGCGCGGCGGCGCGGGCCGCCGCGCTGGGGCTCTCCGGCTCGGAGCGGGTGCTGTCGACGCGGGACTGGTCCGCGCGCGAGGACCTGGTCGACGGCCTGCTCGCCGTCCTCGCCGCCGGTGCCTCCCTCGTCCAGGTCGCCCACGCCGACGCGGGGCGCCTGGAGCGCAAGTACGACACGGAGAAGTGCACCGCCCGGCTGTGACGGCGGGCGGGCTCGGGGAGGGCCCCGCAGGTGGGCTGGCTACGGTGGGGTGATGACCAGCGCCCCCGCCCAGAGCGTGACCGCCTCCGACGTCGACGCGGCGGCGGGGCGGTTGCGCGCGGTGATCGGGCCGAGCCCGCTGCAGCTCTCGGCGCGGCTGTCCGACGCCGTCGGCGGCGAGGTGTGGCTCAAGCGCGAGGACCTGCAGCCGGTCCGCTCCTACAAGATCCGCGGCGCCTACAACCTGATCGCGCAGCTCTCGCCGGAGGAACGCGAGCGCGGGGTGGTGTGCGCGTCCGCCGGGAACCACGCCCAGGGCGTCGCGTTCGCCTGTGCGCGGCTGCACGTCACGGCCCGGGTCTACCTGCCCCGCACCACCCCGCGGCAGAAGCGGGACCGGGTCGCGCGGCTGGGCGGCAAGGTCGTGGAGGTCGTGGTCGTCGGCAACACGTACGACGACGCCGCCGCGGCCGCCGCCGCCGACGCCGAGCAGACCGGCGCCACCCTCGTCCCCGCCTTCGACGACCCCCGCACCGTGGCCGGCCAGGGCACGGTCGTCCGCGAGGTGCTCAGCCAGCTCGCGGACCCGCCGGACCAGATCATCGTCCCGGTCGGCGGGGGCGGGCTGCTCGCCGGCACCCTCGTCTACCTGCGCGAACGGCACCCCGACGTCCGCGTGATCGGCGTCGAGCCGGCCGGCGCCGCGAGCATGGCCGCGGCCCTGACGAAGGGCGAGCCGACCACGCTGGCGGAGGTCGAGCCGTTCGTCGACGGCGCCGCGGTGCGCCGGGTCGGTGAGACCACGTTCCCGATCGTGCGCGAGGCGTCGATCGCGGTCGACGCCGTGGACGAGGGCCGGATCTGCGTCGAGATGCTCGCGCTCTACCAGAGCGACGGGATCATCGCCGAGCCCGCGGGCGCGCTCGCCCCGGCGGCGCTCGGCCAGCTGGACATCCCGCGCGGCTCGAGCACGGTGTGTCTGCTCTCCGGCGGCAACAACGACGTCAGCCGCTACGCCGACATCGTCGAACGCGCCCTCGTGTGGGAGGGCCGCAAGCACTACTTCCTGGTGGAGTTCCCGCAGGAGCCGGGCGCGCTGCGCCGCTTCCTCGACGACGTCCTCGGGCCGGACGACGACATCACGCTCTTCGAGTACGTCAAGCGCAGCAACCGGGAGACGGGCCCCGCACTCGTCGGGATCGAGCTGGGCGACCCGGCCGACCTGGAGCCGCTGCTGGCCCGCATGGAGGCCTCGCCGCCGCAGATCGAGCCGATCCCCCCGGACTCCCCGCTGTTCCGCTTCA
Source organism: Pseudonocardia autotrophica (assembly GCF_000717175.1). Lineage (GTDB taxonomy): Bacteria > Actinomycetota > Actinomycetes > Mycobacteriales > Pseudonocardiaceae > Pseudonocardia > Pseudonocardia halophobica. Next base: position 284,217 of record NZ_JNYD01000012.1, on the reverse strand, counting down.
TCCTCTGACGAGCGTTATGGAACCATAATGCGTTCAGGAGCCAGAAATGAGCGCATTATGGAACCATAATGCGCTCATCACCCTGGATTATGCGCATTATGGTTCCATAGTGCGGCTGGTCAGCGGAGCAGGGAGCGCGCCATCACCATGCGCTGCACCTGGTTGGTGCCCTCGTAGATCTGCGTGATCTTCGCGTCGCGCATCATCCGCTCCACCGGGAAGTCCCTGGTGAAGCCCGCGCCGCCCAGGAGCTGCACGGCGTCGACCGTCACCTGCATCGCGGTGTCCGAGGCCAGGCACTTGGCGGCCGACGAGATGAAGCCGAGGTTCTTCTCGCCGCGCTCGGCGCGCGAGGTCGCGACGTAGACGAGCTGCCGCGCGGCCTCCACCTTCATCGCCATGTCGGCGACCATGAACTGGATGCCCTGGAAGTCGGCGATCGCCTTGCCGAACTGCTTGCGCTCCTTGATGTACGCGATCGCCTGGTCGAGCGCGCCCTGCGCGATGCCGACGGCCTGCGCGCCGATCGTCGGGCGGGTGTGGTCGAGCGTGGCGAGCGCGGTCTTGAAGCCCGTGCCCTCGGCGCCGATGATCCGGTCACCGGGGATGCGGCAGTCCTGGAAGTAGATCTCCCGCGTCGGCGAGCCGGCGATGCCGAGCTTGCGCTCCTTCGGGCCGACCTCGAAGCCCGGGTCGTCCTTGTGCACCACGAACGCGGAGATGCCGTTGGCCTTCTTCTCCGGGTCGGTCACGGCCATGACCGTGTACCAGGTGGACTCGCCGGCGTTGGTGATCCAGCACTTGGTGCCGTTGAGGACCCAGTCGTCGCCGTCACGGCGGGCGCGGGTCTTCATCGAGGCCGCGTCGGACCCCGCCTCGCGCTCGGACAGCGCATAGCTGATCATCGCCTCGCCGGCGGCGATCGACGGCAGGACCTGCTTCTTCAGCTCCTCGGAGGCCGAGAGCAGGATCGGGACCGAGCCCAGGCCGTTGACCGCCGGGATGAGCGACGACGACGCGCACACCCGCGCGACCTCCTCGATCACGATGCAGGCGGCCAGCTCGTCGGCCCCCTGCCCGCCGTACTCCTCGGGGATGTGCACGGCCTGGAAACCGGCCTTGACCAGCGCGTCCTTGGCCTCGTGGGGGAAGCGCGCCTGCTCGTCCACCTCCGCGGCGTGCGGCGCGATCTCCTTCTCGGCGAGCGCACGCACGGCGTCGCGGAGGGCCTCGTGCTCCTCGCTCAGCCGGTAGGCGTCGAACTCGGCGTTCAGCATCTCTTCTCCCACGTCGGTGTGTCCGGGTGCGTCCACTCTAACGGCACTCCGTGCCACATAACAACGCCCCTGCTACCCTCCGTGCCATGTCCAACGTCACTTCGCGCCGCGGCCGTTCGGCCGAGGGGCGCGCGGAGGTGCGTCGCGACCTCGTCACGGCGGCGGTGGACCTGTTCACCGCGCGGGGCTACGACGACACGACGGTCGACGACATCGCGGCCGCCGCCGGCGTCGGGCGCCGGACCTTCTTCCGGTACTTCAAGGGCAAGGAGGACGCGGTCTCCCCCGACCACGAGCTCGGGCTCGCCCGGATCGCCGAGGTCTTCGCGACCGCGCACCCCACCGAGCCGCTGCTGTCGGTGGTGCTGCGGGCCGGGGAGACGGTGTTCGACCTCTACCTGTCCGACCCGGGAACCGCCCGGAAGCGGTTCGCGCTGGTCCACGAGGTGCCCGCGCTGCGCGACCGGGAGGCGGCCATGGTGCACCGCTACCGGCGGCTGTTCACCAAGGAGCTGGCGGCGCGGCTCGCCGACGTCGAGGACGGGGACCTGCGCGCGGCCGTCACCGGGGCGGCGGTCGTCGCCGCGCACAACCAGGCCCTGCGCCGCTGGCTGGCCGACGGCGGCACGGCCGGGGGCACCGAGGCCTGCCGGGCGCACTTCCGCAAGGTCGCCGGCATGCTGCCGCTGGAGCAGGCGCCGGACCTGGAGCAGGTGGCGCGCCGGCTGGAGCGCGCGGCCCGCTCGCTGGAACGCCGCACCAGCTGAGCCGGACGGCCGATTCCCGGTCCGGGCGGGTACGCCACGATCACCCGGTGAGCGAGATGAGCCCCGACGAGTACCTCGACGCCGTCGACGAGAAGCGCCGCGCGGACGTCCGGGCCCTCGACGCCCTGATCCGCGAGGAGGCGCCGGGCCTCGACCGTGTGGTGCAGCGCGGGATGCTGGGCTACGGCCCCTTCCGCTACCGCTACGCCACGGGGCGGGAGGGCGAGGCCGCGCTGATCGGGCTGGCCGCGCAGAAGCGGTACCTCTCGCTCTACGTGCTCTGTGCGGTCGACGGCCGGTACCTGGCCGAGACCTACGCCGACCGGCTACCGGGGGCGTCGATCGGGAAGTCGTGCGTGCGGTTCACCGCGCTCGGGAAGGTGGACGAGCAGGTGCTCCGCGAGCTGGTGGCGGAGGCGGCGGGCATGGGCCCGCGGGACGCGGCCGGGGTCTGACGGCCCCCGGACATGAGTGATCCCCGGGCCGCAACCCCGTCGGAACGGGGAGCGCACGCCGAGCTGGACTGGGCTCGGGCCCGGGGAACACTGGTGACCGCCTGGGATTCGCCGGCACCTACCGGCTTCCACTGGCCGTCAGGAAGACGTCCTGTTGGTGCCTAGCGGACAGCCACCTCACGAGTCCTGTCGCTAATCAACGTCGGACCACCTCCCTTCTCGTGTACCGCCACCCTACGACTGCGGGGCGGCCGCGCGCCACGAAATTGGGGAGTGTGATCAGGAGCCCGGCCCGGAGGCCTTCTCGCGCAGCGCCGCGTCCTTCTGCAGCACCATCTCCTCGAGCGCGGACTGGAAGCTCTCCATCCGCGCCCGCAGCTCCGGATCGGCCGCGGCGAGGATCCGCACGGCGAGCAGGCCGGCGTTGCGCGCGTTGCCCACCGCGACCGTCGCGACCGGTACGCCGGCGGGCATCTGCACGATCGACAGCAGCGAGTCGAGCCCGTCGAGCACCTTCAACGGCACCGGCACGCCGATCACCGGCAGCGGGGTCGCGGCGGCGACCATGCCGGGCAGGTGGGCGGCGCCACCGGCCCCGGCGATGATCACCTGGATCCCGCGGCCCGCGGCGTCCCGGGCGTAGTCGAGCATCCGCTGCGGGGTGCGGTGCGCGGAGTACACGCCGACCTCGTACTCGACGTCGAACTCGGCGAGGGCGGTCCCGGCGGCCTCCATGACCGGCCAGTCCGAGTCGCTGCCCATGATTACGCCGACGCGGGCGCTCACACCCGTGCTCCCGCCTCGGTGGGAGCTCCGGCCGCCGCGGCCCCGTCGTGGACCGACCAGCCGTCCGTCCACTCCGCGGTGGACAGCCACTGCGCGGCGAGGACGGCCTTGCGCCGGGTCTCGGCGAGGTCGGTGCCGAGGACGTTGACGTGCCCGACCTTCCGCAACGGCCGCTCGCCCTTCCCGTAGAGGTGGACCTTGACGTCCGGGAACCGGGCGAAGAGGTGGTGGATGCGCTCGTCGACGCTCATCTCCGGCGTGCGGTCCGCGCCGAGCACGTTGGCCATGACGACGACCGGCGCGGTCATCGTGGTCGTGCCCAGCGGGTAGTCGAGCACCGCGCGGAGGTGCTGTTCGAACTGCGACGTCCGGGCGCCCTCGATCGTCCAGTGCCCGGAGTTGTGCGGGCGCATCGCCAGCTCGTTGATCACGAGCCCGGAGTCGGTCTCGAACAGCTCGACGGCCAGCAGCCCGGTGACGTCGAGCTCCTGCGCGATCCGCAGGGCGAGCGACTGGGCCTCGAGTGCACGCTCCTCGGCCAGGTCCGGCGCGGGCGCCAGGACCTCGACGCACTGGCCGGCCTCCTGCACCGTCTCGACGACGGGCCACGCGGCGGCCTGCCCGAACGGCGAGCGCGCGACCTGCGCGGCCAGCTCGCGGCGCATGGTGACGGCCTCCTCGGCCAGCAGCGGGGTGCCGGCGGCCAGCAGCTCGCGGACGAGATCGGGATCCGCGTCGCGCAGGAACCAGACGCCGCGGCCATCGTACCCGCCGCGGGCGGCCTTGAGGACGACCGGCCAGCCGTGCTCGGCGGCGAACGCGTCGACCTGCTCGGGCGTGGTGATCTCGGCGAAGGCCGGCACCGGGAGCCCCATCGCCGAGAGCCGACGGCGCATGACGAGCTTGTCCTGGGCGTGCTGCAGGGCGTCGGGGTGCGGCCGCACCGGCACGCCGTTCGCGACCAGCGCGCGCAGGTGCTCCTGCGGCACGCCCTCGTGGTCGAACGTCAAAGCGTCGCAGCCGACCGCGAGCGCCTCGAGCGCGGCGAGGTCGTCCGCCCCTCCCGGCACGACGTCCGGCGCGACGAGGGGCGCGGGCTCGTCCGGCTTGACGGCCAGGACCCGCAGCGACTGGCCCAGCCCGATCGCGGCCTGGTGCGTCATCCGGGCCAGCTGGCCCCCGCCGACCATCCCGACGACCGGGAAGTCCCGGCGCGGTGCAGAGGTGCTCACGGTCGGAGAAGCCTACCCACCGACACGCGGGAGACCCGGGCCGGACGCCGGTGCGCTGCGTGGCTCTGGCACGATCGATCGAGTGTCCCTGGTCGAGACGACGCTGGCGCTCATCCCCGAGCCCTTCCGCGGCATCGCCATCAAGCACCGGGAGCTGCTGAAGTTCGCGATCGTCGGCGGGGCGACGTGGGTGATCGACACGGTGGTCTTCCTGGTCCTGAAGACCACGGTGCTGGACACCAAGCCGCTCACCGCCAAGATCATGGCAGTGCTGGTGGCCACCATCGTGTCGTACGTCATGAACCGCGAGTGGTCCTTCCGGACCCGCGGCGGCCGTGAGCGTCATCACGAGGCGCTGCTGTTCTTCGTCGTCAGCGGCCTCGGGGTGGCGATGTACTCCGCGCCGCTCGCCGCCTCGCGCTACCTGTTCCACCTGCAGGTGCCCGAGGTGTCGCTGCTCGCCCAGGAGGTCGCGGACTTCGTCAGCGGGCAGATCCTCGGCACGCTCGTCGGCATGGCGTTCCGCTGGTGGGCCTTCCGCCGGTTCGTGTTCCCCGACGAGAACGTGCGCCGCCAGGTCACCGTCCCCGAGCACCTCGACGAGCTGGGGCAGTAGGCCGGCTCACCAGTCGATCGCGCCCAGGAAGCCGAGCAGCGCGGCGTTCACCTCCGCCGGGCGCTCCTGCTGCACCCAGTGCCCCGCGCCCTCGACCAGGACCTCCCCGCGCAGGTCGTCGAGATACTCCCCCTGCCGGTCCGGCGGCGTCATCCGCAGCACCGGGTCGGCGTCGCCGGCCACGAAGAAGCTCGGCGCCGCGACGCGCGCTCCCGCGAGCTCGGGCGTGCGCTCCCAGTTGCGGTCGAAGTTCCGGTACCAGTTGATCCCGCCGGTGAACCCGGTGCGCGCGAACTCCGCGGCGTAGTGGTCGAGCTCCTCCTGCGTGAGCCAGTCCGGCAGGGACTCCGGCTGCGGCAGCCGCTCGACGATCCCGCGGCCGTCGTCCGCGCCGATCAGCCTCGTCCCGTCCCCGGCGACCAGGCCGCTGAGCATGCCGCGCATCGTGAGCGCCGGGTCCTCGGCCATCTCGGCGTCGGCGACGCCCGGCTGTTGGAAGTGCAGGATGTAGAAGAACTTTCCGGCCAGCTTCTCGCGCCAGATCTCCGTCGGCGGCCGCTGCGCGCGCGGCACGAACGGCACGCTCATCCCGCAGACCCCCGCGACCCGCTCGGGGTGCAGCAGCGCCAGGTTCCACACGACCATGGCGCCCCAGTCGTGCCCGACGAACACGGCCCGGTCCTCGCCGAGGTCGTCGAGCAGCGCGACGAGGTCGCCGGTGAGGTGGTGGATGTCGTAGTCCTCCACCCGCTCGGGGCGTGACGAGCCGCCGTACCCCCGCTGGTCCGGCGCGACCGCGCGGTAGCCCTCGGCCGCGAGCGCCGGGATCTGGTGCCGCCACGAGTACGCCAGCTCCGGGAAGCCGTGCGCCAGGATCACCGGCCGGCCCGAGCCCTCCTCGGTGACCCGCAGCCGCACCCCGTCGCCCACCTCGACCGTCCGCTCCGCCATACCCGCACCGTAACCGAGCGGGCGTTCAGGTAGTGGTGGCTCGGACGGGCGACGGCCGGAGTTCGACGCGAGCACACCCCTCCGACCCCCGTCGCACACCCGCCGGCGCCGCGCCACACCCGGTCGACGGCCCGTGGGAGGACCGAGCGGGGCGGAGTGGTGCCCCTCGCCACCCGACCGCCGGGCCCGCCCCGCGACTCCTACCGCGGGGTTGCAGCGGGACGGGGTGGGCCGACCACGTCGTCGGCGCGGGCGGCGGGGAGGAAGATCGTGAAGGTCGGGGGGCGGGCGCGGGAGAGCTCCAACCGCCCACCGTCCGCCTCGACCAGCGCGCGGGCCAGGGCCAGCCCCAACCCGGTGGACGACTGCACCGAGACCCCCCGGTCGAACACGTGCGGCACCAGCTCCTCCGGGATCCCGGCGCCGGTGTCGCTCACCTCCACGACCAGCATGTTCGCCCCCTCCCGCGCGGAGATGGTGACGGTGCCGCCGCCGTGCTGCAGGGCGTTGTCGACGAGGGCGCCGACGGCCTCCCGGATCCTGGCGGGCGTGACCCGGGCGAGCAGGCCTTCCGGGACCCGCAGCTTGAGCCGCCGCCCGGCGGACTCGAGGGCGGGGCGCCACTCGTCGGCCACCTCGGTGAGGCCCGAGCGCAGGTCCATCGGCTCGGCCCCCGCGGCGCGCGCGGCGCGGGCGGCCTCCAGCAGCTCGTCGAGCACCTCGGAGAGCTTCTCGGTCTGTTCCAGGGCGGCGAGGGCCTCGCGGCGGGCGCTGGGGTCGGGATGGGTGGAGAGCTCGTCGAGCCGCAGCGTGAGTGCGGTGATGCGGCTGCGGAGCTGGTGCGAGACGTCGCCGACCAGCGCACGCTCCCGCTGCACGAGATCGGCGAGGGCGCCCGCCGAGGTGTCGAGCACGTCGGACACCCGGTCGAGCTCGGGGATGCCGTGGCGGAGCGGGGTGCGGCGGAAGTCGCCGGCGCCGAGCCGGGCGGCCCGCTCGGCGACGTCGAGCAACGGTTCGGCCAGCCGTCGGGCGGTGACCGTGGCGACCACCGCGCCGGTCCCCACGGACAGCACGACCAGCAGCATGACGATCACCACGACCTGGAGCTGCTGGGTGCGCATGACGGAGATCGGCTCGGAGAGCGTGATCGTGCCGCCCTGGCCGAAGGGCAGCGACTCGGACAGGATGTCCGGGCTCTCGACGGTGCCCACCCGCTGGACCGGCACGCCGGGGAGGTCGACGACGAGCTCGCCGCCCGCGGGCACGGCCAGGGCGATCGCGGCCGAGTCGAGCGGGGTGCCCGGTGGCTTGTCGTCGAGGCGGTCGTCGATCTGCTCGAGCCGCTGGATGAGCTCGGCGCGGGTGAAGTCGTCGACCAGCCGCCAGGTGGTGAAGGCCAGCGGACCGCCCAGGACCAGCGCCGTCACCGCGACGACGAACAGCGTCGAGAGCAGGATCCGGCGGCGCACGCGTCAGCCGTGGTTGAAGCGGAACCCGACGCCGCGCACCGTCGCGATGCGCCGCTCGCCGCCGATCTTGCGGCGCAGCCAGGACATGTGCATGTCCAGCGTCTTGGAGGTCTTCATGTCGGGGTCGTTCCACACCTCGCGCAGGATCTCCTCGCGGGTGACGACCTGCCCGGCCCGCAGCAGGAGCACGCGCAGCAGCTCGAACTCCTTGTTCGCCAGGCCGACCTCCTCGCCGTCGACCAGGACCCGGCGGCCGGAGAGCTCCATCCGGACCCCGCCGACCTCGACGGTCTCGGGCGTGAGCCGGCGCAGCAGGGCGCGGACGCGGGCGAGCAGCTCGGCGAGGCGGAAGGGCTTGCCGACGTAGTCGTCGGCGCCGGCGTCGAGGCCCACGACGAAGTCGACCTCGTCCGTCCGCGCGGTGAGCATCAGCACCGGTAGGTCGGGGAAGTCGGGCCGCAGCCGGCGACAGACCTCGAGCCCGTCCATGCCGGGCAGGCCGAGGTCGAGGACCAGCAGGTCGACGTGCCCCTGCCGGACGGTCTCCAGCGCGGTGGTGCCGTCGGCGGCGACGTCCACCTCGTAGCCCTCGCGCTGCAGGGCGCGGGAGAGCGGCTCCGCGATCGCGGCGTCGTCCTCCGCCAACAGGACGGTGGTCACGCCGGTGAGCTTAGGCCCGTCCGCACCCGGGCACGCGTGGCATGCTCCCCGCCCGTGACCTCCACCGGGACCGATTCGGACACGCGGGCGGATCTCGCCCTCGCGCTCCAGCTCGCCGACATCGCCGACGCGATCACCCTGCCGCGCTTCCGCGCCACCGACCTCCGGGTCACGCGCAAGCCGGACCGCACGCCCGTGACCGACGCCGACACCGCGGCCGAGGACGCCCTGCGCGCCGCGCTGGGCGGGCAGCGGCCGGGGGACGCCGTGCTGGGCGAGGAGCGCGGCGGCTCGCTCGACGCGCTGCCGCCGAGCGGGCGCGGCTGGGTGCTCGACCCGATCGACGGCACCAAGAACTTCTCCCGCGGGATGCCGGTGTGGGCCACGCTGATCGCGCTGACCGAGCACGGCCGGCCGACGGTGGGCGTGGTGAGCGCCCCGGCACTGGGCCGGCGCTGGTGGGGCGCCGCCGGCCACGGCGCGTGGACGAGCGACCGCCCGGGCGGGGAGTCGCGGCGGATCTCCGTCACCGGCGTGGCCGACCTGGCCGACTGCTACGTCTCGACCACCGACCTCAACACCTTCCGCGCGCACGGCCTGCTCGACGGCTGGCTCGCGCTCACCGGGGCCTGCTGGGAGACGCGGGCCTTCGGCGACTTCTGGCAGCACTGCCTGGTCGCCGAGGGCGTCATCGACCTGGCCGTGGAGCCGGAGGCCAACGCGTGGGACCTCGCCGCGGTGCAGCCGATCCTCGAGGAGGCCGGCGGCCGGCTCACCGACCTGCAGGGCCGGCCGGGCTTCGCCGGCGGCAACGGCATCGCCTCGAACGGCCTGCTGCACGACGCCGCTGTGACGATCCTCGGGGCGGGCTGAGGCCGGGCGCGGGTTAACGTTCGTTCATGCCGGATGCTTCCGAGATCGCGTTCGAGGACCTCACGCCGGGCCGGGTCTTCGACTTCGGTTCCGTGACCGTCGACCACGACGAGATGGTCGAGTTCGCCCGCCGCTTCGACCCCCAGCCGTTCCACCTCGACGAGGCCGCGGGCAAGGAGTCGATCTTCGGCCAGCTCGCCGCGTCGGGCTGGTTCACGGCCGGGCTGTGGATGCGGCTCTACGTCGACGACCTCCTGCTGCGCTCGACCGCCCTCGGCTCCCCCGGCGGCGACGAGATCGCCTGGCCGGCGCCGGTCTTCGCGGGCGACGAGCTGTTCGCCTCGCTCGAGATCCTCGAGGCGCGGCGGTCGTCGTCGAAGCCGTGGATGGGCCTGATCACCCTGCGGGCGTGGATGCGCCGGGGCGCCGCGGACAGCGAGGACGTGGTCTACCGCGCCCGCTTCACCGGGATGTTCGGCTCCCGGGACCAGCCCCGCCCCTGAGCCCGTCGACCACACGACGGGCTCAGGGATCGGCGATCGCGTGCATCCCCGGCTGCCAGCACGGCCGCCGTCGCACGCGCATGACGATCATGGACCTCAGGCGCCGGAGAGCGCCTTGACCACTCGGGAGGGCGACGGGCGGCCGAGCTTCCCCGCCATCCACACGCTGGTCGCGACGAGGGCGTCGAGGTTCGCGCCGTGCGTGATCCCCAGCCCGTCGAGCATCCAGACGAGGTCCTCGGTGGCGAGGTTGCCGGTGGCGGACTTCGCGTACGGGCAGCCGCCGAGCCCGCCGGTGGAGGCGTCGACCGTGGTCACGCCGCGGCGCAGGGCGGCGAGGGTGTTGGCCAGGGCCTGGCCGTAGGTGTCGTGGAAGTGCACGGCGATGCCGTCGACGGCGACCGACGCCGCCACGCACGCGTCGATCACGGCCTCGGCGTGCCCGGGTGTGCCGGTGCCGATGGTGTCCCCCAGCGAGAGCTGCCAGCAGCCCATCTCCATGAGCCGGCGTCCGACGGCCGCGACCTGTGCGGGCTCGACCGCGCCCTCCCACGGGTCGCCGAAGGCCATCGAGACGTACGCCCGCACCCGCATCCCGTGGTCGAGCGCCCGCTTCACGGTGGGTTCGAACATGTCGAACTGCGAGTCGAGGGTGCGGTTGAGGTTCTTCGCCGCGAAGGTCTCGGTGGCGCTGGCGAACACGGCGACGTGGTCCACCCCGGCCTCGATCGCACGGTCCAGGCCGCGGTCGTTGGGCACCAGGACGGGGTAGTCGACGCCCGGCCGCCGGTCGAGCGCGGCGAGCAGCTCGGCGGCGTCGGCCAGCTGCGGGACCCACTTCGGGTGCACGAAGCTGGTGGCCTCCAGCGTGGTCAGGCCGGCGTCGGCGAGCCGCGACAGGAACTCGGCCTTCACCTCGACCGGCACGACGGCCTTCTCGTTCTGCAGCCCGTCCCGCGCGCCGACCTCGTAGATCGTCACGTGCGCGGGCAGCCCCGCGGTGGGCACGGTCATGGGCAGCTCAGGCATCGTCGGCGACCTCCTGGTAGAGCAGCGAATGCACCTTCTCGACGGCGGGGACGTCCGTGAACTCCAGCGGCTCGTCGGAGGCCGACTCGATGACGAGCGTCCCGCACCCCAGCATGCGCTCCGCGACGGTGTGCCGGAACTGCACGGTGTTGATCCGCGACATCGGGATGTCCATGCCGCTGCGCGAGAGGACCCCCTCGCGGACGAGCACCCGGCGGGTGGTGACGACGAAGTGCGTGGTCCGCCAGCGCACGAACGGCAGCACCGTGAACCGCCCCACCAGCACCGCCGCGACGACGGCGAGCGCGACCCAGGCGACGAGCGCCCAGCTCTGCGCGCTCACCAGCGCCGCGAGGAACGACGCCGCGCCGACCACCACGAGGAACACCAGCACCGGGAGCACCAGCATCTTCCAGTGCGGCCGGGTGTGGAGCACCACCCGCTCGCCCTCGACCAGCAGCTCGTCCGGATAGGCCACGCACCCACCGTATCCGGGGGATCACGCGTCGGGACGGTCCGCCGGCCGCAGGTGCACGATGTCGCCCGCCGCGATCGCGCGGCGGTGCCCGTCGGGTTCGAGGACGAGCAGGTGGCCCTGCGGGTCGACGTCCTCCGCGATGCCGACCAGCGCCGAGCCGCCGGGCATCTCGACCCGCACCTCGGACCCGAGCGAGAGGCAGCCGGCGCGGTAGTCGCCGCGCAGGCCCGACTCGTCGGCGTCGCCGGCCGCGGCGCGCCAGGCCGACTCGCGCTCGGCGAGGTTGCGCAGCAGCGCGACGAGCAGCTCCGAGCGGTCCACCCGGCCCCCCTCGGCGGCGAGCGACGTCGCGGTCTCCGGCAACGTCCCGGCCGGGGCGTCGACGTTGATCCCCATTCCGAGGACGACGCCCGGGCCGCCGCCGGACACCGGCGTCATCTCGGCGAGGATCCCCGCGCCCTTGCGGCGGTCGGGGCCGAGCAGCAGGTCGTTGGGCCACTTGAGGCCGGCGGCGACGTCCGGCGCGACGGCCCTGACCGCGTCGAGCAGCGCGACGCCGGCGAGCATCGGCAGCCAGCCCAGCCGCTCGGCCGGGATGCCCTCGGGCCGCCACAGCACGCTCACGGCGATCCCCGACCCGCGGGGCGCCTCCCAGGTGCGGTCGAGCCGGCCGCGGCCCGCCGTCTGGTGCTCGGTGACCAGCACCGAGCCGTCCGGGGCGCCCGCGAGGGCGGCCGCCATCAGGTCCGCGTTGGTCGAGCCGGTCTCCTCGACGACGTCGAGCCGGGACCAGCGCCCGGCGGGGCCGAGCAGGGCGTGTCGCAGCGCGTGCTCGTCGAAGGGCTGCGGCGCGGGGGTGCTCACCGCCGGAACCTATCTCCGCACGCGCCGCCCTTCCCGGCCCGAGGCGTGGTGAAGGCGCCCGACGGTGCCGGAGGCGCGTCCGGTGCGCCGAGCGGCGCGCCGAGCGACCGACCGGCGGCACACCGGCCGACCGGGCCCGACCGGGGTGACCGGCGGGAACGTGACGCAGACCGCTCCGCCGGGCGGCCCGGGCGCGTAACGGCCGGGTTAGGCTCCGCAGCCATGAGCGCTGCAACGGAGCCGATGGGGGACCCGTCGAACGCCCCGGACGTCGAGCCGGACGTGCACACGACGGCCGGCAAGCTGGCCGACCTGTACAAGCGGTACACCGAGGCCCTGCCCTCCGAGGCGGCGGCGGAGCGCCAGCACGCGAAGGGCCGGCAGACCGCCCGCGAGCGGATCGACCAGCTGCTCGACCCCGGCTCGTTCGTCGAGCTCGACGCGCTCGTGCGGCACCGCTCCACCAACTTCGGGATGCAGGAGAAGCGCCCCTTCGGCGACGGCGTCGTCACCGGCACCGGCACGATCGACGGCCGCCCGGTCGCCGTGTTCTCCCAGGACGCCACCGTGTTCGGCGGCTCCCTCGGCGAGGTCTACGGCGAGAAGATCGTCAAGGTCATGGACGTGGCCGCCAAGATCGGCTGCCCGGTCATCGGCATCAACGACGGCGGCGGCGCCCGCATCCAGGAGGGCGTGGTCGCCCTCGGCCTCTACGGCGAGATCTTCGTCCGCAACGTGCGGGCCTCCGGCGTGATCCCGCAGATCTCGCTGATCATGGGCCCGTCGGCGGGCGGCGCGGTGTACTCCCCGGCGCTCACCGACTTCACGGTGATGGTCGACGAGACCAGCCACATGTTCATCACCGGCCCGGACGTCATCAAGACGGTCACCGGCGAGGACGTCGACATGGAGGAGCTCGGCGGCGGCCGGGCGCACAACTCCAAGTCCGGCGTCGCGCACTACCTCGGCTCCGACGAGCAGGACGCGATCGACTACGTCAAGGAGCTGCTGAGCTTCCTGCCGTCGAACAACCTGTCCGAGCCGCCGACCTACCCGGCGCCCGAGCCCACCGCCGGCTCGATCGAGGACGGCATCACCGACACCGACCGCGAGCTCGACGAGCTCGTCCCGGACTCGGCGAACACCCCCTACGACATCCGCGAGGTCATCAGCCGGGTGGTCGACGAGGGCGAGTTCCTCGAGGTCCAGGAGCTGTGGGCGCCGAACATCGTGACCGGCTTCGCCCGCGTCGAGGGCCGCTCGGTCGGGATCGTGGCCAACCAGCCGACCCAGTTCGCCGGCTGCCTCGACATCGACGCCTCCGAGAAGGCCGCCCGCTTCGTGCGGACCTGCGACGCCTTCAACATCCCGATCCTCACCTTCGTCGACGTCCCGGGCTTCCTGCCGGGCACCGACCAGGAGTGGAACGGCATCATCCGCCGCGGCGCCAAGCTGATCTACGCCTACGCCGAGGCGACCGTCCCCAAGGTCACGGTGATCGTCCGCAAGGCCTACGGCGGCGCGTACGACGTCATGGGCTCCAAGCACCTCGGCGCCGACGTCAACATCGCCTGGCCCACGGCGCAGATCGCCGTCACCGGCGCCTCCGGGGCCGTCAACATCCTGTACCGCAAGGAGCTCAAGGGCCTGGAGGGCGACGAGCTCGCCGCCAAGCGCGCCGAGCTGCAGCAGGAGTACGAGGACACCCTCGCCAACCCCTACATCGCCGCCGACCGCGGGTACATCGACGCGGTGGTCCCGCCGTCGCACACCCGCGGGTACGTGGGCCGCTCGCTGCGGATGCTCGCGACCAAGCGGGAGCAGGGCCCGGCCCGCAAGCACGGCAACATCCCGCTGTGAGTGGCGATCGTCGCCAGGGCGACCGTCGGCACTCACGAGGCGGAGAGGTGCGGGGATGAGCGAGAACGTCGAGGAGAAGACCCCGGAGGAGCGCCGCGCGCTCTTCCGGGTCGTCAAGGGTGACCCGACGCCCGAGGAGCTGGCGGCGCTGACCGTGGTCCTCGCGGCGGCCGCGAGCGGTGGCGACACCCCGCCGCCGAAGGCGCGCGACCTGTGGTCGAACCCGGCGGACCGGGTGCGCCGGCCGCTCGACGTCGGCCCGGGCGCCTGGCGCGCCTCGGTGCTGCCCCGCTGATCCTCCCCCGGTACGGACCAGCCGAGCACGGACCCGGAAGGCCCCGAGAACGACGACGGGCTCCCACCCGAGCGGGTGGGAGCCCTGTCGCCGAGGAGCGGGGTCCGTGATGAAGACGCGCGCCGGAGGATCCCGGCGCGTCAGCCCGCGACGGCCGTGCGCGACAGCGCGTGCTCGACCAGCGCCACCAGCGACCGGAGACTCGAGTCGGCCTCGCGGGCGTCCATCCACAGCACCGGAGTCTCCGGTGCGAGCGCGAGCGCGTCGCGCACGTCGTCCTCGGAGTGCGCGTCCGAGCCCGGGAACCGGTTGACCCCGATGACGTACGGGATCCGCCGGTCCTCGAAGTAGTCGATCGCCGGGAAGCACTCGTCGACCCGGCGCAGGTCGACCAGGACGACTGCGCCGACGGAGCCGCGCGCCAGCTCGTCCCACATGAACCAGAACCGGGACTGCCCGGGCGTGCCGAACAGGTACAGGATCAGCGACTCGTCGACCGTGATGCGTCCGAAGTCCATCGCGACCGTGGTCGTGGTCTTGTCCGGCACGGCGACGGTGTCGTCGACGCCGACCGACGCGGAGGTCATCGCCTGCTCGGTGAGCAGCGGGGGGATCTCCGACAACGACCGCACGAAGGTCGTCTTGCCCACCCCGAAGCCACCGGCCACGAGGATCTTCAGCGGGTACAGCTCACGCCGATCGCGCACGGAGCCCCTCCAACAGTCTCTCCAGGATCTCGGGGCCGGGGGCACCGTCGCCCCCGACCTGCGGCAGGTGCACCGCGACGTAGCCGGCGTCGGCGAGGTCGCCGACCAGCACCCGGGCCACGCCCACCGGCACCTGCAGGGCCGCACCGATCTCGACCAGCGAGACCGGGGCCGCGGCGAGGCCGAGGATCGTCCGGTACTCCAGCTGCAGGTCGGCCGCGTGCCGGCCCGAGTGCGTGACCGTCACGAGCGCCTCGACGGGCAGCTCCTTGCCGGCCGAGCGGGTCCGCCCGCCGGTGACCGCGTAGACCGGGACGACCCGGCCCGCCCGTCTGACGGGCTGGTCGTCCGCCGTTCCGTCCCGCACCTCAGCGGCCCGCCGGGGTGCGTGGCGCCGGGGTCAGCGCGTGGCCGACCCGCGACGCCAGCAGGGTCATCTCGTAGCCGATCATGCCGATGTCGCAGGCGCGCTCGGCGTGGACGGCGAGCGTCGCCCCGCGGCTGACGGCGGTGACGAACAGGTAGCCGCCCTCCATCTCGAGGATGGTCTGGCTCACCGCACCGGAGCCCAGCAGCTGGGCGGTCCCGTTGGCCAGGCTCACCAGGCCGGAGGCCGCGGCGGACAGCTGGTCGCCGAGGGCCTCGCCGACACCCGGCGAGGAGGCGAGGCGCAGCCCGTCGCCGGAGACGACGACGGCGTTGACGACGCCCGGGACGTCCCGGGTGAACTCCACGAGCAGCCAGTCCAGCCGGCCGGTCGACGTGCTCACGGGTTGGTCCTCCTGTCGGTGATGTGCTGGTCGTGCTGGTCGTGCATCCCGGTCCCGTCGAGGCCCTGGTCGGCGACGGCCTGGGCGGCCTGCCGGCTGGCCTGGTAGCGGGACAGGGCCTGGGCGGCATCGGCGCTGGGCCCGGCCGGGGCGGCGGGCGCCGCCGGGGCGACGGGCTCGGCCGTGCCACCGCGCAGCTCGGGGGCGAGCGACGCCTGCGGGACGCGGCGCCGCAGCCCGCTGGAGCCGGTGGCCGGGGGCCGGAGGCCCTCAGCCGGCGCCGGGCGGGGGGTCGGGATCGGGACCCGGGTGGTGTCGGTGCCGTCCGTGTCGCCGGCGCGGTCGGTGGCGCCGTCGGTCCGCTCGGTGGCGCGGTCGGTGGCGCGGTCCGGCTCGTGGCCGTCGGCGCCGTTCCCGTTCGCGTGCCCTGCGTGCCCGTCGGTGCCGTTCGCGCGGGCGTCGGGGGTCGGGCCGGCGGAGGTGGCGCCGTCGCCCCCGAGGAGGGCGTGACCGTTCCTGCCGGTGCCGTTGTGGCCGACGGTGCCCTGCCCGAGGCCGTGGGCGCCGTTCCCGTTGACACCGTTCCCGTTGACACCGAGGCCGTGGGCCCCGTTCCCGTTGGCACTGCCGTGGGAACCCCCGTTGCCACCGAGGCCGTGCCCGTTGTGGCCGGCGCCGTTCGGGCCGTGGCCGTTGAGCCCGTTGAGCCCGTTGGCCGCGTGGCCGGTGCCGTTCCGGCCGGACCGGTCGTCCCCGACCGGGCCGGGGACACGGTCGGCGGGCGCCGGGTCCCACCAGCCCGACCAGTTGCCGCCCGGCACGGCCGGGATCGGCGCGGACCGGGTGACCGGCAGCGCCGCCGGGGTGGCGGGCGAGGCCGGCGGGGTCGCCGACGCGGCCGGGGCCCGGCGCGCGACGGGGGTCGGCCGGTCCTGCGGGGTCGCGGGGGCCGGCGGGGTCCAGGCCGGGGCGGTGGCGGCCGCGATGCCGGGGAGCGGGCTGCGCTCGGCGGTCGCGGTGGCCTGGGCGCGGCGGGCGTGCTCGGCCGGCGGCTGCTCGTGCACCGCGGTGGCCCGGCGGGTCTGCTCCGGCCCGCTGCCGATCCCGGCGTGCGGCCCGGCCTGCGGGTCGGACACGAAGAGCGCCGCGGGGAGGACCACGACGGCGGTCAACCCGGAGCCCGGCGTGGTGGACAGCGACACCTCGATGCCGTGCCGCGCCGCGAGCCGCGCGACCACGTGGAAGCCCAGCCGCTGCGACACCGAGAGGTCGACCTCGCGGGGCCGGATGAGCAGCTCGTTGGCCGCGGCCAGCTCGTCGTCGGGCATGCCGACGCCCCAGTCCTCGATCGTCAGGATCTGGCCGCCGATCTCGGCCCGCTGGGGGCGGCTCCGGATCGTCACGGCGGTGTCCGGCGGGGAGAAGCGGACGGCGTTCTCGGTGAGCTCGGCCAGCAGGTGGGTCAGGTCGGCGACGCTGTGGCCGGCGACCGCGATCCGGTCGTCGACGGAGAACTCGACCCGCTCGAGGTCCTCGGTCTCGGCGATCGCCGCGCGCACGACGTCGCGCATCGACACGGGCGCCGACCAGACGCGGGGCGGCTGCTCGCCGGAGAGGACGAGCAGGCTCTCGGCGTTGCGGCGGACGCGGGTGGCGAGGTGGTCGAGCTTGAACAGCTCGGCGAGCGCGTCGGGGTCCTGCTCCTTCTCCTCGAGCTGGTTGATGATGTCCAGCTGCCGGTAGAGCATCGACTGGTTGCGGCGGGCCAGGTTGACCAGCATGTCCGAGGTGAACTGCCGGCGGCCGATCTCGGCGTCGGCGCGGACGAGCTCGCGGCCGAGCTCCTCCTTCTCGTGCTGCTCGTCCTCGGTGATCCGCCAGAAGATCACCATGCCGACACAGGCCAGCAGTACCGCGCCGGCGTGGATGCCGCCCCACAGCCACGGGTCACGCTGCGCCGCGGGGTGGTTGAAGATCAACGTCGGGTAGAAGATCGTCCCGATCCCGTGCGAGACGCCGGTGAGCAGGATGTTCCAGAGGAACGGCACCCAGTCCTGGTACAGCGCGATGAAGCCGATGATGATGAAGAAGTGGAAGTGCGACTCGATCGTGCCGTGCGTGACGGCCACGAGCGCGATGGAGCACCACACCAGCCCGGCACTGACGCACGAGGACGCGACGCGCCGCTGCGTCACGAAGTGCCCGACCACCAGCAGTACGACGACGGGCGCGATGGCGGCCCCGAGCACCAGCCCCAGCGGGTTGCCGAGCAGCCACCCGAACAGGAACAGCACGGGGATGTGGGCCGCCAGGACCCACTGCAGCAGAAGATGCCGCCTGCGGAACGACGCCTCGTCGAGCGTGTTGCCGCGTGGCAGCCAGTCCAGCAGCCTCGTCATTCGTCGGCCACCCTCTCCGTCGCTTCGTCCAGCTCGTCGCGCGTCGCCGGCAGGCCGCTCACTCTCGGCCCCGGGCCCGTCCGGGCAGTCATCCGTTCGGGTCGGGGCCCCGCCGGATTTCGCACGCGTCGACGGCGGAAGGTACACGGAGCGTGTCCCGGGCATGACTCGATCGCGTGCGAACGGGCGGTCAACGCCGTTGCGGACTGCCGATCGTCGCGGGATCCGGGCCTTTCGCCCCTGTCCGAGGTGAACCGGACACCGCCGTTCGGCAGAGTGCGGTGCCCGGTCCGGGGCCGTTGCGACCGCCGGGCTCAGACTGCCGACCACTCGCCGCGAAAGAGGTTCATCCGGCGAGAGAACGTCCGGGACGGTCGTTGGACCGCCCTCCCTGTGAGCCCGCGGAGGCGGTCGATAGGCCCTTCGGACGCGTCCGGCACCGGGACGCCGGGAGGGCGACCGCAAGTGAGCACACGACCCCGAAGCGCGGCGAATTCACCTCTTCGGAGCAGCGGTCGAGGTACCCGAGGTGACCGCTCGGCGACTCACCGCGTCCACTTCGGCGTGTCGGCGTGCGGAAGCTCGGGCCCGCAGGACCCCTGACCACCTGCGACGACGTTCTCGCTCGCGGGTCGGGTACCTCCGCCCGGAGTCGATCTTCTCGGCCGATCGGCCCAGTCGATCACCCGCACGACCGAGGTAACGTGCCTTGCGGTCCACGTGCAGCACCGGGGGGCAACCCGCGCGCGGTCGTGGAGACCGCGGTGCAGCGTGGCGCCCGGTCGGCAGTGCTCCCCCACTGGTCGATCACCCGGAGAAGTACGTGAGAATCCTGCTGCTCTGTTCGTCCTACAACGGGCTGACCCAGCGCGTCTGGACGGAGCTCCGCGAGGACGGTCACCACCTCGACGTCCGCCTCGCGCACGACGAGGCCGCGATCCGCAAGGCCGTCGAGACCACGCGACCCGATCTGGTGCTCTGCCCGTTCCTCAAGGAGCGGGTCCCCGAGGACGTCTGGCGGGGTCAGCGGGTCGTGGTGATCCACCCGGGCCCGCTGGGCGACCGCGGCCCGTCGTCGATCGACTGGGCGATCACGGACGCGGAGCCGGTGTGGGGTGTCACCGCGCTGCAGGCCGTCGAGGAGATGGACGCCGGCCCGATCTGGGGCCACCGGACCTTCCCGATGCCGGCCGAGCCGCCGCGCAAGTCCGCCGTCTACAACGGACCGGTCGCCGACGCCGCCGTCGAGCTGGCGCGCGAGGTCGTGGCGAAGGCGCAGGACCCGGCGTTCGAGCCGCAGCCCGCGGAGTCCTTCGGCGACGCGGTGATCGGGCGGCTCCGGCCGACCATGAAGCAGACCGACCGGGTCTTCTCCTGGGAGGACCCGACCGACCACGTGCTGCGCCGCGTGCGGGCGGGCGACGGGGCGCCGGGCGTGCGCTCGGAGCTCGCCGGCGTCGCGCTGTCGGTGTTCGACGCCCACCGCGGCTCCGCCACCCCGGGCGCCCCCGGCTCGATCGCGCTGCGCCGGCACGGCGCCCTCCTGGTGCGCACCGGCGACGGCGCGGTGTGGATCGGGCACGCCCGGATCCCGGGCGGGGTGAAGCTGCCCGCCGCGACCGTGCTGGGCGGCGCCCTCGAGGGCGCCCTCGACGAGGTGCCGGAGTCGCTCGAGCGGCCCACCGGTCCGTCGGACGGCTACCGCGAGATCAGCTACCGCCGCGTCGGCCCGGACGGCTGCGTGGGCGTGGTGCGCGCCGATCTCTACAACGGCGCCATGTCGGCGAGCCAGGGCCACCGGGTCGCCGCCGCGCTGCGGCACGCGGCCGCCCAGGACACGAAGGTCCTGGTCTTCGAGGGCGGCGAGATCTTCTCCAACGGCATCCACCTCAACGTCGCCGAGGGCCGCCCCGACGCGACGGTGGAGAGCTGGCGCAACATCAACGCGATCAACGACGTCTGCCGCGAGCTGCTCACCTGCACCTCGCAGCTCGTCGTGACCGCCGTGGGCGGGCCGGCGGGCGCCGGCGGCGTGATGATGGCGCTCGGCGCGGACACCGTGCTGCTGCGCCGCGGCGCCGTGCTCAACCCGCACTACCGGAACATGGGCCTGACCGGCTCGGAGTACTGGACCTACGCGCTGCCGCGGCGGGTCGGGATGGCCGACGCCGTCCGGTTCACCCGGGACTGCCTGCCGGTCGGCGCGGCCGAGGCGCTGCGCACCGGCCTGGTCGACGAGGTGCTCGAGGGCGACCGTACGGCCTTCGACGAGCAGGTCGTGGAGCACGCGGTCCGGCTCGCCACCGGCGACGGGTACGCCGCCGCCCTGGCCGCCAAGCAGGCCGCCCGGGAGGCCGACGAGCTCCGCCGCCCGCTGGAGACCTACCGGGTCCAGGAGCTCGCCGAGATGAGCCGGGACATGTTCGACGACCGTTTCGGCTACGCCCGGCTGCGGCACGAGTTCGTCGCGAAGGCCAAGGACACGTCGTTCGACGACCCGACGATCGCCCGCTCCGTCCGCGAGGCGACGGCCGAGGTGGAGGCCCCGCCGGTCGTGGCGGAGATCGCGGGCTGACCTCCACCCCCGGGTGGAGCTGCCGCTCCACCCGGGATCGACCCGCGGATCGACGACCCGCGGCGGCCCCCGGAGCACGCTCCGGGGCATGGACCTCGCCTCGGGGAACCCGCTGGTCACCGCTCTGCTCGTCGGGGTGCTGCTCGTGCTGGTCGTGGCCCGCCAGCTGACCGACCGGCCCACACCGCGGCGTGCGATGTTCGTGCCGCTGGTGCTGACGGTCCTCGGCGTGCTGACGCTGCTGGTGCTGCGCGCCCGGGTCGCCGCGGCGGCCGGCGTTGACGGGGCCGGGTCGCCGCGCGCGAGGATCGGGGGGTGATGCTCGACGCGGCCGGACCCGGGTCGCGGCCCTCCGTCCTGCGGCGGGCCGCGGCCCTGGTCTGGCTGCCGATCATCGTCGCCGCCGCCTGGGCCGGGACCCCACGGCTGCCCGTGACCCCGCTCGCGGTGGCGGCCACGGCGCTCGCGAGCGCCGGCTGGGTGATCACGGCGGCCCGCATCGGGCGCCCCGGCTGGGACCCCGCCGGGCTCGTCGCGACGGCCGCCGGCGGCTGCCTCATGGCCGCCCTGGCCGGGAGCTGGTCGGTGTCGGTGGCCTTCTGCTTCGTGGCCGTCGGCGCCGCGGGGGCCCGGCTCGGCCGGCTCCCCGCCGTCGCGCTCGCGGCCGCGGTGGCCCTGGCCCTCGCGCTGACGATCGCGCGCGGCGAGCTGACGGAGTCGCTGCTCGTCACGCTCGGGATGGCCAGCGTGCTGCTGCTGGGGATGAGCCGGCGGGACGCGCACCGCCGCGCGGAGGAACGCGAGCTCGCCCGCGCCGCGGAGACCCGGGCCGCCGAGGAGCACGCCCGGGCCGCGGCGCTGGCCGAACGCGCGCGCATCGCCCGCGACGTGCACGACGTCCTCGCGCACTCGCTGTCGGCGCTGTCGGTGCAGCTGCAGGGTGCGCGGCTGATGCTGCATCGCGACGGCGCGCCCGCGGACACCGTCGCGCAGGTGGAGCGGGCGCAGCGGCTCGCGACCGAGGGCCTGGCCGAGGCGCGCCGGGCCGTGCACGCGCTGCGCAGCGGACCCGTCGACCTGCCCACCGCGCTGCGGGTGCTCGCCGCCGACCATCCCGGTGCCACCCTCGACCTGGCCGACGACCTGCCGGCGGTCTCCCCGGAGGCCCGCGACACCCTCGTCCGGACCACGCAGGAGGCCCTGTCCAACGCCCGCAGGCACGCCCCCGGTGCCCCCGTCACGGTGCGGCTCCGGCCGGCGGGCGGGGAGGTCGAGCTCGAGGTCACCGACGTGACCGGCGCCCGTCCCGACCCCGGGGCCGGCGGCTACGGTCTGGTCGGGATGGCCGAGCGGGCGGCGCTGGTCGGCGCCCGGCTGGACGCGGGACCGACGGAGGACGGATGGCGGGTGCGGCTGAGGGTCCCGGCTGCGCCATGACACTGCGGGTCGTGCTGGCCGACGACCAGCGGATCGTCCGGGACGGCCTGGTCACCCTGCTCGGCCTGCTGCCCGGGATCGAGGTCGTCGGGGCGGCCGCGGACGGCGCCGCCGCGCTGGAACTGGTCGCCGAGCACGCCCCCGACGTGCTGCTCACGGACCTGCGGATGCCGGGCGTCGACGGGGTCGAGGCCACCCGGCGGGTCCGCGCCGAGCACCCGGGCACCGCGGTCGTCGTCCTCACCACGTACGTCGACGACGAGGCGGTGGTCCCCGCCCTGCGCGCGGGCGCCGTGGGCTGGCTCTCCAAGGACGCCGACGCCGAGGCCATCGGGCGGGCGCTCCGCTCGGCCGCCGACGGGCAGACCACGCTGGACCCGGTCGCCGCCGCGCGGCTCGTCGGCGGGTCCGCCCCGCCGCCGGCGGCCGCTCCGGGCGCCCTGCCGGACGGGCTGACCCCGCGCGAGGCGGAGGTGCTGACGCTCATCGCCGAGGGCCTGTCCAACCAGCAGATCGCCCGCCGGCTGGTCGTCGGCGAGGCGACGGTCAAGACCCACGTCAACCACCTGTTCGCCAAGGCGGGGCTGCGCGACCGGGCCCAGGCCGTGAGGTACGCCTACCGGCACGGGCTCGCGGGCGGGTGATCCGCGCCCGGTGAGCGGTGCCCCGGCCTGACCGCGCACGGCCGCACGGGGCGCTCGTAGAGTCGCCGCGTGCGTCTGGTCCTCGCCTCCGCCTCCCCCGCCCGGCTGTCCGTCCTCCGCGCGGCCGGCCTCGATCCCCTCGTCCGGGTCTCCGACGTCGACGAGGACGCGCTGCTCGCCGCGATCCCCGGGGCGCCGCCGGCGGAGAAGGTGACCAAGCTGGCCGGCGCGAAGGCCACCAC
Source organism: Pseudonocardia autotrophica (assembly GCF_000717175.1). Lineage (GTDB taxonomy): Bacteria > Actinomycetota > Actinomycetes > Mycobacteriales > Pseudonocardiaceae > Pseudonocardia > Pseudonocardia halophobica. The sequence continues at coordinate 261,325 of NZ_JNYD01000012.1, read as the reverse complement.
CGTCGCCCGCACGCTCGACGGGACGGCCGACGGGACGGCCGACGGGGCCGTCGTCGTCGGCTGCGACTCGATGCTGCTCATCGACGGGGAGCTGGTCGGCAAGCCGCACGACGTCGACACCGCGCGCACCCGCTGGAAGGCGATGGCCGGGCGGACCGGCGAGCTCGTCACCGGGCACGCGGTGCTGCACGTCGTCGACGGGGACATCGAGCGGGTCGCCGAGGGGCACGCGACCACGACCGTCCGGTTCGGCACGCCGACCGACGCCGAGCTGGAGGCGTACCTGGCGACCGGCGAGCCGCTCGTCGTCGCCGGTGCCTTCACGCTCGACGGGCTCGGCGGCTGGTTCGTCGACGGCATCGACGGGGACCCGTCCAACGTCATCGGGATCAGCCTGCCGCTGGTGCGGCGGCTGCTGGGGGCGTTGGGGATCTCCCCGACGGACCTGTGGACAACTCCCCCGGAGGACTGACGACCGGCGGCGGAGCGGCGGTCGCCGGGACTACCCTCGCGGCCATGGCTCCCACTGACCCGGACCCGAAGTTCGCCGAGTACGCCCACCCGGAGCGGCTCGTCACCACGGCCTGGCTGGCCGAACACCTCGGCGACCCGGACGTCGTCGTCGTCGAGTCGGACGAGGACGTGCTGCTCTACGACACCGGCCACATCCCGGGCGCCGTCAAGGTGGACTGGCACACCGAGCTGAACCACCCGGTCACGCGGGACTACGTCGACCCCGAGGCCTTCGCGCAGCTGTGCGGCGAGCGCGGCATCGCGCGCGAGAGCACCGTCGTGTTCTACGGCGACCGCAACAACTGGTGGGCCACCTACGCGCTCTGGGTGTTCCGGCTGTTCGGCCACGAGGACGTCCGGATCCTCGACGGCGGGCGCGCCAAGTGGGCCGCCGAGGGCCGCGAGATGACCACCGAGCAGCCGAAGCCGACCCCGGTCGAGTACCCGATCGTGGAGCGGGACGACATCGCGATCCGCGCCTTCAAGGAGGACGTGCTGGGCCACCTCGGCGGCCAGCTCGTCGACGTCCGGTCCCCGGGCGAGTACTCCGGCGAGCTGCTGCACATGCCGGACTACCCGCAGGAGGGTGCGGTCCGCGGCGGCCACATCCCCGGCGCGTCCAGCGTGCCGTGGGCCCGCGCGGCCAACGAGGACGGCACGTTCAAGTCCCGCACGGAGCTCTCGGAGATCTACGAGGACGAGCAGGGCCTGGCCAAGGACGCGCCCACGATCGCCTACTGCCGCATCGGCGAGCGGTCCAGCCACACCTGGTTCGTGCTGTCCTACCTGCTCGGGTTCGAGGGCGTCCGCAACTACGACGGCAGCTGGACCGAGTGGGGCAACTCGGTGCGGGTCCCGATCGTGCAGGGCGCCGACAAGGGGTCCGTGGAGAAATGAGCCTTCCTCCCGCCCTGGCGGAGCTCGTCGAGGACTTCGAGGCGGTCGGTCCGAAGGACCGCCTCCAGCTCCTCCTCGAGCTCAGCCAGGAGCTCCCCGATCTGCCCGACCGGTACGCCGACGCGGCGGGGTCGATGGAGCAGGTGCACGAGTGCCAGTCGCCGCTGTTCCTCGCCGTCGAGGTCGACGAGGACGCGGACCGGCGCGTGCACCTCTTCTTCTCCGCCCCGCCGGAGGCCCCCACCACCCGGGGCTTCGCCGGGATCATGCACACCGGCCTGGACGGCGAGCCGGCGAGCGAGGTGCTCGCGGTGCCGGACGACTTCTACACGGCGCTGGGCCTCACCCAGGCCGTCAGCCCGCTGCGGATCCGCGGCATGGCGGCGATGCTGGCGCGGATCAAGAAGCAGGTGCGGGCCGCGGTCGCGGGGTGAGGACCGGCCGGTCGGTCGCTGAGGGCTCGCTGAGGCGACGGCGGGCCCGCGAACCCTAAGCCTTCGTCAAGAACGTTCCGCAGTGGCCTGCGCCACCCCATGCTGTCGGTGTCCCACAGGACGACCGACCGGGGGGTGGTCGTGATGGCGGTACTCGCAGCACCGGGAGACACCTGGGGCGTCGATGGCCCCACCTTCCTGTTCCTCTACCTGGTCCTCGCCGCGGCGGTGCTCGTCGCGGCGACGCGGGCGCGGCGGCGGATCGCCGGGGCCGGGCGCACCACCGCCGCGGACCGGACCGGTCCGCTCTCCGGCCGCCCCCAGGACGTGGCGTACCTGCACGGCGGCCCGGAGCTGGCCGTCTGGTCCGCGCTGAGCGCCATGCACCTGTCCGGCACGATCGCGACCGCCGGGCGCGGCGTGGTCCAGGCCGTCGGCCGGCCCGAGACGCGGGCCACCGAGCTCGAGCGGGCGATTCACGCGACGGCGACCTCGCGGACCCCGCAGCACCGGCTGCGGTTCCACGGGTCGGTCGCCGCGGCGCTCGACCGGATCCGGGAGCGGCTCGTCGCCGAGCAGCTCCTGCTGTCCGAGGCCCAGCGCGACCGCATCCGCCGGATCGGCGGCTGGATGCTGGCGGTCGCCGTGTTCGGGCTGGTCCGGATCATCGCCGGGGTGGCCGACGCCCGGCCGATCGGCTTCCTCGTGGCCGCGACCGTCGTCGTCGCCGTGATCGGGCTGGTCCAGCTCGTCCGCGTGCCGCAGCGCACGGCGACCGGGCAGCGCGCCCTGGAGTTCCTCCGCGACAAGCATTCCGACCTGTCGCCCAGCATGAAGCCGGACTGGGTGGCGCACGGCGCCGGGGCCGCGGCGCTCGGCGTCGGGATCTTCGGCATGGGCGCCCTGTGGGCCTCCGACCCCGCTTTCGCCGACGAGCTGGCGGCGCAGAAGGCCGCGGCCGCGACCGGCGGCTGGAGCGGTGGCTACTCGGACTCCGGCAGCAGCAGCTGGGCCTTCGGCGGCGGGGGCGACGGCGGGGGCGGCAGCAGCTGCGGCGGTGGGGGCGGCGGAGGCTGCGGCGGTGGGGGCGGCGGTGGCTGCGGCGGCTGAGGGCCCGCCGGGTGTGCTCCCCGCGCCGGTGGCCGGCCTCGGTGTCGGCTGGCGGCCCGAGATCGCCGGGGTCGTCGCGAGGCTGCCCGACCTCGGGTTCTGCGAGGTGATCGCGGAGTCGCTCGACCTCCGGCACCCGGACCGTCCGCCCGCAGGTCCGTCTCGAGGGGTGACGGACCTGCGGGGCCGCGGGATCCCGGTGGTCCCGCACGGGGTGCGGCTCGGCCTCGGGGACGCCGAGGGCGTCGACCCGGGCCGGGTCGCCCACCTGGCCGCCTGCGCCCGGGCGCTCGACGCGCCGTTGGTGAGCGAGCACGTCGCGTTCGTCCGGGCGGCTGGCCGCGAGGCCGGGCACCTGCTGCCGGTGCCGCGCACCCGCGAGGCGCTCGACGTGCTGGTCGAGGGTGTCCGCCGCACGCAGGCCGAGCTGGAGGTCCCGCTCGCCCTGGAGCCGATCGCGGCGCTGTTCGACTGGCCGGACGACGAGTACGCCGAGGGCGACTTCCTCACCGAGCTGCTCGACCGCACCGGTGCGCTGCTGCTGCTCGACGTCGCCAACGTCCACGCCAACGCCCGCAACCGCGGGCAGGACCCGTCCGCCGTCCTCGACCGGATGCCGCTCGGTCGGGTGGCGTACGTGCACGTGGCGGGCGGGGCGGTCCACGACGGGCTGTACCACGACACGCACCTCGACCCCGTCCCCTCGGCCGTGCTCATGCTGCTCGAGGAGGTGCGCGAGCGCGGCGCCGCGCCGGCCGTGATGCTGGAGCGGGACGGCCGCTACCCGCCCGCCGCGGAGCTGCGCGGGGAGCTGGCGGCGATCGTGGCGTCGGCGCGGCTGGGGCCGATCCCGTCGGCGCCCTCGGAGACGGTCCCCTCGGCGTCGCCGGAGCCGGTCCCGTGAGCGCCGGCGGGGCGGGCCCCCTGAGCGCCGGCGGAGCCGGTCCGACGGGCGCCGGCGATCTCGCCGCACGGCAGGCGGCCCTCGTCGCGGCCCTCGTCGACGGCGCCCCGGACCCGCCCGGCTTCGCCGCCGACCGGCTCGCCGCGACCCGGGAAGCGTTGCTGCGCAAACGGTCCGGCCAGGCCGCCGCGGCGTGGCCGTTGCTCGCGGCCGGCCTCGGCGCCGACTGGTCCGCGTTCGCCTGCGCGGTGCTCGCCGGGCGTCCGGTCTCGGGGGCGTTCCGGGACGGCTGGGACGTCGCCCTGGCCGCCCGATCGGCGGATCGGCTGACCGAGGGCGCCGGCCGCGAGCTCGCCGCCCGGGAGCGGACCCACCGCTACGACGGCGTCCGACCGCCGCGCCGCCGGCTGATCACGCAGGTCGCCGGGCTCTTCCGGCGCTGATCCACGTTTCGGCACGCCCCTCCCGGGGAAGGTTCGGGCGCGGAGAGACGGTCAGCCGTGACCGTTCGATGACGGATGCCACATCCGCTCGCGTTCGGTGTTCGCTGGGTGAACTCCTAGACTCCGCGGTAACCAACGCGCCGACGCAACGGAGGTCGGCCGCGAGCCACGAGGAGACCGAACGTGCCTGAACTGCGCAAAGTTCTCGTCGCCAACCGCGGGGAGATCGCCGTACGGGTGATCCGGGCCGCACGGGACGCGGGCCTTGCCAGTGTCGCGGTCTACGCCGACCCGGACCGGGACGCGCTGTTCGTGCGCCTGGCCGACGAGGCCTACGCCCTGGGCGGCACCACCGCCGCCGAGTCCTACCTCGACTTCGACAAGGTCATCGGGGCCGCGAAGCAGGCGGAGGCGGACGCGATCCACCCCGGCTACGGCTTCCTGTCGGAGAACGCGGACTTCGCCCAGGCGGTGATCGACGCCGGCATCACCTGGATCGGCCCGTCGCCGGAGTCCATCCGCGACCTCGGCGACAAGGTCACCGCCCGGCACATCGCGATGCGCGCCGGCGCCCCGCTCGTCCCCGGCACCGCCGACCCGGTCTCCGGCGCGGACGAGGTGATCGAGTTCACCAAGGAGCACGGGCTGCCCGTCGCGATCAAGGCGGCGTTCGGCGGCGGCGGGCGCGGCATGAAGGTCGCGCGCGAGGAGAAGGAGATCGCCGAGCTGTACGAGTCGGCGGTCCGCGAGGCCACCGCCGCCTTCGGTCGCGGCGAGTGCTTCGTCGAGCGCTACCTGGACAAGCCCCGGCACGTCGAGACCCAGGTGCTGGCCGACACCCACGGCAACGTCATCGTCGTCGGCACCCGCGACTGCTCGCTGCAGCGCCGCTTCCAGAAGCTGGTCGAGGAGGCCCCCGCGCCGTTCCTCACCGAGGAGCAGCGCAAGACCCTCTACGACGCCTCCAAGGCGATCGTGAAGGAGGCCGGCTACTACGGCGCCGGCACCGTCGAGTTCCTCATCGGGCAGGACGGCCTGATCACGTTCCTCGAGGTCAACACCCGGCTCCAGGTCGAGCACCCGGTGTCCGAGGAGACCTCCGGCCTGGACCTGGTGCGCGAGCAGTTCCGCATCGCCGAGGGCAAGGAGCTCAACCTCCTCGACGACCCGGAGCCCCGCGGGCACTCGATCGAGTTCCGGATCAACGGCGAGGACGCGGGCCGCAACTTCCTGCCCGCCCCCGGCACCGTGGAGTCGATCGCCTACCCGGCCGGCCCGGGGGTGCGCGTCGACGCCGGTGTGGAGGCCGGGTCCGTCGTCGGCGGGCAGTTCGACTCGCTGCTGGCCAAGCTGATCGTGTCCGGCTCGGACCGGAACCAGGCGCTCGAGCGCTCCCGCCGCGCCCTGGCGGAGTTCCAGGTCGGCGGCATGGCGACCGTGCTGGACTTCCACCGGCTCGTCGTGTCCGACCCGGCCTTCGCGGCCGACCGCGAGGAGGACTTCACCGTCCACACCCGCTGGATCGAGACCGAGTGGGACAACACGGTCGAGCCCTTCACCGGCGCGGCCGAGGCCGACGAGGAGACCGCGCCGCGGCAGAACGTCGTCGTCGAGGTCGGCGGCAAGCGCGTCGAGGTCTCGCTGCCCGGCGACATCTCCTTCGGCGGCGGAGGTGCCGCCGGCGGTGCGGCCAAGGCCAAGCCGCGCAAGCGCGGCGGGGGCGGCGGTGGGGCCAAGGCCTCCGGCGACGCCGTCACCGCCCCGATGCAGGGCACGATCATCAAGGTCGCGGTCTCGGACGGCGACACCGTCTCGGCCGGCGACCTGATCGTGGTCCTCGAGGCCATGAAGATGGAGAACCCGGTCACCGCGCACAAGGACGGCACCGTCACCGGCCTGTCCGCCGAGGCCGGCTCCTCCATCTCGCAGGGCACGGTCGTCTGCGAGATCAAGGACTGACCCGTGAGTGCCGAGTGCCCCTAGAGGGGCACTCGGCACTCACGACCCCGTCCGACCTGCAGCGATGGAACCCGTCGAGATCAACGCCGGGACCTGGTACCTGCGCGCCCTGCGCGCCGACGACCGGGTCACCGACGTCCCCGCCCTCACCGAGGCCGGCGTGCCCGACGCACTCGCGCACGTCCGGCTCCGGGCCGCGCGGTGGTCGTCGGACACGGGGTGCTCGTGGGCGGTCGCCGAACCGACGACCGGCGAGATGCTGGGTGAGATCGCGCTGACCGGGCTCGGCACCGACACCCCGGAGATCACCTGCTGGGCGCTGGGGCGCGCCCGCGGCCGGGGCATGACGTCGACCGCGCTGGGCGCCGTGCTGCGCTTCGCGGCCGGCGGGCTCGGTCTGGAGCGGATCCGGTGCGGCGGCTCCGGCCCGGCCGCCGCCCGGCTCGCGGCGCGGTCCGGTGCGCCGGATCTGCTGATCATGGATTGACGTCACCCTCGGCGTCGGGTTGACTCCTCAGCGCCAGGTTCGACCGTGTTCGGCGCGCCTGTGCTGCACAAGTACACAGCGCCCGACACGCACCCGTGTGATCACCCCACGGGGCCCGGTCCCTCCGCCACGCGGCCAGGACCGCGCCGCGGATCCCGCCCGACACGAGGCCACCTCGTCGCGGGCACGTCCTCGACAACCACTCGAGAACCAGGATCCGTCATGCCCCCCGACACCCCGTCCGACCCGACGACCGTGTTCGTCACGACCCACATCCACACCGACGGGCCCATCCCGGGCCCGCACTCCCTGCTCACCCTGACCTCGGCGGCACATCGCGCCGACGGGGTCCCGACCGGGACGTTCACCGCGAACCTGCGGGAGCTGCCCGGCGCCACCCTGCATCCGGCGTCGCTGCAGGACTGGCGCACCCGGGCCGGGGACTGGCTCGCCACCCGGCGGGCCGCACGTCCCCCGGCCCTCGCGACGATCGCCTACGCCCGCTGGGTGGAGCGGCTGCCCGGCCGCGCGGTGTTCGTCGCGGAGCCCCACACGCAGGACTACCTGTTCGTCTACTGGTACCTGCAGCGCTTCGCCGGTGAGTGGCCGTTCGCGGGGAGCCTCTCCGCCGCGTCGTCCCCGATCCGGTCCGCGCGGGCGGCCGAGGCGTGCGTCCTCGCGTCGTGCCGCACGGGGCCCGGCCCCGGTCTCGCCGCGGCGGGCTGAGCCGACATCGCGCCCCCGGTGGACACCGTCCGCCGGGGGCGCCGTCGTGGTCAGTCGCGGTGCGGGCGGACCTCCGGGCGACCGAGGATCGCCCCGCCCACGCCGGCGAGCACCGTCAGCCCGGCGACGATGATCGAGACGAGCCCGAGGCCGCTCAGCAGCAGCCCGACGCCCGCGGACACCGCACCGACGGCGAGCCCGGCGCGCGGCACGGCGGCGCCGTGCAGCTTCGCCGTGACCAGCCGGGCGGCGCCGGCGGTCAGCACGATCGCCAGGATCGCCGCGGCGCCCGGGAAGGAGGGCAGGAACACGAACAGGAGGTCGTCGGCGAGCTGCCCGGCGACCCCGGCCGCGACCACCGGCAGGACCGGCACGCGGGTGGGGACGGGAGTGGTCATGCGTCCACGGTCCGCCGCGCTGCAGGCCGCGAAATCGGGGATGACCCCGACTCGTCCCTTAGTCCAGGTCGCTGTGCTGCATGAGCTGCCGGCCGGCCTCGGTGATCGAGCCGGACAGCGAGGGGTAGACGGAGAAGGTGTGGGCGAGGTCGTCGACGCCGAGCCCGTTCTGCACCGCCATCGCGATCGGCAGCACCAGCTCGCTCGCCACCGGGGCCACGACCACGCCGCCGATCACCACGCCCGTCGCCGGGCGGCAGAACAGCTTGACGAACCCGCGGCGCAGCCCGCGCATCTTCGCGCGCGGGTTGGTGGCCAGCGGGAGCATCACGGTGCGGGCCGGGACCTCGCCCGCGTCGATCGCGCGCTGGCTGATGCCGACGGTCGCGATCTCGGGGCGGGTGAAGACGTTGGACGCGACGGTGCGCAGCCGGATCGGCGCGACGCCCTCGCCGAGGGCGTGCCACATCGCGATGCGGCCCTGCATCGAGCCGACCGAGGCCAGCATGAGCAGGCCGGTGCAGTCGCCGGCGGCGTAGATGCCGGGCACGGACGTGCGCGAGACCCGGTCGACCGGGATGAACCCGCCGCGGTCGGTCTCGATGCCGATCTTCTCCAGGCCGATGTCGCGGGTGTTCGGGACCGACCCGACGGTCATCAGCGCGTGCGAGCCGTGGACGACCTGGCCGTCGGCGAGGGTGACGACCACGCCGTCGCCGTCGCGCACCACGGACTCGGCGCGGGCCTTCGGGAGGATGTCGACCCCGCGCTCGGCGAAGACGTCCTCGAGGACGGCCGCGGCGTCGGCGTCCTCGCTAGGGAGGACGCGGTCCCGGCTGGAGATCAGCGTGACCTTGCAGCCGAGCTCCACGTAGGCGGAGACGAACTCGGCGCCGGTGACGCCGGAGCCGACCACGATCAGGTGCTCCGGCAGCTCGGGCAGGTCGTAGAGCTGGCGCCAGGTGAGGATGCGCTCGCCGTCCGGCCGGGCCGAGTCGAGCACGCGCGGGGTGGCGCCCGTCGCGATCAGCACGGTGTCGGCCGCCAGCTTCTCGACGGTCCCGTCCTGGTGCCGGGCCTCGACGGTGTGCGGCTGGCGGCCGCTCGTCTCGTCGAGGAAGGAGGCGGCGCCGTGGATGATCCGGACGCCCTCGCTCTCCACGCGGGCCCGGATGTCGGCCGACTGGGCCAGCGCCAGGCCCTTCACCCGGCCGTTGACCTTGGGCAGGTCGACGCCGGCGGTGTTGCGGTCGAGGAGCACGCCCAGGTCCTCGGCGCGGTGCAGGTCCACGCGGACCGCGGCGGAGGAGATGAAGGTCTTGGAGGGGACGCAGTCGTGCAGCACGCACGCGCCGCCCATGCCGTCCTTCTCGACGACGGTCACGTCGCTGCCGTGCTGGGCCGCGACCAGCGCCGCCTCGTACCCGGCGGGGCCACCGCCCATGATCACGATGCGGGTCACCGTACGCACGCCCCTCCGCGAGACAGCAGATCCGACGGCCGGTCCTGGATCGATCCGACCGGTGCGGACGCCGCCCGGCGCCCGTTCATACCGTACGCGTGTCCGCCGAGCGGTCCCGAAGGACCCGGACGAGGCGGGCGCCGTTACCCTGTCCCCGTGCCGCTGTACGCCGCCTACGGGTCGAACATGGATCCGGGCCAGATGAAGGAGCGCGCCCCGCACTCGCCGATGGCGGGCACCGGGTGGCTGATGGGCTGGCGCCTGACCTTCGGCGGCGAGGACTACGCCTGGGAGGGCGCGCTCTCCACGGTGGTCGAGGACCCGACCTCGCAGGTGTTCGTGGTGCTCTACGACGTCCCGGACCACGACGCCGCCCAGCTCGACCGCTGGGAGGGTGGCGAGCTCGGGCTGCACAAGAAGCTCCGGCTGCGGGTGCAGACCCTCGAGGGCAGCGTGCTCGCCTGGATCTACGTGCTCAACGCCTACGAGGGCGGCCTCCCCAGCGCCCGCTACCTCGGCGTGATCGCCGACGCCGCGGAAGCCGCCGGCGCCCCGGACGACTACGTCACCGAACTCCGCAACCGCCCGAGCCAGAAGAGCGTCTGACCCGGAGACGTTCCGCGAGTCGCGAGATCTGACACCGCGAGTCGCGAGCAGTCGTCATCGCCGTCCTCGCCGGAAGGTCCCTGACCATCCACACCCGGGTGGATCTGTCCACAGCCTCGACGCTCATCTGCTGATCAGCACGCTACGGCGGCACGGTTTGAGCATGACCACCTCCGAACCCGGGACCCATGGCGCGCGCCGCAAGTCGGACGTCCGACGTCAGATGGGCGATTCCGCCATGCGCGGCGCCCTGAGATCCGGCGAGCTCCACGCGCAGTGGCGCGGTGTGCTCGTCGCAGGAACGCGCACGGCCGATCCTCTCACCGTCGCCGCTGCCGCCTGTTCCTTCGCCGGGCCCGCGGCCGTCATCAGCGACTGGACGGCGACCTGGCTGCACGGCTGCACCGCCGTCGACCCACTTCCGGTCCACCTCACCGTGCCGTCCGGACACTGGCTGCGCGCACGTCCCGGCCTCGTGGCCCACAACGGTCTCCTCCTGTCCGACGACGCGGTCGAGATCGACGGGCTTCCCGTGCTCGCTCTCGATCGGGTGCTGGCCGATCTGTTGTGCCGCGACCGGCCGCAGGACGCGCTTGCAGTGCTCGACCAGGCGTTGGCCGCGGTCGCCCCGGCAGAACGAGAGGCTTTCCGGCAGCGCGTCGGCGAGCGGATCACGAACCGCAGCGACCCCCGTGGGCGACGCAGGGCGGCGCAGCTGCTGGACCTGGCCACCGGGCTGACGCTCTCGCCGGCGGAGAGCCGGATGCTGTTCAGGCTCGTCGACCTGGGATTTCCGGTTCCGCAGGTCAACCTGCCCGTGCACGACGCGAGGGGCGAGGTGCTGTTCCTTCTCGATCATGCCTGGCCCGAGTACCGCATCGCAGTCGAGTACGACGGTCATGCGGCCCACCTCGGGCGCGAGGACGAGGATGCCGCGCGGCAGGCCGAGCTGGAGCGCCGCGGCTTCATCGTCGTCCGTGTCCGGGCGGCCGACATGCGCGACCTCAGCCGGGTCGAACGCGAGCTCGACACGGCCTTTCGTGCGCGCGGGCTCACCCTCAACCGGAAGATCGGCACCCTCCAGCCGCGCAGGCACCGAGAGCAGCCCTGACACCCGAGCGAGAACTCCCGACTCGCGCTGCCAGAACTCCCGACTCGCGGGGATTACGCCAGGGCCTGTAGGGCGCTGTTCACCAGGACGCGGACGCCGAAGGGGAGGGCGCGTTCGTCGAGGTCGAAGGTGGGCTGGTGGATGTCCTTCATCGGACCCACCCCCGGCCACACCCCCAGCCGCGCCATCGCGCCCGGCACCTTCTCCAGGTACCACGCGAAGTCCTCGCCGCCGCTGGACTGCTCGGTGTCGGCGGCGGCGTCGGGCCCGCCGGTGATGATCGCGGCGTCGCGTAGCATGCCGGAGCTGACGGCCTCGTTGACCACCGGCGGCACCCCGCGGATGTGGTCGATCACGTACCCGACGCCGAGCGGCGCGAGGACCGCCGCGACCAGCGCGCGGAACTTGTCCTCGAGCTCGCTCCAGGTCGCGTGGTCGGCCGTGCGCAGCGTGCCGCGCAGCACGCCGTGCTGCGGGATCGCGTTGGCGGCCTCGCCGGCCTGCACCGCACCCCACACCAGGACGGTGCCCGAGCGCGGGTCGACCTGGCGGGTGAGCAGCAGCGGGAGCTGCGTGATCAGCAGCCCGAGCGCCTCGACGAGGTCGGCGGTCAGGTGCGGACGGGCGGTGTGCCCACCCGGCGACGTGAGCCGGATCTCGACGAGGTCGCAGGCCGACGTGATCGGCCCGACCCGGGTGCCGAGCCGGCCCACCTCGAGCCGCGGGTCGCAGTGCAGCGCGAAGATGCGCTCGACGTCGTCCATCGCGCCGTCGGCGACGACGTCGATCGCGCCGCCGGGCTGGACCTCCTCGGCGGGCTGGAACACCAGCCGCACCCGGCCGGGGAGCGAGGGCGCGGAGGCGAGCGCGAGACCCGCACCGAGCACCATCGCGGTGTGCGCGTCGTGCCCGCAGGCGTGCATCACGTTGGGCACGGTGGAGGCGAACGGCAGCCCGGTCTCCTCGCCGAGGGGCAGGGCGTCGAGGTCCGCACGCAGCGCCACGCAGCGGTCGCCGCGGCCCACGTCGCAGACGAGGCCGGTGCCGCCGGGCAGGGTGCGGGGCTCGAGCCCGGCGGCCATCAGGCGGCGGGCCACGAGGGCGGTCGTACGATGCTCGTCCCGCCCGAGTTCGGGTACGGAGTGCAGCGACCGGCGGACGGCGACGACGTCGGACCGGTGGGCCGAGAGCCACTGGTCGAGCCAGGCCGGGCCGGTGCCCGCACCGAGGTCGGTGACCACCTGGTCACCGCTGGTCGCGAGCTCGGGGTGCGCCTCGAGCAGGGTCACCGGACATCACCGGCTCGACCCGCCCCTCGAGGGCTCTTCGCTCTCTCCTGCATTGGTCCATGGTGCTCACCCGGTCAGCGGTGTACCAACCCGAAACCGGGCGTTCACCGGGTATCCGCGCCGAGGGGTCGGCGATCTGCTGCGGACGGCGAGCCTGTCCGTGACGAGCGGTTGTCGCAGGTTGCGACGAACGGGCGGCCCTGCCGTTCGGCGACAAGAAAGGGGCTGCACAGCGTCGTCACCCGGTCACGTGACGTGCCCGTTTGTGCTGGTCCCGGCCCCGTCCGGGTCGTCCGCAGGCGCACCCGCCCGCACACGTGTGCGGGTCGTCGCCGACAATGGTCCCGTGTCCACGCAGGAAGACGAGCAGCCGGGCCGCGTCGTCGGCGACCGGTACCGCCTCTCCGCGCAGCTCGGCAGCGGGGCGATGGGCACGGTCTGGTCGGGGTACGACGAGGTCCTGCGCCGCCGCGTGGCCGTCAAGGAGCTGAAGGTCCCGCGCGGGGTCCCGGAGCGCGAGGCGCTCGGGATGCGCGAGCGGATGCTCCGCGAGGCGCGCGCCCTGGGCGGCCTGTCGCACCCGAACGTGATCACGGTGTTCGACGTCGTCGACGCAGCCGGCGAGCCGCTCGTCGTCCTCGAGATGGTCCCCTCCCGCAACCTCGCGACGCTCATCTCCGAGCAGGGCCGGCTGAACCAGCGCCAGGCCGCCGCCGTCGGCTACGCCACCGCGGCGGCGCTGCGGGCCGCGCACCGCGCCGGGATCACGCACCGGGACGTCAAGCCCGGGAACGTGCTCGTCGCGCACGACGGGCGCATCAAGCTCACCGACTTCGGCATCGCGCGCAACGCCTCGGACGCGCCGATGACCACCGCCGGGCTCGTCCTCGGCTCCCCCGCCTACATCGCCCCCGAGGTCGCGATGGGCGGCGCGGTCACCCCCGCCGCGGACCTCTGGGGCCTGGGCGCCACGCTGTTCGCCGCGATCGAGGGCCGCCCGCCCTACGACGTCAAGGGCGACCCCGTCTCCACCATCACCGAGGTGGTCGACGGCGAGGTGCCCCGCCCGCGGGAGCACGGGCCCGTCGCCGAGGTCATCGCGGCGCTGATGGTCAAGGACCCCGACCAGCGGATGCCGCTCGACGAGGTGCGCCGCCGGCTGCGCCCGCTGCTCGACGACCCGGACGACCCGCTCTACCCCGGCTCGCCCGACGCGCCGACGGCCTTCTCCGCGATCGCCGCGCGCCCGGAGGCGGTGCCGGAGCCGAGGGTGGCCGCGTCGGGCCCGGTCCCGGCGTCGGAACCGTGGGGCGGCACCCACGGCCCCGCCGGCTCGACCCGGCTCCCGGCGGCCGACCCGCAACCCGCCGCGCGCGGCCTCGCCGCCTCGCCCGGCCCGCTACCCACCCCGACGGGTGCCCACGCGCCGGCCCGTCCGCCCGTCCGCCCGACAGCCGGACCCGCCGCCCGCTCCACCACCGCGATCTCGATGCCGACGCGCTGGGCCCTGCCGCTGGCCGTCGCCGGGGCGCTGCTCGTCCTGCTCGGGGCGGCCGGCGGCTACAGCGTGGTCCGCTCGCTCGCCGGGCAGTCCCCGTCCTCGACGGTCACGGTCACCACCGACCGCAGCCCCACGACCGTGCACAGCGACCCCGCCGGGTGGAGCGTCGCCGTGCCCTCGACCTGGGCGCAGTACCGCGACGGCGACACGAACCCCGTCGTCCGCTTCGTCTCCGCCGACGGGTCCGAGGCGATGGCGGTGTGGAAGGCCGGGTCGGAGGACGAGGTCACCGCCGGCCTCACGGCCCCGCACCTCGGGGTCGACGCCGTCGACGTGACGCCCGCCGAGCCCGCCGCCGGTGCCCCCGACGGCGTCCGCGAGCGGCGCTACACGACCACCGAGGGCGCCCAGCAGCGCACCACGGTCCTGCGCACCGTCCCGGCGGCCGACGGGCTGTGGGCCCTGTCCCTCACCGTGCCGGCCGAGCGCGCGGGCGACCGGTCCGCCGCGCTGTTCACCGCGCTCGCCGCGACCTTCACGACACCGGGCGCCGGTTGATCACCCGTAGTCTGCGGGCATGAGCATCGCGACGGAGGCCGCACAGGCGCTGGCCAACGCGACCGGGGTGGACTCGCACGACGTCGCGGTGGTCCTCGGCTCGGGGTGGCGGCCCGCCGCGGACGTGATCGGGACCGGGTCGGACGTGCCGATGGCCGGGCTGCCCGGGTTCGTCCCGCCCGCCGTCGAGGGGCACGGCGGCACGGTGCGCACGCTCACCATCGGCGACCGCCGGGTCCTGGTGCTGCTCGGCCGTACGCACGGCTACGAGGGGCACCCGGTCGAGGCCGTGGTGCACGGCGTCCGGACGGCCGCCGCCGCGGGCTGCCGCACGGTCGTGCTGACCAACGCGGCCGGCGGGATCCGGGAGGGCATGTCCGTCGGGCAGCCGGTCCTGATCAGCGACCACCTCAACCTCACCGCCCGGTCGCCGCTGGTGGGGCCGCGGTTCACCGATCTCACCGACCTCTACTCGGTCCGGCTGCGCAAGCTCGCGCGGGAGATCGACCCGTCGCTCGAGGAGGGTGTGTACGCCGGGCTGCCCGGCCCCCACTTCGAGACGCCGGCCGAGATCCGCATGCTGCGCACGCTCGGTGCCGACCTTGTCGGCATGTCCACGGTGCTCGAGGCGATCGCCGCCCGCGCCGAGGGCGTCGAGGTGTTCGGGCTGTCGCTGGTCACCAACCTCGCCGCCGGGATGACCGGCCAGCCGCTCGACCACGAGGAGGTGCTGGAGGCCGGGCGCGCCTCGGCGACCCGGATGGGCGAGCTGCTGCGCGAGCTGGTCGCGCGCGCCTGACATGGGTCTCGACCCCGCGCTGCGGGACGCGGCGATGCGCTGGATCGCCGACGACCCCGACCCCGCCACCCGCGCGGACCTGCAGAAGCTCCTGGTCGACGCGATGACCGGCGGCGGCAGCACCGCCCTCGCCGACGCCCTGTCCGGTCCCCTGCGCTTCGGCACCGCCGGGCTGCGCGGCCCGGTCCGGGCGGGACCGTCGGGCATGAACGTCGCCGTGGTCCGGCGCGCCACCGCGGGCCTGGCCGCCTGGCTGGTCGCGCGGGGCGCGCGGGGTCGCACGGTCGTCGTCGGGCGGGACGCGCGGCACGGATCGGAGGCGTTCGCCCGCGAGGCGGCCGGGGTCCTGGCCGCGGCCGGGTTCGCGGTGCACGTCCTGCCCGGGGCGACGCCGACCCCGCTGCTCGCGTTCGCGGTGCAGCGCCGGGGCGCGGCGGCCGGGGTGCAGATCACCGCCTCGCACAACCCGCCGCAGGACAACGGTTACAAGGTCTACCTCGGCGAGGGCGTGAGCGACGCCCCCGGGGCCCAGCTCACCTCGCCCGCCGACGCCGAGATCGAGGCCGCGATCGGCGCCGCGGCCGCCGCCGTCGCGATCCCGGCCGACGGCCCGACGACCGTCGACGACCCGACCGAGGAGTACCTGGACCGGGTGGCCGGGCTCGGCACCGCGACCACCGGCCTGCGGATCGCGTTCACCCCGATGCACGGGGTCGGCGGGGCCATGGTCGTGCACGCGTTGGCGCGCAGCGGGTTCACGGACGTCCACGTGGTCGGCGCGCAGGCGGCGCCCGACCCGGACTTCCCGACCGTCGAGTTCCCGAACCCGGAGGAGCCCGGGGCGACCGACCTGCTGCTCGCGCTGGCCGCGGAGGAGAAGGTCGACCTCGCGATCGCCCTCGACCCCGACGCCGACCGCTGCGCCCTCGGCGTCCCGACGCCCGCCGGCTGGCGGATGCTCACCGGCGACGAGACCGGCGTCCTCCTCGGCGACCACCTGCTGCGCCGCCGCACCGGCCTGGTCGCGACCACCGTGGTGTCGAGCTCGATGCTCGCGAAGGTCGCCGCCGCCCACGGCGCCCCGTCGGCCGAGACGCTCACCGGCTTCAAGTGGATCGTCCGCGCCGGGCCGGGCCTCGTCTACGGCTACGAGGAGGCCCTCGGGTACTGCGTGGACCCGGAGGCGGTGCGGGACAAGGACGGGATCGCCGCGGCCGTGCTCGCCGCCGATCTCGCGGCCGGACTGAAGATCGCCGGGCTCACCGTGCTCGACCGGCTCGACGAGCTCTCCCGGGCCCACGGCGTGCACCGCACCGTCGGGATCTCGCTGCGGATGGCCCCCGAGCAGCGCGACGCCGTCATCGCCCGGCTGGCCGGCGCGCCGCCGGAGGGCTGGAGCGCCGACCGGCCCGCCCCGGACGTGCTGCGCCTGCGGAACGAGGGGGCACGGGTCGTCGTGCGCCCCTCCGGCACCGAGCCGAAGCTCAAGGCCTACCTGGAGATCGTCGAGCCGCCGACGGACGACGTGGACGCCGCCCGCGCCCGCGCCGACGGGCGGATGGCGGCGCTCCGGGAGGAGTTCACGGCCCTCATCGGGTAGGACGGGCGGCGTGGCAGTCCTGCTGATCGTCCACCACACGCCCTCGCCGGCCACCCAGGAGCTGCTCGACGCCGTGGTCCGCGGCGCCAGCGACCCCGAGATCACCGGGGTGGAGGTGCGCCGCCGGGCCGCGCTCGCCGCGACCGCGTCGGACCTGCTCGAGGCCGACGGCGTGGTGCTCGGCACCCCCGCCAACATCGGCTACATGTCCGGGGCGCTGAAGCACTTCTTCGACCAGGTCTACTACGTCTGCGGCGACGACACCCGCAAGCTCCCGTACGGCCTGTACGTGCACGGCAACCAGGGCGTGGAGGGCGCGGTGAAGGCCGTCGGCGCGATCGCGTCGGGCATGGGCTGGGAGCAGGTCGCCGCCCCGGTGGAGGTCATGGGTCCGCCGGACAAGGCGGCGCTGGAGGCGTGCTGGGAGCTCGGGGCGACGGTGGCCGCGGGGCTCAGCGAGTGACGGCCGCGGCCGGGACCGGCGGCACCGGCGCCGCCCGCCGCTGCGCCAGCCAGCCCTCGACCTCCGTGGTCCACATCGCGGCGATCTTGCGGTAGCCCCCGGCGTTGGCGTGCAGGCCGTCGACGAAGTCCCCGGCGGACAGCAGCGACGAGGTGTCCACGAACTCCAGGGAGTGGCCGAGCGCGCGGTGCCGGGCGACGACGTCCGGCGTCAGCCGCGCCAGCACCGCCCGCTCCGTGGCCCGGGCGGGCAGCGGCGCCCAGATCCCCGCGACGATCACGTGCGTCTGCGGCGCGGCGGCGAAGACCTCGTCGAGCAACGCGTCGAGCCTCGCCGCGGCGACGCTGCCCTTCGCACCGGAGTTCACGTCGTTGGTACCCATGTGCAGCAGCACGACGTCCGGGTCGGCCTCCGCCACCCAGGCGCCGACCGCCGGGATCATCTTCGCCAGCGTCCAGCCGGAGTGCCCCTCGTTGTCCGGGTCGGCCATTCCCGCCGGGCCGTTGTGGCGCGAGCCCACGTAGTCGACGCGGATGCCGTCCGCGGCCAGCTCGGCGAACAGCGGC
Organism: Pseudonocardia autotrophica; assembly: GCF_000717175.1. Lineage (GTDB taxonomy): Bacteria > Actinomycetota > Actinomycetes > Mycobacteriales > Pseudonocardiaceae > Pseudonocardia > Pseudonocardia halophobica. The sequence goes on along the minus strand of NZ_JNYD01000012.1, from coordinate 243,499 downwards.
GCGCGGTACCCGGCGGTGGCGGGGCTGCCCACGCCCTCGGTGCTCGACGCACCGAGCGGCATGACCCGCAGCATCGCCTTCGGCCCGGCGCCCTCGCCCGCGGTGCGCACCCCCGGCAGCGTGCCGCCCTCGTCGGCCGGGATCCCGGCGATGACCAGGCCCGCGACGAGCATCGCGGTGAGCTGCAACGGAACCCGCCAGCGGAGCCCCCCGAGCCAGCCGCGCATGCCGCCCTCCCGATCGGGCGCGCCCCCGACCGGCACGACCCACGAGAAGATCTCCCGAGCGGCCCCGGGTGTTACTCGCTCGCGGCGGTCGGGCCGGCGCGGCTTCGTCACACACCCGTGTCCGGACCGTGACCGCACCGTGAACGGGCGGGACCCCGGGGAGGAGAGGTAGCCTCCGCCGGTGCCCCGGCCCAAGGTCCACGACGAGGTCTTGCGCGACAGGCTGCGCGCCCGTGCGGCGGAGCTGCTGAGCGCACACGGCGTGACCGGGCTGTCGCTGCGCACGCTGGCCGCGGACGTCGGGACGTCGACCACGGCGGTCTACGCGCTCTTCGGCGGCAAGCCCGGCCTGGTGAAGTCCCTCGTCGATGACGCGTTCCGGCGGCTGCGCCGGACGCTCACGGCGGTCCCGCCCACCGCCGACCCGGCCGAGCAGCTGGTCGCGCTCGGCGAGGCCTACCGCGCCGACGCCCTGCACGACCCGCACCTCTACGACGCGATGTTCGACCGCGACCAGCTCGACGCCGAGTCCCGCGAGCTGCAGGAGGCCGCCTTCACCCCGCTCGTCGAGGCGGTGGAGCGGGCGGTCGACGCGAAGGTGCTGCGGCACGACGCGCACCCGCCGACCGTCGCGCTCGGGCTCTGGTCGGCGCTGCACGGGCTGGTGTCGCTCCAGCTGCACGCGCACACCCCGGACGCGGTCGACGACCCGGCGAAGGGCTTCCCGGTCGTCCTGCGCGCGGTGGTCGACGGCTGGCGGGCGTAGGAGGCGGCAGCAGGTCGACCTTGCTCCGCCCCCGTCCGGACGGGACCCTTCCCGCACGGCTCCGCGGGTGGGGTGAGCGGCATGGAGGGCACGGGCGACGGCACGCTCGAGTTCGGCATCCTCGGGCCTGTCTGCGTCCTCGACGGCGCCGGCGTGTCGCAGCCGCTGGGCTCGCCACGCCGCCGGGCCGTGCTCGCGGCCCTGGTGCTCGCCGACGGCCTGCCCCTGACCGTCGCCGAGCTCGCCGACCGGATCTGGGACGGCGTCCCGCCGCCGACCGCCGCGACGATGGTGCACTCGGCCGTCTCGGGTCTGCGGGCGGGCCTCGGACGCGGAGCGGTCCTCAGCCGCGGGGACGGATACGTCCGCGGACCCGGCCGCATCGACGCCGACCTCTTCGAGCGGCTGCTCGCGGAGGGACGTCGCGCCCCGCCGGCGCGCGCCGCGGCCACGCTGACCTCGGCGCTCGGCCTCTGGCGGGGGCCGGCGCTGCACGACGTCGAGCGCCCGTTCGCCCGCGACGCCGCGGCCCGCCTCGACCGGCTCCGCACCGACTGCGCCGACCTGCGGGACGAGGCCGAGCTCGCGCAGGGCCGGCACCGCGAGATCCTCTCCGCGCTGGAGGAGCGGGTCGCCGAGGACCCGCTCCGGGAACGGTCGACCGCGCTGCTGATGCTCGCCCTGTACCGCAGCGGCCGGCAGGCGGACGCGCTGGCCGCGGCCCGCCGGCTCCGCGCCGTGCTGGCGGAGGAGCTCGGCCTGGAGCCCGGGCGCGAGATCGCTCGGCTCGAGACGGCGGTCCTGCGGCACAGCCCGGAACTCGATCTTCGCCCTCCGGTGTGGGGCACGCTGTCGTCGGCGGTGAGCAGCTTCGTGGGCCGGGACCGCGAGCGGCGCGAGCTGGCCGTGCTGCTCGCGGCGCACCGGGTGGTCACGCTGACCGGGCCGGGCGGGGTCGGCAAGACGCGCCTGGCCGCGGAGGTCGCCCGTGGCCTGGGCGTGCCGGTCCATCTCGTCGATCTCGTCCCCGTCGCCGATCCGGCCGAGGTGCCCGAACGCGTGGCCGACGCCCTCGGGGTGCGGGGCGGTCCGGGCTCGACATCGCTCACCGCGCTCCGCGACGCGCTCGACGGGCGGGACGACCTCGTGCTGCTCGACAACTGCGAGCACGTGCTCGACGGATGCGTCGACGTGGTCGAGCGGACCGGGGCCCGCCTCCTGGTGACCAGCCGCGAGGCCCTGCGCGTCCCGGGTGAACGGGTGTACGTCCTGCCGCCCCTCGGCCTGGCCGACCCGGGCGCGGACTCGCGGACCGCGGCGGGCTGCGAAGCCGTGCGGCTGTTCACCGCCCGCGCCCGGCCCGGCGCGGTGGCGCCCGCCGACGTGGCGCTGGTGCTCGACGTCTGCCGCCGGCTGGACGGCCTGCCCCTGGCGCTCGAGCTCGCCGCGGCCCGGACGACGTCGCTGGCCCTGCCCGATCTCGCCGCCCGGCTGGCGTCGGCCCGTCTGCTCACGGCCCGCAGCACCGACCCGCGGCACCGCAGCCTCGCCGCGACCCTGTCCTGGAGCCACGACCTGCTCGCGCCCCCGGCGCGGCGGCTGCTGGCCCGGCTGTCCGTCTTTCCCGGTGGCTTCGACCTGCGCGCGGCCGAGGTCGTCACCGGCGCGGGAGCGCCCGGGGCCGGCGAGGTCGCCGAGTTGCTCGACCGGCTCGTCTCGGCCAGCACCGTCCAGGTCGACGGCGGGCGGTACCGGCTGCTGGCGACGACCCGCGCGTTCGCGGCGCAGCGGCTGGCCGGCTCGGCGGAGGAGCCGGATGCGCTGCGCCGCCGGCACGCCGGGTACTTCCTCGAGCTGGCCGAGGAGGCGTCGGCCCACCTCTTCGGGCCCGACGCCCCCCTCTGGCTGGACCGCCTGCACCGGGAGCGGGAGAACTGGCGTGCGGCGCTGGACTGGGCGTTCGAGGCGGACCCGGCGACGGGGGCGCGGCTCGTCGGATGCCTCTGGCACTACTGGGATCTGCGGGGGACCCGGGAGGAGGGGCTCCGCAGGGCCTACGCCGGCCTCGCCGCCGTGACCGGACCGCCGCAGCGCCTCCCGCTCCTCTCCGCCGCCGTGCTCTTCCACGTCGGACGCGCCGAGTTCGGTCCGGCGACGCGTCTGCTCGAGGAGCAGCGGGACCTGGCCCGCACCTGCGGGGAGCCCGGCTGGGAGGGCGACGCGCTCGGGATGGCCGCCACCGTCGCCTGGGCGCACGGCCGGAGCGACGAGGCACGCGCCCGCTACGAGGAGGCCGTTGCGGCCTCGCTGCGCGGCGGCGACGTCTGGCGGGCGGCGCTGGAGGAGGCACAGTTGGCCCGCCTGCACCGGGACCGCGGTGCGGAGGACGACGCCCGCGCGCTCGCCCTGCGTGCGCTGGCCCGCGCCGACGGTCTCGGTGAGCCCCTCGCCCGTGGCCTCGCGCTCGACGTCCTGGCATCGGTCGAGCACCGCTGGGGCTCCGCGGCGGAGGCGTCCCGGCTCGTCGAGGCGGCGCTCGCGGAGTACCGCAGGGTCGGCTACCGGGAGGGCGAGGCGTCGGCGGCGCTCCTGGCGGGACGGGTCGCGGCCGACCCCGGACGGGCCGCGGAGGCCTTCGGCGAGGCGCTGGCCCTCTTCCGTCGCATCGGCCACCGGGCCGGCCGGGCGGCGGCGCTCGAGGGCCTGGCCGGGTTGGACCCCGGGCGCGGTGCGCACCTGCTCGCCGAGGCCGCGGCGCTGCGGGCCGCGATCACGGCGTCGGGATGAGCCGCCGATTAGCCGGTGCCGGCACTCTCGGGCCACCACGGACGGGGAGGCACGATGACCAGCACGAGCAGGCTGACGGGCGAGCTGACCGGCACGGTGCTGCGGCGGGGGGACGCCGGCTACGACCGGGCCCGCGCGGTGTTCAACGGCATGATCGACCGGCGACCGGCGGTGATCGTCGGCTGTCGGGAGCCCGGCGACGTCGCCCGAGGGATCCGGTACGCGCGCGAGCACGGCCTCGCGCTCTCCGTGCGTGGCGGCGGGCACAACGTCGCCGGTACCGCGGTGTGCGAGGGCGGGCTGATGCTGGACCTGTCCCCGATGCGCACCGTCGAGGTCGACCCCGACGCACGGACGGCCCGTGCCGGAGGCGGGGCGCTGCTCGGCGACCTCGACGGCGCCACCCGCGCGTTCGGCCTCGCCACTCCGCTCGGCGTGATGTCCGGGACCGGGATCGCCGGACTCACCCTCGGCGGCGGCCTCGGCTGGCTGGCCCCGAGATACGGCCTGAGCTGCGACAACCTGATCGATGCCCAGCTGGTCACCGCGGACGGCACCCTGCTCGACGGCGTCGACGACGACCTCCTGTGGGGCCTGCGGGGCGGGGGCGGCAACTTCGGCGTCGTCACGACCTTCACCTACCGGCTGCACCCGGTCGACACCGTGCTCGCCGGGGCCCTCGGGTTCCCGTGGGAGGCCGCGGGCGAGGTCCTGCGTGCGCACGACGACCTCGTCGCCACTGCACCCGACGAGCTCGCGACGGCGGTGTCCCTCGCGTGGGGCCCGTCCGGCCGGCCGGCGCTGACGATCGCGTTGTGCTGGTGCGGACCGCCGGGGGCGGCCGGGCCCGTCCTGCGCCCGCTCCGGCGACTGCACCCGGACCTCGACGCCGTCGCGGAGCAGCCCTTCGCCGACTGGCAGCGGGTGCCCGACGCCGGCTACCCGCCGGGCCGCCTGCACTACTGGCGCTCGGCCTGTCTCCGGCACCTCACCGACCCCGCGATCCGCACCCTGCTCGAGGTCACGGAGGCCATGCCACCCGGCGACAGCGGCATCGGCCTGCAGGGCCTGCGCGGGGCCGCGGCCCGGGTCGCGCCGGGAGCGACCGCCTTCCCGCACCGGGCGCCGCAGTACGACTTCCTCGTGCTCGCCCAGTGGCCCGATCCGGCCGACTCGCCCCGGCACGTCGCCTGGGCCCGGGCCGCGTCCGCGGCGATGCGCCCGCACCTCGAGGCCGGGGTGTACGTCAACAATCTCGGGGCGGAGGGTCGGGACCGGGTCCACGCCGCCTACGGCACGAACTACGCGCGGCTCGTCGAGCTCAAGCGGCGCCTCGACCCCAACAACGTGTTCCGCGCCAACCAGAACGTGGTGCCCTGACGCCCGCTCAGACCGCGCCGAACTGCCGGTCGCCCGCGTCGCCGAGGCCGGGGACGATGAAGGCGGAGTCGTTGAGCCGCTCGTCGATCGCGGCCGTGACCAGCTGCACCGGGAGCCCGCTGGCCTCGAGCGCCCGGACGCCCTCGGGCGCGGCGAGCACGCAGACGGCGGTGACGTCGTCGGCGCCCCGGGCCGTCAGCAGCTCGACCGTGTGCACCATCGAGCCGCCGGTCGCGAGCATGGGGTCGAGCACGAACACCGGGCGCCCGACGAGCGAGGCCGGCAACGACTCCATGTACGGGGTGGGGAGGTGGGTCACCTCGTCCCGCGCCACGCCCACGAACCCCATCTGCGCCTCGGGGATCAGGTTCTGCGCGGCGTCGACCATGCCCAGCCCGGCACGGAGCACCGGCACCAGCACCGGCGGGTTCGCGAGCCGGTGACCGGTCGTGCGGGCGACCGGGGTGTGCAGCGGGAAGTCCGCCACCTCGAAGCCGCGGGTCGCCTCGACGATCAGCAGCAGCGTGAGATCGCGCAGCGCGGCGCGGAAGGCCGCGTTGTCCGTGCGCGCGTCGCGCATCGTGGTGAGCCGAGCCCTGGCCAGAGGATGGTCGACGACCCGCACGTCCATGGGCCGGACAGTAGCGGGAGCTGTACCGATTCCTCAGGGCCGATTCCTCAGGGCCGATTCCTCCGGGCCGATTCCTCAGGGCCGATTCCGCCGGGCCGATTCCTCAGGACCGATTCCTCAGGGGTGCGCCCGCCCCGGTGTGGCGCTCGCCCACGTCCACCGGCCGTCGGCCCCGGGCCGCGCCACGATCCGGTCCTCGAGCACCGGGTCGCGCTCGTGTTCCAGGCAGCCGGTGGCCGCCCAGCAGTCGATCCGGATCTCCGCGGCGGTCGCGTCGAGCCGCAGGAAGCTCTTGAGCATCGGCGGCCGGTCGGTGTCGTAGAGCACGGAGGTCCAGTTCTCCGAGCGCCCCTTCGGCCCGCCCAGCACCCGCTCCGCGGCCCGCCGCGCCCGCGGCGAGATCTCCGCCGGCGGGGTGCCCGTACGCGGCGGCGCGATCCCGATCCGCTCGGCCATGATCGTGGTCGCGTCGGCCGGCGAGACGACGGCGGTGCCGGTCCCGAACCGGCGCAGCGCGTCGTAGCGGCGGCTGAAGTGCGCGAGCGAGTCCCCGCGCAGCGGGTAGCAGCGGAAGTCCTCCTCCGTGCACTCCGGCGCCAGCACGTCGACGTTCGGGATCGGGTGCGTGGCGGAGAGGTAGGCCCCGCTGCCACCCGCGACGAGGTGCAGGATCTCCCGGCCGTCGGCGAGCCGGACCGGGTAGCGCTGGTAGTTGTGGTCGTCGCCGCCGATCACCGCGACGACGGACGCGCGCGGGTCGCGCACCAGCTCCGCCACCGTGCCGCCGTCCTCGATCGGGCAGGGGTGGTGTTCGGCGTAGGTGATCAGGGGCTTCCCCGTGAGCACGATCGTCGGTCGGTCGGCGGCGAAGAGGCTGTCCCGCAGCCACTCCCCCTGCTCCCGGTCGAGGGCCCCGCGGATCCCGGTGTCGATGAGGACCAGCCGGACCGGGCCGGCGTCGATCGCGCAGTAGGGTCCGGGCTGGAGCGCGCGCTGCGCCTCGGCCGGCCGCCACGCCCGCGCCGCCTCGAGGTCGGAGGTGCGCCCGCGCGGCCCGCGGCGCCACAGCAGCCTGCGCAGGAACGCCTTCCACCCCGTGCCGGGGTCCGCGGGCGCCGCCTCCTCCGGCGGGGTGCCGCAGAACCAGCTCATGAATCCGGTGAGGCCGTCGTACCAGTCGTGGTTGCCGGGCAGGCCGTAGATCGGGCCCGGGTGATCCGCGTAGGGGCGGGCGAGCTTGGCCGCGTACTCGCGCAGCCCGCCGGCCGGGTAGACCACGTCCGACACGACGACCGCGAGGTCGGTGTCCCCGGCCACCCGCTGCAGCACGGGGACCACGCAGTACTGCGAGGCGTCGCCCTCGCCCGGGTCGCCGAGCAGCGCGACCGCGATCGAGTCCCGCCCCGCGAACCGGTCGACGAGCCGGGCGGGATCGGGCCCGCGCTCCGCATCGAGCCGGCGCAGCCACTCCCGGCGCATGTCGTCCGTGGGGTCGCCGAGGAGGCGGACGAGCCGGTCGTTGCGGGACCGCCACAGCGGCGCGGGACGCAGCCACGACAACCGCGCGCCTCCCGGGACGGCGGCGATCCCCGTGCCAGGATGCTCGCAGCCGTAGCCGGTGTTGGCCTCGTCGAGCCGGGAGGGGTCGTGCACCCGGTGATCGTCGCAGGGATGCCGCTCCCCTCGACCACCCGCCGGTCCGGGTGGGGACGACCGCGGTTTCGTCACCCTGAGTCCCCGTCCGTGCGCCCCGTGCGGCCGTCCGCGGTACCTCGTGTGCACCGCGCGGACGACCCTCGATCCGGTCCCCCGGCCACCCTGGGCACACGAGACACCATGATCGACTTCTCGGGGCCGATCTCAATCACGCGGCGTGCCCGACCCCCGGAGGTGACACCAGTGATCAACTGGATCGTGCGCGCATCGCACCGGGCTCCGCACCGGCCGTGACCACAGGTGCCATTTATCTGACCCGAACGGGTGGTATGGCACGAACACTGTCACGCCGGAGCCGTCGCCGACGCTGTACTAGGTGACAAGGAGGTGATCCGGTGCCGGAGAACACGACTTCGGACGAGCAGACCCTGGTGGCTGCCGCCGAGAAGCTCACCCAGTGCGACGGGTACGTGGTGCTCGCCGTCGACCCGCAGACCGGGGAGGTGGACGCGCACGGGCCGTTCGACGGGCTGACCGCGACGGTGAAGGCCGACCAGCTGCGTCGGGACTTCGACCGCGGCGGTCTGGAGGACGTCACGGTGGGCGTCGTCCGTCTGCACAGCTCGACCTGACGTTCCGGGCCGGCACCGGCCGCCCGCCCGCACCGCGGGCGGGCCCACCGGTTCCCCGGCCCCGTGAGGAACCATCGGTGCCGGACCCGGCACCACGCTCCCCCGACGCTCCCCGGCACGAGGGCGACACCCCCCGAACCGGATGCGCCCCTTCGGGAACCGGCCGTCCGGACCCTCCTCGCGCGTGCATGCCCGGGACCGGCCGGCGGGCGGTGCACGGACGGGGCGGCACTCCGGTGCCGCCGCTAGCATCGCCGCCGTGGCAAGCGACATCGTCCCGATCCAGCTGTCCCTGACCGAGGGCGACCTCGTCACCCTCTGGGCGCCCCGGTGGCGCGAGGACGGCGAGGAGTGGGAGGCCTTCCTCGGCGACGACGACGCGGTCTTCGCGTTCCCGGAGGTCGCGCGGCTCGCGGCGTACGTCCGCACGGAGACCGAACACGACCTCGCCGACCACCCGGCCTGGTCGGCCGTGCCCACCCTGACCGTCGCGGAGCTGACCCCCGAGGAGACGCGCCGCTTCGACGTCATCGGCGTCCCGGAGCTGGTCGCCGAGGAGCCGGACACCTGGACGATCGGCGAGCTCGCCGAGATCACCGCGATGGTCCGCTCCTTCGCCGACGTCTGCGACCTCGAGGAGGTCACGGCCGTCCTCGACTCGGCCCCCGGCTTCGGGCTGCTCGACCAGGGCACGCTGCCGTTCGCCGGGCGCGAGGGCCGCCGGCTGTGGACCCAGCTCGCCCAGACCGTGCAGGACCACTGGGACGAGGTCGTCGACGCGCTCGACGCCCTGATCGCCACCCCCGAGGTCGACGCCCGTGCGCTCGCCGGCGCCGAGAAGGAGGCCGAGGCCCTCGCCGCCCGGATCGCCGACGCGGAGTCCGCGATCGGCGTCGACGACGTCGAGGGGGACGACACGGACGACGAGACCTTCGAGGAGGCCGCCCGCGAGCGCGCCGACGAGGAGGCAATCACCGAGCAGGTCGCCGAGGACGAGGCCGAGCTCGCGGAGGCCGAGGCCGAGGGCCCGGTCGGGTTCTGGGAGGAGATCGGGATCGACCCGATCCGGATCACCACGTCCGCGGGCCAGTGGGTCACCCTGCGCTGCTACCTCGACGACAAGCCGGTGTTCCTCGGCTCGGGCGGACGCGTCGACGTCTTCGACTCCGAGCGCGCGCTGGCCCGCTGGCTGGCCGACGGCGGTAAGGACGACAACGACCTCGCCGCCGCCTCGACCTGGCAGGACGTCCTGGACAAGGCCGCCGTCGGCGAGCTCGACGTGGTGGTCGACGACCTCAACGACTACGTGCTGGTCGGGATCGACGACGACATCGCCGAGGGCACCCTGCAGGTCGACCCGACCCAGCTGGACCTGGCCGCCGAGCTGGTCCTCGACGTCGCCGAGTGGGCGGGCGACCCCGAGCCGGCCCGCGCGCTGGCGGAGTCCGAGAGCCTGGGCTGGCTGGTGTCCTTCGTGATCCGGCCCAACCCCACCCGGCTCGCGCCCAGCCCGCCGTTCGACACCGAGGCCGCCCGCTGGCGGGAGCTGGTGCACGCCACCGAGGCCCGCCTGCACCACCGCTGAACCGTGAGTGGCGATAGTCGCTATGACGACTATCGCCACTCACGACCGTTCAGGACACCAGGGCGTCGTAGCCCGGCTTGAGCACCTCGTCGATGATCGCCAGCCGCTTGTCGAAGTGCAGGAACGCGCTCTTCATGGCGTTGATCGTCAGCCAGCGCAGGTCCTCCCAGCCCCAGCCGAAGGTGTCGACGAGCGCGGCCATCTCCGAGGTCATGGAGCAGCCGGACATGAGCCGGTTGTCCGTGTTGACCGTGACGCGGAAGCGCAGGTCGCGGAGCAGGCCGATGGGGTGGTCGGCGAGGCTGGTCGCGGCGCCGGTGTGCACGTTCGACGTCGGGCACATCTCCAGCGGGATCCGCATGTCCCGCACCCACGCGGCGAGCCGGCCGAGCTCGGCGGTCCCGTCCGAGCGGACGGTGATGTCGTCGACGATCCGGACGCCGTGCCCGAGCCGGTCCGCCCCGCAGAACTGCAGCGCCTCCCAGATCGACGGCAGCCCGAAGGCCTCGCCGGCGTGGATGGTGACGTGCGCGTTCTGCTGCCGGACGTAGTCGAACGCGTCGAGGTGCCGGGTGGGCGGGAAGCCCTTCTCCGCGCCGGCGATGTCGAACCCGACGACCCCGGCGTCCCGGTACCGCACGGCCAGCTCGGCGATCTCCTGCGACCGGGCGGCGTGCCGCATGGCGGTGAGCAGGCAGCGCACCGTGATCCCGCGGCCCGCGGAGCCGCGCTCGAAGCCCTCCAGCACGGCCTGCACCACGCCGTCGAGGTCCAGGCCCCGCTCCACGTGCAGCTCGGGGGCGAAGCGGATCTCCGCGTACACCACGCCGTCGGCCGCCAGGTCCTCCGCGGCCTCCTGGGCGACACGCACCAGCGCCTCGCGCGTCTGCATCACCGCGACCGTGTGGCCGAACGTCTCCAGGTAACGTTCCAGTGACCCGGAGTGCGCGGCGCCGAGGAACCACCCGGCCAGCTCCTCGGGGTCGCGGGTGGGCAGGCTGTCGTACCCGACGGCGTCGGCCAGCGCGACGACGGTGCCGGCCCGCAGGCCGCCGTCGAGGTGGTCGTGCAGCAGGACCTTCGGGGCGGAACGGATCGAGTCCGGGGTGAGCGGGGCGGTCACCGGGGCACCGTATACCCCCTTCCGACCAGGCCGGATCGGGCGAATCAGGCCGGACGGGTGCCACCCGGTCGGCCTAGTGGTGACTCCGTGTCTGCCGGTTTCGCGGGCTCGCTACCCTCAGTGCAGCGTTCCCCGCTCCCCCATCCGGATCACAGGAAGCACCAGGCGCCAATGAGCGATAACTCGACGATGTCGTTCGACCGGATGCGCGGCATGCTCATGCGCGCGGCCGAGATCCGCGACTCCGAGCAGCAACAGGTCTTCGACTCCCTCGACGAGATCCACGCGCGGCTCTCCGCCCTCGACGCGCTGGGCACCGTCCGCAAGCGGCTCACCGAGCTGCCGGACCGCACCGAGGTCGGCGTGCTCGCCGAGCGCCTCGACGAGACGGTCCAGAAGGTCGACGCGCAGGAGGCCGTGCTCGCCTCCGTGCTCCGGGCGATCGAGTCGCTGCCGGACAAGCTCGCCAAGCCCTTCGCCCAGCTCGACGGCCGGCTCGACGGCATGGCCGGGCGCCTCGAGGGCGTCTCCGGCCGGATGGACGGCCTCGACGACCGGCTCGGCGGGCTGCACAAGCGGCTCGACGACCTGGACAACCGCCTCGACCGGCACGAGATGCGGCTCGACGCGATGCCCAACGCGGTCGCGACGCCGATCCGGGAGCGGGTCGACGGCGTCGAGAAGATGGTGCGCGAGCAGCTCGACGGCGCCCTGCGCGCGATGGACGAGTCCAACGAGGGCGTCCGCAACCTGCTCGGCGACACGAGCGTCGGGCTGCACCGCCGGCTCGAGGACCTCGCCGGGCGGCCCGCGGTCGACCCGACCGAGGCGCTCGACTCGCTGGCCGAGCGGCTGGAGATCCTCGCGGGCCGGCTCGAGGCGGTCGCGGGCCGGGTCGACGCCGTCGAGAACGGGCTGGGCGAGAAGCTCGGCGAGCTCACCGGCGCGGTCGACGAGAAGATCGCCGCCCTGGGCAGCTCGGTCGACGGCCGGTTCGGCGACCTCGACTCCGTGCTGCGGGCCCGCCCCGACACGACCTCGGTCACCGCGCTCGTCACCAAGGCCAACGAGGAGTCCGAGCGGCGCAACGCGGGCCAGCTCGACGAGGCCATGGCCACCTTCGCCGAGCTCATCCTCGGGCGCGGCCACGGCGGCCCCGCCCCGACCCCGCCGCCGCCCCCGCGCCCGGCGCAGCGCCGGTCCACCCGCAGCCGCGCCACGGTGAAGAGCACCTCCAACGGGCACGCCTCCGCCACGGACGTCACGGACGACCCGGACGACTGAATCCGGCGCACCGGAGCCCCCGTCGCAGACCGCGGCGGGGGCTTCCGTATTTGCGGCCCGGTGACCGACCCTGTCACTCATATCTCGTGAACGAGAGCGCCGTTCGTGCACGAGGGAACGCGATCGGGGGCGCCCGCCACCCCCTTTCGATAGTCCGGACGTGACCTCCCGGTGACCTCGTCGTTGAGTGGCCCAGGGCCATACAGCCATTCGGGGCACATCACGCACGGGTGGCTGATCCACCATATGGCCCAGGAGGAGCCGATGGTGTCGAATCCACTTGCCCAGAGTCCACTCGCTAAGGGCGCCGCCCCGAGCGCTGCCCAGTCCGGCCTCGGCAGTTCCACCGTGACGGTCACGGTGTTCGCCGCGTTCGTGCTGCTGACCCTGGTCGTGGTCTTCCGGGCCGCCCGCGCGAATCAGACGGCGGCGGACTACTACACCGGTGGCCGCGCCTTCACGGGCGCGCAGAACGGCGTCGCCCTGGCCGGTGACTACCTGTCCGCCGCCGCGTTCCTCGGCATCGCCGGCACGGTCGCCGTCTTCGGCTACGACGGCATGCTCTACGCGATCGGCTCGTTCGTCGGGTGGCTGTTCGCGCTGCTCCTCATCGCGGAGTGGCTGCGGAACACCGGCCGCTACACGATGGGCGACGTCCTGAGCTTCCGGCTGCGCCGCCGCCCGGTCCGGGCGGCGGCCGCCACCTCGACCCTGCTGGTCTCGGTGCTCTACCTGATCGCCCAGATCGCCGGCGCGGGCGGGCTCGTCGCCCTGCTGCTCGGGATCACCGGGAAGGCCGGGCAGGCGCTGGTGATCGCGGTCGTCGGCGGCCTGATGATCGTCTACGTGCTGGTCGGCGGCATGAAGGGCACCACCTGGGTCCAGATCCTCAAGGCCTGCGCCCTGATGGTCACCGGGCTCGTGCTGTCCTTCTGGGCGCTGGGCCGGCACGGCTTCGACGTCTCCGCCCTCCTCGGCCAGGCGACCGAGACCAGCCCGCAGGGCGACAAGGTGCTCGCCCCGGGCCTGCAGTACGGCCGCACCGAGCTGTCGAAGATCGACTTCATCTCGCTGTCGCTGGCCGCGATCCTCGGCCCGGCGAGCCTGCCGCACATCCTGATGCGCTTCTACACCGTCCCCGACGCCAAGCAGGCCCGGAAGTCGGTCGTGTGGGCGATCTGGCTGATCGGTGCGTTCTTCCTGATGGTGCTGGTCATCGGCACCGCGGCGACCGCGCTCGTCGGGCCGGAGACGATCATGAAGTCGCCCGGCGCCTCGAACTCGGCGGCGCCGCTGCTGGCTTTCCGGCTCGGCGGCGAGCTGCTGCTGGGGATCGTCGCCGCCGTCGCCTTCGCGACCATCCTCGCGGTGGTGGCGGGCCTGACCATCACCGCGTCGGCGTCCTTCGCCCACGACGTGTACGCCAACATCGTCAAGCGCGGGAGCGCCGCACCGGCCGAGGAGGTGCGGGTCGCGCGGCGGACGGCGCTCGTCGTCGGGGTGCTGGGGATCCTGGGCGGCGTCGTGGCGATCGGGCAGAACGTCGCGGTACTGGTCGCGCTCGCGTTCGCCGTCGGCGCGTCGGCCAACATGCCGTCTCTGGTCTACTCGCTGTTCTGGAAGCGGTTCACCACCAGCGGCGCGCTGTGGAGCATGTACGGCGGCATGTCCGTGGCGGTCGTCCTGGTCGTGTTCTCCCCGGCGGTGTCCGGGGCGCCGACGTCGATGCTGCCGGACGTGGACTTCGCCTTCTTCCCGCTGGCCAACCCGGGGATCGTGTCCATCCCGCTGTCGTTCCTGCTGGGCGCGCTCGGGACCTGGTTCGGCCGCCGCGACCCCGTCGACGACCGGCTCCACGCCGAGATGGAGGTCCGGGCGCTGACCGGGGCGGGCGCCCCGCGCGCGACGACCGAGGCCGACACCGACGAGACCCGGCCGCTCCCGAGGACGGCGGCGCACTTCGAGCCGCCGACCACCGCCCGGCACCGGGCCCGGCAGCCGATGCTGTGACCGCCTGTGAGTGGCGATGGTCGCTCTGGCGACCATCGCCACTCACGAGCCGTCAGCGTCCGAGACGGCCGGGGAGACGGCGCCAGAGCGGGTCGAGCTCGGTGAGCTTCAGCAGCTTCATCCCGACCAGCAGGATCGGCGTGGCGACCACCAGCGCCACGGCCAGCACCAGCCAGGCCGTGCCGGCCGACCCGCTGCCCACGGCGGCCTGGACCGCGAGGCCGGCCAGCCAGGCCACGAGCCCGGCGGCGACCGAGGCGGCGAGGGTCCGCCAGAGCGTCGAGAGCACCTCGCGGCTGCGCACGTGCCCGAGCCGGCGCGCGATCACCCACTGCCCCAGGATCGCGCCGAAGACGAACGACAGGCTATTCGCCGCGACCAGCCCCAGGACGACGTCCTCCGGGGGCAGCAGCACCGGGCAGAGCAGCAGCATCGGGATCTTGAACGCCACGATCCCGACCATGATCAGCGTCGGGGTGCGGCTGTCCGTCATGGCGTAGAAGACCCGCAGCTGCAGCAGCGTGATCGCGTACGGCAGCAGCCCGAAGGCCGACCAGGCCAGCGCGGTGCCCAGCTTCGCGGCGCCACCACCCGCGTTGCCCGCGCCGAGGGAGAACAGCGCGAGGCCCACCTCGGTGCCGAAGAAGGTCAGCAGCACCGAGATCGGGACCAGGAAGACCGTCGAGAGCCTGCTGCCGAGGGACAGGTCGGACACGACGTCGTCGAACCGGTTCTCCGCCGCCGCCCGGCTCATCCTGGGCATCAGCGCGGTGAGCAGCGAGACCCCGAGCACGCCGTACGGGACCTGCAGGAGCAGCCAGGCGTTGGAGTAGATCGCGTAGGCGCCGGGGTCCGAGGCGGTCGCGACGCGGGTGGTGACGATCAGACCCGCCTGCCCCACCAGCACGTACGCGACGACCCACAGCGCCAACCCGCCCGCCGACGACAGTCGCGGGTCCCAGCCCCACAGCGGCCTCAGCGACACCCCGGCCCGGCGGATCGCGGGCAGCAGGACGAGCGCCTGCACCGCGATGCCCAGCGTCGTCCCGATGCCCAGGACCAGCAGCTTCGTGTCGCCCATCCGGACCGGGTCGAGACTGATCTCCCCCGGCACCAGGACGTAGACGACGAGCACGGCGAACATGACGACGTTGTTCAGCACGGGCGCCCACGCGAACGCCGCGAACCTGCCCTTGCTGTTCAGGATCGCGCCCAGCAGTGCGCCGATGCCGTAGAAGAAGATCTCCGGCAGCAGCAGGACGGCGAACGCGGTGGCCAGCTCGGGGTTCGCCGTGTCCGTGGTCTGGCTGCCCATGTAGAGGGCGACCAGGGGTCCTGCCGCGAGCATGGCGACGAGGGTCGCCACGAGCAGGGCGGCGCCGGCCATGGTGACCAGGCGACGGGTGTAGGCCTCGCCGCCGTCGGCGTCCTCCTTCTGGGCGCGGACCAGCAGCGGGATCATCACGCTGGTCAGCACGCCGCCGATGAGGAACTCGTAGACGATGTTCGGCAGCGTGTTCGCGATCGTGTACGAGCTGTTGACCAGGCCGAACGACAGCACCGCGGCCAGCGCGATCTGGCGCAGGAAGCCGGTGACCCGGCTCGCCAGGTTCGCGACGGCCATCATCGAGCTCGACCGGGCGAGGGACTGGCCCTTCGGCGGACCGGGCTCGGCTTTCGCCCGGCCGTCGACGGGCGCGATCACGTCGGTCGGCCGGTCGAGCGGGGCCATCAGCTCGGTGGGGTCGTCGAAGTTGCCGCCCGGCACGCGCTGCCACGGCGGCGGGACGGGCCGGCGTTGCGGCCCGCGGGTCACGGCGCCCGGGCGGGGGCGGTCCGCCGCGGGCCCGCCGTGCACCGGCGCCGTCGCGTCGGGGTCGGGCGGGTTCGGCCAGGGGCCGGGTCCCGACGGGCGGGGCGGCGGCCCGGGGCGGCGGTCGGGCGGGGACTGGTTCGGGGGATGCGGACCCGGGCGGCCGGTGGCCCGGGCCTCCTGCCGCGCCGTTCGCTCCCGTGCTGTGGGCCAGGGCGCGGGCTGAGCGTTGCCGGGCTGGGCGTTGCCGGGCTGAGCGGGACCGGGCTGAGCGGGACCGGGCTGGGCGGGACCGGGCCGGGTCGGGGCGGGCTGGGTGACCGCAGCGTGATCGGGGCCCGGCTGAGCGGTGCGCGACGGACCCGGGCCGAGTTGAGCCGGGCCGGGTTCAGCCGGGCGGGGTTCAGCCGGGCGGGGCGGCGGGCCTGCCGGGCCGGGTCGCTGCGGACCGGACCGGCTCGCGCTCGGACGCCCCGAGCTGGGCGGCCCGTCGGGCCGGCCGGGAGCAGGATGGCCCGGGCCGGGGTGCGCGGCGCCCGGGCCGGGACCCGCTGCGCCGGGCTGCCCCGGGCCGCGGCCCGGCTCGTCGAGGCGGCGGGTGTCGAACCACCCCACCGCGGGCCGTCCCGGGTCGTCCGGCCGATCCTGCGGCGGGCCCTCCCCGCGGCGGCCGTTCGGCGCGGCGGGCCCGGGGGCGGGCGGCCGGTCCGCGCGCGGCTCCCCCCGCTCGGGGGCCTCGGCGTCGTCCGCGCGCGCCGGAGCCGGCCCGGGCAGGTCCTCGGGCCGGGGACCAGCCGGCGTGCTGGGGCTCCGGTACTCGCGCATCCCTTCCATGGTGCCCGACGGACCGCGATCCCTTCTGGCGGGCCCGCCCGGGCGCGCCGCGCCGCGGAAGCGCGGATGAGCTGCGGAAACGGTCTCAGGCGCGGACCTCGTCGAGCAGCAGCGGGCCCCGCTCGGCCGGTTCGTCCCCGATCGCGAGGCCGTCGTCGAGCGCGGCCCGCGCACCGGGCACCGCGTCGGGGGTGTCGGTGTGCAGCTCGAGCAGCGGCTCGCCGGCCCGCACCTCGTCGCCGATCCCGGCCAGCAGGCGCACCCCCGCCGCGGCCTGGACCGGGTGCTCCTTGCGCGCCCGGCCCGCCCCGAGCCGCCAGGCCGCCGTGCCGACCGCCAGCGCGTCGAGCCTGGTCAGGACGCCGGAGGCCGGTGCGTCGACGGTCTCGACGTGCGCGGCCGTCGGGAGCGGTGCGCCCGGGTCGCCACCCTGTGCGGCGATCATCCGCTCCCAGACCTCGAACGCCCGGCCCGACGCCAGGACCTCCGCCGGGTCGACGTCGGCCTCCGGGTCGATCCCGGCGAGCCCCAACATGGCGTGGGCGAGGGCCAGGGTGAGTTCCACGACGTCGGGCGGCCCGCCGCCGCGCAGGACCTCGACCGCCTCGGCGACCTCCAGCGCGTTGCCGACCGCGCGCCCCAGCGGCACGGACATGTCGGTGAGCAGCGCGCGCGTCGGCAGGCCCTCGGCCGCGCCGATCGCGACCATCCGCCGGGCGAGCTCCTGCGCGGCCTCGCGGGTCCGCATGAAGGCGCCGCTGCCCACCTTGACGTCCAGGACCAGCCCGTCGGTGCCCTCGGCGATCTTCTTGCTCATGATCGAGCTGGCGATGAGCGGGATCGACGGCACGGTGCCGGTGACGTCGCGCAGGGCGTAGAGCCTGCGGTCGGCCGGGGCGAGCGCGGGCGTGGTCGCGCAGACGACGGCGCCGACCTCGGCGAGCTGGGCGGCGATCTCCTCGGTCGACAGCTCGGCCCGCCAGCCCGGGATCGCCTCCAGCTTGTCGAGGGTGCCGCCGGTGTGGCCGAGGCCGCGCCCGGACAGCTGCGGGACGGCCGCGCCGCACGCCGCGACCAGGGGCGCGAGCGGGAGGGTGAGCTTGTCCCCCACCCCGCCGGTGGAGTGCTTGTCGACCAGCGGGCGGCCGACGTCCGGCAGCGCCAGCCGCTCCCCGGACTCGATCATGGCGAGGGTCCAGCGGGCCGTCTCGGCGTCGTCCATGCCGTTCAGCAGGATCGCCATGGCGAGGGCGGACATCTGCTCGTCGGCGACATCACCGCGGGTGTAGGCGGCGACCACCCAGTCGATCTGCGCGTCGCTGAGGCGGTGGCCGTCCCGCTTGGCGGCGATGACGTCGACGGCGGAGTGGGTCACGCGCGTCCTCCCTGGTCAGGTGGGGTCGTGAGCGGCAACTGCTGCTCTAGGGGCAGTGGGCACTCACAGGGTGAAGGCGTCGGGCAGCATCTCGGCGAGGGTGCGGACGCCGCGCGGCGTGTCGAGGGTGCACTCCGGGCCGCCCAGCTCGAACAGCACCTGGCGGCAGCGTCCGCACGGCATGAGCAGGTCCCCCGCGCCCGAGCGGACCGCGACCGCGACGAACCGCCCGCCGCCGGTGATCCGCAGCTGGCCGGCGAGGGTGCACTCGGCGCAGAGGGTGAGGCCGTAGGAGGCGTTCTCGATGTTGCAGCCGGTCACCACGCGGCCGTCGTCGCACAGGGCGGCGGCGCCGACGTGCAGGCCGGAGTAGGGCGCATACGCCGCGGCCGCCGCCTCGACCGCGGCGGCCCGCAGCCGGTCCCACTCCCGATCTCCCACGGTCACCCGATCGATCCTGCCGGACGCCGTGCAGGATGTGATCGTGGACGAGACGAGCGTCGTCGTGGACGCGACCCCCGACGAGGTCTGGGCCCTGGTCAGCGACATCACGCGCATGGGCGAGTGGAGCCCGGAGTGCACCGGCGGGGCGTGGCGCGGCGGCGCGACCGGCCCGGTCGTCGGGGCGCGGTTCGTCGGGTTCAACCGGCACGGGCGGATCCGCTGGCGCACGCACTGCCGCGTGATCGAGAGCGTGCCGGGCAAGGCGTTCGCGTTCACGGTCCTGGAGAGCGCGATGACGTGGGGCTTCCGGATCGAGCCGATCGAGGGCGGCACGCAGCTGTCCGAGTGGCGCGAGCGCACGGGCGCCCTCGCGGTCCCGGCGAAGCTGTTCGCCGGCACGGGCCTGCTCGGCCGCGACCGCGAGGGGATGATGGTCGACGGCATGATCCGGACCCTCGAGCGGATGAAGGCCGAGCTGGAGCGCTGACGCGCCGGTACGCGGCGAGTGGTGCCGAAGCACTCGCCGGTACGGGCCGAACGGCCGATGGGCGCGCGGGCGGTACGGCCGTAGGGTCGCGATCATGCACGCGTGGCGGCGGTCGACGGTGGGTGCGCTGGTCGCCGCGATCTTGTCGCTGCCCCTCGCCACGCCTTCCGCGAGCGCCGCCCCGTACACCACTCCCACCCAGCCGCCCGCCCTCGCCGCACCGGCCCCCGCGGGCGTCTGCCCCGGGCACGAGGCCCCACCCGGCCCGCCGGCGCGGGAGGAGACGGTCGCGATGGCCCCGGTCGCCGTCCCGCAGCAGCCCGTCGGCGGGGCGCGGCTCGGCGGGTGCGGGGACGTCCTGCCCGACGGCGCCGCCCCGCCGCCCGCCGTCAGCGCCGCGGGCTGGGTGGTCGCCGACCTCGACTCCGGTGCCGTCCTCGCCGCGCACGACCCGCACGGGCGGCAGCGTCCGGCGTCGACGCTGAAGATCCTCACCACGCTTGTCGTGCGCGCGCAGCTCGACCCGGACGCCGACGTCGTCGTGGCGCCCGAGGACGTCCAGGTCGACGGCAGCAAGGCCGGCATCGGCCCCGGCGGCCACTACAGCGTGCGGCAGCTGCTGGCCGGGCTGCTCCTGAACTCGGGCAACGACACCGCCATGGCCCTGGCCCGCACGATGGGCGGCGTCCCGGCCACCCTGCAGGCGATGCAGGCCCGCGCCGAGCAGCTCGGGGCTCTCGACACCCGCCCCGCCACGCCGTCGGGCCTCGACGGGCCGGGCATGTCGACCTCGGCCTACGACCTGGCCGTGTTCTTCCGGGTGGCGCTGCGGGACCCGCTGGTGCGCGAGACCCTCGCGGCCCCGACCGTGCCCTTCCCCGGCTTCGCCGACCGGCCCGGCTTCATGCTGGCCAACGACGACCCGCTGCTCCACACCTACCCCGGCGCCTTCGCGGGCAAGACCGGCTTCACCGACGCCGCCCGGCACACCTTCGTCGGCGCCGCGGAGCGGAACGGCCGACGGCTGGTGGTCGCGCTCGTGCGCGCCGAGCAGCACCCGGTGCGGATGATGGCGCAGGCCGGGGCGCTGCTCGACTACGGTTTCGGGCTGCCGCCGACGGCCTCGGTCGGCACGGTCGTCGACGCCCGGCCCGTCGAGCCGACCCCGGCCCCGGCGCCCGCACCGGCCCCGGTGGCGATCGCCCCGGCGCCCGCGACGCACCCGGTCCGGGCGTGGGCCGTGGCGGCCACCGTGGCGCTGGTGCTCATCGCGGGGACGGGGATCGTCCTGGCCCGACGACGTCGCGGCTGACCGGGTTCCCGCAGGTAACCGGGGTCGTGAGCGGCAACTGCCCCTCTAGGGGCAGTCGGCGCGCACGGGTCAGCGGCGGGGACGGAGCGCACGCAGGCCGAGGAGCCCGCCGACCGCGGTGACCGCGCCGGCGCCGAGCAGGCCCGCGGCGGCGGCGGGGCTGGGGCCGGACCGGACGACGACCTCGGGCCGGATCACCGCCGGCGCCGGCACCTCGACCGGCTCCTCCTGCTCGTTCTCCTTCGCCGTGGCCGCCCAGGCGGTGACGAAGAGGATGAACCGCGAGGTGAAGAACGCGAAGACCAGCAGACCGATGATCGGGCCGAACGCGACGCCGGCCGGCGACTGGGTGACCGACGACAGGTAGATCGTCATGACCTGCTTGAGGACCTCGAAGCCGACCGCGCCGATCACGGCCGCGCGCATCGCGCTCTTCACCGCGACGGGCGCGCGCGGCAGCCGGGCGATGACCCAGAGGAAGACCAGCCAGTTCGCGGCGAGACCGAGCAGCACGGCGAACATGGCGAGCAGGAACCTGGCCCAGGCCTGGCCGCCGAGGCCCACCAGGTCGAGCAGCAGCCGGCCGAAGGCGTTGCCCGCCGCCGACACCGCGAACGACAGCACCAGCGCCAGGCCGAGGCCGACCAGCGCGATCAGGTCGAACAGCGTCTTCTTGACGACGTTCGGCGTCTCCGGCGGCTGCGCCCACTGCTCGGACAGCGCCTCGCGGAGGTTGCCCATCCACCCGATGCCGGAGTACAGCGCGACGACGAGGCCGATGATGCCGACCGCGCCCGCGGAGCTGATGGCCTGGTCGATCACCTGGTTGATCGTGTCGCCGAGCTGGCCCGGCACCTGCGCGGTGATGCCCTCCTGGATCTGCTGCAGCAGCTGGGGCTGGCTCTGCAGCACGAACCCGGCGATGGCGAACGCCACCATCAGGATCGGCACGAGCGCCAGCACGCTGAAGTAGGTGATGGCCGCGGCGTAGTGGTCGCCGTGCCGGTCCGTGTACCGCGTCCCCGCCCGCATCAGGTGGTCGAGCCAGGGCATGCGCTCCCGGGCCTTCTCGATCGCGCTCGGGCCGTCGTCGGTGTCCTTCGCCCCGTCGTCGGCCGCGCTCGCGCGGGTCTTCTCGTCCGTCGTCGGCCCGGCCACGCCCTCACCCCATCAGCTCGTCGGCGGCAGGAACCCGATCCTCTCGTGGACGGCCGCCAGCGTCGCGCCGGCGACCTCACCCGCCCGGGTGGCTCCCCGGGCGAGCACCCGATCGAGCTCGGCGGGGTCCCCCAGGTACTGCTGTACCCGCATCCGCAGCGGAGCAACGAAATCCGCGACGACCTCCGCGAGGTCCTTCTTGAGGTCGCCGTAGCCCTTGCCCGCGTACTCCGCCTCGATCTCGGCGACCTTGCGGTCGCTCAGCGCCGAGTAGATGGTCAGCAGGTTCGCGATGCCCGGCTTCGCCTCCGGGTCGTAGCGGATCTCCCGCTCGTTGTCGGTGACGGCCGAGCGAATCTTCTTGGCGATCCGCTTGGGGTCCTCGAGCAGCTCGACGATCCCGCCGGGCGTCGACGCCGACTTGCTCATCTTGATCGTCGGGTCCTGCAGGTCCTGGATCTTCGCCGCGCCCGCCGGGATGAACGGCTCCGGGACCGTGAACGTCGGGCCGAAGCGCTGGTTGAAGCGCTGCGCGAGGTTGCGGGTCAGCTCCAGGTGCTGGCGCTGGTCCTCGCCCACCGGCACGCGGTCCGCCTGGTAGAGCAGGATGTCCGCGGCCATCAGGACCGGGTAGCTGAACAGCCCGACGCTCGCCCGCTCGGCGCCCTGCTTCGCGGCCTTGTCCTTGAACTGCGTCATCCGGGAGGCCTCGCCGAACCCGGTGTAGCAGTCGAGGATCCACGTCAGCTGGGAGTGCTGGGGCAGGTGGGACTGCACGAAGATCGTGCAGCGGTCCGGGTCGAGACCGAGCGCGAGCAGCTGCGCGGCGGCGTTGCGGGTGCGTGCGGCCAGCGTCGCCGGGTCGTGGTCGACGGTGATCGCGTGCAGGTCCGGGATGAAGTAGAACGCGTCGTGGTCCTCCTGCAGGGCGACCCACTGCCGCACGGCGCCGAGGTAGTTCCCGAGGTGGAAGGAGTCGGCGGTCGGCTGGATCCCGGAGAGCACCCGGGGACGTCGCGCGGTCGTGTCGGTCCCGGTCATGGGACCAGTCTCTCAACCGCCGTCGACCCGGTTACGCCCGCCACCGGGCACGAGGTCCGCGGGCACGACGGTCCCGAACGCCAGCTCCTCCCGGCACCCGCGGCAGCGCAGCCGCGGGCGGAAGGGCCGCCCGCACGCGCGGTGCACGCCCTCGTACGCCGCGGGCCGCCCCTCGGCCGCCAGCCACCGCCGGCCCCAGTCGGCGAGGCAGGTCAGGATCGGGAAGGTGGCGCGGCCGCGCGCGGTCGGGCGGTAGCCGTCCGGGTCCTGGTCGAGGACGCCGAGCGCACGGAACCGGCGCAGCCGGTCGGCCAGGACGTCGGGCGAGACGCCCAGGGCGCGCTCGAAGGCGGAGAAGGTCCGGGTCCCGACCAGAGCGGCGGACAGCACCGCGGCGCCCCAGCGGTCACCGACGATCTCCATCGCGCCGGGAAAGGCCGAGAGCGGGTCCGCCGGCAGGGTGGCGCGGCTGCGTCGCGGGTGCAGCCGCGCACCGGGCGGCCCGACGATCGGGACGCGGGCCCCGGGGTCGAGGTCCAGGTCGTCGAGCCCCACCGGCAGGTCGCAGTGCACGCAGGTCACGAGCAGGTCGGTGACGGCTCCACAGCCGGTGTGCACGGGGTCGGGCAGCGGCACCTCGCGGGGCACCCACGCCCGCTCCCAGAGCCAGATCGCGGTGAGGAGCGCCCACGTGTCGCGGCCCGAGGCCGTGAGCCGGTACTCGTGCCGGGACCGGCCGCCGTCGCGGTAGGGGCGGGTCTCGAGCAGGCCGGCGTCGGTGAGCGCGCGGAGGCGGCTGGACAGCGACGCGTCCGAGATGCCGAGCGCGCGCTTCCACCCGCCGTACCGCCGGACGCCGAGCAGCGCCCGCTGCAGGATCAGCAGCGTCCAGGTGTCGGCGAGGAGGGCGGTGGCCAGGTCGAGCGGCGTGGGCTCGGCCCGGGTGGGCCCGTCGGCCGGGGGCGGAGAGGACGCCGACGCGACCGGTGCGCCCGGGCGGGGCGCAACCGGCTCCCGGGTGACGGTCGAGTCGGTGACGGCTTCCCCCTTGACCGGGTTTCTCGCTTGACCGGACGGTGGGCCCGATCGTAGCGTCGTGCTGGCTCTGTCGATCGAAGTGCGGGATCCCGCCCGACGAGCCCGACGACCAGGGGGGTCGAGTGAGGCGGGGCGGCCGCCGCCGAGGCGCGCGGTCACCCCGCCGCCCGCTCCGGTGACAGGTGGAACCGACCCTGTCGGACCAACGCGGACCTGCGCGGACGCACGCTGAGCGACGGAGCGGTCACCGTTTTTCACCCGCAGGTGGACGCGGCGAGGCCGACAATCGAGGGCGCTCGTCGACACGCCCAGGGGAGATCACCGTGCAGCGCAACCGCTCTTGGTGAACGACCGAGTGGGGTGCGGGCCCCGGCTGCCCGCACCCCCGGGCGTCGTGTCCCCTATCCCTCCCGGGCCGCGCGCACGCGGTGCGGCGCTCGCTCGGCGCGCGCCCCGCGGGTGAGCATCAGCGCGCTCGCGAGCAGCGCGCCCGCCGCCCCGCAGATCCCCACGGCCAGGGGCGCGCCCCACCGCTCGGCCAGCAGGCCGCAGACCAGGATCGCGAGCCCCTGCGCCGCGATCAGGCCCGACGCCGCCAGCCCGGTGGCCCGGCCGCGCACCTCGCCGGGTGTCGTGCGGACGAACACGGCCTGGGCCGGGACGAGCGCCGCGGTGCACAGGGCCCCGGTGACCGCCCACAGCACCACGACGGCCGCGACGTTCGACACGAACATCGAGGCCACGAGGGGCACCCCGGCCAGCGCGGTGCAGGGCAGGATCGCCCGCTCCCGCAGCCGCTCGGGCACCCAGCGGCTGATCACGAGCGCCCCCAGCACGCTGCCCGCCGGGTCGGCCGCCATGAGCAGCCCGACCGCCCAGGGGCCGGCACCGAGCTCGTCGGCCAGGGGGACGGCCAGGGCCTCGGGCGCGACGTAGCCGCCGACCAGCCACACGGCGAGGGCCAGCGTGCGCAGCCGGGAGTGTGCGAAGACCGTGCGCGCGCCCTCGCGGATGTCGGCGAGCCAGGACAGCGCGGCCGGTCCGGCGCCGTCGGCCGAGGCGGCGGGTGCCGAGCGCCTGCGGACGCCGACCCGCACGAAGAACGCCGAGAGCAGGAAGGTCGCGGAGTTCAGCAGGATCGCGACGCTCGGGCTGATCAGCACCAACAGGGCGCCGCCGACGGCGAACCCCGCGATCTGCGCGGTCTGGTTCGTGATCTGCCGGACGGCGAAGCCGCGTTCCAGCAGCTCCTCGCCGTCGAGCACCTCGGGCAGGAGCGCACCCTGGGCCGCGGTGTGCGGGGAGGCCAGCACCACCACCAGGACCAGCAGCGGACAGAGCAGCGCGAGCGGGATCCCGGGGACCGCCAGGGGCACGACGAGCAGCGCGCGGGCGACGTCCGCCAGCACCATGACCTCGCGGCGGCGGAAGCGGTCGGCCACCCAGCCGAGCAGCACACCCCCGAGCAGCGCCGGCAGGAAGGTCAGCGCGTAGACGGCCGCGGCCCAGGCCGCGGAGCCGGTGCGGCCGTAGACGAGGACGGAGAACGCGACGCGCGCGAGCTGGTCGCCGCAGATCGAGACGAGCTCCGCCGCCCAGAGGGCGCGGAACTCCGCAGTGCGGAACACGCTCGGTCGCGTGACTCTCCGACGCACGATCCCCCCGAGGTGGCTGCCGCCCGTACCGCCCGGTCCACCGGGCCCGTAGATCGATACTGAACGTGAGCGACCGGAGCCGGAGAGTCCCGGCGGATCGCTCGGCGGGCGGTCGTCGTTCGGCGGTGACCGGTCGCCTCAGCCTGCTCCAGGACGTCGGACCGCGCACCCCTTTCCACGCGGACGGGTGTGCGGAGCCGGCCCGGGAGCGCCCCCCGGAAGTGGGAGCGGGCGGCGCGGGCCGGTGGGTTCAGGGGTCTCGACGGGGGCTTCGGGAGCGGGCTGTGGAGGGGTTTATGGGGTCTGTGGGGTGCTGGTCCGTGAGGTGGCCGGGTCACCAGGCGCGGTTGCGCATCTGCGGTCTCTTCCTCGCTCGTCGGGTCGCTGTCGGGTGTGCGGTGCTCACCAGGCGCGGTTTCACCAGGCGCGGTTACGCATCTCCGGCCTCCTTCTCGCTGCTCAGGGCCTTGTCGGGCTTGCCGTCTCACCAGGCGCGGTTACGCATCTCGGGCCTCCTCGTGGTCGTCGGGTCTCGGTCGGCTCGTCTCACCAGGCGCGGTTACGCACGTCAGGTCTCCTCGTCGCTCGTCGGGTCTCGGTCGGAACTGCCGCTCACCAGGCGCGGTTGCGCATCTCGGGCCTCCCTCGGGCTCGTCGTCGAAGAGGGTTGCTCACGTTTCGTGTGCTCTTGCTCACCAGGCGCGGTTGCGCATCGCGACTCCTCGGGTTGCGGGTCCGTACGTCCCGTCGGAGGCTCTCACCAGGTCGGATCGTGCCCGGGACCCCTCCCGGCGTCACGGACGGACGGAGGGAACGGTTCATCACGGGGTGCGATCGGGAACCAGGCACGCGGGGTCGTCTCGGGTCCCACCCTGCGCGGTCGCGCACGGCGCCCTCCTCCCCGCGCACCGACCGGCGGTAACGACCGCGGCCGCTCCGGCGATCAACCGGTGACCGGCGGTCCCGGACCGCGGCGGCCGGTGCGCTCCGACACTGCGGGCAACGACCGCCGGCGAAGGCGGGTACGCCCGGTCGCGGCGCGCCGCCGCCCGGCCCGGGCCCGACGAGCCCACAGCGTGTGTTACCCAGAGTAGTCGAGACACGCGATTCGGTACCGTTTCGGGGCATCCGGATCGAGTGATCGTTTGACTACGCTCAGGTCCGACATCACCAGTTTGGCTGGACAGGAGACTCTCCCGTGGCGCAGTCACCTCGACGGAGGTGCGGGATCACCCGTTGGGCCGTGTGGGCCCAGCCCACTCGGGTGATCGCGATGCTCGCCGTGGTGGAGACTCTGGCGTTGGTGCTCCTCGCCCTGTCCTGGTCCGCCCTTCGGCCCACAGCCGGTTCGGCCGTTCTCGCGCTCGTGCTGGCCGCGTCGGGCATCGTGCACACCGAGGTGGCCACCGGCGTCGAGCGCGCCCGCCGCCGGGTCGGCGAGAAGTCGTACACCGACCTCTCCACGATCTGGACGTTCGCCGCGGCGCTGCTCCTGCCGGCCGCGCTGGCCACGACCACGATCACGGTGATCTACACGTACCTGTGGTTCCGGGTGTGGAAACCGGCGCGGTTCCCGCTGTTCCGGCACACCTTCACCACGTCGACGGTGCTGCTCGCGGCGGTCGCCGCGCGGGAGGTCGTCGAGCGGACCGGCGGGTCGGAGGCCTGGTCCACGGGCCTCGCGGGGCTGGCGGCGCTCGCCTGCGCCACGCTCGTCTACGCCGCGGTCAACTCGCTGCTCATCGCCCTGGCCGTGGCCACGAGCAACCCCGACGCCAAGCCCGCGGACCTGTTCGGCCACCTCGACGACGTGGCGGTCGAGGTCGCCACGCTCTGCCTCGGCGCCATGCTCGCGCTCACGCTCACCGTGTCCTGGTGGTTCGTGCTGTTCGCGTTCGTGCCGATCCTGGTGCTGCAGCGGGCGGTCATGTTCCGCGAGCTGGCCGACGCCGCGACCACGGACGGCAAGACCGGCCTGCTCACCGCCACGGCGTGGAACGCCCGCGCCGGTGAGGCGATGGTTCGGGCCCGGCGGGAGCGCACGAGTCTCGCGATGCTGGTCCTCGACCTGGACCACTTCAAGAAGGTCAACGACACCCACGGGCACCTCGCGGGCGACCGCGTGCTCGCCGCGGTGGCCGACGCCGTGCGCGCCGAGGTCCGGGGGGACGACCTGGTGGGCCGCTTCGGCGGCGAGGAGTTCGTGGTCCTGCTCCCCGGCCTGCCCGCGGAGCGCGCGGCCGCCGAGCTGCACGCCGTCGCGGAGCGGATCCGGCAGCGGGTGACCACGCTGGTCGTGCCGGTCGACACGCCGGACGGGCCGCTCTCGATCCGCAACCTCAGCATCTCGGTGGGCGGCACGATGGTGCCCAGGGCGCCCAGCACGACCGTCGAGCAGGCCATGGCCATCGCCGACCGCGCGCTCTACCGGGCCAAGGACTCGGGCCGCAACGCCGTGCGGATCGCCGACCACTCGCAGCACGGCGCCGCACCACACGGAGAGGCGCCGCAGAGCGGCCGGGAGCCGGAGGCCGCCGAGGCCCCGCGCGCGGAGCCCGAGGCCTCCTAGTCGCCGTCCCCGTCGGCGGGGGCGTCCGCCGGCTCGCCCTCGACCGCCGTCCCCACGTCCTCGGCGCCACCGGCCCGCACGACGTGGACCACGCCGTTCTCGAGGTCGATGGGGCCCAGCCGGAACGTCTCGCCGTTGCCGGACTCGCCCGCCTCGTCCGAGATCTTCGGACCGGGGAACAGCTCGCCGAGGACACCCATGCGCGTCAGGCTACGCCGGGGTGAGGGGCAGCAGGGTCGGCCCGGCGTGGGCGGCCGGGGTCAGCTTCGCGACGGGCTCGCGGTAGGTCGTGCTCCGCTGCCGCACCGGACGCCCGGCGGCCGCGGCGATCGCCGTCAGCTCCTCCACCGAGCGCTCGGAACCGTTCTCGGAGCCGGCCATGCGGGAGATCGTCTCCTCCATGAGCGTGCCGCCCATGTCGTCCGCCCCGCCGCGGAGGATGTCGGCGGCGAGGTCGTCGCCGAGCTTCACCCAGGAGCACTGGACGTGGTCGATCCGGCCGTGCAGGGCCAGCCGCGCGAAGGCGTGCACCGCGCGGTTGTCCCGCTCGGTGGGCCCGGGCCGGGCGATCCCCGCCAGGTAGATCGGCGCGTTGTGGTGCACGAACGGCAGCGGGACGAACTCGGTGAAGCCACCCGTGCGGTCCTGGATCGAGGCGAGCGTGCGCAGGTGCCCGAGCCAGTGCCGCGGCTCGTCGACGTGCCCGTACATCATCGTCGACGAGGACGGGATCCCCAGCTCGTGCGCCGCGGACACGACCTCGATCCACTGCGCCGCGGGCAGCTTGCCCTTGGTGAGGACCCAGCGGACCTCGTCGTCGAGGATCTCGGCGGCGGTCCCGGGGATGGACCCGAGTCCGGCGGCCTTCAGCTCGGTGAGCCACTCGCGGATCGACACCCCGGCCTTCGACGCCGCGGACACGATCTCCATCGGCGAGAAGGCGTGCACGTGCATCCCCGGCACGGCCTCGCGCACCGCGCGGGCCAGGTCGGCGTAGAAGGTCACCGGCAGCTGCGGGTCGATCCCGCCCTGCACGCACACCTCCGTCGCGCCGTCCCGGGCGGCCTCGACCGCGCGCGAGGCGATCTCCGGCAGGGAGAGCCGGTAGGCGTCGGCGTCGCGCTCGCGCTGGGCGAAGGCGCAGAACCGGCAGCCGACGTAACAGACGTTGGAGAAGTTGATGTTGCGGTTGACGACGTAGGTGACCTCGTCGCCGTTGACCTGCCGCCGGACGTCGTCGGCGAGCCGGGCCAGCTCCTCCAGCGCCGGACCCTCGGCCGTCAGCACCGCCATGGCCGCCGCCTCATTGGCCGGGTCGAGCAGCCCCGCCGGGTTCGACGCGGCCAGGTCCAGCCCGGCGCGGACATCGCCCGTCAGCCGCTCGGGAGCCCGTGACCGCTGGGCGGCGAGCTCGTCGCGCAGCTCGTCCCAGTCGCCGTACACCGACGCGAAGTCCCCGCGCCGGTCCCCCGTGCGCCCGGTCGTGTCGATGGTGCTGTGCAGGTCGGTGCGACCGGTCGACTCGAACCCGCCGTCGGGCTCCTGCCACGGCCGCCCCTCCACGACGGCCTGCTCGTCCGCCAGCCCGGTCTCCGGGTCGGCAAGCGCCGCGACGTGCGCGTGCAGCCGGGTGTCGATCCACGGCGAGCCGGCCAGCACGTACTTCGGGTAGGCCGTGAGCCGCTCCCGCAGCGTGAAGCCCGACTCGGCCGAGCGCGCCGCGAGCTCCTCGATGACCGGCCACGGCCGCTCGGGGTTCACGTGGTCCGGCGTGACGGGCGAGACGCCGCCCCAGTCGTCGATCCCGGCCCGCAGCATCAGGGCGAACTCCTCGCCGACCAGGTTCGGCGGGGCCTGCACGCGCATCTTCGGGCCCAGCACCAGCCGGGTCACCGCGATCGTCGCCGCGAGCTCCTCGAGGTCGGCGTCGGGGTCGCCTGCCATCGCCGTGTCGGGCTTGGCCCGGAAGTTCTGCACGATGACTTCCTGGACGTGCCCGTGCGCCCGCGCCGCCGAGCGGATCGCGAAGATCGAGTCCGCGCGCTCGGCGCGGGTCTCCCCGATGCCGATCAGGATGCCGGTCGTGAACGGCACGCCCACGCGTCCGGCGTCGGTCAGCGCCCGCAGCCGGACGGCCGGCTCCTTGTCCGGGCTGCCGTAGTGCGGGCCGCCCTTCTCCGACCAGAGCCGGGTCGCGGTCGTCTCCAGCATCATGCCCATGGACGGGGCGACCGGCTTGAGCCGCGTGAGCTCCTCCCACGACAGCACGCCGGGGTTGAGGTGCGGCAGCAGGCCGGTCTCCTCCAGCACCGCGATCGCACAGGCCCGGACGTAGTCCAGCGTCGAGTCGTAGCCGCGCTCGTCCAGCCACTCGCGCGCCGCCGGCCAGCGGTCCTCGGGCCGGTCCCCGAGCGTGAACAAGGCCTCCTTGCAGCCCTGCGCCGCGCCGGCCCGCGCGATCTCCAGCACCTCGTCGCGCTCGAGGAACGCCGCGGGGACGCGGTGCGGGACCGTCGCGAAGGTGCAGTAGTGGCACCGGTCCCGGCACAGGCGGGTCAGTGGGATGAAGACCTTCCGCGAGTACGTGACCACGCCGGGGCGGCCGGCGTCGACCAGCCCGGCGTCCCGCACGGTCGACGCGGCGGCGAGCAACGCGTCGAGCTGCTCGCCCTGCGCGGCCAGGAGGACCGCCGCCTCGGTCACGTCGAGCACGGCGCCGTCGCGCGCCCGGCGGAGGGCGCGGCGCACGGCGGACTCCGACGGGGCGGGTTCGGCGGGGCGGGCGGGGACGGCGGGGTTCTCCGGCGCGTCGGCGGGCACGGGCTCGGGGAGCATCTCGGCCATCCGCCCACACTATGTCCGGCCCGCCGCCCCGGTCGACCTGCGGGATCATCACAGGACCGGCCGGGAATACCGCGGGGACCTATCCTCGGCGCGTGCGCCTCCGTGCCGGCGTCCTCGTGCTGCTCGCCGTGCTGGTGGCGGCGTGTGCGGACGTCCCGGCGGCCGACGGCACCGTCACCCTCGCCACACCGCAGGGCGACCGCACCACGCTCGTCCACCATCCCGCGTCCGCCGGGCCCGGGGCGCCGCTCGTGCTCGTGCTGCACGGCGCGACCGGTACCGCCGAGGGCATGCGCTCCCTGACCGGGTGGGACGAGCTGGCGGAGCGGGAGGGCGTGGTCGTCGCGTACCCGGAGGGCCTCGACTGGACGTGGAACGCGGGCACGTGCTGCGGGAGCTCGGCCGCCCGGGGCGTCGACGACGTCGGCTACCTGCACGAACTCGCCGCCGCGCTCACCGAACGGGAGCGGACCGACCCGCGGCGGGTGTACGCCGTGGGGTTCTCCAACGGCGCCATGCTCAGCTACGCCTGGGCCTGCGCCCGGCCGGGCGACCTCGCCGGGATCGGACCCGTCGCCGGGGCCCTGACGGTGCCGTGCGCGGAGCCCGCGCCGGTGCGGGTCGCCGCGGTGGCCGGGACGGCGGACCCGCGGGTGCCGATCGGCGGGCGGCCGGGGCGGGCCTCGCTCGACGCCACGCTGGCCCCGTTCCTCGCCGCCGCCTCCTGCGCGGACCCGGCGACGGCCGTGACCGGGTCCGCGACCGTGACGCGCTGGTCGTGTGCGGGTGGGCGGACCGTGGCGCGGGACGTCCTCGCCGGCCGGGACCACACCTGGGCCACCCCCACCTCCGGCCCGGGCACCAGCACCGACCCCGCCGACGCCACCGGGTGGGTGTGGGCCCAACTCTCAGCCCCGTGAGACTGCGCGAGTCGGCAGATCCAGCACCGCGAGTCGGGAGATCCAGCACCGCGAGTCGGGAGATCCGGCACCGCGAGCCGGGAGTTCCGAATCCGAGTGCCGCCATGGGCGCGGGCCGTGCTGGAATGCGGCCATGCCCGCGCAGGATCACCCCAAGGTGCAGAAGGTGATCGCGGCGCTGCGTGAGGGCGGCGCCGCGGAGGAGCACGTCGAGCGCATGCAGGTGCTTCCCGACGTGGTCACCACGGCCGCTGCGGCCGCGGAGGCGCTCGGCGTCGAGGTCGGCGCGATTGCGAACTCGCTGGTGTTCGACGCCGATGGCGACCCGCTCCTCGTCCTCACCTCCGGCGCGCACCGGGTCGACACCGCGAAGGTTGCAGGACTGGTCGGCGCAGCGGTGGTACGCCGCGCGAAGCCGGACTTCGTCGCGACGGCTACCGGCCAGGCCATCGGCGGGATCGCACCCGTCGGGCATCCGGCACCGCTGCGCACCCTGGTGGACCGCGCGCTCGAGGCCTACGAGGAGGTGTGGGCCGCGGGCGGCATCGCCCATGCGGTCTTCCCGACCACCTTCGCCGAGCTCGTCGCGATCACGGACGGGACACCCGCCGACGTCGCCTGAGCGGGGCTCCTTCGTAGCTCCCGACTCGCGGCGCCGGATCTCCCGACTCGCGGTGCCAGAACTCCCGACTCGCGGTGCCAGAACTCCCGACTCGCGGTGCCAGAACTCCCGACTCGCGGTGCCAGAACTCCCGACTCGCGGGAGCCCAGAGCGCGACTCGCGGGCTGGACCTGCCGGCTCGCGGGGACGTGCCGGGTCTAGGGGCGGAGGCGTTCCCAGATCTTCCACCACGAACGCCCGGAGGTGCCGGGGGTGGAGCCGTTGCGGCCGAGCATGGCCAACGCCTCGTCGGCGGTGGGCCTCGACGCCGGGTCCTCCGTGCGCAGCGCCGCGACCAGCGAGGACAGCGGCTCCTCGGTCGCCCCGGCGAAGGCCAGGGTCGCGCCGAGCCCCCACATGTCCGCCGCGGCCGTCGCGGGACCGCCCGCCGCCCGCTCCGGCGCGACGACGCCGTGCGGACCGAGCTGGTCGCGGATCGGCACCCCGGCCTCCTCGGCCGGCAGCGCGAGCCCGACGTCGGCGAGCGCAATGCGGCCGTCGTCGCCCAGCACGACCGCGCCGGGCCGGACCGCGCCGTGCACGAGCTGCCGGTGGTGCGCGGCGCGCAGCGTGCGCAGCAGCCCCCGGGCCATGTCGAGCGCGTCGTGGGCGGCGAGCGGACCACCGGAGGCGACGTGGTCGCTCAGCCGCGTCCCGACGGCGAGCTCGGTGACCACGTGGTCGATCCCGCAGTCGGACAGGACGTCGTGCACCGCGAGCAGCCCCGGGTCGGCGAGCGCCCCGATCCGCCGGGCCTCGCGGAGCAGGTGCTCACGGAACCGCGCGTGCTCGGCGGGGGTCATGTCGGGGACGTGCAGCTCCTGCACGGCGAGGTAGCGCCCGGTCAGCCGGTCCTCGGCGCGCCAGACCGGGCCGAGCAGCCCCGCGCCCAACCCGTCGAGGACGACGTAGCGCCCCCCGATCATCCTGCTCGGGATCACGGCGGCCCGAACCTCACGGTCACCGGGGCGTGGTCCGACCAGCGCGTGTCGTAGCTCGGGGCCCGCTCGACGACGGCGTGCTCGGCCCGGCCGGCGAGTCCGGCGGTGGCGAGGACGTGGTCGATGCGCCAGCCGGCGTCGTTGTCGAAGGCGCGGCCGCGGTAGGACCACCAGGTGTAGGGGCCGTCGACGCCCGGGTGCACGGCGCGCACCACGTCCGTCCAGCCGCTCGCGCACAACGTCGCGATCCACTCGCGCTCGTGCGGGAGGAACCCGGAGTGCGCGAGGTTGCCCTTCCAGTTGCGGATGTCGGCCTCGGCGGGCGCGATGTTGAAGTCCCCGGCGACGACCATCTCCCGGCCGTCCGCCAGCGCCTTCTCCCGGCGTTCGGCGAGGTGCGCGGCGAGCGCGGCGAGGAAGCGGTCCTTCTCCTCCTGCTTCGGGGTGCCGGCGCTGCCCTTGGGCAGGTAGAGCGAGGCGACGGTCAGCCCGGGCAGGTCGACCTCGACGTACCGGCCGGAGCCGGCGAACTCGGCCGCACCGATCCCGGTCCGCACCGCGTCGGGCGCCTCCCGGCTCAGCACCGCCACGCCGTTACGACCCTTGGCGGCGGCGGGCTCGAGGGTCAGGTGCCACCCGGCGGTTGCGGCGAGGAACCCGGCAGGCAGGTCGACGGGCAGCGCGCGCGTCTCCTGCAGGCACACGACGTCCGCCTCGGTCCCGGCGAGCCAGTCCAGGAAGCCCTTGGTCGACGCGGCCCGCACACCGTTGACGTTCACGGAGCTGACGGTCGGCACGCCTAGAGCTTCCCGCAGCGCGCCCGGTCATGCGTGACGGATGTCAGCACGTGCTCCCCGCGGTCGCGGCCAGCCGCTCGTTGACGGCCCACCGGTTGTCGCCGACGAGCTTGCGGAAGCCGTTCTCGATGACGCCGCGTTCGGCGTCGACCAGCTGGCCGGCGCGCAGGGTGTCGACGGGCTCGAACTGGGTGCTGGCGCTGCGGTAGACGTCGAGCGGCGCGCTGCCCTGCACCTCCATCACGCAGCCGGTCTCGCCGGTGGTGCCGGTGCCGCGGAACACGAGCGCGATCACCGCGAGCAGGGTGCCGGCGATCAGCACGAACGCCCAGCCCTTGAAGGACGACGCCTCCAGCTTGGGCACCTTGATCTTCGGCCCCAGCGCCATGACCCCTCCCCGTGACGACCCTCGGGCTCACCGTAGCGGAGCGGACCGCCCTCCCGGGGGTGTGACGTGCACCGTCGCGGGCATCCGGCACCGACCTCGGCACGCACCAGGACAGGCGTACGGGATAGCGTGTCGGGCGGGGAGCGGCGTGCTCCTGTCGTACGGAGCCCACCAGGCGACACGTTTGCGAGGCGCGAAGCAGCGATGAAGGTCATCTACACCTATACGGACGAGGCGCCGGCCCTGGCCACGCACTCCTTCCTGCCGGTCATCGAGGCCTACGCCGGCAAGGCCGGGATCGACGTCGAGACCCGCGACATCTCCCTGGCCGGCCGCATCCTCGCGCAGTTCCCGGACCGGCTGACCGACGCCCAGCGGGTGCCCGACGCGCTGGCCGAGCTCGGCGAGCTGGCCAAGACGCCCGAGGCCAACATCATCAAGCTGCCGAACATCTCGGCCTCGATCCCGCAGCTGAAGGCGGCGATCAAGGAGCTGCAGGCCGCCGGCTACGCGGTGCCTGACTACCCGGAGAACCCGCAGACGGACGAGGAGAAGGTCGCCCGCGCCGCCTACGACGCCGTCAAGGGCTCCGCGGTCAACCCGGTCCTGCGCGAGGGCAACTCGGACCGCCGCGCCCCGTCGTCGGTCAAGGGCTTCGCCAAGAAGCACCCGCACTCGATGGGCGCCTGGTCGCAGGAGTCGAAGTCGCACGTCTCGACCATGTCCGACGGGGACTTCCGGCACTCCGAGAAGTCCGTGACCCTCCCGGCCGGGACCACCCTGTCGATCGAGCACACCGCGGCGGACGGCACCACGACCGTTCTCAAGGAGGGCCTGAAGGTCCTCGAGGGCGAGGTCGTCGACGGCGCGGTCATGCGCGCGTCGGCGCTCAACGCCTTCCTGGCCGAGCAGGTCGCCGACGCCGCCGACAAGGGCGTGCTGTTCTCGGTGCACCTCAAGGCCACGATGATGAAGGTGTCCGACCCGATCCTGTTCGGGCACGCCGTGCGGGCCTACTTCAAGGACGTCTTCGCGCAGTACGGCGAGGACCTCGCCTCGGTCGGGGCGAACCCCAACGACGGCCTCGCCTCCATCCTCACCGCGCTGGAGAAGCTCCCCGCGGAGAAGAAGAAGGCGATCGAGGACGCGATCTCCGCCGGCTACACCTCGGGGCCGCGCCTGGCGATGGTCGACTCCTCGCGCGGGATCACCAACCTGCACGTCCCGTCGGACGTGATCATCGACGCGTCGATGCCGGCCGCGATCCGCTCGTCGGGCCAGATGTGGAACGCCGACGACGCGCAGCAGGACACCAAGTTCGTCATCCCGGACTCGTCCTACGCCCCGCTCTACGCCGAGACCGTCGACTTCTGCCGCGAGAACGGCGCCTTCGACCCGACGACCATGGGCACCACCCCGAACGTGGGCCTGATGGCGCAGAAGGCCGAGGAGTACGGCTCGCACGACAAGACCTTCGAGATCCAGGCGGCAGGCACCGTCCGCGTCCTCGACGCCGACGGCTCCGTCCTGCTCGAGCACGAGGTCGAGGCCGGCGACATCTGGCGCGCCTGCCAGACCAAGGACGCCCCGATCCGCAACTGGGTCGAGCTGGCCGTCTCGCGGGCCCGCGCCACCGGCTGGCCGGCCGTGTTCTGGCTGGACGAGACCCGCGCGCACGACGCCGAGCTGATCAAGAAGGTGAAGTCGCAGCTCGCCGAGCTGGACACCGACGGCCTGACGATCGAGATCCTCCCGGTCGCCGAGGCCACCCGCTACACCCTCAAGCGCGCCAAGGCGGGCGAGGACACGATCTCGGTCACCGGCAACGTGCTGCGCGACTACCTCACCGACCTCTTCCCGATCCTCGAGCTCGGGACCAGCGCGAAGATGCTCTCGATCGTCCCGCTGATGAACGGCGGCGGCCTGTTCGAGACCGGTGCCGGCGGCTCCGCCCCGAAGCACGTGCAGCAGCTGGTCAAGGAGAACCACCTGCGGTGGGACTCCCTCGGCGAGTTCCTCGCCCTGGCCGTCTCGCTCGAGTTCCTGGCCGACGCCACGGACAACGCCCGGGCCCGCGTTCTCGGCAAGACGCTCGACGCGGCCACCGGCACGCTGCTCGAGACCGGCAAGTCGCCGTCGCGCAAGGTGGGCGAGCTGGACAACCGCGGCTCGCACTTCTACGTCGCGCTGTACTGGGCGCAGGAGCTGGCGCGGCAGACCGAGGACGCCGACCTCGCCGCGATCTTCGCGCCGCTGGCCGAGAAGCTGGCCGCGGCCGAGGAGACCATCGTCGGCGAGCTCAACGGCGTGCAGGGTGAGCCGGTCGACCTGGGCGGCTACTACTACGTCGACAAGGCCAAGACGGACTCCGTCATGAAGCCGAGCAGGACCCTGAACGAGGCGCTCGCGAGCTTCTGAGTTCTTTGCACGAACGGCACTTTCGTGCGGTAGGTCCGCACGAAAGTGCCGTTCGTGTATTCAGGTGCTGGTGACGCCGGGGATACGCCCGTCGCGGAAGGCGTCGACGAAGCGCGCGTGGTCCTCGCGGACCTGTGCGGCGTAGGAGTGGGCGAAGTCGGTGACCCAGCCGACGAACTCGTCCTCCCGGCCTCCGACCACGTCCGTGATCGCCTCCTCCGTCTGGAAGTCGACGATCGAGTCGTCGGCGTCGGAGTCCGCGACGCAGTGCACCTTGGCGGTCGCCCGGCCGAGGTACTCCACGACCGGGCCGATCTCGTCGGGCTCGGTGAGCTCCGACCAGTCCAGGTCGGACTCGTACGGCGAGATCTCGCTGACGACGAAACCCACGTCGTCGAGGTCGGTCCACCCGAGGTGCCGGTCGGCGTGGGCCTGCAGGGCACGCTGCGACAGCACGGTGCGGTGCCCGTGGTGGTGGAAGACCGCGGCGACCTCCGACTCCGGCACCACACGCGACGGCGCCGCCACGTTGCCCTGCTTCATCGTCAGCACGACGTCGTTGTCCAACGCCTGGTTGTAGCCCTCGACCAGCACCGTGTACGCGGGCAGGCCCGCGGACCCGATCCCGAAGCCGGACTTCCCGGCGACGTCCTTGATCGCGTAGGTGACGCCGGAGTCCCGCTTCGACTCGGGAATGGTGTCGAGGTAGCGCTCGAACGCCTCGCACACCCGCTCGCGCTCACCGTCGTCGAGCCGGCGGACCCCGGGACCGTCCCGCAGGATCCGGTCGAAGCCCTCGGTCTCGGTGATCGAGTCGAGCAGGGCCACGCGGGTGCTGAGCTTCGCCCGCAGCAGCGCCTCCTGCACGGGCCCGTCGCAGGTGTCGAGACGCAGGGAGAAGCTGCGGTCGTCGTCGACGTCGGTGAACGCGCGGACCTGGTCGAGGTAGGCCCGGGCGTAGCGGCCGACCAGTTCGGTGATGTCGTCGTCGGGGATCGCCTTGCGCCAGCACAGCAGCGCGAGACTGGCGGCAAAGCGGGTGACGTCCCAGGTGAAGTGGCCGATGTACGCCTCGTCGAAGTCGTTGACGTCGAAGATCAGCCGGCCGTCGCCGTCCATGTAGGTGCCGAAGTTCTCGGCGTGCAGGTCGCCCTGGATCCAGATCCGGCCGGTCCGCTCGTCCGCCCACGGGTCCTCGCGCTCGGCGACGTCGGCGTAGAACAGGCAGGCGCTCCCGCGGTAGAAGGCGAACGGGTCCGCCGCCATCTTGCGGAACTTGGTGCGGAAGGCCGCCGGGTCGGCCGCCATGAGGTCGGAGAACGCGTCGACGAGCGTGTCGACGATCCGCTCGCTCCGGTCCGTCTCCCGAGGTGACATGGCGGGAACCTAGCCCACGGTGAGCGATCCGCGGGTGATCGTGAGCGCGAGCAGGAGCACGGCGATGCCGAACACCGTGTAGCAGACGACGTCGACCACCCGGCCGCGGATCGCCAGCAGCCCGGCGCGCGCGGGCGGGAGCACGCCGCGCAGCAGCGCCGCGACCAGCAGGGACCCGCCGAGGAGCGCGGAGCCCTGGCGCCAGTGCTCGGTGAGCACCTGGACCATGCCGCCCAGCGCGATCAGCAGCACCAGCAGCAGCGCGCCGTGGACCTCGAGCCAGCCGCGGACACCGCCGCGTTCGTGGACGGCCGGCGGCGGGGCCGGCGAGCTCGGTTCCGGCGGGCCCGGCGGCGGGATGGGCGGCGGGAGCGGACCGACGCGCGGGGGGCCGGGCTGCGGTGGGGCGGGCTGTGGACCGGGGTGCGGCGAGCCGGGCTGCGGGGCGGGGTGCGGCGGGCCGGGCTGCTGTGATGCGGGGTGCGGACCGGGGTGCGTGGGGCCGGGTTGCGACGGGCCGGTTCCCGGCCGGCGGAGCGGGGCGGTCGGCTCGTCACCGCTCGGCAGGTCACCCCGCAGATGGTCGCCGCCGCTCACGTCCGCCATCCTCCCAGAGGCCGCCCACGCCGGGTCCAACCCGGCCGGTGCGCAACCCGCGTCACCCCTTCGTGACCCGCCCCGACGGTCAGCTGACCTGCTCGTCCCCGCGTTGCGTCGCGAAAGTCGAGGTCGTGATCCGTTCTTTCGGAGGGTCCGCCGCCGCTGTGACCCCGCGCACAATCGCACCGCCGGCGTCCACGGACTCCCCTGCCGGCCCACTCGACGAGGAGCACTTCATGAGCGTGGAAAGCGACGTGCAGGCGGGGGCGCATGCCGCTGCCGAGCCGCAGGCGGCCGCCGCCCCGGCGCCCAACCCGGCCCTGCTGGGCCTGATCACCTTCCTGCCCTCCGGGGTCACCCTGGGCCTCTGGTTCCTCGGGTACCTGGACACCGCCACCCTGCCGGGCGGCATGATCCCGATCGTCTCGCTCTCCGCCGGGCTCTTCCTGCTGATCGCCTCGGTGTGGGCGGCCCGGGTGGCCGCCAACGCGGTGTCCGCGATCTTCGGCGTGTTCTCCGCCTTCTGGCTCAGCTTCGGGCTGCTGCTCACCGGGCTCACCAGCGGCTGGTGGGGCGTGACCGACGCCGCCTCCGTGGCGAGCGTGCAGCGGACCTACCTGCTGTCCTTCACCCTGGTGTTCCTCCTGCTCACGTTGGCGACGCTGCGCCTGCCGCTGGCCTTCACCGCGGGCTTCGTGTTCGTGGACATCACCTTCGTGCTCGCGTTCCTGGGCGTGAGCACCGGCAACACCGGTCTCTTCCCGATCGCCGGGATCACCACCCTGGTCTTCTGCGCGATCTTCGCCTACATCCTGTTCGACGGCTTCACCCAGGACCTGGGCGGTCGTCCGATGCCGATGGGCAACGCGCTGGTGAAGTGACGCAGGCGCTGCGCCTCGCCGCACCGTCGCGCGACCGGGCCCGGACGTCTCGCCCCGAGGCGTCCGGGCCCCGCTCGTTCCCGCCCCGTCTCCTCGGCGCATGCACAACCGCTGGATCGACCCCGCGATCTCCGTTCCCGCGACGCCGTCTCGCGCGTCCTTTGAGTAGTGATCCCGCGCCGCCCGTGTCCGGACCGTGTCCCGGCCGTGTCCGCGCCGTGTCCATACTCGCCTGTTCGCGCGACTCCCCCCAGGTCAGAGGCCTGCTGTGTCAGATTGAGAAACCACACTGGACCGATGTGGACGTGAATGTGTGTGACGGAGCACACTCCTCGCCCGCGCCCTGGACGCTCCGCTCCCGGATGCCCACCAGTCTGGAGCGTGACATGAGCACTGAGCACGGACTGTCCGAACCCGCCCTCGACCCGGCGGGCGCCGCCGGCCCCGCGGCGCCCGCCGCCCCGCCCGCACCGACCGGCAACCCCGCCCTGCTCGGGCTTCCCGCCTTCCTCGTCGGCGGGATCGGCCTGACGCTGTACCTGTTCGGGTACCTGCCCGCGGCCGCCGTGGGCACCCTCGTCCCGATGACGCTCCTGGTCTCCGTCCTGGGCCTCCTGGTCGCCGGCGTGTGGGCGATCCGGATCGGGCAGGGCGCGGTCGGCGCGATCTTCACGGTGTTCGCGACCTTCTGGCTGAGCTACGGCTACCTCGTGCTCTCGCTGGTCAACGACTGGCTGAAGATCCCGGCGGAGAACGCCGCCGCCGCGCAGGGGACCTTCCTCATCGCCTGGCTCGCGGTGTTCGCGGTGCTCACCCTGGCCACGCTGCGTCTGCCGCTGGCTTTCACCACCCTGTTCGCGCTGGTCACGATCACGGTGGCGCTGGTGCTCACGGCCACGCTGAACGGCTCGACCGGCCTGCTCACCATCG
This sequence comes from Pseudonocardia autotrophica, assembly GCF_000717175.1. Taxonomy (GTDB): domain Bacteria; phylum Actinomycetota; class Actinomycetes; order Mycobacteriales; family Pseudonocardiaceae; genus Pseudonocardia; species Pseudonocardia halophobica. The sequence continues at coordinate 202,935 of NZ_JNYD01000012.1, read as the reverse complement.
CCGGGATCACCGCGGCGCTGTTCTGCCTCACCGCCGTGTACATCTTCGTCGACGGCATGACGCAGGAGCTGGGCGGACGCGCCCGGCCGATGGGCGCGCCGCTGGTGCGCTGACCCGCTGCACCGCCGACTCCGAGACCTCGTGGGGCTTCCGGTGGGGCCGCTCACCGGAAGTCCCGCGACTTCACCGCCACCTTCAGCGGCAACCGCTGCAACCGGTCCGCGACCAGGTTGAGCACGCCCTCGGGGCTCCGCTCCAGCCGGCCGCGGACCAGCAACGCCGCGCTGCCCAGCGCGACCGTGCGGTAGCGCGCCCACAGCCCCTCCGAGCAGGTGACGTTGAGCATCCCGCTCTCGTCCTCCAGGTTCACGAACGTGACCCCGCGGGCCGTCGCCGGCCGCTGCCGGTGCGTGACCAGGCCGCCGACCAGCACCCGCGGCGGGGGGTTGTCCGGGTCGAACGGATCGCCCAGGTCCGCCCGTTCCCCGGCGCCCGCCCTCCGCGCCACCTCGTCCAGCCGGTCGATCCGGACCGCGCCCAGCCCCTCGAGCTCCGTGCGCAGGTGCTGCAGCGGATGGCTGTCCGGCGAGACCCCCGTGGCCCAGACGTCCGCCACGGTCTCCTCCACCTCCGTCATCCCCGGCAGCGCGGGCGCCGCCAGCCCGACCGCGCTGCCCGGCAGGTGCTCCGGCCGCACCGCCGCGACCACACCGGCCGCCCACAGCGCGGCCCGCCGCTCGATCCCGAAGCAGCCGAACGCCCCCGCGGTGGCCAGCGCCTCCGCCTGCGGCCCGGTGAGCCGCACCCGGCGGGCCAGGTCGGCGAGGTCCCGGTACGGGCCCCCGCGCTCCCGTTCGGCCTCGATCTCCTCGGCGAGCTCGGTGCCGACCGTGCGGATCTCGCGCAGCCCGGTGCGGATCGCCCGCCCCCCGGCGCTCTCCTCGTCCGGCTCGAGGATCGCGGCGGCGCCGCCGACGTTGACGTCCGGCCCGCGGACCCGGACCCCGTGCCGCCGGGCGTCGGCGACCAGTGACTGCGGGGAGTAGAAGCCCATCGGCTGGGAGTTCAGCAGCGCCGCACAGAAGGCCGCCGGGTGGTAGAGCTTGAACCAGGAACTGTAGTAGACCAGCGACGCGAAGCTGATCGAGTGGCTCTCCGGGAAACCGAAGTTGGAGAAGGCCAGCATCTTCCGGAAGATCGTCTCCGCGACGTCGTCCGGGATCCCCCGGGTCGCCATCCCCGCGAAGAACCGCTCCCGCAGCCGCTCCATCTTCTCCGTGGAGCGCTTGGACCCCATGGCGCGGCGCAGCTCGTCCGCGTCGGCGGCGGAGAAGCCCGCCACGTCGACCGCGATCTGCATGAGCTGCTCCTGGAACAGCGGCACGCCGAGGGTCTTCTCCAGCGCGCCCGCCAGCAGCGGGTGGTCGTACTCCCACTCCTCGAGCCCGTTGCGCCGCCGGATGTACGGGTGCACCGAGCCGCCCTGGATCGGCCCGGGCCGGATCAGCGCCACCTCGACGACCAGGTCGTAGAACTCGCGCGGCTTGAGCCGGGGCAGTGTGGCCATCTGCGCCCGGGACTCGACCTGGAACACGCCCACCGAGTCGGCCCGCTGCAGCATCTCGTACACCGCCGGGTCGCTCTCCCCGAGCTCGTGCAGCTCGACCTCGTACCCCTCGTGCTCCTCGACCAGGTCCATCATCAGGTGCAGCGCGGTGAGCATCCCCAGCCCGAGCAGGTCGAACTTGACCAGCCCGGCGGCCGCGCAGTCGTCCTTGTCCCACTGGACGACGGTCCGGTCCTCCATCCGCGCCCACTCCACCGGCACGACCTCGGACACCGGCCGGTCACAGATCACCATGCCGCCGGAGTGGATCCCGAGGTGCCGCGGGAAGCCGAGCAGCTGGTCGGCCAGGGCCAGCACCGGCACGGGCAGGTCCTCCGGGACGGTCTCGGTGTCCAGCCCCGTCCAGCGCTCGATCCGCTTGCTCCACGCGTCCTGCTGGCCGGGCGAGAAGCCCAGCGCCTTCGCCATGTCCCGCACCGCCGACCGCGGCCGGTAGGTGATCACGTTGGCCACCTGGGCCGCGTGCGTGCGCGCGTACCGCTGGTAGACGTACTGGATCACCTCCTCGCGCCGGCCCGACTCGATGTCGAGGTCGATGTCCGGGTAGCCGTCCCGGTCCGGGGAGAGGAACCGCTCGAAGAGCAGGCCGTGGCGCACCGCGTCGACGTTGGTGATGCCCAGCGCGTAGCAGACCGCGGAGTTCGCGGCCGAGCCCCGGCCCTGGCAGAGGATCCCGGCCCGCCGGCAGAAGGCCACGATGTCGGCCACGATCAGGAAGTAGCCCGGGAAGTTCTTGGCCTCGATGATCGCCAGCTCGTGCGCCACCATGTCCGCGGCGAACCGGTTCTCCGCGCGGCTGCCGTACCGCTTCGCGACGCCCTGCCAGGTCAGCGCGCGCAGCCAGGTCGCCTCCGTCTCCCCCGGCGGCACGTCGAAGGGCGGCAGGTCCGGTGCCACCAGCTGCAGCTCGAAGGCCAGCTCCCGGCCCAGCTCCGCCGCCCGGCCCACCGCGCCCGGGTACCGCCGCTCGAACCGGGCCGCCATGGCCGCGCCGCCGCGCAGGTGCGCCCCGCCGGCGGCGGGCAGCCAGGGGTCCGCCTCGTCGAGGCTGCGCCGGGCGCGGACCGCCGCCAACGCCGACGCCAGCGGGAACCGGTCGGCCGTGGCGTAGTGCGCCCCGGTGGTGGCCACGGTCGGGACGCCGGCCTCGGCCGCCAGCCCGGCCAGCAGGTCGTTGCGCTCGGTGTCGGTGGGCAGGCCCTGGTGGGTGAGCTCGACGGCCACGTTCTCCCGGCCGAACCGCTCGACCAGCCCGCGCAGCGCCTCCGCGGCCGCTGCGGGCCCACCCGCCCGCAGCGCCTGCTGGACCGTGCCCTTGCGGCACCCGGTGAGCGCGACGACCCGGCCGCGGGTGTCCTCGACGACCTCCACCGGGTCGTACACCGGGCGGCCCTTCTCCGCCCCGCGCAGCTGCGCGGCGCTGATCGTGCGGCACAGCGCCCCGTAGCCCTCCGGGCCGCGCGCGAGCAGCAGCAGGTGGCTGCCCTCCGGGTCCGGCACACCGTTCTGCGGAGCGGGCAGCCCGAGGCTCAGCTCGGCGCCGAAGACCGTGCGCACGCCCAGCTCGCGCGCGGCCTCGGCGAAGCGGACCACGCCGTACATCCCGTCGTGGTCGGTGAGCGCGATCGCCTCGAGGCCGAGCTCGTGGGCCCGCTCGACCAGCTCTTCGGGATGGCTCGCCCCGTCGAGGAAGCTGAAGTTGGAGTGGCAGTGCAGCTCCGCGTACGGGACGGTCTCCTCCACCGGACCCGCGTGCGCGGGCGGCGGTTCGTACGGCTCACGCTTGCGCGACCACGCCGGCGAGTCGCCGCCGTCGGCCTCCGGGCCGCCGCGCAGGCTCGAGCCGACGCGGCCCGACAGCGCGGCCTCCAGCTCCCGCCAGGTGACGTCCGGGTTGCTCCATCCCATGCCCCGGAGCGTACTCGAACATCCGTTCTAACGGGCCGTCGCGACGGAGTTGTCCACAGGCAGGAACGGCTCCACCGCCGCCCGCACCGCCGCCTTCGGCCGCGCCCCGACGACCTGCGTGACCACCCGCCCGTCGACGTACAGGCTCAGCGTCGGCATGCCCATCACCCCGGCCGCGGCCGCGGCCTTCGGGGAGTCGTCGACGTCGAGCGCGACGACCTCCAGCCGCCCCGCCAGCTCGACCGCGAGCTCGGCCAGCACGGGCTTGATCATCCGGCAGGGCGGGCACCAGGTCGCGGTGAAGTCGACCAGCACCGGCCCCGGCGCGCGCAGCACCCGGGCCTCGAAGGTCTCGTCGGTGACGATCTCGATCACGGTTCCTCCACGGACAGTTCACACCGGGGTACCGGTGCCCGCTCGCGCAGCGCGGACCGCAGCTGCGCCTCGAGCTCGGCGCGCACCGCACCGAGCCGGGCCAGGGACGCGTCGACCTCGGCGAGCTTCAGCCGGTACACCGCGATCGAGTCGGCGCAGCTCGCGCCACTCGGGTGGCCCGCGCGGAGGCACTCGACGAAGGGCCGCGTCTCCTCCAGGGACAGGCCCAGCCCGACCAACGCGCGGATCTCGGCGAGCGCCCGCAGGTCCTCCTCGCCGTAGGTGCGGTAGCCGTTCGCCCGCCGTCGCGCAGGCAGCAGCCCGAGCTCCTCGTAGTGCCGCAACGCCCGGGGGCTCACCCCGGCCCGCTCCGCCAGCTCGCCGATCCGCATCGTCCGTCCCCCTCCCGCCGGCGACGCTAGACCTTGCCGCCGACGTGAACGCCACTATTCGAGTGGCGGGATCACCGTCCGGTCCCCATGATCCGGGTGAGGGACCGTCGATCGGAGGCTCATGGTCGACCACCGCCACCGGGCGCCACACACCAGGATCGTGCGCACCGGCCTCGCCGCCCTGCTCGCGGGACTCGCGGTGGCCTGTTCCGCCGCCACGCCCCCGTCGCCGTCGCCCGTGCCGTCCGCCTTCGCGGACGGGCTCGTGGCCGAGGTCAGCGGCGACGGAGCGTATGCCCAGCTCGGCGAGCTGCAGCGGATCGCCGACGCCCACGGCGGCAACCGGGCCACCGGGCGCCCGGGCTACGACGCGGCCGTCGACCACGTCGCCGAGGTGCTGCGCGGGGCCGGCTTCGACGTCACCACCCCGACGTTCACCTTCCGGGACGCGCAGCACCGCAACGTGATCGCGCAGACCCGCACCGGGGATCCCGGCCAGGTCGTCCTCGCCGGTGCCCACCTGGACTCGGTGCGCGACGGCCCCGGCATCAACGACAACGGCACCGGGGTGGCGAACCTGCTGGAGATCGCCACGAAGATGGGCGGCTCGCCGCCGGTGGGCCGCGCCGTCCGCTTCGCGTTCTGGGGCGCCGAGGAGCGCGACTTCGAGGGCTCGCAGGGGTACGTCGACTCGCTGTCCGCGGCCGACCGCCGCGCGATCGCGCTCTACCTCAACCTCGACATGACGGCCTCGCCGAACGCGGGCTACTTCGTGCAGGGCGACGAGCCGGCCAGCCGTGACCTCGTGGCCCGGCTGACGGGGCTGGGGGCCGCGCCGGACACCCTGGAGTTCGACGACGGGTCGGACTACGCGGCCTTCGTGAAGGCCGGCATCCCGAGCGCGGGCCTGCTGGCGGGCGACGAGCAGGTCAAGACCCCCGACCAGGCCGCGAAGTGGGGCGGTACCGCGGGCCAGGTGTTCGACGGCTGCTACCACACGGCCTGCGACACCCTCACCAACGTCGACCGCGTCGCCCTGGACCGCTTCGGCGACGCCGCCGCGGGCACCCTCGGGAGCCTCGCGACCTCCACCACGTGATCGACGCCCACCCCGGTCGTCCGCCGGACGACGCCGGCCGGGCCGCTCCCCAGCCCCCGACCGGCGTCATCCGGGCCTGCCGGCGGCGCGGTACCGGGGGCTCCCCAGCGTCCGGTCGCACGCGTCCGGCGGTCGTCGGGGCTCCGTCACCAGCTCCGACGACGTCCGTGATGCTGTGATCAGTCCACTCCCACCACCTGAGAAACACCTGTGCTGCGCCCGTGCGGCACCCGTGGACCCCGACCGCTCCGGGCGACCCACCCGATCGGGGTGATCGGCGCGCACCCCACCCATGCCGGACACTGTGCGACGACACGGTGACGGAGGGGGAGCCATGCGGGGACGACGACTGGCGGCGACGGTGGCCGGGCTCGCGGCGCTCGTGCTCGCGGGGTGTTCCGCGGCGCCCACCGCACCCGCACCACCGTCGGCAACGGCGGTGGCGCCCGATCCGGGCCTGCCCGCCCGGCTCATGTCCACCGTGAGCGGCGACGGCGCCTTCGCCCACCTGGAACGGCTGCAGCAGATCGCCGACGCGAACGGCGGCAACCGCGCCCTCGGCACCCCCGGCTACGACGCCAGCGTGGACTACGTGGCCCGGACGCTGCGCGACGCGGGGTTCACCGTGGACACCCCGACCTTCGACGTCCGCGCCTTCTCCGTGCAGGACCAGCGGCTGACCGTCGAGGGCCGCACCGTCGAGTCCACCGTCATGAGCTTCTCCCCCTCCACCCCGGCGGGCGGGCTGACCGCGCCGCTGCACGTCGTCGCCCAAGACGCCACCTCCGGCTGCGAGGCCGAGGACTTCGCGGGCATGCCCGCCGGGGCGATCGCGCTGGTCAAGCGCGGCACCTGCCCCTTCGGCGCCAAGTCCGAGAACGCGAAGAGGGCGGGCGCCGCGGGGCTGGTCGTGGTCAACACCGAGAACGAGCGGCTCGACGGCACGCTGGGCGAGTCCACCGAGACCGTGCCGACCACGGGTGTGACCGCGTCCGCGGGCGCCGACCTCGCGACGAAGGGCGGCACGCCGGTCACCCTGCTGCTGACCACCACCACGCGGGACACCGTGAGTCGCAACGTGATCACGCAGACCACGACCGGCGACCCGAACCGGGTCGTGATGGCCGGGGCGCACCTCGACTCGGTGCCGGAGGGGCCGGGGATCAACGACAACGGCACCGGCACGGCCTCGCTGCTGGAGCTCGCGACCGCGCTCGGCCCGACGCCGCCGGTGGCCAACGCCGTCCGCTTCGCCTGGTGGGGCGCCGAGGAGCTCGGGCTGGTCGGCTCCACCCGGTACGTCGAGGGGCTCGCTCCCGCCGACCGGCAGAAGATCGCGCTGTACGTGAACCTGGACATGGTCGGCTCGCCGAACGCCGGCTACCTCGTCTACGACGGCGACGACTCGGACAAGCAGGGCGCCGGCCCGGGCCCCGAGGGCTCGGCGGCCGTGGAGCAGGTGCTGCTCGAGCAGCTCTCGGCCCTGGGCGTGCAGGGGTCGGGCACCGACTTCGACGGCCGCTCCGACTACGGCCCGTTCATCGCCGCCGGCATCCCCTCGGGCGGCCTGTTCACCGGGGCCGAGGAGCGCAAGTCGGCGCAGCAGGCCCAGCAGTGGGGCGGCCAGGCGGACCGTCCGTACGACGCCTGCTACCACCAGGCCTGCGACACCACGGCCAACGTCGACCGCACGGCGCTGGACCGCAACGTCGACGCCCTCGCGGGCACGGTCGGCCGGTTCGCCCTCGACCTGACCGGGGTGCCCCAGCGGCAGTCGTAGCGGCGGTCGCAGGGACGGTCGTCGGACCGCCGGTCGTCGGGCGGCCGGTCGTGGGGCCGCCGGTCGTGGGGCCGCCGGTCGTGGGGCCGCCGGTCGTGGCGCCGTCAGTCGTAGATGCCGGTGACCCACCACCGCTCCTCCCGGTAGAGCAGGAGCAGGGCCACCCCGTCGGCCAGCTCGACCTGCAGCCGAGACCCCGTGAGGCCGTCGGCCGACCACCATCGCCGGCGTACCGGCCAGGGCCCCGCCCAGTCCCGGACCTCGCGCGGCGGGTGCCCGGTGAGCAGCAGCCGGTGCGGGTCGGCCGCGAGCATGCCGGCCTCGTGCAGGCCGACCGGCCTGCCCTCGGCGGTGTGCAGCTCGACCGGGATGGGCTCCTCCGGCACGGTCGCCGGCGACGGCGCCGGGAGACGGCCTGGCCAGGCAGGGACGGGGTCCCGCGCGGCCTTGCCGGTCCGGATCGGCCGCGACCGGCCGGGCTTGCGGGCGGCCGGCCCCCGGGTCGCGGTCGGGGCGGTGCCCCGGAGCGCGGCCTCGGGGGCGTCGGGCGCGAAGCCGCGCGGGGTCTCCCGCGGGAGCGGGGCGGGTTCGAGGACCGGGTCGAGGACGGGCACCGGTTCGCCGCCGACCACCCGCAGCCCGGCCGTCGGGCCGTCCGGGTACGGACCGAACCCCTCGACCGGCGGCTCGGCGGGCGGGCCCTCGAGGGGCCCGGCGGCACGGGAACCGGGCTCGCGGTCGTCGCCCCACGGGACGTACCGGACCCGCTCGTCCGGGTCACGGCCGCCGGCGAGGACCGCGGTGACCACGGACTCCGGACCGAGCAGCGCCTGGACCCGGACCAGCGCGCGCCCGGCCCGCTCGTCCGCCTCGCCGACGTCGCCCCACAGGCCGAGCTGCAGCGCCCCCGCGGTGACCGTCTCCTCCGGGGTGAGCCGCAGCTCGACGACGGCGCCGGAGCCGCCCCGGGTCAGCCACGAGTCGAGCTGCCAGCGCACCCGGTCGACCGTCCCGGACGGGGTGAGCGGCTCGGCGCAGCGCCAGACCCGCAGCAGCTCCTCCCCGCCCTCGGTGCGCGCCCACACCCCCAGCCGGGTGCAGGAGAGGCCGTGCCCGGCCAGGGTGTGGTGCAGCTGCTCGGCCAGCGAGCGGGCGGCGAACGCGGCCGCGTCGACCCGCGTGACCGGCGGGTCCAGCTCGATCGCGACGGCGAGCTCCTCGGGCGGGCACCGGCGCACGGGCGGGCGCGGGTCCAGGCCGCGGGCGAGTCGGTGGGCGAGGACGGCGTCGGCGCCGAACCGGGAGGCGACGTCCGCCTGGGCCAGTGCCCCGAACGCGCCGAGGCTGCGCAGGCCCAGCCGCCGCAGCAGGTCCACCAGCTCGGAGCGGTCGACGTCGGGCTCGCGGTCGAGCTCCTCCACCCCGAGCGGGGCGAGGAACTCCGCGCTGCGGCCGGGCTCGACCCCCACCCCGCGGCGGGCGGCGAGCACGGCGGCGAACAGCCCGTCGGCGAACCCGGTCTGGCACTCCACCCCGGTGCGCGCGGCGACCTGGTCGATCAACCGCTCGGCCGCCTCGCGCTCGCCGCCGAAGAACCCGACCGGGCCCCTGGCCGGGAGCGCCAGCAGGCCGGGCCGGACCACCTCCACCCCCGGGGCCAGCTCCTCGACGGCGACGACCACCGGCTCGAACAGCCGCGCGTCCCGGTCCGGGTCCGGGGCCAGGACGGCGAGCTCGGGGCACCGCGCCTGGGCGTCCCGCCGGCGCAACCCGCGCCGCACCCCCGCCGCCCGCGCACCCGCCGAGCAGGCCACCACGCGGTTGGCCAGGAACACCGCCGCGGGACGGTGGGCCGGGACGTGCGCGGCCTGCATCGCCGCGGTCACGGGCCAGTCCGGGGACCACAACGCCAGCACCCGCTCGCCGGGCTCAGCCATGGGGGTCCTCCCGACGTGGGTGACGGCCCGGAATCTGCGGAGTCGTGGTGGTGGGGCACATGATCACCGGCCGGGACCGTCCACGGCTGTCGGTGGCGCGTGTCGGTCCGGGGCGGCGATCTTGCGACACCTGCAGCGTCGTGATCACCGATCGGGACCGTTCACGGCCATGAGCGGCGCGCATCGGTCCGAGACAGTGATCTTCGAGGCGGCCGGCCGCCGGGCGAGGCCGCCGTCGATCGTGGGGGGTGCTCACGAGACCGCCGCCCGGACCACCGGGATCTCCGCCGGCTCGTCGACCATCGGGGAGCGGCGGATCTCCTCGCGCTCCGCGACCGCACCGCCGGGCCCCGGGAGCAGCAGCTCCGTCTCACGCCCGGACGCACCCGTGCCGCGGCCGGTCGACCGCACCACCGCGCACCGCGAGCGCAACCGGCCCGCGCCCCGCGCGACGCCCCGCCACTCCACCTGCGAGCACCCGAGGACCAGATCGGCGCCCGGCCAGGCACCCAGCGCGAGCAGCACCGCACCGCGCTGCCGGGCCCGCGCCTCCAGCCGCTCCCGGTCGGCCGCGCGCACCCCCGCCCGCTCGGCGCCCGCGACCACGACGAGGTCCAACCCGTCGAGCAGCGCGGCGGTGATCGCGACGAGGTCCGCGCCGGGCCGGGGCACCAGCGCGAGCCGCTCGAGCCGGATCCCGGCCTCCGCGGCGGCGACCGCGCCGAGCCCCGGCGCGCCGACCACGCCCGCCCACGCGCCCTCGGCCGAGGCCTCGGCGAGCAGCCCGAACAGCAGGGACGTCGATCCCGGGCCGGTCGAGACCGACACGGTGGAGCCGCGCCGCAGCCCGCCCCCGGGCAGCAGCGGGGCCAGCGGGGCGACGACCGGGAGGACCCGACCGTCGTCGCCCGGTGCCGGCGCGGGTCGGGCCGCCGCGGACGAGCGGTTCTCCATCCGACGCAGCAGCCCGCGAGCCGTCGCGAGCCGCTCGGCGGCACTCTCCCCGCCCGATCCACCCGGCCCCACCGGCCGGCCGGACCGGACCGGACGCCCCGCTCCGTGGACCCGCAGGTTCCGGGTGCGCGGGTCGGCGGGCGGGCGCCCGCTCCCCACGATCACGCCGCCCTCCGGGTCCTCGCCCTCCCCGTACCCCGGCCCGTCGACCGGCCAGGGATCCGGGTCGAGCGCCCAGGGCTCACCCACGCCGCACCGTCGCCCCGACTCGGAAGACACCTCGAGAGGGCGAAGGCACGAACTTCGCACACCCTCTGTCGCAGCCGCACACCTCATCGACAGCCCGTGCGGCGTCGCTTCGGGTGTGCAGGCCGGCCGGAGCGGGTGCGCCGGGGCGAAAGGGGTGTACAGCCTGCCGACCTGGCCTGGCCGGCCGGTGTGCGGGGCGGATCGGTCGCCGACAGGGCCGCCGTGGCCACCGCAGCGGCACCGGTGCCGCGCGCGACACCGGCTCACGATGTGATGGGACACGGACGGCGCGGGCAGCCTGACGGCAGCTCACGACACACCTCCCCCGCACGACGGGCACGCCGCGGGGAAGACGGCGTTCGAACCTTTGTTCGAACTCTAACCCAGCCCACCGACGCCCTCAACCCGCGATCGGGTGGACCGGTAGGGCGCCCGAGCACAAGATCGTTCCGAGCGCCACCTCACTGCGAGGCCCGACAGCAGCACGGTGACGCTCTGGCCGACGGGGCGACACTCGGGCTGGCGGCACCACATGATCATTTCGAGCGCAACCGGACAGTCCGAGCCGCGACATCGCCATCACGCGGCGGACGGCATGTCGCCGCCCGCCGGCGGGATCAGTGGGCGAAGTGCCGGGTGCCGGTGAGGTAGAGCGTCACGCCCGCCTCGGCGGCCGCGGCGGTCACCTGGTCGTCCCGGATCGAGCCGCCCGGGTGCACGACGGCCTTGACGCCGCCCTCGATCAGCACCTCGAGGCCGTCGGGGAAGGGGAAGAAGGCGTCGGAGGCCGCGACCGCGCCGCGCGCCCGCTCCCCGGCCCGGGTGACCGCGAGCCGGCAGGAGTCGACCCGGTTGACCTGCCCCATCCCGACGCCGACCGCGGCGCCGTCCGACGCGAGCAGGATCGCGTTGGACTTCACCGCGCGGCAGGCGCGCCAAGCGAACGCCAGGTCGGCGAGGGTCTGCTCGTCCGCGGCCTCACCGGCGACCAGCTTCCAGGAGGAGGGGTCGTCGCCCGGGGCGTCGACGGCATCGCGCTGCTGCATCAGCAGGCCGCCGCTGATCGGGCGGATCTCGGCGCCGTGCCGGGCGACCTCGCCGTCGATCCGCAGCAGCCGGATGTTCTTCTTCGCCCGCAGGATCTCCAGCGCCTCGGGCGCGAACCCGGGGGCCACCACGACCTCGGTGAAGACGTCCTTGACCTGCTGCGCCATCTCGACCGACACCTCGCGGTTGGTCGCGATCACGCCGCCGTACGCGCTGACGGGGTCGGTGGCGTGGGCCTTGCGGTGGGCCTCGGCGACGTCGGCGCCCACCGCGATCCCACACGGGTTGGCGTGCTTGATCACCGCGACGGACGGCCGGTCGCCGTGGTCGTGCGCGGCGCGCCAGGCGGCGTCGGCGTCGACGTAGTTGTTGTAGGACATCTCCTTGCCGTGCAGCTGCTCGGCGCGGGCCAGCCCCGTCCCGCCGGCCTCGGAGGTGTAGATCGCGGCGGCCTGGTGCGGGTTCTCGCCGTAGCGGAGGGTGGCCTTGCGGGTCCACGTCGCGCCCGCCCACTCCGGGAAGGCCGACTCGCCGCCGACCAGCACCGACCCCATCCAGGAGGCGACGGCGACGTCGTAGGCCGCGGTGTGCCGGAACGCCTCGGCCGCGAGCCGGCGCCGGTCCTCCAGCACGAACCCGCCGGCGGCGATCTGCTCGAGCGCCCAGGCGTACTTCGCGGGGTCGGTGACCACGGCGAGGCTGTCGTGGTTCTTCGCCGACGCCCGGACCATCGCGGGCCCACCGATGTCGATCTGCTCGACGCACTCGTCCGGCGTCGCGCCCGACGCCACGGTCTCGGTGAACGGGTAGAGGTTCGAGACGAGCAGGTCGAACGGCGCGATGCCCAGCTGCTCGAGCTGCTCGAGGTGCTCCGGCTTGCGGGTGTCGGCGAGCAGGCCGGCGTGCACGCGCGGGTGCAGGGTCTTGACGCGGCCGTCGAGGCACTCCGGGAACCCGGTCAGCTCCTCGACGGGAGTGACGGGGACCCCGGCGTCGGCGATCCGCTGCGCGGTCGAGCCGGTCGAGACGATCTCCACGCCCGCGGCGTGCAGCCCGGTCGCCAGGTCGAGCAGCCCGGCCTTGTCGTAGACGCTGATCAGGGCCCGCTTGACCGGCCTGCGTTCGCTCACTGGACTCTCGCCTCTCGGTTGCACAGCGTCTTTCCGGTACTCAGCGTCGCGACGGTGGCCACGAGCAACCGCCGCTCCGCGATCTTGATGCGTTCGTGCAGCTCGGCCTCGGTGTCGCCGGGCAGCACGGGGACGGCCTCCTGGGCCAGGATCGGCCCGGTGTCCACGCCGGCGTCGACCAGGTGGACGGTGGTCCCGGTGACCGTGACGCCGTGGGCGAGGGCGTCGCGGACGGCGTGCGCGCCGGGGAACGCGGGCAGCAGCGCCGGGTGGGTGTTGACGACGGGGCGGCCGATGCCGTCGAGGAACGGCGCGCCGAGGATCCGCATGAACCCCGCGCTGACGACGAGGTCCGGCCGATGCTCCAGGACGGCGGCCAGCAGCGCGCGGTCCCACGCCGGGCGGTCCGGGTGCTCGGCGGGCCGCACGGTGAAGGCGGGGACGCCGGAGCGGGTGGCCCGGTTCAGCGCCTCGACGCCCGGACGGTCGGTCCCGACGGCGACGACCTCCGCCGGGTAGGCCGGGTCGCGCGCGGCGTCGAGCAGCGCCTGCAGCAGGGTGCCGGAGCCCGAGGCGAGCACCACCAGGCGGGCGCGCCCGGGTAGGCCGTCCCGCGACGTGGGCTGTGCGCTCGTCGGGGCGGGCACGGATCTCCTCGGGCGGGCGGCTCTGACGGACCCCTCCAGCCTAGGCCGCGACGGCGGTCACAGCGCGAGGACCTGCCCCGATCCGGTCAGGAGCCGCTGATCCGCGTTCGGGAAGGAGACCGTTCGGGAATCGAACGTCCCGCTGCCCGGACGTGGATCGGCGTCATGGACGTCGAGCGGTGCAGCGTCCGGGCGGAGCGGCACGGAGCCTGGGCGAGGACGGCCGGCCCCCGGGGCCGGGTCCTGCCGGGCCGGGCCGGGCCTCCGGTCATCGCCGACCATGATCCCTGCAGGCAGAACACAGGCTCGGGCTGCCCGGATGGGATCATGGAGCGCCGCTGTCACGTTCTGCGGCCTCGCGGGCGGCGCGTTCTTCCGCCTGCCTCGCCCGGAGGGCGACGAGCTCGCCCACCGTGCGGGGGCGTGGCTCGGGCTCGGTGGGCTGCGTGGCGGCGGCCCGACCCCCAGAAGCCCCGGTCGGCTCGAGCCGGTCCGCGCGGTCTTCACGCGTCACTCGCTCGGATCGCTCCTCGGCCTCGGTGCGCTCGGCCGGATCGGACGAGGCAAGGCGCTCCTCGACGAGCTCGGCCGGGTTCTCGACGGCCCCACCGTCCGCGTCGTGCGGGAGATCCTCGACCGCGCGGAGGGCCGGGAGTTGGGCAGCGCCCGGGCGGAAGCGGATCGGGCGGCTGTGGGCGCCGTTGCTGCGCTCCTGCCGGCGGGCGCGAGCGCGCTCCACCGCCCGCCCCCGGCCCGCGCGAGCTCGACCCTCGCGGCTGCGCGAGCTGCCGGACGCCCGGCTGCGCGGCGCGTCCTCCCGGTCGGTCGCCGCGACCTCGGCGGGGTCGTCCTCGGACGACTCGTCGCCCGCTACACCGTCGGCGCGCTGCTTCGCGTCTGCAGCCCTCTCAGCGTCCGCAGCGCCACCAATCTCCTCAGCGCCGTTCGGATCGTGGGCGGCCGGACCGCCGACAGCGTCGTTGCCACCGTCGCCGCGATCGGCCGCCTCGTCCTGTGCAGCCTCGCCGCGCCCGGAGTCGCCGGAGTCCTCGGTGTCGCCGAACCGGTCGGAGTCCTCGGAGCCGTCGGAGTCGTCGGAGCCCTCAGCGCGCTCGGAGCCGTCCGCCCCGCCCTCCGGGTCGTCGGAACCGTCGGCAAGGTCCCGGTCGTCCCCGTCCCCGACCTGCGCACCGTCGTCGAGATCCGCCTCGCCCGAGTCGTCCTCGCGCGCGGAGGTCTCCTCCTCGGCCTCGTACCCGTCCCGGTACCAGCCGAGCTCCTCGTCGTCCCGCGCCTCCTCCGGCCCCGGGCCACCCCGCTGCACCAGCGCGAGGACCGCCGCGGGCCCGCCGATCCACACCACGACCGCGAGCAGGACGAGCCAGGCGGGCATCGCGACCGGGTCGTACCGCCCCGCCGCCAACCGCCCGCCGGCCAGCGTGGCGACGAGCGCCGCGACCAGGGCGAGGGTGATCGCCGCGACACCGACCGCCCGCATGCGCTCCGGCAGCGTGGACTCCGGCCCCAGCACCGTCCGGCAGATCCCGCCGACGACCAGCCCGATCCCGACCGGCACGATCACCACGACGACGGCCCAGGCCGGCGAGGGCACCGTCGGCAGCGCCCCGAGCAGCGGGAACGGGGGTAGCGGGGCGGGAGCGCCGCCGAACGGCGTCCACGCCCCGAGCCCGACGTCGACGCCCGGGCCCAGGAGCCAGGACGCGCCGGCGATCGCGGCGTTCGGCAGGTAGGCCAGGCCCAGCAGGGTCATGCCCAGGGCCGCACCGCCCGTCGGCGCCAGTGCCTCGTACAGACCGTGCACCCGGCCGGCCCCGACGACGAGCCCCACCAGCACGACGAGCGCCCCGGCGAGCAGGAGTGCGGCACCACCGACCGCCGCGGCCGCGAGTCCGGCGGCCGGCCACCCCTGCAGCCGCTCCCGCCAGTCCGCCGGCAGGCCGCAGGCACGCAGCACACCGATCCCGGCACCGACCGCGGCGATCAGTCCCGCGCCGAGCATCGCGGCCCAGGGAGCGGCGCCGACCGCGGCCGACGTGGGCAGCAGGGCGCTGCCGAGCACCGCCACGGCCGCGTGCGCCCCGGCCGAGGCGGCGACGACCGCGCCGGCGTCCTGCCGGATCCGGCACCCCAGCCGTCGAGCCGCCCATCGGGCACCCCACGCGACGACGACGATCACCGCCACCGTCGGGAGCAGCGGCAGCACGCTCAGCGGCTGCCCCTCCAGCGCCAGCGGGATGAGGTGGGCCGCCAGCCAGAGCGGGATGGCGGCGGCGAAGGCCCCGTCGACGGAGCTGTCCGCGCCACCGCCCGCGAGTACTACGAGCAGGGCCGCGGGCACGAGCATGGCGTAGCTGACCAGCACGGTGCCCATCGCCGCGGCGAGGACGACGCGGAGCCGGTCGAGGCCCTCGGGGACCTCCGGTCCGGACGACTCGGCCGCGTCGGTCGCGACGTCCGGCTCCTCCTCCGCACGGTCCGGGGCACGCAGCGAACGGGTCACCCCGCCAGCGTCGCAGCGCGGGCGCCGGGAGTCAGGCCGCCACGCCGGGACCCGCGGGTCCGGCGAACGCCACCCGGGTCAGCTCCCGACCCGCGCTACCAGAACTGCCGACTCGCGGTGCCGGAACTCCCGACTCGCGGTGCCGGAACTCCCGACTCGCGGTGCCGGAACTCCCGACTCGCGGTGCCGGAACTCCCGACTCGCGGTGCCGGAAGTCCCGACTCGCGGTGCCGGAACTCCCGACTCGCGGTGCCGGAAGTCCCGACTCGCGGTGCCGGAACTCCCGACTCGCGGGACCGCACCCCCTGTCCGGTGGAGATCAGCCCTCGCTGCGGCGCTCGCCCTCGGTCGGGATCCGCGTGGTGCGGTCGGCCTCGGCCCGCCCGTGCCGACCGCTGCCCTGCTCGTCGGTACCCCGGGACGACTCGATGCGCGTCTGCTCCAGCTCGCCGGGCTGCCCACCCGGCGACGCGGACGACGTCGACGACGGCGCACCGGACTCGGTCGCGCCGGCCCACCCGGTCTGCGGCTGCCCCTGACCCGGTTGTCCCTGGCCCGGCTGCGGGGCCTGTTGGCCCGGCTGCACCGGCGCACCGACCGACCCGGGCTGACCGGCCGGCCCCTGCTGACCGGGCCCGGGCTGCGGCTGGCCCCACGGCCCGCCCTCGTAGCCCTGCGGCTGGCCGTACGGCGCCTGCTGCGGCGGCGGACCCTGCGGCGACCAGCCGTAGCCGTACTGGCCACCCGGCCCGGGCTGCTGGACGTAGCCCCCGCCCTGCCCGGGCGGCGGGTACCCGCCGTACTGCTGGCCGTAGGGGCCGTACTGCTGGCCGTAGCCCTGCGGCGCCTGCTGCGGCCTGCGCGCGGGCATGCTCAGCAGCCCGGCCTGCATCAGCACCGCGCCGCACAGCGCCGCGGCCGCGAGGAACGCGAGCACGAGCGCCACGATCTCGATGCCGCCGACGGCGAACTGCGCCGCCGCCACGGCGACCTGCACCAGCGACAGGAACCCGACGACGGTGATCACCGCCCCCGGCACGAGCACCTTCCCCGCCGCCCGCGGCAGCAGCGCCGCGGCAGCGAGCAGGCCGCCCGCCAGCACCAGCGACGGCCCGTACAGCAGGCTGCTCAGCGGGGAGAAGAAGCCGAGCAGGTAGACGACGAGTGCCAGCCCGGCCCCCGCCATGACGAGGGTGCGCGCGGGACCCTGCAGCGGCGCCGGGGCCTCCCCGGTCGCCGGCTCCGGACTCGCTCCGGTCTGGCTCATGACCACTCCCTTGCCCGTTCTCGTGGAACCGGGGCGACGCTAGCCGACGGCCCCCGCCGGTCCACGCCCCCGTCACGACAACGCGCGGGCCCCGGGAGGGTTCCCGGGGCCCGCGCGTCGAAAGATCGAGGTCAGGAGGTCACAGGGACGCCATGATCTCCTTCATGAGGGAGGCGGTCTCGGACGGCGTCTTGCCGACCTTCACGCCGGCGGCCTCGAGGGCCTCCTTCTTGGCGGCCGCGGTGCCCGCGGAGCCGGACACGATCGCGCCCGCGTGGCCCATCGTCTTGCCCTCGGGGGCGGTGAAGCCCGCGACGTAGCCGACGACCGGCTTGGTCACGTTCTCCTTGATGTAGGCCGCGGCCCGCTCCTCGGCGTCGCCGCCGATCTCGCCGATCATCACGATCGCGGCGGTGTCGGGGTCGGCCTCGAACGCCTCGAGGGCGTCGATGTGCGTGGTCCCGATGACCGGGTCGCCGCCGATGCCGATGGCGGTCGAGAAGCCGAACTCCTTGAGCTCGAACATCATCTGGTAGGTCAGCGTGCCGGACTTCGACACGAGACCGATCTTGCCCGGGCCGGCGATGTCGGCCGGGATGATGCCGGCGTTGGACTTGCCGGGGCTGATGATGCCGGGGCAGTTCGGGCCGATGATGCGCGTCTTGTTGCCCTTGGCCACGGCGTGCGCCCAGAAGTAGGCGGAGTCGTGCACCGGGATGCCCTCGGTGATGACGACGGCCAGCGGGATCGCGGCGTCGATGGCCTCGAGCACGGCGTCCTTGGCGAACTTCGGCGGCACGAAGATGACCGAGACGTCCGCCCCGGTCTCCTTGATGGCCTCCTCGACGGTGCCGAACACCGTCAGCTCCTTGCCGCCGATGGAGACGGTGGTGCCGGCCTTGCGCGCGTTCACGCCGCCGACGATGTTCGTGCCCGCCGCCAGCATCTTGGTGGCGCGCTTGGTCCCCTCGGAGCCGGTGAGGCCCTGGACGATGACCTTGGAGTTCTCGTTCAGGAAGATCGACATTGTGCTCAGGCTCCCGCGGCCAGCTCGGCGGCCTTGTCGGCCGCGTCGTCCATCGTGGCCACCTGCGTGACCAGGGGGTGGTTGGCGTCCTCCAGGATCTTCCGACCCTCGACGACGTTGTTGCCGTCCAGGCGGACGACCAGCGGCTTGGAGGCCTCGTCGCCGAGGATCTTCAGCGCCTCGACGATGCCGTTGGCCACGGCGTCGCAGGCGGTGATGCCGCCGAAGACGTTGACGAAGACGCTCTTGACGTCCGGGTCGTGCAGGATGACGTCGAGGCCGTTCGCCATGACCTGCGCCGACGCGCCGCCGCCGATGTCGAGGAAGTTGGCGGGCTTCTGGCCGCCGTGCTTCTCGCCGGCGTAGGCGACGACGTCGAGGGTGCTCATCACGAGGCCCGCGCCGTTGCCGATGATGCCGACCGAGCCGCCCTCGAGCTTGACGTAGTTCAGGTTCTTGGCCTTGGCCTTCGCCTCGAGCGCGTTCTCGGTGCGCTCGTCGACCAGCTCCGCGTGCTGCGGGTGGCGGAAGTCGGCGTTGCCGTCCAGGGTGACCTTGCCGTCGAGCGCGATGACCTTGTTCTCCGGGTCGCGCACCAGCGGGTTGACCTCGACCAGGGTCGCGTCCTCGGCGACGAAGGTGTCCCAGAGCTTCACGATCACGTCGGACGCCTGGTCGGCGACCTCGGCCGGGATCTTGCCGGCGGCGACGATCTCGTCCGCCTTGGCCTTGTCCACGCCCTGGATCGCGTCGATCGGGATGCGCGCCAGCGCCTCCGGGCGCTCGACGGCGAGCTGCTCGATCTCCATGCCGCCCTCGGCCGAGCACATGGCCAGGAAGGTGCGGTTGGACCGGTCGAGCAGGAAGGAGAAGTAGTACTCCTCGCTGATGTCCGACGCGGTCGTGACCAGCACCTGGTGCACGGTGTGGCCCTTGATGTCCAGGCCGAGGATGGCGTTCGCCTTCTCCTTGGCCTCGGCCGGGCTCTCGGCGAGCTTGACGCCGCCCGCCTTGCCACGGCCACCCGTCTTGACCTGGGCCTTCACCACGACCGCGGTGCCCAGCTCGGCGGCGGCGGCCTCGGCGGCCTCGGCCGTGTCCACCGTCTTGCCCGGAAGCACCGGGACTCCGTGGGCGGCGAAGAGGTCCTTCGCCTGGTACTCGTACAGGTCCACTCGGCTCTCCCGATTCACGTCGCTGTGCCGGCAAGCGTCGCGAGGACCGGGGACGCGGCGATGGCCGTGCCCGCCCTGCGAGGTGCCCGCACGTAGAGACCTACTCCGACGTTGGACCCTAGCGACGCCCCTGCTCCTTCATGACATCCGCCCAGGTGAGCTGCCTCACCGACCTCGAAGTAAACCTCCGCACACCCGTCGTGCCTGCCGGATTCGGCCCGGGGCGCGGGCCGCCTGTGACCAACGAGTCGTCCGCGGGGAGGCCTGCGCCTCACCCGTGCGGGGTCGCGGCAGCCGGGTGGTCCCGCCCGGCCGTGCCGGTGACGCGCTGTGACGGGGACCCGGCGTTCGAGAATCGCCTCACCCGGGCCGACCAGCACCCCTCGGCGTCCGGCGACGCTCCGACCCGGCCGATTGGAATTCTTGGGCCGATCACCGGGCGACACTGCTCCGTTCGGCCGCCTCATCGGACGGGGAGGTCGTCACGCGGCCGTTCGGATATTTCCGTCGCGTTACCCGGCGGATTCCCGGATTCCGACTTATCGTCTGTTCATGGTGTCGGTCCGCACGGGACTGCACCGCCTGGCCAGGACGGCCGACGGTGCACGCTCCGTCATGGGCCGGGCGCTGGTCGACGCCGGGGAGGCCGCCGGGTACGCCGCGCGGACCTTCGCCTCCCCCGCCGGGCTGCGCGGGCTCGTGCTGGAGAGCGCCTGGCTCGCCGCACACGTCGCGCTCTATCCCGTCGGGCTCGCCGGCGAGACGATCCGGCCCCGCACCCACTACCGCACGGACGACCTGGACCCGGTCCAGCGCAGCTTCGTCTGCGGCGACGTGGAGGCGGCCGGCACGCCGGTCCTCCTGATCCACGGGATCATGGACAACCGGTCGGTGTTCACCGTGTTCCGGCGCGCGCTGCGCAAGCGCGGATTCGGCGCCGTGCTCGCGATCAACTACAGCCTGCTCACGGACGACCTCCGCAGCGCCGCCCGCGCGGTCGGCGAGCACGTCGACCGGCTGCGCGAGGCCACCGGCGCCGACAAGGTGCACATCGTGGGGCACTCGCTGGGCGGCGTGATCGCGCGGTACTACGTGCAGCGCCTGGGCGGCTCCGAGTTCGTCGACTCGCTCGTGACCCTCGGCAGCCCGCACACGGGCACCAACACCGCGTACCTGCTGCCCACCCCGCTCGCCCGGCAGCTGCGCCCCGGGTCCGAGGTGATGGCCGAGCTCGCCGGCCCCGCGCCGGACTGCACGACCCGCTTCCTCGCCGTCTGGAGCCGGATGGACCAGATGGTCGTGCCACAGCGCAACGCGCGGCTGAGGCACCCCGACCTCGACGTCACGGAACTGGAGCTCGACGACGTCGGACACCTCGCCCTGCCCGTCGACCCGCGCACCGTGCACGCCGTGGTAACCGGCCTGGCCAGTCGCGGAGAGCTACCGATCCACCCTTTTCGTCAGCGCCGGCGGCGCCGGGAACGGCTCGCCGCCACGCAGGGTGAGCGTTCCTCGCCCGCCTCCTGACGCGCCGTCGTCCGATCGGCGGCACCCGGCTGCCCACCCGGGGGTCGGGTTGGACGCGGCGGGGACGGCCCGCTAGGTTCGAGCCGTCCGTGTCACGGAGCGATCACGACGGCGCGGCGCCGACCCCGAACGGCGCCGAGGGTTTCCCCGAACCCACGCCGGCGCGCCCCGGAGGCCCGGCACGAAGAGAAGGGCAGGTCTTGCGCCACCGCTCCCCACGCGGCGCCCGACCGGTCCCCGAGCACGTCGCGACCCCCCGCGCGACGGTGCGCGCGGGACACCGGCTTCCGGCGCCGCCCGCCGTGTCGCTGCGCGTGCGCGCGACCGTCGCCGCCTGTGCGGGCGGCGCGCTGGTCGCCGCCGGGCAGACGATGCTCACGGCGCTCGCCGGCCCCGCCGTGGCCGCGGACCCGTACGAGAAGCTCGCCGCCAACGCGATGCTGCCGGTCGCGGACGAGACCGCCGGACCCACCGCGGACTCGATCGACCCGGCCACGCCCGCCGCGCGGGCCATCGGCGCCGACCAGCTGACCGGCTCCTCGCCACAGGCCCTGCCGGTGCTCGACGAGAAGTCCGAGCTCGACGTCGCGAGCCTCACCAAGGCCGTCGACATCGGCACCCGGATCGCCGCGACCGCTCGGCAGATCAACGCGGCCCTCTCCGGCGGCGCCCCGCAGGCGGTGCTGGAGCACGGCGAGGCCTACGTCCTGCCGACCACCGGCCGGTTCACCTCCGGGTTCGGTGCGCGGTGGGGCGTCACGCACTACGGTATCGACCTCGCCGCCCCGATCGGCACCCCGATCTTCGCCTTCACCGACGGCGTCGTGGAGGAGTCCGGGCCGGCCAGCGGCTTCGGGATATGGGTGGTGCTCCGGCACGCCGACGGCACCCGCACCGTCTACGGGCACATCAACCGCTCGCTGGTGAGCGTCGGGCAGACCGTCTCGGCCGGTGAGGAGATCGCCGAGGTCGGCAACCGCGGGCAGTCCACCGGCCCGCACCTGCACTTCGAGATCTGGGACGCGGGCAAGAACAAGATGAACCCGCTGCCGATCCTGCAGGCCATGGGCCTGCGCGTCGTCGGGGACGGAGCGAACTCCCCCGACTAGTCGCGCGCATCATGGTTCCACGACGCGCACGGACAGGCCCTTTCCGCGCATTATGGTTCCATAACGCGTTTCGGACGGGTCTTTCCGCGCCTCATGGTTCCCTTATTCGGCGGATTCGCATCGTGGTTCGGCAAGTCGCTGGGCGGTGGACGGCTCGGCCGTCGGTGCACGCCAACAGCAATGACGTCGGTGCAGGGCGGTCAGCACCTGAACCCGTCAGCACCCGACAGCGGGCGGTGCCGACTGAAGACCAGGATCGCCGATCCGCTGCACTCACGGTTTCTTGCGGAACCACCAGTGCACGGAGACAGCGATCATGCCGACGCCGGTCAGAGCTTCTGCATCGGGACGCCGCCGATCAGCATCAGCCGCACCGTGCCTGCGCTGCCGAAGTCGATCGTCACCGTGGCCCTCGGCCCCACGCCGTCGGACGCGACGACCGTGCCCAGCCCGTACTTGTCGTGGTTGACCCGGTCCCCCACCTCGAGGTGCAGCTCGGCGTTCAGCGCGCGCTGCGGGACCTTCCAGTCCCCGCGGTCGGTGGCCGTGGACCGGCGGCCGAACCCGAACCGGCCCACCGGCGCCGACGGCCGCTCCGGCTCGGAACGCGCCCAGTCGACGAGCTCGGCCGGGACCTCGTCGAGGAACCGCGAGGCCGGGTTGGTGCTCGGCTGGCCGAAGGCGGACCGCACGATCGCCCGGGACAGGAACAGCCGTTGCTGGGCACGGGTGATGCCGACGTAGGCGAGCCGGCGCTCCTCGGCCATCTCGTCCGGGTCCCCGAGCGTGCGCATGTGCGGGAAGATCCCGTCCTCCCAGCCGGTGAGGAACACGACCGGGAACTCCAGGCCCTTCGCGGTGTGCAGGGTCATCAGGGTGACCATGCCCTGGTCGTCGTCCGGGATGGAGTCGGCGTCGGCCACCAGGGCGACCCGCTCCAGGAACGCGGCCAGCGAGCCGGGCTCCGGGGCGCCGACCTCGACGTCCGAGTCGTCCAGGTCCGCGACCGCCGCGTCCCCGGCGAACTCCCGGGCGACCGTGACGAGCTCGGCGAGGTTCTCCAGCCGGGTGCCGTCCTGCGGGTCCTCGCTGGCCTCCAGGGCCTCGGTGTAGCCGGTCCGGCCGTAGACGTTCTCGAGGATCTCGGCGGTCTCGTCGCCGCGGTCGACGCCCTCGCGCAGCTCGTCGAGCATCCGCTGGAACCCGGCGATGTTGCGCTGGCTCCGCGTGGCGAGCTCGGGCAGCTTCTCCGGCTCCTCCGCCGCGACCCGCAGGGCCTGGCTGAACGAGATCCGCTGCCGCTCGGCGTAGTCCGCGACCAGGCCCTCCGCCCGGTCCCCGATGCCGCGCTTGGGCACGTTGAGGATCCGGCGCAGGCTGACCGTGTCCTCCGGGTTGGACAGCACGCGCAGGTAGGCCAGCGCGTCCCGGATCTCCTTGCGCTCGTAGAACCGCACGCCGCCGACGACCTTGTACGGCAGCCCGATCCGCAGGAACACGTCCTCGAAGACGCGGGACTGGGCGTTGGTCCGGTAGAAGACGGCGATGTCGCAGTTGCGGAACTCCCCGGAGTCGACGAGCCGGTCGATCTCCTGCCCGACGAAGCTCGCCTCGTCGTGCTCGTTGTCGGCGACGTAGCCGACGATCCGCTCGCCGTCCCCCTGCTCCGACCACAGCCGCTTGTCGCGGCGGTTCGGGTTGCGGGCGATGACCGCGTTGGCCGCGGACAGGATGGTCTGCGTGGAGCGGTAGTTCTGCTCGAGCAGGACCGTGGTCGCGTTGGGGAAGTCCTGCTCGAACTCGACGATGTTGCGGATGTTGGCGCCGCGGAACGCGTAGATCGACTGGTCCGAGTCGCCGACCACGCACAGCTCGGCCGGCACCGCGCCCGCGGTCGCGGGCGCGACCAGCTCGCGGACCAGCGCGTACTGCGCGTGGTTGGTGTCCTGGTACTCGTCGACCAGCACGTGCCGGAAGCGGCGGCGGTAGTACTCGGCCACGGCCGGCATCCGCTGCAGCAGCGCGACCGTCTCCATGATCAGGTCGTCGAAGTCGAAGGCGTTGGCCTGGCGGAGCCGCTCCTGGTAGGTCGCGTAGACCTGCGCGACCCGGCGCTCGTGCTCGTTGCCCGCGCGCTGCGCGAAGTCCTCCGCCGTGATCAGCTCGTTCTTCAGGTTCGAGATCTGCGCGGCCAGCGACCGGGCGGCGAACTTCTTCGGGTCCAGCTCCTGGTCCCGCGCGACGATCCCGATCAGCCGGCGGGTGTCGTCCGCGTCGTAGACCGAGAAGGCGCTGCGCACGCCCAGGTGCTTGGCCTCGCGGCGCAGGATCCGCACGCACATGGAGTGGAAGGTCGAGACCCACATCGCCTGCGACCGGCGGCCGACCAGCCCGTCGACCCGCTCCTTCATCTCGGCGGCGGCCTTGTTGGTGAAGGTGATCGCCATGATCTCGCCCGGGTGCACGCTCCGCTCGGCGAGCAGCCAGCCGATCCGGTGGGTGAGCACCCGGGTCTTCCCCGACCCCGCCCCCGCGACGATCAGCAGCGGGCTCCCCGCGTGCGTGACGGCCTCGCGCTGCTTGGGGTTCAGCCCCTCCAGCAGTGCCGCGCCGCGCTTCGTCTTCGGCTCCACCGGAGCCTGGGCGGGAAGTTCGAACAGAGCGCTCATCGTGTCGAACACGGTACCGCCGTCCCCCGACGGAACCGGAATCGGCGCACGGCCGCGCGCCGTGTGGCAGACTGTCCGCGTGCACCGCACCTCGTCGACGGGACGATTTTTCTACGGGTACCGGATTCCGGCACCCGTCGCCCGCTGACGCAGCAGAACCGACGCCCCGGAGTCCACGGACCCGGGGCTTCTTACTGTCCGGGGTCGGTGGACGCCCCTCGTGAGGAGTAGACCGATGTCCGTGACCGACGACCACACCGCCGCCGAGGTCCCCGCCCCGGCCCCGACCGACGCCGAGATCGCCGAGCTCCGCAAGGAGATCGACCACCTCGACGCCGAGATCCTGCGTCTGGTCAAGCGACGCACCGAGGTCTCGCAGCGGATCGGGTCGGCGCGGATGGCGGCCGGCGGGCCGCGCATCGTCTACAGCCGGGAGATCACGGTCCTCTCCCGCTTCCGCGAGCTCGGCGCCGAGGGCCGCGAGCTCGCCATGCTCCTGCTGCGCCTCGGGCGCGGGCGGCTCGGCGCGCGCTGAGGCGGGCCGCCGGTCGCGGCGGCTGAGGCCCCGCTGAGGAGCGCGTCGCCGCCCGGCGAATCCCCCGCACGGAGCGGCCCCGCCGTGGCACTGTGGTGTCCATGGGGATCGTCTTCTCGCTGATCGCTCTGATCGGGCTGTTGGCCGCCCTCGGCCACGTCGGCTACGTGGCGATGCTGAACAACGCCGCCAAGAAGAAGGGTGCGGCCGGCGCCGAGATCGCCGCCTACACCCGCACCCGCATCCCGGTCGCGGCCGGTGCCACCGGCGTCGCGCTGCTCGGCCTGCTCATCACGAGCGGCCCGAGCCTCACGGCCGACGTCATCGGCATGCTGCTCGCGGCCGGCGGCGGCGTCGTGGGCTACCGCGGCCTGCAGCAGGAGCGCGCGAAGTACCCGACCTCCCGCTGACCGGGGGCGGGGACCGGGCACGGAATGTGTCCGAGTCGTGACGTGACGCTACGTCATGACGATCGGCCTTCTCGTCACGCCCCGTGAAGGCCTGACGACGGGCCGCCAGACCCCGTCCGACCTGCGCGAACCAGGATCGCGAGACGATTTTGTGCCGGTCACCGCACGGTCAGCGGTCGACCTCCTTCGATGAGCGGAGTTCACCCGAACGACCTACCCGCGATGAGCGGGCGAATGACACTTGGTGAACAGCGCGTGACTCCGGTAGACCTGACCGGGTCGCTCCCCGCGCTCCCTGAGGAGGTCGGCCGGTCGTGGCCACGTTCGAGCACCGCGTCGGCAACCCGCTGCCGCCGGAGAACCCCGTCACGGTGGCGGAGCTGCTGCGTCGCGGTGTCCCCGCCCAGCGCGCGGCCACCGACGCCCCGCAGGCACCGGCCCCGGCCGCGCCCGCCGCGGAGGGTCCCTCCGAGTCCGACGGCGACCGCCGCCCGCTGCCCCGGATCCCCGCTCCGCGGCCCGCGCCGGAGGACCTCGTCGACGCGGCCGACGCCGCGTCGGCGCCCCCGGTCGCCGGACCCGACGAGCTCGAGGACCTCGCAGACCTCGACGACCTCGACGACGACCTCGAGGACGCCCCGGTGACGGGGAGCCACGCGCTGCCGGACCCCGAGGACCCGCGACCCGGCCAGATCATCTCCGTCGGCGCGCTCCTGCGCCGCGAGGGCCGCGCGCCGCACGCCCTCGACCGGCCCATCCAGCCGCGTCCCGCGCAGCTCGGCCGGCGCAGCCACCCCGGCGCCCGGCGCGCCGCCGTCGCCGCGGGCGCGCTCGTGGCCACCGGCTCGGTGCTCGCCGCGGCGATCCTCACCGAGACCTCCAACCGCAGCTCCGAGGCGCAGGCCGCCGCGGACGGCAGCTTCCCCGGCATGTCGCTGCGGGACGGGATCCAGGGCTCCCTGGTCGGTGGCGTCGGCGGTCTCGAGGCGGGTCAGGCCGCGCCGACCTCCTGGATGACGGTCGCCTTCCCGTCGGCGCTGGTCGACCCGGTCACCGCGGCGGCGCTCGGCGGCGCGACCGCCGGAACGGCCACGGCCGGCACGGGCGCGGCGTCGTTCGTCGGGCCGGTCGCCGCGGTCCCCGCCGCGGGCGGCATCGGCGCCGGTGCCGCGCCGGCCACCGGCGGCACCGCGACGGCCCCGAACATCCTGTCCCCGATCTTCGGCGACGGCGGCTCCACCGGCGGCGGTACGCCCGGCGGCGGCTCCACCGGCGGTGGCACCGTCCCCGGCGGCTCCGGCGGGTCGGGCGACGGCAGCATCGTCGGTGGCGTGGTCGGCACGGTCGGCGGTGTGGTCGGGGGGATCGGCGGCGGCGTCACGGAGCCCGTCGGCGAGGTGCTGACCCCGGTGACCGACTCGGTCGGCCGCGGCGTCGTCAAGCCCGTGACCTCCGCCGTCGGCGGCGGCGTCGTCGCGCCGGTGAGCGAGGCGGTCGGTGGTGTCGTGGGCGGCGTGGACCACGCCGCCGCGCCGCTGGCCCCCGTGACGCGCGGCGTCACCGGTGTCGTCGAGAACGTCGGCCGGACCGCGGCGCCCGTGCTCGAGCCGGTGAACCAGACCGCGCAGCAGGTCGTCGGCATGGTGAAGCCCGTCGTGCAGCCGGTCGCGCAGGTCGCGACCGGGACCGTCGGTGCCGTCGGCGGGGCGGTCTCGTCGGCCGCGGCGCCCGTCGTCGCGCCGCTCGCCGGTGCGGTCGGCCCGCTCACCACACCGGTCGTCGACGACGTCGTGGCCCCGGTGACCGGGCACGTCGTCGCCCCCGTGGCGGACGCCCTCAAGCCCGCCGTGACGCCGCTCGCCGACGTCCTCGAGCCGGTCACCACCCCGGTGCTGTCCGCCGCGGCCCCGCTCACCGCGCCGCTGCTCAAGGCGGCCGCCCCGGTCACCGACCCGCTGCTCAAGGCGGCCGCTCCGGTGACCGGACTGCTCGACACGTCGGCGGCCACCCAGGGCACCCCGGCCTCGCAGGCGCCCGCCGCCGCGGCGGCGCAGGGTGCGGCCGGCCAGGCCGGCTCGGCGGTCGAGCAGACCGCGACGCTCGCACCCGTCGCGAAGGCCGTCGAGACCGTGACCGAGGCCGCGCCCGGTCCCGTGAAGGACCTGGTCGGCGCCGTCGGCGGCGGGACTCGGGGTGCGGCCGGCCAGGCCGGCTCGGCAGTCGAACAGACCACCGCGCTCGCCCCCGTCACGCGGGCCGTCGAGACGGTGACCGGCGCGGCTCCGGCCCCGGTCCGGGACACCGTCGGCGGACTGCTGGACGGGTCGGGCTCGCAGGGCGGCTCGGGCGCCGGATCGAGTGTTTCCGAGGCTCGGTCCGACGGCTCGCGGTCCGGCGGCTCGCGGACCGCGTCGGACTCCGGCTCGGAGTCCGACTCCGGCTCCGGGTCCGACACCGGCTCGCGTTCCTCCGGGTCGGGCGGCTCGGACTCCGGCTCCTCCTCCGACTCGCGGAGTTCGGGCACCGGGAGCTCCGGCGACGAGGGCGGCTCCGGCTCGCTGCTGCGCGAGACCTCCGAGGGTGTCGGCGGCGCGGCCAAGACGGTCACGGGCGGGCTCGAGGGCACGACCGAGGCCGTCGGCGGTCTCCTCGGCGGCAAGTGACCTTTCGCTGATCGAAGGCCCGCTCCCTCCGGAGCGGGCCTTCGTCGTCCCGCGGCCCCGGCCAGCTCGGGCACTCCTCCGAGACACCCGGTGCACCGCCACCCACCGGCCGAACGACGGCCGGCGACACGGCACGGCCCCGAGCGCCCGTCACACCAACCGGCGGTCCGAGGCCCAGCGGGAGAGCTCGTAGCGGTTCGACAGCTGGGTCTTCCGGAGCACGCTCGACACGTGCGTCTCGACCGTCTTCACCGAGATGAACAGCTCGCCCGCGATCTCCTTGTAGGCGTAGCCGCGGGCGAGGAGCCGCAGCACGTCGCGCTCCCGCCGGGTGAGCAGGTCGAGCTCGGG
This sequence comes from Pseudonocardia autotrophica, assembly GCF_000717175.1. Classification (GTDB taxonomy): domain Bacteria; phylum Actinomycetota; class Actinomycetes; order Mycobacteriales; family Pseudonocardiaceae; genus Pseudonocardia; species Pseudonocardia halophobica. Next base: position 174,536 of record NZ_JNYD01000012.1, on the reverse strand, counting down.
GTCGACGGCGGGGGCGGCGCCGGGGCGGTCGGAGAAGGCGTCGAGCACGAAGCCGGCGAGCCGCGGCGAGAACACGGCGTCGCCGGCCCGCACGCGCCGCACCGCGTCGCCCAGCTCCCGCGCGGAGATCGTCTTGGTGACGTAGCCGCGCGCGCCGGCCCGGATCACGGCGATGACGTCCTCGGCGGCGTCGGAGACGCTCAGCGCGAGGAACACCACCTCGGGCTGCACCGGCCGCACCCGGGCGAGGACGGCCGCGCCGCCGCCGTCGGGCATGTGGACGTCGAGGAGCACGACATCGGGCTTGAGGTGCCCGATGCCGGCGACGGCCTCGTCGACCGACCCGGCCTCGCCCGCCACCTCGATCGGCGGGTCGCCCGCGGCCCCGCGCTCCAGCTCGGCGCGGACGCCCGCGCGGAAGAGGCCGTGGTCGTCGACCAGGAAGACCTTGATCGCCCCGGTCACCGCTGGCTCGCTCATGCGTCCTCCCGCTCGGCGTCGATCGTCATCTCCAGGTGCACCTCGGTGCCCTCCCCCGGCGCGCTCCGCAGCCGGACCCGGCCGCCGTGGCGACCCATCCTGCCGTGCACGGAGTCGGCGAGGCCGTGCCGGTCCTCGGACACGGCGTCGGGGTCGAAGCCCTTCCCGCGGTCGCGGACGAACACGTGCACCTCGGTCCCCTCCGCGCCGCCCTCCGGGTCGTCCGAGCCGTCCGACCCGCTCTCCACCTCGGCGTACACGCTCACCTCGTCCACCCCGGCGTGCTTGGCCGCGTTGACCATCGCCTCGCGGGCGGCCAGGACCAGGGCGCGCAGGTCGCCCTCGGCGTCGTCGAGCGGGTGGTCGCCGACGATCACGGGGTTGACGGTGATCGCGTAGGTGTCCTCCACCTCGGCCGCCGCGGCCTGCAGCGCCGTCGCGAGGGTCTCCCCCGGCGGCCCGGGCCGCTCGCCCCCGCGCCCGTAGCCCGAGGGCCCGTACAGCCAGTTCCGCAGCTCCCGTTCCTGCCCGCGCGCCAGGCGCTGCACCTCGCGCGGGTCGTGGGACTGCTTCTGGATCAGGGCGAGGGTCTGCAGCACCGAGTCGTGCAGGTGCGCGGCGATCTCCGCGCGCTCGGCCGTGACGATCCGCTGCCGCCGCTCCTCGCCGAAGTCGCGCGCGAGCCGCACCCACCACGGGACGGTGAGCACCGCGACGCCGACCAGCGTGGCCAGCACGGCGAGCACGCCGAACTGCAGCTGCCCCAGGTCGAGGTTGCCGAGCAGGAACACGGTGATGCCGGCGGCCACGAAGATCCCGCCCGCCACCACCCGCAGCAGGGCCGTGCGGCCGCCGAGGAAGCCGCTGCGGGCCCCGCTCGTCCAGCGCCGCCGTTGGGCCTCGTCCGCCTCGCGCCAGACGACGGCCGCGCCGAGCGCCGCCACCCCGAGCGGCCCGACGATCCAGCCGACCACCTGGTTCTGCAGCGCCGCCCCGGCCAGGCCGATGCCCAGCCCGAGCGCCGCGAGCCCCATCGCCTGCTGGCGCTCCTTGACGGTGACCTGCCGGGTGACGTCCGCGGCCTCCTGCCGCACGAAGACCCACAGCAGGCCATAGGCGATCACGCCGGCGCCGTTGGCCGCAGCGAGCACGACGAAGGCGACCCGCACCCACAGCACGTTGACGCCGAGGTGGTCGGCGACCCCGCCGGCGACGCCCGCGAGGAGCCGGCCGGAGCGGCGGCGCGCGAGCGGGGCGGCGCGGGTGGCGGGGCTGGTCACCGCTCCATGGTCACACGTGGGGGAACCCCGGACACCGGGGTCGTCCCCGGGGGTTCTCGGGGTCCTCCCCGATACCGTGGGTGCGCGCGGGCGGGGAGGGTCACCGGTATGAACAGCACCGACGTCGGGACGACGTTGCGGGACATGTGGGAGACCCGCCCGTCGCGGCCGCGACGGGACCGCAAGGTCGCCGGCGTGGCCGCCGCGCTCGCCCGCCGCTACGACATCGACCCGGTCCTCCTGCGCGTCGGCTTCGTCGTCGCCGCCTTCTACGGGATCGGCATCGCCCTCTACCTCGCGGGCTGGGTCCTGCTGCCCGCCGCCGACAAGGACGACCCGCTCGACGGCGCCGCCACGGACACCGCGGCGCGCAGCTCCGGTCGCACCGCGCCGCCGCTGGTGATCGCCGGGCTGATCCTGGCCCTGCTCCTGACCAGCGGCCTGTTCTGGGGCAACGACGGCAGCGTCGTCCTGCCCGTGCTCGCGGTCCTCGTCCTGCTCTTCCTGTTGCACCGCAGCCGCGGGCAGCGTGGGCTCGAGGCGGCGCAGGAGGCGCCGACGGTCCGCACGTCCGCCGAGGACGGCGTGGTCGACGGGCCGGAAGCGCCGGTGAAGGACCCGCTCGGCCCGGACCCGCTCGACCGCGGCACCCCGCCCGCGTGGGACCCGCTCGGCGCGGCACCGTTCGCGTGGGACCTGCCGGAGCCCTCGGCGACCGCGCCCGAGCCCGCACCGGTGCGCCGGCGCAGCCGGGTCACCCCGGTCACGCTGGCCCTGGCGCTGGTCGGCGGCGGCATCGCGGGCGCGGTCGTGCTGCTGACGTCCGGCCTGGCCGGACTGCCGGTCGTGTTCGCGACCGCGCTGGCCATCCTCGGCGTGGGCCTGGTGTTCGGCGCGTTCACCCGCGGCGGCCGCGGCCTGATCCCGTTCGCACTGCTCCTGGCCGTGCTGACCTGGGCGTCGCTCGCGGTCAAGGTGCCGCTGGCGAACTTCGGCTCCGGCGTCGGCGACCTGCGGGCCGCCCCCACGACCCCCGCCGCGGTGGCGCCGAGCTACGAGCGCGGCGCGGGGACCGTCGACCTGGACCTCAGCCGCCTCGACCTGAGCGTGCCGCCGGGCGAGCCCGCCACCCCGGTCCGCACCGCGGTGAGCGTGGGTGCCGGGGACATCCGGGTCACCGTGCCTCGCAACGCCGACGTGAGCCTCACCGGCCACGTCGACTTCGGTGAGATCAGCTTCGACGGCACCAGCCACAGCAGCCCGGACGCCTCGCTCACCGTGACCGACGACCTCGGCGCCGACGGGGTCCGCTCCGGCCGGCCGCTCGTGCTCGACCTGACCGGGGGCGCGGCCTCCGTGGAGGTGCACCGTGTCTGAGCCGCAGGACGCCCGGCAGCAGGAGGAGCGGGCCGTGCGCCGGATGCCGGACCCGCTGGCCCTGATCGTCGGGCTGGTCAGCCTGGGGATCGCCGGGTCGGGGTTCCTCGGCCGCGCGCCGGACCTGTCGGCCTTCGACGCACGCTGGCTGCTCGCCGGCGGGGCCGTGGTGCTCGGCCTGGTCCTGCTGGTCGCGAGCGTCCGGAAGCGCTGACCACCGGACCACGAACGGCGCTCTCGCTCGGACCCACCGAGCGAGAGCGCCGTTCGCTCACTCCCACTCGATGGTGCCCGGCGGCTTGCTCGTGACGTCCAGGACGACCCGGTTGACCTCGGCGACCTCGTTGGTGATCCGCGTGGAGATCCGCTCGAGGACCTCGTAGGGCAGCCGGGTCCAGTCCGCGGTCATCGCGTCCTCGGAGCTGACCGGCCGCAGGACGACGGGGTGGCCGTAGGTGCGGCCGTCGCCCTGCACCCCGACCGACCGGACGTCGGCCAGCAGGACGACCGGGCACTGCCAGATCGACCGGTCCAGACCGGCGACGGTGAGCTCCTCACGGGCGATCGCGTCCGCCTGGCGCAGCGTCTCGAGCCGCTCGGCGTCGACCGCGCCGATGATCCGGATGCCCAGCCCGGGCCCGGGGAACGGCTGGCGCTGCACGATCACCTCGGGCAGCCCCAGCTGGGCGCCGACCGCGCGGACCTCGTCCTTGAACAGCGCTCGCAGGGGCTCGACCAGCGCGAACTCGATGTCGTCCGGCAGGCCGCCGACGTTGTGGTGGCTCTTGATGGTGGCCGTGCCGGAACCGCCGCCGGACTCCACGACGTCCGGGTAGAGCGTGCCCTGCACGAGGAACCCGACGTGCTCCTCGGCGGCGACCTCGCTGGTCGCGGCCTCGAAGACCCGGATGAACTCCCGGCCGATGATCTTGCGCTTCTGCTCGGGGTCGGTGACCCCGGCGAGGGCGTCGAGGAACCGCTCCCGCGCGTCGACGGTGTGCAGGTTCGCGCCGGTCGCGGCGACGAAGTCCTTCTCCACCTGCTCGCGCTCGCCGGCCCGCAGCAGCCCGTGGTCGACGAACACGCAGGTCAGCCGGTCGCCGATCGCGCGCTGCACCAGCGCGGCGGCCACGGCGGAGTCGACGCCGCCGGAGAGCCCGCAGATCGCCCGGCCGTCGCCGATCTGGGCGCGGATCGCCTCGACGGTCTCGTCGATGATCGACGCGGTGTTCCAGGTCGGGGTGATGCCGGCGATCTCGTGGAGGAAGCGGCGCAGCACCTCCTGGCCGTGCGGGGAGTGCCCGACCTCGGGGTGGTACTGCACGCCGGCCAGCCGCCGGTCCCGGTTCTCGAAGCCCGCGACCGCGACCCGGTCGGTCGACGCCGTGACCGTGAAGCCCTCCGGCGCGCGGGTGACCGAGTCCCCGTGGCTCATCCAGACCGGGTGGCTGCTCGGCAGCCCGTCGTGGAGCACCCCGGCCTCGGGCGCGACGTGCACCTCGGTGCGGCCGTACTCGCGGGTCCCGTCCGGCGCGACCTCGCCGCCGAGCGCCTGCGCCATGGCCTGGAAGCCGTAGCACATGCCGAAGACCGGGATGCCGGCCTCGAACAGCCGCCCGTCGAGCCTCGGCGCGCCCTCCGCGTAGACGCTGGACGGGCCGCCGGACAGCACGACGGCGGCGGGGCGGCGCGCGACGATCTCCTCGACCGTCGTCTCCGCCGGGACGATCTCGGAGTACACCTGCGCCTCGCGCACGCGGCGGGCGATCAGCTGGGCGTACTGGGCGCCGTAGTCGACGACGAGGACGGTGGGGTTCTCCACGGCGTCCAGGGTAATCGGCGACGTGCGTCACCCGGTCCGGCGCCCGCGACCGGTCCGGGGCGCCCGGGCACTGTGGAAGGCTGAGGCCGTGAACGGCGAACCGGGCGCCCGACCCGTGCCCGCCCGGCGCCGCGGGCCCCGCCCATGATCCCCGCCCCGTACGACGAGATGCGCGACGCCGCCGGGACCGTCCGGGCACCGTGGACCGGGCTCGCCGGGGTCCTCGACGGCGCCGGGCCCGCCGGGCTGCTTGCGCGCCGCGCCGACACCCTGCGCCTGCTCGCCGACGACGGCGTGGCCTACCACCCGCCCGGCGCCGAGTCCGAGCAGCTCTGGGAGCTCGACCCGCTCCCGCTGGTGCTCGACGGTGCGGAGTGGGCCGGCCTCGAACGCGGCGTCGCGCAGCGGGCCGAGCTGCTCGACCGGCTCCTGGCCGACCTCTACGGCCCCCGCGCCACGATCACCCGCGGGCTCCTGCCGGTCGAGGTCGTCGACGGCCACCCCGGCTACCTGCACGGCTGGCGCCGCCCGGCCGGGGCGCCGCCGCGCCGCGAGCTGTTCCTGTCCGGCGCGGACCTCGGCCGGTCGCCCGACGGGTGGACGGTGCTCGGCGACCGGGTGCAGGCGCCGTCGGGCGCGGGCTACGCCATGGCGAACCGCCGGGTGGTCGCGCGGGTGCTGTCCGCCCTGCACCGCCGGTCGCGGATCCGCAGGCTGGGCCCCTTCTTCGAGGCCGTCCGGGCGGGCCTGCAGGCCGGCCGGGACGACCGGCGGATCGTGCTGCTGCACCCCGGCCCCGACTCCGAGACGGCCTACGAGCAGGCGCTGCTGTCGTCGTTGCTCGGGCTCCCGCTCGTCCTCGGCTCCGAGCTGACCGTGCGCGACGGCCGACTCTGGCAGCACTCCCTGGGCCGGCTCGACCCGGTCGACGTCGTGCTCCGCCGGCTCGACGCGGACTGGTGCGATCCCCTCGACCTGCGCCCCGACTCCCGGCTCGGCGTCCCCGGCCTGCTCGAGGCCGCGCGGCTCGGCACCGTCACCGTGCTCAACGGGCTGGGCGCGGGTGTGGCGGAGAACCCGGGGTTGCAGCCCTTCCTGCCCGCGCTGTGCCGGGCGCTGCTGGATGAGGACCTGCTGCTGCCCAGCGTGCCCACCTGGTGGTGCGGCGACCCGGCCTCGCTCGCGCACGTCCGGGCGCACCTCGGCGAGCTGGTCCTCACGCCCGTCGCGCCAGGCCGGGCGCCGGTCCGTGGGGCCGACCTCGACCCTGCCGCGCGGGCCGCGCTGCTGGCCCGGATCGAGGCCGAGCCGCACGCGTGGGCGGCACAGCGGGAGGTCGTGCTGTCCACCGCGCCGGTCGTGACGGACGCCGGGGCCGAGCCGCGGGCTGTCACGCTGCGGACCTTCGCCGTCGCCTCCGGGGAGGGCTGGGAGGTGCTCGACGGCGGGCTGGGCGCGGTGCCCACCGCCGGCCTCGACGACGGCGTCGCCACTCTGGCCAAGGACGTGTGGGTGGTCGGCGAGCGCGCAGATCGCGCCGCGCCCGGCGTCCAGGACGAGGTCCTCGGCGCGGCGAGGCCAACCGGCGTCTCGCCGCGGGTGGCGGAGGACCTTTTCTGGCTCGGGCGGTACGCGGAGCGGGCCGAGGACACCGCGCGGCTGCTGCGCGCCGTCACGGACCGGTGGGCGGACTTCCGGACCTCGCCCGAGCCCGCGGGCGCCGGCGCCTTGCGGGCCCTGCTCGCGGCGACCTCCGAGATCACCCGCACGACGCCGGGCTTCGCCGCGCTCCCGGCCGACGAGGACCCGGGCCCGGAGCTCCACTCCCTGCTCTACGACCGGAACCGCCCCGGCGCCCTCGGCTTCGCCGTGCACCGCCTCACCCGGGCCGCCCAGGCGGTGCGCGAGCAGCTCTCCACCGACACCTGGCTCGTGCTCGGCCGGCTGGACACCGTGCTGCAGCGCCTGGCCGCCGCTCCCGAGCCGGACACCGGGGACGTGTCCGAGGCGCTCAACCGGGTGCTCGAGGGGCTGCTCGCGCTGGCCGGCATCACCGCGGAGAGCCTGGTCCGCGACGACGGTTGGCGGCTGCTCGACGCGGGCCGGCGGGTGGAGCGGGCCCAGCACGTCGTCGCGCTGCTGGCCGCGACGCTCTGCGACGCCCCGCGCGGCCCCGCCGACCGGCTGGTGGTCGAGTCCGTGACGATCGTGGCGGAGAGCGTGATCACCCACCGCCGGCGCAACGCGGGCCGCCCCGGCATCGCCCCGCTGCTCGAGCTGCTGCTCGCCGACCGGGACAACCCGCGGGCCGTCGCCCACCAGCTCGACCGGCTCGCCGACGACCTCGCGCACCTGCCCGGCGCCGTCCCCGCCTCGTTCGACGCCGCCGTCGCCCGCCTCGCCGGAGCCGACCCGGCCGCGCTCGCCGTCCGGGACACCGCCGACGGCACCCGCCCGGCCCTGCGCGCGCTGCTGGCCGGGCTCGGCGCGGACCTCGACCGGCTGGCCGAGGACGTCGCCGCCGCGCACTTCGCGCCCCGCCCCGGCCCGCACGCCTACGACCCGCTCCTGGGTGCCTCGTGACCAGCACCTACCGCGTCACGCACCGCACGGCGTACGCGTACTCCGGTGAGGTCACCACCAGCTTCGGCCGGGCGCACCTGCTCCCGCGCACCCAGCCCGACCAGCGGTGCAGCGAGGCCCGGGTGGCCGTCGACCCGGCGCCGGACGAGCTGCACGAGCACGTCGACGCCTTCGGCAACCGCTCCACCTACTTCTGCGTCCGCACCCCGCACCGCGCGCTCACCGTGCTGGCGGAGAGCACGGTGACGGTCGACCGGGCCGTCGTGCCGCCGGCCCTGCGCGGCTGGGAGGAGGTCCGGGACCGGAAGGACCTCGACGCGCGGCCCTTCGCGCTGCCGTCGCCCCGGCTCCCGGCCCAGCCGGCGGTCGCCGACTACGCCGCGCCCTCCTTCCCGCCCGGGCGCCCGCTCGGGGAGGCCGCCGCCGACCTGTGCCGGCGCATCCACGACGACTTCGCCTACGTCACCGGCTCGACGACGGTCCGCTCCACCGTGACCGACCTGCTCACCGGCGGCGAGGGGGTCTGCCAGGACTTCGCGCACCTCGCGGTGGCCGCGCTGCGCACCCGCGGCCTGCCCGCCCGCTACGTCAGCGGCTACCTGGAGACCCGCCCGCCGCCCGGGAAGCCGAAGCTGCGCGGTGTCGACGCCTCGCACGCCTGGTTCTCGGTCTGGACCGGCGACGGCTGGCTCGACCTCGACCCGACCAACGACCGGGTCGTCGACGACTCGTACGTCGTGCTCGCCCACGGCCGCGACTACGGCGACGTGCCCCCGCTCAAGGGCGTGATCTTCGCGGACTCGGCGCGCAGCACGATGGCCGTGGCGGTCGATCTCGAACGTGTGGCTCCGGACGCGGCCGGGTAACGAGCCCCGTGCGCGCCTTCGCCTGCCCCCACTGCTCCGCCCTGGTGTTCTTCGAGAACTCCGGCTGCCTCACCTGCGGCACGGAGATCGGGTTCTCCCGAGAGGAGCAGGCGATCGTGCGCGCCGACGGCCGGCACCGGTGCGCGAACCGGCGGACCGCGACCTGCAACTGGTTCGCCGACGCGCCCGGCGCACTGTGCGCCTGCTGCGCCCTCACCCGCACCCGCCCCGCCGACGACGACACCGACGGCCTGGCCGCCTTCGCCCTCACCGAGCAGGCCAAGCGGCGGCTGCTCTACCAGCTCGACGACCTCGCGCTGCCCGTCGTCGGCAGGACCGAGGACCCACGCGGCGGGCTGGCCTTCGACCTGCTCTCCAGCGCGCACGAGCCGGTGACGACCGGGCACGCGAGCGGCGTCGTCACCCTCGACCTGGCAGAGGGGGACGCCGGGTACCGCGAGCGGATGCGCGTGCAGCTCGCCGAGCCCTACCGCACCCTGCTCGGGCACCTGCGGCACGAGACCGGGCACTGGTACTGGGAGGTGCTCGTCGACCGGCCCGGGCGGAACGAGGAGTTCCGCGCGCTGTTCGGCGACGAGCGCGAGTCCTACGCCGACGCCCTCCAGCGGCACTACTCGTCCGCGCCGCCCGAGGGGTGGGAGGACCGGTACGTCAGCGCCTACGCCACGGCGCACCCGTGGGAGGACTGGGCGGAGACCTTCGCCCACTACCTGCACATCCGCGACACGTCGCAGACCGCGGCGGCCTTCGGGATCAGCGTGCAGGGACCCCTCGACGCCCGTGAGGACCTCACCTCCGAGCCGGCCGAGTCCGAGAAGGACTTCGACGCGATCGTCGCCGCCTGGCTCCCGCTGACCTACGCGCTCAACGCCGTGAACCGCTCGATGGGCCACGCCGACCTCTACCCCTTCGTGCTCGCCCGGACCGTGCTGGACAAGCTGCGGTTCGTGCACGACCTCGTCATCGCGCGGCCCGCCTACGTGCCGGCCTGACCCGCCAGCCGCTCCACGCCGTCGAGCAGCAGGCCCAGGCCGAACTCCCAGGTGTCGTCGGAGTACTCCTCGTCGAACCCGCCCTTCTCCCAGATCCGGGTCATGGTCGGGAAGCGCTCGGGCGTGTAGTAGGTGCCCCAGAAGCCCGACCGGGACTCGTAGTAGTCGTCCTGGGTCACGCCGGTGCGGGCGGAGACGCTGGTGTCTGTGACGGCGGCGCGGGCCGCGCCGAAGACGTGGGACTCGACGAGGTTCGCGACCCGGCTGATCGTGGCCTCCGGCAATCCGGTCAGCGCGACCGCCCGGTAGAGGTCCTCCTGCGCGTCGAGCACGTGCGGGCCCAGCGGCATCCGCCAGAGGTTGGAGCGGATCAGCCACGGGTGCTCCTGGTACATCCGCCAGGCCTCGTGCGCGTGGAACTCCACCTGCGCCCGCCACGGCAGCGCGCGGTCCGGGAGCCGGCGGTCCGCCCAGGCGCGGTCGATCATGAGCTCGAACAGCTCGTCCTTGCCCGGGACGTAGGTGTAGAGGCTCATCGCGCCGACGCCGAGGTGCTGGGCGACCTTGCGCATGGACAGCTCGTCGACGCCGTGGACCCCCGCGACCTCCATCGCGCCGGCCACGACCTGCTCGAGCGTGAGCCGCTGCTTCGGCCCGCGGGTCGGCGGCGGGGGCGGATCCCAGAGCAACCGGATCATGGCCCGCCCCTCCGGCGTGCCGTACTCGGTGTCCGGTTCGTCCACGTCGCGAAATTCCCTTCCGAGCGTCACTCCGTACGGTGTATGGTATCCGATTGGAACGCAGTACGCCGTACGGAGATTCGTGGACGAGAGGACCTGATGATCCACACCGAGTCGCTCACCCGCACCTTCCGGGTGGGCAGGGAGACGGTCGAGGCGGTGCGCGGGATCGACCTGGACGTGGCCGAGGGCGAGCTCGTCGCGTTCCTCGGCCCCAACGGCGCCGGCAAGTCGACCACCCTGCGGATGCTCACCAGCCTGCTCCCGCCCACCTCCGGCTCCGCCCGGGTCGCGGGGGTCGACGTCACCGAACACCCCGCCGAGGTCCGCCGCCGGATCGGCTACATCGGCCAGAAGGACGGCGCCGGGCACAACTACCGGGTCTGGGACGAGCTCCTCATGCAGGGCCGGTTCTACGGGATGGGCAAGGCCGAGGCGAAGGCCGCCGCGGAGTCCCTGCTCGCGACGCTGGACCTCACGGGCCTGCGGATGCGCAAGGTCAGCTCGCTCTCGGGCGGGCAGAAGCGGCGGCTCGACATCGCGCTCGGGCTGATCCACGGCCCGCGGCTGCTGTTCCTCGACGAGCCGTCCACCGGGATGGACCCGCAGAACCGGGCGAACCTGTGGGAGCACATCCTGCGGATCCGCGAGGAGCGCGGGTCCACGATCGTGCTGACCACCCACTACCTCGACGAGGCCGACGCGTTGGCCGAGCGGGTCGTGATCATCGACCACGGGCGGATCATCGCCGACGACACCGCCGAGGCACTCAAGCGCAAGCAGGCGGGCGACCGGCTGACCGTCGTAATCCGGCCCGAGCAGGCCGCCGGCGCACGGGCCCTGCTCGCCACCGAGGGCAGCGAGCCGGCCGAGAAGCCCGACGCCGACGGCCTCGCCCTCTCCGTCCGGGTCGAGGCCGCGTCGCACGCCATGCCCGGGGTGCTCGAACGGCTGCGGGCGGCCGGGGTGGACGTGATCGCCGCGTCCGCCCGCCAGCCGACGCTCGACGACGTCTTCCTCAACCTGACCGGCCGCAGCCTGCGCGAAGGAGAGTCCTGATGGTCGCGATCTCCCTGCCTGCTCCCCCGCGCACCGGCCTGCTGGCCGACGTCGGGCACGTGTGGTGGCGGGAGACCCTCACGATCGTGCGGGACCCGTTCTCGCTGATCTTCTCCCTGCTGCAGCCGCTGGTGTTCCTCGGCCTGTTCGGCCCACTGCTCGCCGGGGTGGCGGGCGGGACCGCGGCGTTCGGCGGCTCCTCGCTGCAGTGGTTCCTGCCCGGCGTCGTCGTGATGATCACGATGTTCGGCACGTCGATGACCGGCGCCAACCTGCAGTTCGAGATCATGACCGGGGCGTTCGAGCGGATCCTCGCCACGCCGCTGTCCCGCTCCTCGCTGATGATCGGGCGCGCGCTCAAGGAGCTCACCCCGCTGGTGGTGCAGGCCGCGGTGATCACGCTCGTGGCGATCCCGTTCGGCTTCGTGCTGTACCCGCTGCACGTGGTGGTGGGTCTGGTCCTGCTCGGCGTGTTCGGCGTGGGGATCGGGGCACTGTCGTATGCGCTGGCGATCGCCGCCCGCAAGACGGAGTGGATCTTCTGGGCGGTGCAGCAGTCGCTGCTGTTCCCGCTGCTCATCCTGTCCGGGATGATGCTGCCGCTCGAGACCGGACCGGGCTGGATGCAGGTGGTGTCGAAGTTCAACCCGCTCACCTACGTCGTCGACGCGGAGCGGGTCCTCTTCGCGGGCGGCATCGCCGACACGACGGTGCTCTGGGGCTTCGTCGCCGCCATCCTCACCGCGGTCGTGGGGCTGGGAGTCGGGATCCGCGCCATCCGCAGGGCGACCATCTGACTGCACGGGCTTCGCCGGGAGTCGGCCGGAGCGGCAGTCAGTGCTTCCGGACCACGGTCTCGACGCCGCCCTCCCGCCACATCGTGATGTCGAGGTGCCCGCCGCCCACCTCGACCGCCGACGCCCCGACGAGCCGGGCGCCGAGGAAGCGGTCGAAGGTCCGGCCGCGCAGGTCGAAGCCGGTCTGCGCGAACAGGTCGTCGGCGAAGCGGGCGTGCAGGTCCGGGTCCTGCACGTTCTCGACCGTGCCCCAGACCTTCGCGTCGCCGTCGGACACGTGGGTGTCGACGGTCGCGGTGTGCAGCGTGAAGCGCGGGTCCCGGTCGAGGTCGCGGAACTTCGCGGTGTCCGGCATCCCGCTGATCCAGAGCCGGTCCTCGAAGAACCGCGGCTCCATCGGGCAGATGCGCGGGTAGCCGTCCGGCCGCAGCGTCCCCAGGAAGCACAGGTTGCCGGTCGCGGCGTGCCGCCGGCGGAAGATCTCGGCGATCCGCGGCGCGACCTTCTCGAACTCCTGCCAGGAGGTGGTCATGCCGGGACCGTACGACCGATCCCTGACAGGTCCTGTCCGGTTCGGCTCACCCAAGTGGCCCGATGGGGCCTCCTGTCCCCTTCGGCTCATCCGAGAGGTCCGTCGGGTCCTGTCCGGTTCACCAGCGCGGGCCGGCGGGATCGACCCCGAGCAGGGCCTTGCCGACCATCTCGTGGGTGAAGGCGTCCGTGCCGGGGTGGAAGCGGGCGGCCCGGACGTCGCGGGAGAGCCGCTCCAGCTCGCTGCCCACCCGGTAGGACGCCCCGCCGACGGCCTCGCACGCGGTGTCGACCACGCGCATCGCCGCGTGCGCCGCCCGCCACTTCGCACTCAGCACCTGCACGCCCCACAGCGGCCCGTGGTCCACCCCGGTGACCCAGTCCCGGGCGAGGGCGTCGAGCTGGGCGCGCGCCGCCGACAACTCCAGGTGCATCGCCGCGACCTGCTGCTGCACCAGCGGATGGTGGGCGAACGTGCCGCGGGGCAGCGCGATCGAGGTGCGGCTCCGGACGTGGGCGACGGCCAGCTCGAGGGCGCGCTCGGCGATGCCGACGTACACATTCGCGATCAGGGTCAGCGCCCACACCTGCATCGTGCCGACGACCGGGTCGTCCGACAGGCCGGCCGGCACGACGCGCAGGACCTCGGCGTCGGCGAGGTACACGCCGTCGAGCACGGTGTCGTGGCTCTCCGTGGCCCGCATGCCCTGGGCGTCCCAGTTGCGGACGGTCCGCAGGCCGGCGGCGTCGCGCCGCACGAACCCGTGCACGACGACCGGTGCGGACGGGTCGGAGGCGTCCATCGCGTGCAGGCCGAGCCGGTCCCAGTGCTCGCCGAGCGAGCCGAACATCTTGCGGCCGTCGAGCCGCCAGCCGCCCGGGACCCGCGTGGCCCGGGTCGTGGAGAGGGCGACCGGCACGTCGTTGCCCGCCTCCGCGTGCCCGGACGCCAGCACCTCGCCGGCCGCGGCCCAGGTCAGGACGGGCTCGGCGACGTCGACCCCGCGGGCCGCGAGGTCGGCCGCGGTGCCCACCCAGTAGTGGTGCATGCAGGTGGAGAGGGCCGTGGCCGGGGAGAAGCGCGCCATCCGGCGCTGCTCGGCGGCGAGCGCCTCCAGGTCCAGGCCGAAGCCGCCGCGGTCGGCGGGCAGGGCGGCGCGGAGCCATCCGGCGGCACGCAGGGCGGCGAGGTCGTCCGTCGCGTAGGTGCCGGTGGTGTCGTGCCGCGCGGCACGGTCCCGGAAGTCCGTGAGCAGGTCGTCGGTGAGCGCCGTGCGCTCGAGCATCGTCGTCATGGCCCGGAACGCTAGGAACGCGTCGGGGGTGTCCACCTCGGGCGAACGCTCCATGTGCCGCTCCATCCCGGATGGAGCGTTCCCCCGATGTGGACGCGGCCGGCGCGCTCCTAGCGTCGGCCCGGTCAGCAGGACCCCGACCGAGGAGGTTCCCGTGTACGTCCGACTCGTCACCTTCGGCATCACCGTCCCCGAGGAGGCCTACGCCGCGCACGCGGAGGCCGTCGCGCCCGCCTTCGCCGACTGGCCCGGACTGCTCGGGAAGTGGTGGCTCGCCGACGCCGACCGCGGCACGTACGGCGGCGTCTACCTCTTCACCGACCGCGCGGCCGCCGACCGCTCCCGGGACACCGACACCTTCCGGGCGATGACGGACAGCCCGGCCCTGACCGGGATCACCGTCCGGGAGTTCGACGTCCTGGCCGCGCCGACGGCCGTCACCGCGCCCGACCTGGTGGCGGTCGCGCGCTGAACCCGGTCCGTTCGACCCGTTCGCACCGACGCGGCCGGTCCTACGCTCCCGGGCGTGCCGGGTGACGAGGCTCCTCCGCTGGTCGCGGACCGTCTCGCGGCGTCCCGCGCCGCCGAGCTCGTCGGCCGGGCGGAGGAGCAGCGGGTCCTGGCGTCCTGGCTCGATCCCGCGGGTCCGGCGGTCGGTTTCGTGCACGGCCCCGGCGGCATCGGGAAGACCGCGCTGGTCCGGGGCACCCTGACCCGGCTCGGGCGGCCCTGGGCGGAGCTGCAGGGGCGGGCCGTGGAGCCGACCCCGCGCGGGGCACTGGCGGAGCTGGGCCGGGTGCTCGGGCGGCCGGTCCGCGACCCGGTGGAGGTGTCCCGCGCGATGGTCGCGGCCGGCACCGAGGTGCTGGTGGTCGACTCCTACGAGCGCTGGAACCTGCTCGACGGCTGGCTGCGCGCGGAGCTGGTCGCGGCCTTACCCGCGCACGTGACCACGCTGCTGGTGGGCCGCCGCGCACCCAACCTGGCCTGGCGGACCTCCCCGGGCTGGCGCCCGCTCGTCGCCGAACTGGCGGTCGGCCCGCTGCGGCCCGAGGACCTCGACGCGCTGCTGTGCCGGCGCGGTCTCGCGGACGGGCAGCGCGCCTGGGTGGGCGCGCTGGCCCACGGGCACCCGCTGGCCGCCTCCATCGCGACCGAGGCGCTGCAACGGTCCGGCGGCGTGCCGCCCTCGGCCGGCACCCCCGGCGAGGTGGCCGAGGAGCTCGTCGAGGTCCTGCTCGACGACCTCGACCCGGCCGAGCTGGAGGTGGTCGAGGCGGCGACCGTGCTGCGCCGCGTGACCCTGCCGCTGCTGCGCTCGGTGCTCCCCGAGCACGACGCCGACCTGGCCTGGTCGGTGCTGCGGAGGCTCCCCCTGACGCAGGTCTCCGGCTCGGGCCTGGAGCTCTCCGGCGTCGCCCGGGCCGTGGCGCTCGACGCGCTGGAACGCCGGGACCCCGACCGCGTCCGCGCCCTGCGGACCCGCGCCGCCCACGCGATCGTCGACGGCCCGGCCGCCGACCCGCGGGGTGCGGACTGGGACGTCACCGCGGACCTGATGCACCTGGTCCGGAACCCGGTGATCCGCAACGCCTACGCGCCGCCCGGCGGCCTGCAGCACCCGGCGGAGCGGGCGTGGCCCGAGGACCGCGCGGCGGTCCTGGACATCGCGGGCCGGTTCACCGGCGCCGGCGGCGCGGCGCTGATCGAGACCTGGTGGCGGGAGCGGCCCCAGGACTTCCACGTCGCCCGCGGGCCCGCGGGCGTCACCGCGTTCAGCACCGTCGCGCTGCACGACGAGATCGCGGAGCCGGCGCTGCGGGTCGACCCGGTCCTCGCCGCGACGACCGACCACCTCCGCAGGCACCCCCCGCCGTCGGGCAGCCGGTCGCTGCTGGTCCGGTCGATGCTGGGGCACCGGCGCGGCGAGCTCTCCTCCCCGGAGGTGGCCACGCTCGTCGTCGACCTCAAGCGCACGTACCTCGAGCACCGGGCCACCCTGCGGCGCGTCTACACCGCCGTCCACGAGTGGGAGGCGGCCGCACCGCTGCTGCGCACCATGGGCTTCGTCCCCGCCGGCGCGCTGACGATGGGCGGGCTCCCGCATCGCCTCGCCGTGCTGGACTTCGGCGCCGCCGGCCTCGACGGCTGGATCGCCCGGCACGTCCTCGACGAGCAGCGGCCCGGTGCGCCCGAGGCCCTGCGGCCCGCCGTCCTCGAGCTCACCCCACGCGAGCAGGAGGTCCTCTCCCTCCTCGCCGAGGGGATGACCAACATGGAGCTCGCCCGCGCGCTGTTCATCAGCGAGCGCACGGCCAACCGGCACGTCAGCAACATCTACACGAAGCTGGGCGTGCGGAACCGGGCCGAGGCGACCCGGGTGGCCCTCGAGGCGGGCCTCGCCTCGTGACCGGGAGCACCATCCGTGTCTCCCGGGTGTACGACCACGAGCCGCATCCGGGCCGGTCCGTCCTGGTCGACCGGGTGTGGCCGCGCGGGGTCCGCCGCGACGACCTCGGCCTGGACGAGTGGGCGAAGGACGTCGCCCCCAGCCCCGAGCTCAGGAGGTGGTTCGGCCACGACCCGGAGCGCTGGGAGGAGTTCCGCCGCCGCTACTTCGCCGAGCTCGACGCCCGGCCGCAGGCCTGGCGGCCCCTGCTCGACGCCGCGCGGTCCGGCACCCTGACCCTGCTCTACGGCGCCCGGGACCGGGACCACAACAACGCCGTGGCGTTGCGCGACTACCTCGCCGCGCGGCTGGCCGAGGACTGACCTGCCGGCTCAGGCCCGGACGGTCAGCCCCACCCGCTGGAACTCCTTGAGGTCCGAGTAGCCCGTCTTCGCCATGGCCCGGCGCAGCGCGCCGAAGATGTCCACGGTGCCGTACGGCGTGGACGACGGGCCGAAGAGGACCTGCTCCAGCGTGCGGTCGGACGGGGCGAACCCCGTGACGTCCGAGCGCGGCAGCGACGGGTGCGCGGCGGCCGAGGTCCAGTAGAGACCGTCGGCGGGGGCGTCGGCCGAGTCGGCGAGCTGCTCGCCGAGCATCACGGCGTCCGCCCCGCAGGCGATGGCCTTGGCGACGTCGCCCGAGCCGTTGATGCCGCCGTCGGCGATCACGTGGACGTACCGGCCGCCGGTCTCGTCGAGGTAGTCCCGGCGAGCCGCGGCCGCGTCGACCAGTGCCGTCGCCATCGGGACGCCGATGCCCAGCACCTCGTCCGTGGTGGTGGCCGAGGACTCGCCGTAGCCGACGATCACGCCGGCCGCGCCGGTGCGCATCAGGTGCATCGCGGTGCGGTAGTCGCCCACGCCGCCGGCGACCACCGGCACGTCGAGCGAGTTGATGAAGTCCTTGAGGTTGAGCGGCTCGCCCTTGCTCACGTGCTCGGCGGAGATGATCGTGCCCTGAACGACCAGGATCTCGACGCCGCCGGCGAGCAGGGCCGGGGTGAGCTCGCGGGCCCGCTGCGGGCTGACCCGGGCGGCGACCGTGACGCCCGCGTCCCGGACGGTCCGCAGCGCCTCGGCGAGCAGGTCCTCCTGGATCGGGGCCGCGTGCAGCTCCTGCAGCGCCCGGACCGCGGCGCTCGGGTCGTCCGAGTCGGCGGCCTCGACCACGCGGGCGATGGCGCCCTGCGCATCGGCGTGCCGGGACCACAGGCCCTCGGCGTTGAGCACCGACAGGCCGCCGAGCTTGCCGATCGCGACCGCGGTGGCCGGCGAGACCACCGCGTCCGTCGGGTGCGTGACGAGCGGGATCTCGAACCGGTAGGCGTCGAGCTGCCAGGCGGTCGAGACCTCCTGCGAGCTCCGCGTCCGCCGCGACGGAACGATCTCGACCTGGTTCAGGTCGTAGGCACGACGGGCCTCCCGGCCCATCCCGATCTCCACGAGGTCACGCACGGGTGACCAGCGTAGACGAGCGGGCCGCGGCGTCAGCGGGCGGCGTAGTTCGGTGCCTCCACCGTCATGGTGACGTCGTGCGGGTGGCTCTCCTTGAGCCCGGCCGCCGTGATCCGGACGAGCTGGGCCTGCTGGAGCTCGGGGATCGTCTGCGCGCCGGCGTAGCCCATCCCGGACCGCAGGCCGCCGACGAGCTGGTGCACCACGGACTGCAGCGGGCCGCGGAACGGGATCCGCCCCTCGATGCCCTCGGGGACCAGCTTGTCCTCGCTGAGGACGTCGTCCTGCGCGTAGCGGTCCTTGGAGTAGGACTTGGCGGTGCCGCGCGACTGCATGGCGCCGAGCGAGCCCATGCCGCGGTAGGTCTTGAACTGCTTGCCGCCGACGAAGATCAGCTCGCCCGGGGACTCCCCGGTACCGGCCAGCAGGCTGCCCAGCATCACGGTCGACGCGCCGGCCGCGATGGCCTTGGAGATGTCGCCGGAGTACTGGATGCCGCCGTCGGCGATCACCGGGACACCGGCGGGCGCGCAGGCGCGCGAGGCCTCGTACACCGCGGTGATCTGCGGGGCGCCGACGCCGGCGACCACGCGGGTGGTGCAGATGGAGCCCGGCCCCACGCCGACCTTCACCGCGTCCGCCCCGGCCTCGACCAGCGCCTGGGCCCCGGCGTAGGTGGCCACGTTGCCGCCGACGACGTCGACCGACTCGCCGACCTCGGCCCGCAGCTTCGCGACGGTCTCCAGGACGCGCCGGGAGTGCCCGTGCGCGGTGTCGACCATCAGCACGTCCACCCCGGCGTCGACCAGGCCCATGGCCCGGGCGTACGCGTCCTCGCCGACGCCCACCGCGGCACCGACGACCAGCCGCCCGTCCGGGTCCTTGGTCGCGAGGGGGTACTTCTCGGTCTTGTTGAAGTCCTTGATCGTGATCAAGCCGCGGAGCACGCCGTCGCCGTCGATGATCGGGAGCTTCT
The DNA here is from genome assembly GCF_000717175.1 of Pseudonocardia autotrophica. Classification (GTDB taxonomy): domain Bacteria; phylum Actinomycetota; class Actinomycetes; order Mycobacteriales; family Pseudonocardiaceae; genus Pseudonocardia; species Pseudonocardia halophobica. Next base: position 155,811 of record NZ_JNYD01000012.1, on the reverse strand, counting down.
CGAGCTTGTGCCGGCGCAGCAGGCCCAGCGCGGCCTCCGCGGTGACGCCGACCCGCGCGGTGATCAGCGGGGCCTTCGTCATCACCTCGTGGACCGGGCGCTGGAAGTCGACCTCGAAGCGCATGTCCCGGTTCGTGATGATCCCGACGAGCTTGCCCTCGGAGTCGGTGACCGGCAGGCCCGAGATGCGGTACTTGCCGCACAGCGCGTCGACCTCGGCGAGGGTCGCGTCGGGCGAGCAGGTCACCGGGTCGGTCACCATGCCGGCCTCGGACCGCTTGACGACCTCGACCTGGGAGGCCTGCTCCTCGGCCGAGAGGTTGCGGTGCAGCACCCCGAGGCCGCCGGCGCGGGCCATGGCGATCGCCATCCGCGCCTCGGTCACGGTGTCCATCGGGGACGACACCAGGGGAACCCGGATCCGCACGCGGCGGGAGAGCTGCGTGCTCGTGTCGACCGCACTCGGCACGACGTCGGACTCCGCGGGGAGGAGCAGCACGTCGTCGAAGGTGAGGCCGAGCATCGCGAACTTCGGCGGCAGTCCGTTGATCTCGCTCGTCATGGCTGGTCGTGCACCCTTCACCGGACGTCCAGGCGGCCCGCTCGCGGCTCGGGTGGACCACCGTCGCAGGACACCATCGTATCCGGGCCGCCGAGCGCCCCCGGTCCGCCGTGGGGAGTCGCCCGACACACCCGGATCGACGGGCCCGTCGACCGTCCGTCCCCAGGCCGGGTGAGTTGTCCACAGGCCTGTGGGTGGACCGGTGGACAGCGTCCCGCCCGCCCGGCGGGACGCGGTACCGTGTGGACGTGGCGTTCGACGGCCTGCCCCCCGACCCCTTCGCGGGCGATCCCTACGACCCTGCCCTCTCGCTCGACGAGGGCGGCGCCGAGGAGCACGAGGAGCTGACCGAGGAGGAGCGCGAGGAGGTCGTGGCCGACCTCGCGGACCTCGCCGTCTACCAGGCGCTGCTCGAGCACCGCGGCATCCGCGGGATCCTCGTCGACTGCGCGGACTGCGGCGAGCAGCACTTCCACGAGTGGAACCTGCTCCGGTCCAGCCTGCAGCAGCTGCTCGACGAGGGGCAGATGCGCCCGCACGAGCCGGCCTTCGACCCGGACCCGGCGCACTACGTCACCTGGGAGTACTGCCGCGGCTACGCGGACGCCGCGCTCAACGAGGACTGACTCCTCCCCGACACGCGCGAAGGCCCCCGACCGGATCGGTCGGGGGCCTCCGTGCATACGGCCTCAGCTGGTGGTGGTCGTCGGTTCCGTGGTGGGCTCGGCCGTGGTGGTCGTGCCCATCGACGTGGTCGTCGTGCCCGCCGGCGGCGTGGTCGACGTCGAGGTCGTCGGGTCCTGCCCACCCTCGGTCTTCGGGGGCGGCGGCGCGGTCGACGAGCTCGGCGCGGTCGAGTTGCTCGGCGACTCCGGGACACCGGCGATCCGCGGGTCCTGCGTGCGGGGGTCGTCCCGCGGGTCCCCGGTGCTGGTGTCCGGCGACGTCGGAGCGTTCGAGCTCGACGGGGTGGTGCTCGTCGAGTCCGAGGGCGGCACGACCGGCTGCTGCTGGTCCTGGGTGCCCTCGGTCGCCGGGGCCTGCGGCCGCGGGGTGCCGTTGCGCAGCGGGGCGCGCGGGTCGGTCGGCTGACCGGACGGCGTCTCCTGCACCTTCTGCGCCAGGAAGGTCTGCTCGGCGGCGAGGTAGGTCTTCCCCTCCTCCGGGCGGACCTGCTCCAGCAGCGGCGCGAGCGCCTGGAGGTCCTGCTGCGCGCCCGCGGTGTCGCCGCGCTCGAGCTTGGCGTTGACCTGCTCGATGCGCTGCTTGACCTCGACGGCCGCGAGCTTGGAGTTCGCCGCGTCCTTGTAGAGGACCTGCGTGACGCCGAACAGCGGGCTGCCCGGGTCCGCGTCCTGCGCGCCGATCGACACGCCCGCGATGCTGAAGACCAGCAGCGCGGCCGCGCCGGCGAGCGGGATCAGGTGCCGGCGCCGCGACGAGGGCCGCTTCACCGAGCCGGACTCGACGGCCGCCACCGCGGTGTCGAGGTCGACCAGCTCGGGGATCGGGTCGGCGTCGACCTCGGCCTTCCACGCGGCGAGCATCGCGACGACCTTGTCGTCCGCGTCGTACCCGCCGTACCCGGGCGCCGAGACGGTCATCCCGGCGGCGAGGGCGTTGATCAGCTCGTCGTCCGCCTGGACGGCGACCAGGTCCAACGGCTCGTCGGCGAACTCGGCCTCCTCGGCGTGGGAGCCGCCGCGGCCGGCCGGGAACGGGATGGGCCGGTTCGGCACGCCGTACGGACCGCCCGCGCGGTGGCCGTTGGCACCGTTGCCGTTCGCCCCGTTGCGGGGGCGGCCGAAGGGGTGGCCGCCCTGGTTGTCACGGTCGGACATTCAGACCACCTCCTCCTCGGGCATGTTCTTCCGCAACCGGGCCAGGGCCCGGTGCTGGGCCACGCGGACCGCACCGGGTGTCGACCCGACCGCGTCCGCAGTCTCTTCCGCACTGAGTCCCACGACCACTCGTAGGACGATGATCTCGCGTTGCTTCTCGGGGAGCTGGTCGAGCAGGCGCGACATCTGTTCGGACAGCTCGACGCGCAGCGCGCGCTGCTCGGGGCCGTCCCCGGACTCGACGGAGTCCGGCACGTCCGCCACCGGTTCCGACCGGTTGCGGCCCGCCGCACGGTGCGCGTCGATCACCTTGTGCGACGCGATCCCGTAGACGAAGGCCAGGAACGGGCGTCCCTGGACGCGGTAGCCGGGTAAGGCCGTCAGCACGGCCAGACACACCTCCTGCGCGACGTCGTCCGCCGAGACGGACGACCGGTCCGATCCGCCGAGGCGCGCGCGGCAGTACCGCACGACCAACGGCCGGATGGTGGCCAGTACACGTTCGACCGCTCCGCGGTCACCTGCCATAGCAGATGCCACCAGCTCGTCGAGAACGTCTGTCGGTTCACTCATCGCGCAGAGTCGTCCAGGCGTTACGCAGCATGTTCGTCATCATCCGTTCGGTGAGCCCGACTACGGAGAGTGCCGAATCGGGATCTCAGTGCCGACCACCGTAGCGAAGCCCCCGGAGCGTCCGGGAACCGCTCTCACGAGTGAGGACGGATGAGAGGCGCGCTGGTTGCGGTCCGTACCGGCGCCGACGCCGACGTGTCGGACGTCGTCGGCGAGCGGTCATCCCGGGGCGTGACGCGGACGCGGGGCGTGACCGACGGGAACCCTGTCGAGTCGGTCACGCGCGGCGACCGGCCGGGCGGTGGGAGCGGGTCCGAAGGCGACGGACGGACGTCGGGGACACGGTGGACGCCCGAGGGCGCCGCCCCTGCCGGCGCGCGACGGCGGCGCCGGGAGACGGTCGGCCGCGCGGCGGGGGCGGGCCGCGCGGCGGGCGCACGACGGCCGACGGCGCCACGGACGGGCGCGGCACGGGCGGTCGTGCGGTGCGGAGCGCGTGGCGGGACGGACCCGGCCGGTGCGTGGCTGCGCTGCGACAGCCACGGCCTCGGCCGCGTCGTCCGCCCGTTCACTCCCACCCGGACCCCCGGTCCGGGTGCTGGTGCGGTGGTTCAGTGGTGCTCCGGACCCGGGCGGGTCCGACGGCGCAGCGTCCGCGTCAGGACACGAGGCCGCGACGGAAGCCGTGCGCGACGGCCTGGGCGCGGTCCCGGACGCCGAGCTTGCGGAACAGCCGGCGGGCGTGGGTCTTCACGGTGTCCTCGGACAGGTAGAGCTCGCGCCCGATCTGCCCGTTGCTCTTGCCCTGGCTCATCCCGCGCAGCACCTGCAGCTCGCGCTCGGTGAGCTGCACGCCCGGGTCGGCGGGCGCCCGCGGCGTGGGGACCGCGGTGGAGGCGAGGGTGTGGGCGAGGGCGGCCACCAGCTCGGGCCGGGAGGCGTCCCAGCGGAGGTAGCCCCGCGCACCGCCGGCGATGGCGGCGGCGATGCTGCCCGCGTCGTCGGGGGCGCCGAAGACGATGACGTTCGCCTGCGGGTGGGCCGCCACCAGACGTCTGGTGGCCTCCACCCCGGTGGGCACCGCGCGCTGGGTGCCGACCAGGACGACGTCGACCGGCTGCCGGGAGAACCGGGCCAGCAACTCGTCCCCATGGGCGACGCAATCGATCCGGTGCACCCCCGGCACCGCGGACATCACGCGGGTGAGACCTTCGCGGACGCTGCGACGATCGTCGCAGATGAGTACCGTCGTCACGACGATTCCTTCCTGCAGCTTCCTGCAGCCGGGTGATGTGTCACCCTCCGCATCGGCGAGTGACCGGATCACCTTGACACGATCAGGGCGACTTTGTGCCCTCCATTCGGGACCTCTGCGCCGAACGGCACTCGTCATGTGGGTGACTGAGGACCGAATGGAGTAATTACACTACCGCGAGCCTCATCTCACCCGGAGGCGCCTCCCCCCATCAGGCGCCGCCCCGCCCCCTCGGACCGGGCACGGATGACGCTCAGCGTGGCCGCCGCGGCGTGTCGTCGGCGAGCCGAACCGTTCGGCGCACCGATCGTCGATCGGAGCAACCGATCGGGCCGCCGATCGTGTCGTTCCGGACGCTCGGAAGACGGGTCCGGCGGTCGCACCGTGGCGCCGGGCGGATCGCCCACCCGGGACGGCCGCGGGGGGCCCTCCACGAACCCGTCCGGGGGCTTCCGGGAACCCGACGGAGTTCCGCCCCCGCGGCCCTTCCCGGAGGCGTGGGAGCAGATGTCCGGAGAGGACGGCGTCCGGGGCACGGCGGTGTGCCGGGCGACCGTGGCGGCGGCGTCCGCGGCGGCCAGGAGGGCCGCCCAGGCGAGCGGGAGCAACCCCGCTGCGGTCGCGTCCTCCGCGACCGCGTCGAGGGCCGCGAGGGCCGCCTCCGGGGTGGGCGCGACGACGCCCTCCCCGGACTCCGCAAGACCGTCGTGTCCCCTGCCCGCCCGCACGGCGGCGACCACGGCCGCCAGGAGCCGGGACTTCACCAGGTGCCGCGGCGAGCCGGCCGCGGCGGCCCCGCGCACGGCCCGGACGGCCGCAGTGGCGGCGCCGTCGAGGTCCCCGCGGGCGAGCGCGAGCTCCGCCCGCACCCAGTCCGCCCGGACGGCCGGGCGCCACGGCCCGGCGCCGCTCGACAGCTGGGCCACGCCCGCGGCGAGCACCGCATCCGCCCTGCTCAGCAGGCGGACGGAGCGGTCGAGGTGGCCCTGGCCGAGGGCGTCGGCCGCGAGTCCGGTGAGCGCGTCCACCCGGGCCGAGAGCAGGTCTGCGCAGGGGCTCGCGGGACCCGTGGCCCCCGCGACCGGATCCTGGCCGGGGTCGGCACGGCGATCCGCATCGGCGCCGCCGGAAGGTCCCGGCCCACCCGTCACCGCGGCTCCGCGGGACGCGGTCTCGCAGGCGGCGGGCCTCGGTCCGCGGGCCTCCGACGGGTCCTCCGCGGCCGGTCCCCGAGCCGGTGCGGCCCCGAGGTCGGCCGCTCCGTCAAGGACCGGCAGGACGAGGGCCAGCGCCTGCCCGTCGAACCGCTCGGCGAAGGCGTGGCCACCCCGCTGCCGGAGGTGCGAGGCGCGGGTGACGAGGGCGTGCGCGCGGACCTCCACGGGCACCCGGGGATCACGCACGAGGTCCTCCAGGAGGGCCGCCGCGGCGGCGTACCTGCCCTGCCCGCCGAGGGCCACGGCGGCCGTCCAGCGCACGACGGGCCCCGTTCGTCCGGTCCGGCCGACCGACACGCCGCGGGGGCCGACGACGGCCACCTCACTCACGCGGCTGTCGTCCAAGTGGGCGGGTCCGTTCAGGGAGAGATCAGGTTTCGTACACCCACATGAACTAGTTCTTGTGGGTGATCGACGCCAGGTCCGTCAGCTCGTCGGCCGCCGAGGTCAGCGACCCGAGCCGGCCGATCCGGGCCGGGAGCGCGGCGTCCGCCCAGCCTGGCCCTGCGGCAAACGAGCGGAACCGGGGGCGGGTACGGGGCAGCGCGGCGAAGAGACCGGGGTCGGCCGTCGCCGGGCCCTGGGCCCAGAGCACGACCGCGGCCGGCGCGGTCCGGCGCACGGCGGCCACCAGGGCGTCGAGCGGCAGGTTGGGCCCCAGCGGCCGGTACGCCACGCGCCGTTCGGCCAGGACGGCTCCGAGCACGGCGAGCGGCAGGTGATGCCACTCGCCGGGCGAGCCGGCCAGCAGGATCGGGCGGGCCTCCGGGGCGGGCCGGGCCGCGGCCAGCGACCGGGCGCCGTACACCGCGGTCACGGCCTCGCTGACCAGATGCTCGATCTCCACCCCGGCGCCGGTCGACTCCCACCGCTCGGCGACCGCGCACAGCACGGGCCGGACGACGTCGTTCCAGGTCCGGGTGAGCCCGTCGGCCTCGATGCCCTCGTCGACCAGCCGGCGCACCGCGGGCGCGTCCATCGACAGGGCCGCCCGCCCGACGCCCCGGGCCCGCCGGCTCGCACCGGGCAGTCGGAGCACGCGCCCGCCGACGCGCACGCGCGCGCCGAGGTCGAGCTCGTCGTCCGTGGGGTGGCCGGCGAGGAGCAGCGGGCCGCCGTCTCCCGCCCCGGGCTCCACGGTCCCCGTGCCGGGCACGCCGACGGGCCGCCCGGTCCCCGCGTCCGGGGGCGTCGCAGCGAGGGCGTGCCGAGCGGCCTCGGCGGGCGTGGCCCCCTGGAGCAGCGCCTGCTGCATCAGCTCGAGCCGGGCGATGTCGGCGGCGCCGTAGCGCCGGTGCGCGCCCGGGGTGTGCGCCGAGGGACCGAGGCCGTAGCGCCGGTCCCAGGTCCGCAGGGTCGCCGGTGCGACGCCGAGCCGCCGGGCGACGGCCGCCACCGTGAGCCGGGGGGTGTCGACGACCCCGGACGGGGTATCCCGCATTCGACCCTCCGGTGTGCCGTGCTCGTCCGCGCCGATCCGCGCGGCCCGCTCCCCGCGCCCTGGCACGGAGCGGTCGGGTGCCTGCTCCGGAACCGGCTGCGTGGTCACCCGCTCATGGTCGGGGCTCTCCCCCGGCGGGGCAACCGCGACACGGTTCCCCGAACCGGCCTCTTGAACAAGGTTTGGCGCGTTTCTATGCTGGGCACCTCGTTGCCGAGCAACGACTCTTCGCTTCGAACGGGTGGGTGATGACGGTGGCGGACATCAGGCGGCTCCCGGGGCCGGTCTCCGAGGTCTGGGACTGGCAGATGCAGGGCGCGTGCCGCGGGATGGACAGCTCGTTCTTCTTCCATCCCGAGGGCGAGCGCGGCCCGGCGCGGACGAACCGCGAGCGGCGGGCCAAGGAGATCTGCGCGGCGTGCCCGGTACTGGAGATGTGCCGGCGGCACGCGCTGGAGGTCCAGGAGCCCTACGGCGTGTGGGGCGGCCTGTCCGAGCACGAGCGGGAGGCGATCATCCGCGGCCGCGACCGCAGGCTCCGGATCGACGGCCGGAAGGGCGTGCAGCCGGCCTGAGGCCGACGGCCCGTCGGAGCGCCGGAGAACGCCGAAGGGCGGGTGGCCGTCGAGGCCACCCGCCCTTCGTCTGCGGTACTACCGGGTCAGCACCCGATCAGTGCCCGTGCCCGTGCCCGGCCGCGGCCGGGGCCGGCGGGGCGTCCTCGGGCTTGTCGACCACGGCGCTCTCGGTGGTGAGCACCATGCGCGCGATCGACGCGGCGTTGACCACGGCGTTGCGCGTGACCTTGACCGGGTCGACGACGCCGTCGGCCAGCAGGTCCGAGTAGGACAGCGTGGCGGCGTTGAAGCCCTGGCCCCACTCCTGCTCGGCGACCTTGGCGGTGACGACCGCGCCCTCGACGCCGCCGTTGGCGGCGATCCAGTAGAGCGGGGCGGTCAGCGCGCGCCGGACGATGGCGACACCGGTGGCCTCGTCGCCCGCGAGCGTGAGCTCCTCGAGCGCGGCGGCGGCCTGCACCAGCGCCGAGCCACCACCGGGGACGATGCCCTCCTCGACCGCGGCGCGGGTCGCGGAGACGGCGTCCTCGATACGGTGCTTGCGCTCCTTGAGGGCGGTCTCGGTGGCCGCACCGGCCTTGATGACCGCGACGCCACCGGACAGCTTGGCCAGCCGCTCCTGCAGCTTCTCGCGGTCCCAGTCGGAGTCGGTGGTCTCGATCTCGCCCTTGATCTGGGCGATCCGGCCCTGGATGTCGTCCGCCTTGCCGGCGCCCTCGACGATCGTCGTGGCGTCCTTGCTGACGACGACCCGGCGGGCCCGGCCCAGCAGGTCCAGCCCGGCCTCGGACAGCTTGAGCCCGACCTCCGGGTTGATGACCGTGCCGCCGGTGGCGGTGGCGAGGTCGTCCATGAAGGCCTTGCGGCGGTCGCCGAAGAACGGCGACTTGACCGCGGCGACCTTGACGGTCTTGCGGATCGAGTTGACGACCAGGGTCGACAGGGCCTCGCCCTCGACGTCCTCGGCGATGATCAGCAGGGGCTTGCCCTCGCCCAGCACCTTCTCCAGCAGCGGGAGCAGGTCCTGGATGGAGCTGATCTTGTCCCGGTGCAGGAGGATGTAGGTGTCCTCGAGGACGGCCTCCATGCTCTCCGCGTCGGTGACGAAGTACGGCGACAGGTAGCCCTTGTCGAACTGCAGGCCCTCGGTGATCTCCAGCTCGGTGGCGAGCGTGGAGCCCTCCTCGACCGTGATCACGCCGTCGTTGCCGACGGAGCCGATGGCGTCGGCGATCAGCCGGCCGATCTCCTCCTCGCGGGAGGCGATGGTGCCGACCTGCGCGATGTGCTCGGCGCCGTTGACCGGGATGGCCTTCTGCAGCAGCCACTCCGAGACCCGGTCCGCGGCGGCGGCGATGCCGCGGCCGAGGGCGGTCGGGTTGGCGCCGGCGGCCACGTTGCGCAGGCCCTCGCGGACCAGTGCCTGGGCGAGCACGGTGGCGGTGGTGGTGCCGTCGCCCGCGACGTCGTTCGTCTTGGTGGCGACGGTCTTGGCGAGCTGCGCCCCGAGGTTCTCGTACGGGTCCTCGAGGTCGATCTCGCGGGCGATGGTCACGCCGTCGTTGGTGACGGTCGGACCACCGAACTTCTTGTCGATGACGACGTGGCGGCCGCGGGGGCCGAGCGTCACCTTCACGGCGTCGGCGAGCTGGTTGACACCCCGCTCGAGCGCGCGCCGCGTGTCCTCGTCGAAGCTGATCTGCTTCGGCATCAGAGCCTCTCGTTCTGGGTCAGGAGAAGGAACCGCCCCGGCGCCCAGGCCTTCCGGCGCTGCGCCGCCGGGGCGGATCACTCACGCGGGGATCGTCAGTTGACGACCGCGAGCACGTCGCGGGCGGAGAGGATCAGGTACTCCTCGCCGTTGTACTTGACCTCGGTGCCGCCGTACTTCGAGTAGATGACGACGTCGCCCACGGCCACGTCGAGCGGCACGCGGTTGCCGTTGTCGTCGATCCGGCCCGGCCCGACGGCGAGGACCTTGCCCTCCTGCGGCTTCTCCTTGGCGGTGTCCGGGATGACGATGCCGGAGGCCGTGGTGGTCTCGGCCTCGCTGGCCTGGACGACGATCTTGTCCTCGAGCGGCTTGATGTTCGCCACGATGACCTCCCCTTTCCTGGGGTGACTCACGAACTGTCCGTAGTACTGTCCACCGACAGCCGACCAGGGGCCCCGCCGTCGCGGGTGCCGGGGCGACCCGACCTGAACTGTGCGGTTGGCACTCTACCCACGAGAGTGCCAGCCGTTCAACGGGCCCGCCACCCGATCGCGGTCGTAGGCTCCGGATCCATGCCGACTGTGGGAGAACTCGAGGTCTCGCCCCTCTGTCTGGGGGCCAACGTCTTCGGCTGGACCGCCGACGCGGACGCCTCGTTCGCGGTGCTCGACGCGTTCGCCGAGGCGGGCGGCACGTTCGTCGACACCGCGGACTCGTACATGTTCCGGGTTCCCGGCAACAGCGGCGGCGAATCCGAGACGATCATCGGGAACTGGATGGCCGCGCGCGGGAACCGGGACGCGATGGTGGTCGCGACGAAGGTGGGCTCGCTGCCGCAGCGCGCGGGCCTGGGCGGGGAGAACATCAAGGCCGCCTGCGAGGACTCGCTGCGCCGGCTCCGCACCGACCGCATCGACCTCTACTACGCGCACAAGGACGACCCGGACACCGTGCAGGAGGAGACGCTCGACGCCTTCGACGCGCTGGTCGAGGAGGGCAAGGTCCGCCAGGTCGGGGCCTCGAACTTCTCCGCCGCGCGGCTGCGGTCGGCGCTGGAGATCTCCGACCGGGACGGGCTGGTGCGCTACGCCGCGCTGCAGCCGCACTACAACCTCATGGAGCGCGCCGGGTTCGAGTCATCGCTGCAGGACCTGCTGCGCTCCGAGGGGATCGCCTGCCTGCCGTACTACGCGCTGGCCAAGGGCTTCCTCACCGGCAAGTACCGCGGCGAGCGGGTCGACAGCGTGCGGGCCGAGGGCGCCTCGGCGTATCTCGAGGACCCGCGGGGGCGGGCGGTGCTCGCGGTGCTCGACGAGATCGCCGCCGGATACGAGGTCCCGGTCCCGGCCGTCGCGCTGGCCTGGCTGGCCGCACAGGACACGGTCGCCGCGCCGATCGCGTCGGCCCGCACGGTGGAGCAGCTGCAGAACCTGCTGCCGATGCTCACCCTGCAGCTGACCGACGACGAGCTGCGACTGCTCTCCCACGTGAGCTCCTGACCCGCGGCGGACGACCGTCGGAGATCTTCGGGCGGAGGGGGAGGGCCAGCCCGGCGACGGCCACGGCGATCGCCACCGAGATCAGCAGGGCGGCGTGCAGGCCGGTGTGGAGACCACGGGCCGCGAGCGCGCCGAACAGCCCCACGCCCAGGACGCTGCCGGCCTGCCGGGCCGTGTTGAGGGTGCCCGCCGCGACGCCCGACCGCGCCGGCTCGACGCTGCCGAGCAGCGCGGCGGTCATCGCGGGGACGACGAGCCCGAGCCCGAACCCGGCGACCGCCAGCCCGACCACGACCGCGTCCGTCGCGATCACCGTCAGGCAGCCGGCGGCGAGCAGCGCCGAACCGACGACGATCGTCCGGTGCGGACCGCCGAGGCGGGCGGCGAGCAGGTTGGCGAAGCCCACCGCGACCGTCGTCGGGGCGAAGGCGAGGCCCGTGACCAGCGGCGACCGGCCGAGGACCTGCTGCAGGTACAGCCCGATCACGAAGATCAGCCCGTAGAACGCGACGTTGACCAGCAGCCCCATCGCCGAGGCCGCCGCGAACACCGGCCGACGGAACAGCGCAGGCGGCAGCATCGGCGCGGGGGTGCGGGTCTCGACCACGACGAACGCGATTCCGGCGAGGACGGCGAGCCCGTACAGGCAGAGCACCGCAGGGGCCGCGAACCCGGCGGCGCCGCCGAGGATCGTCGCGCCGGCCAGCGCCGCCAGGGCGGTCGCGGCGGCGGCCTGGCCGGACAGGTCCACGCCCCGGGCGCCGGAGGCGGGCGTCTCCCGTACCCGGCGCGCGGTGAGCAGCAGCCCGGCGATCCCCAGCGGCACGTTGATGAGGAACAACGTCCGCCAGCCGGCGACCTGGACGAGCAGGCCGCCCAGCAGCGGGCCCGCGGACAGCGCGACGCTCGCCCCCGCCGCCCAGATCCCGACGGCCCGGGCACGGGCGGCCGGCGCCGGATGGGCGTGCGCGACCAGGGCCAACGAGCAGGGCACCAGCACCGCCGCGCCGATGCCCTGCACGGCCCGCGCCGCGATCAGCGTGCCCAGCCCCGGCGCCATCCCGCAGGCCACCGATGCCAGCGTGAACAGCACGAACCCGCCGGCGAACAGCCGTCGGGCGCCGAGCCGGTCCCCGAGCGCGCCGGCCGTCAGGATCAGCGCGGCGAAGGTGACGGTGTAGGCGTCGACCACCCACTGCCCGCCGGCGACACCCCCGCCGAGGGCCCGCCCGATGGGCTCCACCGCGACGTTCACGGCGGTCACGTCCAGCTGCACCACGCCGAAGCCGAGCGACGCGGCGACGAGGGTCCACGGTCCGGTTCGCAGGCTCGTCGACATGCCGTCGACGCTAGGCACGGGTCGCTTCGACGGCCGTCGAACCGTCCCGGCCCTAGCCTCGGAGCATGCCCGGAGACGCCGACATCGCCGCGGTCGGCGCGCTGCTCGGCGACGAGCGCCGCTGCCGCATCCTGCTCGCCCTGGACGACGGCCGCGCCCTGCCCGCGAGCCGGCTCGCCGCGGAGGCCGGGGTGAGCGCCGCGACCGCGAGCAGCCATCTGGGCAAGCTGCGCGAGGGCGGGCTCGTCACCGTGGAGACGCACGGCCGGCACCGCTTCTACCGGCTCGCGGGCCCGCACGTCGGGCGGCTGCTCGAGGCGATGGTCGCGCTGGCGCCGCCCCGGCCGGTCACCTCGCTGCGCGAGGGCACCCGCGCCCGGGCCCTGCGCCGGGCCCGGACCTGCTACGACCACCTCGCCGGCGAGCTGGGCGTCGGGATCATGCGGCACCTGGTCGACGCCGGCCTGCTCACCGGCGGCGACGGGCACCGCGATCCCGCCGATCCGCCCGTCGGGTTCGGGCAGGACGTCGACTACCGCTTCACCGCCGACGGCGACACCTGGCTCGACGACTTCGGCGTCCGCCTCGCCCCCGGCCGCCGCACGATCCGCTACTGCGTCGACTGGACCGAGCAGGCCCACCACCTGTCCGGCGCCGCGGGCGCCGGGATCCTGGCCCGGCTCGTCGAGCTGGACTGGGTGCGACGCGCGCCGAAGGACCGCGCCGTCACGGTGACGGACGCGGGCCAGGAGGGGTTGGCCCGCACCTTCGGCGTCTGATCCCGCGAGTCGGCACTTCCGGGTCGGCGAGTCGCACATTCCGGGCGCTCCCGGGATCGCACGCTCGGTGGACCGGGAGTGCCCACTCGCGGGTCAGGGGACGAGGACCTCGGTGACCTGCAGGCTCGAGTTCGCGGGCAGGCCCAGCTCGGAGGGGGTGGCGCCGGTGTGGGCGAGGTGAGCGCCGAGCGCGGCGACCATCGCCCCGTTGTCGGTGCAGAGCACCGGGCGCGGGACGCGCAGCCGCAGGCCCGCCGCGGTGCAGCGCTCCGCGGCCATCTCCCGCAGCCGCGAGTTCGCCGCCACCCCGCCGCCGAGCAGCACGGTGTCCATGCCGTACTCCTGCGCGGCCTTGACGGTCTTCATCGTGAGGACGTCCGTCACCGCCTCCTGGAACGACGCGGCGACGTCCGCGACCGGGATCGGCGTCCCCGCCCGCTCCAGCGCCTCGACGTGCCGGGCCACGGCGGTCTTGAGCCCGGAGAACGAGAAGTCGTACTTCGCGTCCCGCGGTCCGGTGAGCCCGCGGGGGAAGTGGATCGCGGCCGGGTCGCCGTCGCGCGCGGCCTTGTCGATCCACGGGCCGCCGGGGAAGGGCAGCCCGAGCAGCCGGGCGACCTTGTCGAAGGCCTCGCCGGCGGCGTCGTCGATCGTGGCGCCGAGCGGGGTGACCGGCCCGGCGAGGTCCGGCACCGCGAGCAGGCTGGAGTGCCCGCCGGAGACGAGCAGCGCGAGCGCGGGCGGCAGCGGCCCGTGCTGCACGGTGTCGACGGCGACGTGCGCGGCCAGGTGGTTCACCCCGTAGAGCGGGACCTCCCACGCCGCCGCGTAGGCCTTCGCCGCCGCGACCCCGACGAGCAGCGCCCCGGCGAGCCCGGGACCTGCGGTGACGGCCACGGCGTCGACGTCCGGGCCTTTCAGCCCGGCCGTCTCCAGCGCCCTGTGCACGGCCGGGACCATCGCCTGCAGGTGCGCCCGGGACGCCACCTCGGGGACGACGCCGCCGAACCGGGCGTGCTCCTCGACGCTCGACGCGATCTCGTTGGCCAGCAGCTCGGCGACCCCCGCGTCGGACATCCGGACGATCCCCACGCCGGTCTCGTCGCAGGAGGTCTCGATTCCGAGAACGATCGTCACCGGGGGTCCCTCTTCATCGTGTAGGCGTCGGCCCCGCTGGGCCGGTAGTACCGCTTCCGCAGCCCGACGACGGCGAACCCGGTCTTCTCGTAGAGCCCGATGGCGGGCTCGTTGTCCGTCCGGACCTCGAGGAACACCGTCGCGTGCAGCTCGTCGGCGACCTGCAGCAGCGCGTCGAGGAGCCGGCGGCCGATGCCGCGGCCCCGGTGGGCCGGGTCGACCCCGATGGTGTGCACCTCGGCCTCGGCCTGCGGCGGCCCGGCGGTGACGCCGAGCCCGGCGTAGCCGACGAGCTCGCCGTCGAGCCGGGCGGCGAAGTACGGCAGGCCGCGGGAGACCTCGTCGCGGAAGGACTGGGCGCTCCACGGGTCGTCGCCCGGGAAGAGGATCTTCTCCAGCTCGGCGCAGCGCGGCGCGTCGGCCCGGTAGAGGGGGCCGATCGTCACGGTGCCGGTGCCGCTCACGTGTGCACCTTCTTCCGCTCCCCGGGCGGGACGGCGTCGGGTCGGCGCAGGTAGAGGGGCTCGAGCGGGCCGGGATCGCGGCCGGAGTCCAGGGCCGGGGCGGCCGCGGCGACCAGGCCCGCGGGCGTCGGGCTCGCCGGCTCGCGCACGGGCAGCCCGAACCGGTCGGCCATCGTGCCGGCCGCGGCGACCAGGTGCAGCCCGTCGAGCCGCTCGGCCACCGAGTCGGGGCCCTCGACGGTCGGGCCGGTCAGCCGCGCGCCCTCGGCCTCGTACGCCGCCCAGTACACCTCGCGGCGCCGCGCGTCCGTGGCGACCAGCAGGTTCCCGGTGAGCTTCCCGGGCAGCACCACGGCCTGGGCGATCGCGTCGAGCGAACAGACCCCGTGCACCGGGACACCGAGTGCGTCGCCCAGCGAGGCGGCGGTGACCATGCCGACCCGCAGGCCGGTGAAGGGCCCCGGACCGGCGCCGACGACGATCGCCTCCACGTCGCGCAGCCGGATCCCGGCGTCGGCGCAGGCGCCCTGCACGCCGGGCATGAGCAGCTCGCCGTGCTTGCGGGCGTCGTGCGCGACGCGCACGCCGAGCTCGGCGACGCGCGCGCCGGGGCCGTCGGTCAGCCGCACGACACCGGCGGTGACGGCGGGCGTGGCGGTGTCCAGGGCCAGCACGAGCACGTCACCGAGCCTACGAGCGTCGTTCTCAGCAGCCGTCCTCGGGCCGGCCTGGGCCCGTCTCGTCCGGGTCGGCGGTGCAGTCCGGGGTGCACAGGTGCGGGCAGGGGCGCCCCGCCGGGTGCGGCGGGGCGGGCGGGAGCGGCGGGAACGGGTCGGGGGTCGGGCTCATCGGTCTCCTCCTCGGTTCGCGGCCGAGCCTGCGCGCCGGCGCTGTCACGGCGCTGGCGCCGGGCGTCGCCGCGCTGCCATCGCCGTGCCGGCGCGGGCCCCGACCGTTCCGTCCCGTTCACCGAGGACAGGAGGAGACAGGGACGGCAAGGGGTCGGTGCCGGCCCACAGCGCGGCCGCCGTCACCGGTTCCCCCTCCCGTCAGCAGGGGGCTCGTCCGCGCCGCCGTGATCGTCACCCGCGGACGCGGTGGGCCTACCAGTCCCGGAGCAGGCCGGGCAGCTCCGCGAGGCGCTGGATCACGCCGTCGGGCTCGACGTCGACCGGCACCCGCTGGGCCACCGGGATGTCGCTGTGCGGGACCAGTACCGCCCGCATGCCGACGTTCTTGGCGCCGCTGATGTCGTCGTACGGGCGGTCGCCGACGTAGACGCAGCGGGCCGGGTCCGCGACCCCGACGGCGGCCATCGCGGCGCGGAAGGCCTCGGGGTGCGGCTTGGTGTACTCCAGGTCGCTGCTCCAGGTCACGCCGTCGAACAGGTGCAGCACCCGGTCCCGGCGCAGCCAGTCCTCGTGCCACTCGCCGGGCCACATCGTGGAGGACAGCACGCCGAGCCGCAGCTCGCGCCCCCGCAGCTCCTCCAGCATCGGCGCGGCCTCGGGGTCGGTGTGCGTGGCCTGCACCCAGAACTCCCGGTACGCCTCGAGCGCGGCGCCGTGCAGCTCGGAACGCTCGTCGACGGCGGCGTCGGCCAGCACCTCGGCGAGGTGGAAGGCCCGGGCCCCGTCCTGCACCGCGGCCCAGCGGGCGGTGTCGGCCTCGGCCAGGGCGGTCGCGACCTCACGGGCCCGCTCGGGCTCGTCGGCGTGCAGGACCTCGGTGTAGGCCCGCCAGCCGGCGTGGAAGTCCATGGTGCGCCAGGGCGTGAGCGTGCCGCCCCAGTCGAAGAGGACCGCCTCGATGCCACTCACGACCCGACCCGCTCCGCCCGCGCGACCCGGACGTCGTCCTCCCGCCGCTCGAGGTGGACCAGGACGTGCTTCTCCGCCAGGCGCTCGGCCACGCCCTCGCCCCACTCCACCGCCACGACGGCCTCGGTGAGGTCGGTGTCGAGGTCCAGGTCGTCGAGCTCCGCGGCGACCGAGGCCACCGCGCCGAGCCGGTAGGCGTCGACGTGCACGAGCGGCACGCCCGGCCCGTCCGGCATCGGCCGGTGCTCCCGGGCGATCACGAACGTCGGCGACGTGACCGGACCGGCCACCCGCAACCCACGCGCCAGGCCCCGGACCAGCGCCGTCTTGCCCGCACCGAGCGGCCCGGACAGCACCACGAGATCGCCGGCGCCCAGCTGACGGCCCAGCTCCTCGCCGTACGCCTCGGTGTCGGCCGGCTCCGGGAGCTCGACCGGCTCGTCCCACGTCATGCTCGCCTCCACCTGCGCCGGCGCGGGGCCCGCGAGGCCGCCCGCCGAACCAGTCCCTCCAGGGCCTCCTGGACCTCCTCGTGCCGCTCCAGCAGCGGCAGGTGCCCGACGCCCTCCAGCTCCAGCAGCTCGGCCTTCGGCAGTTCGGCCGCGATCCGCTCGCCGTGCGAGAACGGGATCACCTGGTCCTTCGTGCCGGCGACGATCAGCACGTCGCAGCCGGCGAGCGCGGGCAGCGCCGCCAACCGGTCGTGCGTGCCGAGGGTGTCGGCGAAGTCGGTGAGCGCGTCGAGCGCGTTGGCGCTGATCATGGTGTCGACCAGGTCGACCAGCGCCGGGTCGACGCGGCGGTCGCCGAACGCGTAGCGCCGGGTGAAGCCCCACACGATGTCGCCCAGGGCCTTGCGCGCGCCCTCGACGACGCGCGGCTGCACCCGGGCCAGCGCGCCGAGCCCGCGGGTCACCGGGTTGTGCCGGGAGAGCAGGGTGCCCGGCAGGCCCGCGCTGCCCATCTCGCCCGCCGACGTCGCCACGAACCCCACGCCCAGCACCCGCTCCTCGAACAGCTCGGGCTGCTGCTCGGCGAGGGCCATCAGCGTCATCCCGCCCATCGAGTGCCCGATCAGCACCAGCGGGCCCTCCGGCGCCAGCGCGCGGATGACCGAGTCCAGGTCGTGGCCGAGCCGGTCGATCGTGCAGCTCTGCTGCGGCGCGCGCTCGGAGCGGCCGTGGCTGCGCTGGTCGTAGAGCACGGTGCGCACGGACGGGTCCGCCATCAGCGGGAACGCCTCCCGCTGGAAGTGCCAGGTGCGGCGGTCGAGGGCGAACCCGTGTACCAGGACCACCGTGAGCAGCGGCTCACCGGTGCGCGAGGGCAGCTCCTCGCAGGCCAGCCGGATGCCGTCCTCGGTCATGACCGACGACGACGTCGGCGCCGGTTCCGCACCCGGCTGCCGGCCCCCCGAGTCGAGCTCGCCGGCGAGGCGGCGGCGCTCCTTGGCGATCTCGTGCCGCTTGTGGCTCGCCACCCCGACGCCGACGGCGGCGCCCGCCGCCCCGACGACACCGCCCGCGACGCCGAGCGCCTGCCACAGCTTCCGGCCGGCCACGCTCACTCCCCCGCGCCCAGGTGCGTCCGCCGGACCCGGGCCCCGTGCACGCCCGTCGCGATCTCGTAGTGGATCGTGCCCAGCTCGGTGGCCCAGTCCTGGGCGGTGGGCCCGCCGCCGTCCCCGGCGCCGAAGAGGACCGCGGTGTCGCCCTCGTGGACCTCGTCCTCGCCGCAGTCGACCACGACCTGGTCCATGCAGACCCGGCCGACGACCGGGCGGACCTCGCCCGCCAGGCGCACGCGCATCCGTCCGCGGGCGTTGAGCCGCCGCGGGACGCCGTCGGCGTAGCCCACCGGCACCAGGGCGAGCGTGGTGTCGTGCGGGGTCGTCCACTCGTGCCCGTACGACACGCCCTCGCCGGCCGGCACCCGCTTGACCAGCGCGACCCGCGCCCGGAACTCCATGGCCGGGCGCAGCGGCGATGCCTCGACGGGCCGGTCCAGCGGATCCAGCCCGTACACCGCGATGCCGGGCCGGACGATGTCGAGGTGCAGGTCGGGGCGGGTGAGCGTGGCCGCGGAGTTGGCGAGGTGCCGCAGCGGGGCGAACCCGCGCCGGCGGGCCTGCTCCCACGCCGCGTTCAGCCGCGCGAGCTGGGTGTCGATCACCGGGTGGTGCGGCTGGTCGGCGTGCGCGAGGTGCGACCACACGGCGACGACCTCGGCCTCGTCGCCCGCCTTCTCCACCGCGTCGAGCAGCTCGGGCCAGTCGCCGGGCTGGCAGCCGTTCCGGGACAGCCCGGTGTCGATCTTGAGGTGCAGCCGGGCCGGGCGGCCGGTGCGGCGGGCGCCGTCGAGCACGCCGGCGAGGTGCCGCACCGAGGAGACGGAGAGGTCGACGTCCGCCGCGATCGCGGGCGCGAAGTCATCGTCCGGCAGGTGCAGCCAGGACAGCACGGGCGCGGTGATGCCGGCCTCGCGCAGCTCCAGGGCCTCCTCGATCGTGCACACCCCGAGCCAGGTGGCGCCGGCGGCCAGCGCGGCCCGTCCGACCTCGACCGCGCCGTGCCCGTACCCGTCGGCCTTGACCACGGCCATGGTCTGCGCACCCGACTCACGCGCCGACCCCGACAGCAGCGCGACGTTCTGCCGGATCGCCCCGAGATCGACCACCGCCTCGGCGCGCGGTGTTCCGGACGGCTGGGCCGCTCTGGTGGGCTGGGCCGTTCCGGCGGGCTGGGCCGTTCCGGGGAGCGAGGACACGCCCGCATTCTGACATCCGCCCCCGACAGGAGCTGTATCGATCACGGCGGTGAAGGGGGACAAGGGATCCCGCCCACACATCCTTCGGGTCCTCGCACACCGTTCCGGTCCTCGTGACACACCCGCGGCGCGCGCCACACCCCGTCGACGGGGTGTGCGACGTCCGAGCGGGTGTGCGGGCGGTGAGCGGCGGCGCGGTCGGCCTCCGACTTCCCGGGCTGAGCCTGTCCGGGAGAGGCCTCGAGCTCAGCGAGCCGGTCCGAGCGAATCGCCGACGCTTCCGAGGTCGCAGGCGAGGCAGCAGAACCAGACACCCCAAGATCGCGGAAGATCACCAAGCCCGTGCACCCACGGCAGCCACCAGAGCCCTCTCCGCACGGAACCGGTGATCATGCAAGGGCCGATCGCCGGTTCCGTGCAGGTACGGCACTCCCGAGCCCGTGATCGCCGAGCAGCCCGACTCGCCCACCCAGGCACCCGTCGACAGCCCGCGCCACGAACTCGAGCGATGTGCCGCCGGGCCCGAGTCGATGCGCCGGCAGTCGCCGGAAGCCCGACCGGCGCCAAGATCAGCGAGCCGGTGCACTCACGGCTGCGCGCACAGCCCTCCACACACGGGATCGGCGATCATGAGGGCGCTGATCATCGGTCGGGTGCGCTCACGGCATCCCTGAGACCGCCGCCACCGACCAGCCCCGGCAGTCCCACAACCCCCTCCACACCCCACCGCCGATCACGACGAGCGGCAGCCCTCACACCCCCAGCGCCGCCTCCCGCACCTCCCGGATGGCGGCGGGGATGGCGGCCTGGAGGGTGGAGGCGGGGGCGGGGACCGCCGGCTCCCCGCCCGCCCGCTCGGCGGCGAGGGTGGCGGCGCGGGTGTGGACGTGGGCGGCGCAGCCCGCGGCCCACCAGGGGTCGAGTCCCGCGGCGAGCAGCGCGCCGACCAGTCCGGTGAGGACGTCGCCCGACCCGGCGGTGGCGGCCCAGGCGTCGTCGGAGGGGTTGACCAGCGCACGTCCGTCGGGGTCGGCGACCACCGTCGCATTGCCCTTGAGCAGCACGGTCACGCCGAGCTCGACCGCGGCCTGGCGGGCGGCGCCGATCCGGTCCGGCCCGACCTCGCCCGCGATCCGGACGAACTCGCCGGCGTGCGGCGTGACCACGACCGTCCGGCCGTGCACCGCCCGACGCAGGTCCTCGTGCTCGGAGAGCAGGGTGATGCCGTCTGCGTCGATACAGGTCGGGACGTCCCGGTCGAGGACGCCGGACAGCAGGTCGTACCCCGCCGCGTCGGTGCCGATGCCGGGGCCGACCGACCAGGCCTGCGTGCGCCCGGCCTGCGCGAGGTCGTCCGTGCCGACGACCTCGGGCCAGTGCGAGCGGACGACGTCGGCCGCGCTGCCCGCGAACCGCACCATGCCGCTGGTCGCGAGCACGGCGGACCCGGTCGCCAGGACGGCGGCGCCCGGGTAGGTGGCCGAGCCGGCGGCGACCCCGACCACGCCCTGCGTGTACTTGTCGTCCGTCGGGCCCGGGATCGGCCAGTGTTCGCCGACGTCGGCGGCCTCGAGGACCCACGCGTGCGGCTCGGGCAGGTTCGGCCCGAGCCCGATGTCGACGAGCACGATGTCCCCACATCGTGGCCGCGCGAGCACGTGCACGGGCTTGAGCGCCCCGAAGGTCACGGTCAGGGCCGCGTCGACCGCGGCCCCGTCGGTCGTGCCGGTGTCCGCGTCGACGCCGCTGGGCAGGTCGACCGCGACGATCGGCACCCCAGCCGCCCCCGCGGCCTCGACCAGCGCCCCGGCGGGTTCGCGCAGCGCGCCCTTGCCGGAGATCCCCACGATCCCGTCGACGACGACGTCTGCGCCGGTCACCGCCGCCGACGCCCCCGGGTCCTCCCCCACGAGCACCCGGCCGCGCGCCCTTCGGAACGCGGCGAGCCCGGCGGCATGGGCGCGGTCCGGGGCCAGCAGGACTGCGGTGACGGCCAGCCCGGCGCGCCGCAGCTCGGCCCCCGCCCACAGCGCGTCGCCGCCGTTGTTGCCGGCCCCCACCAGCAACGTCACGCGCCGGCCGGTCGTCCGCCCGTGTCGCTCCCCGAGGAACCGGCGGACGCCGAGGGCGAGCCCGTGGGCCGCTCGGCGCATCAGCACCCCGTCCGGCAGCCGGTCGAGGAGCACCTCCTCGGCCTCGCGGATCTGCTGCGCGGTCCACACACCCTGCATGGACCGCACGCTAGCCGCGGCGACCGGCGGCTACACCTCGTTGATGTCGAACTTGACGTCGCTGCCCTCGACCGCGGTCACCTTGGCGACGACGTCGAAGCTGCGCTGCGGGATCACGACGTGGCAGGTCAGCGTGGCCCCCACGGTCGCGTCGAGGCCCGCGGGGCAGTCGACCGAGTTCGGCGCGGTCTGCAGCTGCTCCTGCACCACGCGGGTGATCTCGGACTTCACGTCGTCGCTGGAGACCGACATGCTGCAGGCGCTCAGGCCCAGGAGCAGGCCCCCGGCGGCGGCCAGCGTGCCGATGGTACGTGCGATCCTGGCGTTCATCGTCTGTCCCTCTCGGATGGTTGCCGGACCCCTTCCGGCCTGGTCAGAACGCTATTGACGCGCGCACCGCGGGACAGGAGTGGTGCTACCACACCCGCGGCTCGCACTGGCCACCCCCCGGCGGACGGGCTGCCCGGCCGGGGCGGTCGTCCGGCTGATCGTTCGAGTACGCCGCTGGGCGGGCGTGATCGCGCGACGGTACGGTTCCGCTGTGAGCCGGACCAGCACGTTCACCCGTCCTCCCGCCCTGCGGAACGCCAAGGACGCGCTGGAGCAGCTGTCCCGGCCGGGACCCAACGAGGTGCTGCGCGGCGACCTCGGGCTCGTCGGCATCCCCGGCGTGGTGTTCGCGCCGGCCGAGGGGCTCGGCCTGCCCGCCGTCGCCTTCGGACACGACTGGATGCAGCCGGTCTCGCGCTACGCCGACCTGCTGCGCCACCTCGCCTCGTGGGGCATCGTCGCGGCGGCGCCCGGCTCCCAGGGCAGCCCGCTGCCGAGCGTGGCCCGGTTCTCCGCCGATCTGCGGACCACGCTCGACGTCTGTGCCGGAGTCCGGCTCGGCGACGGCAGGATCAGTGTGGACTCGCGGCGGACGGCGCTGGCGGGCCATGGCATCGGCGCGGGCGCGGCCCTGCTGGCCGCCGCCGGGCACCCGAAGGTCGCCGCGGTGGTCGCGATCGCGGCGGCCCAGACCCGCCCGTCGCCGGTCGAGGCGGCCAAGGCGGTTTCGGTGCCGTCGTTGCACGTCATCGCGGGGAAGGACACCGTCGCGCCGATCTCGGGGCACGCGGAGCAGATCGCCGCGGCCTGCGCGGGCCCCACCTGGGTGCGCCGGCTGCCGAAGGCCGGGCACACCGACTTCCTCGAGGGCCTGCACTGGTCCGACCTGGTGCTCTCGGGCGGCCCGAACGCGAAGACCCGCCGCATCACGCGCGCCCTGGTCACGGCGTTCCTGCTCAAGGAGCTGTGCGGCGAGGACCGGGTGGACGACCTGGTCGACGGCAAGGTGCCCGGCACCGTCCTGGAGACCCCCGAGGCGTGAGCCGTTCGCGATCGCGAACGAGTCCGCCGTGTTGACCCCCCGCGCGGTGCGGCGCTCGCATCCTGTCCGGGTGCGCCCGGACCTCGCCCTCGACCCCGACGGCCTCGACGCGGCCGCCGCCCATGCCGCCGCCCTGGGTCTCGACCTCGAGAATCTCGCGCGGGACCTGCAGTCGTCCGTCGAGGACTGTCACGACATCGGCCGGGTCGTCGCCGGGGCCGCGCGCGAGGTGGCGGCCGCGGCCGACGTGTTTCTGCAGGTCGCCGGCTCGACGCGACGCGCGGAGAGCGACACCGCGCGGGTCCTCGACCGCCCGTGAGTCGCGTGGAGCT
Source organism: Pseudonocardia autotrophica (assembly GCF_000717175.1). Classification (GTDB taxonomy): domain Bacteria; phylum Actinomycetota; class Actinomycetes; order Mycobacteriales; family Pseudonocardiaceae; genus Pseudonocardia; species Pseudonocardia halophobica. The sequence goes on along the minus strand of NZ_JNYD01000012.1, from coordinate 132,891 downwards.
CGACGTCCTGGTCGAGCGGCTGAGCGCCGCGGCGGCCGACGCCGCCCGGGTCGCCCGGACCGTGCGCGCGAGCTGGTGGGACGCCCGCGGCACCGAGTTCGCCGAACGGCTCGCCCTCGTGGGGCGGGAGCTGGAGCGGCAGGCCGACGCGGTCGCCGAGCTCGCCCGCGACCTCGCCGCGCCGCCGATCGAGGCGGCCGCCGGCCCGGTCCTGCCGGGCACGGGCGGCCGGCGGACCGCGGAGACGCGGGGCGTGCGGCTCCCGCTGCTCGACGACGAGCGGGAGCCGCCGCAGACCTGAGCCGGCGCCCGCCTCGGACGGCCCCGGCGCCGGATCAGACGGCTGCGGCCACCACGGAGGCGATCCGGCCGGCGGTGGTCTCGGCGAGCTCCTGGGTGCCGGCCTCGACCATCACCCGGACCAGCTGCTCGGTGCCCGACGGCCGCAGCAGCACCCGCCCCGTCTCCCCGAGCTCGGCCTCGGCCTTCGCCACCGCCTCGGCCACCGCGGGCGACGCCGCGACGGCCTCCTTGTCGGCGACCTTCACGTTCTGCAGCACCTGCGGCAGGGGCTGCACCACGGAGGCCAGCTCCGCCAGCGTGCGACCGGTCTCGGCCATGCGGCTCATCAGGCGCATCGCGGTGAGCAGCCCGTCGCCCGTGGTCGCGTGCCCGGGGAGCACGACGTGCCCGGACTGTTCGCCGCCGAGGGTGAACCCGTGGGCGCGCAGGTCCTCGAGCACGTACCGGTCGCCGACCGCGGTGGTGCGCAGCGTGACGCCCTCCGCCTTCATCGCCAGGTGCAGGGCGAGGTTGCTCATGACCGTGGCGACGAGGGTGTCCTCGGCCAGCTCGCCCGACTCCTTCATGGCGAGCGCGAGGATCGCCATGATCTGGTCGCCGTCGACGATCCGGCCCTCGGCGTCGACGGCGAGGCAGCGGTCGGCGTCGCCGTCGTGCGCGATGCCGAGGTCGGCGCCGTGCTCGACCACGGCCGCCTGCAGCGCGTCCATGTGCGTGGAGCCGACACCCGCGTTGATGTTCAGCCCGTCCGGTGCCGCGTGCAGCGCGACGACCTCGGCCCCCGCCTTGGTGTAGGCCGTCGGCGCAGCCTCCGAGGCCGCCCCGTGCGCGCAGTCGACGACGACCTTCACGCCGGTGAGCGGGCGCGGCGTGGCGACGAGCAGGTGCGCGACGTACTGCTCGAGCGCCTCGGGCAGGTCCCGGACGCGGCCGATGTCCGCGCCGGTCGGCCGGGTCCACTCGGCGTCGAGCCCCTGCTCGATCTCGAGCTCCAGCGCGTCGGGCAGCTTGTGCCCGCCCGCGGCGAACAGCTTGATCCCGTTGTCCGGCATCGCGTTGTGCGAGGCCGAGATCATGACGCCGAGGTCGGCGCCCAGGGAGTCCACCAGGTGGGCGACGGCCGGGGTGGGCAGCACACCCAGGCGGACCGCGTCCGCGCCCGCGGACGTGAGGCCGGCGAGCACGGCGGCCTCGAGCATCTCGCCGCTGGCGCGGGGGTCGCGCCCGACCAGCGCGACGGGGCGGTGCTCGTCGCCGGCGGCACGGTGGGCGGCGAGGACACGGGCGGCCGAGGCGGAGACGGAAACGGCGAGCTCCGGGGTGAGGAGCTCGCCGTTCGCCAGGCCCCGGACGCCGTCGGTTCCGAAGAGTCGACGCATCCGGCTACCGGATCAACGCTTCGAGTACTGGGGCGCCTTGCGGGCCTTCTTGAGGCCGTACTTCTTGCGCTCGGTGGCGCGGGCGTCCCGGGTGAGGAAGCCGGCCTTCTTCAGCGGCGGGCGGTCCTCGGAGTCCACCTCGACCAGCGCGCGGGCGATGGCCAGGCGCAGCGCACCGGCCTGGCCGGAGGTGCCGCCGCCGGTGAGGTTGGCGAAGATGTCGAACCGCTCGGTCTTCTCGACCGTGACGAGCGGCTCCTTGATGAGCTGCTGGTGCAGCTTGTTCGGGAAGTAGACCTCGAGGGACTTCCCGTTCAGCGTGAACTGACCCGAGCCGGGGACGAGGCGCACCCGGACGACGGCCTCCTTGCGGCGGCCGACGGTCTGCACCGGGCGGTCGGAGACGATCGGGGCCTCGACGGCGAACTCGTCGGCCGGGGCCTCGGTCTCGGCCGTGTCGTACGACGCGGCGTCGCCGATGGTGTAGTCCAGGTTGTCGCCGGCCTCGGAGGCCTCGGAGGTGTAGACCTCCTGCTCGGGCGACTCGGGGGTGCTCACGCTCTGTCCCTCTTCGTTGCTCTCGGGGTAGGTCACTGCGCGACCTGGGTGATCTCGAACGGCTGCGGCTTCTGGGCCGTGTGCGGGTGCGACGGGCCGGCGTAGACCTTCAGCTTCTTGGCCATCGCCCGGCCGAGCCGGTTCTTGGGCAGCATGCCCTTGATGGCCTTCTCGACCAGCCGGTCGGGGTGCGACTCGATCATCTCGCCGACCGAGCGCTGCTTGAGACCGCCCGGGAAGCCGGAGTGGCGGTAGACGAACTTGTCGTCCCGCTTCTTGCCCGAGACCGCGATCTTCTCCGCGTTGACGATGACGACGAAGTCGCCGGTGTCCATGTGCGGGGCGTAGGTCGGCTTGTGCTTGCCGCGCAGCAGCGTGGCGGCGTGGGTGGCCAGGCGACCGAGCACCACGTCGGTGGCGTCGATCACGTGCCAGGCACGGGTGATCTCACCGGGCTTGGGGCTGTACGTGGGCACGGGTCTACCTCGTCGTTCTCGGGCTCGGGAGCTGCCTCGAAGTCAGTCTCTCTTCTGAGTGCGCCGGTGCGGACGCCGCCCGACCACCGGCCGGGGCCGGCGGCGGCGCGGGTCTCCACCCGTCGCACAACGAACAGTCAGGGTACCCGCCGCTCGGAACGGAGGTCAAAACGCCCCCACACCGACCGCGAACGCCCTGCACGAACAGGGTACGCGCCCCGCTCCCGGCTCCCCACGCGGGGGCGGGGCGCGGGCCGCTCACGCCCAGCGGCGGGCGTTGACCTGCTCGACCTGACGGTAGCCCTCCTCGGCCCGGCCCAGCGCCTCGCCGATCCGGGCGAGGACGGCGGTGAGGTCGGCGGCGGCCGCGTCCCACTGCTTCTGGCGGGCGGCGTAGTCCGTCGCCGCCGCGCCCTCCCAGGTCGCGACCAGCGGGGCCAGCTCGCGGCGCAGGTCGTCGAGCCGGCCGGTGATGCGCGCCGCGGTGCCCGCGACCGCCGTGCGGGCGGCGGCGAGCTCGGCGAAGGTGACCCTGATCTCCCCCACTGTCCGTCCCCTCACCCCAGCGCCGCGCGGATCGCGGAGAGCGACGCGGACTGGTCCTCCTCGGCCTGCCGGTACGTCCGGCCCGACCCGGTGATCGCCTCGCCGATGCCGCGCAGGGCCGCGGAGAGCGCCCGGGCGTCGGCGTCCCACCGGGCCATCAGCGACTCGAACGTCGTGGCGGCCTCGCCGCGCCACGCGCCGGCGAGCGGCGTGAGCCGGGAGCGCAGCGCACCCAGCTCGGCCCGCACCTGCTCGTCCGTCCCGACGACCCGGGCGCCCGCCCTGGCCATCTCCTCCGGTGTGGTGCCGAACCCGCCGGCCCCGGTGGTCCCGCTCGTCATGACGTCCTCCCCTGACTCGGTGCGGCGAGCCTGGCAGCGGCGCGCCCGGTCCCGGGGCGCTTCGGGCGAACCGTTCGCGATGGTGAAGCGGTCACTCCCGGACCCGCAGCGAGGCGACGACGACCGCGCACGCCCGCTCGACCGCCGCCGACCCGCCGGGCGGGTACCGGCAGCCGACGCTGAGCTGGTCGGTGCGCTGCAGCCGGACGTGCCACTCGACCGTCGCCGGGCCGGCGAGCTCGCGGTAGCGCAGCCCGCCGTCCTCCTCGCGGAGGCCCTCCAGGCGCGTGCCCGCCGCGACGGCGCGGTCGTACCGGTCGCGCAGCTCGGCCCGGGCCCGGGCGCCCTCGGTGCCGGCGTCGTAGCCGAGCGGGGTGCGCTCGACGGCGACGAGCCCGGTGCCGTCCGGCTCGGCGGCCGGGGCGAGCAGGGTGCGGCGGTGCTCGGGCGCGCCGCCGACGTGCGCCCACCCGTCCGGCACGGCGACCTCGTACCCGTACTGGACCAGGCGGTCCGCGGGCAGCGGATCGGGCAGGAGGAGGCCGAGACCGAGCAGGCCCGTTGCCGCGACGACCGCGAGGGTGGCCGTGAGCAGGCGCCGGCGGCGGGGCGGGGGTGGCGGCGGGAGGAGCGCGGGTCGCCGCTCCGGGTCGTGGTCGGGTGCCGGCTCGTGCCGCGCGAGCACGGCCGCCGCCTCCGGCCGCGGGGCGACGGTGGCCGGCCCGCGTCCCGCCTCGTCGAGCAGCGCGGCCAGCAACGGCGTCCGGGCCACGCCGCCGACCAGCAGGACCGGCCCGGGCGGCACGGCCGCGACGACCTCGGCGAGGAGCGGGGCCAGCGCCTCGCGGACCTGGTCGGCGGTGACCCGGACCCGCCCGGCCTCGGTGCCGATCGTCGCGCCGGGCAGCAGCGAGAGCGTCTCGCGCAGCACCGTGACGTCGGCCTCCCGGCGCGGGGCCGCGGGCAGCAGGGCGCGCACGGCCGCGTCGAGGTGCACGCCGCCGACCGGGAGCTGCCGGACGAGCCGGCCGTCGCGCAGTACCCGGGTGCCCGACGCCCCGGCGTCGACGACGAGGCCGGGGATCGGCGCCGGGCGGACGGGCCGCGCGCCGGGGCGGAATGCCGCGGCGGCCGCGCCGGGTGGGACGCCGGCCGGGAGCACACCGTGCAGCACCGCCCGCCCGTCCTCCCGACCGGCGACCCGGGTGCCGTCCCGCCCGGCGTCGACAGGGCAGGTCACGGCTCCGCCCACGCCACCTGCACCGACCGCGGGGCTCCGCGCCGGTCGACCAGCAGACCGCGGCCCGGCGGCCGGGGTCCGGCCCGGACCGCGCCGACCAGCGGCCCCTCGTCCGGGCTGCCGTGCATCACCAGCGCCGGCCCGCCGAGCTCCCGCAGCCGCCCGACGACGGGGTCGAACAGCGCCCGTGACGCGCCGCCGGTCCGCCGCGCGACCACGAGGTGCAACCCGACGTCGGCCGCCTGCGGCAGGAACTCCGCGAGCGGCGCCAGCGGGTGCGGCGCGGTGGAGCCGGCCGGGGCGACGAGGTCGTAGTCGTCGACGAGCACCCAGACCTCCGGGCCCGACCACCAGTCCCGCGCCGCCAGTTGCTCCGGCGTGACCTCCGGGCCCGGCAGTCGGCGACGCAACGTCCCCGCGAGCTCCCGGCCCGCGTCGGCGATCGCGGTCGCGGTGCCCGCGTGCTCGACCACGTGGCTCGTCGGCAGCGCGCCGAGCAGCGACCGGCGCGGATCGATCACCACGATCCGCGCCTGCTCCGGTGTGTGACGGGCCGCGATGCCGCGGGCCAGGAGCCGCAACAGTCCGGTCTTGCCGCTGCGGACGTCGGCGAAGCAGAGCAGGTGCGGCTCGGCGGGGTCGAGCAGGACCGGTTCGAGCCGCTCCTCGTCGAGGCCGAGCAGGACGCCGTCGACGGAGTCCAGCAGTGGTTCCGCGGCCACGAGCGCGGGCAGCACGCGGACCGGCGGGAAGGCGGGCCCGGGCCGGTGGACCAGCGGGCCGGGCGCGGCGAGGACCATCGCGTCGCCGTCGGGAGCGAGTCCGTGGCCGGGCCTGGCCGGGACACCGGCGGCCCGGCGACGGTCCACCTCCGAGTCCCCCGGCTCGCCGAGCCGCAGCTCCAGCCGGGTCCCGAGCTTGTCCTTCAGCGCCGGCCGCAGCTCGCCCCAGCGTCCGACCGAGACCGCGAGGTGGATCCCGTACGCCAGCCCGCGCGCGGCGAGCGCGGCGAGCCGGGCGGCGGGGTCGTCGGCCGGGCCGGCCGTCAGGGCGGCGTACCCGTCGACGACGAGCAGGACGTCCGTCGCCGGCTCGTCCGCCAGCTCGCCGGCCGCGCGTCGCGCCCGAAACTCCTCGACCGAGCCGATGCCCTCCGCACGGAACCGCTCCTCCCGCCGCGCGAGCAGCCCGCCCACCTCGGCGAGCGTGCGCGGCACGAGGTCGGGGTCGGCCGCGACGGTGCCGACGTGCGGCAGCTCCGCGAGCGCGCCGAGGGCGCCGCCGCCGAGGTCGAGCACGTGCACACCGAGCTCCGTCGGGCTGTGGGCGCGGGCGAGCGCGGCGACGAGGGTGCGCAGCGCCGTCGACTTGCCCGACCGCGGCCCGCCTGCCACCGCGACGTGCCCCGCCGCGCCCGCCAGGTCGACGACGAGCGGGTCCCGCCGTTGCCGCGCGGGCCGGTCGACGAGGCCGACCGGCACCCGCAGCGCGGACCCGGCGTCGAGCGCGTCGAGCGGGGGTGGCTCGTCGAGCGGCGGCAGCCAGACCCGATGTGCCGCAGGGCCTCCGAGGGCGACGACGGCGTCGACCGCGGCCGCCAGCACGGACTCCCCCGCCGGTTCGGGGCGCGGTTCCGGCGCGGTGACCGGAGCCGCGGTGAACCGGTGCGCGCGGCGTGCGACGGCCACGCGACCGACGGGCGCGGCCCCGGAGACGTAGGCGCCCCGGAACCGGACGAGCTGGTCGGTGCCCGCGGAGAGGATCGCCGCGCCGGGCATCGGCGGGAGGGTGTGCGCGTCGGGCACGCCGAGCACCGCCCGCGACTCGGAGGCCGAGAAGGTGCGCAGCGCGATGCGGTAGGACAGGTGCGACTCGAGCCCGCGCAGCCGCCCCTCGTCGAGCCGCTGCGAGGCGAGCAGCAGGTGCAGCCCGAGCGAGCGGCCCAGCCGGCCGACCGTCACGAACAGCTCCACCAGCTCCGGTCTGCGGGCCAGGAGCTCGGAGAACTCGTCGACCACGACCAGCAGGACGGGCAGCGGCGGCAAGGCCCGGCCCGCGGCGCGTTCCCGCTCGTACTCGGCGATCCCGGCGAGGTTCCCGGCCGCCCGCAGCAGCTCCTGCCGCCGGGTGATCTCGCCCTCGAGCGCGTCGGCCATCCGGTCGACCAGGGCCAGCTCGTCGACCAGGTTCGTGATCACGGCGGAGACGTGCGGCAGCCCGCCGAGGCCGAGGAAGGTCGCGCCGCCCTTGAAGTCGACGAGCACGAGGTTCAGCTCGTCGGGACCGTGCGCGAGCACCAGGCCGACGACGAGCGTCCGCAGCAGCTCGCTCTTCCCTAACCCGGAACTGCCGCACCCATAAATGCAGACGGCCCCGGGCGGTGCGCCAACACCGTGATCCGAGGCCTTGACGGAGTAGGAGCTCCGCCCATGGGCATCATGCCCCCTGCCGTCCGCGGCGACCAGACCGAGGCCAATCGCGCCCTGTATGCGGCCGTGAACACGCTGCCCGCCGCGTTCGCGATCCCCGTCGGCGACATCCTGCGTTCCCTTGCGGTCGCCGACCGTCTCATCGAGCGCGGACCCGACCCCGAGGTCTGGGGACCGACGACGGTGCCACCCGCGGAATGGGCAGACATACAGCGCCGTGGACTCCTCGCGGGCGTCCTCGACGACTACCGCACCACCCTCGCGCACCTCGACGGCCCCGCCCTGCGCCGCGCCGCCGACACCCTCACCGCCCCGACCAGCTGACGCCGGCCGGGGCTCACCCCTGCGCGCCCACGGGCGCCCACACCTGTCCGCCGACACCCGGCGGGCCTCACCCCTGCACTCACACCAGGAGACACCCATGCGCACCATCCCTGTCGACTCCACCCGCGCCCAGTTCATCGGCACCGGCAAGGCCGCCGCCCGCGCCCAGTACGCCGAACTCTCCGACGGCTCCCGGCGCCGCACCGGCGAGCAGGACAAGGACGAACACGGCGTCCCGCTGTGGGTCATCGACGTCCTGGTCGACGACGACGACGCCGACCGCGCCGAGGTCATCGGCGTCCGCGTCGCCTCCTGGGACGAGCCGAAGGTCGACAAGTGGAAGCCGGTCCGGTTCATCAACCTCGTCGCCGTCCCCTACGCCGACCGCTCCACCGGCCGCGTCGCCCTCTCGATGCGCGCCGACGGCATCGACGGACAGGGCCAGCAGAAGCCGGCGGCCGCGTGATGTGGGACGTCCTCGCCTTCCTCGGCCGGGTCGCCGCCGCCATCTGGTGGCTCGCCCCGCTGCCGATCTCCCTCGTCCTCGCCGGGATGTTCTTCGGCTACCTCGCCGTCCTACTCGTCCCCCGAGACCGCCCGTGGATGCGGCCCACCCTCCGCGTCCGCAGGCCAGCTCCGTGGGCCGTCGGACACGACCCGGACGACGCCGTACAGGCCGTCGAGGTGCCCGACGACATCAGCGCCGACGTGTCCGCCGCGCCACCACGTCCCGCGGCCGAACCGCTCGCCGAGATCATCCCGATCCGACCGCGGCGGCACGCAGCATGACCGCCACCAACTCCGGAGCCCCTGCCCGCTTCCCTGGGGTAGGGGCTCCGGCCCGTCCGGGGTGGCGCACCCGCCGCCGACACCACGCCGAGCACCGCGCCGACCAGCACGCCGCCGCCCTCACCGCCGAGCGGCTGATCTGGGCATGGCGGCAGGCCTGCGAAGGCGCCGGCGCGTCCCGCACCGTCGACACCCCGTCCGGGCCCACCGTCTCCACCCCCGCCGTCGCCTCGGTCACCCTCGGCCCGCCCACCGTGCTGATCGTGCGCCTGCTGCCCGGCCAGCTCCCCGAGGACCTGCGCAAGGCCGCGCCCCGCCTCGCCCCGCACCTCGGGGCCGTCGCACTGCGCGTTGAACCGCGCGGCCTCGGGTGGGCCCGCGTGGAGCTCCTCGACCGCGACCCGCTCGCCGACCCCTACCGGATCCGCCACCACCACGCCGGCCCCGTCCTCCTCGGCCTCACCGAGTCCGGTCCGCTGTGGGTCGACCCGCCCGACCTGCCGCACATGATCTGCCAAGGGCAGACCCGGTCCGGGAAGTCCACCTGGACCTACGGGCTGCTCGCGCAGCTCGCCCACCGCCGGACGGTGCGGATCGCCGGTGTCGACGCCTCTGGGCTCACCCTGCGCCCCTTCGCCGTTGCCGACCGGGTGGTGTCCGGGCTGGCCGACCTCGACCGCGTCGAGCATGTTCTCGCCGCCCTGGTCGACGACATGGATACCCGCCTCACCGCGATGCCCGTCGACCGCGACGTCCTGCCCGTCGACGACCACCACCCGCTGATCCTGGTCGTCCTCGAGGAGTGGCCCGGGATCCTGCGCGCCCTCGACACCGCCGACACCAGGCAGGGCAAGCGCGTCCGCGCGCTGGTCGCGCGGCTGCTCGCCGAGTCACACAAGGTCGGAATGCGGGTCCTGCTGCTCGCCCAGCGCGCCGAGGCCACCATCGTCGGCGCTGCCGAGCGGGCCCAGTGCGCGGGTCGGCTCTCGTTCCGCGTCGACTCCCCCGAGGCCGTCAAGCTGCTCCACGCCGGCGCCGAAGACCTCGCCCCCGATCACGCCGGCGCCGACCCGGGCATCGCCCTCTACACGTGGCCTGGCCTGCCCGTGGGCCGCCTACGGGCTCCGTACCTGTCCTACGCCGAGTACGCCCGGGCGGTCGCCCCGTGATCCCCCTGCTGATCCTCGCGGTGGTCCTGCTCAAGCTCCCTGCCCGTCACGTCGGCGAGCCTGCTCCGGCACGGCCGGTGTGCGGCCCGCGACCCGCCCACGCCACCGCCACCCGCCTGCGCGTGCTCGCGGGTCGTGCGCCGGCCGTGCTGCCCTCCGGGGCCGACGTGATGGGCAGGGAGCGGCTCCCCCTGCCCGGAGCCGAGGTGCCCCCGGCAGGGCCGCCGGAGGCATCCCGCGGGGAGCGTGTCCGATGAGCTCCACGGTGAGGCCTGGCCGTCCGGCCGCCGCGACGCCGGAGGCGGGAGCGGGCGGCCGGGAGCGGCCGAAGGCCGCGACCCTTGGTACTCCTGCGGACGCCCCTTCCGCCGCTGGTCAGCCGCCCGTCGTGGCTGACCGGGAGAGGCGCCGTCGGCACCGGCGCGCGGAGGCGATCGCCTGGCGCTCACGGTTGTGGTCCTGGACGTCCCTCAAGCGGCTGCGGCACTGCGGCCGGGTGACGCACACCGCGGCGGGTGGCCCGGTGCTGCGGGTGTCCGAGACGCCGGAGGGTCGTCGAGCGGGTCTGGCCGGCCTGCAGTCTTGCGGGTCGCCGTGGGCGTGCCCGGTGTGCGCCCGCCGGATCGCCGGGGAACGCTCTGCCGAGCTGCTCGACGTGCTGTCCACGGTCGCCGCCGCGCGCGGGTCGGCGCACCTGATCACCCTCACCATGCGGCACCGTCGCGGTCAGCGCCTCGCCGACCTGTGGACCGCGCTGTCCGCGGCCTGGGGTGCGGTCGTGTCCGGGCGGCAGTGCGAACGCGAACGCGACACCTGGGGCCTACTCGGATGGGTCCGGGTCGTCGAAGCCACCCACGGCGAGCACGGTTGGCACCTCCACGTCCACGCCCTCGCGGTCTTCGACGGCCCGATCTCAGATCTGATGGCCGAAGAACTCGGCGGCCGCTGGTTCGCCCGCTGGCAGCGCGCCCTGGCTCGCCGCGGCATGGACGCCGTCGAAGACCGCGGAGGCCTCGACGTCCGCGCCGTGCAGATGACCGCCGCGTCGCTGGAGCAGGTCTCCGACTACCTCGCGAAGATCACCGCCGAGGTCGTCGCCTCCTCTGCGAAGGAGGGCCGCGACGGCAACCGCTCCCCGTTCGCGATCCTCCGCGACGCCCTGGCCACCGGGCTCGCCGACGACTGCGAACTGTGGTGGGAGTGGGAACAGGCCAGCTTCAACCGCCGACAGGTGTCCTGGTCGCGGGACCTCCGCGCCTGGGCGGGCCTGCGCACCGAACGCACCGACGACGACATCGTCGCCGAGGACCTGGGCGGCGAGGACACCATCGGTGTCACCCCCGAGGCATGGCCCGCCGTGCGCCTGCACGTGGCCGAGCTGCTCGACCTCGCCGAAACCCAGGGCGTCGACGCCGTGAAGGCCTGGCTCACTGCCCGGTGTCTGGACTGGTTCCTACCCGCGCCCCGACGACCAGTGACAGCAAGACCCGTCTGAGAAACCCGTCCCGCCCCCGATTGGACGGCCCGGACCGGCGCTGCAACGCCGGCTACCCGGACCTTGATCAGCTACAAGGGAGCTGACCCATGAACGATGGTTCCACCTCGTGCTGCCCCAACGCAGCGCACGACTCAGTGACGTTCCGGGCGGCCGGGCGATGAGACCACGCTTCGACCGCTCGATCCTCGACGCCGCCGACCGCGACGCCCTCGCCGAGCACATCCGCGACATGAAACGCCGCGGTCTGAGGCCGCCCACCTTGAGGAACCGGGAAATGCGGGTGCTCGACCTTGCCACCCACCTCGCGCCACGGACTCTGCTGCAGGCCACCACCGCCGACATCGAGCAGTGGCTCGACGCGCAGGTCAACCGCGGCCTCTCCCAGGCCACCCGCGTGTCCTACACCGCGAACATCCGCAGCTTCTACGGCTGGCTCGCCCGCCGCGGCTACCTCACCGAGGACCCGACCCGCGAGATCCCGCTTCCGCGCCGACCCCATGCCCGCCCACGACCGATCCCCGAGGCCGATCTCGAACTCGCCCTAACCACTGCCGACCAGCGGATGCGCGCCTGGCTGGTCCTCGGTTCCTACTGCGGGCTCCGCGCGATGGAAATCCACCAGGTGCGCCGCGAGGACATCCTTGACCACCTCGACCCGCCGATCCTCGACATCCCGGAGGGCAAGGGCGGCCGGCCTCGCAAGGTGCCGCTCCCGGCCGAGGTGCTCGCCGAGCTGGCACCGCACATGACCGGCCGCCGCGGCCGGCTCTGGGCACTAGACCAGCAGCCGGACCGTCCCGGCTATCACGTGTCGATCCTGGTCAACGCGCACCTGCGGCAGCTCGGCATCCCGCACACCTGCCATTCGCTGCGGCACCGCTACGGGACCCGGATCTACCAGCTGTCGCGAGACCTTCGGCTCACCCAAGAGCTGCTCGGGCACTCCTCGCCGGCCACCACGCAGATCTATACGCAGTTCAGCCAGGACCACGCCGCAGCTGTAGTTGCACACCTGGGCTCGCTTCTCGGACCTCGCCGCGGACCTTTGTCGTGATCGCAGACCGAGTGCTAACGTCCACCGGCACAACCGAATACCCCGCTAGGGAACGGGATCGTCAACCGTCCCGATCGCCACACGGCCAGGCGCCGCGCGATCGCGCAATCGCGACCCCCGAACCGAACGATCTAGTGAAGTGCAGCGGCGTCCAGGCGACGCCAGCTTCCGTCACGGACCAGGCGTCTCCGACAGGTCGAGCGAGATCACCAGGCCATACGCGCCTGCGATCCCGTCTCCCACCCGTGGACGCTGGACGCAGGCGCTGACCCACAAGGGACAGCCCCGTGACGACCGAATCGCCCCTCGCCAAGGACGTCCACCACGTCCGCGCCCGCATCGCGGGTCGCGCCAAGCAGAACCCCAACGATCCGCGCCTGAGCGCCGACCGCGCCGAGCTGGCCGCGCTGCGCCTCGAGCAGCACGTTGCCAACGTCCTCGCCACCGCTCCGCCGCTCACCAACGAGCAGCGATCTCGAATCGCTTCGCTCCTCGCACCCGCTCGCCAGACGGAGGCGAGCACGCCATGAGAACGCAGGAACGCCGGCCGCGGGACATGCGGCCGGCGCTCAGCACTAGCAACCCAGGCGGTGGGCAGGGCCAGCGTAACCGAATCGACGACGTCGCCGCCCTGGCGCTGTGGAAGGCCCTCGACCACCTCGATGCACATGACGCGTGCGCCTGCTGGATCTGGCCACGCCGTTGCCGCCGGAGGCGACAGGCATGACCGCAGCTGCAGATAGAGCAGCTCCGGTCGAGCAGCTCCCGCCGGCCGACGTCCCGGCCGAACAGAGCGTCCTCGGATCAATGCTGCTCAGCCGCGCTGCGATCGACGACGTGCTGCAGCAGCTCGAACCACGCGACTTCTACCGGCCCGCGCATGCCGACGTCTTCGCCGCGATCGTCGACCTCCACCACCGCGGCGACCCCGCCGATGCGGTCACTGTCGGCCACGAGCTGGACAGCCGGGGCCAGCTCGCGCGTGTCGGTGGCCTTCCCTACCTGCACACGCTCATCGCTTCGGTCTCAACGCCGGCCAGCGCGGCGTTCCACGCCGAGATCGTTGCCGCACAGGCCAGGAAACGGCGCGCGATCGAAGAACTCACCCTGGCGCTGCAACGCGTCCGGCAAGCCGGCACCGGGTTCGATGACGTCGACGACCTGGTCGCCGACGCCGCCGCGAAGCTCGCCGCCGGCAGCACCCTCCGGGACCGGCCGGCGACCTCCTGGGCAGCCGTCGACCTCACCGCCGTCCTCGATGGCACGTACCGGCCGGCTCAGCCGACGGTCAGCCGGCGCGCGGACGGCGTCGGCCTGTTCTACCCCGGCCGCGTTCACAGCGTCTCGGCCGAGTCAGAGGCCGGCAAGAGCTGGTTCGCGCTGCTCGCCGCACGGATCGAACTCGATCGTGGGCACTCGGTGGTCTACCTCGACTTCGAGGACGACGAGGGTGGCGTCGTCGGCCGCCTGCTCGCCCTGGGCGCCGACCCCGACGCCATCCGCCACGGGTTCGCCTACGTCCGCCCGATGGAGGCAATCAACGTCGGACGCAACCGCGCGATCCTCGCCGACCTGCTCGAGCACTTCGATCCGACCCTCGTGGTCCTCGACGGCGTCACCGAGGCGATGACCCTCCACGGCATGGAGCTCATCGACAACGGCGACATCGCCAGGTTCGGGGCGATGCTGCCCCGCTGGATCGCCGACCGCGGACCGGCCGTCGTCGACCTCGACCACGTCACCAAGGACCGCGAGGGCCGCGGCCGCTACTCGATCGGCGGTCAGCACAAGCTCGCCGGCCTCAACGGCGCGGCCTACGTCCTGGAGAACCGCACCCCGTTCGGGATCGGTGTCACCGGCCGATCAACCGTCTACGTCGCCAAGGACCGACCCGCACAGCTTCGCCAGCACGCGCTCCCCGCACGCGACGGCCTGCACTGGTTCGCCGACCTGACCCTGGAGAGCGTCGTCGTCGACGGCCGGCCCGTCCTCGACGCCAGCCTCGTGTCTCCCCACCACCGCGGCGAGGAGCTGTCGACCTTCCGCCCAACCGCCCTGATGGCCAAGGTCGCCGCTGCGCTCGCCGGCGCGCCACGCCCGCTGTCCAAGACAGAGATCACCGACCGGGTCCGCGGCCGGCGCGCCGCCGATACCCGCGCCGCCCTCGCCGCCCTCGTCGACGAGGGCTTCGTCGTCGAAGAGGACGGGCCGCGCGGAGCCAAGAACCACCGCCTCGTGAAGCCCTTCGAGGAGTCCGCAGCATGACCACCGACCGACCCCGTCCCACCCCGTCCCACCCCGTCCCGGACGGGGTCAGCGTGACCCCGTCCCCCGTCCCCCCCTATGGGGACGGGGTCACTGACTGGAGGACCACCTCAGAGCTGACCCCGTCCCGGACGGAAGAGGTCTACATCGGTGGCCCGCTCGACGGCCAGCCCGCCCGACCGCACCGCGGCCGCTGGCCCATTTGGCGCCACGAGGACGGCACCCCCGTCGCTACCGCCGCGGGTGACCGCGAGTTCCTCGGCCACGACCGCCACACGTACCCGCCGTTCTACGTTGACCTCGACCAGACCGGCCGCCCCGTGCACTCCTCGACCCTCGTCCCGCCGAGATGTCGATGACCCGCCGCACGGACTGGCCGGCGATCCGCCGCACGCTGCAGCTGCTCGCCCAGCTCGACGACGACATCCTCATCGGCCCGCTCTACCGCCGCGGTCAGCTCGCCGGCATCGGCACCGTCGCCGACTTCCGCGCCGACCTCCTCGCCCTGGCCGTGCACCCCGACACCGTCGGACCGCTCGCCTGGGCCGCGCTCCTGCGCCGCCAGCGCGGCCACCCCCTGTACCGCCGACCAGTGCTTCCGCACCGATGGCCCGACGACACGAGGAGCCCGACATGACCCCGTCGCTCAACCGCACCGAGGTCCGCACCCGCCGCGCCGTCCCCGACCTACTCGCGGACCTGCTCGCCGGCCCAGCACTGCCGGGCGCCCGCTGCGCCGGCCTCGCCCCCGAACACGACGTCGACCCGCTCCCCGGCGAAACCCACGACCAGCACGCCGCACGCCTCACCCGCGCCGCCGCCCGCTGCGCCGACTGCCCCGCCTCGACAACGTGCGCCCAGATCGCCGCCGAACTGCCCGAGCGATTCCGCGTCGGCATCTGGGCCGGCCGCGCTCACGGCCTGCCACACGTCCGCCGCGGCGCCGCATGACCACCAGCCACGACACACGCAACCAGGAGGAAACCCGTGCCGACCAACCAGCTCCTTGACCGCGCCCTCGACGCCATCCCCGGCTACCGCGACGCCACCACCGCCCGTCAACGGCTCCTCGAGCACGCCGAGGACCTCGCCCGCCGCGCCCGCGGACCCGAAGGCGCCGGCGCCACCCGCGCCCTGGCCAACGACCTCGCGACCACCGCGACCGACGGGAAGAAGCTCCCCGACGACCTCCACGTCCAAGCCTTCGACGCCGCCCAGGCCGGCGAGCGCCTCAAGGCCGGCGCCACCGCTCTGCGCCTGGCCGCCGCCGAGGTCAATCACCGCGCCGACGAGCTGATCGAGGAACACGTCGACTTCGCGCTCGACGTCCTCCGCGCCGAGCTCGACGAGCTCCTGACCGCGGCTCGCGCCGCCGCCGCCAACCTCGGCGATGCCCGCACCGCCGAGCAGGCCGTCGACGCCGGCCCCGATGCCGCAGCCGCGCTGCGCGCCATCCGCGAGTCCGCGGCCCGCTACCGCACCCTGCGCAAGGCCCACGCCGACCTGATCCACCTCGCCGTGGTCGGCAGCGTCCCCGAACGTGAAGGTGGCCGGCCGGTGCCCCGGTGGGGCCGTAAGCCCGGCAGCGACCTCGGATGGTGGCCCAAGGAAGCCGCCGCCGCGTTCCCCGTCGCCGGCCCGCCCGTGGACCTGCCCGACGACGACACCGCGCTCATGTTCCGAGTGCTCCAGCTCGACGGCGTGGACATCGCCGACCCGGTCACCGTCGAGACCCGGGCACAGACCGACCATGACGCCAGTAAGCCCGCCCCGGTCCGGCCCAACCAGGTCATCACCGTGCGGCCGCACCAGGACCCGTACAAGCCTCAGATCGCGCCCGACGAGCTCCACCCCGGCCAGGGGCGCAGCAAGGCCACCCCTGCCCGAGTCGCCGCGATCGTCAATGCCGACCGGAACAGCAAGGGCCTGCGCCGCCGCACCGGGACCGAGTGGTGAGCGGCATCGAGGACGGCCGCCGTCTGCGCCGCAAGCGCACCCGCCACGGCCAACCTGCCGAGCAGCAGAAGGAACCATCTCCGCGCCAACCTGACGCCGAGCCAGGCGAGAGCGGCAAGCTCACCGGCGTTCAGCGTGGCCGGCAGATGCGCCGCGAACGGGTCGCACGCCGCGGCCAAGGCCCCGTCACTGGGCGGACCCCGAACTACCAGCCCACCACCAAGACCGACCCGGTCTAACCGAGCTGGGGCGTCAACGTCACCCAACTCCTCCGACCGGGTCGGGCGGAGGACGGGAGCCATGGGCCTCCGAGCGTGGAATCGCCGAACTTCCCACGCATAGACGAGCCCAGCGCCCCGCGAGGTGCCCTGGCCACCGGCTGGTCCCTGGTTCCAGACCGCCGGCCAGGGCACCTCGCACCATCCAACGCTGCACCCCGCGAATGAGCCGCCCTGATGTCCGCCCGCAACGACTGAGCCGCCCTTCGTACCGCTTGCGCCTGCTCAATCACGGCTATCGCCCGAGTCTGCGCCTCCGCGGCATGCACCTTCGCTTCGAGCGCACTGCGCATGGTCTCGGTTATGTCATCGGCATCGACCTCGGCCGGCTGCCTCGCTGGAACCGACATAGCTGGTCCACTACCCCGGGGAGAACGACCCATGCCACGCGCACCCCACAGACGCCCGGCCGCGGCCCGCGCTGCGGGGGTGGGGGGGACCCCCTCCCCGGGCGTGAGTCTTCGCCCGTGTGGCTCTGCGGACTTTGGTCTCTACGCTTCGGCCGACGTGGGACGGCCGGCCCGCCGGTGTTCCCTCCGACGAGCCGACCGCCTCCTGCGACCCCCCGTACAGATAGGACCCCGATACCAGCTTGGGAAATACCGGGCGGAGGTCGGTCAGTCGTGTGGCCAAGGGCCCGGAACCGGATAGCTCGTGGTGAACGGGACGTCGTGCTCCGGACGTAGCACGGCGCGGCCATCCGCCGCGGGGGTCTGGGCGGGGACGGCCGCGCCGCTCAGCGGATCCCGGAGGGGCCTGGGATCCACGGTCTGGGTGTGCCCGATCTTGCTGCCGTTCACGCGGTGACCGACTGCATGTTCGCTTTACCGCCCGTTGGAGTTACCTCCCGGCAGTGCTGGCCGGGGGAGCCGACCGTAGCGCCAGCGCGACCGCCCTCGAGGGGAGGGGACTCGACGAGGACGGCCGCGCCGGGTGCGCGGGTAGCTGGGCACAGCGCCCGCGGCTGCTCAACGTGTCTCGCGAGTCCGGTCGAGTGGCGGCAGCTGGCTCTTACGCCGAGACGTCGCGCATCAGAGACGCGGGGTGGTGACATCAACGAACGTGCCGAAGCAGCAGAACGGTGGCCAACAGCTGTCTCTCGATCTCGCACACATCCGAGCGGATCGCCGCAACCACCTCTGGCGCCGCGCCCCCGAGTTCACCGAGAAGGTCTTTCACGGCCGCCACGTAACGGCGACCGTCGAAGAGATGCCGCTCCAGAGCGGCCTTGAACTCAACTCGTTGCTCCTCGGACGGATTCGCTTCCCAGCGATCACCAGCAAGCTTCACGTCCAGCGTTGCATCTATGAAGCGCGCCTTATCGACGCGTTCCCGGACACGGAGCGCGTGGATGTGCCCGAGCCGACTTCCGGGAATAGCTGTCACGTCAAGGCCCTGTTGTGCGACGACGGTGATGTGCTTCTTCGCTCAGCGGGATCCGACAGCACGGCCGTCCCGGCCCCTGCGGGATGAGCCCGACGGTGCGGACCCCTGAGGACGGCCGCGCTATCGCGGGTCCTGCTCGGCTGAAGACCCGCAGCCTCTCGATTCCCGGGCCGCCGTGCCGTCCCACGCTTTGTACAGGTTTGGGGTCGTGGCGTCCAGATTTCCCCTCCGGGGCGGGCTGGCCCCGGCCGGAGGAGCGGACCGCGGCACCAGGCGTGCCGCCGGAGGAGATGAGATGCCGTCGCACAGACGGCGTGGGATCAGGCCCCCGCGCGGCGGATCTGTCTCCGGGATACGGAGCAGCGGGAGCCCCTCCTCCGCGAGGAACCTGTTCAGCAGCTCTCCTGCGCCTCGGAAGATCGGGTTGAAGACCTCGGCGATGTCGCGCCGCTTCTGCTCACGCTTCTTGCGCTTGATTCCGACGAGCCGGACCCGGATCCCGACGTGCTCGACAGGCACCAGCAGCACGGAGGAGTCCCGCGGGTCCCTGTAGGTCCTCGACAGGTCCACGTCGAACTGCACCGTCGGTGTCGCCTCGATCGGCTTCCGGTGCTTGTCCATGTTGTGGAGGCTGTGCAGCTCCTTCGTCCACGCGACCCCCCGGCAGGGCTGCACAGCCTCGATCCAGGCGGCGTGCTCGGCCCGCATCTGGCCCAGCTGCCTCGCCGTCCTGTCCGATGCCCATTCGTCCGGCGTGAAGCACACCGGGAACTGAGTGCCGTCGGCCGGTTTCCCTCGTGCCAGCCAAGACGCCGTGTAGACGGCGTGGTCGAGGGAGCTGCGCAGGCAGTGCAGGGTTTCGCTGGCCCACAGGCTCACGCTGCGCTTGTCCTCAGGCTGGATGAACCCGTAGAGGTTCTCCGCGTCGAGCGGGCCAGCCTGGGGATTGTCCCGCGGGAAGCGGACGTAGTCCCACTGGTGGGCAGCGATGCGCGCCGAGATCCGTTCGGCCACCTCGTCCATCTTTGCCGCCGCGTCGTTCCCCTGTGTGTACCGCAGCGTGGCCCCGAAAAACGACGGCCCCTCGCCTGATCTCGGGACGACCTCCCAGCTGAACGGCTGCCGCGTCACTCGGCCACGCGCCGGTACACCCAGCGGCCGTCACGCTGCTCACCGGTGCGCCGGTAGGTTCCCGCCCGCAACGGGTCCGGCGACTCCGTCGACAGGTACTCCAGCGACACCGGCGGGTTCTCGTGGTCCGCGCCCGGGATGTCCATCCAGCGGGCAGCCTCCGACGCCGGGTCGACGTACAGCACGTGCAACGACATCAGGTTCCTTCTCCTCCGGGTTCGTACGCATCCCCTACTTGCCACAGCATCGCGATGTACGCCGACAGCCGATCGGCCGGTTCGTCGCCGCGGCCGTCCCAGGGATAGCGCTCGTCGACGTACCGGCCGGCGAGGTCGTGCGCCGCAAGTCTGAGCCGCTCGCCTCCGAACTCGATTAGCCGCTGTTCGGCCATGTCCTGCAGGTACTCCCCGCCGTAGTAGTCCTCCCCGCTGGCCGAGCTCACGACGGTGGCCGCCACTCGATCTGCACGGAGTCCGGATCGAACCAAGCGCCCCCCGGCCGGCGGCCCCGCGGAGCTGGCAGCACCGTGATGGACATCAGCGCGTCGACGATCCCGCGACGACGCTGCAGATCCAGCTTTGCCCACGCGCCGGCCACGTCGTCGGCAGTCACGACGTCCACCAGAGGCGAATGGATTGTCGCCTGCGCGAGCGTCGCCTCCAGCTGCAGCTGCCGCTCCAACAGGGGCCGGTTCGCCGCGTCCATCATCGCCAAACTGATCTCTCCACGGCCCAACCGTGCTGCGAGTTCCGTGCGCTGCTCGTCGATTCCAGCCAGGTCCCCACGGACCTGCGCGATGTCCACCTCGGGAGCCGCCGGCGCGAACAGGTCGCGAGCGTCGTCCATTGACAGGCGCGCCACTGTCAGCTGCGACACGAACTCGTCCAGGCTGTGCGCCGCGCGGGTCACATGCCGCGGGCCGCCGCGCTCGTTCGACCGGCACCGGTACGACGGGTGACGGTGCGTCCCAGACGTGCCGACCACCATCCCCTCGCCGCACGTCGAGCAACGAGCGATGCCGCTCAGCAGCCACCGCGGCGTGTTGCCCCGGCTGGTCCGGCGCGACTTGTCACCGAGCACGGTCACGACACCTTGCCACTCCTCCTCGCTGACGATCGCTGGCCACTTGGCTACACCGACGACGCGGCCGCGGTGCTCGAGCAGACCGGCGTTCCGGGCCCGCTTCAACACGTCCCGCACGGCGTCCGGAGTCCACGCGCGCTCGGCCTTCGTAGTCGTGAATCCGGCCTCGTTCCACGACCGCACGATCATCCGAAGTGAACCGCCCTGCAGCATCGACCGCGTCGCCTCTGCGATTGCACGCGCCTCGGCCGACTCCAACTCCATGCCGCCGCTCTTGTACCCGAACGGACGGACGCCGCCAAGGAACCCGCCGTCCTGCGCGATCTGCAGCATCTTCGCCGCGACACGCTCCGACCGGTGCTCCGACTCGTAGCGGGCCACAGCGCCAAGCTGCCGCGCAACCATCCGGCCCGCCGGAGTCGCCAGATCGAGCGGTCCGGCCTTCACCGTGTGAACGCCGACGCCGCGCGGGTCACAGACCTCGATCCACTCCTCGAGCTCCGTCGGTGAGCGGTGAAGCCGGTCGCTGTGCCACGTCAGGACCGCGTCGACCTTCCCGGCCCTGATCGCGTCGAGCAGCGCGCGGTATGCCGGACGTGGCTTGCCCGAGTACGCGGACATGTCGTTGTCCTCGAACGGCGGTAAGACGACCTCCCAGCCGAGGTCTGCGGCGAGTTGTCGACAATCGCTGACCTGCCGCTCGACGCCGAGGCCGGCCCCGGTCTTGTCGCGACTGATCCTCGCGTAGATGGCGCATCGCCGGGGTCCTGTTGCCTGCACGAGCCGTAGTGTGTCATAGTCCCGCTAGGCGTTGCCCGACCCCGTCGCGCCGACGCACAGCCCGTGCGGACCGCTGCCGCCCCGCGCGGACTCCTTGAGGTCGAGCAGGAGCGGGCGGCCGGCGTCGTCGAGCCCGAGCGGGACCCGCATCCGGTCGGCCGTCGAGCGCGACCGGCGCAGCGTCGCGACGTCCGCGGGGCCGATCCCGCCGAGTCCCAGCAGGTCCGGCAGGCCCTCCGCCGCCGGCCGGGTCCGCTCGGTGCCCGCGGGCCGGTACCGGGCGAGGCGGCGGGCGAGGGCGAGCGCGTCGGCGGCGTCGAGCTCGTCCGGGCGCGCGACGGCGCCGGGCTCGTCGAGCCGCAACCGCACGACCGACGCGGACTCCCGCCGGGCCGCGGGCACCCCGACCCGCAGCACCGTCACACCCTCCGCCGCCGCCCACGCACCGGGCCCGTCGACCGGGCCGTCGACGACGACGAGCAGATGCCGTGGCCCGGGGTCCGCGGCCCACCAGCGGCGCAGCTCGTCCGGATCGGAGGTGATCATGCGGACCGGGCCGAGGGCGTCCCGCTCGACGGCATGGGCGTTGTGCGGCAACCACTTCAGCCAGTCCCAGGCCTGGTCGCCGGTGAGTGCCGCGACGTGGACGTCGGACGGGCCGTGCCCGAGCACGAACCCGGCGACGACGGCCCGCGCGACCGCCCGTGCCCGCTCCGGACCGCCGTCGAGCCACACCGCCGACGCCGCCCGCAGGTCGACCGCGACGGGAAGGTCCGGCACGACCGAGCGCCGGGCCAGCAGGCGGCGGAGGGCGCGGGCGCTCACCGGCTCGACGCCGTCGACGGGCCCGGTGCGGGGCGGAACGAGCGGGGTGGCGAGCCGCTGCGGTCCGAGGCCGACCCGGACGCGGGCGAAGTCCGCGTCGCCGGGGTCGTGTTCCCACAGCCGGCCGGCCGCGAGCATCTCGGGCCAGGCGGCGGGATGCGGGTACAGCTCCTCCAGCGCCGCCCGCTGTGCCGCGGCCGCACGGTCCGCGCGTGCGCGCAGCTGGGCGAGATAGCGCAGGTAGTCGCGGCGGTCCTCGTCGACGGTCGCGGTGCGCTCGGAGCCGCGGGCGGTACCGCCCGTGAGCAGCATGCCGACCGACGACAAGGCGAACATCCCGCCGAACACCCACGCCGACGGCTCGCTCGACCCCACGGCGACCACGCCGAGCGAGCCGAGCAGCATCGCGACCGGCAGGACCCGGGCGAGCAGCCCGGGCGGGACCGCGCGCTCCGGCTCCGGCGGCGGCTCCACCCGGATCTCGCCGGTGGGCAGCGGCGGCGTGCGCCGGCGGTGCCGTGCCACCTCGACCGTCCCCAACTCGTGCCCCACTTTCGCCGAACGGCCGCGGGCGGACCCCCGTTCGGCCGATACTGCGGCCCGATGATCGCAACGCGAGGCGCTCTCGCGGGGCGGTTTCGCCGAAGTCGTGAGTACTGGGAGGTCGCGTGTGGACGCCTACCGCCGGGTGACGGTGCTGGCCCCGGCCTGCCGGCTCGACGTCGCGCTGCCGGCCGACCTCGCCGTGGCCGAGCTGGTCCCGATGGTGCGGGAGCTGCTGGGCGACCCCGTGCCCGCCGCCGGACGGGCCCCGGTCCCGTGGCGGCTCGACGGCGCGGCCGGGGCACCGCTCCCGCCGGGCGCCACGCTCGCGCAGCTCGGCGTGCACGACGGCGAGCTGCTGCGGATCGGTCCCGCGCTCGCCCCGCCGCCACCGCCGCAGTACGACGACCTGCCCGAGGCCCTCGCCGCGGCGGTCGAGGCCGGGGTTCGGGGCGGCGACCGGGTCCTCCCGCTCGCGGTTCTCGTCGCGGTGACGGCCACGTCGGCGCTGCTCGCGGGGGTGCGCGGGGGTGGGCTGCTCCTCTCCGCGGCCGGGATGGTGGTGGGGGTCGGGGCGGCGGTCGGTGCTCTGGTGGTGGCGCGGGTCAGTGGGCGGGGGGTGGGGGCCGGACCTGCGCCGGCGGGATCCGAGGACAGGGCGCGGAACCTCCTGGCCGCTCTCTGCGCCCTCCCGCCGGCCGCTGCGGCGGGTTGGCTCCTGGCCCCCGGCTCGCCGACGGCCGCGGCGCTGGGTGCGGCGCTGCTCCTCGCCCTGGCCGCGGCGACCGCCCAGGCCGTGGTGCGGATCGTCGCACCCGTCCTCACCGCCGCCGCTCTCGTCGGTGCGACGGCGGCCCTGAGCTGCGCCGTTCTCCTGCTCACCCGCGGCACTCCCGCCGCGGCCGGAGCGGTGTGCGCGGCCGTCGGTGTGCTCGTCGCTCCTCTGGTACCGCGGCTGGCGCTCCGGCTCGCGGGGCTACCGGGCCCCGAGGATCCCGTGCACCCACCACCCGAACCGGAGCCCCGGGCCGATCTCGCCCGCCGCCACCTCGCCGGTCTGGTGCTCGGCGGCGCAGTCGTCACCGCCGGCGGCGCGGGGCTCGCCGCCACCGCCCCGGGGCCGTGGGGTCCGCTCCTCGCGGCGGCCGTCTGCGTCGTGCTCCTGCTGCGCGCCAGGGGGTTCGCCGAGCCGCTCCCCTCCCGCGCGCTGCAGGTGGCGGGGCTGCTCGGCGGGTGCGGCGCGGCGGCAGCGGGAATCCTTGCCGCCCCCGCCCCGATCCGTCTCCTGGCGGCGCTCGCGAGCCTGGCCGCCCTGCTCGTCGTGCTCGCGCTGCACGCCCGGCCGCGCCGCTCCGGACCGGTCGGCCGCCGCACCCTCGACCTCGCCGAACTCGTGCTGACCGCCTCGTGCGTGCCGCTCGCGGCGGCAGCGCTCGGCCTGTTCGCGCTGGCCCGCGGATGGTGAGCGCGCTCGTCCCGGTCGCCGCGCTGCTGCTCGCGCTGGCGCCGGGACCGGACGGCGGACTGAGCCAGGTGACCGAGTGCGTCGGGGCGGGCGGCACGGAGCGGGGCGGTGGGCTGCCACTGGCCCAGGTGCACGCGTTGGCCGACGGCACCGGCATCCGGGTCGCGGTGATCGACACCGGCGTCGCCCCGCACCCGCGCCTGGCCCGGCTGACCGGCGGCGGCGACTACCTCACCGGCGGCGACGGACTCACCGACTGCGACGGTCACGGCACCGCCGTCGCGGGGCTGCTCGCCGCCGCCCCGAGCCCCGACGACGACGTCGTCGGCGTGGCACCGGGCGTCGAGGTCGTCGCGATCCGGCAGGCCAGCCCGTCGTTCACGGTGACGACGGCGAGCGGCGAGACCCTGCCCGCCGGCGACACCGCCACGCTGGCCCAGGCGGTGCTGCGGGCGGTCGGCCTCGGCGCCTCGGTCGTGACGATCAGCGAGGCCGTCTGCCTCGACGCCGCTCGCGCCGCCGTCGTCGGGCGGCCGTTGCGGGCCGCGGTGCGGGCGGCGAAGGCGGCGGATGTGCTCGTGGTCGCCGCCGCCGGCAACGTCGGCTCCGGCGGCTGCACGGGCGAGCCGGGCGAGGTACCCCTGCCCGCCGCCGCGGGCTTCGCCGGCGGCCCGGGCGTGCTCGACGACGGGGTGCTCGCCGTCGCCGCCACGACCCCCGACGACGCCCCGGCCCCGTTCACCGTCCACGGCCCCTGGGTCGACCTCGCCGCCCGCGGAACGGGTCTGCGGTCGCTCGCCCCCGGCTCCGGGCTCACCGGTCCCGACCTGCAGGGCACGAGCCTCGCGGTGCCGATCGTCGCGGGCACGGCCGCGCTGGTCCGGCAACGCTTCCCCGTGCTCGACGCGACGGCTGTCGCCGAACGCCTGGTCGCCACGGCCCGGCGGGTCCCGGGCGGTCGGTCCGACGCGCTCGGTGCCGGCGTCGTCGATCCGCTCTCCGCCCTGACCCTCCTCACCGCGGCCGACCCGCGCCCGGCCGCCTCCGCGGTCGCGTCCCGCCCGCCCGCGCGCCCGACGCCCGCCTGGGTGCCGATCGCCGCGGTCACGGCGCTCTGCGTCCTCGCCGCCGCCTCTCCGCTCCTGGTGCGTCGGCTCCGTCCCTGATCCGACGCCCGCTCCACAGCGGCTCCGCCGCGGCCCACTCCGCAGCGAGCCGGCGGGAACGCTGCCGGGCCGCGGCCGCCGCTGTCAGCCACACCGCTGCGGCGATCGCCGCCCCGCCGAGCAGCACGATCAGGCCACCGACGACGACCGCGTCGGCCGTGCCCGTCGCCGGCGGAGCGACGGGGCGCCCGGCGGTATCGACCCACAGCGGCACGGTCCGGCCCGCGGGGGTGCCCGGCGCGACCGTCACCGGCCCGCGGCGACCCGTGCCGTCCGGGGCGAGCCACACGGCCTGCACCGGGACCTGCGAGACCAGGGCGTTCTCGTCCGGCGCGCGGACGGGGGCGCCGGCGACGGTGGTCGCCTTGGTGCGGTGCAGGTCCGGCGCCGCGCGGGACACCGCCCGCGCCCCGGCCGCGTCGCCGAAGAGGACCGCCAGGACGAGCACGACGAAGGCCGCGGCCGGCGCGATCCGCCGCACCACGGCTGCCACCCGCTCGACGTCGAACCCGGTGTGTGTCACGGATCGAGAATCGGCCGGTCGTGACGGAAGCACAATGTGCCGATCGTCGGGTGAGACTTCGGCGGATCCGAAGGCTGTACGGTCCGGGCATGGCGTTCGACCTGCTCGATCTCCGGCTCTTCCTCGCGGCGGCCGAGCACGGCAGCATCACCCGCGCCGCCGAGCTCGTGCACCTCTCGCTGGCCTCGGCGAGCGGCCGGATCCGGGCGATGGAGGCGGCCTCGGGCGCGCCGCTGCTCGACCGGCACCGGCGCGGAGTCGTCCCCACGCGCCCCGGTGTCCTGCTGCTGACGCACGCGCGGGAGATCGTCGAGCGCCACGACCGGATGCGCCTGGAGCTCGCGGACCTCGCGGGCCGGCCTGCGACGGTCACCGTGCTGGCCAACACCTCCGCGGCGACCCTGCTACCGGACGTCCTCATCGGCTTCCTGGCCGAGCATCCCGACGCCGACGTCGACCTCCTCGAGCGGCCGAGCCACCGGATCGTCGTCGGGCTGACGTCCGGGCGGGCCGAGTTCGGGCTCCTCGCCGACACCGTCGACCTCGCCGGGCTGGAGACGGTCCGGCTCTGCCCCGACCCGCTGCAGGTCGCGTGCACCCCGGACGACCCGTTGGCGAGGGCCGCGACCCTCACGTTCGCCGAGGTCCTCGACCGGCCCTTCGTCGGCTACGCCGAGGGGAGCGCGTTCGAGGAGCACCTCCGCCGGCAGGCCCTGCCGCTGGGCGCGCATCCCCGGCACCGCGGCCGCTTCCCCGACGCGGCGTCCGTCTGCCGGGCGGTCGCGGCCGGCGTCGGGATCGCGGTCCTGCATGCGCGCAGCATCGCCGACGGGCTCGTCCGCGTTCCCCTCGCCGACGCCTGGGCCGACCGCGACCTCGTCCTCGCGACCCGTGACCTCGCCGGGCTCAGCCGGCCCGCACGCGCCCTGGCCGACCGGATCCGCAGCGAGCTGAGGCCTTAGGACCCGACGGCGCGGCGGGCGTCGGCGAGGTCCAGGCGCCCGCCCTGCGGGAGCAGTCGGAGCGCGGCCTCGGGCGCGGCCGGGAGGGCGGCCGGCAGGCCGAGCGCGGCGGCCGTGTCGGCGTCGGCCACGCCGTGGGCGATCCCGCTCGCCGACAACAGCCAGACCGTGCCGCCCCCGGTCGGCGAGACCGCCCGCACCGGCCCGCCGCCGAGCAGCACGGCCGCGGCCGCCTCACCACCGGTCAGCGGCACCCGCACACCCTCCCGGACCGCCGGCAGCATCGGCGTCAGGCTCACCCCGGGGCGCGCGTCGGCCGCCGTCGCGCACACGATCCCGCCGTCCGACGACCACGCGGGCACCCGGTCCGGCCACCCGGCGGTCGGCAACGTGGTGAGCCGCGGGGCCTCGGCGACGACGGCGGGCGCGACCTCGCGCGGACCCGCTCCACCCTGTGCCCGCAGCACCTCGGCGAGGGTCGCGGGTACCTCCTGCGCGCCGCCCGGCACGATCGCCAGGAAGGCGCGGCCGCCGTCGAGACCGGTGGTCGTCAGGACGTCGCCGGGCCGGCCTGGCACCCCGCGCGGGCCCGGGCCGTCGGGCAGGACGGGCGGCGCCAGGGCCGGTCCCTCGGGGATCGCGGAGAGCGTCGACGCGCCGACCTTCCGGGGCGCGGCGCCCGCGAGGCCGAGACCGGTCAGCACGGTGGGATCCGCGCCCACCGCGTGCCGGACGCCGTCGAGCACCGCGAAGCGCTCCCCGCCGGGCGCCTCGACGAACAGCGCCGGTGCCGCCGGAGTCCCGGCCCCCAGCGTCCCGGCCAGTACCGTCGTGCCCTCCGGCGCGTCGCAGACCGCCCAGCGCTCCGGCACCGCGGGCCCGTCGATCGCGACTCCTACCGCGCCCGGTAGCTCGGCGGGCGGGTTCCGCGCCACAGTCACGAGGTCGGCGTCCGGCACCATCCGCGGCTCGCCCGGTGGTTGCCCGAGTGCGGCGAGGACGAGGCGCCCGGCGACGGCGTCAGGCACCGGGACCAGCCGGTCCGGCTCGTGGGCGACGGCGTACACCGCGCCCGACGGCGTGCCGACCACCAGCGCCTGCCGGCTCCAGTCCGGCCGGGGCGCGAGCGCCGCCTGCACCGCGGCGGCACCGAGCCCGAGCAGCGCGAGGACGACGCCGACCAGCGTGGCCCGGCGCTGCGCGCGCAGCTGCTCGTGCAGCGGCACCGGGTCGGCCCGCACGAGCGCGGCCTCGAGCCGCCGGAACGCGTAGCGGTGGGCGTCGGCCTGGTCGCGGGTCGCGGGCGGCGGGACCGGGAACGGCACGTCCGGACGCTAGCTCCGCGGCGCCCTCGACCGAGGCGAAACGGGAGAACTCGTGCCCGGCCTCCCGGATCGCCACCTCGGACGCACAGAACTCCCGACTCGCGGTGCCGGAACTCCCGACTCGCGGTGCCGGAACTCCCGACTCGCGCTACTCCTCCGCCACCCCGATGTCCTCGTTCCACAGGTCGGGGCGGGCGGCGATGAAGTCCTCCATGAGCCGGACGCAGCGCTCGTCGTCGAGCAGGGTCACCCGGACCCCGTGTTCGGCGAGCCAGTCGTGCCCGCCGGTGAAGGTCCGGCTCTCCCCGATGATCACCGCGCCGATGCCGAACTGCCGGATCAGCCCGCTGCAGTACCAGCACGGCGAGAGCGTGGTGACCATCGTGGTGCGCCGGTAGTCCCGCTGCCGGCCCGCGTTGCGGAAGGCGGCCGTCTCGCCGTGGACCGACGGGTCGTCGTCCTGGACCCGGCGGTTGTGCCCGCGGCCGAGCACCTCGCCCCCGGGCCCGAGCAGCGCGGCGCCGATCGGGATGCCTCCCGACGCGAGCCCGGCGCGGGCCTCCTCGAGCGCGATCTCCAGGGCGGCGTGTGCGTCCACGCGGCCCAGCCTCCCATCCGGGGCGCCCGTGCGGTGCCCGGGCAACCCACGCGAAACACACCGTTCCGCTGGCTACTGTGGGAAGCGTGGACACGCCCCGAGAGACCCCCGGTGAGTCCACCACCGACGCCGCCCCCGACGCCGGCGCCGCCACGCCCGACCCCACCCTCGACTCCGTCCCCGAGACCGCCGACGACCTCACGCTGCTCCGCCGGTACGAGCCGGTCCTGCGCTACACGAAGGGCGAGCTGTTCCTGCCGGTGACGGTCGGGGACTACGTCCGCCGCTGCAGCCTGTGGGACGAGCCGGCGGGCGACCGCAAGCGCCCCGGCGAGCCGCTCGTCCCAGCCGGCGAGCTCACGCTCGAGGGCCTCGGCGAGGCCGGCCGCCGCTACCGGGAACGTCGTCTGCACCTTCGGTTCGTGCAGGAGTCCCTCGGGGCGCGCGAGGTCCAGCGGTGGCGCCGCGCCGAGCGCCCGCGGCTGGGCGGCATCGGCCGCTTCGCCGCGGTCGGGGTGATCGCCCGGCTGATCGACGTCCTGCTGCGGCTGTCCCTGCTCGTCCGCGGCAAGGTGCCCAACGGCCTCGTCGCGGCCGCCCACCAGCGCGCCCGCGACCTGACCGGCGCGACCTACTACGGGCGTGTCGTGCGCACCGCGGGCTACACGGTCCTGCAGTACTGGTTCTTCTACGCCTTCAACGACTGGCGCTCGACCTTCCACGGCGTCAACGACCACGAGGCCGACTGGGAGACCGTCGCCGTCTACCTCGTGCCGGACGGGGCCGGGGGCCTCGTGCCGGCGTGGGTCGCCGCCTCCACGCACGACGACCACGGCGACGACCTGCGCCGCCGCTGGGACGACCCGCGGCTCGACCGGGACGGCACCCACGCGGTGCTCTACCCGGGCGCCGGGTCGCACTCGCACGCGTTCGTGGCCGGGGACTACGTCGTCAGCGTCGGCCTTCCCCCCCTCCGCGCGGTCCTGCGCACGCTCCAACGCGTGCGGCGCTGGCTGATGCCGTTCGCGCCCGAACCCGGGACCGGCGGCTTCGACATCCCGTTCATCGACTACGCGCGCGGCGACGGCGTCCGGCTGGGTCCGGGGGGACGCTCGTGGACCGCGGTGCTCGTCGACGACGGCACCACCTGGATCCGTGACTTCCGCGGCCTGTGGGGGCTCGACACCCGCGACTCCTTCGGCGGCGAGCGCGCCCCCGCCGGGCCCCGCTACGAGCGCGACCGGACGGTCCGCCGCTCCTGGGCCGACCCGTTGGGCTGGGCGGGCCTGGACAAGGTGGCCGCGACGGCCGAGGAGGAGGCCGCGGCGCTGCAGGAGCGGATGAAGGTCCTGCAGACCCGGGTCGACGAGCTGGAGGACGAGATCGAGACCGAGCGCGCGGGGGTCCGCGGCCTCCACGCGGAGCTGCGGTTCCTCGCCGCCCGCTCCGACGCCGCCCCCGGCCGCCCCGCCCACCTCGAGGAGCTCGAACGGCGGGAGCGCGAGCTCGCGGAGCTGGTGGCCGAGCGGGTGCGGCTGACCGAGGAGATCGACGTCCAGGCGGACCGCCTGGCGGGCCCGCGCCCGCCCGGCCCGCCCGATGCCCACCTGCGCCGGCCGCACATGCCGTACGTGGTACCGGCGGACCTCCGGTCCCGGTTCCTGCGGGTGTGGGCGGCGCTGTCGATCCCGGTGCTCATCGGCGGCCTCGGCGCCCTGCTGTTCTGGCCGCACCTGTCGACCCTGGTGTGGTTCGCCGTCGGCCTCGTGCTGTTCGCCGTGGTGGAGGCCGTGGCCCGGCGCCGGTCGATCGAGTTCGCCGCCACCATGGCCGGGCTCGCGATCACCGCGCTCGTGATCACCAGCGGGGTGATCGCACTGCTGTCCGGCTGGAAGATCGTGCTGGCCGGGTCGCTGGCCCTGGCGGCGCTGGTCCTGCTCGTGGTGAACGTCAGGGAGCTGCGGGGGCGGTAGGTCCGGTCGGGACCCGCAGGTTGCGGGTGACCTCGGCCCGCGCGGCGAGCGCGGCGTCGTCCGGGTAGTCCACGCCGACGAGGGTGAGCCCGTGCGCCGGGGCCACGGCCACGCCCTGCCGCTCCGCCCGGCCGAGCAGCGCGGCCGGCCAGTCGACGGCGCGACGCCCGCGCCCGACGTCGAGCAGCGCACCGACGAGGCTGCGGACCATCGAGTGGCAGAAGGCGTCGGCCGACACGGCCGCCGACACCACGCCGTCCGCGTCCCCGGTCCACGAGAACCGCTCCAGCGCGCGGACGGTCGTGGCGCCCTCGCGGCGCTTGCAGAAGGCCGCGAAGTCGTGCTCGCCGAGCAGCCGCTCCGAGGCGGCGTTCACGGCGTCGAGGTCGATCGGGTACGGCCAGGACACGGTGTCCCGCGCGCGCAGCGGCTCGGCCCCGTACGGGGTGGTCGCCACGCGGTAGACGTAGTGCCGGCGCAGCGCCGAGAACCGGGCGTCGAACGCCGCGGGGACGGGGGTGACGGCGCGGACCCGCACGTCGGGCGGCAGGAACCGGGCGAGCCGGCGGACCAGCCGCGCGGTGTCGACGTCCGCCGCGAGGTCGGCGTGGGCGACCTGGCCGGTGGCGTGCACCCCGGCGTCCGTACGCCCGGCGACGGTGAGCCCGACCTCGGTGCGCAGGATGCGGCTCAACGCGTCGACGAGCACACCGCACACCGTGCGGCGGGTCGGCTGTACCGCCCAGCCGGAGAAGTCCGTGCCGTCGTAGGTGATGTCGAGACGAAAGCGGGCGAGCCCGCCACCCTCGCGGGTGGCGGGCTCGTCCGGATACTGCGTGGTCACGCGAGTGGACCCCTGATCAGGCCTTCTCGGTGCCCTTGTCGTCCTTGTCCGACGCGTCGTCGGCCTTCGCCTCGGCGCCCGCGGACTCCTCGGCGTCGGACGCCGGGGCGGTGGCCGCCTCGGCCTCCTCGATCGCCTCGGCGTCGGTGGGCTGCGGCTGACCCGCCGCGGCCACCGTCTCCTCGGAGACCGGCTGGTCGGCCGCCGTCTCCTCGGTCGCGGTCTCCTCGGTCGCCGTCGCCTCGGCCGCCGGGGCGGACTGCGTGGCCTGCGAGGCCGCCGCGCGCCGGGCCCGGTTGGCCTCGTCCGTGACGGTCTTCTGCTGGATCAGCTCGATCACGGCCATGGGGGCGTTGTCGCCCTTGCGCGGCAGCGTCTTGGTGATCCGGGTGTAGCCACCGTTGCGGTCCGCGTAGAACGGGCCGATCTCCTCGATGAGGCGGTGGACGACGCCCTTGTCGCGGATGACCTTGAGGATCTCGCGGCGGTTGTGCAGGTCGCCCCGCTTGGCCTTGGTGATCAGCCGCTCGGCGTAGGGCCGCAGCCGGCGGGCCTTGGCCTCCGTCGTGGTGATCCGGCCGTGCTGGAACAGCGCGGTCGCCAGGTTGGCCAGGATCAGCCGCTGGTGAGCGGGCGAACCGCCGAGGCGGGGCCCCTTGGTGGGCTGAGGCATGGCTACAACTGCTCCGTTTCTGCGTAGTCCTGGCCGTCGTCGGAGAACGGGTCGGCGTCGTAGCCGCCGGTGTCGGTCCCGTAGTCCGAGGCGGCCGCAGACGGGTCGAACCCGGGCGGGCTGTCCTTGAGCGCGAGGCCGAGGCCGACGAGCTTCATCTTGACCTCGTCGATCGACTTCGCGCCGAAGTTGCGGATGTCCAGCAGGTCCGCCTCGCTGCGCCCGACGAGCTCACCCACGGTGTGGATGCCCTCGCGCTTGAGGCAGTTGTAGGAGCGGACGGTGAGGTCGAGCTCCTCGATCGGCATCGCGAAGGCCGCGATGGTG
The DNA here is from genome assembly GCF_000717175.1 of Pseudonocardia autotrophica. Taxonomy (GTDB): domain Bacteria; phylum Actinomycetota; class Actinomycetes; order Mycobacteriales; family Pseudonocardiaceae; genus Pseudonocardia; species Pseudonocardia halophobica. The sequence goes on along the minus strand of NZ_JNYD01000012.1, from coordinate 100,682 downwards.
TCCGCCTCCTGCGGCGACGGACCGATCTCGATGCCCTCGGCGTCGACGTTCAGCTCGCGGGCGAGGCCGAACAGCTCGACGAGGGTCTTGCCGGCCGAGGCCAGCGCGTCGCGCGGGCCGATGCTCGGCTTGGTCTCGACGTCGAGCACGAGCTTGTCGAAGTCCGTGCGCTGCTCGACACGGGTGGCCTCGACCTTGTAGGTCACCTTGAGGACCGGCGAGTAGATCGAGTCGACCGGGATCCGGCCGATCTCGGCGCCGGTGGCCTTGTTCTGCATCGCCGGCACGTAGCCGCGGCCCCGCTCGACGACGAGCTCGACCTCGAGCCGGCCCTTGTCGTTGAGCGTGGCGATGTGCAGGTCCGGGTTGTGCACGGTGACACCGGCCGGCGGGACGATGTCCCCCGCGGTGACCGCGCCCGGGCCCTGCTTGCGCAGGTACATCGTCACCGGCTCGTCCTCCTCGGAGCTGACGACCAGCTCCTTGAGGTTGAGGATGATGTCGGTGACGTCCTCCTTCACCCCCGGCACGGTGGTGAACTCGTGCAGCACGCCGTCGATGCGGATGCTGGTCACCGCCGCCCCCGGGATGGAGGACAGCAGGGTGCGCCGGAGCGAGTTGCCCAGCGTGTAGCCGAAGCCCGGCTCGAGCGGCTCGATGACGAACCGGGAGCGGGTCTCGGTGACCGAGTCCTCGGTCAGGGTGGGGCGCTGAGAGATCAGCACTGTGTGTCTCCTTCGTATGCCGCGACACCCACTATTTGATGTCGCAGTGAGCCCCCCGCCCCACTGCAGGGCGGGGGGACGAACAGGAGACCGGCGAGGGCTACTTGGAGTAGAGCTCGACGATCAGCTGCTCGGTGACCTGCGTGTCGATCTGCGCGCGCTCGGGCAGCTGGTGCACGAGGATGCGCAGGTTCGACGGGACGACCTGCAGCCACGCCGGGACCGGGCGGTCGCCCTGGGTCTCCTTGGCGATGACGAACGGGTCGAGGTTCAGGCTCTTCGGCCTGACGTCGATGATGTCGTACTGCGAGACGCGGAAGCTGGGGATGTTCACCTTCTGGCCGTTGACCAGGAAGTGCCCGTGGTTCACCAGCTGCCGGGCCATCCGCCGGGTGCGCGCGAGGCCCGCCCGGTAGACGACGTTGTCCAGCCGCGACTCGAGGATGCGGAGCAGCTCGTCACCGGTCTTGCCGGAACGGCGGTGCGCCTCCTCGTAGTACGAGCGGAACTGCTTCTCCAGCACGCCGTAGGCGAAGCGCGCCTTCTGCTTCTCCTGCATCTGCAGGAGGTACTCGGTCTCCTTGATCCGGATCCGGCCGTGCTGGCCGGGCGGGTAGGGACGGCGCTCGAACGCCTGGTCGCCGCCGACGAGGTCGACCTTCAGCCGGCGGGACTTGCGGGTCATGGGGCCGGTGTAACGAGCCATCTCTGGTTACTCCCTCTCCCTTAGACCCGGCGCCGCTTGGGCGGGCGGCATCCGTTGTGCGGCTGGGGCGTGACGTCGGAGATCGTGCCCACCTCGAGGCCGGCGGCCTGCAGCGAGCGGATCGCGGTCTCGCGGCCCGAGCCCGGGCCCTTCACGAAGACGTCGACCTTCTTCATGCCGTGCTCGGCCGCCTTGCGGGCGGCGTTCTCGGCGGCCATCTGCGCCGCGAACGGCGTGGACTTGCGCGAGCCCTTGAAGCCCACGTGCCCGGCGGAGGCCCACGCGATCACGGCACCGGTCGGGTCCGTGATGGACACGATGGTGTTGTTGAACGTGCTCTTGATGTGCGCGTGGCCGTGCGCGACGTTCTTCTTCTCCTTGCGGCGGACCTTCTTGGGTCCGGCCGCGCCACGGGTGCGGGGCGGCATTACTTCTTACCTGCCTTCTTCTTGCCCGCCACGGTCTTCTTCGGGCCCTTGCGGCCGCGCGCGTTGGTCTTCGTGCGCTGGCCGCGGACCGGAAGCCCACGACGGTGGCGGATGCCCTGGTAGCACCCGATCTCGATCTTCCGGCGGATGTCGGCCTGCACCTCACGGCGCAGGTCGCCCTCGACACGGAAGTTGTTCTCGATGTACTCGCGCAGGGTGGCGAGCTGCTCGTCGGTCAGGTCCTTCGAGCGCAGGTCCACGCTGATGCCCGTGGCGGCGAGGATCTCGAGCGAGCGCGAGCGCCCGATCCCGTAGATGTAGGTCAGTGCGACCTCCATCCGCTTGTCGCGGGGGAGGTCGACACCAGAGAGTCGTGCCATGCGGCTGGTGTCTCCTTGGGTCGTGCCGGGTACTCCCGACGGCCGTCCCTGGTGACTGGCCAGGGCACCGGCCCGGTACCGGAGGTGTCACCGCGCCTCGGGTGGCGCGGCAGGTCCGTCGGGTTCCTCTGTTGAGCTGTGAGCGTCTCCGCGTGGAGTGCGGTGATCAGCCCTGGCGCTGCTTGTGGCGCAGGTTCTCGCAGATCACCATGACCCGGCCGTGACGGCGGATCACCTTGCACTTGTCGCAGATCGGCTTGACGCTCGGCTTGACCTTCACGTCTGTCCTTTTGCCGTTCCGTGTGGGTCTCCGGGGGCGGAGCCCCCGGATGTGTCACTTGTAGCGGTAGACGATGCGGCCGCGGGAGAGGTCGTAGGGAGAGAGCTCCACGACCACCCGGTCCTCGGGGAGGATCCGGATGTAGTGCTGCCGCATCTTCCCGCTGATGTGCGCGAGGACCCGGTGCCCGTTCTCCAGCTCCACGCGGAACATCGCGTTCGGCAGGGGTTCGACGACCCGGCCCTCGACCTCGATCGCCCCGTCCTTCTTGGCCATGTCCTCCGCGTTCCGTGACAGGTGACTGTTGTCGGTCGTGCTGGTACTGCAGGTACTGCTGGGTACTTCTGGGGTACTGCTCGCCTTGCTGCGGGCGCACCACGGGGCGGGGACGGGACCGGAGGGTGCGCACGCGCACGAGCGGAACCGGCGCCACACGGCGCGCCGAGGACCCAGTGTACGTGTGCTTTACAGGGCCCGGCACATGGGGTACGCGCGCGGGAAGCCGCCGGCCCCGCGACACGGGCCCCGGGCACCCCGCTCCTGTCCGCTTCGCCCGGAATCCGGTTGACCTCGACCCCGGTGCAGGTGCTCCAGTATGCCTCGTGAGCACCGGAACGGCACCCGTCCCGCAGCGCCTGCCCCGGCCGCTGCGGCCCTTCCGGCACCGCGACTACACGATGCTCGCGCTGTCCATGGCGGCGTCGTTGTTCGCCAGCGGGCTGTGGATCGTCGCGCTGGTCTACCAGGTCATCGCGCTGGGCGGCGGGCCGTCGGACCTGTCCCTGGTGTCCGCGGCCGCGGCCACCGGCCTGCTGGCGAGCGTCCTGCTGGGCGGGGTGGCGGCGGACCGGGTCTCCCGACGGCTGCTGCTCCGGCTCGTCGAAGCGGTGCGGATCGTCATGGCCGGCCTCGCCGCGACGCTCGCGCTGACCGGCACCCTGCAGCTCTGGCACCTGGCGGCCGTCGCGTTCGTCGTCGGTGCGGCCGAGGCCTTCTTCTACCCGGCCTACTCGGCGATCCTGCCGACACTGCTGCCGGCCGACGAGCTGCTGGCCGCCAACGGCCTCGAGGGCGTCCTGCGGCCGGTCGCGATGTACGCCGCGGGCCCCGCGCTGGCCGGCGGACTGGTCGCCGCGTTCGGGCCGGGCGTCGCGCTCGGCGGCGCCGCCGCGGGGTACGCGCTGGCGCTGCTGCCGCTGCTCGCCATGCGGGTGCCGCCGTCCGCGGAGGAGGAGCGGGAGCACAGCTCGGTCCTCGCCGACCTGCGCGAGGGCTTCGCCTACCTGCTGCGCACCGGCTGGCTCTTCGCCACGCTCGCCTTCGCGGTGCTGCTGGTGCTGGTCGTGATCGGCCCGATCGAGGTGCTGCTGCCCTTCGCCGTCCGGGACCAGACGGCGAGCGGACCGGGCGGGTACGCGCTGGTGCTGGCCGCGTTCGGGCTGGGCGGCGCGGCGGGCTCGCTGATCGCCTCGGCGGGCCGGATGCCACGCCGCTACCTCACGGTGATGATCCTGCTGTGGGGTGTCGGCGGCGTCCCGCTGGCCGCGATCGGGTTCACCGACCGGCTGTGGGTCATGGGCGCGATCGTCGGCGTGGTCGGGGCGGCGCACGGCGCGGCCATGGTGATCTGGGGAACGCTGCTGCAGCGCCGCGTCCCGTCGCACCTGCTCGGCCGCGTCTCGAGCCTCGACTTCTTCGTGTCGCTCGCGCTGATGCCGGTCTCGACCGCGCTCGCCGGCCCGGTCGGGGAGGCGGTCGGCATCCCGCTCACCTTCGCGATCGCCGGCCTCGCCCCGGTGCTGCTCGCCGTCGCCGCGGTCGTGGGCTGGCGCCTGCACCGCGACGAGCTGCAGCACCCCCTCGACCCCACCCCCGAACGGTGAACGGCGCTCTCGCTCGTTCCCGGTGAGCGGGAGCGCCGTTCGCCGGGCAGGTCAGAGCGCCTTGAGCTCCTCGGTGACCTCCATGACGGACTTCTTCGCGTCGCCGAAGAGCATGCTGGTGCGCTCGGCGTAGAACAGCGGGTTGTCGATGCCGGCGAAGCCGCTGTTCATCGAGCGCTTGAGCACGATGACGGTGCGGGACTCGTCGACGTTGAGGATCGGCATGCCGTGGATGGGCGAGCTGGGGTCGTTGCGCGCCGCCGGGTTGGTGACGTCGTTGGCCCCGATGACGAGCGTGACGTCCGTGCGGGCGAACTCGTCGTTGATCTCGTCCATCTCCTTGAGCGCGTCGTAGGCGACGTCGGCCTCGGCCAGCAGCACGTTCATGTGCCCCGGCATGCGCCCGGCCACGGGATGGATGGCGTACTTGACCTCCACCCCCTTGGCCTCGAGCAGCTTGGCCATGTCCTTGACCGCGTGCTGGGCCTGCGCGACCGCCATCCCGTAGCCCGGCACCACGATCACCTGCGAGGCGTAGGCCATCTGGATCGCCGCGTCCGACGCCGAGGTCGACTTCACGGTCCGCTCCACGCCGTCGTCCGACGCCGCCACGCCCGTGCCGCCGAACCCGCCGGCCACGATGGCCGGGATCGTCCGGTTCATCGCCACGGCCATCTGGTTGGTCAGGATCGAACCGGACGCGCCGACGATCATGCCGGCGACGATCATCGCCGTGTTGTCCAGCGCGAGACCGGCGGCCGCGGCCGAGAGCCCGGTCAGGGCGTTGAGCAGCGAGATCACCACGGGCATGTCCGCGCCGCCGATCGGCAGCACCACCATCACCCCGAGCACCGCCGCCAGCAGCAGGACCAGCACGATCCACAGCTCCGACGCCCCGCCCAGCCCGGCGACCACGGCGCAGACGACCGCCGCGACCAGCAGCAGCACGTTGACCGCCTGCTGCGCCCTGCCCAGCCCCATCGGCCGGCCCGGCAGGATCTCCTGCAGCTTGCCGAACGCGATCAGCGAGCCCCAGAACGACACCGACCCCACGATCGCCGCGAACAGCGAGGCGACGACGACGTAGGTCGCGGTGTCGAGGAAGCCGCCGGACGTGCGGAACTCCGACCAGGCGATGAGCGCGACCGCCCCGCCGCCGACGCCGTTGAACAGCGCCACCATCTGCGGCATCGCGGTCATCTTCACCTGCCGCGCCGACGGCACGCCCAGCGCCGCGCCCACGACCAGGCCGACCACGATCAGGATCCAGTTGTGGTGCACCCGCAGCAGCGTCGCGACGACCGCGATCAGCATGCCGACAGCGGCGATCTTGTTGCCGCGCACCGCCGTCTTCGGCCCGGTCAGGCCCATCAGGCCGTAGATGAACAGCGCGAACGCGACGATGTAGAGGATCGGGACGAGGACGTCCAGGACCGCGGCGTCCATCAGCGCTGCACCTGACCGTCCGCGCTCTGCTCCGCGTCGGCGCTGACCTTCTCGGCGCTGACCTTCTCGGCAGGCTTGGCCTTGAACATGCCCAGCATGCGGTCGGTGACCAGGAAGCCACCGACGACGTTGATCGTGCCGAAGGCGATCGCGACGACGAGGATGATCGCGTCGAGCACCGACGGGTTCTCCAGCTCACCGAGCACGATCAGCCCGCCGAGCAGCACGATCCCGTGGATCGCGTTCGTGCCGGACATCAGCGGCGTGTGCAGCGTGTTCGGCACCTTCGAGATGACCGCGAACCCGACGAACCCGGCCAGCACCAGGATCGCGATGTTCGCCAGCAGGGACCCGCTCTGCATCACTCCGCCTCTCGCGTCACGCAGGACTTCGCCAGGACCTCGTCCGACCAGTCCGGCGCCACGGCGCCGCCGTCGTCGAGCATGAGTTCGAGCAGGGCCGAGACGTTGCGGGCGTAGAGCTCCGACGCGTGCTCGGGCATCCCGGCGGGCAGGTTCAGCGGCGAGGCGACGGTGACGTCGTGCTTGACGACGACCTCGCCCGGCTCGGTCAGCTCGCAGTTGCCGCCGGTCTCCCCCGCCAGGTCGACGACGACGCTGCCCGGCTTCATCCCCTCCACGGCCTTCGCGGTGACCAGGGTCGGAGCCTTGCGCCCGGGCACCAGCGCCGTGGTGATCACGACGTCGAACCCGGTGATGGCCTCCTCGAGGCGCTTCTGCTGATCGGCCCGCTCGTCCTCCGTCAGCTCCCGGGCGTAGCCGCCCTCGCCGGCTGCGTCAATGCCGAGGTCCAGCCACTGCGCGCCCAGCGAACGCACCTGGTCGGCCACCTCGGGCCGCACGTCGTAGCCGGTCGTGCGGGCGCCGAGCCGCTTCGCGGTGGCCAACGCCTGCAGCCCCGCCACGCCCACGCCGAGCACCAGGGCGGTCGCGGGCTTCACCGTGCCGGCCGCGGTGGTGAGCATCGGGAAGAACCGCGTCGAGCGCTCCGCCGCGAGCAGCACCGCCTTGTACCCGGCCACGTTCGCCTGCGAGGACAGCGCGTCCATCGACTGCGCCCGCGAGATCCGCGGGACCGACTCCATCGCGAACGCCGTGACCCCGGCGTCGCGCAGCGCGGAGGTCGTGTCCGGCGACGTCAGCGGGGCCAGGAAGCCGATCAGCGTGGCCCCCGAGCGGAGCCTGCCGATCTCCTCCGCGGTCGGCGGGGCCACCTTCACCACCACGTCGCACGACCACGGATCGCCGACCGTCGCGCCCGCGTCGACGTACAGCTGGTCCGGGATCAGGGCACCGAGGCCGGCGCCCGACTCGACGACCACGGACACGTTCTTCGACCGGAGCCGTTCCACGACCTTCGGCACCAGCGCGACGCGACGCTCGCCGGAGCCCGACTCGCGGGGCACGCCCACGGTCGCTCCCGGAGGCCGCTGCGCTGCGGCATCAGCACTCATGCGTGGAACGTAGACCAGCCGGGCGCCGGGAGGCCCTCTCCGGATCAATCCGAGACCCTGCCCGACCGGGCGGTACCCGCCGGGCGGGGACCGCGGGACCGGTCAGCCGGGGAGTGTGAGGACGGAATGCCCGTCCTCGGTGACGGCGACGGTGTGCTCCCAGTGCACGGCCCGCCCGCCGTTCGCGGTGACGACGGTCCAGCCGTCCTCGAGCTCGTGGGTCTCGGGGTCGCCCCCGGTGAGCATCGGCTCGATCGCCAGGGCCATGCCGGGGCGCAGCTTCGGGCCGTGCCCGGGCTCGCCGTGGTTGGGCAGGAACGGGTCCATGTGCATCGACGTGCCGATGCCGTGGCCGCCGTACTCGGCGACGATCCCGTAGTCCGCCCGGTCCGCGATCGCGGCGGCGCGGCAGGCCTCCTGGATCGCGTACGAGATGTCGGTGAGCCGGGCCCCCGGGCGCACGGCCTCGATCCCCGCCCACATCGCGCCCTCGCACGCCTTCGACAGCGCGAGGTCCGCGGCGGCCACCTCCCCGACGGCCAGCGTGACGGCGGAGTCGCCGTGCCAGCCGTCGAGGATCGCGCCGCAGTCCACGGAGACCAGGTCCCCGTCGGCCAGCACCTGGGCCGACGACGGGATGCCGTGGACGATCTGCTCGTTCACCGACGCGCAGATGCTCGCCGGGAACCCGTGGTAGCCCTTGAAGGAGGGGACGGCGCCGGCGTCCCGGATGACCTGCTCGGCCAGCGCGTCCAGCTCCGCCGTGGAGACCCCCGGCTTGGCGAGGTCGGCGACCGCCGCCAGCGCGGCGGCCACCACGGCCCCCGCCGCCCGCATGGCCTCGATCTCGGCCGGGCTCTTGAGCTCGATGTCGCGCCCCCGAAGCCGTGCGATCGCGCCGCGCACGCCGCCCTTCCTGCCGGTCATGCGGGCCTCCTGTCGATGGGTGCTACTTGCGTGCCTCGAGTGCGGTGGTCACCCGGTCCGTGATCTCGGGGACCTCACCGACGGCGTCGACGGTGACGAGCCGGTCGGCGTAGTACCGCAGCAGCGGCGCCGTCTCGTCCCGGTACACCTGCTGGCGGTTGCGGATGACCTCTTCGTTGTCGTCCGACCGGCCGCGGCCGAGCAGCCGCTGCACGACGACCTCGTCGTCCACCTGGAACTCGACGACGGCGTCGAGCTCGACACCGTACTCGGCCAGGATCCCGGCCAGCGCGTCCGCCTGCGGGACGGTCCGCGGGAAGCCGTCGAGGATGAAGCCCTTCGCGGCGTCGGGGTCCGCGAGGCGGTCCTTCACCATCGCGACGGTGACCGAGTCCGGCACGAGGTTGCCGGCGTCCATGTACGACCTGGCCTCGAGGCCGAGCGGCGTCTCGTCCTTCAGGTTCGCCCGGAACAGGTCTCCGGTCGAGATGTGGGGGACGTCCAGCTGCTGGGCCAGGCGCTCGGCCTGGGTCCCCTTACCCGCACCCGGCGGACCGACAAGAACGAGTCGCACTTGGAACCCGACCTCCCTGCTCTCTTCTGCTCTGCCGCCTGCTCTGGCGACGAACGAGGTGATCCTCGACGGGACCGTCGGGCTCGAGGGCCCGGTCGCCGAGGCGTCGATACTGCATCTTCGACGGCCCGTCGAACAAGGCCCTCTACCCCGACTCTAACGCAGGAAACCTTCGTAGTTCCGCTGCATCAGCTGGCTCTCGATCTGCTTCACGGTGTCCAGCCCGACCCCGACCATGATCAGTACGGCGGTGCCGCCGAAGGGGAAGTTCTGGTTCTGCCCGCTGCCCGTGACGCCGAGGAAGAAGTTCGGCAGGACGGCGATGATGCCCAGGTAGAGCGATCCGGGGAGGGTGATGCGGCTGAGCACGAAGTTCAGGTACTCGGCGGTCGGCCGGCCCGGCCGGATGCCCGGGATGAAGCCGCCGAACTTCTTCATCTCGTCGGCCCGCTCCTCCGGGTTGAAGGTGATGCCGACGTAGAAGTAGGTGAAGAAGATGATGAGCGCCACGTACAGGGTGATGTGCAGCCAGTTGGACTGGTCGACCAGGTAGGTCTGGACGAACTGCTGGAAGGCGCCGCCCTCGTTGCCGAGCAGCCGGGACACCAGGTCCGGCAGGTACAGCAGCGAGCTGCCGAAGATCACCGGGATGACGCCGGCCTGGTTCACCTTGAGCGGCAGGTACGTCGACGTGCCGCCGTACATCCGGCGCCCGACCATCCGCTTGGCGTACTGCACCGGGATCCGGCGCTGGCCCTGCTCGACGAACACGACGCTGACGATGATCGCCAGGCCGAACACGCAGACGGCCGCGAAGGCCAGCGGGCCGGCGTTGTCGAGGATGTTCTTGCCCTCGGCGGGGATGCGGTGCGCGATCGAGGCGAAGATCAGCAACGACATGCCGTTGCCGATGCCCTTCTCCGTGACCTGCTCACCCAGCCACATGACGACCGCGGTGCCCGCGGTCATGACGATGACGATGATCGACAGCGAGAAGACGTTGGAGTCCGGGATGATCGGCCGGTCGCAGTTGCCGAGCAACGCGCCGCGGTCCGCCAGCGCCACGATCCCGGTGGCCTGCAGGATCGCCAGCGCGATCGTGAGGTAGCGGGTGTACTGCGTGAGCTTGGCCTGCCCGGACTGGCCCTCCTTCTTCAGCACCTCGAACCGCGGGATGACCACGGTGAGCAGCTGGATGATGATCGACGCCGTGATGTACGGCATGATCCCGAGGGCCAGGATCGACAGCTGCAGGAGCGCGCCGCCGGAGAACAGGTTGATGAGCGAGTAGATGCCCGCGTTGTCGCTGCCCTCGACCTGCCGGATGCACTCCTGCACGTTCGGGTAGGACACGCCGGGCGACGGGATGTTCGCCCCGAGCCGGTAGACGGCCACGACCCCGAGGGTGAAGAGGATCTTCTTCCGGAGATCCGGGGTCGTGAGGGCCGCCCGGAAAGCGCTGAGCACCTCGGTGATCCTCCTGGTCTGCTGCCCGCACGGTCCGTGCGTCGCGACGCACCTGGGCGAAAGACGACTCTAACAGCGACGACGCCGCCCGCTCGGCCGCCCCTCGACGGGGGCGGGCCGCTCGGACGGCGTCGCCGGGTGAAGCCCTGTCTGGGACAGGTCAGAGCTCGGTGGCGGTGCCACCCGCGGCCGCGATCTTCTCCTTGGCGGAGCCGGAGAAGGCGTGGGCGCTGACGGTGAGCGTGACACCGTCGAGGTCCCCGTTGCCGAGGACCTTGACCGGCTGGCCCTTGCGGACCGCACCGGCCTCGGCGAGCTCGGCCGGGCCGACCTCGCCGCCCTGCGGGAAGAGGGCCGCCAGGTCGCCGACGTTCACGACCTGGTACTCGGTCCGGAACCGGTTCTTGAAGCCCTTGAGCTTGGGCAGCCGCATGTGCAGCGGCATCTGCCCGCCCTCGAAGGCCGGGGACACGGTCTTCCGGGCCTTGGTGCCCTTGGTACCGCGACCGGCGGTCTTGCCCTTGCTGCCCTCACCGCGACCGACGCGGGTCTTGGCGGTCTTGGCGCCGGGCGCCGGGCGCAGGTGGTGAACCTTGATCGTCTCGCTCATCAGGACACCTCCTCCACGGTCACGAGGTGACGCACGGTGTTGACGAGCCCGCGGACCTGCTGCGTGTCCGGCCACTCCTGGGACTGGCGGATCTTGCGCAGGCCGAGGGCCTTCAGCGACTCACGCTGGTTGCGCTGCCCGCCGATGGCGGACTTCACCTGCGTGATCCTCAGCTTCTTGTCGGCCATGACGCTCACACCCTCGCAGCCTGGGCGGCCTCGGCGCGGGCACGGAGCATCGACGCGGGCGCGACGTCCTCGAGGGGCAGGCCACGGCGGGCCGCGACCTCCTCGGGCCGCTGGATCTGCTTCAGCGCGTCCACCGTGGCGTGCACGATGTTGATCGCGTTGTCGCTACCCAGCGACTTCGACAGGATGTCGTGGATGCCGGCGCACTCCAGGACGGCGCGCACCGGGCCACCGGCGATGACACCGGTACCGGGGCTGGCCGGGCGGAGCAGGACCACGCCCGCGGCCGCCTCACCCTGGACGCGGTGCACGATCGTGCCGCCGATGCGGGGGACGCGGAAGAAGTTCTTCTTCGCCTCCTCGACACCCTTGGCGATCGCGGCCGGCACCTCCTTGGCCTTGCCGTAGCCCACGCCGACCAGGCCGTCGCCGTCGCCGACGATCATGAGGGCGGTGAAGCTGAAGCGACGACCACCCTTCACGACCTTGGCCACGCGGTTGATCGTGACGAGTCGCTCGATGTACGGGGTCTTGTCCTGGGCCGCCCCGCCACGGCCACCGTCGCGGCGGTCCCGGCGGTCGTTACCGCCCGGGCCACCGCCTTCGCGCCGCGTACGTCCCGGCATCAGACGGTCCCTTCCATCATGTTGGTGTTCATCAGAACTTCAGGCCTCCCTCGCGGGCGGCGTCGGCCAGCGCCGCGATCCGGCCGTGGTAGCCGAAGCCACCGTGGTCGAACACGACGGCCTCGACACCGGCGGCCTTGGCCCGGTCGGCGATGAGCTCGCCGACCTTGGCGGCCTTGGCCTTCTTGTCGCCCTCGACCGAGCGCACGTCCGCGTCGAGCGACGAGGCGGCGGCCAGCGTGTGGCCCGCGACGTCGTCGATCAGCTGCACGTGCAGGTGGCGCGAGGAGCGCTTGACGGCCAGCCGCGGACGCGCCGGCGTCCCGCTGATCTTCTTGCGCAGCCGGGCGTGCCGGCGGGCCAGCCCCTTGCGGCGGGTGGCGGACACCCGCGAGGCGGTGCGCTTCTTCGCGTTCGCAGAAATCGTGTCGGCCATGGCTTACTTACCCGTCTTCCCGACCTTGCGGCGGACGTTCTCGCCGGCGTACCGCACGCCCTTGCCCTTGTAGGGCTCCGGCTTGCGGATCTTGCGGATGTTCGCCGCGGTCTCGCCCACCAGCTGCTTGTCGATGCCGCTCACCGAGAACTTGGTGGGCGACTCGACGGCGAAGGTGATGCCCTCCGGCGGCTGGATGACGACGGGGTGGCTGAACCCGAGGGCGAACTCCAGGTTCGAGCCCTTGAGCGCGACGCGGTAACCGACACCGACGATCTCGAGCTTCTTCTCGTAGCCCTTGGTGACGCCCTCGACGAGGTTGCTCACCAGGGTGCGGGACAGGCCGTGGTAGGCCTTGGTCTTCCGCTCGTCGTCCGGCCGCTCGACCGAGACGACGCCGTCGTTCAGCGCGACCGTGATCGGCGCGATGACGGTGTGCGACAGGGTGCCCTTGGGCCCCTTGACGGTGACCGTGCGGCCCTCGATGGTCACGTCGACGCCGGACGGCACGGTGATCGGCAGCTTCCCGATGCGGGACATCGCTCTACTCCCTTCTCACCAGACGTAGGCGAGGACTTCCCCGCCCACGCCGCTCCGGTAGGCCTGCTTGTCCGTGAGGAGGCCCTGGCTCGTCGAGATGATCGCGATGCCCAGGCCGCCGAGAACGCGCGGCAGGTTGGTCGACTTCGCGTAGACCCGCAGGCCCGGCTTCGAGACCCGGCGCAGGCCCGCGACGCTGCGCTCGCGGTTGCGCCCGTACTTCAGCTCGATCACCAGGGACTTGCCGACCTCGGCGTCCTCGGTGTGGTGGCTCGCGATGTAGCCCTCCTTCTGCAGGATCTCCGCAATGGCGACCTTCAGCTTGGAGTGCGGCATCACGACCTGGTCGTGATAGGCCGAGTTCGCGTTCCGCAGACGCGTGAGCATGTCTGCGATCGGATCGGTCATCGTCATGGTGTGGTGTCTCTTTCCCGCCGTGGTTCCCCCCGTGACTCACGGGGGGCCTGCGGCGAACGAAACGACAGCTGAGTGATTACCAGCTGCTCTTGCTGACGCCCGGCAGCTCGCCGGCGTGTGCCATCTCGCGGACGCACACGCGGCAGAGGCCGAACTTGCGCAGGACCGCGCGCGGACGCCCGCACTTCTGGCAGCGGGTGTAGCCGCGGACCTTGAACTTGGGGGTCTTCTCCGCCTTGATGCGAAGCGCCTTCTTCGCCATCTCTCAGTTCTCCTTGAAGGGGAAGCCGAGCTGGCGCAGGAGCGCCCGGCCTTCCTCGTCCGTGGTCGCGGTGGTCACGACGGTGATGTCCATGCCACGCGGCCGGTCGATCGAGTCCGGGTCGATCTCGTGGAACATGGACTGCTCCGTGAGACCGAACGTGTAGTTGCCCCGCCCGTCGAACTGGTTCGGCGAGAGGCCGCGGAAGTCGCGGATACGCGGCAGCGCGATCGTCAGCAGCCGGTCCAGGAACTCCCACATCCGGTCGTTGCGCAGGGTGACCTTCGCGCCGATCGGCATGCCCTCGCGCAGCTTGAACTGCGCGATGGACTTGGTGGCCCGCCGGACCTGCGGCTTCTGGCCGGTGATGGTGGCCAGGTCCCGCACGGCGCCGTCGATCAGCTTCGAGTCACGGGCGGCGTCGCCGACGCCCATGTTCACGACGACCTTCACGACGCCGGGGATCTGCATGACGTTGCCGTAGGAGAACTGCTTCTGCAGCTCGCCCTTGATCTCGTCGACGTAGCGCTGCTTGAGGCGCGGGTTGACCTTCTCCGTGGTGGTCATCAGATCTCCTTCCCGGACTTGCGGGAGATCCGGACGCGTCTGGCCTTGCCGCCGTCCTCGGACTCGACGAGCTTCTTGCCGACACGGGTCGGCTTCCCGTCGGAGTCGACGACCATCACGTTCGAGACGTGGATGGGCGCCTCCTGGGTGACGATCCCGCCGGACTGCGCGCCCCGCTGGTTCTGGCTCACCCGCGTGTGCTTCTTGATACGGTTCACGCCCTCGACGAGGACGCGGTCGCGGTCCGGGTAGGCCTGGATGACCTTGCCCTTCGCGCCCTTGTCCTTGCCGGCGATGACGAGGACCGTGTCGCCCTTCTTGACCTTCATGCTCTACAGCACCTCCGGGGCGAGGGAGATGATCTTCATGAACCGGCGGTCACGGAGCTCGCGGCCGACCGGGCCGAAGATACGGGTCCCCCGCGGCTCACCGTTGTCCTTGATCAGGACGGCGGCGTTCTCGTCGAACCGGATGTAGCTGCCGTCCGGGCGGCGCTTCTCCTTGACCGTGCGCACGATGACCGCCTTGACGACGTCACCGCGCTTCACGCCGGCCGCGGGGATGGCCTCCTTGACGGTGGCGACGATGGTGTCGCCGATCCCCGCGTAGCGTCGCGCCGAACCGCCCAGCACCCGGATGCACAGGATCTCCTTGGCACCGGTGTTGTCGGCGACGCGCAGCCGCGACTCCTGCTGGATCACTTCGCCTTCTCCAGGATCTCGACCAGCCGCCACCGCTTGGTGGCGGACAGCGGCCGGGTCTCCATCAGCCGGACGCGGTCGCCGACGCCGGCCGTGTTGGCCTCGTCGTGCGCCTTGACCTTGCTGGTCCGCCGGATGACCTTGCCGTACAGCGGGTGCTTCACGCGGTCCTCGAGGGTGACCACGATGGTCTTGTCCATCTTGTCGGACACGACCAGGCCCTCGCGGACCTTCCGCTCCCCGCGCTGCTCCTGAGTCTTCTCGCTCATGCCGCGCCCTCGTTGTCGCTCGGGGCGGCCGAGAGGCCCAGCTCGCGCTCGCGCATGACCGTGTAGATCCGCGCGATGTCGTGCCGGACGGTACGCAGCCGCCGGTTGTTGTCCAGCTGCCCGGTCGCCATCTGGAAGCGGAGGTTGAACAGCTCCTCCTTGGCCTCCTTGACCCGCAGCACGAGCTCCTCGTCGGTCAGCTCACGCAGCTCGGCAGCAGTGGTGGCCGCCATCAGATGTCACCACCCTCACGGGTCACGATCCGGCACTTCATGGGCAGCTTGTGGATGGCGCGGCGCAGGGCCTCCCGCGCGAGAGCCTCGTTCGGGTAGCTCATCTCGAAGAGCACCCGGCCGGGCTTGACGTTGGTCACCCACTTCTCGGGGGAGCCCTTACCGGAACCCATGCGGGTCTCGGCGGGCTTCTTGGTCAGCGGACGGTCCGGGAAGACGTTGATCCAGACCTTGCCACCACGCTTGATGTGCCGGTTGATCGCGATACGCGCCGACTCGATCTGGCGGTTGGTGACGTAGGCGGGCTCCAGCGCCTGGATCCCGAACTCGCCGAACGTGACCCGGGTGCCACCGGTCGACATCCCCGTCCGGTGCGGACGGTGCTGCTTGCGGTGCTTCACCTTGCGGGGGATCAGCATGGCTCAGTTCTCCCCGTTGCTCGAGGCCGGGGCCTCCGACGGCGCAGCGGTCGCGGTGGCGGTGCCACCCGACTGCTCGGCAGCCGCACGCCCGGCGTCGGTGCTGGTCGCGGTCGTGCCCGAGGCTCCGGATCGACGGCGGGCCGGACGCTCGCGACGCGGTCCGCGGCCCGGCGCCTCGGCGGCGGGGGCGTTCTCGCGGCGGCCGCCGACGACGTCGCCCTTGTAGATCCAGACCTTCACGCCGATGCGGCCGAAGGTCGTCCGGGCCTCGAACAGGCCGTAGTCGATGTCCGCGCGCAGCGTGTGCAGCGGGACGCGACCCTCGCGGTAGAACTCGGAGCGCGACATCTCCGCGCCGCCGAGGCGGCCGGAGCACTGCACCCGGATGCCCTTCACCTGCGGCGAGCGCATGGCCGACTGGATGGCCTTGCGCATCGCGCGGCGGAAGGCCACGCGGTTGGACAGCTGCTCGGCGACGCCCTGCGCCACGAGCTGTGCGTCCGACTCGGAGTTCTTGACCTCGAGGATGTTGAGCTGGACCTGCTTCTTGGTCAGCTTCTCGAGGTTGCCGCGGATGCGGTCGGCCTCGGCGCCGCGCCGGCCGATCACGATGCCCGGGCGGGCGGTGTGGATGTCCACCCGCACACGGTCCCGGGTCCGCTCGATCTCGACCTTGGAGATGCCGGCCCGCTCCATGCCCTTGGAGAGCATGCGGCGGATCTCGACGTCCTCCTTCACGTACTCCGCGTACTGCTTGTCGGCGTACCAGCGCGACTTCCAGTCCGTGGTGATGCCCAGGCGGAAGCCGTGCGGGTTGATCTTCTGCCCCATCAGCGGGCCCTCCCCTTCGCACCACGGGAACGGCCGGCCTTCGCGGGCGCGGACTCGACCTCGATGGTGATGTGGCTCGTCCGCTTGCGGATCCGGTACGCGCGGCCCTGGGCCCGCGGCCGGATGCGCTTGAGCGTCGGCCCCTCGTCGACCATGGCGACGGCGACCACGAGGGTCTCCGGGTCCATGTCGAAGTTGTTCTCGGCGTTGGCCGCGGCGCTCGCCACGACCTTCGCCACCGGCTCCGCGGCGGCCTGCGGCGAGTACCGCAGGATCGCCAGCGCCTCGTTCACCGGCAGGCCGCGGACCAGGTCCACGACACGACGGCACTTGGTCGGCGACATCCGCACGAACCGGGCCTTCGCGAGCGCACGAGCGGGCTCGAGCGCGGCGTCGGCGGTGCTGCTGGCTGTGTCAGCCATGCTGTTTCTCCACCTCTCCTTGGTCGCTACTCGGTCCGCCTCAGCGCCTGCGCGCCTTGCGGTCGTCCCTGATGTGGCCACGGAACGTGCGGGTGGGAGCGAACTCCCCCAGCTTGTGGCCGACCATCGAGTCGGACACGAACACCGGCACGTGCTTGCGGCCGTCGTGCACCGCGATCGTGTGGCCGATCATGTCCGGGATGATGGTGGACCGTCGGGACCAGGTCCGGATGACGGTCTTCTTGCCGGACTCGTTGAGGGCGTCCACCTTCTTGAGCAGGTGGTCGTCCACGAACGGGCCCTTCTTCAGGCTGCGCGGCATGTCTTAACCTCCCTGCTCAGCGCTTCTTGCCGGTACGACGCCGGCGGACGATCAACTTGTCGGACGGCTTGGTGCGGCGGGTGCGGCCCTCGGGCTTGCCCGCGGGGTTGACCGGGTGGCGGCCACCGGAGGTCTTCCCCTCACCACCACCGTGCGGGTGGTCGACCGGGTTCATGGCGACACCGCGGACGGTCGGGCGCTTGCCCTTCCACCGCATGCGGCCGGCCTTGCCCCAGTTGATGTTGGAGTGCTCGGCGTTGCCCACCTCGCCGACGGTGGCGCGGCAGCGCACGTCGACGTTGCGGATCTCGCCGGACGGCATGCGCAACTGCGCGTACGGGCCGTCCTTCGCCACCAGCTGCACGCTCGACCCGGCGGAGCGGGCGATCTTCGCGCCGCCACCGGGGCGGAGCTCGATCGCGTGCACCACGGTGCCGGTCGGGATGTTGCGCAGCGGCAGGTTGTTGCCGACCTTGATGTCGGCCTTCGGGCCGGCCTCGACCTTGTCGCCCTGCTTGAGCCGCGCCGGCGCGATGATGTAGCGCTTCTCGCCGTCGGCGTAGTGCAGCAGCGCGATGCGGGACGTCCGGTTGGGGTCGTACTCGATGTGCGCGACCTTGGCCGGGATGCCGTCCTTGTCGTTCCGCCGGAAGTCGATCAAGCGGTACGCGCGCTTGTGGCCGCCGCCCTGGTGGCGGGTGGTGACCTTGCCGTGCGCGTTGCGGCCGCCCTTGCCGTGCAGCGGACGGATCAGGGACTTCTCCGGGGTGTCGCGGGTGATCTCCGCGAAGTCGGAGACGCTGGAACCGCGGCGGCCGGGAGTCGTCGGCTTGTACTTACGGATACCCATGGGTCAGCTCGCTCCCTCAGCTCGCCCGGGCACCGAACACGTCGATGTCCTTGCTCTCCGCGGAGAGCGTGACGATCGCGCGCTTGGTGTCCTTGCGCTTGCCGTAGCCGGTGCGCGAGCGCTTCCGCTTCCCGGGGCGGTTCAGCGTGTTCACGCTGACGACCTTCACCCCGAACACCTGCTCCACGGCGATCTTGATCTGGGTCTTGTTCGCGTCGGGGTGGACGAGGAAGGTGTACTGCTTCTCGTCGAGCAGCGAGTAGCTCTTCTCGGACACCACCGGCGCGAGCAGGATGTCGCGCGGGTCGGGGATCACTTGCCCTCCTCCTTCTCCGCACGCTCGGCACGCTTGGTCTTGACCGCGACCGGACCGGCCAGGAACGCGTCCAGCGAGGCCTGGGTGAACAGCACGACGTCGTTCACGAGCACGTCGTACGTGTTCAGCTGGTCCGGTGCGATCAGGTGGACCTGCGGCAGGTTGCGCAGGCTCAGCAGGTTCACCGAGTCGTCCCGGTCGACCACCGCGAGCACGCGGGTGTCGGCGCCGGCGACGGCCGCGACGGCCTGGCGGGCGGACTTCGTCGAGGGGGTGTCCCCGTCGACGATCCCGGAGACGACGTGGACGAGGCCCGCGCGGGCCCGGTCCGACAGTGCGCCGCGCAGCGCGGCGGCCTTCATCTTCTTCGGGGTCCGCTGGCTGTAGTCGCGCGGCGTCGGGCCGTGGACGGTGCCACCGCCGGCGAACTGCGGCGCGCGGGTCGAGCCCTGACGGGCACGGCCGGTGCCCTTCTGGCGGTACGGCTTCTTGCCGCCGCCACGGACCTCGCCGCGGGTCTTCGTGTCGTGCGTGCCCTGGCGGGCCGCGGCCTGCTGGGCCACGACGACCTGGTGCATCAACGGCACGTTCGCGGTCACGTCGAAGACGTGGTCCGGGAGCTCGACCGAGCCGGACTTCGCGCCCGACGCGTCCTTGATCTCGACGGTGCTCACTGGGCACCACCCTTCGCGGCACTCTTCACCACGACGAGCCCGCCACGGGGGCCGGGGACGGCGCCCTTGATCAGCAGCAGCCCGCGCTCGGCGTCGACGCGGTGGATCTTCAGGTTCTGCGTGGTCTGCCGGGCGACACCCATCCGACCCGCCATGCGCACGCCCTTGAAGACGCGGCCCGGGGTGGCACAACCACCGATCGAGCCCGGCGAGCGGTGCTTGCGCTGGGTGCCGTGCGAGGCGCCGAGGCCCTTGAAGCCGTGGCGCTTCATGACACCCGCGGTGCCCTTGCCCTTGGTGGTGCCGACGACGTCGACCACGGCACCGGCCTCGAAGGCCTCGGCGGTGATCTCCTGGCCGAGCTCGTAGCTCGCGGCGTCCGTCGTGCGCAGCTCGACGGTGAAGCGGCGCGGGGTCACGCCGGCCTTCGCGAAGTGCCCGGTCTCCGGCTTGTTCACCCGGCGCGGGTCGACCGCACCGAAGGCGAGCTGGACCGCCTCGTACCCGTCCTTCTCCTGCGAGCGGATCTGCGTCACGACGTTGGGCCCGGCCTGGACCACGGTGACCGGAACCACCCGGTTGTTCTCGTCGAATACCTGGGTCATCCCGAGCTTCCGGCCCAGGATCCCGGTGATCTGCCTGTCGCTCATCGGTGCCCTACTGGATGTTGACGTCGACGCTGGCCGGCAGGTCGATGCGCATGAGCGCGTCGACCGTCTTCGGCGTCGGGTCGAGGATGTCGATCAGCCGCTTGTGCGTGCGCATCTCGAAGTGCTCGCGCGAGTCCTTGTACTTGTGCGGCGAGCGGATGACGCAGTACACGTTCTTCTCGGTCGGCAGCGGCACCGGACCGACGACACGAGCACCGGTACGCGTCACCGTCTCCACGATCTTGCGAGCAGACGCGTCGATTGCCTCGTGGTCGTAGGCCTTGAGCCTGATGCGGATCTTCTGTCCCGCCATGGTCGTGGGTCGTCCTCTTCTTCCTGCCGCTGCTTCACGGTGTCTCCGGGTGTCCCGCCCCGAGGGGAGCCCCGACCAGCTCTACGTCGCAACCACCGGCACCGACGCGCGCGAGTCCGTGCGGACTCGGGCATCCGATGCGGACCGGGCGTCCGCGCTCTGTTCAGGTCTCACCCACTGGGCTCCGGTCCACGAGGTCGGGCGTGTCGCCCTGCTACCCGCATACCGGTCCCCGGGTCACCGCTTCCCCCAGGGGGGTCGCCTGTCGATCCGGGGTCGGCGCTTCCGACGACTCACGGAGTCCCGGGAGATCCCGGCTGCCGTGTGCCCGCCGTCCGCGCGCAACCCGTCAAGGATGCCACACCGGTTCGGGTGGCCCTCGACCGGGGTGCGGCCCGTGGACCACAGGGGTCCACGGGCCGCGGAAGGGGTCTTACTTGGTGATCTTGGTGACCTGGCCGGCGCCGACGGTCCGACCACCCTCGCGGATGGCGAACTGCAGGCCCTCCTCCATGGCGATCGGCTGGATCAGCTGAACGCTCATGGTGGTGTTGTCACCCGGCATGACCATCTCGGTGCCCTGCGGGAGGGTCACCACGCCGGTCACGTCCGTCGTCCGGAAGTAGAACTGCGGACGGTAGTTGTTGAAGAACGGCGTGTGCCGGCCGCCCTCGTCCTTGCCCAGGATGTAGACCTGGCCCTCGAACTCGGTGTGCGGCGTGATGGAGCCCGGCTTCACGACGACCTGGCCGCGCTCGACGTCCTCGCGCTTGATGCCGCGGAGCAGGAGGCCGACGTTCTCGCCCGCACGACCCTCGTCGAGGATCTTGCGGAACATCTCGACACCGGTGACGGTGGTCGAGGTCGACTTCTCGCGGATGCCGACGATCTCGACGGTCTCGTTGACCTTCACGATGCCGCGCTCGATACGGCCCGTGACGACCGTGCCGCGACCGGTGATCGTGAAGACGTCCTCGACCGGCATGAGGAACGGCTTGTCGGTGTCGCGCTCCGGCTCCGGGATCGCCTCGTCGACGGCGTCCATCAGCTCGAGGAGCTTGGCGCCCCACTCGGCGTCGCCCTCGAGGGCCTTGAGCGCCGAGACGCGGACGATCGGGAGGTCGTCGCCCGGGTACTCCTGCGAGGACAGGAGCTCACGGACCTCGAGCTCGACGAGCTCGAGGATCTCCTCGTCGTCGACCATGTCGGCCTTGTTCAGCGCGACCACGATGTAGGGCACGCCGACCTGGCGGGCGAGCAGCACGTGCTCACGCGTCTGCGGCATCGGGCCGTCGGTCGCCGCGACCACCAGGATGGCGCCGTCCATCTGCGCCGCACCGGTGATCATGTTCTTGATGTAGTCGGCGTGACCGGGGCAGTCCACGTGCGCGTAGTGCCGCTTCTCGGTCTGGTACTCGACGTGCGCGATGGAGATCGTGATACCGCGCTGGCGCTCCTCGGGCGCCTTGTCGATGTTCTCGAACGCCGAGGCCTCGTTGAGGTCCGGGTACTTGTCGTGCAGAACCTTGGTGATGGCCGCCGTCAGCGTGGTCTTGCCGTGGTCGATGTGACCGATGGTGCCGATGTTGACGTGCGGCTTGGTCCGCTCGAACTTCGCCTTCGCCACTGCAGTGTCCTCCTGGACTTGATCTTCTTCTCCGCCGTGCTGACGGCAGGTCTGGGGGTTTCGAGGTGCGGGCCGCGAACAGGCGGGTGACCCTACCCGTCCGCGGACCGCGCCTCGCGAGCGGTCCGGACTTACTCGCCGGTCGCCTTCGCGATGATCTCCTTGGCGACGTTCGAGGGGACCTCGGCGTAGCTGTCGAACACCATCGTGTAGTTCGCCCGGCCCTGGGTCCGCGACCGGAGGTCGCCGACGTAGCCGAACATCTCCGAGAGCGGGACCAGCGCCTTGACGACGCGGGCGCCCGCCCGCTCCTCCATGGCCTGGATCTGGCCGCGGCGGGAGTTGAGGTCGCCGATCACGTCGCCCATGTAGTCCTCGGGCGTGGTGACCTCGACCGCCATCATCGGCTCGAGGATGGCGGGGGACGCCTGGCGCGCGGCCTCCTTGAGGGCCATCGAGCCGGCGACCTTGAACGCCATCTCGGACGAGTCGACCTCGTGGTACTGACCGTCGAGCAGGGTCAGCTTGATCCCCGTGAGGGGGTAGCCCGCGAGCACGCCGTACTGCATGGCGTCCTGCGCGCCGGCGTCGACGGACGGGATGTACTCCCGCGGCACGCGACCACCGGTGACCTTGTTCTCGAACTCGTACAGCGCACCGTCCGCCGTGTCGAGCGGCTCCAGCTTGATGATGACCCGGGCGAACTGCCCCGACCCACCGGTCTGCTTCTTGTGCGTGTACTCGTACTTGTCGACGGTCTTGCGGATCGTCTCCCGGTAGGCCACCTGCGGCTTACCGATGTTCGCCTCGACCTTGAAGTCGCTCTTCATCCGGTTGACGAGCACCTCGAGGTGGAGCTCGCCCATGCCGGCGATGATCGTCTGCCCGGTCTCGTCGTCCAGCGAGACCTGGAAGGTCGGGTCCTCCTCGGCGAGCTTCTGGATCGCCGTGGAGAGCTTCTCCTGGTCCGCCTTGGTCTTCGGCTCGACCGCGACCTGGATGACCGGGTCCGGGAACGTCATCGACTCGAGCACGATCGGTGCCTGCGGGTCGCTGAGCGTGTCGCCGGTGGTCGTGTCCTTCAGGCCGATGACCGCGTAGATGTGGCCGGCCAGGGCCTCGTCGACCGGGTTCTCCTTGTTGGCGTGCATCTGGAAGAGCTTCCCGATGCGCTCCTTGCGGTCCTTGGTCGAGTTGATGACCTGGGAGCCCGCGGCGACCCGGCCCGAGTACACCCGGACGTAGGTCAGCTTGCCGAAGAACGGGTGCGCGGCGATCTTGAAGGCGAGCGCCGAGAAGGGCTCCTCCTTCGAGGGCTTGCGGCTGGCCGGGGTCTCCCCGTCCGTCAGCGTGCCCTCGACCGGCGGCACGTCGTACGGCGACGGCAGGTAGTCGATCACCGCGTCGAGCATGGGCTGGACGCCCTTGTTCTTGAACGCGGAGCCGCAGAGCACCGGGTACGCCGAGCGGTCCTTCACGATCTGCCGGACGCCGGCCTTGATCTGCTCGACGGTGAGCTCCTCGCCGCCGAGGTAGATCTCCATGAGCTCGTCGTCGGTCTCGGCGACGGCCTCGAGAAGGGCGGTGCGGTACTCCTCCGCCTTCTCCTGCAGGTCGGCCGGGATCTCCTCGACGGCGTAGTCCTCGCCCTTCTGGACGTCGCCACGCCAGGTCAGCGCGCGCATCTCGACCAGGTCGACGACGCCGATGAACTCGCTCTCCGAGCCGATCGGCAGCTGGAGCGGCAGCGGCTTGGCCGCGAGCCGGTCCTGGATCGTGCCGACGGTGAAGTAGAAGTCCGCGCCCAGCTTGTCCATCTTGTTGACGAAGCAGATGCGGGGGACGTCGTACTTGGTGGCCTGCCGCCAGACCTGCTCGGACTGCGGCTCGACCCCCTCCTTGCCGTCGAAGACCGCGACCGCGCCGTCGAGCACGCGCAGCGAGCGCTCCACCTCGACGGTGAAGTCGACGTGGCCGGGCGTGTCGATGATGTTGATCTGGTGGTCTTTCCAGAAGCAGGTCGTCGCGGCGGACGTGATCGTGATGCCGCGCTTCTGCTCCTCCTCCATCCAGTCCATCGTGGCGGCGCCGTCGTGGACCTCACCGATCTTGTAGTTGATCCCGGTGTAGTACAGGATCCGCTCGGTGGTGGTGGTCTTGCCGGCGTCGATGTGCGCCATGATGCCGATGTTGCGGACCTTCGTCAGGTCCGTCAGCACGTCCCGTGCCACGTTCAGCTCACTTCCCCTGGGAAAAGGTTGGCGCGGACGGTCGGCCCGTCACCAGCGGTAGTGGGCGAAGGCCTTGTTGGACTCCGCCATCTTGTGCATGTCCTCGCGCCGCTTCACGCTGGCGCCGAGGCCGTTGCTCGCGTCGAGCAGCTCGTTCATGAGGCGCTCGACCATCGTCTTCTCGCGACGCTGGCCGGCGTAGCTCACGAGCCAGCGGAGGCCGAGGGTGGTCTGCCGGACGGCGCGGACCTCGACCGGAACCTGGTAGGTCGCGCCACCGACACGGCGGCTGCGGACCTCGAGGGCCGGCTTGACGTTGTCCAGCGCGCGCTTGAGCGTGACGACCGGGTCGGTGCCGGTCTTCTCGCGGGTGCCCTCGAGCGCGGCGTACACGATCCGCTCGGCGAGCGAGCGCTTGCCGTCCTTCAGCACCTTGTTGATCAGCTGCGTCACGAGGGGCGAGCTGTAGACCGGGTCGGAGACCAGCGGCCGCTTCGGGGCGGGGCCCTTACGAGGCATCAGCTCTTCTCCTTCTTGGCGCCGTAGCGGCTACGGGACTGCTTCCGGTTCTTCACACCCTGGGTGTCGAGCGACCCGCGGATGACCTTGTACCGGACTCCCGGCAGGTCCTTCACGCGGCCGCCGCGGACGAGCACGATGCTGTGCTCCTGCAGGTTGTGGCCCTCGCCGGGGATGTACGCGGTGACCTCGATGCCGCTGCTCAGCTTGACGCGAGCGACCTTCCGCAGTGCGGAGTTCGGCTTCTTCGGGGTCGTGGTGTAGACGCGCGTGCAGACCCCGCGGCGCTGGGGCGAGCCCTTGAGCGCGGCGGTCTTGGTCTTCGCGACCTTGTCCTCGCGGCCCTTGCGGACCAACTGCTGGATCGTGGGCATGAACCCTCTGCTTCTTCCCTACTCGTGATGCTCAGGTGTCTCGCCCGTGCGGCTGCCCGGGCGGGCGGTCGTGCGCCGCCCGATCGTGGTCACGGGCCGCTTCCACCCCGGCCCGCCGGACCGCGAGGTCGGGCGTGTCGCGCCCTGCGCACCGGCCCGGAGTCGGGGAACTCCGCGGAGGCGTCCAGGACGGACGAGGGCACGCGTGATCGCGCGCAGGTCCCAAGGGTACGCGGCCCGTCTGACGAGGGTCAAAACGGGTCCGCCCAGGGGCCGCGGCGGGGCCTGCGGGCCTTCCGCCGGCCATCTCCGGGCCACTCGCGCGTCGCCTGGGAGGCTGCCGCAGCCCGTACGCCGACGCAAGCAGGCTCACCCGCTCGTCGCAGATCGACCCGCGCTCGTCGCACGTCGACGACCTGCGGACGCCCCGGTCACCGGCCTGGCCCGCGCGGGCCGCCGTTGCCCCGGCCGCCCCGGTCCGCGGGCCCGTGGCGCGACCCTACGGTTCGATCATGCGCCTCACACTGCCGTGCGCCGCCGTCCGGGCCGCCACCCGGTTGCTCGTGGCCCCCGCACTCTCGCCCCGGCTGCCGATCCCGGTCTCGCGGGCGCTCGTCGACCTCCAGGGCCGACTGCTCCCCGTGCCCCGTGGCACCCGCTCCACCCCCTCGTCGCTCGGCGGCCGGCCGTCGGTCCGCGTGTCGGTCCCCGGCAGCCGCGACGACCGCCCCGTGCTCTTCCTGCACGGCGGCGGCTACGTGGTCGGCTCCCCCGCCTCGCACCGATCGCTCGGGGCGTGGCTGGCCGAGGCGAGCGGCGGGACGGTGCACCTGCTGGACTACCGGCTGGCGCCCGAACATCCGCACCCCGCCGCGCTCGACGACGCCGAGCGCGCCTACCGGGCGCTCCTCGACGCGGGACACCAGTCACAACGCATCGCCCTCGCCGGAGATTCCGCGGGCGGCGGACTGGCCGTGGCCCTGCTCCTGCGGCTGCGTGCGACGGGCCTGCCGCTGCCCGGGAGCGTCGGGCTGATCTCCCCCTGGCTGGACCTCGACCTCACCGACCCGGCCATCGCCCGCAACACCGGGCGGGACGCGATGCTGGGGCCGGGCCTGCTGCGCGAGGGCAAGCGGTCGTACCTGCGCGGGGGCGAGGCCGTCGACCCGGAGCTGCGGCCGCTGGAGGCCGACCTGTCCGGCCTGCCGCCGCTGCACGTCGTCGCCGGGGCGGACGAGGTCCTGGTGGGCGACGCCGACCGGCTGGTCGAGCGGGTCCGCGCGGCCGGCGGGACGGTCACGTACACGCGCGCCGAGGGCATGTGGCACGACCACGTCCTGGAGGCCGGGCTGCTCGGGCGGGCCCACGCGGACCTGCGGGAGCTCGGGGCGGCCCTGCGGCGCGACGTGGCGGACCGGCGGGTGCGGGTCGCGGTCGTCGGCGCCGGCTTCGGCGGGATCGGCATGGGCGTCGCCCTGCGCGAGGACGACCTCGCCGACGTCACCGTCCTGGAGAAGGCGCCGCAGGTCGGCGGGGTCTGGCGGGACAACACCTACCCGGGTGCGGCCTGCGACGTCCCGTCGAACCTGTACTCGTACTCGTTCGCTCCCGGGGACTGGAGCCGTCGCTTCGCCCCGCAGCCGGACATCCTGCGCTACCTGCAGAGCGTGGCGGCCGACCATGACCTGGAGCGGGACATCAAGCTCGGCACCGAGGTCACGGACGCCAGGTGGGACGACGACGCCGCCGTCTGGCGGATCCGGACCAGCGGCGGGGACCTGGAGGCCGAGGCCCTGGTGGCGGCGTGCGGGCAGCTCTCGCAGCCCGCAACGCCCGACCTGCCCGGGATCGAGCGCTTCCCCGGGCCGGTCTTCCACTCCGCGCGCTGGGACGACTCGGTCGACCTCCGCGGCAAGCGGGTCGCGGTCGTCGGGACGGGGGCCAGCGCCATCCAGTTCGTGCCGGCGATCGCCCCCGACGCCGCGCAGGTCACCGTGTTCCAGCGCTCGGCGCCGTACGTCATCCCCAAGCTGGACCGCCCGTACGGCCCGCGGGCCTTCTCCTTGCGGTTCCGCGGCTGGAGCCGGGCCGCGCGGACGTTCTGGGCCGGGTTCTTCGAGTTCGGCGCGCTCGGCTTCACCGCGATCAGGCCCTTCGCCTCGACCTTCGGCCTGCTGCACCGCGCCCAGCTGCGGCTGCAGGTCCCCGACGCGGAGCTGCGCGACCGCGTCGCGCCCGACTACCCCGTCGGCTGCAAGCGGGTGCTGATCTCCTCCGACTGGTTCCGCGCGCTCGCCCGGCCGAACGTCGACGTCGTCACCGAGAAGATCTCCGAGGTGACCGAGGAGGGCGTGGTCGCCGCCGACGGCACGCTGTACCCGGCCGACGTCGTCATCTTCGGGACCGGCTTCCGCACCCAGGACTTCCTGGCACCGATGCGGGTGGTGGGCCGGGAGGGCCGCGAGCTGTCCGAGGAGTGGCGTGAGGGGGCGCGGGCGCACCTGGGTATCACCGTGCCCGGCTTCCCCAACCTGTTCCTGCTCTACGGCCCCAACACCAACGTCGGCTCGGGCTCGATCGTGCACATGCTCGAGTGCCAGATCCGCTACGCCCGCGAAGGCATCCGGCGGCTCGCCACCGGAACGCGCTCGCTGGAGGTGCGGCCCGGCGCCGCCACCGCCTACGACACCGAGATGCAGTCGCGGCTCACGGACAGCGTGTGGACGGAGTGCGTGAGCTGGTACCGCACCGACTCGGGCCGGATCACCAACAACTGGCCCGGCACGATGCTCGAGTACCGCCGCCGCACCTCCACCCTCGACGAGGGCGAGTACCTCACTGCTTGACCGACCTAGAAGAACGCGTTATGGCTCCATAACGCGCGCGGAGCCGCCCTCAGAACGCGTTATGGCTCCATAACGCGGGTAGAGCGCCCTCAGAACGCGTTATGGCTCCATAACACGCGTGGAGCGGGCCTCAGAGCGCGTCATGGCTCCATAACGCCTCGCACCCCTCCGGCATGTGCCCGCCGGAGGGGTGCGTCGTTCTCCGCCCCTTCCTCGCGTGCCGCCGGCACAGCGAGCGCGGCCCGAGAACGGCGGCGGGGCCGGCGCCCGAAGGCGCCGGCCCCGTCCGACCTCGTGCGGACCACGCGGTGCGACTAGCGGTAGTCGCGGCCGAAGTCGTAGTCGTCCAGCGGCACCGCGGCACCGGTGCCCGTGCCGAACACGTCGGGGCTGTAGTAGCCGTCGTCGTAGCTCGGCAGCGCGTAGGCGGCCGCGCGGGCCTCCTCCGTGGGCTGCACCTGGATGTTGCGGTACCGGCTGATCCCCGTACCGGCGGGGATCAGCTTGCCGATGATCACGTTCTCCTTCAGCCCGACGAGCTTGTCGCGCTTCCCGTTGATCGCGGCGTCGGTGAGGATCCGGGTGGTCTCCTGGAACGAGGCCGCGGACAGCCACGACTCCGTCGCCAGCGAGGCCTTGGTGATGCCCATGAGCACCGGGCGGCCGGAGGCCGGCTCGTTGCCCTCGGCGACCACGCGCCGGTTCTCCGACTCGAACTCGCCCCGCTCGGCGAGGGCGCCGGGCAGGAACTCGGTGGCACCCGAGTCGATGATCGTGACCCGGCGGAGCATCTGCCGGACGATCACCTCGATGTGCTTGTCGTGGATGTCCACGCTCTGCGTGCGGTACACCTTCTGCACCTCACGCACCAGGTGCAGCTGCACCTCGCGCGGGCCCATGACGCGCAGCACCTCGTGCGGGTCCGCCGTGCCCTCGAGGAGCAGCTGGCCGACCTCGACGTGGTCGCCGTCCCGGAGCGGGCGCTCCTCGCCGTCGACCACCGTCATGGCGAGCCACTGCCGCTTCGACAGCTTCTCGTAGACGATCTCCTCGCCCCCGTCGTCCGGGATGAGGGTGATCTTCCAGAAGCGGTCGCCGTCCTCGATGCGGATGCGGCCGTCGACGTCCGCGATCGGCGCCTTACCGCGCGGGACACGGGCCTCGAAGAGCTCCGTGACACGCGGCAGACCGGTCGTGATGTCGTCGCCCGCGACACCGCCCTGATGGAAGGTACGCATCGTCAGCTGCGTACCCGGCTCACCGATGGACTGGGCCGCGACGATGCCGACCGCCTCGCCGACGTCGACCAGCTTGCCGGTCGCCATGGAGCGGCCGTAGCAGGTCGCGCAGATTCCGGTGGCCGACTCGCAGGTCAGCGCGCTGCGCACGCGGATCTGCCGGACGCCCGCCGCGACCAGCGCGTCGAGCGCCGGGTCGCCGAGGTCGCCGCCCTTGGCCACGATCACGTTGCCGTCGGCGTCCGTGACCTCCTCTGCCGAGCTCCGCGCGTACACCGACGTGCGGATGTAGCGGTGCGGGATGAGGCGGCCGTCGGCCGTCTCCTCCGTGACCGGCATGGTGACCGCGCGGGAGGTGCCGCAGTCGACCTCGCGGACGATGACGTCCTGCGAGACGTCGACCAGACGACGGGTCAGGTAACCCGAGTCGGCGGTCCGCAGCGCGGTGTCCGCCAGACCCTTCCGGGTGCCGTGCGTGGAGATGAAGTACTCCAGCACGGACAGGCCCTCGCGGAAGTTCGCCTTGATCGGGCGGGGGATGTACTCACCCTTGGGGT
Source organism: Pseudonocardia autotrophica (assembly GCF_000717175.1). Classification (GTDB taxonomy): domain Bacteria; phylum Actinomycetota; class Actinomycetes; order Mycobacteriales; family Pseudonocardiaceae; genus Pseudonocardia; species Pseudonocardia halophobica. The sequence continues at coordinate 71,351 of NZ_JNYD01000012.1, read as the reverse complement.
TGGCGACCAGACCACGCATACCGGCCAGCTGCCGGACCTGCGTCATGTTGCCCGCCGCCCCGGACTTCACGATCGTGGGGATCGGGTTGTCCTCGGGGAAGTTGTCCTCCATGGCCTTGGCGACCTCTTCGGACGCCTGGGTCCAGATCTTGACCATCTCGTCGTTGCGCTCCTGGTGGGAGAGCGCACCGCGCTGGTACCGCTTGTTGACCTGGTCGGCCTTGGCCTCGTAGCCGTCGAGGATCTCCTGCTTGTTCGGCGGGACCACGACGTCGTCGATCGCCAGCGTGACACCGGACCGGGTGGCCCAGTAGAAGCCGGCGTCCTTGAGGCGGTCGAGCACCTGCGCGACCTCGGTCATCGAGTAGCGCTCGGCCAGGTCGTTGATGATCGCGGCCTGGCGCTTCTTCGGCAGCGGCTCGTTGACGAACGGGTAGTCCGCCGGCAGCAGCTCGTTGAACATGACCCGGCCGAGGGTAGTCTCGGCGCGCCAGACGTCCCCCTCCTCGAGCTCGGTGCCCGGGGTCGGCGTGACGCCGGGGAGCCGGATCTTGATCGGGGCCTGCAGGTGCAGCGTCTTGCGGTCGTAGGCCATGACGGCCTCGGCCTCGGAGCTGAACGACTGCCCGGCGCCCACGGCGTCCGGCCGCTCCCGGGTCAGGTGGAACAGACCCGTGACCATGTCCAGACGCGGCATGGCGAGCGGGCGGCCCGACGCCGGCGACAGGATGTTGTTGCTCGAGAGCATCAGCACCCGGGCCTCGGCCTGGGCCTCGGCGGACAGCGGCAGGTGGACCGCCATCTGGTCACCGTCGAAGTCCGCGTTGAACGCCTCGCAGACCAGCGGGTGCAGCTGGATGGCCTTGCCCTCCACCAGCTGCGGCTCGAAGGCCTGGATGCCGAGGCGGTGCAGCGTCGGCGCGCGGTTGAGCAGCACGGGGTGCTCGGAGATGACCTCCTCGAGCACGTCCCACACCTGCGAGCGGCCGCGCTCGACCATCCGCTTGGCGGACTTGATGTTCTGCGCGTGGTTCAGGTCGACCAGGCGCTTCATCACGAACGGCTTGAACAGCTCCAGCGCCATCTGCTTGGGCAGGCCGCACTGGTGCAGCTTCAGCTGCGGGCCGACGACGATGACCGAACGGCCGGAGTAGTCGACGCGCTTGCCGAGCAGGTTCTGGCGGAACCGGCCCTGCTTGCCCTTGAGCAGGTCGGACAGCGACTTGAGCGGCCGGTTGCCCGGGCCCGTGACCGGCCGGCCGCGGCGGCCGTTGTCGAACAGCGCGTCGACGGCCTCCTGCAGCATCCGCTTCTCGTTGTTGACGATGATCTCGGGCGCGCCGAGGTCGATCAGCCGCTTGAGGCGGTTGTTCCGGTTGATGACCCGGCGGTACAGGTCGTTCAGGTCGCTCGTGGCGAAGCGGCCACCGTCGAGCTGCACCATCGGGCGCAGGTCGGGCGGGATGACCGGGACGCAGTCGAGCACCATGCCCATCGGCGAGTTGCCGGTGGACTGGAACGCGGCGACGACCTTGAGGCGCTTGAGGGCGCGGAGCTTCTTCTGCCCCTTGCCGCTGCGGATGATCTCGCGGAGCTTCTCGGCCTCGGCCTCGATGTCGAAGTTCTGCAGCAGCGTCTGGATGGACTCCGCACCCATGGCGCCGGTGAAGTAGTCGCCGTAGCGGTCGTAGAGCTCGCGGTAGAGCCCCTCGTCCGCGATCAGCTGCTGCACGTCCAGCTTGGTGAAGGTGGTCCAGATCTCGTCGAGGCGGTCCAGCTCGCGCTGGGCGCGGTCGCGGAGCTGGCGCATCTCGCGCTCGCCACCCTCCTTGACCTTCCGGCGGACGTCGCTCTTGGCGCCCTCCGCCTCGAGCTCGGCCAGGTCGGACTCGAGCTTCTGGGCCCGGGCCTCCAGGTCGCCGTCGCGGCGCTGCTCGACCCGCTTGCGCTCCACGCTCATCTCGTTCTCGAGCGTGGACAGGTCCTGGTGGCGCAGCTCGGTGTTCACCGACGTGATGGCGTAGGCGGCGAAGTAGATGATCTTCTCGAGATCCTTCGGCGCCAGGTCGAGCAGGTAACCCAGCCGGCTCGGCACACCCTTGAAGTACCAGATGTGCGTGACCGGGGCGGCCAGCTCGATGTGGCCCATGCGCTCACGCCGCACCTTGGCGCGGGTGACCTCCACGCCGCAGCGCTCGCAGATGATGCCCTTGAACCGGACGCGCTTGTACTTGCCGCAGTAGCACTCCCAGTCCCGGGTCGGGCCGAAGATCTTCTCGCAGAAGAGGCCGTCCTTCTCGGGCTTGAGGGTGCGGTAGTTGATGGTCTCCGGCTTCTTGACCTCACCGTGCGACCACTGGCGGATGTCCTCGGCGGTGGCCAGGCCGATGCGCAGCTCGTCGAAGAAGTTGACGTCGAGCAAGAGTGTGTCCTTCTCTCGGAATTCGCGAGTCTCGGCTCTGGGTCAGTTCACGACGTCGTCGACGGACATCGAGTCCGAGCCCGGGCGGCTGGACAGGTTGATGCCCAGGTTCGCCGCCGCGCGCTCGAGGTCCTCGTCGTCCGTGTCGCGCATCTCGATGGCCGCGCCGTCGCTGGAGAGCACCTCGACGTTCAGGCACAGCGACTGGAGCTCCTTGAGGAGCACCTTGAACGACTCCGGGATGCCCGGCTCGGGGATGTTCTCCCCCTTGACGATGGCCTCGTAGACCTTGACCCGGCCCACCACGTCGTCGGACTTGATGGTGAGCAGCTCCTGCAGCGTGTAGGCCGCGCCGTACGCCTGCATCGCCCAGCACTCCATCTCGCCGAAGCGCTGGCCGCCGAACTGGGCCTTACCGCCGAGCGGCTGCTGGGTGATCATCGAGTACGGGCCGGTCGACCGCGCGTGGATCTTGTCGTCCACCAGGTGCGCCAGCTTCAGGATGTACATGTAGCCGACGGCCACCGGGAACGGGTACGGCTCGCCCGAGCGCCCGTCGAAGAGCTGCGCCTTGCCGTCCGGGCCGACCATGCGGTCGCCGTCGCGGTTCGGGCGCGTGGACCCGAGCAGCCCGGTGATCTCGTGCTCCTTGGCGCCGTCGAACACCGGCACCGCCGTGTTCGTGTTCGGCGGCACGGAGTAGAGCTCCTCGGGCATCATCTTCGCCCAGTCCGGGTTGCCGTCGATCTCCCAGCCGGACTTGGCGATCCACCCGAGGTGGGTCTCCAGGACCTGGCCGATGTTCATGCGTCGCGGCACACCGTGCGTGTTCAGGATGATGTCGACCGGCGTGCCGTCCGGCAGGAACGGCATGTCCTCGGCCGGCAGGATCTTGCCGATGACGCCCTTGTTGCCGTGCCGGCCGGCGAGCTTGTCGCCGTCCGAGATCTTGCGCTTCTGGGCCACGTAGACGCGGACCAGCTCGTTGACGCCGGGGGGCAGCTCGTCGTCGTCGTCCCGGGAGAAGACCCGGATGCCGATGACCTTGCCGTTCTCGCCGTGCGGCACCTTCAGCGAGGTGTCGCGGACCTCGCGCGCCTTCTCGCCGAAGATCGCACGGAGCAGCCGCTCCTCCGGGGTCAGCTCGGTCTCGCCCTTCGGGGTGACCTTGCCGACCAGGATGTCGCCGGGCTGGACCTCGGCGCCGATCCGGATGATGCCGCGCTCGTCCAGGTCCGCGAGGACCTCCTCGGAGACGTTCGGGATGTCCCGGGTGATCTCCTCGGCGCCGAGCTTGGTGTCCCGGGCGTCGATCTCGTGCTCCTCGATGTGGATAGAGGTGAGCACGTCGTCCTGCACGAGGCGCTGCGACAGGATGATCGCGTCCTCGTAGTTGTGGCCCTCCCACGGCATGATCGCCACGAGCAGGTTCTTGCCCAGCGCCATCTCGCCGTTCTCGGTGCACGGCCCGTCGGCGAGCACCTGGCCCACCTCGACCCGCTGGCCCTCGTCGACGATCGGCTTCTGGTTGTTGCAGGTGCCCTGGTTGGAGCGCCGGAACTTGTTCAGCCGGTACGTCTGGCGGGTGCCGTCGTCCGACATGACGGTGATGTAGTCGGCGCAGAGCTCCTCGACCACACCCGCCTTCTCGGTGACGACGACGTCGCCGGCGTCGACCGCGGCACGCAGCTCCATGCCGGTGCCGACCAGCGGCGCCTCGGAGCGGAGCAGCGGCACGGACTGGCGCTGCATGTTCGCGCCCATGAGGGCGCGGTTCGCGTCGTCGTGCTCGAGGAACGGGATCAGCGCGGTCGCGACCGACACCATCTGCCGCGGCGAGACGTCGATGTACTCGACGCCCGTCGGCGGGATCAGGTCGACCTCGCCGCCCTTCCGGCGGACCAGGACGCGGTCCTCGGTGAACGAGCCGTCCGCGTTCAGCGGCGCGTTCGCCTGCGCGATGACGAAGCGGTCCTCCTCGTCCGCGGTCAGGTAGTCGATCTGCTCCGTGACGACGCCGTCGACGACCTTGCGGTACGGCGTCTGGATGAAGCCGAACGGGTTGACCTGCGCGAACGTGGACAGCGAGCCGATCAGGCCGATGTTCGGGCCCTCAGGGGTCTCGATCGGGCACATGCGGCCGTAGTGCGACGGGTGCACGTCCCGGACCTCGAAGCCCGCGCGCTCGCGCGACAGACCGCCCGGGCCCAGCGCGGACAGGCGCCGCTTGTGGGTCAGGCCGGCCAGCGGGTTGTGCTGGTCCATGAACTGGGACAGCTGCGAGGTGCCGAAGAACTCCTTGATCGCGGCCACGACGGGCCGGATGTTGATCAGGGTCTGCGGCGTGATGGCCTCGACGTCCTGCGTGGTCATGCGCTCGCGGACGACGCGCTCCATCCGGGACAGGCCGACGCGGACCTGGTTCTGGATGAGCTCGCCGACCGTGCGCAGGCGCCGGTTGCCGAAGTGGTCGATGTCGTCCGTCTCGACCGGGATGTCGGTCTCGCCGTCCTTGGCCTTCATCGAGGTCTCACCGGCGTGCAGGCGGACGAGGTACTCGATGGTGGTGGCGATGTCCTCCTCGGTCAGCGTGCCGACCTCGGTGGGCTCCGCCAGGCCCAGCTTCTTGTTGACCTTGTAGCGGCCGACCTTCGCCAGGTCGTAGCGCTTGTCCTTGAAGAACAGGTTCTCGAGCAGCGTCTGGGCGCTCTCGCGCGTCGGCGGCTCGCCCGGGCGCAGCTTGCGGTAGATGTCGAGCAGCGCCTCGTCCTGGCCGGCCGTGTGGTCCTTCTCCAGGGTGGCGAGGATCGTCTCGGAGAAGCCGAAGCGCTCCTGGATCTGCTCGGTGGTCCAGCCCAGCGCCTTGAGCAGCACGGTGACCGGCTGGCGGCGCTTGCGGTCGATGCGGACGCCGACGGTGTCGCGCTTGTCGACGTCGAACTCCAGCCACGCGCCGCGGCTGGGGATGACCTTGACCGAGTAGACGTCCTTCTCGGTCGTCTTGTCGATGGCGTGGTCGAAGTACACGCCCGGCGACCGGACGAGCTGCGACACGACGACGCGCTCGGTCCCGTTGATGATGAAGGTGCCCTTGTCGGTCATCACCGGGAAGTCGCCCATGAACACCGTCTGGCTCTTGATCTCGCCGGTGGTGTTGTTGGTGAACTCCGCGGTGACGAACAGCGGGGCGCCGTAGGTCATGTCCTTGTCCCGGCACTCCTCGACGGAGGCCTTGACCTCGTCGAAGCGCGGGTCCGAGAAGGACAGCGACATGGAGCCCGAGAAGTCCTCGATGGGAGAGATCTCCGTGAGGATCTCCTCGAGACCCCCGACCGGGTTCTCGTCCCCCGCGTCGATCCGGCGCTGGAACCACGCCTCGTCGCCGACCAGCCACTGGAAGGACTGGATCTGCAGGTCGAGGAGGTCCGGCACCTCGAGCGGCTCGGCGATCTTCGCGAACGAGACTCGGGTGGGTGCGCCAGGGAAGTTGGGGTTCGCCGAGACGACGCTCCCCGGGTTCGCAGTGGTCACGGTGGCGCGGGAGACAGCCAAGATGCGTCCTTCCGAGAACTACGCTCTCGTCTGGCGGGCACTGCCCCCGAGGCGCTACCGTTCGGCGTCACCGCACCGGTACCGGTCCGGCGATCTGGCGACGTGTCGGGTGTGGCCGGGGAGCTGAACTCGCCGTTCGTTGTCAGAACGCCACGCTCCGACCAGGTCCGCCGAGCACCCTGGCGGACCTTCCGGACCCGGCCTTCTCGGACCGGCGGACTTCCGACAGCGTGCACGCCGAACCTGGGCGGAGGCAGCGCAAAGAGTCAGTCTAGCCGCGAAGGCAGCCGCTGTCGAGACACGTCGCTCAGCTCACCACCGGAGCCAAGCACCGTGACGTAAGAGTGACCCGGCAGGCGCACCGAGTCAAGACCGTACGCGTCGGTAAGTGGTCCCTCCCGGAGGACGACCGGCAGCTCAGGGCTCCCGGCCCCCCGGTGGACCGTCCGTCGGCGGGCCCGCGGGCCCGGCCTGCCGCCCGTCGCGCCGCACGGAATTCACTCGTCCGGAGCAACGGGCCTGGGTTCGACCTCCACCCTACGCCCCGGCCCGATCCTCCGGTCAGGCCGCCTCGCCCACCGGCCTTGACGCCCGCAGACGGCCGACAGAAGGATCGGGCGTGATCATGCACCTGCCTCACACCCGTTGACGAAGGGGTCGACGAATGGCCGAGAACACCGTGCCGACGATGGGCGAGCTGCTGGGCGCGGACGCCCCGACGAACTGGGGGAAGTGGGGCCCGGACGACGAGCTGGGCTGTCTCAACTACCTCGACGCCGGCCAGGTCCTGCGCGGGATCCGGCACGTGAGGTCCGGCGAGGTCTTCACCCTCCAGATCCACATGGGCCGCACCGACAGCCCGGGCGACCCGATCTGGCCGGGCCGCCGGGGGATGTCCCGCAAGAACGAGCTCGACGAGGGCACCTGGGACTCCCCCGACGCACCGGCCTTCCCGGGCGGCCTGCACTACGCCGACGACACCGCCCACATCTTCCTGCAGGGCTCCACGCAGTACGACGCCCTCGGGCACGTCTGGTACGACGGCAAGCTCTGGAACGGCTACGACGCCCGTACGACCATCGACGCCATGGACAAGGCCTCGGTGCTGCCCATCGCCGAGAAGGGCGTCGTCGGGCGCGGGGTGCTGATCGACATGGCCCGGCACCGCGGCAAGCAGTGGCTCGACAAGGGCGAGACGTTCGACCACACCGACCTGGAGGCCGCGGCCAAGAACCAGGGCGTGGAGATCGAGCCGCGGGACGTGCTGCTGATCCGCACGGGCTGGATGAAGTACTGGTACGAGCTGAACGACCCCGAGAAGTTCTACGACGGCTTCGTCGAGCCCGGGCTGACCTACTCCCGCGAGCTCGTCGAGTGGTTCCAGCAGCGTGAGATCCCGAACCTCGTCACCGACACCATCGCCAACGAGGTGACCGCCGACCCCGACTCCGGCGTCGCGCTGCCGCTGCACTGTGCGCTGATGCGCAACCTGGGCGTGACCCTCACCGAGATCGCCTGGCTCGACGACCTGGCCGACGCCTGCGCCGCCGACAACCGTTGGTCCTTCCTCTACGCGGCCGCCCCGCTGAAGGTCGTGCACGGCACGGGCGCGCCGGTCAACCCCATCGCCATCCGCTAGGAGACCCGGTGTCCGTCTACGACGACAAGCCCTGGCTCGCCCGCTACGACGAGGGCCAGCCCACCTCGATCACCCCCGAGTTCCCGGACATGCTGGCGCTGTTCCGGGCCACCGTGGAGCAGCACGGCGACCGGGACGCGATCCGCTACTTCGACGGCCGGATCACCTACCGCGAGCTCGACGAGCTGTCCGACGCCGTCGCCGCCGGCCTGCTCGACTCCGGGTTCTCCGCGGGAGAGCGCGTCGCGCTGTTCCTGCAGAACGACCCGCAGTACGTGATCGCGCTGGTCGGCACGTGGAAGGCGGGCGGCATCGCCGTCAACGTCAACCCCATGAACCGGGAGCGCGAGCTGCACCTGCTGCTCACCGACTCCGGGGCCAGCGTGCTGGTCACGCTCGAGAGCCTGTACCGGGACGTCGCGTCGAAGGTGGTCGGCGACACCTCCGTCCGGACGGTGCTCACCACCAGCGAGCTCGACCACCAGACCCGGAACGACGCGCGCATCCTCGGCGGCGTCGAGCGCATCGGCGCGGTCGACGGCACCGTCGACCTCGGCGAGCTCGTGGAGCGCTTCCGCGGGCAGCGGCCGCCGGCGGTGTCCTTCGACCCGCAGGACACCGCGGTGCTCACCTACACCTCGGGCACCACGGGCCCGCCCAAGGGCGCCATGAACACCCACGCCAACCTGGTGTTCAACTCGCAGACCTACCGCGGCTTCTGCGAGCTCGGCCCCGACGACGTCGTCCTCGGGATCGCGCCGCTCTTCCACATCACCGGGCTGATCGGGCACGTCACGATCGCCATGCTGCTCGGGGCGCCGCTCGTGCTGTTCCACCGCTTCGAGCCGTCGGCGGCGATCGACATCATCCGCGAGGAGCGGCCGACGTTCACGGTCGGCTCGATCACCGTGTTCATCGCGCTGATGAACGCCCCCAACGCCGACCAGGACGCGCTGCGCACGCTCGACAAGATCTGGTCCGGCGGGGCGCCCATCCCGCCGTCGACGGTGAAGGCCTTCCAGCAGGCCTTCGGCCAGTACATCCACAACATCTACGGGCTCACCGAGACCACCTCGCCCAGCCACTGCACCCCCAGGCGCGCCGAGGCGCCGGTCGACGAGGCCTCCGGGGCGCTGTCGGTGGGCGTGCCGGTCTACGACACCGTCGTGCGGATCGTCGGCGAGGCCGGGCAGGACCTCCCGCCCGGCGAGGTCGGCGAGATCGTCACCACGGGCCCGCAGGTCGTGAAGGGCTACTGGAACAAGCCGGAGGAGACCGAGCGGGCGCTGCCCGGCGGCTCCCTGCACACCGGCGACGTCGGGTACATGGACGACCAGGGCTGGTTCTACATCGTCGACCGCAAGAAGGACCAGATCAACGCGGGCGGCTACAAGGTGTGGCCGCGCGAGGTCGAGGACGTGCTCTACGAGCACGAGGCGGTGCGCGAGGCGGCCGTCGTCGGGGTCCCCGACGAGTACCGCGGCGAGACCGTGAAGGCCTTCGTCAGCCTCCGGGCGGGCAAGCAGGTCACCGCCGAGGAGCTGATCGCCTTCACCAAGGAGCGGATGGCGGCCTACAAGTACCCGCGGCAGGTCGAGTTCCTCGACGAGATCCCGAAGACGGTCAGCGGCAAGCTCCTGCGCCGCGAGCTGCGGGACCGCGAGAACTCCTGAGAACGCACGAACGGCACTTCCGCGCGAGCGGAAGTGCCGTTCGTGGACCCGCCGGTGCCGCCAGGGGCGGCCTCGCGGCGGGGATCAGGCGGCGCTGATCATCCTCTGGGTCAGGCCAGGGAGACCTTCGCGCCGGCCTCCTCGAGCTTCGCCTTGGCGGCGTCGGCCGCGTCCTTGGCGACACCCTCGAGAACCGGCTTCGGGGCCGACTCGACGAGGTCCTTGGCCTCCTTCAGGCCGAGGCCCGAGACCAGCTCGCGGACGACCTTGATGACCTGGATCTTCTTGTCGCCGGCGGCCTCGAGGACCACGTTGAACTCGTCCTTCTCGGCCTCGGCCTCGGCCGGGGCGGCACCGGCGGCGGGACCCGCGGCGGCGACGGCGACCGGGGCGGCCGCGGTGACCTCGAAGGTCTCCTCGAACTTCTTCACGAACTCGGCGAGCTCGATGAGGGTGAGCTCCTTGAACGCGTCGAGCAGCTCGTCGCTGGACAGCTTCGCCATCTCTGGCTCCTTCTCGTGTGTCTGGGGTGTAACTGGGGTGGAGCCGGATCAGCTCTCGGTGGGGGCGGCGGTGTCGTCCTGGCCGCCTTCGGCGGACGCGCCCTCGGCGGCCCGCTTGTCGGCCAGGGCCTGGGCCAGCCGCGCGACCTGCGACGCCGGGGCGTTGAACAGGCCCGCGGCCTTCGCCAGGTTGCCCTTCATGGCGCCGGCCAGCTTGGCCAGCAGGACCTCGCGGGACTCGAGATCGGCCAGCCGCTCGACCTCCGCGCCCGACAGGGCGCGGCCGTCCATGTAGCCGCCCTTGATCACCAGGCCCTTGTTGTCCTTGGCGAAGTTCTTCAGCGCCTTGGCGGCGTCGACCGCCTCGCCGGTGACGAACGCGATCGCCGTCGGGCCGGCCAGGAGCTCGTCCAGACCGTCGACGCCGGCGTCGGCCGCCGCCCGCTTCACCAGGGTGTTCTTGGCGACGCGGAAGCTGGCGTTCTCGCCCAGGGCGCGGCGCAGCTGGCTCAGCTGAGCCACGGTGAGACTGCTGTACTCCGTGACCACCGAGGCGGACGCGCCCCGGAACCGGTCGGCGATCTCTGCGACCGCCTCGACCTTGTCGGGTCGTGCCATGTGATGCCTCCTCTCGGGGTGTCGGTGTGCCACCGCGTCCCGAGACCCAGGAGACGACGAACGCCCCGTGCGCAGGGCACGGGGCGTGAGGTGCGGGCGTGCGTGCGCACCCGGGCTGCTTGCCTCGTCCTCCTGCGCGGGACGCCCGCGGCTGCGGGGCCTTCGTGTCCACCGGCGGGGCCGGTGGGCAGACCTGCGGTCTTCGGTGGAACCGACGTCGAGCATACGCACCCCGGCGACGCCCCCGCCGCCGGGGTGCCCATACCTACGCGACGGGGCCGGTGCGCCGCTACGCGACGCTGCAGATGCGCCGCTACGCGACGGCGACGTCCGCGATCTTCCAGGTGCCGTCGACGAGCTGCCCGGTCACCGTGAGCCGGCCCGCGGCGGCGACCTGCTGGCCGGCCTGGTCGCTCGCGGCGCGGGTGGCCTGCTGGTCGAGGAAGACCACCAGCACGGCGCGGTCCCCGGCGATCGACTCGACGGCGGCCTGCGAGATCGTCGCGGTGACCACGGCCTGCTGCTCCGGCGCGAGCTTGCGGACCTCGCCGAAGAGCTGGTCGAACTGCTGGCCGAACTCCGGCGTGATGACCTCGCGGGCGGCGGCCTCGTTCTGGTCGAGCCGGGTGTAGTCGTACGAGTAGACGGTCTTCACCGCGTCGCCGAGCTGCTGGCTGACCTGGGTGGTGGCCGCGACGTCCACCAGCGCGGTGTTCTGCGCCGCGGGCGTGCTCTTCATGCTCCACCAGCTCACGCCGGCCAGGACGGCGAGCGCCAGCGCGACGACCGTGACACCGGCGAGGATCGTGGTGCCCCGCTTCGTCCGGGGCGGGGCCGGGACCCGCAGCAGGTCCGTGAGCCCGCGCCGGGGCCGGTCCTCCCCCGCCGCCTCCCCCGCCGTCTCTGCTGTCGTCTCCGCGGGCTCCCCGAAGGCCTCGGCGCGCTCGCGGCGGGCCCGCCGGGCGCGACGGGCGCGGGCGCCGTCCGGCCGCTCCCCCGCTCCCGTCTCCCCGGCGCCGTCCGCCTCCTCCGCGGCCGGGACGGCGGCGGTCTCCGCCTCGTCCTCGACCTCCGGCGCGGTGAGCGCCTCGGTCTCCGGCTCGAACAGGGCGTGCCGGCTGTCCGCGCGGGTGACGTCCGGCCGGACCTCGGTCTCGGCGGTCTCGCCCGGCGCGTCCGGGCGCCCGGTGTCGGGCCGGCCGGTGTCCGGGCGGCCGGCGACGCGCGGGCGGCGGATGCCGGTGGTGGCGCGGCGCCGGGACGCGGTGGTGGGGACGGGCTTGCGGGGCTGGGGGGACATGGTGACCTCCTGGGGGCCGTCGGTCGACCGGAAGCGGACGGGCGCCGGGTCGGGCGGGTGGGCCCGGCTCAGCCGCTCTGTCCGGGGGCGCGGACCGGCGCGAGCTTGCTGACCTTCCAGCCGTCGTCCGTGCGGCTCATCTCGAGCTGCAGGCGCTGCCGGGTGGGGATGGGCTGCTGCCCGTCCGGGGTCACCGTCACGTCGACACCCACCAGCACCCGCGCGACGCCCGCGCGGTCGTCGAGCTCGCTGACCGCGGCGTCGGAGACGGTCGCCGTGGTGGTCCGCTTGGACTGGGCCACGAACTGCGCGTACTGCGCCCGGTTGGTGCGGAACTCGTCGAGGACCGCGCCGGTGGAGGTCTGCTCCCACCGGTCCAGGCCGCCGTCGACGTCGTGCCAGTCCAGCGTGTTCAGGCTGATCGCGGACTGCCGGGCCGCGACAAGCACGTCGTCGCGCGCCTCGGCGAGCTTCCGCTCCCCGCTCAGCAGCGTGGTCAGCCACAGCACCCCGAACACGATCGCCGCGACGACCGCGACCGCCGCCGCGACCTGCAGGGCCCGCGGTCCGCCGAACCGCCTCCCGCCGCCCGACGGCCCGGGGTCGGGCTCGTCGGCGGGCCTCGTGTTCGCCGTGCTCTCGGTCGTGCTCGCAGTCATTGCGGGACTCCATCCGGCCGTGGGGGCGTCGGCCATCGGGGGTGTGGCGTGCGGGACCGGCCGTCAGGCCAGGATCCCGGCGGGTGTTCCGAGGGGGAGCGGGTTCAGCGGTTGCGGGTCGTCGGAGCCCGCCGGGAGCGGGAGCCCCGCGGACGGGTTGCCGGTCGTGCCGGGCTTGGCGCGGGGGGTCGTCGAGTGCGGCGCCGGGGGAGCGTTCTGGGCACCGCGGACGCTCGTCGGACTCCCCTGTGGCTCGGCACAGTACGCCTTCTTGTAGACCTCGGTGTCCTTGGTGTCGTTACCGGGCCGGTGCGGTGTGCCCTGGTAGCCGTACACGCAGGGGAAGGGATCGAAGAAGTTGAGCACCAGGCCGAGGTGCGCGGTGCCGTCGTTGGGCGCCGCCGTGTAGCCGTTGGCCATCACGCCCGGGTAGGTCACGAGCAGCTGCTCCAGGTTGGACTGCCGGGGCTCGGCGATCCGGGCGACGGTCAGCAGGTTGGCGACGGTCGTGGACAGCCCGGCGCCGCTCTCCCGCAGCAGCCCGCGGATCTGGTCCGCGGCCTCGGGCGCGGTGTGGATCAGCCGCCGCAGGTCCGGGTCGGACTCCTTGAGCTGCTCGGCCAGCAGCTTCAGGCTCGAGCTGAAGTCGGCGAACTGCCCGGCGACCTCGTTCTGCGTGGTCAGGACCGTGCGCCCGTCGCGCAGCAGTGCGGTGGTCTGCGGGAGCGCGTCCGTGGCCGCCTTCGTGAACTCGCTGGTGGTGTCGAGCAGCTTCTGCAGCGGGACGCCGCTGTTGGCGAAGCCCTTGCCCAGCTCGTCGACGACCGTGCGCAGGCTCTCCAGCGGCACCGACCGCACGAACCCGTCGAGGCTCGACACGACCTGGTCCACCTGCACCGGCGTGCTCACCCGGGTCAGCGGGATGACCGAGCCGGACTCCAGGTCCGGGCCGGAGTCGCTGGCCGGCTGCAGGTCGACGTACTGCTCGCCGATCGCCGACAGGTTCCGCACGGCGGCGGTCACGTCGGCGGGGATCTCCGGGCCGCCGCGCTCGAGATCGAGCTGAGCGTCGACGCCGTCGGCGGTCAGGGTCAGCGGGCCGACCCGGCCGACGCTGACACCACGGTAGGTGACGTCGGCGCCGGTGAAGATGCCGCCGGAGTCGGCGAGCTTCATCGTGACCGGGTAGGTCGTGGCGCCGAAGATCGCGCCGAAGTTCGCGTAGCGGAAGCCGGTGTACCCGACTCCGACCAGCGTGACCAGCAGCAGCGCGAGGAGCTGCCACCTCATGGTCCGGGTGATCACCGGCCACCTCCGAGGAGTCCGCCGAGGAGACCGCCGCCCGAGCCGGAGTCACCCGAGCCGCCGGGGGCGCCACTGCCGTCCGTCGGCGGCGGGGGCACCGCGCTCGGCGTCGGTGGGGTGGTCGGCGGCGGGTTGTTCGGGTCGGCCTGGCCGAGCGGGGTCGGCGACGGGCCGAGCAGCGGCAGCGAGGGCTGGTCCGGGTTGCCGCCCAGCAGCGGCGACAGCAGCTGGCCGACGGGCGGGAGCTGGTTGAACAGCGGCGTGTCCGGCGTCGGGAAGGCCTGCCGGGTCCGCAGCAGGTTGTCCAGCAGCGTCTTCGCGTCCAGGTCCGCCCGGACGTACAGGTTGGCGTAGTCACCGGCGAACGCGTCGACCGCGGCGTCGGTGAACGGGAAGCTGCCGATCAGCTCCAGCGAGTTCGGCAGGTCCTGCCCGGACTCGGCGAGCTTCGACAGCGTGGGCTGCAGGGCCCGCAGGTCGGCGAGGACGTCGTCCCGGCTGCGGTTGATCGTGTCCGTGGCGGTGCCGGAGAGCCGGTCGAGCGCCTTGAGCATGTCGACCAGCTGCCCGCGCTGGCGCTCCAGCTCGGCCAGGCCCGGGCCCAGGTTGTCCAGGGCGTTCTCGATCTGCGGCCGCCGGTCGTTCAGCGTGGCGGACAGCCGGTTGAGCCCGTCGAGGGCGCGGGTGATCTCGCCCTTGCGGTCGTCGAGCGCGCCGACGAGCGTGTTCAGGTTGTCGAGCAGGCCGCGGATCTGCGGCTCGCGCCCGTCGAGGGCCTTGTTCAGCTCGGTCGAGATGGTCTTGATCTGCGCGACGCCGCCGCCGTTGAGCAGCATGGACAGCGCGCCGAAGACCTCCTCGACCTCGACCGCGCGGCCCGCCCGCTCGATCGGGATCGTGGCGCCGTCCGACAGGGTGCCGGTGCCGCCCTGGGTGGGCGCCGCCAGCTCCACGAACTTCTCGCCGAGGAGGCTCGTGGTGCGCACCCGGGCCTCGGAGTCGGCCGGCAGTCGGACGCCCCGGTTCACCGCGACGGTGACCCGCGCGTTCCAGGTCGCCGGGTCCACGTCGATGGACCGGACGGTGCCGACGCTGACGTCGGCCACCTTGACCAGGGACTGCGGTACCAGGTCGACGACGTCGGGGAACTCGATCGTCACGGCGTACGGGTCCTCGCCGAGGTCGGCGCCACCGGGGAGCTCCACCCCGCGCAGCCCGCCGGAGAACACCCCGCAGCCGCTCAGCGCGACCGACGCGACGGTCACCAGGACCGCGAGCCTGGCCGCGAGCCTCGTGCGCCTCACGACCCACCTCCGAAGAGCTTCGAGAAGAACCCGCCGATCCCGCCGCCGGACTCCTGCTCCTGCGGCGCCGGCGCGGCCGGGGCGGTGGTGGCCGGCGCGGCCGGGGCGGGGTTCGCCTGCCCCGGGACCGCCGGCGCCGGCTGACCGGCCTCCGGCGCGGCCGGGTTCTGCGGCACGAGCGGCACGGACGGGATCGCGAGGCCGGGGACGGGCGGGGTCTGCCCGCTGGTCACCGAGCTCAGGATCTGCGCCGGTGTCGGGAGCGTGTTCACGTCCGGCAGGGCGGCGCACGTGGGCACGAGCGGCTTGAGCGCGTCGGGGGCGCCGGTCTTCAGCAGGTCGCAGAGGAAGTAGATCGGCGGCCGGCTGAGCTCGTTGATGTTCGCCCGGGTGTCGAGCGTGCCCGACGAGCCGTTGTACGTGTTCGCGAGGTTGGAGATGCCCAGCGGCGCGACGTCGAGGATCTCGGTGAGCGCCCGCTGCTGGTCCACCAGCACCTGGGTGACGTCGGCGAGCCGGTCGACGTTGGAGTGGATGGTGTCCCGGTTGTCCCGGACGAACCCGGCCACGTCGCCGAGGGCCACCGACAGGTCCCTGATCGCCCCGCCCAGGTCCTCCCGCTCGCTCGCGAGGAAGCCGGTGACGTCGGCGAGCCGGCCGTTGAACTCCCGGACCTTCGCGTCGTCCTGGGCCAGGGTCTCGGTGAACTTCTGCAGCTCCGTGACGGTGCCGAAGAGGTCCTCGCTCGAGCCGGCGAGCGTGTTGGACAGGTTGCCGAGGCCGCGGATGGTGTCGTTGAACGCCTCGCCGTTGCCGGCCAGGTTCTGCGCACCGACGTCGAGGGCCTGCGACACCGCGCCGGCGGAGTTGGCGCCCTCCGGGCCGAGGGCCCGGGACAGGTCCGTGGCGGCCTTGGCGAGGTCGTCGACGCCGAGCGGGACCGCGGTCCGCTCGAGCGGGATCGTGGCACCGGTCTCGAGCTGCGGCGCGTCCTCCGCGACCGTCGGGAACAGCTGCACGTAGCGGCCGGTCACCAGGCTCGGCGAGACGACCGCGGCCTTGGCGTCGGGCGCGAGGTGCACGTCCGGGTCGGTGATGGTCATGTGGACCTCGACCTGCGTGCCCTGTGGGGTGATCGAGTCGATCTGCCCGACCGGCACGCCGAGCACGCGCACGTCGTTGTCCTCGAACAGCGCCGAGGCGTTGGCGAAGTAGGCCGTGATCTTCCGGCCGCCCCCGTTGCCGATCAGCCAGACGCCGGTCGCGACGAGCACGGCGACGATCGCGACCAGCGCCGTGATCTGCAGCGCGCGGCGGTCGTTCGCCCAGGAGCCGACCATCAGCAGCCTCCGGGGTTCAGCGGGCCGATCGTCGGGATCGGGAGCAGACCGCAGATGTAGTTGTCGAACCAGCGCCCGTTGCCGACGGCGTTGGTGAACAGCCGCACGAACACCGCCTCGTTCTTCAGCGTGTCCGCCAGGTCGTCCTGGTGGCGCTGCAGCACCTCGGTGACCCGGTCGAGCGTCTCGAGGGTCGGCCGCAGCTGGTCGGAGTTGTCCGCGACGAGCCCGGACAGCTGCTGCGAGAGCAGCCGGGTGCCGTCGAGCAGCCGGTCGATCGCGTCCTTGCGCCGCTGCAGCTCGGAGAGCAGCAGGTTGCCGTCGGAGAGCAGCTCGTCGAAGTCGCCGCGGCGCTCCGCGAGGATCGACGACAGGTTCCGGGCGCCGGCGAGGAGCTGGCGGATCTGCTGGTCCCGGCTGGAGATCGTGGTCGAGAGCCGGGACAGGCCGTCGAGCGTGCCGCGGACGTCGTCCGGGGTGTCCTTGAACGTGTCGGACAGCGTGCGGAGGCTGTCCGCCAGCTGGTTCGTGTCGATCTGGTCGATCGTCCCGGACAGCCCGTTGAACGCCTCGACGACGTCGAACGGCGAGATCGTGCGGTCCCGCGGGATCGTCGTGCCCGGGTCGAGCTCCTGGTCGCCCTGCGGGTCCAGGGCCAGGTACTTCGAGCCCAGCAGCGTGGCGATCTCGATGGAGGCCGAGGTCCGGTCGCCCACCCAGGCGTCGTCGACCCGGAAGGCGACGTCGACGTGGTCGCCGGCGAGCTCCACGGACGTCACCCGCCCGACCTCGACGCCGGCGACGGTGACCCGGTCGTCGGCCTGCAGGCCGGCGGCCTCGCCGAACTCGGCGTGGTAGGTCGCGCCGCCGAAGATCGACGGGGCCTGGAAGGCGACGACGGCGAGCACGGCGATCAGCACCAGGCCCGCGATCGCGAGCGGGACCGGGCGGCGCGCGCCGGTGGCGGCCATCAGCGGTCACCCCCCGTCGGGAGCGTGCCGAAGATCGGCAGGGCGGGGGCGTCCTCCGGCAGGCCGTTCGGCAGCACGCCGTTGACGAGCTGGTCCACCGCCGGCGGCACGCCCGGCACGAGCGGGGCCTGCTGGCCCTCGACGCCGTCGGGGTCGGCGCCGCACCGCGGGGCGTCGGACTTGAACACCGGGATCTCCTGGCGCGGGATGAGGTCGCCGAGCCCGACCGAGCCCGAGAGCCCGCACAGGTAGAACTGGAACCAGCTGCCGTAGCTCGCCGCGCGGCTGATCTTGTTCAGCTTGTACGGCGAGAACTCCAGCAGGTGCTCCAGCGTCGGGCGGGCCTGGTCGAGCTGGCCGGCGAGGTCGCCGAGCGCCCGGATGTCCGCCTTCAGCGGCGGCCGCGCCTCCTCGACGAAGCCGCCGGTGACCTGGGTGAGGTCGGCGATCGAGGAGATCGCGTCGCCGATGGGCTCGCGGTCCTGGGCCAGCCCGGACACGAGCTGCTGCAGCGAGGTGATCAGCTGGTTCAGGTTCTCGTCGTGGCTGTTCACGGTCTGCAGCACGCCGTTGAGGTTGTCGATGACCTGCCCGATGACCTGGTCACGGTCGGCGATGGTGCTGGTCAGCGACGCCGTGCTGGCGAGCAGGCTGTCCACGGTGCCGCCCTCGCCCTGCAGGGTCGAGACGATCTCCTGGGACAGCTTGTTGACCTGCTCCGGGTCGAGGCCCTGGAAGAGCGGCTTGAACCCGTTGAACAGCGTGGTGAGGTCCAGCGGCGGGCGGGTCTGCTGCACCGGGAGGGTGCCGCCCGGCTCGAGCCGGCCGCCGCCCCCGGTCCCCTGCCCCAGCGAGAGGAACCGCTGGCCGATGAGGTTCTTGTAGAGGATCGCCGCGGTGGCCGAGGCCGGGACGCTCAGCGCGGAGTCCACGCTGAACTCGACCCGGGCCTGCCGCCGGTCGACGATCTCGATCTTGTCGACGGAGCCGACGATGACCCCTGCGATCCGGACGTCGTCGCCCTGGAGCAGGCCGTTGACGTCCGTGAAGCGGGCCGAGTAGGTCGTCTTGTCGCCGCCCTGGCTGTTCGCGATGGTGAGCGCGAGGACCGTGGTCGCGAGCGCGGTGACCAGGGCGAACGCCAGGAACTTGGTGAGCGGGCCGATCGGGACGCGGCTCATGCGATCCGCACCTCCGTCCCGCGGTAGAGCGGGCCGACCAGCACGCTGCCCCAGCCGGGCACCGCCGCCGGCGTGGTGCCGGTGCGCGCCGCGACCAGCTCCGCGACCTGCTGCTGCTCACCGGGCGAGTTGGTGATGCCCATGTCGTATGCGGCAGGCTTGGCGCCGGCGTGGCTGTTCGGGCTCCACTCGAAGCCGGGGATCAGGTCCCAGGAGTACGTGCCGTCGAACGTGCCGTAGTCCTCGACCCCGAACTTGCCGGGCGGGCCGATCGGCTGTCCCGCCGGCGGCGGCGGGGGCACCGAACCGTCCCGGAACGGGCCGTCCGGCGGGTACTGCGGGCCCGGCATGATGATCGGGTAGCACCGCGGGCCGCGGTCGTCGGAGTAGGCAGGCTCGTCCTGGTTCGGGATGTACTTGCCGTTGCTCGCGACGATCTCCAGCGTGATGTGCACGCCCGGCTCGTCCGTGCCCTTGCCGAACACCTGGTCCAGGTACGGGATCAGCCGGCTGGCCTGCTGGAAGAAGCAGGGGAACTCCGGCGCGTAGCGCGCGAGCGTCTCCAGCGTCGGCCGGCTCGCGTGGGCCAGCCCGATCAGGTTGTCCTTGTTGGCGTCGAGGAAGGCCCGCAGGTCGTCCGACGCCCCGGTCACCGACCGGTACAGGTCGCGCAGGTTCTGCGACTCCTCGACGACCGTGCGGCTGGTGACCGTGAGGTCGTCGAGCGCGTCGAGCAGGTCCGGCGCGGAGTTCGACAGGTTCTCCGAGAAGTCCGCGAGCTGGGTGATGTCCTCCTGCAGGTCCGGGATGGCCGGCTGCAGGCCCGCGGTGAGGGTGTTGAGCCGCTCCAGCGTCTGCCCGAGCTGCTCGCCGCGGCCGGCGAGGCCCTGCGACAGCGCGCCGAGGGTGGTGGCGAGGTCCTGCGGCTGCACGGCCTGCAGCAGCGGGAGCAGGTCGTCGAGCACCCGCTCGACCTCGATGCCGGCCACGCTGCGGTCCTCGCGGATGGTGTCGTAGGCGGCGAGCTTGATGGCGCCCGGCCGGTCCGGCGGGACCAGGGACACGTACTTCTCGCCGAAGAGCGTCTTCGGCAGCAGCCGCGCCGTGACGTTGTCCGGGATCTGGTCGATCAGGTCCGGGTTCATGGACATCGTGATCGTGGCGCCGTCGCCGTCCGTGCTGATCCGGTCGACGGTGCCGACGATCAGCCCGCGGATCTTGACGTCCGCGCGCTCGTTCAGCTGCGTGCCGACCCGGTCGACCTTCAGCGTCACCGGCACCCCGGAGCGGAACGCGCCCGCGTACTGCGCCACGGCCAGGCCGATCAGCAGCGCGATGACCAGGATGAAGACGACGCCGAGGGTGACCTTCTTCGTGTCGTGCCCCGTCATCCGGCCACCCGCACCGACGTGGAGGTGCCGAAGAGCACGAGGGTGAGGAAGAAGTCGAGGATCGCCGTGCTGACGATCGAGAGCCGCACCGCCCGGCCGACCGCCACGCCGACGCCCGCCGGGCCGCCCTTGGCGTGGTAGCCGTAGTGGCAGTGGATGAGGATGACCACCGTCGCGAAGATGATCACCTTGAGGTACGAGGCGAAGATGTCCCCGACGGGCAGGAAGAGGTCGAAGTAGTGGTCGTACGTCCCGCCCGGTAGGCCGTTGATCAACGTGACGTTGATCCGCGCCGCGGCGAAGCTCGCGAGCAGGCCGATCGTGTACATCGGGATCACCGCCAGGATCCCGGCGATCACGCGGGTGGTCACGAGGAACGGCACGGACGGCACGGCCATGACCTCGAGCGCGTCGACCTCCTCGGAGATCCGCATGGCGCCGAGCTGGGCGGTGAAGCCGGCGCCGAGGGTCGCGGTGAGCGCCGAGGCGGCGACCAGCGGGGCGATGTCGCGGGTGTTGAAGTACGCGGTGATGAAGCCGGTCAGGGCCTCCACGCCGAGCGAGTCCAGGGCCCGGAAGCCCTGGAGGCCGACGAGCGAGCCGACGAACAGCGACAGGGCCGCCATGACGCCCGCGGTGCCGAGGATGACGATCAGCGCGCCGGAGCCGAAGCTGACCTCGGCCAGCAGCCGGAAGATCTCCTTCGGGTAGCGGCGAAGCGTGCGCGGGACCCAGGCGATCGCGCGGGCGTAGAGGCCCAGCTGCTCGCCCAGCTCCTCGAGCTGGTCGACCGGCCTGCGCACCAGGGTGCTGACTCGGGCCACTTCAGATCCCCTTCGGCGGGACGAGCTCGAGGTAGAGCGCGGTGAGGACCAGGTTGATCAGGAACACCAGGACGAAGGAGATGACGACGGACTGGTTCACCGCGTCGCCGACGCCCTTCGCCCCCGGGGGCGGGTTGAGCCCCCGGTAGGCCGCGACGATGCCGGCGGTGAACCCGAACAGGGCCGCCTTCACCTCGCTGACCACGATGTCGCTGACCTGCGCGATCGCCGAGAAGCTCGCGATGTACGCGCCGGGCGTGCCGCCCTGGATGATGACGTTGAAGAAGTAGCCGCCGCCGACGCCGACCACCGTGGCGAGGCCGTTGAGCACCAGCGCGGTGGTGGCCATGGCCAGCACCCGCGGGACCACGAGGCGCTGGATCGGCGAGATGCCGAGCACCTCCATGGCCGCGATCTCCTCGCGGATGGTGCGGGCGCCGAGGTCGGCGCAGACCGCGCTGCCGCCGGCGCCGGAGATCAGCAGCGCCGTGACGATCGGGGCGGCCTGCTGCACGATCGCGAGCACCGACCCCGCGCCGGTCTGGCTCTGTGCGCCGAACTGGCGGGTCAGCTCGGCCAGCAGCAGCGCGATCGTCGCGCCGAACGGGATCGTGAACAGCGCCGTGGGCAGCGCGGAGACCTTCGTGACGAACCAGGTCTGCTCGATGTACTCGCGCAGCTGGAACGGCGGCCGGAAGGTCTGTTTCACGATGTCGACGCCCAGCCCGAACAGGCGCCCGACGGGGGTGAGGGCGCGGGTCAGGGGGCTGGGGCCGGCCTGGGGAGCGGACACGGCGGAGTCCTTGTGTCGGACGGCAGTGGGGAGCTGCGCGGGGGCGGCGGGGGGAGCAGGTTCGCGGGCGGGCGGTGGGGGCCGTCCAGCCGCGACGGGGCGGCGTGCGGGGCTAGCGGAAGCGGTGCCGGCCGGGGCCGGAGCTCGGACCGCCGGGGGCGCGGCCGGTCGGGTTCTGCGGCGGGTTGTGCTGCAGGTTCTGCGGGGGTGTGGGCTGGCCGAGCGGCGCGTCCTGCACCCGCGGGATGCTCTGGGTCGGGGCGTCGGCGGGCGGGGCGTCGGGTCGACCGTAGGGCGCCGCGCCGGCGGCCTGCTGGCGGGCCGGCTGCTGCGCCGCCTGCCCGCTCTCGGCCTGCGAGCGGCGGATCGCCTCCTGCGCGGCGGGCGGCAGGGTGTGCATCATCTCGGCCACCCGCTTCTGCCGCCGCGCCACGGCCTTGCGCTCGGGCAGGCCCGCGGTGGCGTCGAGCTGGGGCTTGATCGGGGGCAGCCCGGACAGCTCGTCGACCTCGGCCATCTCCCGGGCCGCCTGGGCGGTGTCCTTCTCCTCCGACATGCCGATCGGGCCCTGCCGGCGGCCGTTGAGGAACTGCGCCACCACCGGGTCCTCGCTGGTGAGCAGCACCTCGCGCGGGCCGAACATCGCCAGGTGCTTGCGGTAGAGCATGCCGATGTTGTCCGGCACCGTCTGCGCGGTGTTGATGGTTGTCGTAGAGGTTCATCGAGCCGAACAGCGCGCCGTCCTGGAACAGCACCCCGAACAGCTTGCGGATCTCGTAGAGCCGGTTCTCGCTGCACCGCACGAGGTCGGTGTCGTGGATGACGATCGAGCCCTTCTCCGGCTTGAGCAGCCCGATCAGCGACTTGAGGAACACCGACTTGCCCGTGCCGGAGGGGCCGAGCAGCACGCTGACCTCGCCGGGCGGCAGCGTCAGCGTGACGTCCGACCAGATGTTCGCGCGCCCGAAGGACTTCGTCAGTCCCTCGACCCTCACCTCGACACCGGGCACGTCGCCTCCTCGCGCACTCGAGCCTGCGGCACCGGTCCTTGCCGGAGCACGCACTCGTCCTGCAGCGCCCAACGACCACGCCGCAGTCTGGTTACTGCCGGGTATTCCGCGGCGGCGACGGCCGCCGGGCCGTTCCTGAGAACGACGGACACGCCCCGTGAAGCGAGATCGACACACCGTCGTCGATCTCGGTCCGCGGAGCGTCGGCCGTCGCACCGTGTTACTCCGACCGGCCCCATGCCGGTACAACCCGGGTCTCAGGCTCCGGATGGAGTGACCTGCGGCGATACCACTCGATCGGAGTACGTGTCCCCGTCCGTCGCGGCCGCCGCGGAGGTCCGCCCGTGGGGCACGGGGCAGCCCTGCGGGAAGGTCCCGAGCTCCCGGACGTCGAAGCCGTTCGGGTAGCTGCGGATGCTGGGCAGATCCCGCACGAACTTCGGCCGCGTGCGCACGGGCATCGCCCGCACGACCCGGCCGCGCAGCCGCAGCGCGGCCCGGGACAGCGCGCGGAACCAGCGCGGCGGGGCCTCGTACCGGAAGGCCTCCCGCAGGTGGGGGTCCATGAGCGAGCGGGAGAAGGCGTCGATCAGCGCCGCCGGGGCCTTGTCGTTCGGCGGGAATGTGCACAGCAGCGCGAGCGTGGAGTCGGCGACGGCGCGGCCGCCCGGGTCGTAGCCGAAGCGCTCGCGCTCGTAGGCGTCGTGCACCTCGCAGAACTCCTGCCAGGTGGCCGGGATGTCCTTGATGCCCATGTGCCGGCCGAGCTCGCGGTAGTAGTTCGCGCTCGCGACCTTCTCCGTCTCGGAGAAGGGCCGCCAGCCGTAGGCGTCCATCCACCGGATCGGCGACACCACGAAGGTGCACAGCGTGTACCGCATGTCGTCGTTGCTGATCGGGTAGCTGCGGTGCATCTGGTTCATCCGGCGGACGGCGTCCTTGCCGGTGCCGCTGAACCCGTGCTCGAGGACGGCCTCGAGGATCAGCCCGGTGTCGTCGTAGCGCTTCTGGACACGCTCGGTGAACTCGCCGGTCTCTGCCAGCAGCTTGCCGATCGTCGGCACCGCGTAGGTGCGGAACAGCGCGAACGAGAGCGCCTGGTTGATGTCCCAGGGGAACTCGTACATCGACATGAGCCGGTAGATCTCGAGGTGGTCGGTCTCCGGGTCCAGCAGCTCGATCTCGCGGAGCCGGTCGTAGCGTCCTGCGCGGGTCATCCTGCCAACTCCAGCTGGTCCTCGGCGTGGAACTTCTCCTCGAGCGCCTCGGGCGAGGCGTCGACGTCGATCGCGAGCAGGTCGGCGCCGCGGGCGGACTCGATCGCCCCGAGCCGGCGGCCCAGCTTGTCCATGGCGTACTCGGCCATCTCCGAGATGTCGACGCCGAAGGGCGGCTCGCCGCCCTCGTACCTGTCGAACGTCGCGGTGACCACACCCATGGCCGGGACCATCAGCTCCTGCATGCGCTCGTCGACCACGTCGAACATCGCGTCGTCGGCGGCGACGTGCCGGCGGCAGGTGAAGGTGCCCCAGGCCATGTGGCGGCGCTCGTCGTCGCCGATGTGCTTGATCACCTTCTGGATGCCGGGCAGGATCCCGCGGCTCGCGCACACCTTCTGCCAGGCGAAGTAGCCGGTCAGCGCGAGGGTGCCCTCGACGATGTGGTTGTAGGTCACCGAGGCGCGGATCTGGTTGCGCGGGCTCGGGTCGTGCTGCAGCGCGTACAGGCTGTCCGGCAGCTGCTTCGTGAAGATCTCCATGTAGGCGTCGTTGAACTCGATGTACTCGTGGAGGTCGCCGGTCATCCCGACTGCGTCGAACCACAGCCGGAAGGCCTGCGTGTGCTTGGCCTCCTCGTACACGAACTGGGTCAGGTACATCTCGTCGGCGAACCGGCCCTCGGCGGCCATCGCGGCCACGAAGGGCTGCAGGTCCTGGGTCACCGACTCCTCGCCCGCCAGGAACTGCGCCGCGAGCGCGCAGGTCCACCACCGCTCGTCGTCCGTCATGGCCGCGAAGTCCTTCGCGTCCTGCGAGAAGTCGATGTCCGCCGGGTTCCAGTGCTTCGCGTTCCCCTTGGCGAACAGGCGCAGCGGGAAGGACTCCTGCTTCAGCCCGCCCGCCCCGAGGGAGGCGAACCCGTCCCGCTTGCCGTGCTCGATGGTGCGCATGGTCGGCTCCTTTGCCGGTCGAGGCTGGTGGTGGGGTGCGCCGTCAGAAGCGGATGAGGCCCCGGATGTTGCGGCCGGACCGCATGTCCTCGTAACCCTCGTTCACCTGGTCGAGGGTGTACTCCTTGGTGACCAGCTCGCGGAGCTTGAGCCGGCCCAGGTTGTGCAGCTCGAGCAGGCGCGGCACGTCGTGCTGGCCGTTGGAGCTGCCGAACAGGGCGCCGCGGATCTGCTTCTCGTAGAGGGTGAGCTCCAGCAGGCTCAGCGAGGCCGTCTCCTGCTCGGCCTTGCCCAGCGCGGTCACCACGACCCGCCCCCGCTTCCCGACGAGCTGCAGCGCGGGCTGCAGGTCGTCGCCCTCGGCGATGCCCGTCGTGAGGATGGCGGCGTCGGCCAGCTGGCCGCGGGTGAGCTCGGAGACGATCGGCCAGGCCTCGTCGATGCTCGCCGCGACGTGGGTGGCGCCGAGCTCGATCGCCTTGTCCCGCTTGAACTCCACCGGGTCGACGGCGACGACGTACCGGCAGCCGGCGTTGACCGCGCCCTGGATCGCGTTGGCGCCGATGCCGCCGATCCCGATGACGACCGCAGCGTCGCCCGCCCGCAGGTCGGCCGTGCGGACCGCGGACCCGAAGCCGGTGGTGACGCCGCAGCCGACCAGCGCGGCGAGCTCGAGCGGGAAGCCCTCGTCGATCTTCACGACGGACTTCACCGGCACGACGGTGTGCTGGCTGAACGTGCCGAGCAGGCACATCTGCCCGACGTCCTCGCCGCGCGCGTGGAAGCGGTAGGTGCCGTCGAGCTGGGGGCCGAGGGTGGCGCCCGCGCCGTCGTCGCACAGGCTGGTCATGCCGCGGACGCAGTAGGAGCAGCGCCCGCAGCTCGGCAGGAAGGTCATGACGACCGGGTCGCCGACCTCCACCTCGGTCACGCCCGGGCCGACCTCGCGCACGCGCCCGGCGCCCTCGTGGCCGCCGACCATCGGGTAGGCGACGGGCAGGTCGCCGGTCACCAGGTGCTCGTCGGAGTGGCACAGGCCGGACGCCGCCAGCTCGACCAGGACCTCGCCGGGGCCCGGCGGGTCGAGCTCGACCTCCTCGACCTCCCACTTGCCGCCCAGTTCCCACAGCACCGCTGCTCTGGTCTTCATGGGCGTCGATCATGACCCGCGTCACCCCGGACCACAGCGGGCCGCGAGTTCCCGCCCTGTCCCCCGCGTGCCAGCCCCCGACTCGCCGAAGCCCACAGCGCAACTCGCGGAAGATCAGGCGGGGGCGAGGGGGAGGGTGAGGCGGGCGACCAGGCCCCCGCCCTCGCGCGGGAGCAGGGTGAGCTCGCCGTTCATCGCCCCGACCAGGGCCTCGACGATCCACAGCCCCAGCCCCGCGGTGCCGCGGCGCTCCCCCAGCGCCACGCCCTTGGCCGTGACCAGGCCCTCCTGGCCCGGCGGGAGGCCGGGACCGCGGTCGCGGACCTCGGCGACCAGCGTGCCGTCGGCGTGGCCCAGGTCCAGCTCGACGGGTTCCTCCCCGCTGTGCCGGGCGGCGTTCTCGACGAGGTTGGTGAGCACCCGGCGGAGCCGCTGCGGGTCGCATCGCACGGACGCCCCCGGCGGCGCCACCGTGATCCGACGACGGCCCGGCGCGACCGCGGCCGCGTCGAGCACGGCCTCGGCCAGCTCGGCCAGCACGACCCGCCGGTCGGTGACCCGGCCGAGCGGGCTGCCGTCCCGCACGGCCAGGTCGGCGAGGCCCTCGAGCATGTCCTGCAGGTGGACCGCGTGCTCGGCGAGCAGCCGGGTCGCGGTGCGCGAGGCCTCCGGGGACAGTGCGCCCTTCGCAAGGTCCGTGGTGAGCGCGGTCAGCGAGGCGACGGGCGTGCGGAACTCGTGCAGCACCACGCGCACCCCGTCGAGCCGGGCCTGCTGCGCCGCGACGAGCCGGGCCCGCAGCTCCCGCTCCGAGAGCAGCTTCTCGTGCTCCGCCGCCGCCCGCGCCCGCGAGTCGGCGGCCTCCTGCAGCTGCCGCTCGAGCATCCGCACCAGCACGCCGACCAGCACCGCGGCCGCGACCAGGAACCCGCTCCACCAGGCCCCCGTCAGCAGCCGCTCGGCCACCGTGACCTCCGGGTCCGAGCCGAGCAGGCACGCGACGGTGAACCCGATCCCGACGCCGAGGGCGCCGAGCCGCCCCAGCACGGGCCCGCTGCGCAGCGACATCGCGATCGCGATCAGCGGCAGCACCGCGACGAAGATGCTGTCCGCGCCCCCGGTGAGCCCGCAGGCCACCAGGACCAGCACGCCGTCGACCACGGTGATCACGGCGGGCCGGACGGGCAGCTGCCACTCCGCCCACTCGGTCACCACGAGCGCGGCGGCGTAGAGCGCCGTGCCGATCACGATGCCCCACACCACCAGCGGGCGGCCGCGGGCGAGCTCGGGCCCCACCGCGAGCGCCAGCCCGACGGCGACCACGACGATCGCGCGGATCACCACCGCGGCCCGCTCCTCGGCGGAGTCGGATCGCCGCGTCCAGGGGTCCCAGCGCAGCGCGCCGGGATCGGTCATGGCCTCCGCGAGCGGGTCCACCCTGCCGTTGGTCGGGCTCGTCACCGGACCTCCCCTCGCCGTCGGTGCAGGTCGAGCGCTGTACGGAGAGTAGGTCCGATGAGGCCGTGTCTCTCAACCTGGCGCCGCCGGGCCCGGTGATCCACGTCGTTCCCGGCAAGGCAGCCGGGTCGCCCTCGTACCGGGCGTATTCGGGTGGCCGGCAACGCCGGCGGGGACGGCGTGGGCGCCGGGAGCGGTGGTGGCGGGTTGGGAGACACGGCCTAGGCTCCGGGCCGTGCAGGAGGGGCCCCACACCGTCGTCATCGTGGACGACCACGCGCTGTTCGCCCAGGGCCTGGCCCTCCTGCTGGAGTCCCGCGCCGGCGACACCTTCCGGGTCGCCGGGTCCGCGACGGCCGGCGAGGAGGCCGTCGCGCTCGTCGGGAAGAACCGCGCGGACATCGCCGTCGTCGATCTGGCGCTGCCGCCGCTCGGCGGGGTCGAGACGATCCGCCGGGTCAAGGCGGCCTACCCGGGCACGAAGGTGCTCGCCCTGTCCGGGACCGAGGACCTGGACCTGGCCGCGGCCGCGCTGCGCGCCGGGGCGGACGGGTACCTCGGCAAGTCCGCCGATCCCGCGGTGCTCGTCGCCCCGCTGCTGTCGCTGCTCGCCGGGGTCAAGGTCGTCCGCGGCGAGCTGCTCGAGGCGCTGCTGGCGTCGGCGGACCGCACCGCCGACGGCGTGCTCGACACCCTCTCCGAGCGGGACGTCGAGCTGTGGCGGCTGCTCGCCCGCGGGCTGGAGACCAGCGAGATCGCCCGCCCGATGCTGGTCAGCGAGCGCACGGCGAAGCGGATGATCGCCTCGCTGCTGCACAAGCTCGGCGCGGCCAACCGGATCGAGGCGGCCGCGCTCGCCGGCCGGGCGGGCCTGCTCGACGAGCAGCGCCCCTGAGGACCGGTCCGTGCGGGCCAGGCGTGGCCCGGCCGGGGAGTCGCCGCCGGTGGCCCGGGCGGGCCAGACTCCCCCGGCAAGCGAGCGAAAGGGGCTGCGACGTGGCGGCGTTCCAGAACGAGGCCGAGGTCTACGAGTACCTGGGCGGGGTCTTCCGGTTGGGCATGGAGGACGTGGCGCTGGTCGAGAAGCTGAAGCCGTCCGGGGTCGTCCTGCGCATCACGTACACCGACCCCGAGGCCGTGCTCACCGTGGACATGCCGAACTCGGAGATCCACGAGGGCGCGGGCAACGGCCCGGAGCCGAACGTCGAGCTGTTCATGAGCGCCGACACCGGCAACAGGTTCTGGCTCGGCAAGGTCGTGCTGCCGGTGGCGCTGGCCAAGGGTCAGGTCCGCGCGAAGGGCCCGGTCGCCAAGCTGCTCAAGGTGCTGCCCCTGGCGAAGGGCCTGTTCGGTCCGTACAAGGCGATGCTCGAGGAGAAGGGCCGCAGCGACCTGCTGGCGGCCTGATCCCCCGCGTCGCCTGATCCGGTGAGGTCCGGGCGCCCGGCGGGTCCGGACCTCACCGAAGATCGATACTCCCAGCGGGCCCACCACGGGCCCGCCAGGGAGGCGCGGCGTGAGCGGTGAGCGGACCGGGTCCGGCGAGCGGACCCCGGACGGGCTGCCCGAGACCCTGAACATCGACGTGCAGATGTGGACCTCGCTGCGTGGCCGGCTCCACGACTTCACGACCGTGGTGTGCGACGCCCCGGATCCGGCTCCCCGCGACACCGACGAATGGCACCGGTGGGCCACGGAGTACCTGCAGGTCGTCGCGGAGCAGGACGGCTGGCAGCCGGGTCGCTATTACTACCGCGCCGAGGTCCGGGACGAGGCCGACCGCACCGAGCAGGTGCTCATGCAGAACCACTGGGAGTACCGGACCTGAGCCGCCGCAACGGCGGTCCGGCGCGTTGTGGGCGCGCCGCCGCCTCCTCGAGCCGGCGGAGGAACTTCTTCACGTCGCCCCAGGGCGTCGCCGTGTAGAACGGCCGCTCCCGCAGCGAGCGGCTGTCGGCGCCGTAGCGCGGCGCCAGGATCGCGATGAGGGTCAGGACCGAGAGCAGGATCGTCGCTGTCATGACTCCACTCTGGCACTATTGGCCTGATTCTCCATGGCCAATTTCGCGGAGGTGGACCGGTTGGACCCCTTGGAACCCGGCACCCGCCGGATCGGCGGTACGAGCTTCGCCCGGCTGCTGGGCAGCTGGCGCCCGGCGGACCAGCGCGGCGGCCTCGCGTCCGCGCTGACCGAGCGCGTCCGGCTCCTCATCCTGGACGGCCGGCTGCCGCTCGGCAGCCGGATTCCGGCCGAGCGCGAGCTCGCCGGCGCCCTCGACGTCAGCCGGACGACGGTGGCCGCGGCCTACGAGGCGCTGCGCGCCGACGGGTTCCTCGAGAGTCGCCGCGGCTCGGGCAGCTGGACCCGCGTGCCCGGCCCGACCGGCGGGGCGACCCCCGAGACCCCGTTCTCGCCGCTCACGGGCGGTGGCCTGACCGATCTCGCGCACGCCGCGCTGCCCGCCCCCACGGACGCGATCCGGCGGGCCGCGGCGGCCGCCGTCACCGAGCTCGACGGGCAGATCGGCGGCCACGGCTACACCCTCGCCGGGATCCCGGTGATGCGGGAGGCCGTGGCGCGGCGCTTCACCGAGCGCGGCGTCCCGACCAGCCCCGACCAGGTCCTCGTCACCTCCGGGGCGCAGCACGCGATCGCGCTGGTCCTCACGCTGCTCGCGGGCCCGGGCGATCGCGTCGTCGTCGAGCACCCGACCTACCCGAACGCGCTCGACGCCATCCGCGGCCGCGGTGCCCGACCGGTCCCCGTGCCGCTCGGCCCGGACGGCCGGGAGCCGGCGTGGGACCTCGACCTGCTGACCGCCACCGTGCGGGACACCCGTCCCGCGCTCTGCTACCTGGTGCCGGACTTCCACAACCCGACGGGCGCGGTGATGCCGCCGGAGGTCCGCGCGGGCGTGGTCGAGCTGGCGCGGCGGACCCGCACCCCGCTCGTCGTCGACGAGACCCTGACCGAGCTGCCGCTCGACGTCCCGGCCCCGGAGCCGGTCGCCCGGCACGCGCCCGACTCGCCCCTGCTGATCACGATCGGCTCGGCGAGCAAGGTGTTCTGGGGCGGGCTGCGGATCGGCTGGATCCGCACCTCGGCGTCGCTGGTGCGGCGGCTGGCCGCGC
Organism: Pseudonocardia autotrophica; assembly: GCF_000717175.1. Taxonomy (GTDB): domain Bacteria; phylum Actinomycetota; class Actinomycetes; order Mycobacteriales; family Pseudonocardiaceae; genus Pseudonocardia; species Pseudonocardia halophobica. The sequence goes on along the minus strand of NZ_JNYD01000012.1, from coordinate 40,956 downwards.
TGCGGCCGTCGATCGACCTCGGCGGCGCCGTGCTCGACCAGATCGTCACGGCCCGCCTGCTCGGCGAGGTCGAGGCGGTGGTGGCCGAACGGCAGGAGTCGCTGCGCGCCGCCCGCGCCGACCTGCGCCGCCGCCTCGCCGCGGACTTCCCGCAGTGGCGGCCCAACGACCCGTCGGGCGGCCTGAGCCTGTGGGTGGACCTCGGCGAGCCCGTGTCGAGCCTGCTCACCGGGGCCGCCCGCCGGCACGACGTCCTGCTGGCCGCGGGGCCCCGCTTCGGCGTCGACGGAGCCTTCGAGCGCTACATCCGGCTGCCCTACACACTGCGGCCCGAACCCGCCGCGGCTGCGCTCGAACGACTCACCGCGGCCTGGCAGGGTCTGCGGCACCAGCCCGACGGCGGCGCGGCGGACCAGATCGCCGTGGCGTAGCCGGGACGCTGTCCTGTGGCCTGGGCCGCTGACCCAGGGCCCGCGGACCCGTAGAGTCCTGAACGATCGATCGATGAGGAGGATGGAAGTGGGCACTCGCAGCGGACCCCTCGCGGGCGTACGGGTCGTCGAGCTCGCCGGCATCGGACCGGGGCCGCACGCGGCGATGATCCTGGGCGACCTGGGCGCCGAGGTGGTCCGGATCGACCGGCCGGGCGGCCTGAGGATCGGCGGCGACGTCGACCCCACCCTGCGCGGACGGCGCCGGGTGGCCGCCGACCTCAAGACCCCCGAGGGTCGCGAGACCGTGCTGAAGCTCGTCGAGAAGGCCGACGTGCTGCTCGAGGGCTACCGGCCCGGCGTCACCGAGCGGCTCGGCGTCGGCCCCGCGGACTGCCACGCCCGCAACCCGAAGCTCGTGTACGGCCGGATGACGGGCTGGGGCCAGGACGGGCCGATGGCCGACCGGGCGGGCCACGACATCAACTACATCTCGCTCACCGGTGCGCTGCACGCCATCGGTCGCGGGAACGGCGAGCGCCCCGTGCCGCCGCTGAACCTGGTCGGCGACTTCGGCGGCGGCTCGATGCTGCTGGTCATCGGCGTGCTCGCGGCGCTCTACGAGGCCCGCGGCTCCGGTGAGGGCCAGGTCGTCGACACCGCCATGGTCGACGGCGCCAGCCTCCTCGTGCAGATGATGTGGGGGATGCTCGCGCAGAAGTTCTGGCAGGACGCCCCGGCCAGCAACATGCTCGACGGCTACGCCCCCTTCTACGACACCTACGCCTGCGCCGACGGGAAGTTCATGGCCGTCGGGGCGATCGAGCCGCAGTTCTACGCGGAGCTGCTCAAGGGCCTGGAGATCGACCCCGCCGACCTGCCGGCGCAGATGGACATCCCGTCCTGGCCGGCGATCAAGGCGCGCTTCACCGAGGTGTTCAAGACCAAGTCCCGCGACGAGTGGGCCGCGATCTTCGACGGCACGGACGCCTGCACCACCCCGGTCCTGGCCTTCGGCGAGGTCGCGCAGCATCCGCACATGGCCGCCCGGAACACGATCGTCAGCCCGGACGACACCCCGCAGGCCGCGCCCGCGCCGCGCTTCTCCCGCACCCGGACCGAGGTGCCGGGCCGCCCGGCCGAGCCGGAGTCCGTCGACCAGATCCTGGCCGACTGGTCCTGACCCCGGAGACACGAAGGCCCCCTCCGGAAGATCCGGAGGGGGCCTTCGTGCGTGCGGACGATCAGACGGTGTCGTCGACCAGCAGGTTGCGGGTGCGGTTCGGGTCGACCGGGATGCCCGGGCCCGTGGTCGTCGAGACGGTGATCTTCTTGATGTAGCGGCCCTTCGCGGCGGACGGCTTGGCCCGCAGGATCTCGTCGAGGGCGGCGCCGTAGTTCTCCACCAGCTTCTCGGTGTCGAACGAGGCCTTGCCGATGACGAGGTGCAGGTTGGCCTGCTTGTCCACCCGGAAGTTGATCTTGCCGCCCTTGATGTCGTTGACGGCCTTGGTCACGTCCGGGGTGACGGTGCCGGTCTTCGGGTTCGGCATCAGGCCGCGCGGGCCGAGGATGCGGGCGATGCGGCCGACCTTCGCCATCTGGTCGGGGGTCGCGATCGCGGCGTCGAAGTCCAGCCAGCCGCCCTGGATCCGCTCGATCAGGTCCTCGGCGCCGACGACGTCCGCACCGGCGGCCTCGGCCTCGGCGGCCTTGTCGCCGACGGCGAACACGATGACCCGGGCGGTCTTACCGGTCCCGTGGGGCAGGTTCACGGTCCCGCGGACCATCTGGTCGGCCTTGCGGGGGTCGACTCCCAGCCGCATGGCGACCTCGACGGTCGCGTCCATCTTGCTGCTCGAGGTCTCCTTGGCCAGCTTGGCGGCCTCGAGCGGGGAGTACAGGGCGTCGCGGTCGATCTTGGCCGCGGCCTGCTCGTAGATCTTGCTGCGCTTTGCCATCTTCAGTCCTTCGCGAAGATCGTGGTAGGAGCCGCGCCCGGCTCTCCCACGCGTTCGGGTGGGGTCAGTTGACCGTGATGCCCATCGACCGGGCGGTGCCGGCGATGATCTTCGCGGCCTGGTCCAGGTCGTTGGCGTTGAGGTCGCGCATCTTGGTCTGCGCGATCTCCCGCACCTGGTCCATGGTCACGGAGGCGACCTTGGTCTTGTGCGGCTCGCCGGAGCCCTTCTCCACGCCGGCCGCCTTCAGCAGCAGCCTGGCCGCGGGCGGGGTCTTGAGCTCGAACGTGAACGAGCGGTCCTCGTACACGGAGATCTCGACCGGCACCACGTCGCCGCGCTGGGCCTCGGTGGCGGCGTTGTACGCCTTGCAGAACTCCATGATGTTGACGCCGTGCTGACCCAGCGCGGGGCCGACCGGCGGGGCCGGCGTGGCCGCGCCGGCCTTGATCTGGAGCTTGATGATCGCGGAGAGCTTCCGCTTCTTGGGTGGCATCCTTGATTCCTCGTGATCGTCCTACGCGCCGCGGACCTGCCCGCCGCGACGGAGTTCGTGCACCGTCAGATCTTGGAGACCTGACTGAAGGCCAGCTCGACGGGCGTCTCGCGGCCGAAGATGGACACGAGCACCTTCAGCTTCTGCGCGTCGACGTTGACCTCGTTGATCGTGGCCGGGAGGGTCGCGAACGGGCCGTCCATGACGGTGACCGACTCGCCGACCTCGAAGTCGACCTCGACCGTGGCCGCACCGCCGGTGGCGGCGGCCGCGCCGCCCGCACCGGACGCGGCGGCGGCCTTCTCCTTCGGCGCCTCCTGCTTCGGCAGCAGGAACTTCAGCACCTCGTTCAGGGTCAGCGGCGAGGGCCGCGACGTGGCCCCGACGAAGCCGGTGACGCCCGGGGTGTTGCGGACGGCGCCCCACGACTGGTCGTTGAGCTCCATCCGGACCAGGATGTAGCCGGGCAGCACCTTGCGCTGCACCTGCTTGCGCTGGCCGTTCTTGATCTCGGTGACCTCTTCGGTGGGCACCTCGACCTGGTAGATGTAGTCCTCGACGTCCAGGGTCTGCACCCGGGTCTCGAGGTTCTGCTTCACCTTGTTCTCGTAGCCCGCGTAGGAGTGGACGACGTACCAGTCGCCGGGGGCGCGGCGCAGCGCCTCCGTCATCTCCTCGATCGGGTCGACCTCCTCCTCGGCACCGGCGGCGTCGGCGCCGGCCTCGAGATCGCCCGGGTCGGCCTGCTCGTCGGTGGCGGGGACGGCCGCGGCCGCCTCCGACCCGAAGTCGACCTCCGCCGTGTCGTCCTCGAGGGCGTCCTCCGCCTCCTCGGCCTCCACCGCCTCGGCGGCGGTGTCGGTGTCGGCGTCGACGGTGCTGTCCGAGCTGTCGGAGGCCTCGGCGCCGTACGCCACCTCGACGTCGGTGTCCTGCACCGTCGTCTCGTCCTCGGCCGGTCGGCCGTCTGGGGAGGTCACGTGCTTCTCGCTTCCTTCGTCAGCGTCGTCGTGCTCGATCGGGGTCGGTCCCGGCTCACCTGCGGGCTAGGCGCCGAACAGGGCTTCCACGCCCAGCCCGAAGACCCAGTCCAGGAGCGACACCAGCGCGACCATGAAGGCGACGAAGACGAGCACGACAATCGTGTAGGTCACCAGCTGCTTGCGCGTGGGCCAGATGACCTTGCGCAGCTCCGCCACGACCTCGCGGAGGAAGCGGACCAGCCTGGCGAACGGCGACGCCTTGCGGGGCGCCCCGCTGCCGCGCGAGGGCGTCGGGCGGCCCTTGCCCGGCGTGGTCACCGCGCCGGCACCGGACGACGACGGCGACGTGCGCCGCCCGCGGCGGTCGGCCGCGGACGTCGGGCGCTCCCGCCCGGGCTCACGCTCGTCGCTCACCGCTCGTCCTCACCGGCGGGCGGACGCCCGCACCTCGTCTCGTTCCTGCTGTCGTCCCAGGTGGCAGGGGTGACAGGACTTGAACCTGCAACCTGCGGTTTTGGAGACCGCTGCTCTGCCAGTTGAGCTACACCCCTACGCTGCCCCGGCCCGCCGCGTCGGGGACACGACGGGTTCGGAGCAGGCACACCGGAAGATCCGGTGCGCCCGGCGAATCGAGTGTACGGCACCCGTTCCCGGGCCCTTCACCCGCGGCCCCCCGGGAGAGATCCGCGCGGGTCCGCGGGCCGAAACCCGCTCGCGCGAGGGTACGCGCGGTGCGCGAGGATGAGGGCCATGTCCGCACCGACAGCATCGACCGCTGGAACGTCGCAGAAGCCCCGGATCTCCACCCGGATCGGGAACATCGCCGAGTCCGCCACCCTCGCCGTCGACGCGAAGGCCAAGGCGCTCAAGGCCGAGGGCCGCCCGGTGATCGGCTTCGGCGCGGGCGAGCCGGACTTCCCCACGCCGCAGCCGATCGTCGAGGCCGCCGTCGCCGCCGCGCAGGACCCGAAGAACCACCGCTACTCCCCCGCGGGCGGGCTCCCCGAGCTCAAGGCCGCGATCGTGGAGAAGACGAAGCGGGACTCCGGCTACGAGATCGCCGCGAACCAGGTCCTCGTGACCAACGGCGGCAAGCAGGCCGTGTACGAGACCTTCGCGACGCTGCTCGACCCGGGCGACGTGGTCATCCTCCCCGCCCCGTACTGGACCACCTACCCCGAGGCCATCGCCCTGGCCGGCGGAGTGACCGAGGTCGTCGTCACGGGGTCGGAGCAGGACTACCTGCCCACCGTCGACCAGCTCGAGGCCGCCCGCACCCCCGCCACCAAGGTGCTGCTGTGGTGCTCGCCGTCGAACCCGACCGGCGCCGTCGCCCCGCGCGAGCTCACCGAGGCCGTCGGCCGGTGGGCCCTCGAGAACGGCATCTGGGTGGTCACGGACGAGATCTACGAGCACCTGGTCTACGACGGCGCCGAGGCCGTCTCGCTGCCCGTCGCCGTCCCCGAGCTGGCCGACACCACCGTGGTGCTCAACGGCGTGGCCAAGACCTACGCGATGACCGGCTGGCGGGTCGGCTGGATGGCCGGCCCCACGGACGTCATCAAGGCGGCGACGAACCTGCAGTCCCACCTGTCGTCGAACGTCGCGAACGTGTCGCAGCGCGCGGCGGTCGAGGCCCTCACCGGCCCGCTCGACGCCGTCGCCGAGATGCGCACCGCCTTCGACCGCCGCCGCCGCACCATCGTCGAGCTGCTCTCGGCGATCCCCGGCGTGCAGTGCCCCACACCGAAGGGCGCCTTCTACGTCTACCCGGACGTGCGCGAGCTGCTCGGCAAGCAGATCCGCGGGCAGAAGATCGAGACCAGCCTCGACCTGGCCGCCGCCGTGCTCGAGCACGCCGAGGTGGCCGTCGTGCCCGGCGAGGCGTTCGGCACCCCGGGCTACTTCCGCCTCTCCTACGCCCTGGGCGACGACGACCTCCGCACCGGCGTCGAGCGGATGGGCGCGCTGCTGCGCGAGGCCCAGTAAGGACCCGGACACACACGAGGGGCGGGTGCCGACGGCACCCGCCCCTCGTGGCGTCGGGGCTACTTGTCGAGGTCGGCCAGGGCGGCGAGCGCGGAGGCGCGCTGGAAGTACTTCCACTTCGCCAGGTCGCCGACCGACTTGATGCCGAGGGCGGCCAGCGCCTCGTCGTGCTTCTCGGTCAGACCCTCGAGGGCCGACGGCGGGGCCTTGAGGACCTCTGCGGCCGTCTTCTCCTCCCAGGCCTTGTCCACCAGCTTCCCGAACTTCACGTGGTGCTCCCTCCGTGTGGCGCGGGCCCGTGCGGACCCGGGACGCAGGCAGCATCGACCCACTCGGCGATCACGGCAACCGGACACGCCCGCCGGCTCAGCCGGGGAGGACGACCTCCGCGGTGGCCCTGCCCAGCACGGACTTGCCGTCGAACACGGCCTTGACGTCGATCCGGGCGATGCGCACACCGTCCGACTCGGTGACGTCCGCGACCGTCCCGGTGATCTCCACGAGGGCCCCGGTGTCGTCGTCCGGGACGACGACGGGGCGGGTGAAGCGGGTGCTGTAGCTGCGCACGAGCGAGGGGTCGCCGACCCAGTCGGTGACGACCCGGCCGGCCACGGCCATCGTGAGCATCCCGTGCGCGATCACGCCGGGCAGCCCGGCGAGGCCCGCGACGCGGTCGCTCCAGTGGATCGGGTTGAAGTCGCCGGAGGCGCCGGCGTAGCGGACCAGGTCGGCCCGGGTGAGGTGCAGCCGCAGCGGCGGCAGCTCGTCGCCCTTCGCGGCGTTCTGCGGGGTACTCATGCCTGGGTGACCAGCAGCGAGCTCGTGGTGGCGACCGGCTCGCCCGCGGCGTCGGCCACCTCGCAGCGCAGGGTCAGCATGTGGCTGCCCGCTCGTGTGCGCAGCTCGTCGACGTGGATCGTGGTGAACAGCTCGTCGCCGCCGTGGATCGCGCGGTGGAAGGTGATGCGCTGGTCGCCGTGGACCATCCGCGTGTAGTCCCAGCCGAAGTCGGGGTCCCGGAGGAACGCCTCGATCAGCGGCATGGTGAACGTCGTCGAGAACGTCGGCGGCGCGACCAGGTCGGGGTGACCGGCCGCGCGCGCGACGTCGAGATCACGGCTCAGCGGGGAGGCGTCCCCGATCGCCGCGGCGAACTCGCGGATCTTCTCCCGGCCGACCTGGAAGGGACCGGCGGCCGGGAGGGAACGGCCGACGAAGGACTCGTCGGGCACTGCCGTCAGCGGGTCTCGCGGTGGGCGCGGTGGGTGCCGCAGTTCGGGCAGAACTTCTTGACCTCGAGCCGGTCGGGGTCGTTGCGCCGGTTCTTCTTGGTGATGTAGTTCCGGTGCTTGCACTGCTCGCACGCCAGCGTGATCTTCGGCCGGACGTCGGTGGCCTTCGCCATCGCGGGTGCCTCCTGCTTAATTCCTGCTTCGAGCTCGGATCGTGTGTGTAGCGGTGGCCGGACTTGAACCGGCGACACAGCGATTATGAGCCGCTTGCTCTACCGACTGAGCTACACCGCCTCGCGAAGCCGGTCACACCTACCTCGCTGGAGCCCCTTTACGGAATCGAACCGTAGACCTTCTCCTTACCATGGAGACGCTCTGCCGACTGAGCTAAAGGGGCGGCACGGCCCTCCGGGGACTTCCCCGTTGGACCTGCAGAACTCTACACAACCCCCGCGACGGGCCGCCAACCCGGGGGTCCCCCTCCCCGTTTCCGCAGCTCCCCACCCGGTGGGGCGCTGGAGCGGGCCGGCCGCGCGCGGGCGGGATGCAGCGGCCGCTCGCGGAGCGCCGCCTGGCACACCCGCCCCGACGCCTCGTACACCCGCACCGGCGGGGTGGCACATCCGGAAGGTCGGCGGCGCACCCGGTCGACGGCCCGTGTCACGCGCCTTCGGGTGTGCCGCGAGATCAGGACCCGCCTGCGCCACCCCGCCTGCGCCGCGCAGCGCCGCCTACCTCCCCACCGCGTGGCGCGCACGCAGCGGGCCGGCGGGCGGGCCCGGGTGGATCACCAGGACGACTTGGTGACCCCGGGGAGCATGCCGGCGTGGGCGAGCTCACGGAGCTTCACGCGGGAGACGCCGAACTTGCCGACATACCCGCGCGGCCGGCCGTCCGTCGAATCCCTGTTCCGCACCCGGGTCGCGCTCGCGTCCCGGGGCTGGCGGCGTAGCTCGCGCAGCGCCGCCTCGCGCTCGGCGTCCGGAGTCGTGGGCCGGGCGATGATCCGCTTCAGCTCCCGGCGCCGCTCGGCGTGGCGGGCCACGACCTCCTCGCGCCGCTCGTTGCGGGCGATCTTCGCCGTCGTCGCCATCAGACCTTCTCCCCCCGCGCGCGGATGCGCGCCACCGCGGCCTCGACCCCGATCCGGTCGACCAGCTCGATCGCCCTGGCCGACAGCCGGAGCCGGACGTGCCGGTTCTCCGACGGCAGCCAGTACCGCCGGTCCTGCACGTTGGGCTCGAACCGGCGCGGGCTGCGCCGGTGCGAGTGCGAGACCGTCCGGCCGAAGCCCGGCTCGCGGCCGGTCAGCTGACACCTGCGGGACATGCGCTCACCCCCGCCCCGCGTGCGGGTACGGCAGCAGGGCCATCTCCGGCGCGTTGCGGATCGCGACGGCGACCTGCCGCTGCTGCTGCGGCGCCAGACTGCTTCGCCGGTGCTGTGTCGACGGCGATCTCGCAAGCTCGATCGCGTTGTGCGCCCGGATCTCGCCGCGGTCGGAGGCGAAGGTCCGCAGGAGCGCGGTGTCCTTCCCGTCGACCTCGGTGAGGCCGCGGGCGTGCGACGGCTTGACCTTCTTCCGCGGCGACCGGACGGGGCGCGCCGCCTGCGCTGGTGGTCGGCTTCGCATGCTCGGCCTCAGCGCTCCTCTCGGAACTCGACGTGCCGACGGACCACCGGGTCGTACTTGCGCAGCACGAGCCGGTCGGGGTCGTTGCGGCGGTTCTTGCGGGTCACGTAGGTCGTGCCCGTGCCGGCGGTCGACCGCATCTTGACCACGGGACGCACGGCGGCGGACTTGGCGGCCACGCCACCCTCCTCTCGTATCGGGAACGATTGTCATTTACGGTAACACCTGCCGACCCCGACCCCTTCCCGAGGAGGGCCCATGCCCGACACCGAACTGCTCGTGGTCACGGGCCTGTGCACCGAGGGCGTGGAACGCGTCCTCGCCCGGCTGCGCACCGCCGATCCCGACGTCGTGGTCGTGCACCACGACCTGCGCGACATCGCCCGCGGGCGGCTGCACCGCCGGATCCGGGACCGCGACGGCGACACGTGGACCGAGCTCGAGCTGGCCCACGGCTGCGTGTCCTGCACGCTGCGCGAGGACCTCCTGCCGACGCTGCGCGGGCTCGCCGGCCGGGTTCCCCGCGTCGTCCTGCACCTCGATCCCGCCCTCGAGCCCGAGCAGGTGTGCTGGGCGCTCGCGCACGTCCTGGTCGACGGAGGCGGGGCCGACCCCGGGCACGGCGTGGTGCTCACCGACCTCGTCGACCTGCGCGGGGTGATCACCGCCGTCGACGCCGCCGGCTGGCTCGACGACGCCACCGGCGACGAGCCCGTCACCGGGCGCGGCCTCGCCGACCTCCCGGACGACGAGCGCACGGTCGCCCAGGTCGCCGTCGCGCAGGCGGAGTTCGCGGACCTGGTCGTGCACACCGGCTCCGCGCCGGCCTGGGAGCACGCCCGGGTCGACGCCGTCCTGGAGCGGCTGGCCCCCACGGCGCTGCGGTCCCGGCTCGCCGAGCTCGACGACGACGCGGTCCTCCTGCGCCGCACCCACGCGCAGGCCCGCCGCGGCCGACCCGACGACGTCCACGGCCCGCTGCTGCGCGGCGCCCCGCCGCTGACCACCGACTGCGGGGTGCGGCTGCTCGTCTTCTCCGCGCGCCGGCCCTTCCACCCCGACCGCCTGCACGAGGCCATCGACCTGCTGCTCGACGGCGTGGTGCGGACCCGCGGGCGGATCTGGCTCGCCACCCGGCCCGACGACGTCCTGTGGCTGGAGTCCGCCGGCGGCGGCCTGCGGATCGGGCAGGCCGGCGAGTGGCTCGCCGGGCAGGACCCCGCGGCCTGGGACGACGTGTCCGACGAGCGGCGGGCGCTCGCCGCGCTCGGCTGGCACCCGCGCTTCGGGGACCGGGCGCAGGACGTCGTCGTGCTGGCCCATGCGCTCGACGCCGACGGCCTCGACGCCGTCGAGGCCGGCCTGCGGTCCGCCCTGCTCACCGACGCCGAGCTCGCCGCGGGCGAGGAGACCTGGCCGGCGCTGCCCGATCCCTTCGGTTTCTGGCACACCGACCCCTGCGGCCACCCCGAACCGGCCGGCCGGGAGGCCGAGCGGTCCCGAGGAGAGGAGTCCTGACGGTGGAGGGGCGAGGCCTGATGGGCCCCGCGGGGTAAGGCGAGCCCTCAGCCGCGGTGCGCGGCGACGGCCCGGGACGGCGTGACCGACCGATGTCCGGAGGCACCCCTCAGGCGGAGTGTCATCGTCATGCTCTTCCTGGAGACGATGGTCGACGAGCACCGCAGCGCCCTCCTCGCGGAGGCCGAACGCATCCGCACGGCCCGGCTGGCCCGGCTCTGGCGGAAGGGGCGGCGGGAGCCGCCGCGCATCCCCGTACCCCCGCCGGTGCCGCACGAGAAGTCCGCGGTCACCGGGCAGTGCCGCGCGGCGTGAGGGGGACGCCCGCGGAACTCGCCCGGATCCGTCGGGGGTCCGTGCGAGCATGACGCCCGTGCCACGTCCGGGGGTGGGGATCGGGCTGGTCGGCCGGGGGGCCGAGCGGTCCGTCCTCGCCCGTGCGCTCGAGAGGGCGCGCTCCGGGCGGGGCACGGGCGTCCTGCTGTCCGGCGACGCCGGGGTGGGCAAGTCTCGGCTGATCGCGGAGCTGTCCGCGGAGGCGGCAGGGTCGTCCGAGGAGGCGGGGTCGTCCGAGGAGGCGGGGTCGTCCGAGGGGGCCGGGTCGTCCGAGGGGGCCGGGTCGTCCGGGCCGGGCGCGCTCGTCCTGCTCGGGCGGTGCATCGACACCGCCGGCGTGGAGCTGCCGTACCTGCCCTTCACCGAGATCGTCGGCCGGCTGCTCGCCGAGCACCCCGAGCTGGCCGAGCGGCATCCCGGGCTGCTGCGGCTCGTCCCCGGCGAGTCGTCCGCGGAGCGGGGCGGGCGCGAGCTGGGCCAGCTGCAGGTCTTCGAAGCACTGCTGTCCGCCCTGGAGACGGTGTCGGCCGCGGGGCCGCCCGTGCTGCTGGTGCTCGAGGACCTGCACTGGGCCGATCGCTCCAGCCGGGACCTCCTCGTCTTCCTGCTGTCCCGGCTCGGCGCGGGGCGGCTGCTCGTCGTGGCCACCTACCGGGCGGACGACCTGCACCGCCGGCACCCGCTGCGGCCGGTGCTCGCCGAGCTGGTGCGGCTGCCCGCCGTCGAGCGGCTGGAGCTCGCGCCGCTGCCGCCCGCCGACGCGCTCGCGCTGGTGACCGCCCTCGCCGGTGACCTCGGGCTGCAGGAGCGCGAGCTGCACCGGCTGGCCCGGCGCAGCGAGGGCAACGCCTTCTTCGCCGAAGAGCTCGTGTCGGCCGCCGGGGGCGGCGCCGGCCTGCCGGAGGCGCTCACGGACGTGCTGCTGGCGCGGTTCGAGCGGCTGCCCGCACCCGCGCGGCAGGTGCTGCGGGTCGCGTCGGTGGCCGGGCGCAGCGTCGCCGACGCCACGTTGGCCGAGGTCAGCGGCCTGGACACGGCCGAGTTCGAGGAGGCCGTCCGGGAGGCGGTGGCCCACCACGTCCTGGTGCCGGACGAGCGGGGCGACCTCGCCTTCCGGCACGCCCTGCTGCGCGAGGCGGTCTACGGCGACCTGCTGCCCGGCGAGCGGGCGCGGCTCCACTCCCGCTACGCCGACCTGCTCGCCGCGCGGCTGGCGCAGCCCGCCCCGCCCGGCCGGCCCTCGCCCGTCGGCACCTCCCCCGCCGCCCTCGCCCACCACGCCCTCGCCGCCCACGACCTGCCCCGTGCGCTCGCGGCGTCGGTGCGCGCGGCCCGCGAGGCGGACCGGGTGGGAGCTCCCGCCGAGGTCCTCCGGCACGCCGAACGCGCCGTCGAGCTGTGGTCCGCGGTGCCCGACGCCGCGGCGGTCGCGGGCGCGGACGAGATCACCGTCACGCTCTGGGCGGCCTGGTCGGCGAGCGCGACCGGGGACCCGGACCGCGGCATCGCCCTGAGCACCCGCGCCCTCGAGCTGGTCGACGCCGGCACTGACCGCGGGCGCGCCGGCGAGGTCCGGGTCCGGCACGCCATCCGCCTGCTCGAGCGCACAGAGGCCACCGCGGCCGCGGCGGCCACCGTCCGGGAGGCCGTCGACCTCCTCCGGGACGGGCCGCCCACGGCCGACCTCGCCTGGGCGCACGCCATCCTGGCCCGCGCCCTCTGGCGGACGGACGACGTGCCCGGCGTGCGCGAGCACGGCGCTGCCGCCCTGCGGATCGCGCGGGAGGCCGCCGCGGCCCTGCGCGCCGGCACCGCCGAGCCCCACGGCGAACACGGGGACGCGGACCCGGACACGGCACTCGCGGAGGCGTTGCAGGACGTCGCGGCCGTCGAGGCGGACGCGCTGATCAGCCTGGCCGTGGCGGAGGAGTTCGAGGGCCGCGGCCCGCGCAGCCGGGAGCTGTTGTCCGAGGCGCTGCCGCTGGCCAGGGGCTCCGGGAACATCGGCGTGGAGCTGCGGATCTTCTACAACCGCGGGATGTCGTTCCTCGAGGAGGGCTCCGCGGCGGCCGCGGCGGCGGAGTTCGCGGCCGGGGGCCGGCGGGCCACCGAGACCGGCACCACCTGGAGCGGCTACGGCATGGACCTGCGGGTCGCCCGGCTGATGAGCGAGTTCGTCGCCGGCGACTGGGAGGCCGCGGAACACACCGCGCGGCTCGGCGGGGCGATGGTGGCCCCGGTGGTCGCGGGCCGGCTCGCGGCCGCCGGCCTGCTGGTCGAGGTCGCCCGGGGCCGGCTCGCGGAGGCCGAGCAGCGCTGGGCGGAGCTCGACTCCCGCGAGCAGGAGGACGACCAGGTGGTCCTCCTCCTCGGCGGTGCCGGCGTCGAGGCGGCCCTCTGGCGGGGCGCGCCGGAGGAGGCGCTGCGCCGGGCGGAGACCGCCCTGGCCGACCTGGAGCGGCTCCTCCCGCACCACATCGCGGCGATCATGCTCGCCGCGCTCGGCCTCGCCGCCGTCCCCGAGGGGGCCCACGAGCAGGCCGAGCGCCTGCTCGGCGCGGCGGAGGAGGCCGCCGAGAAGGGCATCCCGCGGTCCGGCTCACTGGGCGTCGAAGGGCGGGCGTGGCTGGCGCGGGCGCGCGCCGAGCGGGACCGCGTGCGCGGCGAGGCCGACGCCGCCACCTGGACCCGGGTGCTCGAGGCGTTCGGCTACGGCGAGCCGTACCGGGAGGCCGAGGCACGGGTCCGGCGGGCCGAGGCGCAGCTGGCCGGCGCGGCCCGCACCGAGGACCGGGCGGCGGCCGCCCGGCTGCGGGAGGAGGCCGTCGCCGACCTCGACGCCACGATCGGGGTGGCCGAGCGGCTCGGCGCCGAACCGCTCCGGGCGCGGGCCACCCACCTCCGCGAGCGCGCAGGGTCACGGCGGACGCGGTCGGAGCCCGGCGCGGACGGAGCCGGACCGCTCACCCCGCGGGAGGCCGCCGTCCTGGCCCTGGTGGCCGAGGGGCGCACCAACCGCCAGGTCGGCGAGGCGCTCTACATCAGCGAGAAGACCGTGAGCGTCCACCTTTCGCGGGTCATGGCGAAGCTCGGCGCCACGGGCCGCACGGACGCGGTGGCGATCGGGTACGAACGGGGTCTCATCCCTCCCCGATCTACCGTTCAGTAACTATGGTGTGCGAGGCGCCGGTCACCGCGGACCGGCAGGAGGGACCGCATGCATGTCCACTGACGCGACCACCACGGATCACACGGCCCTCGACCCGGGACGCCCGGACCTCTCGGACGTCGAGGGGTTCTGGACCGTGCCCGTCGAGGAGCGCGCCGCCGCGTTCGCGTGGCTGCGCACCAACGAGCCGATCCCCTTCTACCCCGAGCCGGACTTCGGCCACCTGGAGCCGGGCCCGGGCTTCTTCGCACTGACCCGGCTCGACGACGTCGTCGAGGCCAGCCGGACCCCGCAGGTCTTCACCTCGGGCTCGGGCTCCACCTCGGTCGTCGACCAGCCGCCTGAGTTCGCGGAGTTCTTCGGCTCGATGATCAACATGGATGACCCGCGGCACGCCCGGCTGCGCCGGATCGTCTCGCGCGGCTTCACCCCGCGCCGGCTCGCCCAGCTCACCGAGGACGTGCAGCGGTCGGCGACCCGGATCGTCGACGACGTCATCGACCGCGGCGAGTGCGACGCGGTCACCGAGATCTCGGCCCGGCTGCCGCTGAAGATCGTCTGCGACATGATGGGCATCCCCGAGAGCCAGCACCGTTTCGTGTTCGACCGCACGAACGTGATCCTCGGGGCGCAGGACCCGGAGTACGTCCCGGAGGGCACGGACGTCATCACCGCCCTGCTCACGGCGGGTGGCGAGCTCGCGGCGCTGATGAAGGACCTCGGCGCGGCGCGGGAGAAGAACCCCACGGACGACGTCACGTCCGCGCTGGTCAACGCGGAGATCGACGGCGAGCGCCTCACCCCGGACGAGCTGGCCAGCTTCTTCGTCCTGCTGGTGGTCGCGGGCAACGAGACCACCCGCAACGCGATCAGCTGGGGCCTGAAGTTCCTCACGGACAACCCGGAGCAGCGCGCGGCCTGGCTCGCCGACCTCGACGGCGTCACCCCGACCGCGATCGACGAGATCGTCCGGCTGGCCTCGCCGGTCATCTACATGCGGCGCACCCTGGCCCGGGACGCGGTGCTCGGCGGCAAGGAGCTCACGGCGGGTGACAAGGTCGCCCTCTTCTACTGGGCGGCGAACCGCGATCCCGCGCACTTCCCGGACCCGGACCGGTTCGACGTCCGGCGCTCGCCGAACCCGCACGTCGGCTTCGGCGGACCCGGCCCGCACTTCTGCCTCGGCGCCCACCTGGCCCGCCGGGAGATGGCGGTGATGTTCCGCGAGCTGCTCACCCGCGTCCCGGACATCCACGTCACCGGGGAGCCGCAGCGGCTGCGGTCGATGTTCATCAACGGCATCAAGCACCTGCCGGTCGCCTTCACCGCCGGAGGGGCCCGGTGAACTACCCCGAGGTGCCGGTCGGCGCGGTGCTCGCCGGCTCGGCGCGCCGCTACGGCGACCGCGTGGCCGTGCACTACTACGGCCGCGACCTGACCTACGCCCAGCTGTTCGCCCGGGCCTCGGCGTTCGCGCACGCCCTGCGCGAGCAGGGCGTCGGCCGGGGCGACGTGGTCGCGATCCACCTGCCGAACTGCCCGCAGTACGCGATCGCCTACTACGGAATCCAGCTCGCCGGGGCCACGTTCACGCCGGCCAACCCGCTGCTGCCGCCCGCGGACCTCGCGGCCCAGCTGGCCGACGCCGGCGCCGTCGCCCTGGTCAGCTGGGAGGCGGCGTACCCCGCGTTCGCCGCGGTGCGGGACCAGACGCGGGTCAAGTTCGCGCTGGTCACGAACCGGGAGCAGGCCGTCGACCCCGCCGTGCGGCTCACCCCGCAGGGCGCGACGGACTTCGAGGAGTTCCACGCGCAGGCGCCCACCGAGCCGCCGGCCGTGGAGATCGACGTCCACCGCGACCTCGCCCATCTCGCCTACACCGGCGGTACCACCGGGCGGTCCAAGGGCGTGCAGCTGCCGCACCGCAACGTGGTGGTCAACGTCCTGCAGTACGCCGTGGCGGGCTCCGGCGCCCGGCCCGAGCTCGACGACCAGGGTGGCCTCGTGCTGGCCGACCAGGGCCCGGCCGAGGAGTTCCCGGTGCGGTTCGGCACCGGCGTCGTCGTCAACATCACGCCCTGGTTCCACGCGATGGGCACGGTCGGCGGGCTCAACATCCCGCTGCTGTCCGGCACCACCAGCGTGCTGCACGAGCGCTTCGACCCGGCCGCCTACCTGGCGGACGTCGAGCGCTTCGGGGCCACCTCGATGGGCGGCGCCCCGCCGCTGTACGCCGCGCTGCTGCGGCACCCGGACTTCGCGACGCGGGACCTGTCGTCGGTCCGGGCGCTCAGCTCGGGCGCGGCCCCGCTGCCCGTCGAGCTGATCGAGGCGCTGCAGCGGCGGCTGGGCGAGGACCTCGTGATCGTGGAGGGCTACGGGCTCACCGAGGTCACGATGGGCGCCACGCAGAACCCGTCCGCGCGCTCCGCGGTGCGCAAGGCCGGGAGCGTCGGCCCGCCCGTCGCCGACACCGAGGTCCGGATCGTCGACGACGAGGGGAACCCGGTGCCCACGGGCACCGAGGGCGAGGTCTGCATCCGCGGGCCGCAGGTCATGGTCGGGTACAAGGACCGGCCCGAGGAGACCGCGACGGCGCTGCGGGAGGGCTGGCTGCACACCGGCGACGTCGGCGTCCTCGACGAGGACGGGTACCTGCGGATCGTCGACCGCAAGAAGGACATGCTGCTCTACAAGGGCTACAACGTGTACCCCCGCGAGCTGGAGGAGCTGCTGTTCCGGCAGCCGGGCGTGGTCGGGGCGGCGGTCGTGGGCCGGCCGGACGTGAACGTCGGCGAGCTGCCGGTGGCGTTCGTGGTGGCGCCGGGCCGCACCGAGGCCGAGGCCGCCGAGCTGATGGAGGCGGTGAACGCGCAGGTCCTGCCCTACAAGCGGCTGCGCGAGATCCGGCTCGTCGACGAGATCCCGGTGTCGGCGGCGGGGAAGGTGCTCAAGCGGGAGCTGCGGGAGCGCCTGTAAGGAAGGTCGTCGCGGCCGACCGGCTCCGGCCGGTCGGCCGCGTGGCGCTCGCCCCGCCGGCCGCGATCCGCACGTCGGATCCGAGGCCGGGTCAGCTCCAGATCGTCACGTAGACCGGCGGGCGGAAGCGGGACGGCGGCACCCCCGTCCCCGGGGAGCGCAGCAGCTTGGTCGCCTCCGGGGTGCCGAGGAACCGGCGCAGCGTGGTCGCCCCGGGAGCGCGACGGTCGGCGGGCAGCATCGTGGCGTGCCAGCACAGCTCGACAGGGGTGCCCGGCACGTCCACGACCTGCAGTTCCCGCCGGCGCAGGTGGTGCACGGCCAGATGGGTCAGCCCCGTGGCCACGCCCCGACCCATGATCGCCGCGTCCCAGGCCGCCGTCTGGTTGGGGAACACGCTCCGGCGGGAGTCCGGCACGCCGAGCACGGCGAGCAGGCGACCGACGTCGCTCTCGGGGTCCGTGCCGGACGGGTCGATCAGCCAGTCCCACCGGGCCGGGGTGCCGCGGGGCACGGCACCCGGCGCGGCCAGGACGGCCAGCCGGCACTTCACGATCGGCTCACTGACGAGGCCGAGGCCGCGGTCCGTGGCGAGCCGGGGGCCGAGGGCGATGTCCGCGAGCCGCTGCGCGACCAGCGCCGCCATCTCACCGGTCCCGGCCACGCCGGCGGTCAGCTCCGCGGAGCCGGCCGTCCGCGCCCCGAACGCGGCCGCCAGCGGCCCGGCGACGAACTCGACGACGTCGCTGGGCGCGACGAGCCGAACCTGCTCGGGCGCCCCGAGCGCCGAGCGCACCGCTGCCTCGGCCTCCGCGCCGAGCCCCACCAGCTGGGCGGCGATGGGCAGCAGCCGCTTCCCCCCGGGTGTCAGGGCCATGCCGGCCTCGCCCCGGGTGAGCAGCGGGTCCCCGAAGTGCTTGCGGAGCGCGGCGAGCGCCTGGGAGACGGCCGGTTCGCTCACCCCGAGGGTGCTCGCGGCGGCCTTGACCGACCCCAGGCGGGCCGCGAGGACGAACACGCTCAACTGGGTCAGCGTCATCGCGAGGCCCCCCGTCCCCTAAGCGAACGCTTAATCCGCCGTTGCCGCCTGATTGTGATTGACCTCACAATGATCCGCCACCATGGCTCACGTCCACCTCGGACGTCCGACTTCGGGGGGCGCCATGCAGGTGCCTGCGCAGTTCGAGTACGAGCGGGCGACGAGCGTCGCCCACGCCGTCGCGCTCCTCCAGCGGTACGGACCGGAGTCGCGGCTGCTCGCCGGGGGGCACAGCCTCATCCCGATGATGAAGCTGCGCCTCGCCAACCCGGAGACGCTGATCGACATCAACGGGCTCGACGAGCTCCGGACGATCAGCCTCGAGGGCGGTGAGCTCCGCCTCGGCGCGCTGGTCCGGCACGCCGAGCTGATGGCCTCGGCCGTGGCGGGCGAGCACTTCCCGATGTTCCGGGACGCCGAGCGCGTCATCGCCGATCCCGTCGTGCGCAACCGGGGGACGGTCGGCGGCTCGCTCTGCCAGGCGGACCCGAACGAGGACCTCTCGGCGGTCTTCACCGCGTTGCGGGCCGTCGCGGTGATCGAGGGCGTGGACGGCCGCCGGACCGTGCCCGTCCGCGAGTTCCACGTCGGGCCGTACCAGACGGTCGTCGGGGACACGGAGATCCTCGTGGAGATCCGGGTCTCGGTCCGGCCCGGCGGCGGCAGCGCGTACACGAAGGTGGAGCGCCGCGCCGGGGACTGGGCCGTCGCGGCCGCGGGGGCGGCGCTCTGGCTGGAGGGCGAGCGGGTCGCCGACGTCGGGCTCGGGCTGACCGCCGTCGGGGCCGACCACTTCGGGGCGCCGCAGGCCGAGGAGTTCCTGCGCGGCGCGCCGGCGACCGAGGAGAACTTCGCCGAGGCCGGGCGGATCGCGGCCGAGCACTGCCGGCCCGTCGCGGACCAGCGCGGACCGGAGGACTACAAGCGGCACCTCGCCGGCGAGCTGACGGCCCGCTCGCTGCGCCGGGCCGCCGCACGCGCCCGCGGTCGGGAGGCCTGACATGCAGATCACCGTCACCGTCAACGGCGTCGAGTACACCCGTGACGTCGAGCCCCGGCTGCTGCTCGTGCACTTCCTCCGCGACGAACTGGGGCTCACCGGGACCCACTGGGGCTGCGACACCTCCAACTGCGGGGTCTGCGTGGTCCTCCTCGACGGGCTGCCGGCCAAGTCGTGCACGGTGCTGGCCGTGATGGCCGACGGGCACGAGGTGCGCACGGTGGAGGGCCTGGCCGGTGCGGACGGGCTGGACCCGGTGCAGCAGGCGTTCAGCGACATGCACGGCCTGCAGTGCGGGTTCTGCACGCCGGGCATGCTGCTGACCAGCCGGGCCCTGCTCGACCGGAATCCGGACCCGTCGCCCGCGGAGATCCGCGAGGCGATCTCGGGCCAGGTCTGCCGGTGCACGGGCTACGAGAACATCGTGCGTGCCGTCCGGGCGGCCGCCGACCGAGCCGCGGAAGCGGGGACAGCAGCCGGGACGGTGACGTCATGACCACCCACGCCGCGGCCAGCACGCCCCTGGGTTTCGGCTCCATGCGGCGCAAGGAGGACGCCCGCTTCCTCCGCGGCGCGGGCCGCTACCTCGACGACATCGTGCTGCCCGGGATGTTGCACGCGGCGATCCTGCGCAGCCCGTACGCGCACGCCCGGATCGTGTCCGTCGACACGAGCGCGGCCGAGGCCCATCCGAAGGTCGAGGCCGTGATCACCGGCGAGACCCTCGCCGGGCTCGGGCTCGCCTGGATGCCGACGCTGAGCCACGACGTGCAGGCCGTGCTGGCGACGGACAAGGTGCGCTTCCAGGGCCAGGAGGTCGCCTTCGTCGTCGCCGAGGACCGCTACGCCGCCCGCGACGCCCTGGGGCTCATCGAGGTCGAGTACGAGCCGCTGCCCGCCGTCGTCGACGCCACCCACGCCCTCGATCCCGACGCGCCCGTGATCCGTGACGACCTGCACCGCACGGACAACCACATCTTCGACTGGGAGGCCGGCGACGCCGCCGCCACCGACGAGGTGTTCTCCCGTGCCGACGTCGTCGCCGAGTGCGACCTGCTCTACCCGCGCTCGCACCCCGCCCCGATGGAGACGTGCGGCTCGATCGCGAGCATGGACCCGGTCAGCGGCAAGCTCACCGTGCACACCACCACCCAGGCACCGCACGCCCACCGCACGGTCTACGCCCTGGTGGCCGGGATCCCCGAGCACAAGATCCAGGTCATCGCGCCGGACATCGGCGGCGGCTTCGGCAACAAGGTCGGCATCTACCCCGGCTACGTGTGCGCCGTCGTCGGGTCGATCGTCACCGGCCGGCCGGTCAAGTGGGTCGAGGACCGCTCCGAGAACCTCATGAGCACCTCCTTCGCCCGCGACTACCACATGCACGGCGAGATCGCCGCCACGAAGGACGGCACCCTGCTCGGGGTGCGGGTGAAGGTGCTCGCCGACCACGGGGCGTTCAACGGCACCGCGCAACCGTCGAAGCTGCCCGCCGGGCTGTTCCACGTCTTCTCCGGGTCCTACGACCTGCGCGCCGCGCACTGCTCCGTCACCGGCGTCTACACCAACAAGTGCCCGGGCGGGGTGGCCTACGCCTGCTCGTTCCGGATCACCGAGGCCGTCTACCTGATCGAACGGCTGGTGGACGTGCTCGCCCGCGACCAGGGCTGGGACCCGGCGGAGCTGCGGATGAAGAACCTGATCCGGCCCGAGCAGTTCCCGTACCGGACCGCGCTGGGCTGGGAGTACGACTCCGGGAACTACCCGAAGACCCTGCGCACCGCGCTGGACCTGGCCGGCTACGCCGAGCTGCGCCGCGAGCAGGCCGAGAAGCGGGCCCGCGGCGAGCTGATGGGCATCGGCGTCTCGTTCTTCACCGAGGCCGTCGGCGCGGGCCCGCGCAAGCACATGGACATCCTCGGCCTCGGCATGGCGGACGGCGCCGAGCTGCGCGTGCACCCCACCGGCAAGGCGGTGCTGCGGCTGTCGTGCATGACCCAGGGCCAGGGCCACCAGACGACGTTCGCCCAGATCGTCGCGGAGGAGCTGGGCATCTCGCCGGACGACGTCGAGGTCGTCCAGGGGGACACCGACCAGACGCCGTTCGGGCTAGGCACCTACGGCTCCCGCTCGACCCCGGTCTCGGGGGCGGCGACCGCGCTGGTGGCGCGCAAGGTCCGGGAACGGGCCCGGATCGTGGCGTCGGCGATGCTGGAGGTCGCGCCGTCGGACCTGGAGTTCGTCAAGGGCCGGTTCGAGGTCCGGGGGGACCCGGCGGCGTCGGCGTCGATGGCCGAGATCGCGATGGCCGCACACTCGGCCCTCGAACTGCCCGAGGGCGTGGAGGGCCACCTGGACGCCACGTGCGTCTACAACCCGCCGAACCTGACCTACCCGTGCGGCGCCTACGTCTGCGTCGTCGACGTCGACCCGGGCACCGGGCAGGTGACGGTGCGCCGGTTCGTCGCGGTCGACGACTGCGGGGTGCGGATCAACCCGATGGTCGTCGAGGGGCAGATCCACGGCGGCCTCGCCGACGGCATCGGGATGGCGTTGATGGAGGCCCTCGCGTTCGACCCGGACGGCAACCACCTGGGCGCGTCGTTCATGGACTACCTGCTGCCCACCGCGCTGGAGTGTCCGTCCTGGGAGCTGGGCGAGACGGTGACCCCGTCGCCGCACCACCCGATCGGCGCGAAGGGCGTCGGGGAGTCGGCGACGGTCGGTTCGCCGCCGGCGGTGGTCAACGCCGTGCTGGACGCGATCGGGGTGCGGCACGCCGACATGCCGCTCACCCCGGCCCAGGTCTGGCGGGCGATGCAGGGCAGACCGCTCCGCACCGACCTGTCGGTCACGTGACCGCCGTGGGCGACCCGGAGCTCCTCGGCCGGGCGGACGAGCTGCGGGCCGGACGGACGCCCTACGTGCTCGCGACCGTGGTGCGGGTGGAACGCCCGGCCAGCGCCCGCCCGGGCGACCGGGCGCTGGTGCTGGCGGACGGCACGATCGAGGGCTTCGTCGGGGGCACCTGCGCGGAGTCGACCACGCGGGTCGAGGGATTGCGGGTGCTCGCCAGCGGCGAGCCGGGGCTGCTCTGGATCAGGCCGGGCGGCGCACGGGTTCCCGCGCCACCGGGGGTGCGCACCGTGGACAACCCGTGCCTGTCGGGCGGCGCGCTGGAGCTCCTGCTGGAGCCGGTGCTGCCGGCCGCGCTGGTCCTCGTCCTCGGCGACGCGCCGGTGGCCCGGGCCCTGGTGCGCATCGGCGCGGCGGCCGACCACGAGGTCCGCGTCGTCACCGATCCGGCCGCGCCGCTGCCGCCGGACACCGCCGCGGTCGTCGTCGCCTCCCACGGGCGGGACGAGCCCGAGGTGCTGACCGCCGCGCTGCGCGCCGGGGTGCCCTACGTGGCGCTGGTCGCGAGCAGGCGGCGCGCGGCCGGGGTGCTGGCGGAGGTCGCGGCACGCGGTGTCCCCGCCGAGGACGTCGCCCGGGTGCACGCGCCGGCGGGTCTGGACATCGGGGCCCGGACCCCGGCGGAGATCGCCCTGTCGATCTACGCGCAGCTCGTCGAGAGCCGGCCGGCCGGAGAGGCGGAGGCGGCGGTACCGACGGCCACGGACCCGGTCTGCGGGATGGCGGTGGCCACCGGCCCGGCGGGGGTCCCGCTCGTGCACGACGGCCGCACGGTCCACTTCTGCGGCACCGGCTGCCGGGACGCCTTCCTCGCCGACCCGGCGAGGTTGCGCCGGATGACCGCGCCGGGGCTGCCGGTCGACGTCGACGCGTTGCGTGCGGGGCTCGACGCGACCGGCTACCTCGCCGACGACGCCCTGGCCACCGCGCTGTTCCTGGCCGTCCGGCTGGGCCAGCCGATTCTGCTGGAGGGCGAGCCGGGGGTCGGGAAGACGCAGGCGGCGAAGGCGTTGGCCGAGGTGCTCGACACGCCGCTGCTGCGGGTGCAGTGCCACGAGGGGATCACCGCGGCCGAGGCGCTCTACGAGTGGAACTACCCGCGGCAGCTGCTGTCGATCCGGCTCGCGGAGTCCCGCCACGCGGAGCTCTCCGACGCGGACCTGTTCACGCCCGAGCACCTGCTCGCGCGGCCGCTGCTCGCCGCGATCGAGCATCCGGGCCCGCGCCCGGCGGTGCTGCTGGTCGACGAGATCGACCGGGCCGACGACGAGTTCGAGGCGTTCCTGCTCGAACTGCTCGCCGAATCCGCGGTAACCATCCCCGAGCTGGGCACGCGACGTGCGGCGGTCCCGCCCGTCGCGGTGCTGACCTCGAACCGCACCCGGGACCTGCACGACGCCCTCAAACGGCGCTGCCTCTACCACTGGATCGCGCACCCCGGCCCGGACCGGGTCGCGGAGATCGTCCGGCGCCGGGTGCCCGAGGCCGCGGACTGGCTGGCAGCCCGGGTCGCCGGGAGCGTGCAGCGGATCCGAGGCCTGGAGCTGCTCAAGGCGCCGGGGGTGGCGGAGGCGATCAGCTGGGCGAACGCGCTGCACGTGCTCGGCGTCGACGCGGACGAGATCGGCACGGACGGGTCCGGGGCGGAGCCCGCCCTGCTCGCCGCCACGGAACGCAGCCTCGGAGCCGTGCTGAAGTACGACGAGGACGTGCAGGCCGTCCGGGCCGCGGGCCTGGCGACCCTGCTCGCGTCGCCGTGAAGGCCGATCTGGCCGTCCTGGTCGCCCGGTTCACCGAGGCCTGCCGGACGGCGGGGCTGGCGGTCGACCCGGACCGCACCGAGCGGTTCGCCCGGGCGATCGTCGCCGTCGAACCGGCCGGGCTCGACAGGCTCCGGGCGTGCGCGCAGGCGACGCTCGTCTCGGACCCGGCCCAGCTCCCCGCCCTGGAGCGGGTGTTCGCCGCCGTCTTCACCGGGGTGACCGATCCGGCCGCAGCGCGCCGCGGCGGTCCGACGACGAGCGGGTCGGACCCCGCGCCCACCGGCCGGACGACGGGCCTTGCCGGGGCCGCCGCGGCGGGCGGGGGGCCGCCACGGGGTGACGGCGCGGCGAACGGGGCCGGGCGCGCCGTGCCCTCCCCCGCCGTCGCCTCCGCGACCGAACGGCTGGGCGGGCGCGACTTCGACACACTCAGCCCCGCCGAGCTCGCGCTGCTGGTGGAGGCCATGCGACGGCTGCGGATCGCCACCCCGCTGCGCGCCACCCGCCGAACCCGCCGGGCGTCCCACGGTCCGGGGGTGGACCTGCGCCGCAGCCTCCGCGAGGCCAGGCGGACCGGCGGGGAACCCGTCCGGCTGGCCCGGCGGGCCCGGCACCGACGTCCGCGCCCGCTCGTCGTGCTCTGCGACATCTCCGGATCGATGGAGCCGTACGCCCGCGCCCTGCTCCAGCTGCTCTACTGCGCCGCGGGCACGCAGCGCGCCGAGGTGTTCACCTTCGCCACCCGGCTGACCCGGCTGACCCGCGCCCTCGCCCGGACCGGCCCCGCCCTCGCGCTGGAACGCGCCGGACGACTGGCCCCGGACTGGTCCGGCGGCACCCGGATCGGTGAGTCGCTGGAGCGGTTCCTCACGGTGCGTGGCGGCGCGCTCGGCCGGGGTGCGGTCGTGCTCGTGGTCAGCGACGGGTGGGACACCGGCGACCCGGCCGTGCTCACCCGCGCCATGGCCCGGCTCCGCCGACGCGCCCACCGGATCGTCTGGGCCAACCCACGGACCCGGCACGCCGGTTTCCGCCCGCTCACCGGCGGGATGGCCGCCGCCTGGCCCTACTGCGACGCGGTCGTCAGCGCGCACAGCCTCGACGCGCTCGACGCGCTGCTGGCCGCCCTCGCCGGTCGGCCGGGTCCGCCGGTCGTCCGCGGTGCGAGGACTCCGATCGGGTGAGGCGGGCAGGGTCCGTTAACGGAGGTGTGTGACGTCACGATGAACCGGGCGTGACCGTGCTCCCCGCCGCCCCGGCCCTTCGCCCCGTGCCGGTTCCGCGCGGCGGCGGACCGGAGGAGCGGACCGTCGCCCTTCCGGCGGTTCCGGGTCAGCACGGTCCGCGGCACGGTGGGGGTCGCGGTGAGAACCGCCGAGCGCACCCTGGCCGCTCGCACACCCAGGGCGTACACCGGCCCGACCGCATCCCGGCGGCACCGGTGGAGGAAGTGCTGCGCCGCGTGCCGGCACAGCAGGTCGAACGGGGGCACCGCCGGGTTTCCCCGGCGCTGCACGGCGCCGCCTCGGCGGCCTACACGGTCGCTGCACGGGCGGGGAGCCTCGCGACACTCGCGGCGATGCTGGTGCTGGGCGGTGCCGTGGCCGCGTCGGCCGACGGCACGGTGCCGAGCGGTCCGGCGGCGACGACCGTGACGACCCTGCAGGAGCCCGCCCCGTAGGACGGGCCCGGGGAGTCAGGCGGCGACGCCGTCCTGGTTGAGCGGGGTCTTGAGCACGTGGTCGACCAGCCGCATCACGAGCTGACCGCCGCCGAGCCGGTACCCGAACTCCTCCCAGGTCAGGAGCTCCCGGGAGAGCACCTCACCGACGGGACCGGGGTACAGGCGGGTGACCCGGAACGCGGCAGCGCGCAGCCGCATCTTCTCGTGATGGTCCATGGGGACGGGACTCATTCCACTCACCTCCGTGAAGGAAGGACGTGCGGGCCGGCGCGCGCTCAGCGCTGAGTCGCCATCCGTGGTGTTCCATCGTGACTCACCCCGTTTACCGGCAGGTGTCATCCTACCCGAAGAGTGACCAGTGTCTCACTCTGAGCGCACGAACTGTCAGAACGCGACTACCCCTCGCGCACATGATCACTCCATGGGTGGTCCACGCCACACCGACGGTCGTTCCGCGGGCCCTACGGTTCCGGGCATGAGCACCCGCACGACCGACGTCCTGTGGAGCGACGTCGAGGGCGTCCACGCCGCGATCCTCGCCCACCCGTTCGTCACCGGGCTGACCGACGGCACGCTGCCGCACTCGGCCTTCCGGCACTACATCGTCCAGGACTCGCACTACCTGCGCGGGTTCGCCCGCGCGCTCGCGCTGTGCGCGGCCAAGGCGCCCGACGAGGACGACCTCGCCATGTTCTGCGCCCACGCGGCCGGTGCGATCGCCGCGGAGCAGGAGCTGCACGCCGAGCTGCTCGGCAAGCTGGATCTGACCGCCGAACAGGCCGCGGCCCTGCCGGTCGCGCCCGCCACCCAGGCGTACGTGAGCTACCTGCTCGCCACCGCGTACTCCGGCTCGTACGCGGAGGCGGTCGCGGCGGTGCTCCCCTGCTACTGGATCTACGCGAAGGTCGGCGAGCACCTGCTCGAGGCCGGCTCCCCCGACCCGCTCTACGCCCGCTGGATCGCCACCTACGGCGGCGAGGAGTTCCAGGCCGTCGTCGACGCCGTGCTCGCCGCCACCGACCGGATCGGCGAGTCGGTCTCCGAGGCCGAGCTCGCCCGGATGCGGGCGCACTTCACCACGACCAGCCGGTACGAGTGGATGTTCTGGGACGGCGGCTACCGCGAGGAGACCTGGCCCGTCTGAGCCCGCCGTGCGCGGTGAGCGGTGCTCCGGCACCACTCACCCCGCACGTCAGCGCTGGTCGAAGCGGTCCGGGATCAGCAGGTGCAGGACGAAGCCGACGATCGCGACGACGATGGCGCCCCAGAAGCCCGGCCAGAAGCCGTCGACCACGAACGGCAGGCCGATCCGCGAGGCGAACGAGCCGACCAGCCAGAACAGCAGGGCGTTGATCACCAGGCCGAACAGCCCGAGCGTGAGGATGTACAGCGGGCAGCTGAGGATCTTGATCACGGGCTTGAGGAAGGCGTTGACCAGGCCGAAGATCAGCGCGACCACGACCAGGGTGCCCACCCGGGCTCCCGTGGTGGTCCCGCCGAGCTCGATGCCGTCGACCAGCCAGGTGGCGACCCACAGCGCGATCGCGACCACGACCACCCGGATGACGAACGCGAGGACCCACGAGCCCTCGCGCTCGTCCACCCAGCTCATGACCCCTTCTCGCCGGCGCTCGTCGGTCGCGTTCGCGGCGCTGCGGTGGGGAACGATGAGCTCGCGAGCTCGCTCACGAGACCACCGCCTGCGACACCAGCACCCGCAGCTGCGGGCGGATCGGGTAGGTGCTCGAGGGCATCAGCTGGGTCATGAAGACCACCGAGAGCTCCTCGACCGGGTCGATGTAGAAGGCCGTGCTGGCCAGCCCGCCCCAGCCGTACTCCCCGAGCCCCTGCAGCTGCTTGCCCGCCGCCGGGTCGACGACGACCGAGAACCCCAGCCCGAAGCCCGTCCCCTGGTAGGTGGACTCCGCGAAGATCGGCCGGCCGACGGTCTCCAGGTCCGCGCCGCCGGGCAGATGGTTGCGCGTGGCGTAGGCGAGGGTGCGCGGGCCGAGCAGGCGCACGCCGTCGAGCTCGCCGCCGCGCGCGAGCATCTGGGTGAAGCGGTGGTAGTCGTGCAGCGTCGACGCCAGCCCGCCCCCGCCGGACAGGAAGGTCGGCTCGCGGGTGATCGCCTCGGCCATCGCCCCGCTGCGGACCAGCCCGCCGCCGGGCTTCGGCACGTACAGCGTGGCGAGCCGCGCCAGGTCCTCCTCGCCGGAGACGTGGAAGCCGGTGTCGGTCATGCCGAGCGGGTCGAGGATCCGCTCGCGGAAGAAGGCGTCGAGCGACATGCCGGAGGCGACCTCGACGACCCGGCCGAGCACGTCCGTCGAGACGCCGTAGTTCCACTCGCTGCCCGGCTGGAACAGCAGCGGCAGGCTCGCCCAGGTGTCGCAGGCGGTGGCGAGGTCGTGCCCGCGCGGGGCGCCGAACTCGTGGCCCTTGCCGCGGTACATCTCGTCGACGGGGTGGGCGTGGTGGAAGCCGTAGGTGAGCCCGGACGTGTGGGTGAGCAGGTGGTGGACCCGGACCGGCTCGACCACGGGCTCGGTGCCGGGGTTGAGCGCGGAGCCGGAGCGGTAGACGCGGGTGTCGGCGAAGGACGGGATGTAACGCGAGACCGGGTCGGTGAGCTCGAGCGCCCCCTCCTCCCACAGCATCAGCGCGGCGACGGAGGTGATCGGCTTGGTCATCGAGTAGATGCGCCAGATCGTGTCGTCGGTGACGGGGAGCCCGGCCTCGACGTCCCGCAGGCCGTGGTGCGCGACGTACGCGACCTTCCCGCGGCGGGCGACGGCGACGGACCAGCCGGCGAGCTTGCCGGCGTCGACGTACTTCGCGAAGTGCGACTCGATGCGGTCCAGCCGCTGCGCGTCGAGCCCGACCTCGTCCGGCTCGACCTCGGTCTTCAGAGCGCTCACGACCAGAGACACTACCCACGATCACCGGGCGGGTGTGAGCACCGCGCGGCCGAGCCAGCGGCAGGCCAGCAGCGCCAGCTCGAGATCGATCCGGCCCTCGGTCAGCGGCCGCCCGCGCTCCCGTTCGGCCCGGCTCACCCGGTAGCGCACCGAGTTCTTGTGCATGGTCAGGTGATCGGCCGCCGTGGTGTAGCTGCCGCCCGCCGCGAGGAACACGCGCAGGGTCTCGCGCAGCCGGGCGCGCTGCGGGTCGTCGGCGGCGAGACCGCCGAGGGTGTCCGCCACCCAGATGCGCGCGGCGTCGAGATCCGCGCAGAGCAGGGCGACGGCGCCGACGTCGGCGAAGGTCGTGATCGTCCGGGCGTCGTCGCCCGCGGCGAGGGCCACGGTCTGCGCGCGGACGGCCTGGCGGTGGCTCTCCCGGAACCCGGCCACCCCGGTCCCGGGTTCGCCGACGGCGATCCGCACGGCCTGCCCGTTCTCCTCGACGAGCGCCTCGACCGCCTTGGTCAGGTCCCCCACCGAGGAGTCCCGGCCGAGCGGCAGCCAGGCCCAGGTCGTCGCATGGTCGTAGGCCACGCAGAGCGGGCGGCCGCGGCAGCCGGTCCGGTCGGCCAGCGTCCCGACGAGCCGGACGACGGCCGCGCCCTCCCCCTCGCCGGACCAGGCGACCAGCGCGAGGTGCCGCCCGCGAAGCCCGTAGCCCAGGGTGGTCTCGAGGGCGTCGAGGTCGGCCGGGCCGTCGCCGTCGAGCAGGGCCCGGACCCGGCCCGCCCGCAGCGTGTCCCGGTTGGCGAGCCAGCGCTCGCGCTCCTCCTCGTAGACCTCGGCGACCTGCTGGCAGATCCAGTCGACGTAGCCGAAGGTGTCGCCGACCATCCGCCGCGCGACGCCGAGCGCCACCACCGGGTCCTCCCGGCGCCGGTCGAGCTCGGCGAACATCCAGCGCAGCAGCCGGTCGTGGCCCACCCGGTAGGCGCGGAGCAGGGCGTTGACCGGGACCCCGCGCTGGGCGAGCCGGCGGGCGTACTCGAAGGCGGCCGACGGCGGTTCCATCCGCTCGGCCGGGATCTCGTGCGCCAGCATGTGCAGGATCGTCTCGACGTTGCCCTCGACGGAGGCGCCGAGCAGCTCGACGATCCGGGGGTCGCCGTCGAGCTCGGCGATCTCGGTGGCCATCAGCTGGCGGAGGTCGAGCGCGATCTCGACGACCCGCCGGCCCAGGGCGACGGCGATCGCCCGGACGCAGCCGCCCACCTGGGCGAGACCGGCCGGGGAGACGTCCGTCGACGATGGCGGCACCCCCACACAGTACGTTCTGCCGAACGTTTGACAAGTCTCCGCACGGACGAGCCCGGCCGGGTGCGACGCCGGCGCCGTTGCCCGCGTCGCACCCGGCCGGAGGTCGGTGCGGAGTGCCCTGGTCAGGGGGTGGGCACGAGGTCGTAGTCCGCCACGTCGAGCTCCCGGGTGGCCGCCCGGTAGTCCTCCACGCTGCCCTTCCAGTTGTTGGTGATCCGTCCGTCGGCCGTCTTGTACCAGCTGTTGCAGCTGCCCGCGAAGGAGCTGTCCCGCAGCTCGCGCTGCAGCTCGGCGTTGTACGCGTCCTGCGCCTCGGCCCGGACCGCGAGTGCCGCGCCCTTCTCCTTCCCCACGGCCAGGCCCTGCAGCACGTACTCGAACTGGCACTCGAGCATCGCGATGATCGAGTTGTGGCCGAGGTTCGTGTTCGGGCCGTAGAGCATGAACAGGTTCGGGAAGCCGGTGACGGTGATCCCGAGGTAGGCCTGCGGGCCGTCCCGCCAGGCCTCCGCGAGCTGCAGGCCGTCGCGGCCGCGGACGTCGAGCGCGCAGTTGAAGGACAGCGTCTCGAACCCGGTGGCGTAGACGATCACGTCCACCTCGTGCAGCACGCCGTCGGCGGTCCGCACGCCCTCGGGCTCCACGCCCTCGAGCTTCTCGGTCACCAGCTGCACGTTGTCGCGCACCAGCGCCGGGTAGAAGGTGTCCGCGATGATGATCCGCTTGCAGCCGATCGGGTAGTCCGGCCAGAGCTTGGCGCGCAGCTCCTCGTCCGGGACCTGGGCCTCGAGGTGGGCGCGGGCGGCGGCGGTGAACTCGGCGGCCACGTCCGTGCCCTGCTTCATCGCCCCCATCCAGCCCTCGTGCTCCCAGTAGAAGCCGTCGCGGCTCTCCTGCAGGAACTCCCGCTGCCGGTACCGTGCGCGCTCCTCCGGGTCGTACGGGCGGTCCTCGCGGGGCACCACGTAGTTCGGCGTCCGCTGGAACACGAGCAGCTCGCCGGCGACCTCGGCCACCTCGGGGATGAGCTGCGCCGCGCTGGCCCCGTTGCCGATGCACGCGACGCGCTTGCCCCGCAGGTCGACGTCGTGGTTCCAGCGCGCCGAGTGCCACGACTCGCCGCGGAAGGTCTCCCGGCCGGCGATGTCGCGGAAGGTGGGCCGGTTGAGCTGGCCCCACGCCGTGACCAGGGCCCGGGCGACGACGTCCTCGCCCTCGGACACCGCGATCCGCCAGACGCCCTCGGCCTCGTCCCAGTGCGCCGCCGTCACCTCGGTGTTGAGCCGGATGCGCGGCGCGAGGCCGAGCCGGTTCACGAGGCGGTCGATGTGCGCCTTGATCTCCGGCTGGAACGCGAACACCCGGCTCCAGTCCGGCTGCTCGTCGAAGGAGAACCAGTACAGGTGCGACTGCACGTCGCAGGAGGCGCCGGGGTAGGTGTTGTCCCGCCAGGTGCCGCCCCAGTCGCCCGCCTTCTCGAGCAGCACGAACGACTCCTCGCCGGACTGCAGCAGCCGCTCGGCCATCCCGAGGCCGCCGAGTCCCGCTCCCAGGACGGCGACCTCGACCCGCTGCGTCACGCGCCGGCCTTCCGCACCGCGTCGGCGATCTCGTCGATGATCCCGGCACCCGACGGCGTGGCGCCGAGGGTCCACAGGAAGTCGTGCAGCATGCCGTCGAACCGCTTCAGGGTGACGGGCACGCCGGCGGCCTCGAGCTTGCGGGCGTAGTTCTCGCCCTCGTCGCGCAGCGGGTCGAACTCCGACGTCGCGACGTAGGCCGGCGGCAGGCCGGAGACGTCCTCTCGGCGGCCGGGGCACAGGTAGTCGAGGTCGTCGCTCTGCGCGCCCAGGTAGTGCGCCCAGAACCACTCCATCGCGCCGCGGGTGAGCAGGTAGCCGTCGGCGTTCTCCTCGTACGACGGCGTCGAGAAGTCGAAGTCGGTCACCGGGTAGAGCAGCAGCTGCGCGGCGATCGCGGGGCCGCCGCGGTCCTTCGCGGCCTGGGCGACGGACGCGGCCAGGTGCCCGCCCGCGGAGTCGCCGGCGACGATCAGCCGGTCCGGGTCGGCGCCGAGCTCCGCGGCGTTCTCGGCGGCCCACACGGTGGCCGCGTAGCAGTCGTCGAACGCGGCGGGCGCGACGTGCTCGGGCGCCAGCCGGTAGTCGACGGACACGATCACGGCGCCGCTGCGGTTGGCGATGCTGCGCAGCGGGCGGTCGACGATGTCCAGGTCGCCGATCACCCAGCCGCCGCCGTGGAAGTACACGACCAGCGGCTTGGGGCCGTCACCGTCGGGGGTGTAGATCCGGACCGGGATCTGGCTCGCGGGCCCCGTGATGCGGCGCTCGTCGACCGCGATCGACTCCGGCTCGCCCTGCAGGTCGAGGAAGCCCTTCGCCGCGGCGCGGGCCATCGGCACCGTCATCTGCGGGAACGGCGGCATGCCTTGCTCGGCGAGGGCGTCGAGCAGGGTCTGGGCTTCGGGGTGGACGGGCAACGCTGCCTCCTGGGTCCGATGCGGACGGGCTCGGGGTGTCCCCTGCACCGTGACATCGGTCACGCGATCGACCTTCGTGCCGGGGGTACGAAACCCGCCGCCGTCTTCGTCTCCCCGGCACGTCGATACGCCTGCCTCAGCCGTCGGTACGCCTGCCTGAGCCGTCGCGGGAGGCTCCCCGCCGGCCGAGCCGGGCCCGGTAGGCCGCGAGCACCTCCCGCGTCTCCTCCTCCGCGAAGACGCCGGCGAACTCCTGCACGCTCCGGTCGGCGCCCTCGGCCAGCCCGGTGTTCTGCCACGTCTCGAACAGGCGCTTCTGTGCCGCGAGCACCGTGCGGGTGTGCCCGCGGACCTTGGCGAGCAGCTCCTCGACGGCACCGGCCAGCCCGGACGGCTCGACGACCGCGTTGCACAGCGTGCCGAGCCGCTCGACCGGGTAGAGGTCCCCGGTCAGCACGATCTCCTTGGCCAACGCCAGCCCGACGTGCTGCTGCAGCAGCGCCGCGTCGACCACCGAGGGGATGCCCAGCTTCACCTCCGGCAGCCCGAACGCCGCCCGCGTGGTCGCCACCCGGAGGTCGGCGGCCAGGGCGAGCTCGAACGCCGCGCCGATGCACGGCCCGTCGACGGCCACGAGCACCGGCACCGGCGCCGTCCGGACCGCCCGCAGCAGGTCGCGCAGCCGCGCGATGAAGGCCTCCGCGTCGGCGACCGAGGAGAGGGCCAGGAACTCGTCGACGTGCATGCCGGCGGAGAACACGGGACCGGCGGCGTCGACCACGACGGCCCGGCTGTCCGGGCCGAGGTCGAGGGCGGCGTGCAGGTCGCGGACGTCGCCCGCGGTCAGGGCGTTGCGCGCCTCGGGCCGGTCGAGGGTGATCCGGCGCACCGGGCCGTCGTCGGTGACGTTCATCCGGTCATCCTGACCGCGGCGCTCCCACCGGGTCATGATGAGGGTCATGGGGGACCTGCCCGAAGGGGATCTCCAGGGCGACGCCGAGGTCCTGCACGCCCTGTTCCGCCGCCGGGACTCCGGCAGCCGCCCCGGCGCCCGGACGGACGGGCACCGGATCGCCCTCGTCGTCGGCGGCGGCGGGATGCGCGGGGCCTACGCGGGCGGCATGGTGTGGGCCCTCGAGCAGGCGGGACTGGCCCCGGCCTTCGACGTGGCCTACGGCAGCTCCGCCGGCGCCTTCGTGGCCACCGCGCTGCTGCTCGGGCACGGCTACGAGGCCTCCCGGATCTTCCCCGACGACATGGCCACCCGCGCCTTCGTCGACCCGCGCCGGCTCCGCACGCGCCGGCCGATGGTCTCGCTCGACCACCTGATCGACGAGATCCTGGTGCACAGCAAGCCCACCGACTGGGAGGCGCTGCGGGACAGCCCAGCCCCGCTGCGGGTCCTGGTCACCGACGCGGACGACATGACGCCGCATGCCCTCGGCGGGCTCACCACCGCCGCGGACTGGCGGCTGGCCATGCGCGCGACGGCGGCGATCCCGCTGCTCACCGGGCCGCCGGTCGAGCTGCACGGGCGGCGCTGGATCGACGGCTCGATCGGCGACCCGCTGCCGGTGGCGCGGGCCCTGCGGGACGGGGCCACGCACGTCCTGGTCCTGCTCACCCGCACCGTCCCCGAGCTGCGCCGCTCCGACCCGACCGGCCGCACGCCGTGGTGGGCGCGGTCGATCGACCTGCTCGCCCCCGGGCTCGGCGCGATGACCCAGGACGTCCGGCGGCACGCGGACAGCCTCGACCTGCTCTCCGACGCCGCCCACCCCGGCCGGTCCGGCAGCCACCTGTTCGCCATCTCACCGGAGCGGTCGGCAGGCATCCGCGGCCTGACGATCGACGTCCCGCGCGTCGAGCTCGCCTCCCGGCTCGGCCACGACGCCGCCGCGGCCGTGCTGCGGACGGTCGACCCCGGGCTCGTCCTCGCCCACCAGCGCAGCGGCGTTCCGGACGATCCGGCCGCCCCCGATGATTTCCGGGACGCACTGCGGTCCACCCCACGACGGACCGGGAGCGACCGGCCCGCGTGAGTCGTGGGGGGGAGGCGGCATGGGTGGCAGAGGCGGTGCGACGCAGTCACCCGGCCGCCGCTTCGGCCGGCGGCGGATCGAGATCGCCCCGGGCGAGTCGCGACCGCACGTGGAGGCGGAGTGGCGCGGCGTACTCGTCGTCCTCGAGGCCGGGGAGATCGAACTGCGCTGCCACGCGGGCGGGCGCCGGCGGTTCGCCGCGGGCTCGGTGCTGTGGTTCACCGGGCTGAACCTGCGCACGGTGCACAACCCGGGCGCGGTCCCGGCGGTGATCCTCGCCGTCTCGCGCGGAGACGGGTGCGCGGCGGAGGTCACGGGTTCGTGACGTCGAGGGACCACGCCGGACACCTGCACGCGCGACCCTGGGCGGCATGACCATCGACCTGACCGTCGCTCAGGCCGAGTCGCGGTCCGCCGCGATCGCCGACCTGCTCGGCGCGCTGGAGGAGCTCACCTCGGCCTACCGCGGGCTGCCGGAGGACCAATGGGCCGGGCGCTGCTCCGCCGACGCGGACCGCATCACCGCCGAGGTGGCGCGGCACCTGTTCACCGCCCGCACCCGCCTGGCCTCGGACTACGGGCGGCGCCGGACCCGACTCCCCGGTGCTGCTGAACGCGGACTCACCGCCGGTCCGCGGTGAGCACCTCAGCTCGCGCGCCGGGCCACCCGTTCGGCGAACGCCCGGACCCACCGCCGCTGCCAGGGAGTCTCGACGGCCCGGGGCCGATAGTGCGCCCGGGCCCAGGCCACGGCCTCGGCGCCGGGATGTCCGGCCAGCACCGCCATGCACGCGATCACCGTGCCCGTGCGGCCGGTCCCGCCCGTGCAGCTGACCTCCACCCGCACGCCCGAACGGGCGCGCTCGTAGGCGTCGACGATCGCGGCGGTGGCGCCGTCCCGGTCGCGGGGCACGCGGAAGTCCGGCCAGACGATCCAGGCCGCGGGCCAGTCCGGCTCGTCGTCGTGCCCGGGGCGGCCGAGGCAGAGGGAGAACTCGGGCAGCGGCCCGTCCGGCAGGGGGTCACGGCGGCCCCGGCCGCGGACCGGGGTGCCGTCGGGGAGCAGGACCGCGCCGTCCAGCTGGATCATTCCGTGATAATGCCCCTCCGTGGGATCGAGCGAGGCCCTGGTCGGGGCACTGCGCGCCGCGGGGTGCGTGTTCGCGGAGGAGGAGGCCGAGGTCCTGGCGGCGTCGGCGGGGTCCGCGGAGGAGCTGGAGGCGATGCTGGCCCGGCGCGTCGCGGGCGTCCCGCTGGAGCACGTCGTGGGGTGGGCGGAGTTCCGCGGGCTGCGGATCGTCGTCGACGAGAAGGTCTTCGTGCCGCGCCGGCGGACCGAGCTGCTCGTGGAGCAGGGGCTGGCGCTGGCTCCTCGGGACGCCGTCGTCGTGGACCTCTGCTGCGGGTCGGGGGCGGTGGCGACCGCACTGGCCGCGGAACTGCCGGGGGCCGAGGTGCACGCCGCGGACGTCGACCCCGCGGCGGTGCGCTGCGCACGCCGGAACCTGGAACCGCGCGGCGGGCACGTCCACGAGGGCGACCTCGACGCCGCCCTGCCCGCCGAACTGCGCGGACGCGTCGACCTGCTGCTCGCCAACGCGCCCTACGTGCCCACGGCGGAGGTCCCGCTGATGCCGCCCGAGGCCCGCGACCACGAGCCGCTCACCGCCCTCGACGGCGGCGCCGACGGCCTCGACCTGCACCGGCGGATCGCCGCGCTCGCACCCCGGTGGCTGCGCCCGGGCGGGTACCTGCTGATCGAGACCTCCCGGCGGCAGGCGCCGGGCACCGCGGCGGCGATGGTCGTGCACGGCATGGGCACCGCGATGACCCGCTCCGAGGAGCTCGACGCCACCGTCGTGATCGGGATCAGCGTCGGGGTGTCTCGACGACGACGTTCGTCGACTTGATCACCGCGACGGCGAGCGAGCCGGGCTGCAGCCCGAGCTCCTCGACCGCCTCCCGGCTCATCAGCGACACCACCCGATGCGGCCCGCACTGCATCTCGACCTGGGCCATGACCTTGTCCGTGACAACCTCGGTCACCAGGCCGACCATGCGGTTGCGGGCGGAGGTGTGCACGTCCGACGGGTCCGGCGCCGCCGTCGCGTGCTCCCGGGTGAACGCCGCCAGCGAGGCCCCGTCGACGACCTTGCGTCGCGAGGCGTCGAGGTGCACCGGGAGCGTGCCGGCGTCGATCCACCGGCGCACCGTGTCGTCGCTGACCCCGAGCAGGCCCGCGACCTCCGAGATCCTGTACTCCGCCACCGCGCGGATGTTACGGCGGCCCGGCCGCCGCGTCTCCGCCGGTCAGGCGACGAGCACGGCGCGGGCGGTCTCACCCGGCCCGGACCCGCACCGCGCGAGCACCGTGCCGTCCGCCGCCCAGATCCCGGAGCGGCCCGCGGTGCGGTCGTAGCCACCCCCGGTGGGACCCGCGAAGCTGGCCACGACGACCGGGACGCCGTGGTCGCGCCCGATCCGCCGGGCCCGTTCCTCCTGCACCGCGGCGTCGTCCGGGGTGTCCACGGCACCGGCCACATAGGCGTCCATGCCGAGCGACGCCGTGCGCGCGGCCTGCTCCGGCACGCCCATGTCCCGGCAGACGGCGAGACCGAGCCGCCAGCCGTCGACCTCGACGACGCCGGGTCCGGCCCCGGCGGTGAAGTGCGCCGGCTCCGCCCCGCCCAGGCACATCTTGCGGTAGGCGATCCGCGCTCCCGCGCCGTCGACGGCCAGCACACCGAGCGAGCGGCCGCCGCCCCCGAGGGGCAGCGGGGCGCCGGCGAGGGCGAGGGCACCGCTGTCGGCGCACGCCTCGACCAGCGGCGCGAGCCGGGGATCGGCGGGATCGAGGGCGGGGGCGTCGAGCTCGTAGCCGGTCAGCGACAGCTCGGGGAAGACGACCAGCCGCGCGCCGGCCCGGCGGACCGTGTCGGCGTGGGCGCGGACGTTGGCCGCGACGTCCCGCGCGGTGCAGGGCGGTTGGGCGGCGACGACGGTCAGGGGCAGCCTCGGAGGCACGGCCGCACGGTATCCGGTGGCCCCCGCTGGGAGGATCACCGCATGCACTGGACCACGCGGCCGGAGGCACCCGAGGACGCGCCCGCGGTGCGACGGGTCGTGCTGGCCGCCTTCGACGCCCCCGGAGAGGCCGACCTCGTCGACGCCCTCCGCACCGATCCCGCATGGATCGACGGGCTGTCGGTGGTCACCGAGTCGCCGGACGGGGAGATCGTCGGGCACGCCCTGCTGACCCGCTGTCACGTCGACGAGGTCCCGGCACTCTGCCTCGCCCCCTGTTCCGTCCTGCCCGTCCACCAACGGTCGGGCGCCGGGTCCGCCGCCGTCCGTGCGGTGCTGGCGGCGGCGCGGGAGCGGGGCGAGCGGTTCGTGATCGTGCTGGGGCACCCGGACTACTACCCGCGCTTCGGCTTCGGCCGGGCATCGACCCACGGCATCCGGCTCCCCGCCGAGGTACCGGACGAGGCGCTCATGGCCCTCTCCCTCACCGACGACCCCCTGCCGGCGGGGACGGTCAGGTACGCCGCGCCGTTCGGCATCTAGCTCCGGCTCGATCCCGGGCCGCGTCCCGTCGTGGCGCGCGGCGGCGGGATCCTCGCGATCCGTACGCGTTCCGGGAGGACGTCCGCACGCTGCTCGAGCTCTGCGCGCCGACAAGATCCATCCCGGTCGTGGCGGAGCGGCTGCCGCTCGTCGAGGCCCGCCGCGCCCACGAGCTCCTGGAACGGACGGCCGGCACGGGCACGCTCGTGCTCCTGCCGTAGCCCCACCCTTGCGCGACTTGCTCGGCCGAGCTAATTTTTGCTCGTGCGAGCAAGGACCTTCACGGAGACGAGCCGGCGCGCCCAGATCGTCACGGCGGCGATCGAG
This sequence comes from Pseudonocardia autotrophica, assembly GCF_000717175.1. GTDB lineage: Bacteria > Actinomycetota > Actinomycetes > Mycobacteriales > Pseudonocardiaceae > Pseudonocardia > Pseudonocardia halophobica. The sequence goes on along the minus strand of NZ_JNYD01000012.1, from coordinate 3,168 downwards.
GTGATCGCCGAGGTCGGCTACGCCAAGGCGTCGTTCAGCCGGATCGCGACGCACGCCGGGCTGTCGAGCACCGGCATGATCAGCTACCACTTCGCGGGCAAGGACGACCTGCTCGCGGCCTGCGTCGCGGAGATCGAGCGGGTGACCGGGTCGTTCATGGAGCCCTATCTCGAGGGCGCGGACGGGCACGTCGCGCAGCTGCGGGCCTACGTCGAGTCGAACGTCGCGCTCGTCGGCGAGCACCCCGCCGCCGTCCGGGCGTTGATCGACATCGTGCGGAACGGCGCTGCGACGAGCCCGGGCGTCAGCGGCCGCCCGGCCGTGTTCGAGGAGCACTTCCGCGCCGGGCAGGAGGCGGGCGTCTTCCGCCCCTTCGACGTCCGGGCCGTGACGATCGCGCTCACCAGTGGGCTCGACGCCGTCGTCGCCACCGCGGCCGCCGACCCGCCCGGCCCCGCGGAGCTCGCCCGCCTGGGCCGCGAGCTCGCCGACCTCTACGTCCGCGCGACCACATCCGAAGGGGAATCGGCGTGACGGTCGAGGGGAGGCCTGCCTCGGACGCGGGCCTGCGCCGGGTGGTCCGGGCCAACGTGCTGACCGTGGTGTTCGAGGTCCTCGTGCCGATGGCGCTCTTCTACGGGCTGCGCGCGGCGGGGGTGAGCCAGTGGTGGGCGCTGATGGCCGGGGTGCTCGTGGCGGCCCCGTACGTGGCGTGGACGGTCGTCCGCAACCGCCGGATCGACCTCGTCGCGCTGGTCACGCTGAGCGTCCTGGTGCTGTCCGTCGTGCTCGGCCTGCTGTCGGACGACCCCCGCACGCTCGCGATCCGCGAGGGCTGGACCGCCGCCCTCGGCGGGCTGTTCGGGCTCTGGATGCTGGTGTCGGTCGTCGTCGGCAGGCCGGCCCAGCTGACGTTGGGCCGGACGATCGCGGAGATCAAGCGCGGCGCCGAGGGCGCGGCCACCTGGGCGGCCCGCTGGGACACCGACGCGCGGTTCCGGCGCGGGCTGCGCATCGACACGGCCGCCTGGGGGGCGGTGCTGCTGGCGAACGCGGTGGTGCACGTCGTGCTCGTCTACACCCTGCCGATCGACCTGATCGCCCTGGTCACCACGGTCGTGTGGTTCGCCGCGCTGGCCGGCCTGATCGCCTGGCACGTCTGGTACCTGCGCAAGGAGGGCCTGGAGGCGTGAGCACGGTGCCCGGGCCGGGTCAGCCCGGGCCGCCGGGATGGGTGAGGTCGTAGGCCCGCGAGACCTTCTTGGGCACGACCATCCGCCACGCGTCGACGACGAGCTCCCGGGCCTCGGTCGCGTCCAGTGCCGCGAGGTCGGCGTGGACCCAGTTGAAGCGCATGTCCGACGCCGACGGCAGCCGGAACTTGTGCGGCTCGCTCGCGACGAGCGCCGCCCGCTCCTCCTTGGGGAACGCGAAGCCCATCTCGCGCTCGTCGAGGGAGAACGCCACGTAGACGATCTGCTTGACGCGGAACTTCAATCGGCCGCGCACGTACACCTGGTACGAGCGCTCCAGCTCGGTGCCCAGCAACCGGACGTCCTCGATCACCGCCACGGAATCGCCTCCCTGCGTCGCCTACACAGGACCGCGGCGGCGGGCGGGAGTCATCGACCGTCGGAGGACATCGGCATACGAGAACGGCCCCTGACCCGCGTCTCCGCTGGTCAGGGGCCGTACCCCGAGGGTGTGGCAGGTGAAGGATTCGAACCTTCGTAGGCTAAGCCGACGGATTTACAGTCCGCTCCCTTTGGCCACTCGGGCAACCTGCCGGGGTGCCGTCGGCCTCGCCGACGTGCAGGGAGAAGGATACGACAGCGAGATCCGGCCCCCACGAGGGGGGCCGCCAGCAAGGAGGAGCCCATGGCCGACCCGTCGTTCGACGTGGTGAGCAAGGTCGATCGGCAGGAGGTCGACAACGCCCTCAACCAGGCCGCGAAGGAGCTCTCCCAGCGGTTCGACTTCCGGGGGACCGACACCTCGATCAGCTGGGCCGGTGAGGAGGCGATCACCCTCGAGTCCGGGACCGAGGAGCGGTTGAAGGCCGCGGTCGACGTCTTCAAGGAGAAGCTGATCAAGCGGAACATCTCGCTGAAGGCGTTCGAGGTGGGCGAGCCCGCGCCGTCCGGCAAGATCTACAAGGTCACCGGCAAGATCCTGCAGGGCATCGCCTCGGACAAGGCCAAGGAGATCAGCAAGACCATCCGCGACGAGAAGCTGAAGGGCGTGCAGGCCCAGATCCAGGGCGACCAGCTGCGCGTCTCGGGCAAGAAGAAGGACGACCTGCAGGCCGTCATCGCGCTGCTGAAGAGCAAGGACTTCGGCATCGCCCTGCAGTTCACGAACTACCGCTGAGGGTCGGGCCGGACGGGGTCGACCCCGTCCGGCCTCAGCGGCGGAGTCGGCCCTGTCCGGCCTCAGGGTGGGGGCAGGGCCCGTCGTCCCGCCCGGGCCAGGACGCCCGGTCTCGGGAACCAGGGCCGGCGGTCGTCGGCGGGCCAGGCGTAGTACGGGCTGCCGTCGGTCAGGAGGTCGCGCACGCCGGGCAGGCCCCGCTCGGCGGCCGACCAGTCGTAGACCTGGCGTATGCGGGCTGCCGCCCCACTTGACGAGCCCGCGGCACATCGCTCGGACCGAGGAGGCCGATTCGTGACGATGCGGACGAGCTCAGCCAAGACCAGCTTCGGCACCGCGACTCTCTGAGCCGAGGCCGCACGTCGCGTACTCCGGTCGCCACCACGCCGGCATCTCCACGCCCACTGCTTCACCGATCTGCGCAGATGAGGCAACAAGTTCATCGAGACGCCCGCAGAGGACCCGATCTTGTCGGTGGTCGAATGTATGTTCGACGCGTGCAGCAGGCCGAGCTGATCCAGGACCTGGCGGACCTCCCGCCCGGCCCCGCGCTCGCCGCTGCCCTCGCCGCGATCGACGCGATTGGTCCGACGAAGTCCGCGCCGCCCTGGCCTGGACCCGCCGCGCCGCCGACGCCCGCGCCGACGACGCCGTCACCCTCGTCGTCGACCTCCCGTTGGTGTGGGCCGCGCTCGACGCCGGGCGGATCGACCCGCCCAAAGCCGCGGTGTTCGCCCAGCACCTGACCGGGCTGCCCGCTGCGCAGATCGCCCACCTGTGCCGGCTCGTGCTGCCCCG
>NZ_JNYD01000011.1 GCF_000717175.1 Pseudonocardia autotrophica | reverse complement strand
CGTGATCGCCGCCGAGAACGTCTGCGAACAGATCGGGCTCGACGGCGTTCCGCTGCCGGCCCGACTTCCTGCCACCGCGACCGTGTTCGCCTCCGGCGAGGCCGGGCTCCGCCACGTCGAGGTGATCGCCCGGCTGCTGGACAGCGGCCCCGCCCGCCGACTCGCCCCCGAGACCTGGGCCGGCGCCGAAGTCCAACTCGCCGCCAACGCCGCGATCTACACACCCTCCGAGCTACACACCTGGGGCACCCAGCTCCTCGAGATTCTCGACCAGGACGGGCCCGAACCCGACGACACCCCACCCGCGCAGCTCAACGAGCTGCGGCTCTCGCGCTTCCGCACCCGCCCCGGCGGCAAGCTCACCGGCCGCTACGACGACGCCGCACTGTTCGACGCCATCGCCGCCGCGGTGGATGCCGGCGCCGCCCCGCGCGACGCCGACGACCAGCGCAGCGCGGCCGAGCGGCAGGCCGAGGCGCTGGCCGAGGTGTGCGCGCAGGTGCTGTCTCGCGGGCGGCTGCCCGAAACCGGCGGCCGTCGCCCGCAGTTGACCGTCACCGTCCGACTCGAGGACCTCGAGCGGCGGCCGGCGAGCGCATCGCTGGAGTTCGGCGGCCAGCTCACCCCGCAGACCCTGCGCCAGTTGGCGTGTGACGCGGCGGTCATCCCGGGCAACACGGCGGCCCGACCAGCCTGGGCAACCTCGTCATGCTCTGCACCGTCCACCACCGGCTGATCCACCACTCCCACTGGGAAGTCCGGATGGTCGATGGGCTGCCCGAGTTCCTCCCGCCGAGCTGGATCGACCGCACCAGAACACCCCGACGACGACCACCACCGGTACTCACGCCCGTGGGATGAACGGCTGTCGTCCGGGCAGGGCGCCAACTCTGCTGGCCGAGATGCCGCCGAGTCCTTCCTGCCCGCACTCGGTGGCGCCGCTACGCACCCGCTCATTCAGCTCGACTCTGAGCGTTCGCGCTGGTCGAGCAGCACGCCCCCGACCCCACAGCGGCCGTCGCCGAATCGGGAGCGTTGCGGCATCCTGGCCGACACCGCCTGCCGTCTGCTGCCGCTCTGACGGTCCGCCTCACCTCAGGTGCCGGGCGAAGAACCGGGTCGCGTCGTCGCCCTCGAAGTGCGGGACGCCGGTGTGCCCGCCCATATTGGCGTGCAGCGTCTTCTCCTTGGCGCCGAAGGCGTCGAACAGGTCCAGGGCCATCTGCCGGTCGTTTCCTTCGTCGTCCCACTGCAACAGGACCTGCAACGGGATGGTGACCTGCCGGGCCTCCTCGAACATCCTGCGGGGCACGTAACTCCCGGCGAACAGAAGGGCGGCCGAGATGCGCGGCTCGACCACCGCCAGCCGAATTCCGATGGCGATCACCCCTCCCGAGTACCCGACCGGGCCGCCGATCTCGGGCAGCGAAAGGAGGGCGTCCAGGGCGGCCCGCCATTCCGGGACCGCCTTCTCGACCAGCGGGAGGACGAGCCGGTCGACGATCTCGTCGTCCACCGGCTCGCCGGCCGCCAGCGCCCGGCGCAGGTCGGCGCGGGCCTCCTCGGCGGCGGCGGAGCGGGGCCGGTCACCGCTCCCGGGGAGCTCGAGGGTGGCCGCGGCGAAGCCCTCCGCGGCGGAGTGTCGGGCCCGGGCGACCAGTCGGGGGTACATCCTGTGCAGTCCGCCAGGGTGGCCGAGCAGGATCAGCGGGGCCGGTGCGGATACGGACCCGGGCGTCCACAGGATGCCGGGGATCTCACCGAGGGTGAATTCGCGTTCGAGAACGCCGTCGTCGAGGCGCTGCTCGGAGGTGAATCGCATGGTCGTGCCTTTCGGGAGTGCGCGTGAACGGCGCTCCCGGACGACCTATCGCCCGACCGTGACCCCGGAGGGGAGCACCCATGTCGATACAGCGTTCACGGGTACCACCTCCTCGTTCTCTCGCACGGCCTCCGAGAAGTTAGCAGTGCTGGCCGCGATCGCCGAACGGGTTTCGGCGGAGGCTTCCTGACGGATGCCACGGGCTGTAGAGAAGGCGCTCTGCCTGTACCCAGTGCGTAGCACCTGTTCACCGATCCCGAGGCTGCCGTCCCAGGACGCAGAGCCCGCGTGCTCGCCTTCCCCGACGACAACTGATCACCACCGCCTCACCGTCCGCAGGCGGTGATCCCGCCCCACGGCATGCCGGCCGCGGTGCGATCACCGTCGCGCCGGCGCCTTCAACCCGGCTCCGACGACGATCGCAGGCCGGCCGTGACCGTCGGCACGGGCGAGGCTAGGGGCGGCGGTCGAAGAGCCGGGTCCGCAGCTCGGCCTGGCGCTTGTCGATCCCCTCGACGTACTGGTCGAGCTGCTCGGCGCGACCGGTGAGCGGTTGGTCCCAGACAACGTGGAACGGCCCGAATTCGGACAGCTCGGCGAGGGTCGTCTCGACGGTCCGGCGACGCTGGGCGACCCAGTCGAAGAGCCGCCGGTTCAGTGAGGACGCGAATTCGACGACACCGTCCCCCGGAGATTCCTGCGCGAGTGCGCGGCGGGTTTCCGCGCGGAGGACACTTTCCGCGTCCTTCTCCAGCGCGCCGTCGAGCATCGGTCCGGCGGGCGCGGCGAGAACCGTCCCGAGGGGCAGCATGCCGCGGCCGAGTTCCAGTTCCAGTTGGAGGACGTACAACGGGTAGGGACCGTAGTCCCGACGGATCGCGAAGGCCGGGAGTTCGAGGACCACCGGCACGCGCGCGACGGCGTGGGCGGGAACCGCGTCAGCGACGTCCACACGGAGATCGAAGACCGGATCCTCGCGGGGATGCGGGAGGGTCGCCGCCCCGACGACGACGCCCTGACCAGCGCCTATCGGTCCGATCTGCGGTGGAGCGGCGGGCTCTCCGGTGCCAGGGACCCACGGCAGTCCGTACAGCAGCAGGAGCGCGCTCGCCGGGCAGGCGACCCGCAGCCCGGTGATCCTCCGAGGGCGGTCCGCGGTGTTCCGCAGGGTCAGGGTGAGGTGCAGCCGGAATTCACGGTGCTCGGCGGGTCCACGGGGATCGGGTTCCGGCGGGAAGGCCCTACCCGTCTTTTCTTCCCACCGCATATCGAGACCGGCGACCTCGACCGTCGCGACGCGCCGCCGGGTACGGAGCGGAAAGACGGAATTCAGCAGACCGCCGACGGACCTGACGACGGCCGCATTCACGCCGCGAGATTAGCACCGGACTCCGAACGGCCGCCCGACACCTCATTTCCGTACCTCATTCTGATGACGGCAGGGAAGAACCGCGACGTGCGGTCCACGAACGACGACCGGCCGGGTTCTCCAGCCCGCGCCCGACGACGAGCGCGAGCGCCGCGACGAGGACGACGGCGACCGACGGGGCCAGTACGACGTGCGGGGCGGCGAAGAGGAACTCCCGCCCCTCGGCGACCATCGCGCCCCATTCCGGCGTCGGCGGCTGGATGCCCAGGCCGAGGAACGACAGACCGGAGACGGTGAGCAGCGTCCCGGCGAAGCGCACGCAGCCGTGGGCGACGAGCGGGCCGGCGACGTTGCGCAGCACGTGCCCGCCGAGCACGCGGGCGCGCCCGGCCCCGAGCGCGGCCGCGCCCTCGACGTAGCCCTGTCCGACCTCCCGCACGGTCAACTGGTAGGCCTGCCTCGCGAAGGGCGTCCACCCGACGACGACCACCGCGACCAGCAACGAGCCCGGGCCGGATCCGAGGACGACCGCGGCGAGCAGCCCGAACAGCACCGTCGGGAGCGCCGCGAGCAGATCGGTCAGGCGCAGCACCGCCCGTCCCCCACGTCCGCCCGCGTAGCCGCACGTCAGCCCGACCGCGACCCCGACGGCCCCGGTGACCAGGACGGCACCGGCCGAGAGACCGAGCGTGAGCCGGCCCCCGACGAGCAGCCGTGCGGCGACGTCGCGGCCGAGCTGGTCGGTGCCCAGCAGGTGGGCGGTCGACGGCGGGCGCAGGATCGCCGCGAAGTCCGTGGCCACCGGGTCGGGCAGCAGCAGGGGCCCGAGGCCGACCAGGAGCACGAGCCCGGCCGCGGCCCCGACGACCCACCTCACCGGTCGGCCTCCCGGTCGTGGGCGACCGGGTCGAGGGCGAGCTGCACGACCTCGGCGACCATCCCGGCGACCATCGCCACGGCGACGAGGACGAGCGTGCCGGCCTGGACCACGGGCAGGTCCCGGGCCAGGACGGCGTCGAGCAGCAGCCGCCCCACCCCGGGGATCCCGAACACGGTCTCCACCACGACGGCTCCGCCGAGGAGGCCGGCCACGAACATCCCGGACAGCGAGGTCACCGAGGTCAGCGCGAGCCGGGCGGCGTGCCGCCAGAGCACCCGACGCTCCGGCAGCCCCTTCGCCCGGGCCAGGCGGACGTGGTCGCGGCCGAGCACGTCGATCGTCTCGGCCCGCACGAGCTGCGCCGCCAGCGCGGCCGGGTAGGCCGCGAGCGTGAGCACCGGGAGCACCAGGTGCTGCGGGCCGCCCCAGCCGATCGCCGGGAGCACCCCCGCGCCCACCGCGAACACCAGGACCAGCCACGGCGCCAGGACGAACTCCGGCACGGCGATCCCCGCGACGCCGGCGGCGGACAGCCCGCGGTCGAGCAGGCCACCGGGACACCGCGCGGCGAGCACCCCGGCCGGGATCCCCAGGACCGCCGCGAGCCCGAGCGCGGCGCCGGTGAGCAGCCCCGATACGCCGAGCGCCGAGCCGAGCTGGTCGATCACCGGGGTGCGCGCGACGAACCCGATCCCGAGGTCGCCCCGCAGCACGGCGCCGAGCCACCGCACGTACTGCCCGACGACCGGGCCGTCGAGCCCGAGCTCCGCCGTGACCCGGGCCGTCACCTCGGGGCCCGGCGCGTCGGAGGCGACCCGGGCGCGGAGCACGGCCCGGGTGACGTCGCCGCCGATCATCCGGGGCAGCGCGAACGCCACGACCGACGCGGCCAGCAGGACCAGCGGGAGCGGCAGCAGCCGCCGCAGCAGCGGACCGAGCACTCAGGCGTCGGTGCGCGACAGCGGCGGCAGGACGGGCCGCACCCCGAGCGGGTCCGGCCTGAAGCCGCTCACCCCGCGCGAGCCCGCGGTGTTGAGCGGGTGCACGACCATCACGCCGACGGCGTCGGCGGTCAGCAACCTGGCCGCCTCGGCGAACAGCTGCCGGCGCTCGGCCGTGTCGGTGACCGTCGGCAGCCGGTCGATCAGCGCGTCGTAGGCCGCCGAGCAGTAGTGGTCGATGTTGTAGCTGCCGCCGCAGGTGTAGTCCGAGGTCAGCGTGCTCGTCGCGTCCGCGTGGTCGGACAGGTAGCTGCGGGAGTTGAGGTACATGTCGAACCGCCCCGCGAGCACCTCCGGCTCCTGCGCGGCGTAGTCCCCGACGGTCACCTCCACCCCGATCCCGGCCCGGGCCAGCATCGACTGGATCGCGCCCGCCAGGACGGGCATCTCGGGGCGGTTCGGGAAGGTCCACAGACGTACCTGCAGCGGCCGGCCGGGGCCGTACCCGGCCTCGGCGAGCAGGGCCTTCGCGCCGTCGACGTCGGCACCCGGCGGCGGGGCGGTCTCGCCCCACGGCACCGCCGCGCCGAACAGATCCGCCGCCGGCGCCGCCGCGCCGCTCAGCACCTGCGCGGCCAGCACCGGCCGGTCGATCGCCTTCGTCACGGCCTGTCGCACCCGCAGGTCCGAGAAGGGCGCCGCGGACTGGTTGAGCAGCAGCTCGATCGTGCGGGCGCCCGGGTACTCCGCGACGTCGACGCCGGCCGAGCGCAGCTGGTCGAGCGACGCGACGGGCAGCCCCTCGGCGAACTGGACGTCGCCGGCCTGCAGGGCCAGCGCCCGGCTCTGCGGGTCGGGCACGTACCGCACGGTCACCCGCGCGGCGCCGGCCTTCGTGCCCCAGTAGTCCTCGTTGCGCACCAGGACCGCGGAGTCGGTGCCGTTCACCGTGTCCAGCACGTACGGGCCGGTGCCCGTCCGGATCACGCTCGGCTGCGCCTCCCCGGCGTACGCGGCGGGCGCGAGGATCCCCAGGTTCCCGCTGCTCATCCGCAAGGGAACCACCGGGTCCGGCTCCGCCGTCGTGATCCGTACGGCGTCCGCGCCGTCCGCGGCGATCTCGAACCCGATCCCGCGGATCGACCGCGGCGGCGCCGTGACGCCGGCGATGTGGCCGAGCGCCGTGACGACGGCGTCCGGGGTCAGCGGGCTGCCGTCGTGGAAGGTCACGCCCTGCCGGAGCACGAACCGCCAGGTCCGCGGGTCCGCGGTCTGCTCCCACGAGGTCGCCAGGCCCGGGGCGGGCTGCACCGCGTCGTCGACCGTCGTCAACGTCTCGGCCACGCCGAGGCTCTGCAGCCGGGCGCCGTCGTCGGCGTCGAAGGCGTACGCGGCGCGGGGCGGGAACTGCAGCGCGACGGTCAGCTCGCCGTCCGTCCCGGCCGCTCCGGTCCTGCCGCCCTGCCCTGCGCATGCCGCCAGCACGACCACCCCGGCCATCGCGGCCACCAGTCGCGCCACCCGCCGTCGTGGCATCCGGCGTCACCTCGTTCCCGTCCGCGCCTCCCCGGGCGGGGCGACCGGATGCATCATCTGTGCAACTGTTCAGATCAGTCAACGTGACCTCGGCCCGACCCGAGTTGCGCGGTGGAAACAACTGGAACCGGTGGCTCAGCTCACCCTGAACCATCTGTCGTCTTTTCGACTGTCTCGTCGAGATCGGGGTTGGATCGCCCTGCCTGCCGGGTTACGGTCCCCCGGACCCTCGCGGTCCCGTTCACGCGTCGCCCGCCGGGCGTGCCCTCCCGACGCCGCGCGTGCCGGGCGGCGCCCCTCGCGCAGCCGCGACGGTCGAACCAGGCGCCTGCCACGATGCCCACCCCTCCGGCCTCGCGGCAGGCGCCCGCTTCGTCACCGCAGGGGCACGTCACCGGCGGGCGCATCACCAACCGTCGCCGGTTCACCTCCGTGAGGTGATGGCGCCCGCCCGCAGGTCCGGAGCATTGGTCGCCGCCTCGGGGAGCCCGACGCGGCTCCCGCGGCCCACGGCCGACCACACGGCCGTCCACACCGCAGACCAGACGCCTGGAGCGAGCCCATGGGAACCACCGTCCCGACGACCGGCGGGGACGCGATCCGCCCGTTCACGATCGACGTCCCCGAGGAGCAGCTCACCGACCTGCGCAGACGTGTCGCAGCGACGAAGTGGCCCGACCGGGAACCGGACGACTCCCAGGGGGTGCAGCTCGAGACGATCCAGGCGCTCGCCGACTACTGGGCGACGGAGTACGACTGGCGCCGGTTCGAGGAGCGGTTCGCGGCCCTCCCCCACTTCGTCACCGAGATCGACGGCGTCGACATCCACTTCATCCACGTCCGCTCCGAGCACGAGGACGCCCTGCCGCTCCTCGTCACGCACGGCTGGCCGGGCTCGACGGTCGAGCAGCTGAAGATCATCGACCCGCTCACCCGGCCCACGGAGCACGGCGCGAGCGCCGCAGACGCGTTCCACCTCGTCATCCCCTCGCTGCCGGGGTACGGGTTCTCGGGGAAGCCGACCGAGACCGGCTGGGACCCCGTCCGCGTCGCCCGCGCCTGGGTCGAGCTGATGAGCCGGCTCGGCTACCGGCGGTACGTCGCGCAGGGCGGCGACTGGGGCAACGCCGTCACGGAGCGGATGGCCCTGCTCGAGCCCCCCGGCCTGCTCGGCATCCACACCAACATGCCGGCGACGGTTCCCGCCGACATCTCGAAGGCCCTCCAGCTCGGCGACCCGCCGCCCGCCGGCCTCTCCGCCGCCGAGAAGACGGCCTACGAGACGCTGGCCGACTTCTTCAGGACCGGCGTCGGCTACGCGATCGAGATGGCCAACCGGCCCCAGACCCTCTACGGCATCGTCGACTCCCCCGTCGGCCTCGCGGCGTGGATGATCGATCACGACGTCCGCAGCTACCAGCTCATCGCGCGCGCCTTCGCCGGCCGGCCCGGCGGCCTGTCCCGCGACGACGTCCTCGACAACGTCACCCACTACTGGCTGACGAACACCGCGATCTCCTCCGCGCGCCTCTACTGGGAGAACACGGGTGCCTTCTTCGACGCCCGGGGCGTCGAGATCCCGGTCGGCGTGACCGTCTTCCCCGACGAGCTCTACCCGGCCCCGCGGAGCTGGGCGGAGCGGGCCTACCCGAAGCTCGTCCACTTCAACGAGGTCGAGGAAGGGGGCCACTTCGCCGCCTGGGAGCAGCCGCAGACGTTCTCGGCGGAGGTCCGGGCGACCTTCAGGTCGCTGCGGTGACCGCGACGGCGGAGCTGCCCGTCGAGGGCGAGCTCCCGGAGCTCGCCGGCGCCACGGCCTGGCTGAACTCCGCCCCGCTGACGCCGGCCGGGCTGCGCGGGCGGGTCGTCGTGGTCCAGTTCTGCACCTTCTCCTGCATCAACTGGCTGCGCACGGTGCCCTACGTTCGGGCGTGGGCCGCGAAGTACCGCGACGCCGGGCTGGTCCTGATCGGGGCGCACTCGCCGGAGTTCCCGTTCGAGCACGATCTGGCGAAGATCCGGGCCGCCCTCGGCGACCTGGGGATCGAGCACCCGGTGGCGGTCGACAACGACTTCGTGGTGTGGCGTGCCTTCGACAACGCCTACTGGCCCGCCCTCTACTTCGTCGACGCCGGGGGGCGCATCCGCCACCACCACTTCGGCGAGGAGGACTACGAGCGGTCCGAGCGGGTGATCCAGCAACTGCTGGCCGAGGCCGGGCACGACGGCGTCGCCGACGACCTCGTGGCCGTCGAGCCCGACGGCGTGTTCCGCGCCGCCGACTGGGACCGGCTCGGCTCGCCCGAGACCTACGTCGGCTACGCCCGGGCCACCGGCTTCGCCTCCCCGGGCGGCATCTCCCCCGACCGCGGCCGGGTCTACGCCGAGCCGCCGCGGCTCGCGCTCAACCAGTGGGCCCTCTCGGGCGACTGGACGGTGGGGAGCCAGAGCGCGACGCTCGGCGAGCCCGACGGGCGGATCCTGCACCGCTTCCGCGGGCGGGACCTCAACCTCGTGCTGGGCTCCCGCACGGAGGCGCCGGTGCACTTCCGCGTGCGGGTCGACGGGCGGCCGCCGGACGGCTCCGCCGGGCTCGACGTCGACGGGCGCGGCGCCGGGACCGTCACCGAGGACCGGCTGTACCAGCTGGTCCGCCAGGACGGCCCGGTCGCCGACCGCACCGTCGAGATCACCTTCCTCGACGCCGGCGCCCAGGCCTACGTCTTCACCTTCGGCTGACGCGACGCCGCCCCGCGGGCCGATGAGTTCCGGGCCGGGGGGCGGTCCACCGGGCATGCCGAGTCACGTGCTGGAGACACCCGAGGTCGCTCTCGCCTACGACGTCGAGGGACCGCTGCCGACCGCCGACGGCCGCCCGCCGCTGCTGCTGATCGGCCAGCCGATGGACGCCGGCGGGTTCCGGGCGCTCGCCGCCCGGTTCCCCGACCGGACGGTCGTCACCTACGACCCGCGGGGGCTGGGCCGCAGCGTCCGCAAGGACGGCCGGGTGGACCAGACCCCGGAGGCCCAGGCCGCGGACGTCCACGCGCTCGTCGAGCACCTGGGCGCCGGCCCGGTCGAACTGTTCGCCAGCAGCGGCGGTGCCGTCACCGCGCTGGCCCTGGTCGCGGCGCATCCCGGCGACGTGACCACCCTCGTCGCGCACGAGCCGCCGATCCTCTCCGTGCTGCCCGACGCCGCGGCCGCCGAGCGCGCCCGGGCCGCCGTCCGGGACGTCTACGAGGCCAGGGGATGGGGCGCCGGCATGGCCGCGTTCATCGCGATGACCTCGTGGCAGGGTGAGTTCACCGAGGAGTTCCTCGCCCGCCCGGCTCCCGATCCCGCACAGTTCGGGATGCCGGCCGGCGACGACGGCTCGCGCGACGACCCCCTGCTCTCGGACCGGGCATGGGCGATCAGCAGCTACCGCCCGGACGTCGAGGCCCTGGCCGCCGCGCCCACCCGCGTGGTGGTCGCCTTCGGCGAGGAGTCGGCGGGCACGGTCACCGCGCGCACCGCGGAGGTGTCCGCCGCCCTGCTCGGCGGGCGGGCGGTCGTCTTCCCCAGCCACCACGGCGGCTTCCTCGACGGCGAGTTCGGCTACGCCGGCAAGCCGGACGAGTTCGCCGCGACCCTGCGGACGGTGCTCGACGGGTGAGCCCCTACACGACCGCCGTCTCGCCCCAGATGTCCTCGAGGTAGCGGTCGCTCGCCCGCAGGCCCGCGAGCCAGGCCTCGCCGTCGGACTCGCCGGCCCCGGTCTTGGCGCGGAACACCGCGACGAGGGCGGCGCGGACACCGGGAGCCATGGTCGAGGCGTTGCCGCACACGAGGACGACGGCCTCGTCCTGCAGTGCCTCCCACACCTGGTCGGCCGACGCCTCGAGGGCGTGCTGGACGTAGCGGTGCGGGTAGCCCTTCACCCGCGAGCACGCCGGGATCAGGGTCGCGACGCCGTCGGCCTCGTAGCCCTTGAGCTCGTCGGCGTAGAGCAGGTCGTCCTCGGGGTCCCGGCAGCCGAGGAACAGCAGCGACCTGGCGATCGGGACGCCGCGGGCCCGCAACGACTCCCGCTCCTGGAGGAACCCGCGGAACGGGGCCATCCCGGTGCCGGCGCCTATCATGATCATCGGCACGTGCGGGTTCTCCGGTGGCCGGAAGGCGATGCTCGGCTGCCGGACGAAGGTGAACACGGTGCCGCCCTCGGGCACCGCGCTCAGGTGCCCGGAGCAGACCCCGCGGAACGTCGAGCCGTCCCCGCTGCGCGCCGGGCCCTCGAGCACGCCGACGGTCACCGCGGCGGCGGAGCTCATCGTCGGCGACGACGAGATGGAGTAGTAGCGCGGTCGCAGCGGCGGCAGGAGGTCGAGGTACTCCGCGAACGGGAGGTCGCACTCCGGGTGCTCCTCGAGCACGTCGAGCAGCGTGCGCCGCGGGACCGCGATCTTCTCGCGGTAGCGGGCCTTCGACCCGTCGTCGGTCCCGGCGAGGTCGGCCAGCTCGTCGCGGAAGGGCCCCTCCGGCATGTGGGCCGCCATCGCCGCCAGGCCCGCCCGGCTCGCGACGTCCTGCAGCTCGACGCAGCCCGCCAGGATCCCCAGCAGCGGGTAGGGCTCGCCGATCGGCAGGTGGGTCGGGCTCGCCCCGGACGCGGTGAGCGTGGCGTACTGGCCACCGTCGAGGCCGAAGCGGGCGATCACCCGGTTGACGACCGCCATGTCGTTGCGCGGCAGCACCCCCAGGTGGTCGCCGGCGGCGTAGGTCGTGCCCGCGGGCAGCGCGATCTCCAGGTGCCGCACCGAGCGCCCGCCCGGGGTGCCCGCCCGGGCGGTGAGCTCACGGTTGACCCGGACCGTCGCGGCCTGCCCGCGGTAGGACTGCAGGATCGGGCTGGCGGTGCGGCGCTGCTCCAGCTCCACGGCCAGCCGCGGGCCGCCGCCGGCCGCCTCCGCCGCCCCGGCCTCCAGGCCCAGGGCCGACCCGAGCGCGTCCCACAGCCCGGCGTACCAGGCCTCGAACTGCCCGTCGAAGTCGCCGCGGGCGTCGCCCTCCCCCCGCGGGTACACGCGGGTCGCGCCGCGGGCCTCGAGCGCGGCGTCGACGCGGGTGGGCACCGCCTGGTAGGTCGCGGCCCAGTCGCGGTTGCCGCAGCCGAAGACCGTGTAGCGCACGCCCTCCGCCGAGGTGGCGGCGTCGTCGGCCCACGTGCAGAACTTCCCGGCGTTGTCCGGCGGCTGCCCGTTGTACGACGAGGTGACGACGACGACCGCGCCGTCCGTGGGCAGCTCCCCGACCGCGTCGTCGAGCCCGGCGGTGCGCGCCGTGTAGCCCCGGTCCGTCGCGTCCCGGGCGATCCGCGAGGCGAGGTCCTCCGACGCCCCGAGGTTCGACCCGAACAGCACCAGCAGGGGGGTCCCGTGCCGGTCGGCCGGCGCGACGGCGAGGGCCGGGGACCGCGGGATCGAGACGACCTCCGCCTGCCGCGACGACGCGCCCCAGGTCCGGCCGCTGCGCGGGCGGATGGTGATCGTCAGGCCCTCGGGCTTGAGGGTCAGCGACTCCTTGATCTTCAGCTGGTAGTTCGCGTGGTCGATCAGCTCGAAGCGCTGCAGGACCATGCCGAGCACCAGGGTCGCCTCCTGCAGCGCGAACTGCCGCCCGATGCACGCCCGCTGGCCGGAACCGAAGGGCCGGAAGGCGTTGGGGGGCAGGGCGTCGAGACGCTCGGGCGCGACGTGGTCCGGGTTGAACTCCTCCGCGTCGGGCCCCCACACCTCGGTCAGCCGGTGCAGCATCGGCGTCAGCGCGATGACCGCCTGTCCGGGCTCGAAGGGCCCCCACCCGCCCACGGTGGTCGCCCGGCGGGTCTGGCGGGTGAACGCCGGCGCGGTCGGCCAGAGCCGCAGCGTCTCGTCGAGGATCTGCCGGACGTACCCCAGCTGCTGGACCTGCGCCACGGTGGGCGGCACCGACGGGTCGGTGCCCAGCACGCGGTCGACCTCCTCGTGCGCCCGCGTGACGACCTCGGGGTGCTTGAGCAGGTAGGAGATGGCGAACGACAGCAGCCCGCTCGTCGTCTCGTGGCCGGCGACCAGGAAGGTCTGGCACTGGGCGACGATGTTGTGGTCGGGCAGCCTGTTCCCCTCCTTGTCCGTGCCGACGAGCATGTGCCCCAGCAGGTCGTTCCCGGGGTCCCCGGACGCCTTCCGCTCGGCGAGGATCTTCCCCACCGTGTCGTCCATGAACCTGCTGTCGGCCTCGAGCTGTCGCTGGGCCCCGCGGCGCACCTTGATCGCCACCGGGAGCAGGCGCTGCCGGGCCTGGGTCTCGTGCAGCGCCCCCATCATCGCCGCGACGAACGGGTGCTGGCCCTCGCGGTAGAAGGAGTTGAACCGGTAGCTGAACCCGCACAGCGCGATGGTGTCCAGCGTCAGCCGCGTCATGTCGGCGGTGACGTCGATCGGCTCGTCGGTGTTCAGCCGCTCCCACTTGAGGCACAGCTGCTCGGCGATGTCGATCATCGGGTCGAGGTAGCCCTTCATCGCCCAGGTGCTGAAGCTGGGCAGCAGGATGTCGTGCGCGGACTTCCACAGCGGGTCGTCGGTGTCCGCGGTGAACAGCCCCGCGCTCTCGTGCGTCTTGCGCAACTCCCGCTGGCTCAGCCCGACGAGCTTGTCGAACCGGGTGTCGTCGCACAGGTCGTTCACCATCTCCAGGCCGGAGGCGACGTAGAGCGGCCCGTTGGGGGTGGTGAGCCTGAGCATCGGCCCCCACTCGCGCACGAGCTTCATCAGGTCCTGGATCATCGTGGCCTGGCGGATCTCGAACATGTTGCCGATGAACGGCACGCCCTTGGGTCCGGGGATGTCGTCGACGGTCTTCGAGGTGACGGGCGTGACGGAGGCGGTCATGGCTGGTCACTCCTGAGGCTCGGGCTGGTGGTGTCGAGGGGCGCGGCGGGCGCCGGAGGCCCGGTGTCGGGCTCGGGCGCCGGCGCGGCCGCGCGGCGGGCGTGGCGCAGCAGGAAGATCGAGATCAGCACGACCCACGCCGGGAAGACGAGGACGGCCGCGGGGTTGCTGGTCACGGCGAGCAGCAGGAACGCGGCGAGCAGGTACGCGATCACGGCCGGGACGATCGGGAGCACCTTCGCGTTGCGCAGCAGGGTCGTGGTGGTCAGCGCGAACATGCCGGCCCCGCGCACGCCGAAGATGAACACGAGGCCGTAGCCGACGCCGGTGAGCGCCCGCGCCGTCTGGGGGTCCTCGGCGGGCGAGTGGCCGAAGTAGACCCCGAACGCGACCGCGCCGACCGCGGCGGTCCCGGCGAACAGGAGCGTCACGAAGATGGCCCCGGCCAGCAGGTTCAGCCCGTGCGCCATGGTCGACGGCTGCGGGGTCAGGGTGTCCAGCACGGCGCGCATCGCGGTCATGTGCCAGAGGAACGCGATGCCCGCGAAGGGGACGAGGTAGAGCCCGACGGCCACGAACAGCTGGTCGCCGCCGTTGGCGTAGAAGCCCGCGTACGCCGAGTCGGGGTCGGCGAGCGTCGGGGCGCGGTGCACCAGGACCAGGGCCACGACGAACAGGACCGCGAACACGATCCCGCTGACGGCTGCGATGCGCGCCGCGGGCCCCGATCCCGACGACGCCGACGGGGCCGCCTCGCTCGCCGGGGCCGCGTCGCTCGCCGGGGCCGCGTCGTTCACCGGGGCCGCCGCGGTGCCGCGCCGTCGTCCCGGTCGCCGGGCGGTTCCAGGTCCTCGAGGATCCGCAGCAGGTCGAGCGTGCCGGAGAACGCGAGTTCCCGGCCGGAGTCTGTCGTCACGGTGCCCCCCAGTCGCCCGTCGGCGGTGCGGAGAAGCTCGACCGTCAGGTGCATGACCTCCCCCTGTCACCGCGGACACGGTGGCAGGGGGTGCGGCCGGCGGACCACGGTCGGACCTTCCAGCCGGCCTTCCAGTTGACTCCCCCGTCCCGGCCGGACGCGGTCCGTGACCGGACCGCGGAGCGGGATCGGCCGGGCGGCTCCGGGGTCCGCCGCCGTTCGGAGCAGGAGCACGGCGCGTCGTTCCACAGTGGGCGTGTGAGCTCCGGCGCGCCTCGTCCTCACCGCCTTCCGCCGTCCCGGGGAGGGCGGTAGGAACGGGTGTCATGACCGGAGGCCGACCCCGCCGTATCGCGCTCGCCTGCCAGGGCGGAGGGAGCCACACGGCCTTCACCGCGGGCGTGCTCGCCCGCCTGCTGCGCGCCGACGCGCTGCGCGACCACGAGATCGTCGGGCTGTCCGGCACCTCGGGCGGGGCGATCTGTGCCCTGCTCGCCTGGGTCGGGCTGCGGGACGGCGACCGGGAGCGGGCGGCCAGGCTGCTGGAGGAGTTCTGGCGCGACAACTCGGCGCGCTCCCCGATCGCGCGCCTGCAGAACGTCGGCATGGTCGCGGCGGGTGCGCTGCAGGGGCTCGGGCTGGCCCCCGGGATCAGCCCCTACGCGATCCCGCGCGCGCTCGGCGGGATGGACCAGTTCCGGGCGTTGCTCTCGCGGCACGTCGACTTCGGCGCGCTGACCGTCGACAGCGCGGGCGAGCACCCGATGCTGCTGCTCGGGGCCGTCGACGTCCTCTCCGGCCGCTTCCGCGCCTTCAACAGCCGCCAGGACCGCATCACCGCCGACGCGGTGATCGCCTCCGCCGCGATCCCCACCCTGTTCCGCGCCGTGCGCACCCACGGCGGCACGTACTGGGACGGGCTGTTCTCGCAGAACCCGCCGGTGCGCGACCTGCTGGCCACCCGGCCGGACGAGCTGTGGGTCGTCCAGATCAACGCGCCGGCCATCGAGCGGGAGCCGCGGACCCTGATCGAGATCGGCGACCGGCGCAACGGGCTGGCCGGCAACCTGTCGCTGCACCAGGAGCTCGGGTTCATCGAGACGATCGACCGGATGCTCGCCGACGGCGACCTGCTCCCCGACCGCGGCTACATCCACACGACGGTCCGGATCGTCGAGATGCCGTCGACCGTCCTGCCCCGCCTGATCGGCTCGGCGTCGAAGCTCAACCGCGACGTCCTGTTCCTCGACGGCCTGCAGGCCAAGGGCCGGGAGCAGGCGGACCGCTTCCTCGCCGCGCTCGCCTTCGAGCACGCCGTCGACGCCCGGGACGCCGACGCCGTCCGCGCCGCCACCACCGAGGAGGCCCGGCTGGTGTCCGTCGCCCCGTTCCGGGACCGCGCCGACGAACCCCTGCGCGGGCACATCCCCGCCCTGCTCGACGGCACGTTCACCATCGACCCCACCCGCAAGCAGGTGGCCGGCGACCGGGCCACGTGGACCCTGCGGCTGCACGACGGGCCGGCGGCGGCCGGGCAGGCCGAGGCCGAGTTCACCGACGGCCGGGTGTCGGGACTGCGGCTCGGCCCGGTCCCCGCCGAGAGGTGACCGTCGCCCGGCTCAGTCCCGGGTGAGGTCGAGCGGCTGGTCGTGGCGGCGCAGGAGCAGCGCGGCCAGCACCCCGACCACCCCGGAGGCGATGCCGAGCACGGCCAGCGCGGCCTGCAGCCCGCCGGCGCCGGCGCCGACCGCGGCGAGGATCAGCGGGCAGAGGAACTCGCCGAGGAACAGCGCGCCCGTCCAGAGCCCGGTGCCGCGGCCGCGCTGGTCGAAGGTGAGCCGGTTGACCGCCCAGGTCAGCAGGGTCGGCAGCAGCATGCCGGTGCCGAGGCCGGTGAGGACGGCGCCGACCGTGATCACGACGGGCGACGTCGTGGCGAACACGAGCAGCAGGCCGGCGGCCGAGAGCCCGAACTCGACCGGCAGCAGCGCCCGCGGGGTCCGGCCCGACAGCCGGCCGAAGACGACCGCGCCGGCCGCGGTGGCGAGCGACATGACCGCGCTGATCGCGCCGATGGTGCCGGTGGCGGTGATCCCCACGCCGGCCAGCACGAACGACAGCTCCACGATCAGGGCGTAGAACACGATGCCGCCGAACAGCGTGACCACGCACGGCACGAGCAGCTGCCGCCACGGCAGCGGCGCCCGGGTCCCGGAGGCGACGGCGGGTCGCGCGGGCTGCCAGATCGCCAACGCCATCGGCACCGCGAGCAGCGCGGCCACGGCGTAGAGCCAGAACGGGGTGCGCCACCCGGCCGCACCGAGCACGCCGCCGAGCGCGAGGAAGACGGTGGCGGACAGCGTGGCCACCAGCGTCTGCAGGCCCAGGTACCGCGCCCGCCGGGCCCCGGACCAGTAGTCGCCGATCAGCGTGGTGCAGCAGGTCATGATCGCGCCCTCGCACAACCCGACCAGCACCCGGCTCGCCACGATCGCGCCGAGCGAGTCCAGGTAGAGCGGGGCGGTGCCGAACACGGCGTAGGCGAGCATCGCGACCAGCAGCAGCCGCTTGCGGTCGATCCGGTCGACGACCACCCCCGCGAACGGGGCGGTGAGTCCGATCAGCAGCGCAGGTGCGGTGAGCACCACGGGGACCAGGACGTCGACGCCGGGCGTCCCGGCGAACGCCTGCGTCATCTACCTTCTCGCGAAGTGCGGTATCGACCCCGTGGATGGGCGCTACACCCGGCCCGCCACGCGGGTCAGGAGGTCGCGCAGGTACCGGTGCTCCGGGTCGTCGTCGTACATGGGGTGCCACCAGATCGCCTCGACGAGCGGGGTGACGTCGACGGGACAGGGCAGCGCGCGCACCCCGAACTCCGCGGGGATCCGGTCGACGAGGCGGCGCTGCAGCAGCGCAACGCGGTCGGAGCCCGCGACCAGCCCGGGGACGGTCAGGAAGTTCTCGGTGACGACCTGGACGTCGGGCTCGATCCCGAGCATCCGCATCTGCCGCACGGCCGGGGTCGACGCGGTGGGGCCGTGGTAGGTGACGACCCACGGCAGGCTCCGGAGCTGCTCGACCGTCACCTCCTCGCCGACGGCCGGGTTGCCGGTGGCGACCAGGCAGACCCAGTCGTCGAGGTAGAGGTCGGTGTGCGGGAGCGCGTCGATGAAGCCGTGCGGCATGAGCAGCAGGTCGGCGTTGGTCAGGGTCTGCATGACGTTGTCGACCACCTGCGGGGTGTTGGCCGTGAACCGCAGGCGGGCACCGGGCGCCTCCTCCCGCAGGCACGCCACGAGCTCCGGCCCCAGCACGGCGACGGCGTAGTCGGTCATGATCAGCGCGAACTCGCGGGTGGTGGTGGCGGGGTCGAAGTCCGGTTCGGCGGCGAAGACCCGCTCGACCCCGGACAGGGCGGTGCGCACCCGGTGGCGCAGCTGCACCGCGAGGGGCGTGAGCCGGTACTGGTTGCCGAAGCGGGCCAGCAGGTCGTCGCCGAAGTGCCGGCGCAGCCGCGCGAGCTGGGCGGACACGGCCGGCTGGCTGAGCCCCATCTGCTCGGCGGCCCGGCTGACGCTGCGGTGCTCGAGCAACGCGTCGAGCGTCACGAGCAGGTTGAGGTCCAGGCTCGCCAGGTTCACGAGGCGGCAGCGTATCCACCGCACTGATATCCCGCATCACCTATTTCGTCTTCCCTGATGCGCGCGGATCGCCGACCGTGGACGGCGTCGCTCGAGGAGGAACCGACATGCTGGACCGCACCGATCCCGAGGGGGCCATCGCCGCCGCGGCGAAGCGCTGCTCGAACTGGGGCCGCTGGGGCGCCGACGACGTGCTGGGCACCCTGAACTTCCTGGACGAGGCCAAGCGCCGCGAGGGCGCCGCCCTGATCCGCCGCGGCGTGAGCTTCCCGCTGGCCCAGCGCTTCGACGCCGACGGCCCGCAGAAGGGCTGGCGGCGCCGGACCAACCCGGTGCACACCATGCTCGACACCGGCCTGGAGGCCGAGCGCGGCACGCAGGGCTTCCCGCATGGCCTCGGCGGTGCGGACGACGTGGTGTTCATGCCGCTGCAGGCCTCGACCCAGTGGGACGGGCTCGGCCACATCTTCGACCACGGCGTCGCGTGGAACGGCCGCCGCGCCGGCGACGTCGTGACCAGCGAGGGCGACCGGGTCACCGGCATCGAGACCGCGTCGGGCCGGATCACCGGCCGCGGGGTGCTGCTCGACGTCGGCCGCGCGATCGGCCCCTCCCTCGGCACCGACGGGGAGCTGCCCGACGGGTTCGCCATCACGACCGAGCACCTCGAGGCGACCGTCGCGGCGCAGGGCGACACCGCGCGCGTCGGCCGCGGCGACCTGCTCCTGGTGCGCACCGGGCGCCTGGCCCGGGCCCGCCGGGAGATCGCGGAGGGGAAGGGCTGGGGCGACTACGCCGGAGGCCCCGCCCCCGGCCTGTCGTTCACCACCGCGGACTGGCTGCACGGCACCGAGATCGCCGCGATCGCCACCGACACCTGGGGCTTCGAGGTCCGGCCCAACGAGTTCGACGAGGCCTTCCAGCCCCTGCACCAGGTCGCGATTCCGCACATCGGGCTGTTCCTCGGCGAGATGTGGGATCTCGACGCCCTCGCCGCCGACTGCGCCGCCGACGGGACCTACGAGTTCTTCCTGACCGCCGACCCGCTGCCCGTGACCGGCGCGGTCGGCGCTCCGGTCGCGCCCGTCGCCGTCAAATAGCACCCGCCCCGCGGACGAAGGAGTCCCCATGCCCGCCGTCAACACCGTCCTCGTGGTCGGCAGCGGCCTCGCCGGCACCGCGACCGCGATCCACCTGGCCGACCGCGGGGTCGCGGTCGACCTGGTCGAGATCACCCCCGACGTCGCGGCCGTCGGATCCGGGATCACGTTGCAGGGCAACGCCCTGCGCGAGCTGCGGAACCTCGGTGTCTGGGACCGCGTGCAGGAGAAGGGCTACGGCTTCGACAGCCTCGGCCTGCGCGCCCCCGACCCCTCCGGGACCCTGCTGGTCGAGATCCCCGACGCCCGCACGGGCGGCCCGGACCTGCCGGCCACCCTGGGCATGCCGCGCCCCGACCTCGCCCGGATCCTGCACGACCGCGCCGACGAGGCCGGCGCGAAGATCCGCTTCGGGATCACCGTCACGGAACTCCGCCAGGACGGTGCCGGCGTCGACGTCGAGTTCTCCGACGGCACCTCCGCCCGCTACGACCTGCTGGTGGGCGCGGACGGGATCCGCTCGTCGGTCCGGCGCATGCTCGGCGTCGAGCTGGAGACCCGCCCCACCGGGATGGGCATCTGGCGCGCCTTCGGCCCGCGGCCGGCGTCGGTGACCCGCACCGACCTGTTCTACGGCGGACCCTGCTACATCGCGGGCTACTGCCCGACCGGCGAGGACTCGCTCTACGCCTACGTCGTCGAGGACGCGCAGGACCGCAGCGCGTTGTCCCCGGCGGAGCGGCTGGCCACCATGCGGGAGCTCGCCTCGGCCTACCACGGCCCGTGGGACGACATCCTCGCCACGCTCGACGACCCCGCCCGCGTCAACTACACCTGGTTCGAGACCCACGTGCTGCCCGCGCCGTGGAACCGCGGCCGCGTGGTCCTGATCGGCGACGCCGCGCACTCCTGTCCGCCGACCCTGGCCCAGGGCGGGGCGCAGGCGCTCGAGGACGCCGCGGTGCTCGCCGAGCTCCTGCTCGCCGCCGACGCGCTCGACGACGACCTCTGGGACACCTTCACCGCGCGCCGGCACGCCCGCGCCGCCGCCGTCGTCGAGGCCTCCGTCCAGCTCGGGCAGTGGCTGCTCGACCACGAGCAGGGCGACGTCCCCGGCCTCATGGGCCGCATCGCCGCGCTCGTCACCGAACCCGCCTGAGGAGACAGAAGTGACCGACCGACTCATCACGCACCTGCGGCACGTCGACCTCGCCGTGCCGGACCTGGCGCGCCAGCAGGACTTCTACACCGGCGCGTGGGGTCTCACCACCGAGCACACCGACACCGGGATCGCCTTCCTCGCCGCCGAGGGCTCCCCCGAGCAGTACGTGGTGCGGCTGCGCCAGGCCGCCGACAAGCGCATCGACCTCATCGCCTTCGGCGCGGCGACCCCCGTCGACGTCGACACCCTCGCCGCCCGCCTGGCCACCGCCGGCGTGCAGCTCGTCCGCGAGCCCGGCGTGCTCGGCACCCCCGGCGGCGGCTACGGGTTCCGGTTCTTCGACAACGAGGGCCGCACCGTCGAGGTCAGCGCCGACGTCGCGATCCGTACGCACCGCACCGTCGAGGCCGGCGAGTCGATCCCCGTGCGCCTGTCGCACGTCGTGATCAACTCGGCGGACCCCGAGGGCACGCGGGCCTTCTACGAGCGCCACCTCGGGTTCCGCCTGTCCGACACGCTCATGCACCCGCGGATGGGCGAGATGATGTGGTTCCTGCGGATCAACTCCTGGCACCACAGCATGGCCATCGCCCGCGGCCCGCACCCGTCGCTGCACCACGCGTCGTTCGAGCTGCGCGGGATCGACGAGTACATGCGCGGCACCGGCCGGCTGCTGCGCGCGGGCGTCGAGAAGATCTGGGGTCCCGGCCGGCACCTGGCCGGCGACAACACCTTCAGCTACTTCCTCGACCCGCACGGCAACACCGTCGAGTACACGACGGAGCTGGAGCAGATCGACGAGGACACCTGGCACCCGCACCTCTACGACTTCACCCGGCCCGAGGTGTCCGACCAGTGGGGCACGGCCAACGCGATGAACGAGTTCGTGGCCTCCCGGTCGTTCAACGACGTCGACAAGGGCCTGTTCGTGGCCCCGCCGGTCTGAGGGGGCCGCGATGAGGTTCGCGACCTACATCCACGACGGCAGCGCCCACGAGAGCGCCGTTCGCGCCGGTGTCGTCGCCGAGGGGACGGTGCACCCCCTGCCGCAGGGCACCACGGTCCTCGACCTCGTCCGTGCCGGGCTGCCGGCGGCGATCGGGGCGGGCGCAGCGGCGCTCGACGGGCCGGCCGTCCCGCTCGACGAGGTCCGGCTGCTGCCACCGCTGGACCCGCCGACCGTGCGGGACTTCGTCGCGTTCGAGGAGCACGTCGAGGGCGTCGTGGAGTCCGTCGGCGACGGGGCCGGCGTCGTGCCGGAGTGGTACGAGGCCCCGACCTTCTACTTCACCAACCCGTACGCGCTGGTCGGGGCGCACGACGACGTCCCGGTCCCGCCCGGCTCGCAGCTGTTCGACTTCGAGCTCGAGGTGGCCGCGGTGGTGGGCCGCGACGCGGAGTCCCCGGCGCCGGAGGACGTGGAGATCTTCGGCTACACGATCCTCAACGACTGGTCGGCCCGCGACCTGCAGCGCCGCGAGATGAAGGTCGGTCTCGGCCCGGCCAAGGGCAAGGACTCCGCGACCACCCTCGGGCCGTGGCTGGTCACCGCCGACGAGTTGGAGCCCTACCGGGACGCGGAAGGGTTCCTGGCCCTGGACATGCGGGTCGCGGTCAACGGTGTGGAGATCGGCCAGGACCTGCTGTCCGACATGGGGTGGCCGTTCGAGGAGCTCGTCGCCTACGCGGGGCGCGGCACCCGCGTCCGCGCCGGGGACGTCCTCGGATCGGGGACCTGCGGCAACGGCGGGTGCCTGGCGGAGCTGTGGGGCCGGCGCGGCACGCAGGACCCGCCCCCGCTGCGCCCCGGCGACGTCGTCGAGATGACCGTCGAAGGCATCGGGACGATCCGCAACACCGTCGTCGCCGGCCTCGATCTGCCGCCGGTGCGACCGGCCCGCGCCCGGCCACGGACCCGGAAGCGCCCGTCGTGAGGGTCGCGGGAAAGGTCGTGATCGTGACCGGCGCCGGGCAGGGGCAGGGCGCCGCCGAGGCCCGGCTCCTCGCCGCCGGGGGCGCCACCGTGATCGGCGTGGATCTGGAACCCACGCCGGCCGAGGAGCTGCCCGGGGTGGACTACCGGCAGCTCGACGTCACCGACGCCGACGGCTGGGCCGCGCTGACCGCCGGGCTCGACCGGGTCGACGGGCTGGTGGCCAACGCCGGGATCACCTGGCGGGCCCGGCTCACCGAGCTCGACGCGGCCGACCTCGCCCGCGTGCACGAGGTCAACGTGACCGGCACGCTCCTGGGCATCCAGGCCGTCGCGCCGCGGATGCCCGTGGGCGGGTCGATCGTGATCGTCGGCTCGGTCGCCGCGCTGACCGGCCACTACCCGGCCGCCTACACCGCCAGCAAGTGGGCCCTGCGCGGGCTCGCGAAGGCAGCCTGCCTGGAGCTCGGCCCGCGGGGGATCCGGGTGAACACCGTGCACCCCGGCTACATCGAGACCCCGATGACCGCGTCGGCCGCGCCCGCCTTCCGCGCCGCGAACGTCGCCGAGACACCGCTCGGCCGCACCGGCACGGTCGACGAGGTCGCCCCGCTCGTCGCCTTCCTGATCGGCGACGACGCCTCCTTCGTCACAGGCGCCGAGATCCCCGTCGACGGCGGCCTGACCGCCCACGGCGGCGTGAAGTCGATCAGCGACGCCGTCCGGACCCCCTGAGAGGACCTGCAGTGTTCGAGTACTTCCCCGGCAACTACGTGTGGAACCTGGGCGTGGTCGCCGCGCTCAACTCCGGCGGCCTGATCGACGAGATCGACCGCGCGTGCCGCCCGATCCGCGAGGCCGCGGCGCAGGGCTCCGACGCCGGCACCCCGGACTTCCTGCGCGCCTGGACGGCGCTCACCGACCAGCTCGTCGCGCAGGCGGAGGCCGCTGAGAAGGCCGGACACACCCGCGCCGCAGGGCAGCTGTACTTCCGCGCCAC
Source organism: Pseudonocardia autotrophica (assembly GCF_000717175.1). Taxonomy (GTDB): domain Bacteria; phylum Actinomycetota; class Actinomycetes; order Mycobacteriales; family Pseudonocardiaceae; genus Pseudonocardia; species Pseudonocardia halophobica. The sequence goes on along the minus strand of NZ_JNYD01000011.1, from coordinate 156,991 downwards.
CAACTACCTCTGCCAGGCCGAGCGCATGCTCGCGCACTCCGATCCGAACCGCGTCCCGACCTACCGCCGGGTGCTGGAACTGGCGCAGAAGTCGTTCGACCTGCGCGACCCACGGATCAGCCGGGTCGCGATCCCGTACGAGGGCACCACCCTGCCGGGCTACCTCAGCGCCGCCCCGGCCACGGACGACGGCCCCGCCCCGGTGATCGTGCTGGTCAACGGCCTGGACTCGACCAAGGAGCACATGTACGGCTCCGCGCACTGGGAGGAGCTCGCCGCCCGCGGCATCTCCTGCCTGATGCTCGACCAGCCCGGGACCGGTGAGGCCCTGCGGCTGCAGGGCCTCACCGCCCGCATCGACACCGAGGCCTGGGCGGGCGCCGCCGTCGACTGGCTCGAGCAGCGCGCGGACGTCGACGCCTCCCGGATCGGGATCGTCGGCTGGTCGCTGGGCGGCTACTACGCCCCGCGGGCCGCGGCGTTCGAGAAGCGGTTCGCGCTCTGCGTGGCCTGGGGCGCCAACCACGACTGGGGCGCGGTGCAGCGCCGCCGGCTCGAGCGCGAGGGCGAGCGCCCCGTGCCGCACTACTGGGAGCACGTCCTGTGGGTGTGGGGGCACGAGGACCTCGACACCTTCATCGCCTTCGCCGACGACGTGCACCTCGACGGCGTCGTCGAGAAGATCACCGTGCCCTTCCTGGTCGCCCACGGCGCGAACGACCGGCAGATCCCGCTGGAGTACGCCCACCGGTCCTACGAGCAGGCGGTGAACTCCCCCAGGCGGGAGCTGCGCGTCTTCACCCCGGAGGAGGGCGCCACCGAGCACATCGGCCTCGATCACCTGCCCCACGTCAGCACCTACATCGCCGACTGGGTGGCCGACGCCTTCGCCGCGCCGGGGGCGCCCCGCACTCAGTAGGTGATCAGCGGCTCAGTAGGTGATCAGCGGCTTGATCACCCCGTCCCGCAGGGCCTCGCCGGGGCCGGCGGCCGGGATCGCGCGCTCGACGAGCCCGATCCGGCCCTCGCCGAGGAAGGCGAGTCCGCGCATGGAGCTGCTCATGGTGGGTCCTCTCGAGGTGTCGGTCAGGCGGGTCCGTCGAGGAGCTCGCCGAGGTGTCGGTCGATCTGTGGCATGTAGGTGGGGGCCACGCCGAACAGGCCGAGGTGGCCGTGGACGTCCTCGACCACCCGCAGCTCGGAGTTCTTGATGCGCTCCTGCTCGGGGCGGCAGTCCCGGACGGGGAAGAACATGTCCTCGTCGATCGGCATCACGAAGGTCCGCGCGGTGACGCGGGCCAGCGCGGCGTCGAGGTCGCCGCCGGTGTGCCGGGCGACGTCGCCGCGCTGCCACTTCCAGGCCATGCACAGCAGGTCGTTGGGGTCCATCGCGGTGAAGTACGGCTCGAGGAAGCCCTCGAGGAACGCCTCCTTGCTCTCGAACTCCAGGGCCCGCCAGGCCTCCTGCTTCCAGAACTCGGTGGAGAGGCCCATGACCGCCCAGATCCCGGCGTGCCGCTCGAGCCCGGCGACGACCTCGGCGTTCGAGGTGTACTCGCCGTCGGCGAAGCCGGGATCGGAGGTGATCGCCTCGTTGAGGGCCTTGGTGAACAGGAAGTCGTGCGGGGTGTTCTGCGCGGTGCCGGCGATCGCCGCGGCCCGTCCGACCTTCTCGGGGAAGCGGACCGCCCACTCGTAGACCTGCTGGGCGCCCATCGACCCGCCGACGACCGCGTGCAGGGTCTCGACGCCGAAGTGCTCGCGCAGCAGCCGCTCCTGGGCGACGACGTCGTCGCCGATCCGGACGTGCGGGAACGCCGACATGGCGATGCCGGCGTTCTCGCCGGCGGCGTTGTGCGGGGAGGTCGACAGGCCGGACCCGATCTGGTCGACCACCACGATGAAGTACCGGTCGGGGTTCAGCGCGTGGTCGGGGCCGATGTAGACGTCGCGCCAGATCTGGTGGCTGCCGGAGTACCAGGTCGTCACCAGGATCGCGTTGTCCCGGGCCTCGTTGAGCTCGCCGAAGGTGGCGACGGCGAGCCGGCAGTCGGGGATGCTGCCGCCCTCCTCCAGGTCGAGCCGGCCTATCGGGACCAGGTCGTAGTCGCCGTGGAACTCGTGCGAGTAGAACGGGTTGTCGATCATGTCCAGCTCCTCGTCGAGGGACGTGCCGTCCCACTGTCGACGGTGTCCCGCGACCCGCCGTGTCCCGAATTGGGACACGCCACGCCCTTGCCCGGAGGCGCACGATGTGAGGTGGGACACGAGGAGGTGCTCGCGGGATGGACGACGTGCCCGACCGCCGCCTGCTGCTCGCGAGCGCCCGGGCGGACCTGCTGGAGGGCGGGGGCGCCCCGGAGCGCCGCGGGGTGCCCGACCACGTGGCGGCCTCGTGGCGGCGCAGCGTGGCGGGCGGGGTGGCGCCGGACTCGGTGGAGAGCCAGTACTTCACCGGGCTCGACCTCGCGTCCCGCCTGGTGCGGTGCGCCCGGCCGGTGATCGACCAGCTCTCGGAGCAGATCGCGGACGTCCCGATGTGCGTCGCGCTCACCGACGACCGGGCCCGGATCCTGGCCCGCAGGGACAGCAGCCGGTGGATCGGACGGATCCTCGACCGCGTCTACTTCGCGCAGGGCTTCGGCTATGCGGAGGGCACGGTGGGCACCAACGGCGTGGGCACCGTCCTGGAGTTCGGCGAGTCCGTGCACATCGTCGGCGCCGAGCACTTCGTCGGCACGCTGCAGTCCTTCGCCTGCGCCGGCGCCCCGGTCCGCGACCCCTTCACCGGTCGGATCGAGGGCGTCCTGGACATCAGCTGCCTGGCCGACCACTCGACACCGCTCATGCACTCGCTGGTCCGCGCCGCGGCCCGGCGCATCGAGCACAACCTGGTCCAGGACCGCGACCAGGCCCAGCAGGCGCTGTTCGACGTCTACTCGCGGGTCGACGCCCGCACGCGTGGCGCGGTCGTCGCGGTCGGGCCGCGGGTGGTCGTGGCCAACACGTCGATGCAGACCCTGGTCGCCGCCGGCGACCAGGAGGCCCTGCACGACCACCTCCGCTTCCTCGCGGGCCGACACACCTCCGTCGACCACCGGGTCGACCTGCCCTCCGGAGCGCGGGTGCGGCTCCGCGGCTCGACCGTCGCGGTCGGTGACGACGTCGCAGGCATGATCGGCGTCGTCACGCTCCTCGACGAGGTCGACACCCACCCTGCTCCCACGGCGACGCTCGGTGTCGTCGGGCCGCGGGGCACCGCCTCGTCACCGGCGTGGTGCGCCGCGGCCACCGCCGCGCGGGCCGAACTGGACGCCGGCCACCCCGTCCTCGTGCTCGGCGAGCCCGGCGCCGGCCGGTTCAGCCTGCTGAGCGGCCTGCACCTGCAGGGGAACCCGCACGGCCGGGTCACCCGGGTCGCCGCCCGGACGATCGAGGCCGACCCCCGGGAGGTCGCCAGGGCCGTCGCGGAGGCCGGGGACGGGACCCTGACGGTGCTCTGCGACGTCGACCGGCTCCCGCCGGCGTCCGTGGAGCTGCTGGTGGACGCGCTCGGCGAGCACGCCGACGCCCTGCCCCGGCTCGCCGCGACCGCCGCGCCCGCGGCCGGACCGGTCCCCTCCGTGCACCGCTCGCTCCTGGCGGTCCTGCGCGGTTGCGTCACGGTGCCACCACTTCGGCATCGCACCGCCGACATCCCGGGGCTGGCCCGGGGGATCCTCGACGAGCTGGCGCCCCACCGCGACGTCCGGCTCTCGGCCGAGGCCGTCCGCCTGCTGTCCCGCTACCGATGGCCCGGGAACGTCCGCGAGCTCCGGGAGGTCCTGGCCGCGGCGGTGGCCCGGCGTCCGGTGGGCGTGCTCGAGGCCCAGGACCTGCCCGCCCACTGCCAGAGCACCCCGCGCAGCGCGCTGCGCCCGGTCGACGAGATCGAGCGGGACGCGATCGTCTCGGCGCTGCGCACGGCGGCCGGGAACCGCAAGGCCGCGGCCGCCGCGCTCGGGATCGCCCGCTCGACGATGTACCGCAAGATCCGCCAGTACGGAATCACCGACTGACGTCGGCACGTGTCCGTTGTTGGGACACGTCCGGTGGATGGGACACCGCCCACGATGTCCGGGCCACCCAGGCAGGACACACGGAAGAGGTCGATGACGATGACGTCCGCACCCGACACCGCACCGCCGGCCGACGGTTCCCCGGCCCCGCTGGAACTCGACGCGGTGGTCCTCGGCGCCGGCGTCGCCGGGCTCTACCAGCTCCACCAGCTCCGCGAACAGGGGCTGCGCGTGCGGGCCTACGAGGCCGGCAGCGACGTGGGCGGGACCTGGTACTGGAACCGCTACCCCGGCGCGCGGTTCGACTCCGAGGGCTACATCTACCAGTACCTGTTCTCCGAGCAGCTCTACACGGACTGGAGCTGGAGCGAGAAGTTCCCCGGCCAGCCCGAGGTCGAGCAGTGGCTGCGGTACGTCACGGAGCGGCTGGGCCTGCGCGAGGACATCCAGTTCTCGACGCGGATCGTGAGTGCCCACTACGACGAGGACCGCGGCCGCTGGACCGTCCGCACCGACCGCGGCGACACGATCGACACGCAGTTCTTCGTCACCTGCGGCGGCATGCTCTCCGCGCCCATGGAGGCCCTGTTCGAGGGCCAGGACACCTTCCGCGGACCGATCTTCCACACCTCGCGCTGGCCGAAGGAGGAGGTCGACCTCGCCGGCAGGCGGGTCGGCGTCGTCGGGATCGGGGCCACCGGCATCCAGGTCATCCAGACGATCGCGAGCGAGGTCGAGCACCTCACGGTCTTCGCCCGCACCCCGCAGTACGTGCTGCCGATGAAGAACCCGAAGTACGGCGAGGCCGAGCAGCGCTGGTACAAGAGCCGCTTCGACGAGCTGCGCACGACCATCCCGCACACGTTCACCGGGTTCGAGTACGACTTCGAGCACGCCTGGGCCGACTGCACCCCCGAGCAGCGGCAGGAGATCCTCGAGGAGATCTACCAGGACGGGTCGCTCAAGCTGTGGCTGGCGAGCTTCGGCGAGATGTTCTTCGTCGAGGAGGTCAGCGAGGCCGTCTCGGAGTTCGTCCGGGACAAGATGCGCGCGCGGCTCAAGGACCAGCAGCTGATCGACGTCCTCGTGCCCACGGACTACGGCTTCGGCACCCACCGGGTCCCGCTCGAGACCAACTACCTCGAGGTCTACCACCGGGAGAACGTCGAGCTGGTCGGGGTGAAGGACAACCCGATCGCCCGGATCCGGCCCGAGGGCGTCGAGCTCGCCGACGGCAGCGTCCACGAGCTCGACGTGATCATCCTGGCCACCGGGTTCGACGCCGGCACCGGCGCGCTGACCCGCATCGACGTCCGAGGCCGCGGCGGGCGGTCACTGACGGAGGACTGGGGCCGCGACATCCGCACCACGATGGGGCTGATGGTCCACGGCTACCCCAACATGCTCACCACGGCCGTGCCGCTCGCCCCGTCCGCGGCGCTGTGCAACATGACGACCTGCCTGCAGCAGCAGACCGAGTGGATCACCGCCGCGATCCGCGACCTGCGCGAGCGGGGCGCGACCGTGATCGAGCCGACGGAAGCCGGCGAGGAGGCCTGGGTGGCCCACCACGAGGAGATCGCCTCCGCGACCCTGGTCCCGAAGACGCACTCCTGGTACCTGGGCTCCAACGTCCCCGGCAAGCCCCGCCGGCTGCTGTCCTACATCGGCGGCGTGGGGCAGTACCGGCAGAAGTGCGACGAGGAGGCGGCCGCCGGGTACCCGGCGTTCGACCGCCGCTGACGGCCGCTCCCGGGCCGCGGCCCCGCCGCTGCGGCGGGGCCGGGCCGGGCCTTCCGCGAGCGTCAGACGACGACGGTGTCGATCGTCTCGTGGTGCTTGCCGAACTCCACGTACTCGTCCTCCATGATCGCCCGCGGGTTGAAGAGCGGGTCGGCGAGGATGCCGTGCACGCGGCGCCGCTGCATGCCCATGTTGCCGCCGTCGTAGATGGGCAGCACGGAGGCCTCGCGGAGGATCTTGCCGAAGCCCGCCTTCCGCTCCAGGCTGTTCACGCCGACGATCTGCATGCACTTGTACACGCAGTCGAACATCATCTCGGTGACCTGGATCTTGTTCATCGCGCCGACCAGCTCGGCGTGCTGGTCGTGCTTGTCGAGGTAGTCCGCCGCCCGCCAGGAGAAGTAGCGGCCCATCTCGATCTTCGCCGCGACGTCGCCGAGGACGTACCCGACGTTCTGGAAGCCGATGATCGGCTTCAGCGCACCGGCCGTGTTACCCCGCGCGAACTCGAGGGCCATCTCGTAGGCGGCGCGGGCCATGCCGACCGCCGCGATCGCCGCGATCGGGCCGGACCAGGCGAAGTTGCGGTTGATGACGAGGTCGCCGTTGCCCTCCGCCCCGGGCAGCAGGTTCGTGGCCGGGATGCGGGCGTCCTCGAAGACGATCTCCGCGTTCGAGGCGAGGCGGTGGCCGGTCTTGTCGAGGGTGTGATAGGTGACGCCCGGGGTGTCCCGCTCCAGGACCAGCGCGGACAGGCCCTCGGTGCCGCCCTTGTCCGGGTCGCTGCGGACGATGAGCGTGCCGGCGTTGACGCCCCGCTCGTCCCAGCCCGCCGACGACGGCCAGTACTTGCGGCCGTTGACGACGAAGTGGTCGCCGTCCCGCTCCGCGATCAGGCCGACACCGGCGGGACGCGGCAGCGGGATGTCGAAGTTCGCGGTGCCGGCCGGGTTGCCGGGCGGCTCGCTCGCCGTCCACCCGCCGAGGTACTCCCCCGTCGGGTCCGAGGTCGCCGCCCGCAGGAACCGGTCCTTCTGCTCGTCCGAGCCGTACCAGGCGATCGGCATCAGGCCGAGGCCGTTGCACAGGACCGTGCAGGCGAACCCGGGGTCGACCACGCAGAGCTCCTCGGCCGCGATCGTCAGGTCGACGCACGACACACCACCTCCGCCGTACGCCTTCGGCAGCATGCACATCGCGATCCCGGCCTTGTACGCCTCGACGTAGGCCGGCTTCGTCATCTGGAAGCCCTTGAGCGGGTCCGGCTCCGCGTCGGCCGCGGCGACGACCGGCTTGAGGACGTTCTCGGCGAAGGCCCGCACCTCGTGCTGCAGCTTCTTCTGTTCGTCGGACATCGTGAAGTTGATGGTCATCGGAACTCCGAGTGGCATCGGCGATCTTCAGTTGGCGTGGTGGTTCTGGAGTGGTGGTTCTGGAGTGGTGGTCGCCCGCTCCCGTGAGCTGGGCGGCGAACGACGGTACGCCGGTGGCGCCGCCGTGCCTATCCGTCGTTCCGGGTCGCTCGCGCCGCGACCGCGGCGACCACGCCCTCGCGGTGGCCGCGGCGTCGACGTCGGCCGGGGTGCCCGGGCACGGCCGCGACGACCTGACCGGTGGCCGGGTTCACGAGGCTTACCTCATGTCACCGGGCGGTGGGCGGCCACCGCGTCCGCGCCCCGGACGTCGCCGACGTCGCGGAGACCCTCGACGACGCCGTCGATGTCCGCCGCGGGGCGGTTCTGACTGAGCTTGAACTTGGCGTCGACCCGCTCGATGCGGACCTCGACGCCCACGATTGCACGCAGCTGGCCGCGGAAGAACTTCTCCGGAGCGTCGTCGACGCGCCACGGGGCCGGCCGGTCCGCCTCGTGCAGATCGGTCAGCCGCCGCACGACGTCGGCGAGCCAGTCGACGTCGTCGTGCACGGTCACGGTGCCGTGGACGTGCGCGGTCACGTAGTTCCAGGTGGGGACGACGCGCCCGTGCTCGGCCTTGGAGGCGTACCAGGTCGGGCTGACGTACGAGTCCGGACCGCGGACGATCACCAGGCCCTGCTGCCCGTCGGCCCGCCGCCAGTGGTCGTTGTTGCGGGCGAGGTGGCCCAGCAGCGTGCCCCGCTCGCGGTCGTGGACGAACGGAAGCATCGTCGCCTCCAGACCCTCCGGGCCGGCGGTGACCAGGTCCGCCGCGCCATGCTGGTCCAGCAGCTGCTGCACGTCCTCGTCCGCGGGGGCGAAGTGGGTCGGCACGTACACGGTCGCTCCTTGCATCGGTTCCGGCGACACCAGCATGCACGCACCCGGCGGCCTTCTTCGACGGCCGATCCGCCGTCATCTCGGAAGGCCATTCCCAGTGCGATCGACGCGGCGCCGACGTGCGCCGTGCCGGAGGTCAGCGGGTCAGGATGGTGCGCAGGACGTCGGCGAGAGGCTCGGGGTGCAGCTGCACGCCGAGGTGGCTTGTGGCGATCTCGTGCACGTCGAACGGGTTGTCCGGGGTGAGGGCGTCCGCCTCGGCGATGTAGCGGTCCTGCAGCGCGGGCGGCAGCGCCCGGTCCGCGGTGAGTCGGACGTAGCTGCGCGGGACCCGGCCCCAGGTGGCGGCCTCGGCACGGACGCGGTCCTCGTCGATCAGCAGCGTCTCGTCCGGGTCCTGCGTGTGCAGGTAGGCGAGCAGCTCGTCCCGGGTGCCGTCGGCGAGCAGGGCGGCCTGCAGGGCGTCGAGCATCGCCGGGTCCGCGGTACGCCAGTTGAGCCGCAGCGCCCCGACGGCGGCGGGGTCGGCGCAGATCAGGCCGGCCACCGAGCCCAACAGGCTCTCCGCGTTCTCCGGCGACGCGTCGTACTCGGCCGGGCCCGCCTGCACCGGGCAGTGCGCGGACACGTACACCAGCCGGTCCACCAGCTCGGGCGCCGCGTTGCCGACGGCGGTCAGGGTCAGCCCGCCCCGGCTCACCCCGACGAGCACGGTCGGCCCGTGCTCGCGGGCCCGCCGCAGCACGTCGACGACGGCGGCCACGTCGTCCGCCGTGCCGATCCCCTGCATCCCGCTGGGCTCGGCGGCCAGCGCCGCCGGGTCCTGCGGCCCGAGGTAGCCGCGCGGGACCCGGGCGGAGAACCCGTGCCCGGGCAGGTCGACGGCGAGCACGCGGTGCCCGCGCAGGGCGAGCTCGCACACCACCGGGGTCCAGGACGCGGCGTTGCAGCCCATTCCGTGCACGAGGACGACGGTCGGATCACTCACGGCCCCGCAGTCTGCCGGGCCGCCCGCACCCGGCCGGCGGGACCCCGACGGCGCCGGATCAGTCGCGGATCAGTCGTCGCGCAGGCGCCGGATCAGTCGTCGCGCAGGACGACGCGGCGGTCGATCCGCCACCCGGCCGGGGTGCGGACCAGGTCGTCCACGACGGTCGTCAGGCGGTGCAGCCGCGAGGCCTCACCGGTCGGGGTGCCGACGATCTGCAGATAGGCCCGCGACGTCAGGGTGTCCGGCCCGCCCGGGATCACCTCGACCGTGCTGACGACGTGCCGCAGCACCTCGCCGGAGTCGACGCAGCCCGCGTGGAAGCGCTCGGCGAACGCCGTCAGCTCGGCGGCCCCGATGGCCGGGTCGGGATAGCTGGGCGAGTGGAACTCCCCGTCCGCCGTGAAGGTCGCGGCCCAGTCGGCGGCCCTGCCCGAGTCGATCGCATGGCTCTGCCGCCCGTAGAGCTGGTGGACGGCGAGCACGTCCTCGGCCGAGATGTCCATGGCCACATGCTCGGCCGTGATCGACGAACGTTTCACCGTCCGGCAGCGGCCCGGACCGGCCGGGCTCCGGCTCGACGCGCCGTCAGCCCGGCTGGGGCACGATCCGGATGTACGGACGCGGTGCCTCCCAGCCGTCCGGGTAGGTCCGGCGCGCCTCCTCGTCCGACACCGAGCCGGCGATGATCACGTCCTCGCCCTGCCGCCAGTTCACCGGTGTGGCGACCTTGTGCCGCGCGGTCAGCTGCAGCGAGTCGATCACCCGCAGGACCTCGTCGAAGTTGCGGCCGGTGGTCATCGGGTAGGCCAGGACCAGCTTGACCTTCTTGTCCGGCCCGATGACGAAGACGTTGCGCACCGTCTGGTTGTCCGCCGGCGTGCGGGCGCCCGCGTCGCCGCTGGTCTCGGCCGGCAGCATCCCGTAGAGCTTGGACACGGCGAAGTCGGCGTCGCCGATCACCGGGTAGTTCGGCGCGTGCCCCTGGGTCTCGGCGATGTCGGAGGCCCACTTGGCGTGGCTGTCCACCGGGTCCACCGACAGGCCGAGGATCTTCACGTCGCGGCGGTCGAACTCGGGCTTGATCCTGGCCATGTAGCCCAGCTCGGTGGTGCACACCGGGGTGAAGTCCTTCGGGTGCGAGAACATCACCGCCCACGAACCGCCCATCCAGTCGTGGAACCGGATTCGGCCCTCCGTCGTCTCGGCCTCGAAGTCGGGCGCCTCGTCGTTGATCTTGAGCGTCACGGCGGTCTCCCCTCACGGCCGGCGGCGCGTCACCCTCCGCGTGCCCGCGGAGTCCCGGCCGGCCTCCTCCGGCCGGGCCCGGACCGAGCCGTCGCGCGTCGCCGGGTCCCCGAAGGTACGCACGCGCCACCGCCCGTCAATCCGCCGGCCGGCCCGTGCGGCTGCCCCGGAAGGGCGGTTCGTCCCGCCCGTGCCGTGTCAGGCCCGGCGGCGCCGCAGGTCAGCTCGGCGGGGGCTCGCCGCCGGTGTGCGCGAACAGCTTCGCCACGATCGTCCACTCCCCGTCGATCCGGGCCAGCGAGAAGTAGTCGACGAACGACACGGTCCCCCAGTAGCCCTCCTCGGCCACCGTCGCGACCGCGGCGTCGCCGGTCTGCTGGACCGCGAGGATCCGCGAGCGGTACCGCCCGGTGTCGGCGGGCGCGCTCGCGGCGAGGGCGAACAGCTCCTCGATCGGCACGTCGTAGCGCTCACCCGCGAGCGAGCCGAACATCCGGGCGTCGGCGTGGAAGGCCCGGCGCAGCTTGTCGACGTCGCCCTCGGCCTCCCCCTCGAGGCAGAGCCGGACGGTGCGGCAGATCGCGTCGTAGTCCTCGACCGAGCTCCCGGCCCGGTCCTGGATCACTTCCGTCACGATGGCCTCCCCACGGTCTCGTCCGCGTTCCGAGCACGTCGTCCGTGCTCCGAGCACGCAGGGTCCCGCCGCGACCCGCCGCGGTCTGTACGTACTTCGCGTCCCCTTGCCGGCCTTGATCTCAGATCCGACCTCAGGCCTCCGGGCTGCCCGGGACGAGCGGGACGAAGCTGACGTCGGCCAGCTCCTCGGTCCGGCCGTCGCGGTAGCGGACCAGGGTGCCGACGCGCTGGTCGCCGACCGGGCAGACGATCGTCCCGCCCGGGGCCAGCTGGTCGAGCAGGTCGGGCGGGATCTCCCCCGGGGCCAGGGCGGTGACCACGATCCCGTCGAACGGCGCCCGGTCCGGGGCGCCGCGCATCCCGTCCCCGGTCCGGACCTCCACGTTCGGGGCGAGCTCGGCGAGCACCTCGCGGGCCCGCGCGGCGAGCGTCGGGTCGCGCTCGACGGTCACGACCTCGCCGACGCACCGGGACAGCACCGCGGCCGCGTAGCCGGACCCGGTCCCGATCTCCAGCACCCGCGCCGTCGGCGGCTGCTCCAGCGCGACCACGCTGAACGCCACGATCCAGGGCGCCGAGATCGTCTGCCCGCGGCCGATGTCGAGCGGGTGGTCGCCGTAGGCGTCGCCGGCGAGCTCCGGCCGCACGAACCGCTCCCGCGGCACCTCCCCCATCGCGGCGAGCACCCGCGAGTTCGTGATCCCCGCGCCCCGGAGCCTCGCCACCATCGCCTCGCGCGCGTTCCCGGTCCCCGTCATCGGACCTCCTCCCGCCGCGGCCTACCCGCTCCCGACCCACCCATGTCGTGCCGGGCCCCGTGGGTGGCCGTCAGTGCTCCGGCTGCTCCTTGGTGAGGTGGAGCAGCCAGTCCTCGCCGGTGCGGATCAGGGCGTAGCGCCGGGAGCCGGTGCGCCCGTGCAGGGTGAACACGATCCGCCGCTCGTCCCGGTCGTGCTCCTCCCACCAGCCCGTGTCGGCGATGGTCTTGTGCTCGTCGGTGTAGCCCAGGTGGTCGAGGCCGTGGTCGGGGACGCCGACGGCGAGCCGGTTGCGCCGCGGGTCGTCGGGCAGCCCGCGGGGCACGGCCCAGGACCGGAGCACCCCGTCCTCCTCCAGCCGCAGGTCGAAGTGCGGCCGCGGCCGGCGGTGGTCGTGCAGCACGAAGGCGGGGCGCTCCATCCACCCAGTGTGGCGCGCCGTCGATCGGGCGGCAGCGGTGTCGGTGTCACCGGGGCGACGCCGTGGTGGCGCGTCGGCGTCCCAGGACCGCGCGGGTGCCGCGGGCGATCTCGAGGTCTTCGCGCGCCGGGACGACGAGGGTGCGCACGGCGGCCCCGGCGGCGCTGATCTCGCCCTCGCCGGCCTCGTTGCGGGGCGGGTCGACGGCCACGCCGAGGAACGCCAGCCGCTCGGCGGTCCGGGCCCGCACCTCGGCCTCGTGCTCGCCGACCCCGCCGGTGAAGGCCAGGGCCTCCAACCCCCCGGTCGCCGCGGCCATCGCGGCGATGCCGGCCGCCAGCCGGTGGACGTAGACGTCCAGGGCCAGCCGGGCCGCCTCGTCGTCCCGGCCGAGGATCTCCCGCATGTCGGCCGTGCCGGCCAGTGCCGCCAGCCCCGACCGCTTCTCCAGCGTCTCGGCGACCTCGTGCGGGGCGAGGTGCTCGTGCTCCTCCAGCCACAGCACCAGGCCGGGGTCGACGGTGCCGGAGCGGGTCGCCATGACCAGGCCCTCCAACGGGGTGAACCCCATCGTGGTGTCCACGCTGCGCCCGTCGAGGACGGCGGCGAGCGACGCCCCCGCCCCGAGGTGTGCCGTGACGATCCGGCGGGCGCCGGTCAGCTCCGCCACGCGGGCGGAGCACCAGGCGTGGGACAGGCCGTGGAAGCCGTAGCGGCGGATCGCGTACCGCTCGCGCCACTCCTCCGGCACGGCGTAGGTCGCGGCCGCCTCCGGGATCGAGGTGTGGAAGGCGGTGTCGAAGCAGGCCACGGCGGGGACGCCGGGCAGCAGCGCCGTGACGGCGTCGAGCCCGGCCAGCGACTTGGGCTGGTGCAGCGGGGCCAGCGCGGTGAGGTGCCCCAGCTCCGCGCGCACGTCCGCGTCGATCACCACGGGATCGGTGAACCGGGTGCCGCCGTGCACCACCCGGTGGCCGACGGCGTCGGGCGTGGGCCACCCGTGCAGGACGTCGTCCAGGTCCGCCCCGGGTTCGGTGTCCGCGCTCTCCTCCACCTCGTCGTCGGGCCCGAGGAGGCGGAGCTTGAGGCTCGACGACCCGGCGTTGACCACCAGCACCCTCATGCCCACCGCCAGTCCGCGATCTCCGGGTCGTCCTCCCCGTGCTCGCGGGTGTAGGAGCGGGCCGCGATGCGGCGGTCGGCCATCTTCTGCCGCAGGGTCGCCGCCCGACTGCCGAGCGACGGCACCCGGTCGATCACGTCCATGACCAGGTGGAAGCGGTCCAGGTCGTTGAGCATGACCATGTCGAAGGGCGTGGTCGTGGTGCCCTCCTCGATGTACCCGCGCACGTGCAGGTTGCGGTGCCCGTTGCGGGAGTAGGTGAGCCGGTGGATCAGCCACGGGTAGCCGTGGAAGGCGAAGATCACCGGCCGGTCCACGGTGAACAGGGCGTCGAACTCGGGATCCGACAGGCCGTGCGGGTGCTCGCGGTCGGGCTGCAGCCGCATCAGGTCCACGACGTTGACGACGCGGACCTTCAGCTCGGGCAGGTGCTCGCGCAGCAGCGCCGCCGCCGCGAGCGTCTCCAGGGTCGGGATGTCGCCGCAGCAGGCCAGCACGACGTCCGGCTCCTCGGCGCCGTCGGAGCAGTGCGTCGACGCCCAGTCCCAGATGCCGAGGCCGCGGGTGCAGTGCGCGATCGCCTCGTCCATCGTCAGGTGGTTCAGCTGCGGCTGCTTCCCGGCGACGATCACGTTGACGTAGTGGCGGCTGCGCAGGCAGTGGTCGGCCACCGACAGGAGCGTGTTGGTGTCCGGCGGCAGGTAGACCCGGGTGATCTCGGCCTTCTTGTTCACGACGTGGTCGAGGAAGCCGGGGTCCTGGTGCGAGAAGCCGTTGTGGTCCTGCCGCCAGACGTGGCTGGACAGCAGGTAGTTCAGCGACGCGATCGGCGCCCGCCACGGGATGGCCCGGGTCGTCTTGAGCCACTTGGCGTGCTGGTTGAGCATCGAGTCGACGATGTGGATGAACGCCTCGTAGCTGGTGAACAGGCCGTGGCGCCCGGTCAGCAGGTAGCCCTCGAGCCAGCCCTGACACAGGTGTTCGGAGAGGACCTCCATGACCCGCCCGTCCGGGGCCAGGTGCTCGTCGCCGGGTTCGATGCGGGCGTTCCACGCCCGGTCGGTCTCGTCGAACACCGCCTGCAGCCGGTTCGACGCCACCTCGTCCGGCCCGAAGAGCCGGAACCGGTCGGGATTGCGGTGCACGAGGTCGCGCAGGAAGTCCCCCAGCACCCGGGTCGCCTCGCTCAGCTCCGCCGCGGGCCGGTCGACGGGCACGGCGTAGCGGCGGAAGTCCGGCATCGCCAGGTCCCGCAGCACCAGCCCGCCGTTGCTGTGCGGGTTCGCGCTCATCCGCCGCTCGCCCTTCGGCGCGAGGGCACGGATCTTGTCGACGAGCCGGCCGCTCTCGTCGAACAGATCCTCGGGCCGGTAGCTGCGCATCCACTCCTCGAGCTGCGCGCGGTGGCGCTCGTCGGTGCGGGTGCCGGCGAGCGGCACCTGGTGGGCCCGGAAGGTGCCCTCGACCGGCTTCCCGTCGACCTCCCGCGGCCCGGTCCAGCCCTTCGGCGTGCGCAGCACGATCATCGGCCAGGCCGGGCGGTCGGCGGGCGGGTCCGCCTTGATCGCCGCGATCTCGTCCAGCGTGGCGTCGAGCGTCGCGGCGACCTCCTCGTGCACGGCCGCGTGGTCGGTGTCGGGCCCGGCGGTGACGAACCGGGGCGTGTAGCCGTAGCCCCGCATCAGCGCGGCGAGCTCCTCCTCGGGGATCCGGGCCAGCACCGTCGGATTGGCGATCTTGTAGCCGTTGAGGTGCAGGACCGGCAGCACGACCCCGTCCCGGCGCGGGTCGAGGAACTTGTTCGAGTGCCAGCTCGCGGCGAGCGGACCGGTCTCGGCCTCGCCGTCGCCGACCACGCAGAGCGCCAGCAGGTCGGGATTGTCGAACACCGCACCGTAGGCGTGGACCAGGGCGTAGCCGAGCTCGCCGCCCTCGTGGATCGACCCCGGCGTCTCCGGGGCGACGTGGCTGGGCACCCCGCCGGGGAACGAGAACTGCCGGAACAGCGCCCGCAGCCCGTCGACGTCCTCGCCGATCCCCGGGTAGATCTCGCTGTAGGTGCCCTCGAGGTAGGCGTTGGCCACCAGGCCGGGGCCCCCGTGGCCGGGCCCGGTCACGTACAACGCGTTCAGGTCGCGGGCCGTGATCGCCCGGTTCATGTGCGCGTAGAGCAGGTTCAGCCCGGGCGTGGTGCCCCAGTGCCCCAGCAGCCGCGGCTTCACGTGCTCCGCCGCCAGGGGCTCGCGCAGCAACGGGTTGTCGAGCAGGTAGATCTGCCCCACGGACAGGTAGTTCGCGGCGCGCCACCAGGCGTCGAGCAGTGTCAGGTCGGACGGGGCGGAGGACACGGGCGGCTCCGGGGCGTCGGCACTGGATCGATACGCGGTCGGGGCCGACTCTGCCGCGCCGCCCGGTGTTCGGCCAGCGCTGCGCACCCGGTGTTCAGAGGGACTTCACGTCGACGGTCCGTTCGTCCACGTCGTGGCCGAGGTGGTCGACCACGTCGACGACTCCCTCCAGCCGGCGGGTCAGGGCGACGGCGACGACGGCGTCGGCGTGCGTGGACACCCGGCCCTCGAGCGTCACGACCCCGCCGGCGGCCGTGACCGTCACCTGCCCGGGATCCAGCAGCAGGATGCGGCCGAGGACCTCGTCGCGGACCTCGCGCGCCAGGTCGTCGTCCGGCCGTTCGAACACGCGCAGCAGGTCCGCGCGGCCCACCACGCCGCGCAGGCGCGGCGGCCGCTCGGCGAGGTCCGCCGCGGGCTCGTCGACGACGGGGAGCCACCCCAGCCGGTGCGCCGCCATCGTCCGGGCCGCCTCGGCCACGCCGGTCCCGGGGTCCACGGCGACGACCTCCGTCGTCATCAGGTCGCGCGCCCGCGTGTGCGGCGGGACCTCGGGCCGGTGCTGCCACCGGCGGCGCCGGTGGACCACCGGCGGCTCGACGTCGTCGTGCTCGGCGAGGCGGAGCACGTCGGCCTCGGAGACCACCCCGAGCAGGAGCTCCCCGTCGACCACGGGCAGCGCGCGGACCCCGCGGCGGCGGAGGGCGGCGACGACCTGGGCGACGGACGCGTCCGGACCGACCGCCTCGACGTCCGTCGTCATGACCTCGCCGACGAGGGTGCGGCGCAGCGTGGTCACCGCGTCGCCTCCGCCGCATCGGCGGGGGGCCGCGTGTCCTCGTCCGCGCGGCCCGGCGAAGGCACGACGGTCACCGAGCAGGGGGCGTGCAGCACGCAGTGCAGCCCGACCGACCCCAGCAGCAGGCTCGCGGCGGCCCCGCGCCCGCGGGAGCCGACGACGAGCAGGTCCGCGCCCGCCGCGGCCCCGCTGAGCACCTGCCCCGGCTCGCCCGGGACGGCCCGGACCGCCACCTCCGGTGTCGCGTCGCCCGGCTCGGCGCGCACCTCCTCGGCCGCCGCGCGGGCACGGCCCCGCAGCTCGCGCTCGACCTCGACGGCCAGGTCGCGGGAGGTCGGCACCTGCGGCGCGCCGTACCGAACCGGCCAGGGCGCGGGCACGGCGAAGGCGGACACCACCTCGACCCGCACCCCGCGGCGGGCGGCCTCGGCCAGCGCGAACCGGAGCGCCGCGGCGGCGCCCGGCGACCCGTCGTCGCCCACGACGACCCGGCCGCGGGTGCCTGCCGGTCGCGCCGGGCGCTCCGGCAGTCCGCGCCGGCGCCGCACCTCGTCCGCGCCGCGCTCGCCCCGGGCGACCACCCGCAGGACGTCCCGCCGGGTGACGATCCCGACCAGGTCGCCGTCGTCGACGATCGGGACCGACCGCACGTGCGAGTCGAGCATCAGGGACACGACGTCGGTGAGCTCGTCCTCGGGGCGCATCGCCAGCGGCGTGCGGGACATGACCTCGTCGACGGTCCGCGGCTCGCGGCCCTCGAGGCGGAACCGGTCACGGACCAGGTCGGCCTCGGTCACGACGCCGAGCAGCCGCCCGTCCGCGTCGACCACCGGCGCGGCGGTGAACCCGTGCGCGGCCAGCAGCGCTGCCGCGGGGGCGATCGGGGTGTCCGCCGGCACGGTGACGACCGGGCTCGTCATGACGTCGTCGGCCCGCAGCGGGAGCCCCGACCCCGTGATCATCGGCCGTCCCGCCAGCGCGGCTCGACCTCGTCCCACTCCCGTTCCCACTCGGCGGCGCGCAGCCGGGCGACCCCGCCCGCGGCGAGGTGCGCGAGGGCGGCCACGACGAACCCGCCGATCACCAGCACCGCGCCCGCGCTCGCCACGGTGACGAACACGATCTCGGTGCCGGTCAGCGGGGCGCGCACGAGCCGCCCGTCCGCGGTCACCCAGGCGTCGACCGGGTCGCCGGCCCGCCGCGGCCCGGCGACCTCCGTGCGGCCGACGTGCTCGACGCCGGTCCGGTCGGTCCAGCGGACGTCCGCCGGGACGCGGTTGCGGCCCTCGGGCAGGACCGGCACGTCCTCGGTGAGGACCGCCGTGATCGGGGTGCGGTCCCGCGCCTCGACGGCCGCCCGGTCCGTCAGGTCGCCGTGGACCTCCAGGCCGACCAGCACCGACGCCCCGAGCAGCACGAGGACCGTCGCGCTGACCAGCCACGCGACCAGGTCGGCGACCCGGTCGGAGCGGCGTCGGCCGTCCTGCCGGCGGGGCCGCGACGGGCGGGCGTGCTCACCGGCGAGCATCGCGGCCTTCCTCCTCCGGGGCATCGACCTGCGGGTCGAAGGCGCTCGGTACGCCGGGCAGACGGGTGTCGGTGGTGTCGGGGCTGTCGGTCGTGTCGCCGGTGTCGGTCGTGCCGGGTGTGTCGATGTCGGCCTCGTCGCCGTAGAGGGCAGCGAGGACGTGCTGCTCCTCGTCGGCGTCGGGCAGGGTCGACGATGCGCTCATGACGGCCACGCTCCGGCCGTTCCCCCGGGACGGGCAGTGCCGAAGGTCCGTCGGGGGGTCGCGGTCACGGGCTCATCCGCCCCGCACGGCCGGCTGGTTGACCCGCTCCAGGTCGTCGGCGGCGATCCCGAGCAACCGGTGGGTGAGCTCCGACAGCGCCCGCGCGGCCGCGAGCTCGTCGCCGATCTCGGGCACGTCGCGGTCCGCCGGGTTCAACCGCGCCAGGCCGACCCCCATCACCGACTGGGTCTCGTCCGGGTGGAGCCGGGCCACCGCTCGGGTCCGGCCCTCGTGCTCGTCGATGTCGATCGACACGGTCCAGCGCTTCGACTCGTGCACGGCGCTCTCCTCCTCGCGTCCCCGCGCGACCGTCCCCCGCCCGCGGCGCGGTGAGGAGGGCCGTCGTACCCGCTCCGTGCAGGTCGTGAGCCCCGACCTCCCGTCCGGCGACGGCCGGGGAGACCGCTCAGGAGCGGGGCCCGGCGGCCGGCTCGGTGAGTTGCCCGTCCCGGTCGTCGACCAGGTCGCCGCGGACCGCGACGACCCCTTCCAGCCTGGCCACCAACGCCGTCGCCAGCCGGGCGCGGCCGGAGCGCGGCAGACGGCCCGACAACGTCACGACGCCTCGCTCGACCTCGACGGACACGGCGTCGGCGTCCTCGGCGAGGACGGGCCGCAGCACGCCGTCGACGATCTCGGCCCGCAGCTCCGCGTCGTCCCGCAGGAAGACGGTCAGCACGTCCGTGCGGCCGAGGACGCCGACCACGTGCTCGGCGGCGCCGTGGAACTCGGTCACCGCCAGCCACCCCACGCCGTGCTCCCGCATCCGCCGCGCGGCCTCCGCCACCGACGCGTCCGGCCGGACGGTCACCACCGCCGTGCTCATCAGGGCGCGCGCCGTGGCCGGCCGCGCCGGGTCGGCCCGGCGGAAGCGCTCGTACGACGCCGCCGGGTCGCCGAACTCGGCCGTCCGCAGCAGGTCCGCCTCGGAGACGACCCCGAGCAGCCTGCTGCCCTCGAGCACCGGGACGGCGCGGACCGCGTTGCGGGTCAGGACCACGGCGACCTCGTCGAAGTCCGCCTCGGGCGGGACGGACACCACCCGTGTCGTCATGACGTCGCGGACCAGGGTCCGGCGCAGCGGCGCGGTCACGGCGTGTCCCCGGCCGGCGCGGGTGCGGCCCGCGGTGGGCGGACCACCGTGACCCGGCAGGGCGCGTGCAGCACGCACTGCAGGCCCACCGACCCGAGCACCGTGCTCGCCAGGCCGCCCCGGCCGCGGTGCCCCACGACCAGGTCGTCGGCCTCCCCGGCCTGTGCCAGCAGAACGGCGGCCGGGGAGCCGGGCAGGGCGAGAACGTCGACCGGCACGTCCGCGACCTCGTCGCCCAGGTCCGCGCGCGCCTCGGCGACCGCCTCGCGCAGGCTGCTCTCGAGGGTGCGGGTGATCTCGGCGGCCGTCGGCGGTCCGCCCGTCCGGCCGAACTCCGGCCAGAAGTCGGGCGCCTCGAAGGCCATGACGACCCGCACCCGGGCCCTCCGCCGCGCCGCGTCGCGGAGCGCGTGGCCGAGAGCGGTGCGCGACCCCGCGGACCCGTCCACCCCCACGACGATCGTCGGTGTCCCCACGGCTCCTCCCTCGTCGGTCCCTGCGCGGCAGGGTGACCCGGGAGGAACCGTCGGAGGCACCGTCGCCGGTCCCGGAGCGACGGGCCGGTCGGCCCTCGGTGCCCGCGACTCAGCGCCGCAGCGCGGTCTCCTGCTCCATGTGCGAGAGCTTCTGCGGGTTGCGCACGGCGTAGAGCCCGGTCACGAGGCCCTCCTCGATGCGCAGGGCCACGACGCTGTCGAGCTCGCCGTCGAGCCGGAGGATCAGCGCCGGGTGGCCGTTGACCTGCACCGACTGCAACGACGCTGCGCCGGCGACCCGGCCCAGCCCGGCGGTCAGCACGCGGGCCACCTTGTCCGCGCCCACGATGGGCCGCAGCACCGCCTGCTTGACGCCGCCGCCGTCGCCGACGAGGACGACGTCCGGGGCGAGGATGTCGAGCAGGCCCTGCAGGTCGCCGGTCTCGACCGCCCGGCGGAACGCGTCGAGCGCATCCCGGGTCTCGGCCGGGGAGACGATCCCGCGGGGGCGGCGCGCGGCGACGTGCTCCCGCGCCCGGTGCGCGATCTGACGGACCGCGGCGGAACTCTTGTCGACGGCCTCCGCGATCTCGTCGTACCCGAGGTCGAACACGTCGCGCAGCACGAACACCGCCCGCTCGGTCGGAGTCAGGGTCTCGAGCACCAGCAGCATCGCCATCGACACGCTGTCGGCCAGCTCGACGTCCTCCGCCACGTCCGGTGAGGTCAGCAACGGCTCGGGCAGCCAGGATCCGACGTAGGACTCCTTGCGCCGGCCCAGCGTCCGCAGCCGGGTGAGCGCCTGTCGCGTGGTGATCCGCACGAGGTACGCGCGGCGGTCCCGCACCGTGTCGAGGTCGACGTTCGCCCAGCGCAGCCAGGTCTCCTGGAGGACGTCCTCCGCGTCGGCGGCCGAGCCGAGCATCTCGTAGGCCACGGTGAAGAGCAGGTTGCGGTGGGCGAGGAACGTCTCGGTGGCGGGGTTCGCGGTGGCGGCCGGGTCCTGGTGCTCCGTCGACATGGGTGCTCCTCCTCGCTCGCGGTGTCCCGCACCAGACGCCGCGGCTCGCCGTTCCGTGACACAAGACAGGGGTCGATCTCCATGGCGCACGTCACATCCTGGCCCCGTCACGGGGACCCGCCCGCCGGCATCTGGTGTCCGTCCAGTGCAGCAGCACACGCCACCACGAGTGAGGACGAGGTCATGGACGCCCGCATCAACCTGTTCGAGAACGAGATCGCCGCCGCCTTCGGCAAGCGCTTCGCCAACGCCGCCCTGGTGATCCACCGGTCGTCGCTGCCGAAGGCCACCCAGGAGCTGGTGTCCCTGCGCGCCAGCCAGATCAACGGCTGCGGCTTCTGCACCGACATGCACACCAAGGACGCCACGGCCGCCGGCGAGACCGCGGTCCGGCTCAACCTGGTCGCCGCCTGGCGCGAGGCCACCGTGTTCACCGAGGCGGAGCGGGCGGCACTGGCGCTCGCCGAGGAGGGCACCCGGCTCGCCGACGCCCACCAGGGCGTGTCCGACGAGACCTGGGCCCAGGTCCGGAAGCACTACGACGAGGACCAGACCGCCGCGCTCGTCTCCCTCGTCGCCCTGGTCAACGCGGCCAACCGGATCAACGTCATCGCGCGCACCCCGGCCGGCTCCTACGAGCCCGGCATGTTCGACGCGATGACGAGCTGAGCGGGCCCCGGCCCGGGATCCTCCGGTCCCGGGCCGGCCGCCACCGGGCGTCGAACCGTCGACGGGTCCGCGCCGGTCAGGCCCTCGGCAGCCCGACGGAGAACGGACCGCGCCTGCCGTCGGTCGTCTCGGCCCGGATCGCCGGGATCTCCGCGGGGTCGAGCAGCCCGATCGACGCCGCGTGCTCGGCGATCTCGGTGCTGTCGTCCACGGCCAGCATCGGCACACCCAGCGCGGTCACCCGCTCCGCCAGCGCCCGGACCTCGGCGTCCCGGCGCAGGGTGCGCCCCGGGGGACGGCGCACGTAGATCGCGCGGATCCGGTCCGGGCGCGCCTCCGCGACCGCCGCGTAGATCTCCGGGTCGAGCTGGCCCGTGTCGCCGACGAGGACCAGCCCGAGCCCCGGGTGCTCGTCCAGGATCCGGGTGATCAGCCCGGTCTTGTGCTCGCGCGCGCCGATGCGGAACAGGTTGCCGTGCCCCGGACCCCAGTCCGTGAGCAGCAGCGGGCCGAGCGGGAAGGCCCGCAGCGCGATGAACTCCAGCAGCGTGCCGTGCAGGTTCCACGGGCTGGTCGACACGTAGAAGACCGGCCGGCACACCCCTGACGGCGGCGCCACCAGCGCCCGGTACAGCGCCGCCGAGCCGGGCAGCGGGGCGCGGTCCGCGGTCTCGGTCAGCAGGGTCGCCCGCAGGAACGCGAGGCCCCGCGTCAGGCCGGTCTCGAGGATGGTGTCGTCCACGTCGCTGACCAGGGCCACGTCCGCCCGCGGATCGACGACCAGGACCTTCGCCCGCGCGGCCGTCCCGGCCTCGAGGGTCAGCTCGGCCTCGTGCCAGCCCGGCTCCAGACCCGGCTGCTCGACGACGGCGTCCACGTACCCCTCGACGTCCGCCCGGACGTGCCGGACCCCGGCCGGCGTACTGATCGCGACGCGCGCCCCGGGCAGCTCGATCGTGAAGAAGCGGCTGAGGCTCGCCAGCAACACCTGCCGCCGCGAGCGCGGGCCGGGTGCGAGGTCGTCCTCCGTGACGGCGTCGGGGTGCCCCATCGCCACGCGCGCCCCGATCCGGACGCGTTCGGTGGACCCGTGCCCGATGAACGGCAGGACGAGCGGCCGGCGCCGCCCCCGGATCACCACCACGACCATGACGACCCGGCCCAGCACCCGTTCCGCCGCGACGGCCAGCCGGACGAGGGCGGCCTTGGCCTGCGCACGGTTCACGACGTCAGGGTGTCGTGGAGACGATCAGCGCGCCACCCGGAGCCCCCGGTCCTCGGACCGTGTCCCGAAGTGGGACGCGGGCACTCGACCTCGCGCTGGGAAGATTCGCCCCGTACGTTCGTCGGCGGACGGGCCGACGTGGGAGGGGCGGGCGCTGGATGTCCCCGGATGCCGCAGCAGACGCGCCGCTCGCAGGTGTGCAGGTCGTGGACCTGACGACCACGTTCATGGGCCCGTACTGCACGCTGCTGCTGGCGCAGATGGGCGCCGACGTCGTCAAGGTCGAGGCCCCCGCCGGTGACGTCCTCCGCTACGTCGGGGACGAGCGGGGCACGGGTATGGGCCCGGTGTTCCTCAACGCCAACCGGGGCAAGCGCAGCATCGCGCTGGACCTCAAACGGCCGGAAGGGCGTCGCGCGCTGCTGCGCCTGGTCGGCAGGGCCGACGTGTTCGTGCACAACATGCGGCCGGAGGCGGTGACGCGGCTCGGGCTGCACGCCGAGGACGTGCACGCCGCCAACCCGCACACGGTCTACTGCGTGGTCCGCGGCTTCTCCAGCGCCGGCCCGTACCGGGACAAGGCCGCGTACGACGACGTCATCCAGGCCTCGTCCGGGCTCGCCGCCGTGCAGGGCGGACCCGACGGACCGACGTACATCCGCACTCCGGTCGCCGACAAGGCGACCGGTCTGATGGCGGTCGGGGCGATCGCCGCCGCGCTGTACCGGCGGGAGCGCACCGGGCGGGGACTCGCCATCGAGGTGCCCATGCTCGAGACGATGGTCGCGTTCACCCTGCTCGACCAGCAGGGCGGCTACGTCTTCGACCCGCCGCGCGGGCCTGCCGGCTACGCCCGGTTGAACTCCCCGTACCGCAGGCCGTACCGGACCGCCGACGGGCACGTCGGCGTCATGGTCTACACGGACCCGCAGTGGCGCGCGTTCTTCGAGCTCGTGGGCAGGCCCGAACTCGCCGCCGATCCCCGCTTCCGCACGATCACCGCCCGGACGCTGCACGTCGACGAGCTGTACCGGTTGCTCGAGGAGGAGCTGCGGAAGCGCCCCACCGCGGAGTGGCTGGCCGCGTTCGACGCGCGCGGCATCGCGGCGATGCCGGTCCTCACCGTGCCCGACCTGTTCTCCGACGAGCACCTGCGCGCCACGGGCATGTTCGAGGACGTGGTGCATCCGAGCGAGGGACCGCTGCGCTTCGCCCGCTTCCCCGTCGACTTCTCCGGAGCCGCCCCCGTGGACCTGCGCCCGGCGCCCCGGCTCGGGGAGCACGGACCGGAGATCCTGGCCGAGCTGGGCTACGTCCCGGAAGAGATCCGCGCCCTCGGCCTCACGGACGGCCACGCACCGGACGTCACGCTCCGGCATCGCGAGGACGTCTGACAGCTCCCGGCCCGACCCCTGTGCTCAGTCCCATCGGGCGTCGCGATGGGCGGCGGCGAATCGCTCGATGGTCGCGAGGCAGACGTCGCGCGGCTGGAAGGTGCCCGCCGCCCAGGTCTGCAGCCACGCCCCGAGCCCGAACACCGGCGTCCGCCGGTAGAGCGGCCAGGCGTCGGCGGGCCGACGGCCGAGGGCGTCGAGGTAGCCGGCCAGCAGCGCACGCTCGTGCTCGCGCCGGTCGGCGACGGTGAGGCTGGACGCGAGGAAGTAGCCGACGTCGTGGACCCAGCTGCCGGAGCGGACCAGCTGCCAGTCGTAGAAGCCGACGGTGTCGCCGACCGTGTACGTGTTGCCGGGGTGCGGGTCGCCGTGCAGCAGCGTCTGCGGGCCGGTGGCGGCGATGCGTGCCCACCCCCGGAACCCGCGCTCGATCTCCCCGGCGCCGATGTCGAGGGGGTGCCCGGCTCGTCGCAGCTTCTGCAGCGCATGGACGAACCCGGCCCGGGCGACGGGGGCCCAGGCCGGACCGAGCCGCCACGGACGCACGAAGGCCGGCAGCGGAGCGTCCCAGAACATCGCGTGCAGGCGGGCCAGTTCGCCCAGCCCGGCGGCGACCTGCTCGACGGTCAGCGGCGCGAGCGCGGAGTTCGGGCGCCCGCCGCGCAGCGTGACGTCCTCCATGACGACCACGGCGGCGAGGCGACGGCGGTCGGTCGCCGCGGCGTGGAACGCGGGGTGTTCCAGCGGCAGGACCGGACCCTGCCGGACGAGGTCGGCCTCGGCCTCGCGCGCCCCGAGTGCGGTCAGGGCCACCCGGTTCAGCAGACGACCCTCCCGCTTGACGAACACCCGCGCCGGCCCGGCGGGACCCGCGTACTCCAGCTCGACGACCGCCCGGGAGTTCGTGCCGTCGACGACGTCGGCGACGCGGGCGTGCGTGACGCTCCGGCCCAGGGCGACGCTCATCCACGTCGGCGTCAGCTCGGACCAGTTCCGGGGCACCGGCAGCACACGGGAGATCATCGCGGCTGCTCGGTGACGAAGATCGGCGGGGCCGGACGACACTGGTCGCACGTCGACCACCACAGCGCTCTCGCCCTGTTCGACGCCTTCGCCTCGGCGGAGGAGACGCTGCACGCCAACCCGGGCGATCACCGGACCATCCGCTGGGTCGGCGTCGACAAGGAGTTCCTGGCCCGGCATCTCGGTGCGGCAGCGGGCTGAGCGGCTCGCCCTGCTCCCGGTCACGGACCTTCACGAGCGTGCGCCCGCCGGTCCGCGAGGTCGTGCGCCGCCCGTCCGTCCGAGGAGCGTGGCCGGGAGCAGGGCGGGCGCGGTGAGCGCGAGGCTCCACCAGAACGTCGAGCCGTAGGCGGCCGCCGTCGCACCCGTGCCGGCCAGCTGCTGCTGCAGCACCGTCGTGAGGACGGCCGCCCCGAGCGGGGCCCCGATCCGCTGCCCGATCTGCAGCGCGCTCGTCGCCCGCGGAACCTGCGCCGGTGCGACGTCGCGGTAGGCGGCGGTCATCAGGGTCACCGACGCCGCCCCCACGCCGATCCCGCGGACGAACAGCGCGACGGCCAGCAGGACGGCGCCGGGCCCGTGGCCGGCCTGGGTGAACGGCACGGTGCCGAGCACCGCGACGAGCACCCCGCCCAGGACGACGTCACGAGCGGGGAGCCGGTCGGCGAGCCGGCCCACGAAGGGCAGCGCCACCAGCGTGCCGGCGAACTGCGGCACCAGCGCCAGGCCGGCGGCCAGTGCACCCGCGCCCCACACCTGCTGGACGTACAGCGGGACGATCACCATCGACCCGAACAGCGACGCGCTGAGCAGGAAGAGCATGGTGGTCCCGCCCGCGAACGACGGCCGCGCAAAGAGCCGCACGTCGATCAGCGGAGTGCCCGAGGTGCGCAGGGAATGCCCGACGAAGACGGCGAGCAGCACGATCCCGGCCGCGAGCGTCCCGACGACGAGCCGGTCGCCGAAGCCTGCCGAGCCGGCTCGGGACAGCCCGTAGGTGAGTGCCCCCAGCGCGGGCCCGAGCAGGGCCAGCCCGCGGGCGTCGAGACGCTCGGTCGGTTGCCCGGGGACCTCGGGCACGACACGGCGGGCGAGCACGACGGCGAACAGGCACACCGGCACGTTGACGAGAAAGCACCAGCGCCAGCTCAGCGGCTCGACGATCAGCCCGCCGAGCAGCAGGCCGGCGATCGGGGTGATCTGCGCCGGTACCGACACCGCCGCGGTCACCCGGCCGAGCCGCTGCGGCCCGGCGGCCCGCATGAGCAGGGCTGCGCCGACCGGGAGGATCGCTCCTCCTCCGGCGCCCTGCAGGATCCGGAACGCGATCAGGCTGCCCGCCGACCAGGCCGTCCCGGCCAGCACCGAGCCGAGACCGAAGGCGACGACCGACCAGATCCACACCCGTCGGGCGCCGAACCGGTCCATCGCCCACCCCGTCGCCGGGACGACCATCGCCATGGCGAGCAGGTAGCCGCTGATCACCCACTGGATCGTGCTGACGTCGGCGCCGAACGTGCGGCTCAGCGTGCCCAGGGCGACCGAGACGATCGTCGTGTCGAGCAGTGGGGCCACGGAGCCGATCACGACGACGACGCAGAGCCGGATCACGGCGGGATCGAGCCGGTCCGATTCGGCCGAGCCCGCCGTGGCACCACGCCGTACCCCGACGGCTACGCCCGGACCAGCGTCGACGCCGTGGCCCGGGAGGCCGGGGTCTCCAAGCGCACCGTGTACGACTACTACGGCGACAAGCGCACCCTCTTCCTCGACGTCGTGACGCGGACTCAGGCGGGCCACGAGGCGCGCTTCCGCGAACTGCTCGACGAGACCCTGCCCCCCGACCCGCCCGACCTCGAGGCCGCGCTCACGGCGTTCGGCCGCGCCTTCGCGTCCGGTGTGGTCCAGACCCGGGAGCGCAGCGCGATGGTCCGCCTCGTCGTGGCGGAGGCCGCCCACTTCCCGGACCTGCTCGAGCGCTGGCGGGAGGTCGGTCCACAACAGCAGATGCTCGCGGACCGGCTCGCGCACCTCGCCGAACGCGGACTGCTCGACATTCCCGATCCCGTCGAGGCGGCGGCCTACCTCGGTATCCTGGTGACCGCGCAGGTCAACAACCGCACGCTCTACGGCACGCTCCCGATCTCCCCCGAGGAGTTGGCCGACCTCGTGGCGAGCGGAATCCGCGTCTTCCTCCGCGCCTACCGCCCGACGGCCGACTGACAGGCTGATCCGGGCGGGCACCTGCCCCTTCAGTTGTAGTGGATCACCCCACGGATGTTCTTGCCCGCGTGCATGTCCTCGTAGCCCTGGTCGACCTCGTCGAGGGTGTAGGTCGTGGTGACGAGCTCGTCGAGCTTGAGTGCGCCGGTGCGGTAGAGCTCGAGCTGGCGCGGGATGTCGAAGCTGGGGGCGGACTCGCCGAACAGCGAGCCCTGCAGCCGCTTCTGGAACAGAGTGAGCTCGCCGAGCGGGATGTTCACCCCGGTGTCGGTGATGTTGCCCAGCCCGGTGACCACGCAGGTGCCCTGCTTGCGCACGGTGGCGAAAGCGGCGGCCACGTGGTCGCCGGTCGTCACCCCGACGGTCACGATGGCCGAGTCCGCGCCCTGTCCGTTGGTGAACGAGCGGGCCAGCTCGCCGGCCTCCTCGATCGACCCGACGGCGTGGGTGGCGCCGAACTGCTGGGCCTTCTCCCGCTTGAACGGCACCGGATCGACCGCGATGACCTGGGAGGCGCCGGCGTGCACGGCACCCTGGACGGCGTTGGCGCCGATCCCGCCGATGCCCATGACGATCACGGTGTGCCCGGGCTGGACGGCCGCGGAGTTGACCGCGGAGCCCCAGCCGGTGCCGACCGCGCAGCCGGTCAGGCAGGCGACCTCGAGCGGGATGTCCTTCGGGATCTTGATCGCCGAGTACACCGAGACGGTGGTGTCTTCGCAGAACGTCGAGATGCCCGCGATCTGCCCCACCGGGGCGCCGTCGAGGGAGAGCCGGAAGCTGGTCGGGTCGTCCGGGCGGCAGCCGGCCAGCAGGAACTGGCCGAGGTCGCACAGGTTCTGGTGGCCGGTGGCGCACCAGCGGCAGCGCCCGCAGCCGGGCAGGAAGGAGAAGACGACGTGGTCGCCCTCGGAGAAGCCGGGGGTGTTCGGGCCGACCTTGGTCACCACCCCGGCGCCCTCGTGGCCGCCGGCCATGGGGAAGATGCCGGCGGGAAGGTCGCCGGTGGCGACATGGTCGTCGGAGTGGCAGAGACCGGAGGCGGCCAGCTCGACCTGGATCTCGCCGGCGCGGGGGTCGTCGAGCTCGAGCTCCACGACCTCGTACTTGCCAGGAGCCTTGCGGAGTACGGCACCGCGTGTTCGCATCCGAATCGTCCCTCCCTGCTCGCCGAGCGCAGGACGCTCCCGCCGCACCACGGCGATTCCCTCACCCGCTCCGGGTGGTTCTCTCGCGCTCGTCCCGAATCGGCACTCACGTCAATCACGAGGGTCATCCACTCCGGAACGAGCGCCGGCCCGCCACCGAGGGCGCTCGGTGGCGGGCCGGGCCGCCCACCCCACCTCTCCCCCGCGTGCAGTGGAGCGGGCTCCCCCTCTTGACGCTTCGATCTCGCCGGATGTGACAGCCGGTCCGATTCGCTCCGACAAGGATGCGCGTGGGCGGCGTGCCGGCCGTCGCTCTTCAGTGCGGCGGCGCCGTCCTTGGTGAGGGCATGCAGCGCCAGAGTACGAAGAGCATGTCGACCTGCGCACCCTTCTAACGGGGTAGTCGGGGACCCGTCGGGTTCCGGATAGGCGTAGGCGTAGGCGCGCCCTCCTCGCCACCACCGGGCCAACCGCAGCTGGACAGCTCGTTGGAGTAGCCCTCGACCCTCACCCAGTCCCCGCAGTTCGGCGCCCCTCCCGGGTGCGCGCACCCACAGCACGCTCCTTCCGTCGGCGTCGCGCCGCGGCTACGGATTCGGCGAGGCGGTCCGTTGCTTGGCCACGGTGAGGAGGACGGAGGAGTCCTCGAGTGCCTCCAGCGTGTGTCGGACCGCCGGCACGGCGATCAGGTCTCCGCGCCGCCCCTCCCAGGACGTGCTGCCGGCGCAGAGGCGCACCCGGCCGTGCAGGACGTGCACCGTCGCCTCGCCGGGGCTCTCGTGCTCCGCGAGGGCGGATCCTGCGGTGAGTGCCACGACGGTCTGCCGCAGCACGTGCTCGTGCCCGCCGTACACGGTCTGCGCACTGCGGCCGGCCGAACCGGTGGCCGCGCTCTTCAGCTGTTCACGCGCCACCGCATCCAGGCTGATCTTGTTCGTCATCGCGTCTCCCCTGTCGGCCCACGGCGCTCATGGCGGAGCCGACGGTGGCGACGGCCAGCATCAGGACGCCTGATGCTCCGCCGGGCGAGGGTGCGCGTGCGCCTTCCGTCGCGAGCAGAGGCGATGGTCCCCCCAGGAGGGACCATCGACCGAAGTCCGCCCGGGCCGGGAGCTGCGAAGGTCGGCGTCATGGGTTCGTCTGCACGGAGGTACCGGTGAGCCACGACGTCGGTGACGGGCCCGAGCGGACGTCGGCACGATTCCCTGCCCGGCCGATGACGGGTCCCGGGTGATCGCCGTGCGGGTGGAGCTACGGGAGATCACCGACGCCAACCGGAAGGCCGTGCGCGCGCTCCGCGTCCGGCGCGACCAGCGGCGGTTCGTCGCCTCCGTGGCCGAGTCGCTCAAGGACGCGGCCGCGGAGCCGGAGGCCCGTCCCTGGGCCCGGGCCGTGTATCTCGACGAGGAACCGGTCGGCTTCGTGATGCTGTCGTGGAACGCGCCGAACAGTCCGCCGGACGAGCGGTACTTCCTGTGGCGGCTGCTCGTCGACCGGCGCCACCAGCGGCGCGGCATCGGCCGGGAGGTGCTCACCACGATCTCGGACCTGGTACGGGCGGAGGGCGGCGACGTGCTGCTGACCAGCTACGAGCCGGGCCCGGGCGACCCGGGGCCGTTCTACCGGCGGTTCGGCTTCGAGCCGACCGGGGAGATCGACGACGACGGCGAGATCGTCCTGCGCCTCCGCCTGTGACCTTCCGCGTGGTGCGACCCGGGACCCGCGACCCGGGCCGCCGTCCGTCGAAGTCGCACGTCGCGTCATCGCAGCTCAGAGGTCGTAGTAGAGCATGAACTCCCAGGGGTGCGGCCGCTGACGGATCTGGTCGAGCTCCTTGGTCCGCTTGTAGTCGACCCAGGTCTCGATCAGGTCCTCGGTGAAGACGCCGCCGTCGAGCAGGAAGTCGTGATCCTCCTCCAGGGCCACCAGGACGGCCTCGAGCGACGCCGGCACCTGGCGGATCGCCGTCATCTCCTCCGGCGCGAGCTCGTAGAGGTCCTTGTCGATCGGCTCGGGCGGCTCGATCTTGTTCCGGATCCCGTCGAGGCCCGCCTGCAGCATGGCGGAGAAGGCGAGATAGGGATTCGCGGTGGGATCGGGAGAGCGGTACTCCAGCCGCTTGGCCTTGGCGCTCTGCACGTACATCGGAATGCGGACGCACGCCGATCGGTTGCGCTGCGAGTACACGAGGTTGATCGGCGCCTCGAAGCCCGGGACCAGGCGGCGGTAGCTGTTGGTCGTCGGGGCGCAGAACGCCAACAACGCGGGGGAATGCTGCAGCAGTCCGCCGATGTAGTACCGGCCCAGGTCGCTGAGCCCGGCATACCCGGCCTCGCTGTAGAAGACGTTCTGCCCGTTCTTCCACAGCGACTGGTGGACGTGCATGCCCGAGCCGTTGTCGGCGAACACCGGCTTGGGCATGAACGTGGCGGTCTTGCCCGCCCGCCAGGCGACGTTCTTGACGACGTACTTGTAGTTCATGACGTTGTCCGCCATGTGCAGCAGGGACGAGAAGCGCATGTCCATCTCGGCCTGGCCGGCGGTGCCCACCTCGTGGTGCTGGACCTCGACGGGGATGCCCAGGTCGATGAGGGTCAGCGCCATCTCGCTGCGCAGGTCCTGGTGCTGGTCCATGGGCGGCACCGGGAAGTACCCCTCCTTGTACCGGGGGCGGTAGCCGCGGCTGCCCGGCTGTCCGGACGCCCAGACGCCCTCCACCGACTCCACGTGGTAGTAGCCCTCGTGCTGGTTCTGATCGAAGCGCGCCCCGTCGAAGATGTAGAACTCCAGTTCGGGGCCCCAGTAGGAGACGTCGGCGAAGTCGGTCGCCTGCAGGTGCGCCTCCGCCTTCTCGGCGACATGGCGCGGATCCCGCGAATAGCTCGTCCGCGTGATGGGGTCGGCGACGAAGCAATGGATCTGCAGCGTCGGCACGTCGCGGAACGGGTCCATCACCGCCGTCGTCGGATCCGGCATCAACAACATGTCGGATTCGTGGATCTCCTGGAAGCCCCGGATCGAGGAGCCGTCGAAGCCGTAACCCGCCTCCATCGCTTCCTCGGTCAGCTCCTCCACGGGGACGGAGAAGTGCTGCATCAGCCCGGGGAGGTCGCAGAAGCGAAGATCCACCATCCGGGCGCCACGGTCCTGTGCGAGAGCAAGGACATCGTGAGGGGTGTCAGGCATTTCCGACTCCTCGTTGAATCTCGCCTTGGCTCGAGAACTCGTCCGAGGTCGGTGGCCCGCCTTCGCGCTTGGGCGGCGCGCCGCCCAAGCGACGTCGACGCCTGCGGGACGCGGCCTGCGACCACGGCTGCCGAGGCGCGCACGTCTTCCGCACGCTGCTGGTCGCGGCTCGACGTCGTCCGACGCCGTGGCAGGCGACAACGGTACCGGCGGGGCCTCGCCGAGCACCAGGCAGACGGTCCAGGCCGCGCAGCCGCGCCTGCGCGCCCCCGGCCGGGGGACAGCAGGCGGGCGGGCCGCGCAATGTGGATCCGCCCACATGTGGGTCCGCCCGACTGGTCGGCCTTCCGTTGTTGCAGCGTGCAAAGCAGTTCACAGTGAAACGGTCAGCACGGACGGCGACGGGGCGCCGCCACCGCCGCGCCGCACGGTCCGCAGAGGACGACACCCGGACGGTCACCTGCGCGGGCCCCGGCACGACCGGGCCCGGCCGGGGTGTGGGCGCACACCGGCTCCCGCGCCGCCCGGGCCGTGAGCCCACGCCGGCAGCGACGCCGGCACGACCCGAGGACACCCATGTCGCTCACCGCAGCCATGCCTCCGATGCGCCTGTTCGCAGGCCGCAGGGGGCTGATGCTCGTCAGCATCCTGCTCCTCAACTTCGTCGTCTGGCTCGACAGCGCGAAGTTCAGCCTGCTCAACCCGTTCTGGTCCGCCGATCTCCACCTCACGCCCGCGCAGATCTCCGGTGCCACGGCGAGCTACCTGCTCGGGTACTTCCCGCTGCTGCTGCTCGCCGGGATCATGGCCGACCGCATCGGCGCGAAACTGATGCTCGTCATCTGCATCGTGGGGGTGACGGTGCTGTCGGCGACGATGGCGTTCGTCCACACCTACGAGGAGATGTGGTGGCGCAACTTCTTCTTCGGCATCTTCTTCGGGTTCCTCTGGGCACCGTCGCAACGGCTGCTCGCGGTCTGGTTCCCGGGAGCGCTCAACGCCCGGGCCACGTCCGTCTGGATGAGCTCCTGCCTGGTGGCCGGCGTGATCGCACCGGCGATCGCGCTGCCGCTCGCCAACCACCTGTCCTGGCGTGACGCGTTCCTGATCGTCGCCGCGCTCGGCATCCCGGCGCTGATCATGCTCGTGCTGTTCACCTCCAACAAGCCCGAGAAGCTGCGCGGCATCAGCGCCGAGGAGATCGCCCTCATCCAGCAGGAGCACCGCGGCGCGACCGTGCGGGAGAAGCTGACCTTCCGCGAGCTCCTGACGGCGTTGAAGAACCGCAGCGTGCTCACCATGATCATCGCCACGGCCTTCGCGACCACCCCGACCTGGCTCTCCGGGCCGTGGCTCCCCTACGGCCTGATCACCCTCGAGAAGGTCAACCCCGACACCGTCGCCTGGGTGAGCCCGCTGATCGCCGCCGTCCCCGTGCTGTTCGGGCTGGTCAACGGCACGCTGGTGGCCCGGTTCTTCGGCGGCCGGACACGGCCGTGGCTGGTCCTCGGCCCGGCCTGCGGGGCGATCGGCTTCGCGCTCGGTGTGGTGCTCCACGACTCCAGCTGGGTCCTGTGGGGCTTCTTCATCGGCGCCTTCGCCTTCCTCTGCGACCCGATGTTCTGGGGCACGGTGAACAGCTACTGGTCCGGCATCGCCCGTCCGGAGGTCACCGGCACGCTCAACGGCGCCTCGGCGGCGATGCAGGTCGCGGTGGGCTGGATCCTGACCGACCAGAGCGGCAAGTGGATCAACTCGGCGGCGGAGGGGCGCGCCCAGCTCGACACCGTGTGGATCGTGGGCGCGGTCGTGTTCGCGCTCGCGATCATCCCGGTCCTCCTCTCCCGCGAGGTGCGGGTGCACCAGGCCGTCGCGGCCGAGGCTGCGCCGGCCACGGAGCCGTCGAGGACCACTGGCGGGGCCGTCGAGACCCGTCCCTGACGTCGCACGGCGTCACCCGGCCTCGGCCCGGGTGACGCCGGCCGGGTCGGGGGACGCGGACGAGCTGGTCCGCCGTCAGCGGCCGCTCGTGCCGGCGCCGTGCGCAGCGGCGAGGTCGGCGAGGTCGTCGCGGCTGGGGCCCTGCGGTACCGGTGGGCGCCAACCGCTCGCGTAGATCTCCGCGGCTCGTGGTCGCGCGGCGTCCAGGCTCGCCGGAAGGGCCCGCATCCCGAGATAGGGCCCGATGAGGGGGAACAGCCCAGGGTCGGCCTGGGCGGCCGCGACGACCAGGTCGGAGGGCAGCGGCCGGGTCAGGTCGATGTCGGCGCCGGCCCATCGACGGATCAGCTCGGCATCCCAGTAGAGGTGGTCCTCGAACCACGGCGCGATGGTGTCGGAGCACCAGGCGTCGAAGGCGAGGCCGAGACCGACGAGGTCGTGCGCGTCGTCGTCGAGCAGGTGGAGGAGCTGCCGGGCCTGCAGCAACGAGGTGGTGATGCCCCGTCCGACAGCAGGGTTCGTGGTGCACACGGCGTCGCCGACGAACACCAGCCCGGGCAGGGCCACGGCGCCGGTGTCGTCGAGCTGGCCCTGGTAGGTGTTGCGCAGGCGCCCGCCCGGCAGGACCGGTGTGAACGGGAGCGCCCGGCCGGGGTCGGTCCAGGCGGCCAGCGCCGGGATGGCCGCGGCGGCGGCCTCGAACACCTCGGTCAGGCGCAGGGCGGCCAGGGCCCGATCGTCGCTGGAGCGGGCGATGACGGTGGAGAAGATCCCGTTGTCGTGCAGGAACACGATGGACTGGTAGCCCGGGTAGACGTCGGTCTGGCCGAGCGGGAAGTTCATCGGCCCCGGCTGCGCCCCCGGGTGCAGGCGGTACTGGCGGGAGACGTAGGCGATGCCGCAGTCCCCGCCCCGTGCCGGGGCGCGCCGGTCCTGGCCGAGCCGGCCGGCGCGACCGGTGGCCGCGATCACCAGATCGGCGTCGAGGATCGCGCCGTCGGTGCGGACACCGGTGGCCCGGCCGCGAGAGGTGCACACCTCGTCGACGTGCCCGGTTCGGAGGTCCAGTCCCGGCCGGCGCTCGGCGGCCGCCCGCAGGACCTGCTCGAAGGTCGACCGGCGGCACCGCACCGCCATCAACGTCCGGGCCCCGTCCGCGCCTTCGACGGTCACGGGTTCCGCGCCCGCGGCGAGGAGCTCCTCCCACACGTCGGGCAGTTCCGCCTGCAGTGCCTCGGCCACCTGGGCGCGCAGGGCGTGCGGGTGGTGGAACTGCATCACCCCGCGCCGGGGCCACGACCCGTCCGGCCGAGGACCGGTGTCCCGATCGACCACGGTGACCCGATGACCGCGCCCGGCCAGCGCCATGGCGGTGAACAGCCCTGTCGGCCCGGCTCCCACGACAGCCACATGCATGACGGTCCCCCACGACTCGACACCATCGGCAGTGTCCCGTCGGGAAGGAGCAACCGCCACGCCCCGGTGATTCGGCAACGTCTCCGCGCAGCTACTCCCCTCGCCCCTCAGCCCGCCTCGGTGAGCACTCCGGCGAAGAAGGCGTCGAGTCCGGCATGGTCGTCGAGCCCGAGCACGTGGGCGACGTACTGATCCGGGCGCACCACGACGACGCAGCCCGCGTCGCGGTCGACACCGCGCAGGTCGAAGACGTCCTCGGCGTTCGGGTCGGGGCAGAACGCCTTCTCGTGGTCGACGAGGGCGAACCGGCCCTTGCGGGGCAGCAGGACCACCGGCAGGTCGGTGACCTCCAGGTCGTGGTGGTGCTGCTGGAACACCGCCCGGACGTCGATCACCGAGTCCGGCTCGGCGCCCTCCGCGGTGTACCTGCGCAGGGGCGACGCGACCGAGGCCAGGTGGTCGCAGAGGCGCCGCATCGGGGTGTCCGTCCGGCCGGGGTGCCGCCGGTCGGCGAAGAGGTAGAGGCGCCACGCGCCGTCGGCGCGCGCCACGTGCCCGAGGTGGAGCGGCTTGGCGTCGGCCAGGCGGACCACCGGCGCCGAGTGGAACCGCGTGCCCACCTCGAAGCCCCGCGCGAGGTGCTGGGCCGGCTCCGCCGCGATGATCATCGACGGCGGGTACCGGACCGCGACCCCCGCGGTGAACCGGCCCTGCTCGCGGAAGTAGCGCTGGAACTTCTCGGGGTCGGGGTCGCCGCCGGACGAGCCGGACGCGGCGCTGAACGAGGCGGCGAACTCACGGTCGAAGTCGATCAGCTGCTGCGCGACCTGCTGTCGCTCCGCGGAGTAGGTGTGCAGGAGCTCGGGGCGGGCGGTCCCCCGCAGCACGGCGCCGAGCTTCCACCCGAGGTTCCAGGTGTCGGCCATCGAGACGTTCATGCCCTGCCCGGCCTTCGCGCTGTGGGTGTGGCAGGCGTCGCCCGCGATGAACACCCGCGGCAGCCGGCCCGGTCCGT
Organism: Pseudonocardia autotrophica; assembly: GCF_000717175.1. Classification (GTDB taxonomy): domain Bacteria; phylum Actinomycetota; class Actinomycetes; order Mycobacteriales; family Pseudonocardiaceae; genus Pseudonocardia; species Pseudonocardia halophobica. Next base: position 120,991 of record NZ_JNYD01000011.1, on the reverse strand, counting down.
CGGGCACGTCGTCGAAGCGGGTGCACAGGCGCTGGCCGATCGTGTAGACCGACCACCACCCGACGTCGCGCACGTCGAGTGTGTAGGGGTGCAGGATGCGGTTGGCGACCGCGGTCAGTTTCTCGGGGGTCACGCTGCGCCCGTGCAGCATCTCCCGGTCGCGCACGTTGTCGAGCTCGATGTAGAGCCGCACCAGGTAGCCGCCCTCGCGGGGGATGATCAGGATGCTGCCCTCGCCCGCGGACCGGATGGCGCACTTGCGCCGGATGTCGGGGAAGTCGGTGACCGCCAGGACGTCCATCACGCCCCACGACGAGTCGGTCGGGTCGCCGACGAGCTCGCGCCCGAGAGCGGCCCGGGTGCTGCTGCGCGCGCCGTCGCACCCGACGACGTAGCGGGCGCGGACCGTGGAGGAAGCGCCGGTCTCCTCGCCGCCGGCGACGTGCGCGAGGGTGACCGTCACCGGGTACTCCGCCGTGCGGCTGGTGTCGATCTCGATCCCGCTCAGGTGCAGGCCGTAGTACGGCTCGAGGCGGCGGGGCGAGCGCGCCATGTGGTCGCGCAGGTAGGCGAGCATCCGCGCCTGGTTCACGATCATGTGCGGCATCTCGGACAGCCCGTCCTCGACGTCCGGGATGCGGCCCGTTCGCGTGATCCGCCCGGGGTCCGCCGGGTCGGGGCGCCAGAAGCTGACCTCGTTGACCTGGTAGCCCTCGCCGATCAGCCGGTCGGCCAGCCCGAACGCCTCGAACATCTCCACGGTGCGGCAGGCGACGCCGTCGGCCTGCCCCACCTCGAGCGGCCCGTCCCGGCGGTCGACGACGACCGTGTCGATGTCCGGGAAGTTCGCCAGCTGCGCCGCCAGCACGAGCCCGGCCGGACCGCAGCCGACGACCAGGACGTCGGTGGTCTCCGGCACCGACGGCGGGCGCTCGGCGACCGCGGGGTGCGGCGGGGAGACGAACGGGTCTCCCGGCGCGTAGCCGTCGACGTAGAACTGGGCCATCCGACTCTCCTCGCTCGGCGCGTCCCTCTCGCCGCGGGACGCTACCGCCGTTCTGCACAGAGCATCGCTACTCTTCCGCTGTGAAGAACAGACCGGTCTACGGCATCCAGTCGGTGGACCACGCCCTGCGCCTCGCGGCGTTGCTGGCGCAGGAGGGGCCGCTGCGGCTCAGCGAGGCCGCGGAGCGGCTGGGGGTGGCCCGGTCGACCGCGCACCGCCTCCTCGCGATGCTGGTCTACCGCGACTTCGCCGAGCAGCGCGAGGACCGCCGCTACGTCGCCGGCCCGGTGCTGCGGCGGGTCGAGGCCCCCGAACCGGTCACCGAGCTGCGCCGGATCGCGCTGCCGCACCTGCAGGCCCTCACCGAGGCGATCGACGAGACCACGAACCTGATCGTCGTGGTGGGCGACCAGGCACGGTTCGTGGCGTCGGCCGAGGGCACCCAGGTACTGCGGGTCGGCGACCGGGCCGGACGGGTACTGCCCGCGCACCTGGCGTCGGGCGGCCGGGCCGTGCTAGCGACCCTGGACGAGGACCGGGTGCGCGCGCTCTACGGGCGCGCGGGCTCACCCGTCGCCGACGTCGACGCCCTCCTGCGCGACCTGCGCCGGGTCCGCCGGCGGGGCTTCGCGGTCAACGACCGAAAGACCGAGACGGGGGTGACCGCGATCGGCGCCGCGATCCCCGCGCCGACCGCCGGCGGAGTCGCCGCCCGTGCCGCCCTGTCGATCGCGCTGCCCACCGCGCGCTACCGCCGCGACCGGCTCCCCGAGTGGGTCGCCCGGCTGACCACCACAGCCGAGCGCATCGCACACGAGCTCGTCGACGACCAAGCCTGAGGAGCCGGGACCCCGCGCAGGCGGCGGGCGCCCGCCGGGAGCCGGCGTGGCCCCGGAACCGGTCGATCTCGGGCACGTCGCGAGAGAACGCCACGACCTCGGCAGCCGACGGGTCTGGCGGGCCATCCGGACCTACATGCCGGGCCGGTCGCTGCGGGGCGGTTCGTGCCGCATGAAGACGCGGGCGTCGACCCGCAGCCCGTGGCGCGCCTCGGCGGCCCGGATCGCCTCCATGCCCGGGCTCCACTCGTCCCGACGAAGATCACGGAAGCCGTTGCGGCGATAGAACGGCCCGTTCCACGGAACGCCGCGTTCCAGGATTGTCGACACGTCCGCCTTCGATTGCAGGCTCAACCACAACGTGCGTTGCGGACCGCACGAGCCTGACCTGGCGACATCCGGCCGGTCGAGATCGCTGCGGTCGAACTGTCGGTCAACGGCAGGTAACGCCGCATCCGTGGATGCGACCCGACCGCGACGGCCTCGTGCCCTGGGGCCGTCACCCGGTGGCCGGTCCGCGAGAACCCCCTCCACGCGGGCCGGCCGCCCCGAAGGTCGGCTCCGAGTGCGCCCGGGCCCCCCGGGTGTCACACGGTCCTGTGGTGCACGGCACATCAGGAGGGTCTATCGCCTTCTGTCGAAGGCGTGCACTCAAGGGCGACAGTGAGCTGGTCCCACATCGTGGTGGGGCGCTGAGGAGGCTCTTGATGTACGCGCGGGTCAACACCATCTTCGGGTTGCGGGCCAAGGTCGGTTCCGGCGTCGCCCGCATCGAGGAGTCCGATCGGAGTGCGGTCGAGGCGGTGGACGGAAATCGGGGCCTGACGACGCTCGTCGACCGGGAGGGCGGCGTCATCGTCGCGGTGTCCTACTGGGACGACCCGCAGCGATCCTCGGAGGTCGTCCTGACCCGGGCCCGTGAGAGCGCCGCGGTGGCGGCGGGTGGTGAGCTGGTCGCCGAGAGCTTCGAGGTCGTCGGCGCCGAACGACCCGCGGTTCCCGATCCGGGTGCGGCGGTGCGGATGACCCGTGTGCAGCTCGAGCCGGCGAGGATCGACGCCGGGCTGGCCTTCGTCCGGGACGAGCTCCTGCACCGTATGGTCGCCGGCTCCGGTCTCTGCAGCTCCGAGATGCTCGTCGATCGGGAGAGCGGCAGCCTGCTGCTCGTGACCACCTGGACGGACGAGGATGCGGCGGACCGCGCGGACGCCCTCCTCGAGGAACTGCCGGCGGACGCCGCGGTACGAGCCGGAACGACCGTTCCTCGGTCCGAGTCGTACGTGCTGGTCCGGCAGTCGGCACGCTCCGACTGACCTCCCGCCGCAATCCGCGACAGTGAACGCGCACGTCGTCGCACGGAAGGAGGAAGACGATCGTGATCGAGGAGCTGCGGATACAGATCACGGCGGCCCAGGAGCGCCTCGTCGCCGCCGTCGAAGCCGATCAGCCGTACGAGGCGGCGCGGCACCGGGCGCGCCTGGAGGACCTCATCGAGATGGCTGCCCGGCACGGCATCGACGTCAGCGCCTGGGTGGATCAGACCCGGCTGCGTGGCTGACCCTCTGCCGGGCGGAACCGTACGACGCACACCGCCAGGACGACCCCCATCGCGGCGAGGACGCGTCCCGGACCTGACATGCGCTGCTCCGACACCGAGGAACAGGGGGACGGAGTGTTGCTCGACGGGATCAACCACATCGCCTGGATCTCCGAGGACGTCGAACGCCTGGGACGCTTCTACTCCGAGGTCTTCGACGCCGAGGTCGGCGCGACCCGCCCGCACGGCGAGGACGGCCGCGAGACGATGACCGTCATCCGCATCGGCCCCCACACCGAGCTGAACATCTTCGTCATCCCCGGGAACACCGAGGCCCGGCGCCAGACACCGATGTGGGGCCGCGGCCGTATCGATCACGTCGGCCTCCAGGCGGCCTCACCCGAGGCGTTCGCGACGATCCGCCGGCGACTCGTCGACGCCGGAGCGAGCGACGGCACCGTCAACGACTTCGGTCGGGTCCACAGCCTCTTCTTCCGCGACCCGGACGGGCTCGAGGGCGAGGTGCTGGTCGCCAAGGACTCGACGAAGTAGGGCGAGGACGCTCCTCGGCCGGCCTGGGGTCGCTCAGCCGGGCATCACCTCGCGGATCTCCTCGCGCAGCTCGTCGAGGGCCCGCTCCGGAACGAACGGCAGCGCGCGTCGGACCTCCGCGAGCCCCATCACGGCGAGCACGCCGGCGGCCGCGGCGAGAACGACCGTCACGACCGCGGCCGCCATCGTCGGGGGGAGAACCTTCTCCAGCATCCGCGTGATCAGCACCGTGGACGTGCCGGCGGCCAGGGCCCCGAGCACCACGGCGGCGCCGAGGAACAGCACCCCCTCGAAGGCCGTACGCGCCTTGCCGGCCAACTCCTCCTGCGCGGTGCGCAGCTCGTGCTGGAGCAGCTCGCGCATCTCGTCGACGAAACCGCGGATCGCCTCGGTGTTGGAGCCCGCGGTGCGCAGCTCCTGCTGGAACAGCTCGCGCACGTCGTCGACGACGCCGCGGATCGCCTCGGCGCCGGAGTTCTCGGCTCCGGAGTCCGTGGGTCGATCAGAACCTGCGGCTGTGCGGCCCACCGATCCGGACGGTCGTGACGTCGGCATGAGAATCTCCTCGATCCTTGCGTCGGCGGGTCCCGGCCGGGCCGTGTACGGACGCGCATGAAGGTACCCGCGTCGGCCGCCGGCGAACCTGGTCATCGCCGCTCCGCCGCACGCGGGTTCGCGTGGTCCTGCAGGTGCGTGACCTTGCCGTTCCGACGCGTGATGAACCAGATGTAGTCCAGAGTCACGGGTGCTCCGTCGAGGCGCCTGTGGTGACCGGTGGCCCGAACGACGGCGTCGTCCGGGGCGAACATGGCCAGCCAACCGTTGAGGTCGCCGTCCGCAAGGGCGCCGATCGCCGCGGCGAGCCATTCCGGAAGTGTCGCGTCCTCCCTCACGGCGCCATCACGTGAACGGGCCGCTACTCGGCAGCGAGCGCCTCGATGCGCTCACTGTGGAATCGAATGGCCCGCGAGTGATAGCGGATCAGCTCCTCCCGGGTGCGACCTCCCGGACCCTCGACAGGCTCCTCGTCGCGCGAAGCAAGGCCGTAGAGGACTAGATCGGTGAACCTGTCGGCGATCTCGTCCGGACTCAGCGACCCGGACGACCGGTACCATTTCCACAACCAGTTGCACATACCGTCGATCGCGAAGACCGTGATGTTCTCGTCACTGCTGACGAATTCGCCATTGCGCATGCCCTCGCGAATGATCTCCTGGACCACGAGATCGCTCTCCCGCTTGAACTTGCGGAACTCCGCACGCACCTCGTCGGGCAGTTCGGACTCGGCGCTGAAGGACAAGCCGTAGAGCTCGATGTTCTCGGTGAGGCAGGAGATGTGGTGCCGGACGTAGAGCCGCAGCCTCTCCCGCGTCGTCCCCGGCGCGGAGGTGACGGCGTCGAGTTTCTCGATGTCGCGTTTGAGCCAGTCGCCGAAGACGTGCCGCAGGAGATCGTCCCGGTTCGTGAAGTAGTGGTAGAGGGCCGCCTTCGTCAGGCCGACCTCGTCGGCGATCTCCTGCAGGGTGACCGCTCGGATACCGCGGGCCTGGAACAGCCTCGTCGCGGCCTTCGTCAGCTCTTCCTGCATCACGGCGCCCTTGGGCATGACGTCCCCCTCCGGTGGAGTCACAGCGTGCGATCAGCGTGGGATCAGCGCGGAACTTCGATGAACTCGAGCTGCACCCCGGCCATGTCCCGCGGGTGGGTGAAGTTCACCGCGGCGTGACCCTCACCGCGGGCGGGCTCCCCCAGGACGGGGGTCAGTCCGCTCTCCTGCAGTTCACGAGTCGCCACATCGACATCCTGCACTCCGACCGACACGAGGAAGACGCCCTCCCCGCGCCGCTCCAGGAAGCGGCTCACCGACGTGCCCTCGTCCACACTGGCGATGAGGTTGAGCTGGAAGCCGCCGATGTCGAAGTTCGAGCCCCGCAGCCCGGGGAACGCGAAGCCACTCTCGTCGACCGGCTTCGCCTCGAGTCCGAAGATCTCCTCGTACCGGCGGGTCCACTGGTCGAGGTCCTTGACGGCGATGTTGATGCCGTGGATTCCGTTGACCTGCATGCACTTCTCCAAGTGTGAGTCGGTAAGCGTCAGGTGATCGACATGCCGCCGTCGACGACGATCGTCTGGCCGGTGACGAAGCCGCCCGAGGACGAGGCCAGCCACACGCCCACGCCGGCGATCTCCGCCGGGACGCCGAACCGTCCCAGCAGGAGGCGGGGTGCGAGGACGGTGTCGACGTAGTCGGGGTGGTACTGCTCGGTCATCTCGGTCTCGAAGAATCCGGGCGCGATGGCGTTGACCCGGATGCCTTTCCGCGGGCCCCACTGCTGGGCGAGGTCGCGGGTGAGCCCGATCAGTCCGGCCTTGCTCGCGGTGTACGCGGCCTGCGGGAGCGCGGCGGTGGTGAGAGCGAGGACGCTGGAGATGTTGATGATCGAGCTGCCCGCCGGCATCACCGTCGCGCAGGCCTGGGCCATCCAGTACGCGCCGGACAGGTTGACGTCGACGACCGAGCGGAACTCCTCGGGCGTCTCCCGCGTGGCGGGCACCGCGGTCCCGACCCCTGCGTTGTTGACCAGGATGTCGACACCGCCCAGCCGGTCACACGCGTGCTCGACGGCGGCCCGGCACTGCCCGGGGTCGCTGACGTCGGCCCGGACCGCGATCGCCTCTCCGCCCGCGCCCTCGATGTCGGCGACCGTCCGGTCGAGCAGCGCCGTCCGCCGGGCGGCGACGACGACGCGGGCGCCGGCCGCGGCGAAGGCTCGCGCGAAGGCGACGCCGAGCCCGGAGGACGCCCCGGTCACGACGGCCACGCGGCCGTCGAGGCGGAACAGGGCCTCCGGGGAGAGATCCGTCTGCGCCGGCACCGTCAACGCAGGTCCAGGAGCCGCTTGACCTTGCCCTCGCCGCCCAGTCCGGTCCGGGAGGCCAGTGAGCCCGACGGGACGATCTCCACGTCGACGGCGACGCCGAAGGCGGTGTGCAGCTTCTTCACCATGTCGGCCCGGATCGCGGACTCCTGCCCGCCGCGCGTCTCGATCTGCACACGCATCCGCTCCCGGGACGCCAGCCCCTGCCCCACCGTCTCGACGATGCAGAGGAACTCGCCGGTCGTGCGGGCGTCGCCCTGGATGACGTCCTGCGCCGAGCGCGGGTACACGCTGGTCGCGCGGAGCTTGACCATCTCGTCGGACCGACCCAGGAAACCGGACAGCTTCGTGGTGCGCAGGCCACAGCCGCAGGCCTCGCGGGCGCTCACCCGCATGAGGTCCTTGAGGTCGTAGCGGATGATCGGCGGGACGGAGCGGTGCAGGCTCGTGACGACGAGGTTCCCCGGCTCGCCGGCGCCGACGACGTCCCCCGTCCCGCGGTCGGCGATCTCGAGGACGGCGGTGTCGTCGTTGACGTGCAGGCCGTCGTGGGACCGGCACTCGAACCCGACCAGGCCCACCTCGTGGGTCCCATAGTTGTCGAACACCTTGCAGCCCCACGCGTCGGACAGCAGCTTGCGGAGATGGCCCTCGACGTCCACGCCGAGGTAGGTGTGGACGAACTTCGTGCGCAGGTCCTTCTGCAGGTCGACGCCCTCGCGCACGGCCGTCTCGGCCAGGATCTTCAGGTACTCGCCGAACGCGACCCAGCCCGCCGTGCCCCACTCGCGGGCGAGCTCCAGCTGCCGCTTCGAGGGGGTCACCACGCCCGAGCCGGTCGTGAGCGGGACCATCCCGCACCAGTTCATCGCCGCCGTGGACGAGCACCAGGCCGTGTTCGCCAGGCTGTTCGTCAGCGTGATCTGCAGGATGTCCCCCACCCGGCCGCCCTGGGCGTGGAAGGCGCGCGCGAACTGGACCGCCTGGGCCTCCCACGCCACCGGGTCGAAGAGGGTCGGCCGCGGCAGCCCGGACGTCCCGCCGCTCGACTGGATCTTGAGCGGCGAGGCCATCGCCTTCAGCGCGAAGTTCTGGTGCGACCCGAAGGGCGGCTCGTCCTCGATGCTCTGCTTGAGGTCCCCGCTGGTGAACGTGGGGATCTTCGCGATGTCGTCCAGTCCGCGGACGTCTCCGGGCTCCAGCCCGGCCGCGCGCCAGCGGTCGTTGTAGAACGGCACGTTCCAGGCCTCGCGGACGCGCTCGCGGAACCGCTGGTCCTGCAGCTCGCGGAGCCCCTCGTCCGAGAGCGAGGCCATGGCGCCGGTGAACGCCGGCGGCGGGGGGTAGTCCTCGACGAACCGGGGCCAGTCGACGCTCGACCAGTAGTAGGGGATGGCGTGTTCGGTCATTCGTTCTCCCTGGTCACAGGCACTGCGGGTCGAGGTCGAGGGTCGTCCTGTCGTGGCGGGCCACCAGGTCGAGCCGACTGCTCGCCGCGGGCAGTTCGTAGCGGTAGAAGTAGCGGGCGGCGGCGCGCTTGCCGTCGTAGAACGCGCCGTCCTTCCCGTGCGCGGCAATCACCAGGTCCAGCCAGGTCCAGGCGAGGGCGACGTGGCCGAACGCCTCCAGGTAGGGCGAGGCGTTGGCCAGGCCGACCGCGGCGTGCTCCGGCTCGGTGATCAACGCGGTGACGCGTTCCAGCTCGCCGAGCACGCGGCTGAGCGGCTGCGTGAACTCCGCCAACCCGTCCGCCCGCGCGAGGGTGGCGTGCACGGCGTCGGTGAACGCGCGGAACGCCGCACCGTCGCTCATGACGACTTTGCGCCCCACCAGATCGAGGGCCTGGATCCCGTGGGTGCCCTCGTGGATGGGGTTCAGCCGGTTGTCGCGGTAGTGCTGCTCCACGTCGAACTCGCGGCTGTAGCCGTATCCGCCGTGCACCTGGATGGCCAGCGAGTTCGCCTCGAGACACCACTGTGAAGGCCAGCTCTTCGCAACGGGCGTGAGGATCTCCAGAAGCTGGCGCACGTCCTCGTCGTCCGCCGTCTTGAGCCGGTCCACGAGGTGGGCGCAGCGCAGCACGAGGGCCAGCGAACCCTCCACGTAGGACTTCTGCGCCAGCAGCATCCGGCGGACGTCCGGGTGCGCGACGAGGGCGACCGGCCGGGAGTCCGTCCTCCGCGCGGTGAGGAGCCGCCCCTGGGTCCGCACGGTCGCGTACTCGAGGGACTTCCGGTACCCGGCCTGCCCCACGGCGGCGGCGACCAGCCCCACGCCGATCCGCGCCTCGTTCATCATGTGGAACATGTACTGGAGGCCGCGGTGCTCGTCACCGATCAGATAGCCGACCGCCCCTTCGAAGCTGAGCAGTGTGTTCGTGGTCCCCCGGGTGCCCATCTTGTGGTTGAGCCCCACGAGCGCGACGTCGTTGCGCCGCCCGTCCGCCAGGACCTTCGGCACCGCGAACAGCGAGAGACCCTTGACGCCGGGTGGCCCGCCGGGGGTCCTGGCCAGCACGAGATGGACGATGTTCCCGAGCTCGTGGTCGCCCGCGGAGATCCACATCTTGGTGCCGGTCACCCGGTACGTGCCGTCCGACGCGCGGGCAGCTCGGGTCGCGACGTCGGCGAGCGACGAGCCGGCCTCGGGCTCGGACAGGCACATCGTCCCGAAGAGCTGCCCGGCGAGCATCGGGCGCACCCACGCGTCGACCTGTTCGGGGCTCCCGTGCGCCGTCAGCAGGTTGGCGGCGGCGATGGTGAGGAAGGCGTACCCGGTCGTCGCGGTGTTGGCCGACTGGAACCACGCCATGCAGGCCTGGAACACCGACAGCGGCAGCTGCATCCCGCCCACGGACTCGTCGAACTGCGCCGCGATCAGGTCGGCCTTCGCGAAGGCCGAGACCGCCGCCCCCACCTCGTCCGGGAGGACGACCCGGCCGTCCTCCCCGACTCGCGGTTCGCACTCGTCGCCGAGGCGGTTGTGCGGGGCGAAGTAGTCTCCTGCCAGCCTCTCACTGAGCTCCAGGAGGCCGGTGAAGGTCTCCGCGGAGTGCTCGGCGAAGTACGGGTGCTCGGTGAGCGACACGACGTCGAGCCACTCGAACAACAGGAACTGCAGATCCCGACGCATGACGAACTCCTTCCCAGGTCTCAGAGCCGCTCGATGACCATGGCCATCCCCTGACCGCCGCCGACGCACATCGTCTCCAGGCCGATCTGCCCGCCGTGCCGCTCCAGGTTGTTGAGCAGCGAGGCGGTGATCCGGGCCCCGGTCATGCCGAAAGGGTGGCCCAGCGCGATCGCACCGCCGGACACGTTGAGCTTGTCCTCGTCGATGCCCAGCTCACGGGCGGACCCGAGCACCTGCACGGCGAAGGCCTCGTTGATCTCGACCAGGTCGACGTCGTCGATCGTCATGCCGGCCAGGGCGAGGGCCCGCCGCGACGCCTCGATCGGGCCGAGGCCCATGATCTCCGGCGACAGCCCGGACACCCCCGTCGAGACGATCCTCGCCAGCGGCCGAAGACCGAGCTCCCGGGCCCGCTCGTCCGACATGATCACCAGTGCCGCCGCACCGTCGTTGAGGGGGCAGGCGTTGCCGGCCGTGACGGTCCCGTCCACGCGGAAGACCGGCTTCAGGCCGGAGACCTTCTCCAGGGTGGTGCCCGCGCGGGGGCCGTCGTCCGTGGTGACGACGGTGCCGTCCGGCGTCGTGACCGGGGTGATCTCGCGGGCGAAGTGGCCCTCGGCGATCGCCTGCTCGGCACGGTTCTGCGAGCGGACGGCCCACCGGTCCTGCTCCTCGCGAGTGATCCCCGTGGCGTGCGCGACGTTCTCGGCGGTCTGGCCCATGGCGATGTAGGCGTCCGGCAGCAGGCTCTCCTCCCGCGGGTCGCTCCAGGGGGCGTCCGTCTCGGCCCGCCGCGCGGTGCGCTCCTGCGCCGCGTCGAACAGCGGGTTCTGCGTGTCCGGCAAGGAGTCCGACGTGCCCTTGACGTAGCGGGAGACGGTCTCGACGCCCGCAGAGACGAACGCGTGCCCCTCCCCCGCCTTGATCGCGTGGAAGGCCATCCGGGTCGTCTGCAGCGACGAGGCGCAGTAGCGCGTGACCGTGGTGCCCGGCAGGTGGTCGAAGCCCATCTGCACCGCGACGATGCGCGCCATGTTGAAGCCCTGCTCGCCGCCGGGGTTGCCGCAGCCGAGGATGAGATCGTCGACCTGCGCCGGGTCGAGCTCGGGCACCGCGTCCAGCGCCGCGCGCACCATCTGGGCCGCGAGGTCGTCCGGGCGCATGCTCGCCAGGGAGCCCTTGCCCGCGCGGCCGATGGGCGACCGAGCGGCGGAGACGATGACTGCGTCCGTCATGTGATCAGCTCTCTGTGGGGAGGAAGCGGTACCCGTCGCCGTCCGGCACGATGTGGCCGCCGCTCGGGCCGCTGAAGTGGGTGCCGAGGACCAACGTCTCGGACCCGGCGACCGCGCGGAGGAAGGCGGTGCGCGTCTCGGCGGACTGGGCCCGGTCGCTGTCGCCGCGGGAGCTCCAGGCCGGGCGCGCGATCTGGATCGGGTGGTGGATGAAGTCACCGGTGACGAGGCCGATGCGGCCCTGCGACTCCACTGTGACGCTGTGGTGCCCGGTGGTGTGCCCCGGCGTCGCGGTGTACCGCACACCGGGTGTGACCTCGTGGTTCGAATCGACGAGATCGACGAGCCCGGCGTCCACACAGGGCTGGATCGACTCCGCGAACACGAGCCGGGTCTGCGAGTGGATGTCCGGGTCGGCGCCCTGGTAGACGACGGCGTGAGCGAGGTCGTCGGTCGCTGCCGCACCCTCCTCGAGACCCCTGTGGTAGTCGAACTCGTCCCGGACGTAGGTGTAGCGGGCGTTCGGGAAGGTCGGGCGCCACTTGTCCCCGTCGAGCACGGTGTTCCAGCCGACGTGGTCGAGGTGCAGGTGCGTCGCGAGGACGTAGTCGATGTCCTCCGGCTGGTACCCGGCCTCGGCGAGCCGCTCGAGGAACGGGTTGTCCAGGCCGCCCCAGTTCGGCAGCAGCGGAACGGTCTTGTGGTTGCCGCAGCCCGCGTCGACGAGGACCCGGTGCGTCGGGGTCTCGACGACGTACGCGTGCAGGCTCCACAGGGTCTGCCCGGCGTCGTTGGCGTAGTTCGGGTACAGCCACTCGACCGAGCGCACCGCCTCGGGTGTGGCCTCCTCGATCAGACCGTCGAGCTCGCCGGGCTCGACCGGCATCTCGAGGATCTGACTGACCTTGATGTCTCCGATTTGCCAGGTCGTGGGCATGTGCGACTCCTTCGTCGGTGGGTCGTGGGGAATCAGACGGCGCGGCCGGTCGTCTCGCCCTCGTAGATGGCCTCGTCGACCTTCCGAGGGGCGACACAGTCGCCGACCTGCGTGAACGGGAGGCGACCGCGGAGCTGCCCGGCCAGCGAGCACTCGGGGTCCCGCATCGCCACCGTCACGACGGAGTCGACGGGGACGACGCGGGTCCGGCCGTCCCAGATGCGGCCGACCACCGCTCCCTCCGGGGTGACCTGGAAGACCGCGTGCTGCGGGCTCAACGTGACGCCCGCCGCGTGCAGCCGCGGGTAGAGGTGCGCCAGGTCGAGGTAGAGCACCGTGTTGTCCCCCAGGAACATCCGCGTGCTGACGACCTCCACCTCGCGGCCGTCGGCCGCCAGCCTCTCGGCCAGCCCGAGCGCCAGGTACTCGCCGGTCTCGTCGATGACCAGCACCCGCTTGCCCGCCCGCTCCGGCTCCTCGATCGCGGTGATCGGGTCGAGGACCGTCGTGTGCTCCAGCCCCGGGATGCCGCCGTGGTTGCCGACGGCGGCCAGGTACCCGTCCGTACGCCAGGACGACCCGGTGGCCAGCACGACGTGGTGGGGGTCCTCCGCGGCGATGGTCTCGACCGTCGCCGCGGTGCCGAGCCGGACGTCGACCTTGAACTTGTCGAGGGTGCGCTCCATGTCGGAGACCATCGCGGCCCACCGGCCGCGGGTGGGGAGCTTGGCGGCGTAGCGGATCTGGCCACCCAGCTCGTCGCTCTGCTCGAACAGCACGACCCGGTGCCCCCGGGATGCGGCCGTCTCCGCAGCGCGCATGCCGGCCGGCCCGCCCCCGACCACGACGATCGTCCGTGGCTCGGTGACGTGCTCCAGGGTGCCCAGACCCAGCTCGGCCTCGCGGCCGGCGGCGGGGTTCTGCGTGCACGTCAGCGACCAGCCCTTGGCCATCCGCGAGAAGCAGCCCTGGTTGCCGCCCACACAGTGCCGGATCTCGTCCTCGCGACCGGTCTGCGCCTTGCTGACCAGGTGCGGGTCGGCGATGTGCGCGCGGGTCATCGCGACGAGGTCGGCGTCGCCGCGCTCGACGATGCCGTTCGCCGTCTCCAGGTCGGCGATGCCGTTGGCGGTGAGGATCGGCTTGTCGACGATCTTCTTGGCGCGCATCGCCAGGTCGACCAGCGGGGTGCCGGGGATGCTCATCGGGGAGACGGTCCGGTGGAAGGTGAGCGCGGCCCCGCCGCTGACGCTGAAGTAGTCGAACAGGCCGGACTCGTCCATCGTCCGGAGGATTCGCTCGCCCTCGTCCGGCTCGATCCCGCCGGCCACGAACTCGTCGAGCGACAGGCGGACGCCCACGGCGAACTCCCCCGCGGGCATCTCCTTCCGCACGGCCTGCGCGCACTCGATGACGATCCGGCAGCGGTTCTCGGTGGAACCGCCGTAGGCGTCCGTACGGCGGTTGGTCAGCGGGGACAGGAAGCTGCAGAGCAGATAGCCGTGCGCGGCGTGGACCTCGGCGCCGTCCATGCCGGCGACGGCGGCGTTGCGCGCGCTCCGTCCGAACCCGGCCACGAGCTCGGCGATGTCCTCCTCGGTCATCGGCCGCGGAATCTCGCCGTAGGTCGGTGACGGAAGGCCCGACGCGCTCCAGAGTGACCGCCAGTTGTCCAGGTGCATCGTGTTGTTGTCCTCGGCACCGAAGTGCGAGAGGTCGACGAACACCTTGGCGCCGTGCTTGTGGACGGCCTTCGCGAGCCGCTCGTACACAGGGATGACCTCGGTGGGCCAGCTCTGCAGCGTGCGAAGCATCATCCCGCGGCTCGACGGATGCACGACCTGCGCCTCGGTGAGGATCAGCCCGGCGCCACCCTTCGCGCGCTCCTCGTAGTAGTCGACGCTCTGCTGGGTCATCAGGTTGTCGCGCCCGTAGGCCAGCGCGTGCGGGGTCACCACGACCCGGTTCTTGAGCGAGACGGGGCCGACCTGCAAGGGCTGCCAAAGGGCATCGTGATCGCGCATCGTCGCGCTCCTCAGTGTCGAAGTGGTGGCTGAGGTACCGCTCATCGACTCCAAGGTTGGAAATTCGACTATACGGTAACTCGTCGGAGGTTAGGAGTGCCCGACGGGCATGTCAAGACGAGACTCAACCTTAGAGTCAGTAAATCAACCGATGAGTAGAGAACCGGACGACTGTCGGTGCGCGCTCGGTCGATCGGGGGACAGCAGGACCCTCCGGCCAAGGGCCCGGTCGACCGACGGTGCGAGCGGGCGGTCGCCCCCACCCTTCAGCCCGCGGGGAAATGCCCCGGGAATCAAGGAGGGAAGATCCGATGGACGCTGCCACCACCGCCACTGTCGACAACACCACGACCAGCCACGAAGCCGAGCTCGACGCCACCACGACCGGTGTCGGCGACCTCGTCCGCATCCGTGAGCTCGGCTCCGGCGACGGCGACGTCGTCGACGTGGTCTTCGCCGGACTGTCCCCACACAGCCGCTATCTGCGCTTCCAAGCCCCGATCGCCGAGCTCTCGGCAGCCACCCGCCGCAGCTTGACCGCGCTCGACGGCCGTACTCACCTCGCGCTTGCGGCCTTCATCCAGGGCTGTCCGATCGGCATCGTGCGGATCATGGACCTCGGTGACGGGCGCGGGGAGCTCGCCGTCGAGGTCGTGGACCGCTGGCAGGGGTGTGCCGTCGGCACCCGGCTGCTGCAGGCCGCCCGGAACAGGGCTGCCGAACTGGGTTACCGCGAGCTCGTCGGCGAGATGCTCGTGGTGAACGCGGCCGCCTACGCAGCCGTGCGCCGCGCCTTCCCCGTCACGCAGGTGCGTCGCCACGGTTCGGAGCTGACGATGTCGATGGCCGTCGAGGGCGAGCCTGCGGCGGCGAGCCCCACGCAGGGACTCGTCGCGTAGGAAGACCCACCGTTCGGTCCGCGCCGACCGGACGCCACGTCCGAGGCGGTCCGCCGGCGAAGGCAGCCCTTCAGAAGCCGTTCCGACACCACAGGCCCAGTTCGCGTCACTCCACGAGCTGGGCCGCTTCCCGTACCGAGAAGCCCAACCGCTGTTCGCGGCGGCTCCTGCCCCCTGACGAACCCCGCGGATGTGTTCGGACATTTGCCGCCCCGACCGAAAGGACCGGTCAATCGATCAGCGCGGTCCCGACGGCGGTGGCGACGCCCGCGAGCGTCTCGGCGGGCATCCCGACGCGGCAGCGGACGGACATCGGCAGGGCGGGGACGGGTGGTAGGTCGTCGCGGCGGACCAGGCCCTCGGGGGTGGTGTCCATGGTCGCCAGCAGGGCGACCCCCAGCCCGGCGCGGGCGGCCGCGAGCACCCCGGCGAGGTAGGCGGCCTCGCAGGCCACAGTGACCGGACGCGCGGCCGCGGCGAGGGTGGTCAGCGCACGGTCGCGCACGGCGCAGGGTTCGTCGAGCGCGACGAGCGGGAGCGCGCCCTCCGGTGGCCGCCACCCCGGCGCGGCGAACCAGTGCAGGTCGAGCTCGCCCGCGTCGGCGGAGCGGTCGTCGAGGGCCTCGCCCATGACCAGCGCCAGGTCCAGGTCGCCGCGGTCCAGCGCGGCGCGCAGGTTCACGCCGCGATCGAGGCGGTAGCGCACGTTGCCCCCGAGCACCCCGGTCAGGCGCGGCAGCAGCAGGTCCGCGGCGTGCTCGGTGGAGCCGAGGGTCAGCGACGTCGGAGCCGGGGCCGAAAGGCGGGCGAGCACCTGGTCGTGCAGCGCGAGCATCCGGCGTGCCTCGGACAGCAGCACCTCCCCGGCGGCGGTGAGCCGCGATGCCCGTCCCACCTTGCGGAACAGGGTCTGGCCGCAGGCGGCCTCCAACCGCCGGACGTGGTGACTCACAGTCGGCTGGCTGACGTGCAGGACCTCGGCGGCGCGGTGGAAGCCGCCGTGGTCGCAGACCGCGACGAAGCTCCGCAGCGCGACGACGTCGAGCGTCCGGTTCGGGGCGGTCACGGCACGAGTCACCGCGCCAGTGCAGCACGACCGATAGAAATCTTCTATCGACTGTGATCGGATTCCCGAGTTGGACGTTCCGCGCAGCGGAGTGTCACGATCCCTGGCGTGACGACGGACGAGCAGTGCGTGGCGCACCCCTGTATGGGTGGTGTCCCTGCCGTCCCGTCTCTCGATGTCACTGCCACCTTCCGTGTCGGGGCCCCCGGGCTGACGCGCCGGCTCGCGGTCGACCTCGGCCGCACCTCGACCGCGACGTGTCGTCGCGGGCCGTTCTGCGCCTGATCGCAGACCCCGCTCCACCCCTCGGCCCCGCCGTGCTCCGCGGCGGACGGCTCTGATCCGCGCGCCCGCCACCTCGTCGTCCCCGCCTCCCGAGGACACGGTCGGTCCGTGCGCGCTCCACCGTGTGAGAGGACCGACCCATGGGTCGACAGTTGAAGCTCGGCGCCGTGCTGATGGGCGTCGGGGGTCCCGGCCAGCACGACGTCTGGCGTCATCCCGAGATCCCGGGGGATGCCAGCGTCGACATCCGCTGGTACATCGCCCGCGCTCGGCAGGCCGAGGACGCGTTGTTCGACCTGGTGTTCATCGTGGACAGCCAGTTCATCACGCCGGACTCGCCGCCCCACTACCTGAACCGGCTCGAGCCGCTGACCCTGCTGTCCGCGGTGGCGGTGTCGACCACGCACATCGGGTTGGTCGGCACGCTCACCACCAGCTACAACACTCCGTTCAACCTCGCCCGGCGGCTCGCCTCGCTGGACCTGATCAGCGGCGGTCGCGCCGGCTGGAACGTGGTGGCCACCGGGGACGGCGGCACCGCCGCCAACTACAGCCGCGACGAGCACTACGACTACCCCTCCCGCTACGGCCGCGCGCTGGAGTCCGTGCAGGTCTGCCAGGGGCTGTGGAACTCCTACGAGGAGGACGCCTTCCCGCGCGACCCGGAGACCGGCGTGTTCGTGGACCCGACCCGCCAGCACCGGCTCGACCACGTCGGCGAGCACTTCCACGTCCGTGGCCCGCTGAACATCGTCCGGTCGCCGCAGGGCCAGCCGGTGATCTTCCAGGCCGGCGACTCCGACGAGGGCCGCGACCTGGGGGCGGCCCTCGGGGAGGGGATCTTCACCCACTCCGCGACGGTCGAGCAGGGGGTGGCGTTCGCCCGGGACATCCGCAGCCGGGCGCGGGCCAAGGGCCGCAACCCCGACGAGATCGTGATCATGCCGGGGATCACCCCGGTCATCGCGGACACCGACGCCGAGGCCCGGGCGATCGAGCAGGACACCCGGCTGAACAAGGACTTCGCGAAGACCCTGGCGCAGTTCGGCCGCCCCTTCGGCTGGCACGACTTCAGCCGCTACGACCTCGACGCACCGTTCCCCGAGCTCGGCGACCTCGGCAACGACAGCTTCCGGACCCAGGCGGACCGGATCAAGCAGGTCGCGCACGCGGAGGGCCTGACCCTGCGCGAGACCGTGCACCGGTTCAGCACCTCGACGCCGGCACCGTTCGTCGGGTCCCCGGTGACGGTGGCGGACCGGATCCAGGAGTGGTTCGAGGCCGGTGCCCTGGACGGGCTGAACGTCCACGTGACCGTGCCGAGCGAGTTCGCCCGCTTCACCGACGAGGTCCTGCCGATCCTGCGCGACCGCGGAATCGTCCGGTCCTCCTACGAGGCCACCACCCTGCGCGGCAACCTCGGCCTGCCGATCCCCCGCAACATCCATGCCGTCGCGCGAGAGCGCGCAGACGACCCCGCGCGCGAGCGGGCCTCCGTTCGCGTCCCCGCCTGATCCCGGAGACCCACACCCATGTCCCGCCTCATCCGGCTCGCTGCCGCCCTCGCCGTCCTGGTCGTCACCCTGGCCGGCTGCGCGGGCGCGAACGCCGGCGCCTCATCGCAGACCCTCAAGTGGGGCTTCAACCTGCCCACCAGCTGGGATCCGGTCACGTCCAGCACCGGCAACGACATCAACACCATCAGCCTCGTCTACGCGTCGCTGACCCAGCTCGACGAGAAGGGGACGGCCGGGCCCGGCCTGGCCGAGTCCTGGACCTACAACGCGGACGGCACCGCGGTGACGTTCGTGCTGCGGCCCGGGCTGACGTTCACCGACGGCACCCCGCTCGACGCCGACGCCGTTCGGCAGAGCCTGCTCCGCGGCAAGACGCAGGAGAACTCGCTGCTCAAGGACCAGCTGGCGACGATCTCCGACGTCACCGCCGACGATCCGACACACGTCACGCTGCACCTCGCCGCGCCGGACTACCAGGTCCCGAACCTGTTGGCGGGCAAGACCGGCGCGATCGTCAGCCCAGCCGCGTTCACGAAGGATCCCGGCGCGATCCCGACCGCGCCGGTCGGAGCCGGCCCGTTCAAGTTCGAGAGCTTCGTCCCCGAGTCCAAGGCCACCCTGGTCAAGAACCCCGACTACTGGGACGCGGGCGACGTCGAGATCGAGCGGCTCGAGCTCACCGCCGGGACCGACCCGACCTCCGTCATCGCCGCGGTGCAGTCCGGCGCGCTGGACGTCGCGACGATCACCGGCAGGCAGGTCGAACAGGCCAAGGCGGCCGGTCTGGAGGTCGACGTCGTCGACTCGTTCACCGTCAACCAGGTCGACGTGCACTCCGGGCTGGCACCGCTGACCGACCGCCGCGTCGTCGACGCCCTCAAGTACGCCGTCGACCGGCAGGCGATCCTCGACGTCACCAACGGGGGCATCGGGAACGTCACGTACCAGCCGTTCCCGCAGGGCTACGTCGCCTACAACAAGGCTCTCGACCAGGCGTACGCCTACGACCCGGCGAAGGCGAAGGCGATGCTCGCGGCGGCGGGCTACGCGCCGGGCAGCCTCTCCCTGACCGTCACCGTGAACTCGGTCGCGCAGTCCACCGCCGAACTGGTCCAGCAACAGCTGCAGGCCGTCGGGGTGAACGCCACGATCAAGGTCGTGCCGCCGGGCTCGTCGACCTGGCAGCAGGAGGTCTACCTGGGCCGCAAGGCGCAGTTCGCCCTCGACGGCACCGTCGGGCGCGAGTCGCCGGTGCAGAACCTGGGCGTGGTCTACGGGCCGCAGGGGCTGATGAACACCTCGAAGGAGGCGTCGCCGGAGTTCCTCGCCGCGCTCGACGAGGTCCGCAGGACGCCGCTGGACGACCCGCGCTACCCCGAGGTCCTGCAGAACGCCGTCAAGCTCGGCGTCGAGATGTCCCCCAGCTTCTCGCTGGGCACCAGCCCGCGGATCGCCGTGCGCAACCCGCGCGTGTCGCCCCTGCCGCACTTCCTCTCGCAGTACCGCTGGGAGGGCGTGACGGTGGCCGCGCCCGGGAGCCGGGCATGACGGTTCAGCTGACCGAACCGCTCACCGCCGAGCCGACCCCCACGACCCCGGTCGCGCCGCAGGCACCGGTGCGCCGGCGGCCGGGTCTCGCTCTCCTCGCCTGGCTCGGCCGGACGCTGGCCGTCACCGTCCCGGTGTTCCTGCTCGCCACCCTGGTGACCTTCCTGCTCGGCGCGTTCAGCGGGCTGAGCCCGGCCGGGCAGCTGCTCGGGGACGCCGCCACGCCGGAGGACGTGGCCCGGGTGAACGCGCAGCTCGGCCTGGACCGGCCGGTGCTCGTGCAGTACGTCGACTGGCTCGGCCACGTCGTCCGCGGGGACCTCGGGACCTCCTGGCTCAACGGCGTCGGTGTGGCCGAGCAGATCGGCCAGCGACTCGAGGTCTCCTTGTCGGTCGCCGGATTCGCCCTGGTCATCGGCATCGTCGTCGGCACTGCGCTGGGTGTGCTCGCCGCCGTGCGCCAGGGCAGCTGGGTCGACCGGGCCGTGACCGCCTTCTGCACACTGATCTCCACCCTGCCCCCGTTCGTCGTGTCGATCGGGCTGATCGTGGTGTTCTGCGTGCTCTTCCCGCTGTTCCCGTCGGCCGGCTACGTCTCGCCGACGGAGGACCCGAGCGCGTGGCTCACCCTGATCACCCTGCCCGCGATCGCGCTCTCGCTGGACGCGGTGTCCGACATCGCCCGCCAGCTCCGCACGGGGCTCGTGGCCGCACAGCGGGAGAACTACGTCGTCGGGCTGGTCGTCCGCGGCCTCCCGGCGCGGCGGATCCTGCTGCGCCACGTGCTGCGCAACGGCTCCGGGCCCGCCCTCTCCGTCCTCGGTCTGCGCGTCCCGATGCTGATCGGCGGGGCCGTGGTCACCGAGAGCATCTTCGGGATGGCCGGGTTCGGCCGGTTCGCCGCGGACGGCGCCGTCCGCGGGGACGTCCCGGTCGTGCAGGGCACGCTGGTCGTGGCGATCGTCGTCGTGCTGCTGTTCAACCTGCTGGTCAACGCCGCACTCGTCCGGCTGCGGCCCGCCGCTCAGCGGGGGTCGTGATGAGGCCTCGAGTCAGCACCGTGCTGCGCCACCGCATCGGCGCCGTGTCCGTGACGTTCCTGGTGCTCGTGGCCCTCCTCGCGGTGTTCGGCCCGCTGCTCGCGCCGTACGACCCGCTGCAGCAGAACCAGGACGCCCTGCTGCAGGGCCCCTCTGCACAGCACCTGCTCGGAACCGACAACCTCGGGCGCGACGAGCTGTCCCGGCTGCTCGCGGGGTCGCGGCTGTCGCTGCTCGCGGCGCTGGAGGCGGTCGTCGTCGGGCTGGTGCTCGGCACGGTCCCGGGCCTGCTGTCGGTCTACCTCGGGCGTGCGTTCGAGTGGACGACCCTGCGGGTCATGGACGCGTTCGTGACGCTGCCGTTCCTCGTCTTCGCCGTCGCCATGACCGCGCTGCTGGGCAACGGGCTGACCCAGGCGATGCTCGCCGTCGGGATCCTCGTGTCGCCGGCGTTCTACCGGGTCACCCGGGCCGCGGCGTTCCCGGTGGCGGGCTCGCAGTACGTCGAGGCCGCCCGGCTGACCGGAGCGTCCGCCTGGTTCGTGCTGCGCCGCCACGTCTGGCCCAAGGTGCTGCCCGCCGTCGCCGTGACCACCGCGACGACCCTGGGCAGCAGCCTGGTCATCGTGTCCTCGCTGACCTTCCTGGGGATCGGAATCCGGCCACCGGAGCCCACCTGGGGCGGGATGCTGGCCACCTCGCTGGAGTACCTGTTCCCGCGGCCGACGGCGCCGTTGGCCCCCGCCCTGCTGGTGATCCTCACGGTCGGGGCCTGCAACGGGCTGGCCGACACGCTCCGGGACGTGACCGGGGTGTCGGCACGATCGTCGCGGAAGGAGAAGGTCCGTGCCGCTGCTTGAGGTCCGGAACCTCACCATCAGCCTCGATCCGGGGCACC
Source organism: Pseudonocardia autotrophica (assembly GCF_000717175.1). Lineage (GTDB taxonomy): Bacteria > Actinomycetota > Actinomycetes > Mycobacteriales > Pseudonocardiaceae > Pseudonocardia > Pseudonocardia halophobica. Next base: position 99,597 of record NZ_JNYD01000011.1, on the reverse strand, counting down.
TCGACGCGCCGCTGGTCTCCGGCGTCGATCTCACGCTGCACCGCGGCGGCACCCTCGGCATCGTCGGGGAGTCCGGCAGCGGCAAGTCGCTGACCTGTCGCTCCGTGCTCGGCATCCTCCCGCCTGAGCTGTACACCGGCCCTGAGACCTCGATCCGGTTCGACCGCGTCGAGCTCACCGAGCTGGACACCGCGGGCTGGCTGCCCTACCGCGCCGACCGCATCGGGGCGGTCTTCCAGGACCCCGGCTCGTACCTCGACCCCTCCGTTCCCGTCGGGCGCCAGCTCGCCGAGGTGCTGCGCGTCCGCGGCGGGCTGCGCAAGCGGGAAGCCCGGGACCGGGCCGTCGAGCTGTTCACCGAGGTCGGGCTGCGCGAGCCCGGCCGGGTCGCCGGCCAGTACCCGTTCGAACTGTCCGGCGGCATGCTGCAGCGCGTGCTGATCGCCATCGCGATCTGCCGGGACCCGGACCTGCTGATCGCCGACGAGGCGACCACCGCACTGGACGTCACCGTCCAGGCCGAGGTGCTCGACCTGCTCGCCGACCTGCGGGAACGGCACGGGCTCGCGCTCGTGCTCGTCTCCCACGACCTCGCCGTCGTCGCGCAGGTGTGCGAGGAGGTGGTGGTCATGCGCTCCGGGCGGATCGTCGAGCGTGGCACCGCGGAGCAGGTCCTGCGCGCGCCACAGCACGAGTACACCCGCTCGCTCGTCGAGGCGCACGCCCGCTTCGGCATCGAGCACGTCCGGGAGGCCCACCGTGTCTGACCTGGTCGAGGTCCGCGATCTCGCCGTGTCCCTCGGCCGCGGGCGAGCCCGTCGGGAGATCCTGCACGGGGTCGATCTCACCGTCCGGCCCGGCGAGATCGTCGGGCTGATCGGCGAGACCGGGTCCGGGAAGACCACGCTGGCCCGCAGCCTGCTCGGGCTGAACCGTATCGACCGCGGCACCGTCTCGGTCACCGGCACGGACGTCGGCGGCCTCCGCGGCGGGGCCCTGCGGGCGTTCCGGCGAGCCGGCTCCGTGCAGTACGTCTTCCAGGACCCGCTGCAGAGCCTGGACCCCGACCTGCCCCTCGGTCGCTCCGTCGGCGAGGCCCTCGAGGTGCGCGGCTCGTCGCAGATCGCGGACCGCGTCGCCGAGGCGCTGGCGCGGGTGGGGCTCGATCCCGCACTCGCGGCCCGGCGCCCCGCCGAGGTGTCCGGCGGCCAGCGCCAACGCGCCGCGATCGCCCGCGCGATGATCACCGAACCGCGCCTGCTGATCTGCGACGAGCCGGTCAGCGCGCTGGACGCGAGCAGCCGCACCGCGGTCCTGGAGCTGCTCCTGCGGCTGCGGGACCCCCACCGGGGGACGGCAGCCGGCGAAGCCGGCAGGGTGGGTGGGCACCGCACGGGACAGCTGTTCATCTCCCACGACCTCGGATCCGTCGCCGGCGTGACCGACCGGATCGCCGTGCTCTACCACGGCCGCATCGTCGAAGCGGGAGCCACCGCGCAAATCATCGGCGACCCCACCCATCCCTACACCCGGCTGCTCGTCGGCTCCGCCCCGACGCTCGACGGCGCCGGACTCGACCGCGCCGCCCGGGCCGTCCTGCGTGCCCAGCTCGTCTGAGAGGAACAACCATGGCCGTCTCCCCCGCCGCGGTGCCCGTCGTCGCCTCCTGGCGCGAGCCTGAGGCCGTGGCCACGCGCGGCACCGTCCTCGTCGTCCCCGGTCGCGGCGAGCACGCCGGCGTCTACGAGCGCTTCGGGCGCCGGATCGCCGCCGACGGCTACCGGGTCTGGGCCGTCGCCGACCCGACGACCGACCCCGGCCGCACCGAGTACCAGGTCCGGGCGCTGCTGGAGTCCGAAGCGGACTCCGACACCGGCCCGCACCCGCGCGTCCTGGTCGGCTCGGACGCCGGCGCGCTCTTCGCCGCCGGGCTCGCGGCCGACCTGCCCGGTGTGGCCGGGCTGGTCCTGGCCGGTCTCGCCCTCGGCCGAGGTCCCGTACCCGAGGACGAGATCACTGCGCGCACCGCCTGCCCGGTCCACCAGGCCCGGCTCCGCGGCGACGACGGTGTGCGGCACGGCGCCCTGGCCACACCACCGCCCGCCGAGTGGATCGGCCGGGCGGATCCGGCTCGCGTCCACGTCCCGGTGCTGGGACTGCACGGCGAGGCGGACACGATCGCCCTGCTCGACGACGTCCGCGGCTGGTACTCCGGCCTGGAGGACGTCGAACTGGTCACCGTGTCGGGCGGACGGCACGACGCGCTCAACGACGCCACCCACCGCAGTGCCGCAGCGATCCTCGTCCTGTTCCTGGAGCGACTCCGCGCCGGCGTCCCCGCCCTCACACGTCGGGAGGTGCTCTGACCGTCGGCCGAGGCGCAGCGGTTCAAGCCCACGCAACGACCTGAAGCCGATCATCCTCGACCACCTGCACTGGTGCTGGCCCGTCCGCGCCCGCACATGGAGCGGCGGGGCTTGATCGTGGTTCAGGCCGGACGGGCCAGCGCGACGCGTCGGTCGATCGGGGGACAGCAGGACCCTCCGGCCAGGGGTCCGGTCGACCGACGGTGCGAGCGCACAGCGGCGCCCATCCTTCAAGCGACCGGGGAGACGCCCCGGGAACCGAGGAGGAAAGATCCGATGGACGCAGCCACAACCCGCACCGACAACAGCACCACGACCAGCGTCGATGCCGAGCTCGACGCCGCCACTACCGCTGCGGGCTCCCTCACCGTCATGGCCGACCAGAGCACGGGTGAGCCCACCCGCAGCGGGGACGTCTTCGGGCACGAGCAGCGGGAGCACCGCGACGCACGGGATCGCGAGCGGGCGGAACAGCGCGAGCGCCAGCACCGGGAGCGGGAGCGCGAGGAGCACCGCCAGCGCGAACACCGCGAGCGCGAGCGTGAGGAGCGCCGGGAGGAGCGCGAGCGCAAGGAGCACCGGGAGGAGCGCATGCGCGAGCGCGGGGAGCACCGCGAGCGCGGGGAGCACCGCGAGCGCGGGGAGCACCGCGAGCGGGAGGAGCACCGGGACCGCGAGGGCGGATACCGCCGGCACGAGGAGGGCCGCGGGCGCGAGGAGCACCGCGAGGGGTACCGGGACGAGCACCGCGGGCGCGAGGAGGGTCGCGGGCGCGAGGAGTACCGCGGACGCGAGGAGCACCGCGGGTGGGACGAGCACCGCGAGGGGTACCGGGACGAGCACCGCGGGCGCGAGGAGGGCCGCGGGCGCGAGGAGTACCGCGGACGCGAGGAGCACCGCGGGTGGGACGAGCACCGCGGGCGCGAGGAGGGCCGCGGGCGCGAGGAGCACCGCGAGGGGTACCGGGACGAGCACCACGACCGCAGCGAGCGGGGCCGGCACTTCGAGGGCACCCGGCGTGACGGCGACGAACACCGCGACCGCAACCGGGGCGAGCAGCGGGACCGGACCGAGCGCCGCGACGACCAGAACCGCGACCAGCACCGCGACGACCAGCACCGCGACGACCAGCACCGCGTCGACCAGCACCGCGTCGACCAGCACCTGTACGAGCACCAGGACGTCCGCTTCGAGCACGTCGACCGCTTCGACCAGGGCCGGACCGAGGACCACGGTCACGAGGAGCACCGCGTCATGGAGGGGTCGCACGACGTCGGGACCGAGCACGTCTGATCGATGACCCGGGAGGCGCGGTTCACGACCGCGCCTCCCGGTCGGCCGGGGTCGGCGGCCGGGCGGGGGGAAGCATGCTCCAGCAGCAGGGACCGAGCGCCGCGGCGCGTTACGCCCGCGAAACCGTGGACCTGGCGATGGAGGGCGCCGACGCAAACCGCCGGGACGATCGCGCCGGGCGGCTCCGCGGCGCCCGGGACCCGCTGTCCGGATCCGGCCTCACCGGCTCCGTCGTCGAGGGCGCCGGTTGGTTGCCCGACGACCCGCGTCCGCTGACGCGCCGCCGTCGGTTCACCGCTACGACGGCCTCTTCCTGGTCGAGAAGGCGTGGCGGGAACGGGCCGCAGCGGCCATCGCATCTGCCGGTTCCGAATGGTCAGTGCCGAAACGCCCGTCACCGCGGTGCGCGATGTCGAGACCCCGACTGCCGAGGTTCCACGGCAGTGCCGCGCCCGGACGGCGCGCGTCGACCAGTCAGCGGCTCGTCCCCGGTTCCGGCGCTCGCCGATCTGGTGAATGAGACGGACCCGCACGGCCTCGGCCTCACGACGAGCGTCGGAACCCGCCGGCACGGTCTCGAGAAATGAACCCGCGTAGCCAGTTTGGAAGGCAACGGATCTACGTCCGCCAACGCTTCTACCAGCGCCAACAGTCTCCGCAGAGGGTGCTCAGGTGTCCCTGAGTGCCCTTCTCGACGCAAGTTCGTGCCACATCTCGTTCCACGCCCCCGGCCCGTCGTCGGGCCCGTACCGCGGTGCCGCGACTACGATGGCAGACAGTCCCGCAGCCCGTCCTGAGCGAGCATCGTGTCCACCCAGCCCGGGCCCTCGCCCTCTCCGAAGCCGCCCGGCATCACCGTCGACGACCTCTTCGCCGCCGCAGCGCCGATCCGTACGGGGGACGATCTCGCCCACGACGGCGTGTTCGACGACGACGAGCTCGACGCGTTCCTCACCGACCTTCAGAAGATGCGCCGCTCGGACATCGCCTGACGGCCGACGGATCATCCTCGACACCGACGTCGCCTCACTCGGCATCAAAGACCGCCTCCCCGCACCTGCAGTTCCTGCTCGCCGCCGGCCTACGGCCGGCCGCCGCCCGGCGTGGTCGGCGTACCAGCCTGCTGCGCGCCGACTTCCCGATCTCGACGGCTGCCTCCGCGAGCCGCTTATCCATCTGGCGGGTGACAAGCGCGGCGAGCGGTGTCGTCCGCCCGATCTCCCGCGCGAGCGCCCGCAGGAGATCGGCGCGCAGCGGCGGCCGGGTGAATCCCAGGCTCGGGCCGCCGCGCTCATCGCGGCAGGCGCGGCCTCCAGCGCGGCGTCGTCGTGCGCGGGGCGGTCGACGAGCGAGCCACCCGCGGGATCGGCGGTCTCCATGAGGATGGTCAGGTATCCACCCGGTCGGGCGTGCGGGCCTCTCCGGTGGTGCTGGCGGCGGACCCGACCCGCCGGGCCAGCACGAGGCCGCAGGCCAGGGTGACTGCCAGGATCGCCACGACGTAGACCGAGACGGAGGTGGACGTCCCGGTCGCGCCGAGAAGCAGGGTGGCCACCGTCGGGCTGATTGCGCTGCCCAGGACGGTGGCGAGCTGGTAGCCGAGACCCATGCCGGAGTACCGAACCGAGGTGTCGAAGGCGTCGGAGAACAGCGCGGGCAGCACTCCGACGCCTGCGGCGAAGAAGACCCCCCAACCGAGGACGTAGGCGAGCACGACCAGCCCGGTCCGTCCATTTGAGACGGCGCCGAACATCAGCGAGACGGCTGTTGCGGTCCCCGCGGCGCCGATGCCGAGCAGGAGGGTGCGCCCGATCCGGTCGGACAGCCAGCCGGACAGCGGCGTCGTGACGAGCTGGACCGCGGTGGCGACGGTGATAGCGGTCAGCAGGGTGCCCGCCGGAACCCCGCCCGCGGTGCGGGCGTAGCCGACCATGTAGGTGATGGCAAGAATGCTGGCTGCGCTGAAGCCGGTGAAGGTGCCGGCGACGAGCAGGACCTCGCAGCGGTGATGGCGCAGCAGTGAGACGAACGGCGACCGGACGATCGCGTTGTCCCGCCGGGCCGCTCGGAACGACGGCGTTTCGGTGACCTTCAGCCGGATGACCAGGCCGACAGCCACCAGCACGACCGACGCCAGGAACGGCACGCGCCAGCCCCAGGTGAGCAGCTGCCCCTCCGGCAGGCCGCCGACCAGGGCGAAGGCGGCACTGCCGAGCAGGACACCCACGGACTGACCGGTGTGCGGCAGGCTGGCGAACAACCCGCGGCGGCCCTCGGGGGCGAACTCGAAGGCCATGATGATCGCCCCGCCGTACTCCCCGCCGAAGGCGAAGCCCTGGACCAGCCGGAGGACGAGCAGCAGGATCGGCGCGGCGACGCCAATCTGCGCGTAGCCGGGCAGCAGCCCGATCGCCAGGGTCGCACCGCCCATGAGCAGGACGGTCAGGACGAGCATCCGCTTGCGCCCGACGGTGTCGCCGAAATGCCCGATCACGATTCCACCCAGGGGCCGCGCGAGATAGCCGGCGCCGAAGGTGAGAAAGGCGGACAGGGCCCCGAGCACCGGCGTCATCTCGGGGAAGAACACGTGCGGGAAGACGAGTGCGGCGGCAGTTCCGTAGATGAAGAAGTCGTAGTACTCGACGGAGGTGCCCGCCGTGCTGGCGCCGACGACCTGCCAGGCGGATCGAGTGGTGGGGGCTGAGCGCATGGTGGGACTCCTTCGTCCTGGGCGGCTCGTGGAGGGGGCGGCGGATACGAACGCGCTCCCCATAAGGTGCTAGCGAGTGCTGCGACGTGCACATAGAGTGCGCCCTATGGATGAGTCGATCACGTTGCGACGCTTGTCCGTGTTCTGCCTGGTCGTGGACGCGGGTGGGGTGACGCGGGCAGCTGAGCAGTTGCTGGTGGCACAGCCGAGCGTGTCTGGTCAACTGCGGTCGTTGGAGCGCTCGTTGGGAGCCACTCTGTTCGTCCGGTCCGGTAGCGGCCTCGTGCTGACCGAGGCGGGCGAGCGGGTGTACCAATGGGCCAAGGAAGTGCTGGCGAGCAGCGTCCAGGTCCAGCGGGACGTCGACGACCTGGTCGCCGGGACCGCCGGATCGCTCGTCGCGGCCGCGAGCATGGCCATCGGCACGTACCTGCTACCCCCGGTCATGACCGCGTTGCGGGCCGAGCGGACCGGTGCCGACATCACGGTGCAGATCAGCGAACCGGAGATCGCCCTCCGCGCGACCCAGAGGGGCACCGTCGACCTCGCCGTGACCAGCTGGATCGAGGGCGAGACGCCTGACGCGCTGGTCGGCGAGAAGCTCTGGGAGGAGCCGATCGTGGTGTGCGCCAGCCCGAACGGCCCGCCCCACTCGGACTCGGTGACCCTCGCCGAGCTGGCGGGACTCCCGCTCGTCGGGGTCCCGACCGGCGTCTCCTACCACCGGATGCTGGTGGAGCAGCTCCGCGCGCACGGCGTCCCCGAACTTCCGGCTGTGATCCGGCTGGGCCACGCCGAGGCCATCAAGGAGGCTGTGGCGGCGAACGGCTGGGTCAGTCTGTCGGTCGGGTACACGATGCGCGCGGACCTGGAATCCGGACGGCTGCGAGCCGTCCGGATCCGGGACGCGCACCTGGTCGAGGGCATCGGGCTCTACCACCGCGAGGCGAAGTACTTCTCGCCCCTGCAGTCGGCGGCGATCGAGGCGCTGCGCGAGCTCGGGCGCTCACGATGCGCCGTCACCCCCGGACCGTGATGGCCCTGGCCGGGCAGTCCGCCGCGGCCTCCCGCACGGCGAGGCGGTCGACCTCGCGCGGTCGGCCGGGCCGCAGGAAGGCGATGCCGGTGTCGGTGTGGAGGTCGAACACCTCCGGCGCCGCCACCAGGCAGTTGCCGTAGCCACAGCAGGCGGTCTCGTCGATCTCGACGTCGGTCATGTCTCCTCCTCGAAGAGCAGCGGTAGGTGGGTGAGGCCGAGATGGTTGCCGCCCTGAAGGCTGCTCCAGACCGGCGGGCCGGCCGCGCACAACGGCGGTCGCGCCGCCAACTCCTCGAGCAGCAGGACCAGCTCGGTGCGTGCCAGCGGTGCACCGATGCACTGGTGGATGCCCCAGCCGAAGGCGAGGTGCCCGCGGGCGTCGCGGTCGGGGTCGAACCGGTCCGGGTCCGGGAAACGCTCCGGATCGCGGTTGGCCGCAGCGAGGGACAGCAGCACCGCATCGCCCTCCGCCACTGCGGTCCCGCCGACCCGCGCCGGGCACGTGGTCCGCCGGGCGAAGTTCTGCGCCGGGCTGCGGTGGCGCAGCATCTCCTCCACGAACGCCCGGGCGCGCGTGGGATCGGCCCGCAGCGCCGCCTGGGCCTCGGGATGTTCCACCAGCAGCCACGCCAGGGTGGCTGCCGCGTTCATCGTCGTCTCGTGACCCGCGACGGCGAAGGTCGCCAGGATCCCGACCTGCTCGTCCTCCCGGATCGGACGTCCCTCGATCTCCGCATGCAGCAGCGAGCCGAGGAAGTCGTCCCGAGGTCGGGCACGATGGTCGGCGAGCTCGGCACGCATCAGCTCCCACAGCCGCCGGTGGGACTCCGCGGGATCGACGTCGACGTACCGGCTCCACAGCTCCTCGGTCAGTGTGCGGAACTGCGCCACCGTCTCCCCGGAGAATCCGACCAGTTCGGTCAGCACCTGCAGCGGGAGCGGCAGGGCGACTGCGGAGACGAAGTCCCCTCCTCCCGCTGCGGCGAAGTCGTCGACGAGACGGGTCACGACTTCGGCGAGGAAGGGACGTAGCGCCCGGACCCGTGCAGGGGACAGGGCCTCGGCCATCAGCGCCCGGTAGGCGGTGTGCAGGGGCGGGTCGAAGTCGATCGGTATTGCCCGCCTGCTCCCGTCGGTGGGGATGCGGTGCCCGGACGCCGAGGAGAACGTGGCCGGATCGCGCAGTGCCGTCCGGACCTCGTCGTAACTCGTGACCAGCCAGAACCCGTCGCGGTCCGGTGCGCGCACCGCGCCACCGAGATTCTGTGCGGCGCGATAACGGTTCCAGACGGCCGGCTCGGTCAGCTCCGGATCGTAGGGATCGAAACCGAACCCGGTGGGGTCGGCGACGGTGCTCACGTTCCGGCCTCGCGCGGCCCGACGAACCCGGTCTGCCCCTCCTCCGAGCCCAGGGCGAGCACCGGCCCGTCCAGCTGCTCCTGCCACACCAGCGACTCCATGCCGATGTGCAACGGGTGGTCCTGGACTGTGTAGACGCCGAGCCCTTCGGGGCCCTGGTAATGGGCGTGCTCGAGCCAGCCCGGCGCCGAGAGCAGCAGGTCGCCTGCCTCCCACTCGATCGTCCGGCCGTCGACGACGCTCTCTCCTCGACCCGCGAAGTGGTAGTTGATCGCCACGGAGGAGTGCCGGTGGCCGCGCCCGCGACGGCGCGGCGGCGCCCCCGGGGGCATGAACGAAGCGGTGACGAAGAAGCTGTGGGTCGCACCCTGTCGCCGCTGGGTCGCCGGGTTGTACAGCGCCATGATCGTGCGCCTGCCGTCCCCCGGTTCCCGGGAGAGGTGCTGTCCGACCTCGGCCCACGGCCAGTGGAGCGCCCGGGACTCGACCACCTCGATGTCCACGAGGAACTCGTAGCCGCGCAGCCGAGCGCCCTCGTCGCCGATGGCGATGTCCGGCGCGGTACCCCGGGTGTAGGTGGCCGGTGCGTCGGAGGTCCTCGGCTTGGGCTCCCACGACTCGGGCAGGTCCTCGGCGTAGTGCACGCCGAGCTTCTCCAGCAGCGGGGCGTTGGAGTAGCTCAGCCGGGCCCACACGTCATCGCCGTCGTTGCGGAACCGGAAGCCCTGCATGGACGGGATGTTGGCGACGTCGAGGTGCGCGAGCGCGATCTCGTCGCCCTGCACGGTGATCCGGCCGCTGCCGCGGATGCCGATCTCGACGCGGTGTGCGTTCTCCCGCAGGGGCGCGGTCTCCTCGCCCGGCTTGAGGACCTCGATCGTCACGGACACCCCGGGCGCGAGGCCCAGCCCGGGGGCCGTGGCCGCGGGGTGCACGATGCGGCTCGCCCGCCGGCCGTTGGCGGGGCGGGGCGCGGCGGCGAGCCGGTCGATCTCCGACTCGATCCGGGCACGCGGGATTTTGATCGGGTCCCAGGGCTGGGGCGTGGCGGCAGGCCGGTCGCTCACGTCGACCAGGCGCGCGGCGGTGTCGAGACGGTCGTCGGTGAGGCTCATGAGGAGTTCCCTTCGAGTTGTCGGCTGGCCGTCGCCGGGGCGACGGCCGGATGGGGACTGCGCAGCGTGACGACGCACAACAGGGTCAGCAGCCCGAGGAACACGAGGTAGGCCGACACCGCCGTGGCGGCTCCGGTGGCCCCGTACAGGACGGTCGCGACGATCGGGGACAGTGCGCCTCCGAGGACACCGCCGATCGCGTAGGCGACCGAGGATCCGCTGTAGCGGACGGCGACGGGATAGGCCTCGGTGACGAAGGCGCCGTAGGGCCCGGTGGCCAGCCCGATCCCGATGCCGGAGACCACGCATGCCAGCGTGGACGCGCCGACCGAGCCGGTGTCGAGTAGCCAGAAGTAGGGGAACGCCCAGACCGTCAGCAGGCCGGAGCCGACGATCAGGAGGGTCCGTCTGCCGTACCGCTCGGCCAGCACTGCCGACACGGTGATGGCGGCGGCCCAGGCCAGTGCAGTACCGATGGAGATCGCCAGCATGGCCGAGGGGGGCACCAGCTGCTCCGCGGCGACGTAGCTCAGCGTGAAGACGAGAACGACGTTGCCCAGCCCGGAGCCGATCAGGTTGAGCCCGGAGGCGGGCAGCAGCACCCGAGGGGCCCGAAGGACCTCGGCCAGCGGCGCCCGGCGGACCTCCTGCCGGGTGCGGACCTGGCGGAACTCCGGGCTCTCGTCCAGCTTCAGCCGAAGGACCAGGCCGAACGCGACCAGCACGGCGGAGGCGAGGAACGGGATCCGCCATCCCCAGGCGGCGAAGCCGGCCTCGGGCAGCGTGACTCGGGTCAGGAGGAACACCAGACTCGCGAGCACGACCCCGAGCGGTAGGCCGAGCTGGGGGAAGGAGCTGAAGACGACGCGACGGTTCGGCGGTGCGTGTTCGAGGGCGAGCAGTGTGGCGCCGCCCCACTCCCCACCGACGCCGAGACCCTGGGCGAACCGGAGGACGACGAGCAGGATCGGCGCGGCGATCCCGATCGAGGCGTAGGTCGGCAGGACACCGATCAACGCCGTGCCCACACCCATGATCAGCAGCGACAGGACGAGCATGCTGCGTCGCCCGATCCGGTCCCCGAAGTGCCCCATCACCGCTCCCCCGACCGGCCGGGCGACGAACCCGACGGCGTAGGTGGACAGTGCGGCGATGGTCCCGGCGACCGGCGAGGCACCCGGGAAGAACTGCGGCGCGAACACCAACGCGGCCGCGGTGCCGTAGATGAAGAAGTCGTACCACTCGATGGTGGTGCCGACGAGGCCGGCGAGCGCGACCCGGCGAGCGCTCGGGGAGGTCCGTGTGGCTGCGGTCATCGCGCACCGAACCGCACGGGCAGCGACGTCAAGGACGGGAAGATGAGGGACGGGTGACGCTCGGCCTTCCCATCGAGGTCGATCGCACTCACCCGGTCGGCCAGACCGGCGAGCGTCTCTGCGAGTTGGATCCGGGCGAGCGGCGCGCCGAGGCAGTGGTGCAGGCCCATACCGAAGGCGAGATGGCGGGAGGCGTTCGGCCGGTCCGGGTCCATCCGGTACGGGTCCCGGAACGCCCGTTCGTCGGTGTTGGCCGCGCCGACCACGACCAGGACCTGCTCGCCGGCGGGGAGCACGCTGCCGTCGGAGGTCACGACGTCCTCGGCGGGTATGCGGTTCGCCACCTGCACCGGTGCGCGCAGCCGCAGCAGCTCCTCACGGATGCCGAGGCGGGTCGTGGGGGCGCGCCGAGCGACTTCGAGGAGCTCCGGACGCGCGGCGAGGTACTCCACCAGGTTGCTGAGGGACGTGCGGGTCGTCTCGAAGCCCGCGTCGAGCACGGTGTGCATCAGCGAGAGCACCTCGTCCCGGCTCAGCCGGCCCTCGGACTCGGCGGTGAGCAGCCGCTCGACCAGCGGAGTGGGTCGGGTGGTGCGGCCGAGGAAGCCGTCGAAGTAGTCGAAGTAGAACTGGGAGACCTCGTCGAGCCGGGCCTGCTGTGCGGACTCCAGCGGGAAGGGCGAGAAGATCATCAGGAAATCGACCTGGGTGTCGAGCATGAGCGCCCAGTCCTCGTCCGGCATCCCGATGAGCAGCCGCAGCACCCCGCGGGGGATGCGTGCGGCGAGCTCCGCGACGGCGTCGAACGGCCGCCCGTCGACCAGGACCCGGTCCAGCTCGGCGGCCACCTCGGCGGCCGCGGCCGCTCGCAGCTCCTCCGAGCGGCGTGCGGTGAACAGCGGCGCGACGGTCCCGCGGAGCCGCCGGTGCACCTCGCCGTCCGTCTGCACCATGTTGGCGCGCAGCCGGCGGGCCGCGGGCCCGGCCGGGAACCAGGCGGGAAGGTCCGTGCCGGGCACCTGCATGCGCCCGGTGGGATCGCGCAGCACGGTCTCGGCGTCGGCGTGTCGCGAGACGATGCGGGTGGGGCCGGCCTGCAGGACCGGGAAGTCGTCCCGGAGCGTGCGGTAGACCTCGGTCCGGTCACCGGCCAGCCAGTCGGGATCGGCGAACGCGGTGAGCAGGTCGGGGGCGGTGGTGGGGGCGGTCGTCATCGTCGGCTCCCTGGGGACCGGTCAGCAGGTGTCGAGCAGGTGCGCGCCCTGGTCGAGCAGGACGCGGACCCGGGGCTCGCCCGCGGGCGAGAGCGGCAGCAGCGGCGGTCGGACGTGGGCGGACGCGATCCGGCCGTGCCGCTGGAGGACCCACTTGGCCGGGGCCGGGTTGGTCTCCACGAACAGCAGGTCGACGAGCGGATGCAGGCCGTAGTGCAGCTCGCGGGCCCTCTCCTGGTCGCCTGCCTCCCAGGCCTGGTACATCTTCGCGACCGCGACCGGGGCGAGGTTGGCGACGGCACTGATGAACCCCGCACCGCCCAGAGCGAGCAGCGGCAGCCCGAGCAGCTCGATCCCGGACCAGACGAGCAGCTCTCTGCCGCACAGATGCAGCACGCGGGAGAAGTGCTCGAAGTCCTTCGTCGTCTCCTTGATCCCGACCAGGTTGTCGTGCTCGGCGAACAGCCGCGCGACCGTCTCCGGCGCGACGTCCACCGCCGTCCGGGAGGGCACGTTGTAGATCACGATCGGCAGGTCCGGGAACTCGCGGGCGATCGTCGCGTACCACGTGAGCAGCGCGTCCTGGGTCGGACGGGCGTAGTACGGGGTGATCACGAGCGCGGCGTCCGCACCCGCGTCCCGCGCCGCCCCGGTGATCTCCAGCGTCTCGTCCAGCTTCGCCGAACCGGTACCGGGCAGGAAGGGGACGGCGTCGTCCACCTCCTCGGCCACCGCGCGGATCGCGGCGATCCGCTCCGCGACGGTCTGGGCTGCCGGCTCCCCGGTCGAGCCCCCGATCGAGACGCCGTGCGAGCCGGACTCCAGCTGCCAGCGGACGAGCCGCCGCAAGGAGTCGAGGTCGAGGTCCCCGTCTTCGGTGAACGGCGTGATCACCGGTGCGATCGACCCCCGGATCCGTGCCGGGTCGCTGCGGAACTTCACCGGGCACCGCCCACGAGCACTCGCGCCACCGCCAGATCGGACAGCCCCATCCCCATCCCCTTGAACACCGTGCAGCGCGGCCGCTCCGGCCGCGTGACCTTGCCGACGACGACGTCGCCGAGCGTGTGCACGGCCGCCCAGTCCTCGCCGTAGAACTCCCGCAGCTCACGCGAGCCGCGCCGCGCGTTGGGCTCGCTGTCGACGACGGTCAGCGCCGACGCCGCGAGCACGTCCGACCCGAACTCCGCGTTGCCGGGCAGGATCGCGCCGACCGCGTTGAGGTGCGCTCCGGGGGCCAGGTGACCGGCGCGGAGGAAGGGTTCGGTCGCGCGGGTGATCAGTGTGACGATCGGGCAGTCGGTGGTTGCCGCGGCCACGTCCGGCGCCACGACGGCATCGAGCCCCAACTGCGCCCGCACCTGGTCGGCCAGCGCCTCCGCCTTCTCCCGCGTGCGGTTCCACACCCGGACCCGACGCAGCTCCCGAACCATGGACACGCTCTCCACCTGCCGGAACGCCTGGCGTCCCGCGCCGAGCACGGCGAGCTCGTCCGCCGCGGGATCGGCGAGGAACCGGGTGGCGATCCCCGAGATCGCCGCGGTGCGCAACGCACCCGCCGCGCCCGCCTCGGCCACACCGAGGGTGCGTCCGTCCGTGGCCGAGAAGAGTGTCATCAGCGCGCTCGCCCCGGCCGGGGTGTTCACCCAGGTCTTGAACAGCGCCAGATCGGACTCCAGATCCACGGCGCCGAGGGCGTGGGCGCTGCCCGCCGTCGGTTCGGCGGGCCAGGTCGCCATCGTCTTGTCGATGTTCCAGGCGCCGCCACGGGACTCGTGGCTCAGCACCTCGGTCAGCGAGTCGATGACCGCCCGCACCCCGATCTCCGCCCGGACCTCCTGTTCGGACCAGACCCTCATCGTGCTCCTCCCACCTCGGCCGCCACCGGTTCGTCGACGACCCCGTGGCGCAGCACGCCCACCCCGTGGACCTCGACCTCCAGCTGGTCACCCGGCCGCAGGAACCGGGGTGGCCGTCGGCGCAGGCCGATGCCCTTCGGCGTCCCGGTCGCGATGACGTCGCCCGCGCGGAGCGGTGTGAAGGTGCTGACGTAGGCCACCAGCCGCGGGACGTCGAAGACCAGGTTCGCGGTGGTGTCGTCCTGGGCCTGCTCGCCGTTGAGCCGGGTGGTCACCCGCCACGGCCCTCGGCCGATCTCGTCCAACGTCGTCAGCCAGGGGCCGAGGGCCCCGCTGCCCGCCCAGTTCTTGCCCGCCGTGGCCTGCACCGAGTGCGCCTGCCAGTCCCGGACGCTGTTCTCGGCCATGCAGGTCACGCCGGCGACGTGCGACCAGGCCTGGCCCTCGGCGATCCGTCGCCCCGACCGGCCGATGACGATCGCGGCCTCGCCCTCCCAGTCCAGGCTCTCCTCACCCGCGGGTCGGACGACCGGAGTACCCGCGCCCACGACGGAGTCCGGGAACCGGGTGAACAACGTGGGCCGGGCCGGCACCTCACGACCGGACTCTCGGGCGTGCGCTGCGTAGTTCATGCCGACGCAGAGGATCTTGGCGTGCTCGCGCATCGGAGGCTCCCAGGTGACCTGGTCGACCGGGATCCGCTCGTCCGCGGGATGTGCGCCGACGGGATCACCGAGGAGCGCCTCGAATGACGAGATCCGGCGATCGAGCCGCGCCACGACCTCGCCCTCGACCACGCCGAACGCGGGGGCGCCGGTGGGCAGGCGGAAGCGAGCGAGCCTCACGGCGCGGTCACCGGGGCCCGCAGGCCGGCCTTCTCCAGCCGGGGCAGGACGTCGCGGACGAAGTCGGCGATACCGGCGTCGTAGTCCACCCAGGTCAACAGCGCGCCGTCGATGCCCGCGGCGCTGAGCATCTCCAGCCGTTCGGCGATCGTCTCCGCGGTGCCGACGAGTGGGAAGCCGCCCGCGCCCGCGGCGAACCGCTGCCGCATCATCGCCAGGATCTCCGGTGGCATGAGCTGGGTGTTCGCGCCCTGCAGGCGCATCCAGGCGTCGACGCTCTCGGTGTCCTCGTACTCGACCGAGAAGCGCCGCAGGTAGGCCTCGGCCGCGGCCTGGTCGTCCCGCTGGACGACCACCGTATGGGTCCAGACCTGCACCTCGCGGCCGAAGTCCTCTCGGGCCATGCGCTTGTAGTCCGCGACCTGCTTGCGCACCCCCGCCTCGTCCTCGGACTGCACGATCACGAAGCACAGGTCGGCGTACTCGGCGGCGAACCGCATGCCCCGCGGCGACCCGCCGGCGTTCATGATCGGAATCCGGGGCTGTGCCGGCTTGGGCAGCGAGACCCCACCCAGGACGTCGAAGAACCGGCCGTGGAAGTCGAACTCCTCGGTCTCAGTCCACAGCCGCCGGATCACCTCGAGCCACTCCTGCAGGTGGTCGTAGCGCTCGTCGTGCTCGCGCAGCGGTGCGCCGAACATCTCCAGCTCCGGCTTGTTCCACCCGCCGACGACGTTGAGCGCGAAGCGCCCGCCGGAGATCAGATCCACCGTGGCCGCCTGCTTGGCGGCGACGATCGGATGGACCGTCGGGGCGTGGGAGGTCGCAAAGACCCCGATCCGCTCCGTCGCCGCGGCGATCCCCGCGGCCCACGTGAACGGGTCCATCACGGCCCCGGACGAGTGCTGCGGCCGGTTCTCCGGGTAGCCCTTCCACCTCGCAAAGGGGACCACCGCCTCGAATCCCGCCGCGTCCGCCGCCCGGGCGGTGCGGAGCGAGAAGTCCCAGCTGGCCGTGTGGGCCTCGGGGACCAGGGTCTGGGAGGCACCACGCCCGTTCGTGCAGAACAACCCCAGCTTGAGGGCATTGTCGCCCAGCAGCGGATTCATCGGCGAACCTCCTCGTCCGGCATGGCGACGACACTAGGAAGTCCGCGCGCCATCAGTCCAAGACGAACTTTCCGAGGAGGCCATAAGGGATTGCCTATTTCGACGGACCGAGCTGACTCTGTCGTGCGGCCGTGATCCCCAGCTCGTCCCTTGCGCACGAGCTGGGGCAGCGAGCGGCGACACGACCTGGACCGGCGCACCCCCACGAGCACGCACGCGACGGCCAGGCTCGGGTAAGTGACGAGAACCAAACTCCGGTATAGGTCACGTTCGTCCCGCGAAATGGTTCCACGGCGATCTTCAACTGATCTTCGTCGGAACGTCGTCGCAGGTCAGAGGTGGAGCGGGCGACGGGAATCGAACCCGCGTAGCCAGTTTGGAAGACTGGGGCTCTACCATTGAGCTACGCCCGCGTGCCCCCGGATCCCTCCGCGGACCCGGCAAGGATAGCCGATCAGCGGCCGACCCTCGCCAGCCTCCCCACCACATCACGCCAGGCGTCCGTCACGTCGGCCGGGCCTCCGCGTCCCGCCTCGGTGGTCACGGACGTCGGGCCCGGCCGGGTGGCCTAGACTCCCTCGCGACGGGGTGTGGCGCAGCTTGGTAGCGCACTCGCTTTGGGAGCGAGGGGCCGTGGGTTCAAATCCCGCCACCCCGACCACGTCGGGCCGGGTGTGGTCGTTCCGGGCGCACCCGGCCGGTCACACCCGGTCGAGGTTCATGACCTTGACCCACGCCGCCACGAAGTCCCGCACGAACTTCTCCCCCGCGTCGTCGGCGGCGTAGACCTCCGCGAGCGCCCGCAGCTCCGAGTTCGCGCCGAACACGAGGTCGACGCGGCTCGCGGTCCACCGGGTCTCGCCGGTGGCGCGGTCGCGGCCCTCGAAGACCTGCCCCGAGCGCGTCGGCGTCCACTCCGTGTCCATGTCGAGCAGGTTCACGAAGAAGTCCGTGGTCAGCGCCCCGGGCCGGGCGGTCAGCACGCCCAGCGGGGACCGCCCGACGTTGGCGTTCAGCACCCGCAGGCCCCCCACCAGCACGGTCATCTCGGGCGCGCTGAGGGTGAGCAGCTGGGCGCGGTCGACCAGCTGGTGTTCCGGCGCGACCAGGTCCGCCCGGCCGACGTAGTTGCGGAAGCCGTCCGCGGCGGGCTCCAGTGCGGCGAACGACCCGACGTCGGTCTGCTCCTGCGACGCGTCCGTGCGGCCCGGCGTGAAGGGGACCTCGACGGCGTACCCGGCCCGTTGCGCGGCCCGCTCCACGGCCGCACACCCGCCGAGCACGATCAGGTCGGCCAGGGAGATCCGCGTGCCGTCGCTCCGCGAGCGGTGGAACGACTCCCGGATCACCTCCAGGGCGCCCAGCACGACCTCGAGGCCGTCGGGCTCGTTGACCTCCCAGCGGCGCTGTGGCTCCAGGCGGATCCGCGCCCCGTTCGCCCCGCCGCGGCGGTCGCTCACGCGGAAGGTCGACGCCGACGCCCAGGCGGTGGCGACGAGCTGGGCCGCCGACAGCCCCGAATCGAGGATCTCGCGCTTGAGCCGGGCGACGTCCTCGGGACCGACGAGCTCGTGGTCGACGTCCGGGACCGGGTCCTGCCAGATCAGTGTCTCGATGGGGACCAGCGGCCCGCGGTAGCGCCGGACCGGGCCCATGTCGAAGTGCGTGAGCTTGAACCAGGCCCGGGCGAACGCGGCGGCCAGCAGGTCCGGGTCGTCCCGGAACCGTCGCGAGATCGGCGCGTAGCCCGGGTCGAAGCGCAGCGCCAGGTCCGTGGTGAGGAACGTCGGCGTGTGGGTCCTCGACGGGTCGTGGGCGTCGGGGACGGTGCCGGCCCCGGCCCCGCCCGACGGGACCCACTGCCAGGCGCCGGCCGGGCTCAGGACCGCGTCCCACTCGTAGTCGTACAGATTCGTGAGGAAGCTGCCGTCCCACCTCGTCGGGGTGGGTGTCCAGGTGCCCTCCAGGCCGCTGGTGATCGCGTCCGCGCCCCGGCCGCTGCCGAAGCTGCTCCGCCAGCCGAGGCCCTGCTCCTCCAGCGGGGCGGCCTCGGGTTCGGGGCCGAGATGGTCCTGGCGGGCCGCGCCGTGCGTCTTGCCGAACGTGTGGCCGCCGACGATCAGCGCGACGGTCTCCTCGTCGTCGAACCCCATGCGCCGGAAGGTCTCCCGCATGTCGCGCGCCGCGAGGAGCGGGTCCGGGACGCGGTGCGGGCCCTCCGGGTCGACGTAGATCAGGCCCATCTCGGAGGCGGCCAGCGGGCTCTGCAGCTCGCGGACGTGGGTGTGGCGGCCGTCGGTGAGCCAGGTGCGCTCGGGACCCCAGTAGACGTCGCCGTCGGACTCCCAGACGTCCGCCCGGCCGCCGCCGAAGCCGAGGGTCGTGAAGCCCATCGACTCCAGGGCCACGTTCCCGGCGAAGATCGTGAGGTCGGCCCAGGAGAGCTTGCGGCCGTACTTCCGCTTGACCGGCCACAGCAGGCGGCGCGCCTTGTCCAGGCTCTTGTTGTCCGGCCAGCTGTTCAACGGGGCGAAGCGCAGCATGCCGGTGCCGGCACCGCCACGGCCGTCCTGGATCCGGTACGTGCCGGCCGCGTGCCAGGCCATCCGCACCATGAGCGGGCCGTAGTGGCCGTGGTCGGCGGGCCACCAGTCCTGCGAGGTCGTGAGGACCGCCTCGATGTCCCGGCGCACCGCGTCCAGGTCCAGGGTCTCGAACTCGGCAGCGTAGTCGAACCCCTCGCCCATCGGATCGGCGACGGCGGGGTTCTTGGCGAGGATCCTGAGGTTCAGCCGGTCCGGCCACCACGTGCGGTTGGACTCGCCCCGCGTCGGGTGCGGCGCGTTCCCGCCCTTCTGCTTCTTCCTCTTGACGACGATGTCGTAGGTGAGCGACACGGGACTTCCCTCGAGACGTGATCAGGACGGGGGCGCGGCGCAGCGGCCCGGCCCGGGCCCCGGGAGCTGACCTCTGCATGTGCTCGGCATGACTGCCCAGCATGCGCCCGCCACCTGCGGCGAACAAGTGGTCGACCACGATTCCGGCCGCGCCCGCCGTTCGTCCGCCGGACCCCGCCGTTCGTGCCCGGATCGGGCCCGGCTTGCGGGCCGGTCCGTGCCCCGGCCAGCATCGCGGGGTGGTCGACGCGCAGGAGCTGGGACGGGAGCTGCTCGGCGATCCGGCGACGGGCTGGAGCATGGGACCGCCGGGCGCGATCGCGGAGTTCGCCCGGGACCCGGGCGAGGTGGTCGACGGCGACGGGAGCACGGTCGTCACTGCCCGTGGCGGGATCCGGCTCGAGCCGCCGCCGACGGTCCTCCCGGTGGCCTACGAGACGCCGGCGGGGTCGGGACTGCACTGGACCCAGGCCGTCGCGTTCTGCCTGCCGCACGCCGAGGCGCGGCGCGCGGGCCGGACGACGGTCACGCAGCTGGGGCCCGACGCCGACGCCCTGCGCGCCGACGACCGCGGGGCCGTACTCGTCGACCTCGGGCTCGGCACCCCGACCGTCGACGCCTGCGTCCGGACCGACGACGCCGAGCTGCTGGCTCTGGTCGGCGCCCACGCCGGGCAGCCCCTGTTCGCCACGTCCCTGGGCGCGGAGCTGGTCGCCCGCAGCCCGCACCGGGTGTTCCTGACGGCCGTCGGCCGGGTCGAGGTGTACGCCCCGATCCCCGGACCGGACGGGCGCTCGCCGCTCGGCCCGCACACCCACCTGCTCCCGCACCTGATCGGCCGCGGGCCCGCGCCGACCGTGCCGATCCGGGCCGGGCAGGTGGCCGTCGCGCACGCCTATCCCGCGCACCCGGCGGCCGACCACCTCGGGCGGCCCCACCCCTTCGACGCGGACCGGCTCGCCGAATTCGACGCGGTGCTCGACGTCGCCGGCGACCCGTTGCTGCGGGCGCTCAAGGAGTCCGTGCGGGACGCGGTGCGCGCCGGCCGGGTACCCGTCGACCTGCCGGAGGATCCCGTGGGGCGAGCGGTCGTCGCCGTCACGCTGCGGCAGCTCGCCCGCACGGACGGCCCGACGCCCGACGCCTGGCGGCCGCACCGGGACCTGCCCGCGGAGCTGCTCGACCCCGCGGGCGACCCGAACGCGGGTTAGGTCAGGCGGCCTCGCCGGCCCGGTCGTCCCAGAACCACTGGGCCGTCATGGGGCTCCGGCAGTCGGGGCAGCCGATGTCGAAGCCCTCGGACTCCTCGGCGGGCAGTTCGGCGTAGGAGCCGCAGGCGGCGCAGCTCCACCAGAGGGTGTCGCTCATGGCGCCGAGGGTAATCACATCGCTGTCATTCGCAAGCCCCGGCCTCCGGTGCCCGCCGCCAGCGCGGTCGGGTCTATACGACCACGGGGCTCCGCGTGATCACCAGACCGCGCGGCTCCAGTTCCTCCGTCGTCATCTCGGGACCTGGACCGGTGCGCCCCGCGGACAGCTCGGCGACCACCGGCGCGACCAGGGTTTCCGTGTAGTGCTCGTACGCGGCCCTGGACTCCCAGACCTCGAGGACCTCGAAGCCGTCGGAGGTCGGCAGGCCGACGTGGACCAGGAGTCCGTCGACCGCTCCCCCCGTCCGCCGCACCACCTCGGCGTGGACGGCGTCGTACAGCTCGACGGGCGCGGAGACACGGGTCCGGATGGCGACGCTCATGCCGACCTCCTCGGTCGCACAGCTGATCGGAAGGACCACCGAGAATAGTCAGAGAGACTGACCAAGTCCAGCGGACCACCGATAGGTGCACGCCGCCGTGGCGGAAACTACGTATCGTCCCGGCGTCCACCCCGCTGCGACGCTGCGCGCGCACGATGACGCCGTCGTCGGCGACCGGAGGGAGAGCGTCATGGCGGGCATGGACAAGCGGAGCCTCGACGAGCCGGACGAGTCGCGCCGCCCCGACAAGACCGTCCTCGACGTCGTCAGCCTGCCCGGCGCGACCGTCGGCCGGATCCGCCTGCAGCCGGGATGGCGCTGGTCGGAGTGCATCAAGCCGATCGCGGGGACGGCGAGCTGCCAGACGCCGCACCTCGGCTACGTGATCGCGGGACGACTCCACCTGCGCGACGACTCCGGCGCCGAGCTCGACATCGGCCCCGGCGACGCGTACCAGGTGGCGCCCGGACACGACGCCTGGGTCGTGGGCGAGGAGCAGTTCGTGGCGCTCGAGTTCGACAGCAAGACCGCGGAGACCTACGCCACGGGCTGACCGCCGCCCGCCGCTCCGGCCCGCCGCGGCGGGCCGGTCCTCCGCGCTGGTCAGCCGCGTCCGGGCGCATCGCGCGGGCGCGCCCGGCCTCGTCCGAACGCGGGTCGACAGTCACGTGACGTCGCGTAACGCGGCGGATGAACCAGCCGAGTCATCTCCCGGGGCGCGCCGCCGGTTCGATCTTCCGATCGGGCGCGGGCGTGCACGCCGACCCAGCGGCCGGGAGAACCCCTCCCTCACCGGCCGCCGGTCCACGCCGGTGGTGCCCGCCGGCGTGGACCACCCGGTCTCCCGGCCGGCTAGATCTCGTCCACGAGCTCGGCGATCGACCCGATGACGCGTGTCGGCCGGTACGGATAGCGGTCGACGGCCGCCGCCCGCATGATCCCGGACAGCACGAGCACCGTCCGCATCCCGGCCTCCATGCCGGCCACCACGTCCGTGTCCATCCGGTCGCCGATCATGACGGTGGTCTCGGAGTGCGCCTCGAGCCGGTTCAGCGCCGCGCGCATCATCAGCGGGTTCGGCTTGCCCACGAAGTAGGGGTCGACGCCGGTGGCGCGGGTGATCAGCGCCGCGACCGAGCCCGTGGCGGGCAGGCTCCCCTCGTTCGACGGCCCGGTCGGGTCGGGGTTGGTCGCCACGAACCGGGCACCGCGCTCGACGAGCCGGATCGCCGTCGTCACCGCCTCGAAGCTGTAGGTCCGCGTCTCGCCCAGCACCACGTAGTCCGGGTCCGACTCGGTGAGCACGTACCCGATCTCGTGCAGGGCGGTGGTCAGGCCGGCCTCGCCGACCACGTACGCCGACCCGCCGGGCCGCTGGTTGTCGAGGAACGCCGCCGTGGCCAGCGCGGAGGTCCAGATGGACTCGACCGGCACCTCGATCCCCGTGTTGCGCAGCCGGAACTGCAGATCCCGCGGCGTGTAGATCGAGTTGTTGGTGAGGACCAGGAACGGGGTGCCCGTCTCGCGGAGGCGGTTCACGAACGCGTCCGCACCGGGGATGATGCTCCCCTCATGGACGAGCACGCCGTCCATGTCGGTCATCCAGGCCTCGACCGGTTTGCTGTCCGCCACGGGCACGAGCCTAGTCGCGGGAACGTTCGTGCCGGTCTGTCCGTTGTCGGTGTGCACAACCCGCCTACAAGGAGAATCCGTGGACCTCGTGACCATCGTCCTGCTGCTCGCCGTGGTGGCGGGCGTCGTCTGGCTGGTCCGCAACCGGAACGCCGGCCAGGCCCGCGAGCTCGAGGACGCCAAGGCCGACGCGCGCCGCTGGGTCGAGCGCCTCGGCGGCCAGGTGCTCAATCTCGTCGGCACCAACGAGGCGGCCAAGCAGGCCCTCGCCGACGCGTCCGAGCGCTACAACGCGGCCGGCTCCCAGCTCGACCAGGCCCGCACACCCGCCCAGGCCCGGGGCGTCACCGAGACCGCCTACGAGGGCCTCTACTACGTCCGCGCGGCGCGCACCGCGATGGACCTCGACCCCGGTCCCGAGCTGCCGCCGCTGCCCGGCCAGGCGCGCGCGGGCGCGGTGACCGAGGAGCGCGAGGTCGACGTCGAGGGCCAGCACTACAGCGCCTCGCCGAACCCCTCGGAGCGCAACGCGCACTACTACCCCGGCGGCAACGTCGCGGGCCGGCCGGTGCCCGCCGGCTGGTACAGCCAGCCCTGGTGGAAGCCGGCGCTGGTCGCCGGTGCCTGGGGAGTCGGCTCGGCCCTGCTGTTCAGCGCGATGTTCTCCGGCATGGCCGGTAGCGCCTACGCCGACGGCTACTCCGACGCGATGGCCGCTGACATGGCCGCGGGCGGTGACGGCTCCGGCGACGCCGGCGGCGACATGGGGGGCGACGTGGGCGGCGACGCCGGGGGCGACTTCGGCGGGGACATGGGCGGCGACTTCGGCGGGGACTTCGGCGGCGGAGGTTTCGACTTCTGACCACCGGGGTAACTCCCTGTCAACGACGACGTCGGCCGGCTCGACCGGCCCTGCGACACTGACCGGCCCGGAGCGCTACGTCCCGGGCCGGTCGTGCATTTCCGGGTCCTTCTCCCGTATCTCCCGCGCCCGCCGTGCCCTCTCCTGCGTGTCGACGACAGGAGGTCCAGATGGTCGCCCCGACGACAGCGAGCACGACCCAGAGCACGACCGACGGCACGGCACCGGCCCCGGTGGTCGACCCGGCCGCCCGACTCTCCCGCCTGGCGGACGGCTACCTCGTCACCGCCGCGCTGCATGTCGCGGCGGAGTTCGGGGTGGCCGACGTCCTGGCCCGAGGCGCCTGCGACGCCACGCAGCTGGCCGCCGAGGTCGGCGCCCGGCCCGGGCCGCTGCGCCGGGTGCTGCGGCTGCTGGTCGCGGAGGGCGTGCTCGCGGAGTTCCCCGACGGGACGTTCTCGCTGACCCCCAGCGGGCGGCTGCTGCGGTCCGACGTCCCGGGCTCGCTGCGCGGCGCGGTCCGCGCCCGCGGCGGCCTGTACGCGACCGCCGCACCGGCGCTGCCCGACGCGGTCCGTGACGGCGCGGTGGCCTTCGAGCGGGCCCGGGGGAAGCCGTTCTTCGACCACATCGCGGCCCGCCCGGCCGAGCTGGCCGCGTTCCAGGCCTCGCAGCAGGACCGGTCGGCCCGCGAGGCGGCCGACGTCGTCGCCGCCTACGACTTCGGCCGGTTCCGCAGGCTGGTCGACGTCGGCGGCAGCACCGGGGTGCTGCTGTCCGCCGTCCTCGCCGCCACGCCCGCGCTGTCGGGCGTGCTGTTCGACCGGCCCGAGGTGGTGACCGACGCCGACGTGCCCGAGGGCACCGAGGTCGTCGCGGGCGACTTCTTCACCGGTGTCCCGGCGGGCGGCGACGCCTACCTGCTCTCCCGGACCCTCCACGACTGGGACGACGCCGACGCGCGCCGCCTCCTGTCCCGCTGCCGGGAGGCGATGGGGCCGGACGCGACGCTGCTGGTGGTCGACGCGATGCTGCCGGAGCGGGCCGCGGACGGGCCGGCGGTGATCCGCATGGACGCGACGATGCTGCTCCTCGCCACCGGGTGCGAACGGACCGCGCGGGAGTTCGGCGAGCTCTTCGCCTCGGCCGGGTTCGCGCTGCGCCGGATCGTGCCGACTCCGTCCCCGGTCGGCCTGGTCGTGCTCGAGGCGACCCCGATCTGACTCAGCCCGCCTGGCAGGTCGGGCACCAGAAGAGGTTCCGGGCCAGGTGGGTGGCGCGGGCGATCGGTGTGCCGCAGACCAGGCAGGGCTGCCCGCCGCGACGGTAGGTGTAGACGACGCTCGCGCACACCGAACCGCGATCGGGCGGGGCCAGCAGGGCCGGGTCGTGCTCGGGCCGCAGGGTCTCGATCCGGCCGCGCCGCTCGCCGTCGCGCAGCATCGCGGTGAGGTCCGCCCACAGCTCCTCCCACCGCTCCCGGCCCAGCTCGCGGCCGGGCAGCTGCGGTGGGAGGCGGCAGCGGAAGAGCGCCTCGGCGCGGAAGACGTTGCCGACGCCGGCGATCACGCTCTGGTCCATCAGCAGGGTGGCCAGCGGGGCGCGGGAGCGGGAGACGCGGGCCCAGGCCTCGTCGGGATCGACGTCCGTACGCAGCGGGTCGGCCCCGAGCCGGGAGCGCAGCGCCTTGACCTCGACGTCCGTGAGCAGCTCGCAGGCCGACGGGCCGCTGAGGTCGGCGTAGTGGGTGCGCCCGACCATCCGCATCCGTATCTGCCCGCGGGGCGGCTGCACCGGGACCCGGCGGTTCGGGAAGCGGCCCCACAGCCCGAGGTGGACGTGCACGACGAGGTCGGGGCCGTAGTGCTGGAACAGGTGCTTGCCGTGGGCGTCCGTGGACTCGAGGACCCGCCCGTCGACGAGCTCGGCGTCGGCGGCGAAGCGGCCCTGCGGGCTGCCCACCGCGACCGGCGCCCCACCGAACCGTCGCTGCTGCAACCGCGCCATGCGGTGCACGGTGTGGCCTTCGGGCATGTCCTCGACCCTGCCCCGCCCGGCCCGATCCCGCGCGTCGAACCCGTGAGTGGCGATAGTCGCTATAGCGACTATCGCCACTCACAGCCGAGTCAGGCCTGGCAGGTCGGGCACCAGAAGAGGTTGCGGGCGGCGTGCGTGGAGGTGCGGACCTCGGTGCCGCAGACCAGGCAGGGCATGCCGGCGCGGCGGTAGACGTACACCTCGCCGCCGTGCCGGTCCTTCCGCGCGGCCTGCCCCTTGCGCCGCGGGTCGTGCTCGGGCCGGACGGTGTCGATCCGGCCGCGCCGCACGCCGTCCCGCATCAGGGCGACGAGGTCCGGGGCCATCGCGTCCCAAGTGCCGCGGTCGAGCGCCCGGCCGGGGATCTGCGGGTCCAGCCCGTGCCGGAAGAGCAGCTCGGCGCGGTAGACGTTGCCGACGCCGGCGAGCACCTTCTGGTCCATCAGCAGGGTGGCGAGCGGGGAGGCGGACCGCGAGATCCGCTCCCACACCCGTTCCGCGTCGAAGTCCCGCCGAAGGGGGTCCGGACCGAGCCGCTCGCGGATGGCCCTCACCTCGGCGCGCGTGAGCAGCTCGCACGCCGTGGGACCGCGCAGGTCGGCGAAGTGCGTCTCGCCGACGTACCGCAGGCGCAGCTGGCCGCGCGGCTCCGGCGCGGGCAGCTCGCTGTCGTCGAACGTCCCGTACAGACCGAGGTGCACGTGCACCACCAGATCCGGGCCGAAGCGGTGGAACAGGTGCTTGCCGTGCGCCTCGGCGCGGGTCATCACCTGGCCGTCGAGCAGCGCGGCGGAGTCGGCGAACCGGCCCTGCGGGCTGCTCACCGCCACCGGCCGCTTCGCGAACAGCGCCTGGTGGCGCCGCGCCAGCCGGTGCAGCGTGTGCCCTTCGGGCATCAGGCCTGCTCGGCGCTCGCGCCCGTCTGCTCGTACGCGGCGAGCTGGTCGATGCGGCGCTGGTGCCGCTCGCCCTGCGAGAACGGGGTGGCGAGGAAGGCGTCGACGATCGCGAGCGCCTCCTCCTCGCTGTGCTGGCGGGCCCCGATCCCGACGACCTGGGCGTCGTTGTGCTCGCGGGCGAGCTTCGCGGTCTCGGTGCTCCAGGCCAGGGCGGCCCGGATGCCCTTCACCTTGTTCGCCGCGATCTGCTCGCCGTTGCCCGAGCCGCCGATGACGACGCCGAGGCTGCCGGGGTCGCCGGCGACCCGGCGGGCGGTGTCGATGCAGAAGGCCGGGTAGTCGTCGTCCGGGTCGTAGGTCAGGGCGCCGACGTCGACGACGTCGTGGCCCGCACCCTGGAGGTGCTCGGAGAGCCGGGCCTTCAGCTCGAAGCCGGCGTGGTCGCTGCCGAGGTAGACGCGCACGGCGAGAATCCTGCCTCATGAGCGGGATCGCCGGGGTGGACGGGGTGCCCGGGGGCTGGGTCGTGGTGCTGCTCCGCGGGCGCGCACCCCGCTGGACCGTGCGCTGGGCCGTGGTCGCGAGCGCCGCCGAGGTGGTCGAGCTGACCGCGGGCTGCGCGGCCGTCGGGGTCGACATCCCGCTCGCGCTGCCGGTCGACGGCACGCCCCGGGCGTGCGACGCGCTGTGCGCCGCCCGGCTCGGCCGCGCGCGGTCCTCGGTGTTCCCGGCCCCGCCGCGGGAGGTGCTGCTCGAGCCGACGCACGAGGCGGCCGTGCGTCGCGCGCGGGAGATGACCGGGCGCGGCATCAGCATCCAGACCTACAACATCCGCCGGCAGATCCTGTCCTGGGACGCCGTGCACCCGTTGCCGGACAACGTGATCGAGGTGCACCCCGAGCTGGCCGTCCGCGGGCTGGCGCCCGGGACGGAGTTCGCGTCGAAGAAGACGGCCCGGGGGGCGGGCCAGCGCATCGCGGCGCTGACCCGCTGGGTGGACCCGGCCCGGGCGCTGGCCGACCTCCCCGAGGGCGCCCGCCTCGACGACTGTCTCGACGCCCTCGCGGCCACCTGGTCGGCCGCCCGCTGGGCCGCCGGTACGGCCGACGTCCTCGGCGGCGAGGAGGGCGCCCGGGGCCGGGTCATGCGGGTGGCGGTCTGACACCGACTCGCGCTGCAAGAACTCCCGACTCGCGCTGCCGGAACTCCCGACTCGCGCTGCCGGAACTCCCGACTCGCGCTGCCGGAACTCCCGACTCGCGGTCCCGGTCAGGCGGGGACCTTGTCGAGGAAGCCCACCACCAGGGCGATCCGGCCGTCGGGGGCGAGGGTGACGGCGTCGGCGCCGATCACCGGCGGCTCGCCCGCGCCGTCGGGGCCCAGCCCCCACCGGAACCGGACGACGTCGTGGTGCGCGTCGGCCTCCCCCACCGGCCCGAACACGAAGCCGGGGAATTGGGTGTGCACGCCGCCGATCAGCGCGGTGATGGCCTCGTGCCCGGTGACGTCGGCGAGCGGGTCGACGTAGCGGGCGTCCTCGGTGAACACCTCGGCGACGGCCGTCGCGCGGGCGTCGGCGTCGGTCGTGTTCCAGGCGGTCAGGTAGCGGTCAACGATGTCCGTCATGGCTGTGAGCCTGCTGCCCGCGGCGCCGACGGTCGACGACGTCGGAGGTAAAGCGGTGGCGGCCCGGACCGGCGGTAGGGTCCGGCCCGTGGCTGCGGCGGGGATCGTGCTGGCCGGCGGGCGCTCGTCCCGGATGGGCCGGTCGAAGGCGTGGCTCGACTGGGACGGGACCACGCTGCTGGACCGCGTGTGCGGGGTCGTGGGCGCGGCCGTCGACGGGCCGGTGGTCGTGGTGCGGGCGCCCGGCCAGGAGCTGCCCCCGCTGCCGGACGGCGTCGAGACGGCCGAGGACCCGGTCGAGGGCCGCGGGCCGCTGCAGGGGATCGCCGTCGGGCTCGCAGCCGTAGTGACCCGGGCGGAGACCGCCTTCGTGGCCTCGGTCGACCTGCCCTTCCTGCACGAGGCCTACGTCCGGCGGGTGCTGGACCTGCTCGGGGAGCACGCCGTCCTGCTGCCGGTCGCGCACGGGCACCACCAGCCGCTCGCCGCGGCGTACCGGACCGCGCTCGCGCCCGTCGTCGCGGCGCTGATCGCGGAGGGCCGCAGCCGGCCGCCGGACCTGTTCGCGGCCGTCGACGTGTATCGCGCGGACGAGGCGGAGCTGCTGGCCGACCCCGCGCTGCGCGAGCACGACCCCGAGCTGCGCGCCCTCGTGAACGTCAACACGCCCGAGGAGTACGCCTCGGCGAGGGCCCAGGGGCGGTGACCTGGATCGAGGTGGGGGACGGCGTGCTGGCCCGCCGGCACGCCGAGCTCGACCTCACCACCGGGCTGGTCCTCGGCGCCGAGCGCGCGCTGGTGATCGACACCCGGGGCGACCGGGAGCAGGGCGCCGAGCTCGCCGCCGCAGTGCGTGCGGTGACCGCGCTGCCGCTGACCGTCGTGCTGACCCACGCCCACTTCGACCACTGCTTCGGCACGGCCGCGTTCCTGCCCGCCCCCGTACTCGCCCATCCGGGCTGCCGGGCCGCCCTGGAGCGCACGGCCGCCGACCAACGCGAGCACTGGGCCGTGCACTACCGCGAGGAGGGCGACGAGGCGACGGCCGCGGCGCTGGAGGCGACCGAGCCGGTACCCCCGGACCCCGCACCCCCGTCGGTCGACCTCGGCGGACGGGAGGTCGTGCTGGTCGCGCCCGGGCCCGGACACACCGACCACGACCTGGCCGTGCACGTACCCGACGCGGACGTGCTGTTCGCCGGCGACCTCCTGGAGTCCGGCGCCCCGCCGGACTACGAGGACGCCCACCCGCTCGCCTGGGCCGACGCCGTCGCCGCGCTGCTCGCCCTCGACGCCGGCACGTACGTCCCGGGACACGGCCACCCGATGACCCCCGCCCAGGCCCGGGCCCAGCACGGCGAGCTGGCGGCGGTGGCCGCGCTCGCCCGCGCCGTCGCCGCCGGGGAGCTCGACGGGACCGAGGCGGAGGCACGCTCGCCCCACCCCGGCGTCCCCTGGCCCGAGGAGCCCTAGGGTCGGCGAGCGTGAGCTTTTCGCAGGAGTTGCGCGAGTCCGGCCGGGAGACCTGGGAGGCCGCCGTCGGCCACCGGTTCGTCGAGGAGCTGTGGGCCGGGACCGTCGCACCCGACGTGCTGCGCCGCTACCTCGTGCAGGACTTCCAGTTCTGCGACGCCTTCCTGGCCCTGATGGGTGCCGCCGTCGCCACCTGCGACGATCCCGCCGCACGGGTGGTGCACGCCCGCCAGGTCGGGCTGGTCGCCGGCGACGAGCACGACTACTTCCACCGCTCCTTCGACCTCCTCGGCGTCGCCGACGCCGACCGGACGGCCCCGGAGCGGGCGGCCCCGACGCAGGGCTTCATCGACCTCATGGACGGCACCCGTGCGGACGCGAGCTACCCCGAGATCGTCACAGTGCTCGTCGTGGCGGAATGGCTCTACCTCGACTGGGCATCCCGCCCCCGTGGACCGCTGCCGACCGACCCGATCGCCCGCGGCTGGATCGACCTGCACCGCGGCCCCGCGTTCGAGGCCTGGGTCGCCTTTCTGCGCGCCGAGCTGGACCGCGTCGCGCCGCAGGCCCGGGACCCGCGCCGGCTCGCCCGCTTCTTCGCCGAGGCCGTGGACCTCGAGCTCGCCTTCTTCGAGGCCGCCTACACCGGCTGAGCCCCGGGGAGGCGGGCACGGAGGCGGGCACGGACGTGAGCAGGGCCCCGCCCTCAGGAGATCCGCCCGTAACAATCGGCCCCTAGCGTCACCCGCATGAGTGGCGCCGGGAAACCCCTTCTCGGGGTCGAGGAGGAGTTCCACGTCGTGGACCTCGAGACGCGGCAGGCCGCGCCCGAGGTCGACTCCCTCCTCCCCGAGCTCGACGGGGCCGAGTTCGCCCGGGAGCTGCAGCGCTCGCTGGTCGAGACGAACACGCCGGTCTGCGAGACCCTCGACGAGCTGGGTGCGCACCTGCGGCGGCTGCGCCGGAGGCTGGAGAGCGTCGCCGAGCCGCACGGGCTGGGGATCGTCGCCGCGGGCACCGTCCCGCTCGTCGACCTGACCGGCGACGACATCTCCGCCGGGGCCCGCTACGAGAAGATGCAGCACGAGTACCAGATGCTCGTGCGGGAGCAGCACATCTGCGGCGCGCAGGTGCACGTCGACGTGCCGGACCGGGACACCGCGGTGCAGGTCGTCCGGCGGGTGGCCCCCTACCTGCACATCCTGCTCGCCCTCTCGGCCAGCTCGCCGTACTGGCGCGGCAACGACACCGGCTACGCGAGCTACCGCAGCATGGTCTGGTCGCGCTGGCCGACCTCCGGGCCGCCGGCGACGGTCGAGACCGCCGCGGAGTACGACGCGATGGTCCAGGAGCTGATCGCCTCGGGCACGATCAGCGACCCCGGGATGCTCTACTTCGACATCCGGCCGAGCGCGCACGTGCCGACCGTCGAGCTGCGGGTGTGCGACGCCTGCACGGAGGTCGACGACGTCGTCCTCATCGCCGGGCTGTTCCGCGCCCTGGTGTGCAAGGCCGGCGAGGACCTGGCCAAGGGCCTCCCGCTGCCGACGAGCCGGCAGGAGCTGCTGCGCTCGGCGAACTGGCGGGCCGCGCGCTCGGGGCTCGAGGGCGACCTCGTCGACCTGGTCGGCCCCTCGCTGGTCTCGCCCCCGCTGCTGGTCGGGCAGCTCGTCGACATGCTGCGCCCGCAGCTGGAGGAGCTGGGCGACTGGGAGCAGGTCCTCGCGCTGTCGCAGGCCACCCTGGAGCGCGGGAGCGCCGCCGCCCGGCAGCGCCGGATGTTCGGCCGCCGCGGCCGGCTGACGGACGTCGTCGACGCCCTCGTCGCCAACACCCAGGGCCGGCTGCTCTCGATCGAGCCCCCGGTCGAGGTGCCGCTCGCCCGGGAACTGCTCGCCGACTACCGGCCGGGCACGTTCGACGAGGCGGTCAGCAACGGCGGCACCGTCCTGCCGCAGTACGGCTGGATGTTCCGGGCGCTGGAACGCCTCGGGCCGCGCGGGATGGTCGCCGCGGAGTCGGCGCTCGAGACCGAGCAGCGGGCGCGCGGGGTGACGTTCGGGCCCGAGGACGGCACGGCCGAGGCCCGGCTCTTCCCGCTGGACCTGGTGCCGCGGATCGTGAGCGCCGAGGACTGGCACGTCCTCGAGGCGGGGCTCGCGCAGCGGGTCCGGGCGCTGGAGCTGTTCGTCCGGGACGTCTACGGCGAGCGCCGCATCCTGCACGACGGCGTCGTCCCCGCGGCGGTGGTCGACGCCGCACCCGGCCGCAACCGCGAGGGCGAGATCGTGCCCGGCGACGTCGTGCGGATCGCCGTGGCCGGGATCGACCTGGTCCGCGACGCGCCGGACCGCTGGCTCGTGCTCGAGGACAACCTGCGCGTCCCGTCCGGCATCGGCTACTCGATCATGAGCCGGCGCCTGGTCCGCAGCGTGATGAGCGACCTGGAGCCGCCGACGGGCGTCGTCGGGCTCGAGGACGTGCCCGGACGGCTGCGGGCCGCGCTGCTCTCGGCGACCGACTCGGGCAGCCCGGGCGCCGACGAGGTGGCGCTGCTGTCGTCGGGCCCCTCCGACTCGGCCTTCTTCGAGCACAGGCTGCTCGCCGACCGGATGGGTGTGCCGGTGGTGACGCCGCGGGACCTGCAGGTCACCGAGGACGGCGTCTACCTGGTGACGACGGGCGGGAAGCGGCGACTGTCCGCGCTCTACCGTCGGATGGACGAGAAGGACCTGATGAACGCCCGGGGCGCCGACATGCGGCCGCTCGGGCGGGCGCTGGCGAGCGCGGTGTCCCGGGGCCGGGTCGCGCTGCTCAACGCATTGGGCAACGGCGTGGCCGACGACAAGCTCGTCTACGCCTACGTCCCCGACATGATCGCCTACTACCTCGACGAGACCCCGCTGCTGGACATCGTCCCGACCTACCCCTGCGTCGACGACGAGCGGCGCGCGGAGGTGCTCGACCGGCTCGACGAGCTCGTGCTCAAGCCCGTCGACGGCTACGGCGGCAGCGGGATCGTGATCGGCCCGCACGCCGAGCGCTCGGAGCTCACCGAGGTGGAGAAGCTGATCCGGGCCGAGCCGGCCATGTGGGTGGCCCAGGACATGGTGTCGCTGTCCACCCACCCGACCTTCTCCGGGAACCGGCTGGAGCCGCGGGCGGTCGACCTGCGGGCCTTCGTGTTCCAGAGCCAGTACGGGGGCCGGGCGCACCTCGACGTCGTCCCGGCGGCGCTGTCGCGGGTCGCGCCGTCCGGCAGCCTCATCGTCAACTCGTCGCGGGGCGGCGGCGCCAAGGACACCTGGATCCTGCGGTAGTCAGCAGTTGGAGGTAGCCACATGTGCGGAATCGCCGGTGAGATGCGGTTCGACGGCAGCTCGGCCGATCCGGCCGTCGTCGCCCGGATCGTCAAGGCGATGGAGCGCCGCGGCCCGGACGGGACCGGGGTGCACGCGGCCGGCCCGGTGGCGCTGGGCCACCGGCGTCTCAAGATCATCGACCTGTCCGAGCGGGGCGCCCAGCCGATGGTCGACTCCGCGCTCGGGCTCGCCGTGGTGTTCAACGGCTGCATCTACAACTACCAGGACCTGCGTCGCGAGCTCGAGGCGGCCGGCTACGCGTTCTTCTCCGACTCCGACACCGAGACGGTGCTCAAGGCCTACGCGCACTGGGGCCCGGAGTGCGTGGAGCACTTCTACGGGATGTTCGCGTTCGCCGTGGCCGAGCGGGACAGCGGCCGGCTCGTCCTGGGCCGCGACCGGCTGGGGATCAAGCCGCTGTACCTGACCGAAGGGGCGGGCGTCCTGCGGTTCGCCTCGTCACTGCCCGCGCTGCTGGAGGCCGGCGGCGTCGACACCTCGATCGACCCGGTGGCGCTGCACCACTACATGACGTTCCACTCGGTGGTCCCGGCGCCGCGGACGATCCTCGCGGGCGTCGGCAAGCTGCCGCCGGCGACCGTCCGCGTCTACGAGCCCGACGGCCGCCACTCCGACCGCGTGTACTGGACGCCGGTCCACGAGCGCCGCCCCGAGCTGGGGATCACGGACTGGAAGGAGGCCGTGCTCGACGGCCTGCGCACGGCCGTGCGCCGCCGGATGGTCGCCGACGTGCCGGTCGGCGTGCTGCTCTCGGGCGGGCTGGACTCGTCACTGATCGTGGCGCTGCTGGCGCAGGAGGGGCAGACGGGGCTGAAGACCTTCTCCGTCGGCTTCCACGCCGCCGGCGGCGAGCGGGGCGACGAGTTCGAGTTCTCGGACATCGTGGCCAAGGAGTTCGGGACCGACCACCAGCAGATCCTGGTGGACCCGGCGCGGATGCTCCCGGCCGTCGACGAGGCGATCACGGCGATGGCCGAGCCGATGGTCAGCCACGACTGCGTGGCCTTCTACCTGCTGTCCGAGCAGGTGTCGAAGTCCGTGACCGTGGTGCAGTCCGGCCAGGGCGCCGACGAGGTGTTCGCGGGCTATGACTGGTACCCGCCGCTGCGCGACACCCCCCGCGACCAGGCCGTCGAGGCTTACCAGGCGGTGTTCACCGACCGCCCCCACGGCGAGCTGGCCGACATCCTCGAGCCCGAGTGGCTCCTCGACCACGACCCCAGCCGGGCCTTCATCGCCGAGCACTTCGGAACGCCGGGTGCCGACGAGACGTTGGACGCCGCACTGAGGCTGGACAGCACGATCATGCTCGTGGACGATCCGGTCAAGCGCGTCGACAACATGACGATGGCCTGGGGACTCGAGGCCCGCGTACCGTTCCTGGACCACGAGCTCGTCGAGCTCGCGGCGGCGTGCCCACCAGAACTGAAGCTCGCGCTCGGCGGCAAGGGCATCCTCAAGGAGGCGGCCCGCGGCGTCGTCCCGGACGAGGTGATCGACCGGCCCAAGGGGTATTTCCCGGTGCCCGCCATCCGTCACCTGGAAGGACCGTTCCTCGAGCGGGTGCGCGACGCCGTGACCGACCCGGTGGCCAAGGCGCGGGGCCTTGTCCGGGGCGACTGGCTCGACCGTATGCTCGCGGATCCGAACACCCAGCGCACCAACCTGGGGTCGAACGCGTTGTGGCAGGTAGCGCTGCTGGAGATGTGGTTACAGGAGAGGGGGATCTAGCTCATGACCGGTGTCAACGTGGATACCTTCACCGACCGGCGCCGCGCGCAGCTGGCCGGTGAGCTGGACGAGCACCTCTTCACCCCCGCCTACCGCTCCGCGCTCCCCTCCCCGGACGGCACCCTGCTGGCCTGGGTCTCCGACCGGGACGGGCGGCCGCGCGCCTACGTCGGCCCCATGCCGGCGGGCGAGCGGCCGGTCGAGCAGCCCGCCACGCCGCTGGACACCGAGGTGGACCCGGTCGTGGCGTGCGACGTCAAGGCGCTGAGCTGGTGCCCGGACGGCTCCTTCGTGGCCTGCGAGGTCGCCCCCGGTGGCGGGGAGCGGACCCGGGTCCTGCTGCTCTCCCCCGACGGGACCGAGCGGCGCGAGATCGCCGCCGGCTCCTCGGCCGTCACGCTCGGGGCCTGGTCGCCCACCGGGCGCCAGCTCGGCGTCACCATCTACTCGGACCGCGCCTCCGGTGGCGACGGGTCCGGCACGGCCTGCCTCGTCGACGTCCGGGACGGCTCCTCGATCGTCCTCGGCTCCGGGCCGGCCGCCGTGGTGTGCGCGGTCAGTCGCGACGGCCGTCGGGCCGTCCTGCGCACCGGGCGCCGCGGCGCCCGCACCCTCGAGCTCATCGACCTGTGGACCGGCCGCCGCACCGACCTGCTCCCCGGGCACGACGCCACCGTGGCCGACGGGCGCTTCGGCGTCACCGGCGCGGTGCTCTACCTGCACACGGACGCCGGGCGGGACCGCCCCGCGCTGCTTGCCTGCTCCATCGGCGACGACGCGTCCGGCGGGGAGGTCTCCCTCGCGTGGGAGGTCGCCTGCAGAGGACACGACGACCTCGACCAGGTCGCCCTCGACCCGGCCGGGGCCCGCGCCGCGCTCGTCTGGAACGTCGACGGCCGCTCGGAGCTCGAGCTCGTCGACCTGCGCACCGGCCTCACCGACCCGGTGCCCGATCACCCCGGCGACGTCGTGACGGGGCTGGCGTTCACCCGCGACGGCCAGGCGCTGCTCGTCGGCAGCGAGGGGCCTGCGGTCGCGCCGCACGTCGCCCGGATCGCGCTCGACGTCCCCCTCGCCGAGCCCACCCCGCTGCTCCCCGACAGCTTCGACGCGCTCGAGCAGCTCGTCGACCCCACGCTCCACGAGTTCCGCGCCGAGGACGGGCTCACGCTCACCGGGTGGCTGTTCCGGCCCCGCGGCGGGTTCGGCGCCGCCCCGACCCTGGTGTGGCTGCACGGCGGGCCGGAGGCGCAGGAACGCCCCGTCTTCCAGCCGCTGTTCCAGGCGCTGGTCGCCTCCGGTGTGCAGGTCTTCGCGCCCAACGTCCGCGGCTCGGCCGGGTTCGGGCGCGTGTTCTCGCAGGCGGACGACCTGGACCGCCGCTTCACCGCGATCACGGACGTGCGTGCCGCGGTCGGCTTCCTCACGTCGTCCGGCCTCGCCGACCCGGACCGCATCGGGGTGTCCGGGCGCTCCTACGGCGGCTACCTCACCCTCGTCGCGCTCGCGTGGTTCCCCGAGCTGTTCGCGGTGGGCGTCGACGTGTGCGGCATGTCCGACCTGCAGACCTTCTACTCCGACACCGAGCCGTGGATCGCCGCCGCCGCGACCACCAAGTACGGCGACCCGGAGCGGGACGGGGAGATGCTGCGCGCGCTCTCCCCCATCCACAGCGCCGACCGGATCAGCGCACCGCTCATGGTGGTGCACGGGGCGTACGACACCAACGTCCCGCTGGGCGAGGCCGAGCGGATCGTCGAGGCGCTGCGGGCCCGCGGCGCGGCCCCCCACTTCCTCCTGTTCGACGACGAGGGCCACGAGACCCACGCCGTCGCCAACCGCGCCGAGTTCACCGCCGAGGTGGTGCGGTGGGTGACGGGCCACCTCACGGAGCCTGCCTCGCAGACCGCGTGACCAGGCGCGTCATGGATCCATAACGTTGTCAGGGGTCTTCTTCTGGCGCGTTATGGATCCATAACGCTGTCAGGGGTCTTCCTTTGACGCGTTATGGTTCCATAGCGCTGCCGGGGACGGGGTCAGGCGCGGGAGAAGGACTGGATGAGCTGGTTGCCGTCGCTGCCCGTGCCGACCCGGAAGGTGTAGGGCTCGCTGCTGGTGGAGCCGTCGTTGCGGGTGAAGACGATCGTGCCCGAGACCTGGCCCTGCCCGGTGGAGCGGGCGTTCTGGATCTCGACCTCGCTCATGCCGCCGTAGAAGTTCCGGAAGCCGTCGAGGCCGCCCGAGGCCGCCTGCGCCTGCGAGCCGAGCAGCGCGAAGGCGGCGTCGGGGTCGTCGGGCAGGAGGCTGTAGTAGCGCTGCACGAAGGACACCGCGTCGGTGTCCGAGGCCGCGCTCGACGGCGTGGGCGACGGGGTGGTCGTGCGCGGGGTCGTCGTGGGCGGGGTGGTCCTGGTCGGCGACGGGCTGGTCGTGGGCGCCGCGACGGGAGGCGGCGTGACCGCGCCGCTCGAGCCGTTGTCGGCCGAGCGCATGGCACCGATCGCGACGCCGACGCCCACCACGAGCAGCACGACGGCGGCGATGACGAACGGCAGCAGCCGCCGCCCGCGCGACTTCCCCGCGGGGGCCGGCGGCCGCTCCGCCGCCGGCGGTACGACGACCGGCGGCGCCGGCATGTCCGTGAGCGTGCGCGGGCCGGACTTGGCCGGGGCCTGCTGCGGCCCCGGCAGCACGCGCGTGGTGACCGGCGCGGTGGCGGCGGCCGCTCCGGAGGCCGACGCGCTGCCCGAGATCGCGGTCAGCGCGTCCCGCGCCTGGGCGGCGGTGGGACGGTCCGTGGGCTCGTTGGACAGCAGGCGCATGAGCAGCGCGGTGAGCGGACCCGCGTTCTCCGGCGGCCGGACCGCGCCGGTGGCGACCTTGTGGAGCAGGGCGTAGGCGTTGTCGTCG
This sequence comes from Pseudonocardia autotrophica, assembly GCF_000717175.1. Classification (GTDB taxonomy): domain Bacteria; phylum Actinomycetota; class Actinomycetes; order Mycobacteriales; family Pseudonocardiaceae; genus Pseudonocardia; species Pseudonocardia halophobica. The sequence goes on along the minus strand of NZ_JNYD01000011.1, from coordinate 62,169 downwards.
AGGCCGAAGGGCGGCTCGCCCTCGACCGCGGCGTAGAGCGTGGCGCCGAGCGCGAAGACGTCCGACGCCGAGGTCGGCTCCTGCCCGCGCGCCACCTCCGGCGCGAGGAAGGCCGGGGTGCCGGCGATCATGCCCGTGCGGGTGAGCTGGACGTCGTCGACCGCGCGCGAGACGCCGAAGTCGGTGATCTTGGCGCGGCCGTCCTCGGCGATCAGGACGTTGCCGGGCTTGATGTCGCGGTGCACCACGCCCGCGGCGTGGGCGGCCGCGAGCCCGTCGGCGACCTGACGGCCGATCGCCGCGACCTCGCGCGGCTCCATCGGCCCCTTCTCCCCCAGCACCACCGCGAGCGAGCGGGAGGGGAGGTACTCCATGACCAGCCACGGCCGGTCGTCGTGCACCACGACGTCGAACATGCTGATGACGTGCGCGTGCTGCAGCCGCGCCCCGATCCGGCCCTCGCGCAGCAGGCGCTGGCGGGACTCCTCGGCGGCGTCGGCCCCGTTGCCGCTGACCGGCGCGGCCGCGGCGATCAGCTCCTTGACGGCGACGGTCCGGTTCAGCAGTTCGTCGGTTCCCCGCCACACGGCACCCATCGCCCCGACACCGATGCGTTCCTCGAGCCGGTAGCGGTTCCCGATACGCGGGGCGTCGGGCTCGGGCGGGGTCATGACCGTCAAGGGTAGGCACTCCGCGCGCGCGAGGTTCCGGGAGGTCGGGTCGGACGGGGCTCCCCTGCCAGGGTGACACGTGACGACGGGTGATCGCCCGGCGGGTCGCGCCGGCCCCCGCCGCGGGCCCCGGGGCCGCGCGGCCGGGTGATCGGCAGGGAGATCATCGCGGCAGGCCGAGCTTGCGGGCGCACGCGGGCCAGGAGCCGTAGCCGCCGCGCCGGTCCCGCACCTTCTCGGCGATCTCGATCTGCTGCTCCCTGGTGGCCTGGTCGGCGCGCGGGGCGTAGCGGGTGCCGCCGAAGTCGGACCAGGTGGCGGAGTCGAACTGGAGGCCGCCGTAGTAGCCGTTGCCGGTGTTGATGGCCCAGTTCCCCGAGGACTCGCAGGCCGCCAGGCTGTCCCAGGCGCCCGAGCTCGCCGGCGCGGGCTTCTCCGACCCGGCGGGCTTCTCCGGCCCGGCGGGCTTCTCGGGCCCGGCGGGCTTCTCGGGCTCGTCCGGCTCGGGCTCCGCGCGCTTCTCCGGCTCGGCCGGCTCCTCCGGCTTCTCCGGCTCCTCGGGTGGGGCGGCCTCCTCGGGCCGGTCCTGTCCCCTCTCGTGATCCTCCGCCTCGCCGCTCGACCGGCGGTCCGCCCGCTCCTGCTCGGGCTGGTCGGCGTCGCCGTGTCCGCCGGCCCGCGGTCGCTCGTGGCCGGAGGCGCCGTCGGCCTCACGGTCGGTCTCGCTGGAGGTCTCACCGCTGGTCTCGCCGGCGGGCTCAGCGTCGCCGGCCCCGGAGAGCGTCGCGGAGCCGGGGTCGTCGAGGACCTCGGTGCCGGGCGCGCCGTAGCCCGCGGCCTCGTCGTCGAGCACGAGGACCCAGTCCCGCTCGTCGCCCGTCCCGGCGGGGGCCTCGAAGGCGGCGACGCCGGTCGCCTCGACCGACTCCGCGACCTCCAGCACCTCGCCCGTCCGCGGGTCGACCCAGGACGCCCGGACCCGGTCCGCGGCGAGCATGTCGAGGTCGACGGTCACGTCCTCGCCCTCGGGCGTGTAGGCGACGAGGAACGAGCCGTCCGAGGCGACGGCCGCGGAGATCCGGGTGTCGCCCGCGGAGCCGGTACCGGCCAGCGCCCCGTCGGCGGGTTCCAGGAGGCGGTACGGGCGCGACTCCAGCACCCGCCTGAGCACGCCGAGCTGGGCGCCGCCGTCGGTCTCGACGGCCGCGGTCCAGCCCGGCTCGAAGTCGGAGACCGTGGAGTCCGCGTAGGTCGCCCCGCTCGCGCCGCCGAGTGCGGCGCGCCAGGCCTCCGCCCGGACGTCGTGGTCGGTCGTGGTGCCGGTGGCGCCGACGCAGTCCTCGCCCTCGGTGAGCGGCGTGGCGTCGAGCAGCGGTTTGCCGGTGCCCGTCGCCGCGGCCCGGGCGTCGGCCCGCGAGGCCGACGACGCACAGCTGCCGCTGGCCGCGGAGCTCACGTCAGCCGAGCTCTCGGCGTCCTGCGAGCCGTCGCCGAGCTCGCCACCCACCTCGCCCTCGGCACCCTCGCCCGACCCGGCGCCGGTCCGGTCGCCGAGCTCACCGGACGCGGCGAGGTCACCGCCCGACCCGGCCCCGCCGGGAGCACCGTCCGCCTCGAGATGGCCCACAGCGCCCGGGTCGAGGCCGTCGTCGCCGCCGAGGTCGGAGTCGATCTCGTCACCCTCGTCGGGGTCGGCCACGTCGAGGTCGGCACCCTCCGCAGCCTCGCTCGAACCCGCACCGCCTGCACCGTCCCCTCCGCCGGAGGGCGTCTCCTCCACCCCGCGCGGCAGGTGCGCGACCGGCGCGTCGCTCCCGCCCTCCCGCAACCCCTCGACCAGCTCGGCCCAGATCCCGTCGTGCCCGCCCCCGCCGTCGTCGCCGCCCGTCAGCCACACGACGGACGCGTCCCCGTACCGTGCGCCGAGGAAGCTCCCGTACTCCCGGGCGTTGCGCTCCGTGACCAGGCTCCCGGCGAGCCCGTCGCTCCACACCGGCGCCAGGGCCAGGGTGATGCCCTCCGCCGCGGCGGCCTGGACGAGCCCGTCGACGTGCTGCCAGTACGCCTCGGTCGGCGCGCCCAGGTGCCCCGCGAAGGCCACCGCGCCGTCCCGGTCGCGCTGCGCGCCGGGCCGCACGAGCGCGGTCCGCACCACGGTGAAGCCCTGGTCGGCACGGGTGCCGAGGTAGTCGGCGGCCTCGTCGCCATCGAGCGCGGTGACGAGGCCCCACGCCGTGTCGGCGAGCCAGTAGAAGGGCGTGCCGTCGGGCCGGGAGAACCACCGCCCGTCGACCCGGACCCCACCCTCCGGCGCCTCCCGCACCACGGCCGCGACGAGCACCCCCGCCAGCACGACGACCACCGCCAGCGCCGCACCCAGCGCCCGTCCGTAACCACCCACGGGCCGCACGCTCGCAGCGCGCCCCGCCCGCCCGGGCCGGAACGGATCATCCCGTCACGATCGTGAACGGGACCGTCCGTCACCGCCCGGGCCCCGCTCCGCCGGACCAGTGATCTTTCGCATCGTTTCGTGCTGAAATCGAGGCTGCGGGAGCAGAATGAACGACGTCCGAGAACTGCGGCGGAGGGACTGGCGATGAAGATTGCGGACATCCTCGACGCGAAAGGCCGGACCGTGCACACGATCCTGCCCTGGGCGACGGTCGCGGACGCCGTGGCCCGGCTCGAGCGTCTGGGGGTCGGCGCCCTCGTGGTGTGCGACGCGGACCAGCGCATGGTCGGGATCCTGTCCGAGCGCGACCTGATCAGGGAGCTCGCGCACCGGGGGACGGATCTGCTCGAGCGGCGGGTCGACGAGGTCATGACCAGGAAGGTCGCGACGTCGCGGCTCGACGAGCCGATCGCCAGTGCCATGGCCCGGATGACCCGCGACCGCTACCGGCACCTCCCGGTGATCGACGGCGGCAGACTCGTCGGCATGGTCTCGATCGGCGACCTCGTCAAGGCCCGGCTGCGCGACATGGAGCTCGAGACGGGCGTGCTGCGGGACATGTTCATCGCCGCCCACTGATTTCCGCCGAATGACACGAACGGCACTTCCGTGCGGATCTTCCGCGCAGAAGTGCCGTTCGGGTGAAAAGGATCAGTAGTCGAAGTCCGGGTCCTCGGTACGGGTCCGCTTCAGCTCGAAGAAGTGCGGCCAGCCGGCGAGCAGGCGGGCGCCGTCGAAGACCTTCCCGGCCTCCTCGCCGTGCGGCACCTTGCTGATCACGGGACCGAAGAAGGCGACGTCGTTCACGTGGATGACCGGCGTGCCGACGTCCATGCCCACCGGGTCCATGCCCGCGTGGTGACTGGTCTTCAGCTTCTCGTCGTACTCGGTCGAGGAGGCGGCCTCGGCCAGCGACGCGGGCAGGTCCAGCTCCGCCAGCGCCTCCTTGATCACGACGTCGAAGTCCTTGTTCCCCTGGTTGTGGATGCGCTCGCCCATCGCCGTGTACAGCGGGCGCAGGACCTCCGGGCCCTTCAGCTCGGCCGCGGCGATGCACACGCGGACCGGGCCCCAGCCCTTCTCCATCATCGCCTGGTACTGCTCCGGCAGGTCACGGCCGGAGTTGAGCACCGACAGGCTCATCACGTGGAAGTTCAGCTCGATGTCGCGGACCTTCTCGACCTCGAGGATCCACCGCGAGGTCAGCCACGCCCACGGACACAGCGGGTCGAACCAGAGGTCCACCTTCGCCTTGTCCGTCTCCGTGCTGGTCATGGGCACTCCGTTCGTCCGGGGAGGGACTCTTCCGTCGGTCACAACCGCGAGGGGTGGACGACGTGTTCCCGGATACCCCGCAGTCCCGGCCGCAATGACGGGGCGACCACTGCGGCCACGTGATTGGATGCCCCCACGCCCCAACCCTCCGGAAGGACCGCGCTGCGCTCATGGCCCCGCCCAACCTGACCCGGACCGACGCCGAGCGCCGGGCCGCCCTGCTCGCCGTCTCCGGCTACGTCGTCGACCTCGACCTCACCGACGGCCGCGGCGGCCCGGGCGAGAAGACCTTCGCCACCACCACGACGGTCCGCTTCTCCTGCGCCGAGCCCGGCGCGGACAGCTGGATCGACTTCGTCGGCGCCGCGGTCGAGAGCGCCACGCTCAACGGCACCACGCTCGACGTCTCCGGCTACCGCGAGGACGACGGCATCGCCCTGCCCGGCCTGGCCGCCGAGAACGAGCTGACCGTCCGCGCGACCGGCACCTACATGAACACCGGCGAGGGGCTGCACCGCTTCGTCGACCCGGTCGACGGCGGCGTCTACCTCTACTCGCAGTTCGAGACGGCCGACTGCAAGCGCCTGTTCGCCTGCTTCGACCAGCCGGACCTGAAGGCCCGCTACACGATCACGGTCACGGCGCCGGACGACTGGAAGGTCGTGTCCAACGCCCTCGCGGAGACCGAGAAGGCCGGACCCGCGACCGTCCACCGCTTCGCCGAGTCCGAGGTCATGTCGACCTACCTGGTCGCGCTGGTCGCGGGCCCCTACGCGTCCTGGCACGAGGAGCACGACGGGATCCCCCTGGGGATCTACTGCCGCGCGAGCCTGGCGCCGCACATGGACCACGAGCGGATCTTCACGGAGACGCGGCAGGGCTTCGACTTCTACCACCGCAACTTCGGGATCCGGTACCCGTTCGGCAAGTACGACCAGCTGTTCGTCCCGGAGTTCAACGCGGGCGCGATGGAGAACGCCGGCGCGGTCACCTTCCTCGAGGACTACGTCTTCCGGTCCCGGGTCACGCGGTTCCTCTACGAGCGGCGCGCCGAGACGATCCTGCACGAGATGGCGCACATGTGGTTCGGCGACCTCGTGACCATGCGCTGGTGGGACGATCTGTGGCTCAACGAGTCGTTCGCCACCTGGGCATCCGTGCTCTGCCAGGCCGAGGCCACCGAGTACGCGCAAGCGTGGACGACGTTCGCGAACGTCGAGAAGTCCTGGGCCTACCGCCAGGACCAGCTGCCCTCGACGCACCCGATCGCCGCGGACATCCCGGACCTGCAGGCCGTCGAGGTCAACTTCGACGGGATCACCTACGCCAAGGGCGCGTCGGTGCTCAAGCAGCTGGTCGCGTACGTCGGGCTGGAGCCGTTCATGGCCGGCCTGCGCGCGTACTTCGAGGCCCACCAGTGGGGCAACGCCACGTTCGACGACCTGCTGGGCGCGCTGGAGAAGTCCTCCGGCCGGGACCTGAGCGACTGGGGCGCGCAATGGCTGCGCACCACCGGGCTCAACCTGCTGCGCCCGCAGTTCGACCTCGACGACGAGGGCCGGTTCACCTCCTTCGAGGTCGTGCAGGGTGGCGCGCGGCCGGGCGCCGGCGAGCTGCGCACCCACCGGGTCGCCGTCGGCGTGTACGACGACGACGCCGAGGGCCGGCTCGTGCGGACCCACCGGGTCGAGGTCGACGTCACCGGCGAGCGCACACCCGTCGGAGAGCTGGTCGGCGTCCCGCGCGGGAAGCTCGTCCTGGTCAACGACGACGACCTCACCTACTGCGCGCTGCGGCTCGACCCGGGCTCGCTGACCACCCTGATCGACCGGATCGGCGACATCGCCGAGCCGCTCCCCCGCACCCTGTGCTGGTCGGCGGCCTGGGAGATGACGCGGGAGGCCGAGCTCAAGGCGCGGGACTTCACCACGCTGGTGGCCGGCGGCTTCGGCCGGGAGACCGAGATCGGCGTCGTGCAGCGGCTGCTGCTGCAGGTACAGACCGCGGTGGCCTCGTACGCCGACGAGTCGTGGGCCACCGACACGGGCTGGCCGCTGCTCACCGACGCCCTGTCCGCGCAGCTCGACGCGGCCGAGCCCGGCTCGGACGCCCAGCTCGCCGTGGTCAACGCGCTGTCCGGCAGCGTGCTGCCCGCCTCCACGCTGGACCGCTTCGCCGCGTGGCTCGAGGGCCGGGACGTCCCGGAGGGGCTGACCGTCGACACCGACCTGCGGTGGCGGCTGCTGCACGCCCTGGTCGCGCACGGCAGGGCCGGCGAGGAGGCGATCGAGGCCGAGCACCGCCGCGACCCCACCGCGGCCGGCGAGCGGCAGGCCGAGCGCGCCCGCTCCCTCGTCCCGACCGCCGAGGCCAAGGCGAAGGCGTGGGACCGCGCGGTGCACGACGACGAGCTGCCCAACGCCGTCAACGAGGCGATCATCGGCGGCTTCAGCCACCCGGGTCAGCGGGCCCTGCTCGCGCCCTACGTGGAGAAGTACTTCGCCGAGGTGGCGGACGTGTGGGCGCGGCGGACGTCGGAGCGCGCGCAGAGCGTGGTGCTCGGGCTGTTCCCGTCCTGGGCCGTGGAGAAGTCGACGGTCGACGCCGCCGACGCCTGGCTGGCCGACGAGAGCCACCCGCCGGCCCTGCGCCGGCTGGTGTCCGAGGGCCGGGCGGGCATCGTCCGCGCCCTGGCCGCGCGGGAGTTCGACCGCAGCTGAACCGCACTATGGATCCATAACGCGCCTCGGCACCCTTTCTGGACGCGTTATGGATCCAAACTGCGCCTCGACGGCCGGCGCAGAGGCGTTATGGATCCACAATGCGCCACGGCCCGTCGCTGGTCAGTGACACCGAGCGAGAAGGTTGCTCGGCGTTCGGGTGAATGTCGACTGCTCCTGTCGGCACTGCCATACTCCGCATCTCACCGAGGGTGATCCGCGCTCCCCCGACTTGCGGCGCCCCCGACCCGCCGGAGTCCGCGCATGCGCCTCACGTCCGCGCTCTACCCCGTCCTGCTGGCGTGCCTCGTGGTCGTCGCGGGCTGCGGCAACCCGAGCGCCGACCAGGCGGCACTCGTCAGCACCGGTCCGGCCACGGCCGAGCCCGCCCACGAGCCCGCGGCGATGCCCGTCCCGGGTGCCCCGTCGGTCCTGCAGGCGGCCATCGACGCCAGCCGGAACCTGCCGAAGCCCACGCCCGCCCCGTCGTCGGCCGCCGCGGCACCCGGCTCGCGCGCCGGCGGAGGCGGGGGCGGGGGCGGTGGCGGCGCCGCCACGGGCCGCGCGGGCCGGACGGCGAACACCGAGGTGACCTTCTACGGCGCCTTCGACAACGACCCGCCGGGGAGTGCGGCGATCGCCTACCCGGTGAAGCACTCCGAGGCCGGCGGGACCGGCACCTACGCGGACCCGATCACCTTCGCCGCCGACCCGGACTACATGGCCGTGGGCACGCTCGTCTACTACGCGCCGCTGCGGAAGTACTTCGTCATGGAGGACCTCTGCGCGCCCTGCCAGGACGAGTACCAGGCGAACCGGCACCCCCACATCGACTTCTACACGGGCGGCTTCGACAGCGGTGTCACCGCCTGCCAGGCCTCGCTCACCCCGTCGGGCCTGGTCGCGGTCGAGGTCTCGCCGCCGCCGGGCCGCGCGGTCGACACCACGCCGCTCTACTCGAACGGGCGATGTATCTCCGGTTGATCACGGGGAACTCTGGAGATCGTGACGAGCGCAGGTCCGCCCGCCCCTCCGGCCCTGCCCGCGTACCTGCGCCGGCCCGCCGCCGTCGCGGTCGGGCTGGCCACGGTCGTGTTCGCCCTGCTCGGGACCCGGTACGCCGGGGAGAGCGGCTCCGGCCGGATCGACGGGCACGCCGAGAACCTGGTCGACTCGGTGACGTCGGCCCACGTCTGGATCCTGCAACGGCTGAGTGAGCTCGGGTCGCCCCCGCTGGTGGTGTTCGCCGCGTTCGCCCTCTGCGGGCTCTGCCTGGCGCTGGGGCGGCGCCGCCTCGCCGTCGTCGCGATCGTGGGGCCGGGGCTGACCGGCGTCGCCACGACCTTCCTCAAGCCCGCGATCGGGCGGACGATGGAGTTCGGTGGCTTCGCCTACCCCAGCGGCCACACCGGCGGCGCCACGTCGATCGCCCTGGTCGCGGCGCTGCTGCTGGTGAGCCTGGTGCGACCGGGGCGGATCACGGGCATCGCCCTGGTCGTCACGATCGCGCTCGTCGCCGGCGGCACGATCGGGACGGCGATGGTCGCGACCGGCGCCCACTACCCCACCGACACCGTGGGCGGCTTCTGCGCCGCGGTCGCGTTCGTGCTGGGCACGGCACTGCTGCTGGAGTTCGTCGCCGCCCGGTGGCACGCGCGCCGGGCCTGATCCGGACACGACGAGGGCCCCGCCGGACGTCCGGCGGAGCCCTCGGTGGTCCGTGCTGTCGGGTGCCGGGTCAGCGGCCCAGCAGGCGACCCAGCAGCCCCTTCTTCTTCCCGCTGCCGTCCGCCGGCGTGTAGTGACCGCAGGCGGCGGCACCGCAGGCACCGCAGTCGTCGCCGGGCCGGTAGTGCTCGTGCGCCTCGGCCTCGTGCCCGCACACGCACACCCCCGCCGGGGCCGGGGCCTGCGGCGGCGGCGCGACCGGCGGTGCGGTCGGGGCGCCGGCCTCGGTCCCGTACTCGGGGCCGGTCCGCTGGGCGGGCACCGCGACGTCCGGCGCCGCGAGATCGTCCACCGCCGGCAGCCCCGTGGGCGGGGTCAGCACCGACGAGGAGGATCCCTGCACACCACGACGCGCCGTGGTCCGGTTGCGCGGACGGGCGTTGTCCGACTCACCCATTCGGGATCCCACCTTTCTTCCGACCGGCCTCGGGGGGCCGGATGCGCCACAGTATGCAACCGATCGACCCCTGCGGGGAATCACCAGGTGAGGTGAGACGCCCGACGGTGTCCGCAGTTGCCTTACCGCGCGACGGTGTCGGTGGCCGGTCGATTCGCGTCGACGGCCGGAAGAGTGACCGTCGCGGCACAGCCGCGCGGACCGTCCACCGTCCGCAGGGTCAGGGACCCTCCCTGGCCCTCCACGAGCTCCCTGCTGATGTGGAGCCCCAGTCCGGAACCGCCGGCGCGGGCGTCGTGCACACCCCGTCCGAGAACCTCGCGCTCCTTCCCCGGGGGGAGGCCCGGTCCGTGGTCCCTGACCTCGATTACCACGTCGTCATGTTCGGAAAACGCCGTCACCGTGACGGGGGTTCCCGGGGCGTGGCGTTCACAGTTGGCCAACAGGTTCGTGACGATCTGGGCCGCCACCGCGGGGTCCCCGGTCGCGGCGAGCCCGTCGGCCACCTCGAGGCACACGTCCCGGCCCCGCGCCCGCTGCAGCGCCACCAGGCCCGCGAGCATCGGCTCGACCTCGTAGGAGCCCGGGGCGTCGACCTCGGCGAGGTCCTCCTCGAGCTCCAGCGGGTCCGCCGAGCGTTCGAGGATGGTGTGCAGGCGGCCGAGCTCGGCGAGGACGGCACTGCGCAGCCGCTCGTGGTCGGGTCCCTCGCCCTCGGCGGAGAGCAGGTGGGTGATGCCGGCGAGCCCCGCCAGGCCGTTGCGCAGCTCGTGGTTGCGCTCGGCCGTGTGCGCGGCGGCGCGCTCCATGTGCAGCGCGGCGACGGCGAGCTCCTCCTGCTGCTCGAAGTTCTCCTCCTGCAGCGAGCGCAGGCCCCGCTGGACGAGCTGGAGCAGGCCGAGCAGCAGCACGGCCATCGCGACGAGCCGCAGCGCCGGGAACACGAGGTCCGGCACGGGCGGCCCCATGGGGGTGGTCAGCCGGTAGAGCTGCGCGCCGGCCAGGACCACGAGGCCGAGCCCGACCCGCAGCCGGGTGGTGCTCTGCCGGCGCGCCGCGTCGATCACCGCGAGCACCGCGGCGCCGCCCCAGCCCGCGACGACGACCACCGAGCTGACCGGGCCCGCGACCAGCCGGGTCACCGGCCCGAGGTCCGGCACCAGGAACAGGGCGAGCACGGCGAGGACCGCACCGCCGAGCATGATCACCCAGCCGCCCCAGGTGCCCATCCGCCGTGGCGACCGGAGCGCGAAGACCAGCAGCACCAACGCCGTGGCGTGGGCGAGGAGCCGCGAGACCTGGGTCGCGGACGAGATGGTGCCCGCCGGCGCGGAGACGCCCCACGGCAGCACGACGAGGCAGTAGAGGACGAGTGCGGCCGCCAGCCAGGCGAGCCGGGCCTCGTTGAGCAGCCGCGAGGCCACCAGGGCCAGGATCGCGGCGGCCGCGCCGACACCGGCGCCGACCAGCGTGATGATGTCCGACGCGGTCTCCTCGTGGAGCCACTCGAGCACGCGCGGGCTCGAGGCCAGCACGACGACCCCGGCGCAGAGCGCGAGCAGCGCACCCACGTCGACGGCCAGGCGCGAGGTGAAGCGCGCACGCCGCAGCCGCCCCACCGCGCTCGTCACACCGGTCGCCATGACCCCGAGGACCCCCTCCCCGGGCGCGCTCCGGGCGCGCCGTTCATCCATCTTAGGTATGCGGGGACCCCGGTACGCGGCGGACGATGGACCTCAGCCGAACGGCGGTCAGGCGTTCGCCCGACACGCGTGCCCGCGGCCGGCCGCGACAGCGGATCAGGCCCCGGTCGCCCGGCGGTAGAGGGCCACGGCCTCGAGCTGCGAGCTCACCTCGAGCTTGGTGAGCACGGCGCGGATCTGCGTGCGGACGGTCGCCAGCGACACCACGAAGTGATCGGCCACGGCCTGGGCGCGTTTGCCGCGGGCCAGCTCGGCCAGCACCTCCCGCTCCCGCTGGGTGAGCCTGCCGAGCTTCTCGGACAGGTCGCGGCGTTCGGCCTGTCTGCGGCGGTAGAGGTCGATGAACTTGCGCCGCCGGTCGTCGGACATCACCGGACGCCCGGCGACGGCCTCGCGCACGGCCGCGAGCAGCGTCGGGAACGGCGCGTTCTTCGGCACCCAGGCCAGCGCGCCGGCGTCGAGCGCGGAGCCGACGCGGGCCGGGTCGGCGCTGCCGGAGAGGACGAGGACCTGCCAGCCGGCGCCCAGCAGCGGGCCGACCAGCTCCACGCCGTCGATCCGGTTGCCCTCCGCGTCCCGGCCCAGGTCCAGGTCCAGCAGGACGAGCCCGGGCTCGAGCTTGGCGGCCTCGGCGAGGATCCCGCGCTCGGCGGCCGGGCGGATGCGCGACGCGTCGATGCCCTCGGAGCGCAGGCTGAGCACGAGCGAGGTCGCGACGAGCTCGTGGTCGTCGACGACCACGACGGGAGTGCCGACGCCCGGGGGCTTCCGCCCGGGGTCGTGCCGTGTCGGTTCGCTCATGGACTACGACGGTGGCTTTCGCTGTGGGTCCGACGGACGGTACTCAGACGGCACCGATTCGCCCACCAGGTCCGCGCTACGACCCGGGGCGTGGGGGAATCCGTACGCCTTGCCCACATGATTGCACCATATGGCTGACGAGCCCTACCCATCACGCACGATTGCGTGATGGCGGTGTGGCACGGCCCGCTCCCGGGCCGTGCTCACTCTTCCGTCAGCGGCGCGGACCGGCCTGGTCGGCGAGCATGCGCAGGCCGCTGAGCAGCCCGCCCAGCAGGTCGCTCTCCTTGAACGAGGCCACCATGCTCATGACGGCGAGCTTGGCGCCCCGGTCCGGCAGCCGCAGCTTCGCCTCGGAACCGGTGATGACCTCGACGACGCGCTGGCCCGGGCTCACCGCGACCAGCACGGACTCCGGGGCACGCTCGAGCGAGGCCTGCAGCTCGGCCGCGCGCGTCTCCGGCTTGGGGCCGAGGTCGCCCAGGAAGATCGCGAAGAGCAGGCCGGACTCGCGGCTGGCGAGGGTCAGCGCCTCGTCGAGCCGGGACAGCTGCGGGGTCGTGAAGGGGACCTGGCCGGACGTGTCCGGCTCGGTGAAGATCTCGGCGGCCGACACCCGGCCGGAGCCGGTGACGACCGCGCCCTCCGGCAGGCTGTCCGGGTCGATGGTGGCGACGGCACCGTGGCCGTGCCCGCCGTGCTCACCAGTGGCCACGGGCACCCCCGGTCGTCGCGACCCCGTCGGCCGGCTCGATGTGCTCGACGTGCGCGGGAAGGTGCGCCCCCTGGGGGTTCGCCGTCCACAGCACGGGCTCGTAGTCCCACTTCTCACCCGTGCGGTACTTCGGCCGCTTCGCGGTCTTCCGGGCGACCGTCAGCAGGGCGACGACCGCGTAGATGACCAGGGGCGGCAGCACGAAGACCAGCACCGTCTGCACCACGCTCACGGCTGCACAACCTAGCTCATGACGTGGGGTCCGGGCATGTCAGGCGGGTGGACCTGCCTCACACCCCGGGCTCGCACGGCAGGACCCCGCGGCGGATCGCGCCGGTCAGCTCGTCGAAGTCCCGTTCGGTTTGGTCGGCGTAGGCGCGGGCGAAGCGGCCCATGGCCTGCCGCATCTTGCCGCCACCGCCGATGTAGCCGCTGATCATCGATGCGCCGCTGGTCCGGGCGTGCCCCTTGGCCAGCAGCCGGCCGCAGACGGCGGCGTAGTCGGCGAGGGTGGCCGCGTCGATCCCGTCGAGGACGATCGCGCCCTTCATGTCGCGGAACTGCCGGACGTAGTACTGCCGGTCGCCGACGGTCGTCCAGCCGAGGAGCGGGTCGGACACGGTCTGCAGGGCCTGCTGGTACTCGACGACGCGCTGGCCCTGATGGGCGTGCCAGGCGTCGTCGCCGTGCACGTAGGGGGCGACGACCGACCGGCGGGCCTGCTTGAGCTGCAGGAACAGGACGTCGTCGGCGCCGGAGCCCTCGCACAGCGCGATGTAGGCGCGCAGCCCGACCGACCCGACGCCCACGACCTTGTGCGCCACGTCGACCACCCGGTACCCGCCGACCACGCGCGCCCAGTGCGGCGGCAGGGTCCGCAGGTACTCGTCGAGGGCGGCGAGGATCCGCTCGTACTGGGCGGGATCCGGGCGGGTGATCAGCGGCGGTTCGGTCACCAGGCTGCGCTCCGCCCCGTCACGTTGCGTGAAGCGGGGCAGCGCGCGGTCGCTGGTGCGGCGCCGGGCCTTGCGCGCGGCGGACTTGACCGCCTTGCGGCTGCTCTTGCGCGGCGCCCCCGCGTGCAGCTCCTGGGCGCCGATCCGCTCGAAGGAGCGGGCCAGCAGGGGTTCCTCGGCCAGCCGCTCGAGGTGGCGGCGGTAGGCGTCGACGCACTGCGCGACCGCCGTCCGGCACTGCTCCTCGGTGGCGGAGTTGTCCCGGCCGGCCACCCAGATGCTCGCCGTCAGCCGGCGCAGGTCCCACTCCCAGGCGCCGGGGTGGGCCTCGTCGAAGTCGTTGAGGTCGAAGACGAGCTCGCGCTCCGGCGAGGCGTAGAAGCCGAAGTTGCCGAGGTGTGCGTCGCCGCAGATCACCGGTCGGATCCCGGTGGCGGGCAAGGTCGCGAAGTCCGCGGTGTGCAGGGCGGCGGCACCGCGCAGGAAGGCGTACGGACTGGCGCTCATCCGCCCGATCCGCACCGGGACCAGCCGTGAGACCCGGCCCTCGTTCGTCGCGATCACCGACTCGACGGCCCCGATGCGCCGGTTGCTCGGCGACCACGCCGCGAGCGCGGACCGCGGCACCCCCTGACGCAGGCTGCGCCCCAACGCGTACCGCTCCGGGCGGGGCACCGCGGGCGCGGAGAGCAGCGCGAAGCCGTCGCGGTCGCGCGGACCGAGCGAGGCGAGGACGGCGTGCGGTTGCATGGACAGGTGATACCCGACGGGCGGTCCCGGCGCCGGGCCCGATGGCGGGCCGGGCGATTCGTCCGTCCGTCGGCCGGGGGCACGACGGTTGGCCGCACGGATACACCCGGTGATCTCCTCGTCACCCGCTCGGGTTGTTCGGCCGTCCCGACCCGACCACGATGGGCCGCATGCACTTCCGGCGGGCGGCCCTGGCCCTGGTCGCGGCAGCGGGCCTCGCCGGGCTCGCGGGCTGCGCGACCTCGGGCCCGACCCCGCTGTGCGACCAGGCGCGCGGGCTCGTCGACGAGGGCCAGCTCGCGCAGGCCGCGGAGCTGTTCGCGCGGGCCCAGGTGCGCAACGAGGGCGCGTGCGCGGACGACGGGCTCACCGAGGTCGGCGACCGCTACACGATGGCCTACACCGACGCCGCCCGCGGCTCCGCCGCCGAGATCGAGGGCCGCACCGACCTCGCCCGCTCCGCCTACGAGTCCGCGCTCCGGCTCGACGCGGGCAACCAGGCGGCGTCCAACGGCCTGGTCCGCCTCGGCCTCCCACCCGCCGAGCGCAGCGCCCCGCTCCCCCTGCCCGCGGTCGCGCCCTACCCGCAGGCGTCGTGGTGGACGGGGTGGCAGCTCGCGCTCCCCGCGCTGGTGCTCGCCGTGCTCGCCGTCGTCGGAGTGGCGTTGCTGTGGCGACGGGGCGGGATCGGCCCGCGGTCCGCTTCCTCCGACCGTCCCGAGTCCGGTGACGGGGGTGGCCGGCCCGCCGCCTTCCGGGAGTGGCGCGGGCGCGGATGGCGCCGGAGCAGGGCGCGGGAGGACGACGACCTCGAGCCGCTGCGCCCGGGTCCGGAGGACGAGCGGGGCGTCCGCTCTACCGACCTGGGGGTGCCGCCGGGCGACGGTCGGGAGTGGAGCCGTGGCGTCGGAGTGGGCACTGGCCGGGCCGATCGCGGCTCCGAGACCGCGGGTGAGACGAGCGGCGGTGAGACGAGCGGCGGTGAGACGAGCGGCGGCGAGACGAGCGGCGGCGAGACGAGCGGCGGCGAGACGAGCGGCGGCGAGACGAGCGGCGGCGGGACCGGCGGCGGGGGCTTCGGTAACGCAGGAGCTGCTGCGGCAGCGGCCGGCGGCGCGGCGGCCGCCGGCGCAGCACTCGGCGGCGCGGCACTCGGCGGCGGAGGAGCCGGCAGCGCAGATGCCGGGGCCGCAGGTGGCCCATCAGCCCGCCGCGCAGACTCCGACCGCACAGGACCTGGCGGGGCGGCCGGCAGCGCCGGATCCCGCAGCGCAGAAGCCGGAGCACCCGGCAGGGCGGCGACCGGCGGCAGGGCGCCGGAGGGCTCTGCCGGCCGAGGCGACCTCGACCGCGCCGACCGGCCGACGGGCGCCGAGGCACCGAAGGCTCGGAAGGAGAGGTCCTGGCTGACGCGCGGCCGGGACCTCGGTCGCGGGAAGGCGAAGCGAGGGCGCCGCACGCAGCAGGAGGCCGACGCCCGCTGGGCCCGCATGCGCGAGGAAGCCGAGCCCGAGCCGACCGAGGTGCTCCCGCCCGACTCCCGCCCCCTCCCCGCCGCCTCGAGCGCCGCCACGGCCGCCGGAGTGCTCGCCGCGGGCGAGGTCGCAGCCGAGCGCCAGGAGGCCGATCCCACCCCCCGCGAGGTCGAACCGTCGCCACGACGCGAGGCCGAACCGTCTCCTCGCAGCGAGGCCCGGCCCTCCAGCCGCGACGACGCCGGCACGCCCGATCGCAGCGAAGCCGAGCCGACCGCCCGCGGCGGGACCGACTCGGCGGAGCAGCGGGACGCGCCGGCGCCCGGAACAGCAGGACCTGATCGGAGCGGAACAGAGCCGTCGGATCGCGGAGGGGACGGACCATCCGGCGGCACCGGAGCCGGGGCGTCGGTCGCCGGCGCCGAGCCGGCGGAGCGGCAGGTCGGGCCGGCGTCGGAGCGCGGCGGCGCGCGGCCTGGTGGGAGCGAAGCAGAACCGTCGGATCGGATCGGGGACGAGTCGCCCGGCCGCGGCGGGGCCGAGTCGGCGGAGCGATCGAACGCAGAGGCGTCGGGCGAGCCCGGGGGCGCGCCGTCCAGTCGCGGCGGCGACCAGGCATCGGACCGTGGCGAGGGGGAGCCGGTCGACGACGGGGAAGCACTGGCGTCCGGGGCGATCACCACCGCAGCCCACCTCGGCGAGGCTCAACCGTCCGATCGCAGCGAGGAACAACCCGGTGAGAAGCGGGAAGCGCCGTCGGCGGCCACGGCTGAGGCCGCTCCTCCCGCCGCCCCCGAGAGCGAGTCGACGCAGCAGGACCAGCCCGGACCCGAGCAGCGGGAGCCGCAGACCGCGCCGGCCGGCGTCGCGCCGCTGGCCTCGGGAGACGCCGGAGCTACCGCCTCGACCGACGCGGCCTCGGCCGAAGCTCAGGAAACCGCCTCGGAGCGCCACGCGGCGGCGCAGCCGTCCTCGGCGGGAGCTGTGTCAGCTGGGATCGGAGCCGTCGCGGCGCAGGCGAGCGCAGGTCGAGACAGGCCCGCGGCGGACACGCAGCCGTCCGACACCGACGAGCCCTCGACCGCGGAAGCCGAGCCCACCGCGCCCACCAGCCCCGACCAGCCGACCGAAGCAGCAGAAACACGGGCGGGGGGCCCGACCGACTCGAAGCAGCCGGCCCACGCCGACGAGCCACCGGCGACACCCACCGTGACAGCAGCGGCGGCCGAGCCGACCGACCGCCCGAGGCGCACCGTCGTCGAGGAGATCCCGGAGCCCACCACCCCGTCGGACGACGAACTGTTCGAGGAGCGTGCCGCCGCGGAAGCACCGACCGTCCCCGAGGCTGCCGCAGGTACGGCGGTCGCAGCAGCCGCCGCACAGGCCGCCGGACCAGCCCAAACCGGAACACCCGCCGCGAAGGCCGAGACACCCGACCCGGCCCTCCGCTCCCAGCTCGCCACCCTCGACCTGGAGCTCGGTCAGCTCCAACGCCTCCTCAACCGCTCGCTCCGAACCGACCGCGACGGCGGCCCGCCCCGCTTCTTCGCGGCCCGCGAGCCCGTGAAGGGCTCGGCCGTCGCCGTCACGCTGGAGATCGTGTCCTTGCAGCTCACGGGCGGCGACCACATCGGGAACACGGTCTGCGTGCGCCGCACGGTGTTCGCCGAGCGGCCGCCGGGCCCCTGGGTGCCGGCGGACCCCGACAACCGCTGGCAGGACGTCGCCGAGGAGGTCGACCACCGCGCGACCGGCAGTATCCGCGACTCCGACGGCCGCATGTGGATCACGCCCGGCCGCGAGGACCTCCGCGGCACCCTGCTCGATCTCGACCGCGTCCGGCCTGCCTGGCTCCCCCTGCTGCTCGGCGACGGACCGAGCGCCTCGCTCCCCCTCATCCCGCCGCCGTCGGACCAGGTCACCGGGCTCAAGGCAGCACTCGACGGGGCGCAACCCGTGGTGAGCCCCCAACCCCGTCCCTCGGGCGTCCGGCTGCTCGCGATCGTCGACGCGCTGCTCGCCGGTCCCGCCCTCACCAACGTCCGCGTCGACGCCGTCGCCAACGAGGTCCTCGCCCTCGCCGCCGCCGAGTCCGTGGAGCACGAACTCGACCGCCATCTGGTCCCCCTCGGCCGCTGATCCCGGGCATCGGTACCGAAGCGCCCGAGCCCTTCCGAACCATGATCATGAGTCGCGGACCAGAGCGGTCGATTCCCGACCCTCCGCGTCCACCGGCGGTGATCACCCTGCCTCGGGCGGCCTTACCGGTACACCGGCAGGATCCCCTGCTCCTTCGCCTCGGCGAGGGTGGGCGCGTCCCGGTCCTTGTCGGACAGGACCAACTCGAGATCCGACGGCCACGGCAGCCCCAGCTCCGGGTCCAGCGGCGAGATGCCGTGCTCGGCGGAGGGGTTGTAGGGCGTCGAGCACAGGTAGGCCATCACCGTCGCCTCCTCCAGCGCGACGAACGCGTGCCCCAACCCCTCGGCGATGTAGACCGCCCGCATGGACCCTGAGTCAGAACCGTCGTCCAGCTCCACGGCCTCCCACCGCCCGAAGGTCGGCGACCCCACCCGCACGTCCACGATCACGTCGAGCAGCCGCCCCGACGGGCACGACACGTACTTCGCCTGCCCCGGCGGCACGTCCGCGAAATGCACGCCCCGCACCACCCCGAGCCGCGACACCGAGTGGTTCGTCTGCCCGACGTCCAGGTCGAAGCCCAGCGCCTCGCGGAACACCGGCCCCTGGAACGGTGCCACGAACACCCCACGCCGGTCCGGGAACACCGGCGGCTCGAACACCCACGCCCCCGAGATCCCCAGCTCCCGGTACTTCACGAGACCACCCCGCTCTTCAGCGGCTCCCACCACTGCCGGTTGTCCCGGTACCACTGCACCGTCTCGGCCAGCCCCACCTCGAACGACACCCGCGGCTCGTACCCCAGCTCGGCCCGGATCTTCGACCAGTCCACCGAGTACCGCCGGTCGTGCCCCTTGCGGTCGGTCACCGGCTCCACCCGCGACCAGTCCGCCCCGACCGCCGCCAGCAGCCGCGCGGTCAGCTCCCGGTTCGCCAGCTCCGTCCCGCCGCCGATGTTGTAGACCTCCCCCGCCCGGCCCGAGGCCGCGACCAGCGCGATCCCCCGGCAGTGGTCGTCGACGTGCAGCCAGTCCCGCACGTTGAGCCCGTCGCCGTACAACGGCACCGTGCCCCCGTCGAGCAGGTTCGTCACGAACAGCGGGATCACCTTCTCCGGGAACTGGTACGGCCCGTAGTTGTTGCTGCACCGCGTGATCGACACGTCCAGCCCGTGCGTCCGGTGATACGACCGCGCCAGCAGGTCGCTGCCCGCCTTCGACGCCGAGTACGGCGAGTTCGGCTCCAGCACGTGGTCCTCCGACCACGACCCCGACTCGATCGACCCGTACACCTCGTCCGTCGACACGTGCACGAACTTCCCGACCCCGCCGTCCAGCGCCGCCTGCAACATCACCTGCGTACCAACCACGTTCGTCGACACGAAGTCCGCCGCCCCCGCGATCGACCGGTCCACGTGCGACTCCGCCGCGAAGTGCACCACCACGTCGCAGCCGCGCACGGCAGCCGCAGCCGTCGCAGGATCCCGGATGTCCCCGACCACCAGCTCGACGTCGACGCCCGCCAGGTTCTCCCGCCGCCCCGCGTACGTCAGCAGGTCCAACACCCGCACCGAACCCGCGAGCCCCGGGTACGCGCCAGAAACCAGCGACCGCACGAAGTGCGACCCGATGAACCCCGCCCCACCCGTGACCAGAACGCGCACCCGGCGAGGGTAGCGACGGGCCGCTCGGCAGAATGCCCCCGTGCGCGCCCTCGTCCTCGGAGCGGGCGGCCAGCTGGGGAAGGCGCTGGCCGCGGCCCTGCCGACCGCGCGGGCGCTGACCCGTGCCGAGCTGGACCTGACCGACCCGGCCGCGCTCGCGGCCGTAGACTGGTCGGCCTTCGACACGGTCCTCAACGCCGCCGCCTACACCAAGGTCGACGCCGCCGAGACGCCCGAGGGCCGCCGGCAGGCCTGGGCCGCCAACGCCCTCGCCCCTGCCGCGCTCGCCCGCCTCGCCACCGAGCACGACCTGCGCCTGGTGCACATCTCCACCGAGTACGTCTTCGACGGCATGCACGAGGGCCCGATCCCCGAGAGCGCCCAGATCGCGCCGCTCAGCGCCTACGGCGCCTCCAAGGCCGCCGGCGACGCCGCCGTCGCGACCACCCCGAAGCACTGGATCGTCCGCCCGACCTGGGTGATCGGCGACGGCGCCAACTTCGCCCGCACCATGCGCACGCTGGCGCATCAGGGCGTCAGCCCGGCCGTCGTCGCAGATCAACGGGGTAGGCCCACGCTGGCGGCCGACCTCGCCGCAGGAATCCTCGGGCTCCTCGAGGCCGAGCCGGGCACCTACCACCTGACCAACGACGGCGAGCCGGCGAGCTGGGCAGACGTCGCCCGGCTCGTCTTCGCGGCATCCGGCCGGAACACCCACGACGTCACGGACACCACCACCGCCGCGTACTTCGCCGACAAGCCCGGGGCCGCCCGCCGGCCGTTGAACAGCGTCCTCGACCTGACGAAGGCCGCGAAGGCGGGCGTCACGCTGCCGGACTGGCGACAGAGCCTGGAGAGGTACCTGGCATGAAGGGCATCGTCCTCGCCGGCGGCACCGGCACCCGGCTGCACCCGATCACCCGCGGCGTCTCCAAGCAGCTGCTGCCGGTGTTCGACAAGCCGATGATCTACTACCCGCTCTCGACCCTGATGCTGGCCGGCGTCCGCGAGATCCTCGTGATCACCACGCCCGAGGACGCCCCGAGCTTCCACCGCCTGCTCGCCGACGGCAGCGAGCTGGGCCTCGACCTCACCTACGCCACCCAGGCCGAGCCCAACGGCATCGCCGAGGCCTTCCTCATCGGCGAGGACCACATCGCGGGCGAGAACGTCGCGCTCGTGCTCGGCGACAACATCTTCCACGGCCCCCGCTTCTCCGGGATGCTCCGCGACGCCCGGGACGGCCTCGGTCCCGACGGCGACGGATGCGTCCTGTTCGGCTACCCCGTCAAGGACCCGCAGCGCTACGGCGTCGGCGAGGCCGACGACCAGGGCCGGTTGATCTCGATCGAGGAGAAGCCCGAGAAGCCGCGCTCCGACCGCGCCATCACCGGCCTCTACCTCTACGACGGCCAGGCCGCCGAGCTGGCCAAGCAGCTTCGGCCGTCGGCCCGGGGCGAGCTGGAGATCACCGACCTCAACCGCACGTACATGGAGCAGGGGCGCGCCCGGCTCGTCGACCTCGGCCGTGGCTTCGCCTGGCTCGACACCGGTACGCACGAGTCGTTGATCGAGGCCGGGCACTACGTGCAGGTCCTCGAGAACCGGCAGGGCATCCGCATCGCCTGCCTCGAGGAGGTCGCGCTGCGGATGGGCTTCATCGACGCCGACGCCTGCTACGCCCTCGGCGAGAAGCAGGCCAGGAACGGCTACGGGCAGTACGTCATGAATGTCGCGAAGTCCTTCAGCGCGACACGATGAGCGAGCCGACCGTGATGTCCCAGGACTCGTCCCTGGCGCCGTAGAGGTCGATCGGGAGCCGACCGTCAGGCGACGACGATCTCGGAGACCGCGATCGTGTCGTTCGCGGCCTGCCCGTTCTGGGCGGTTCCGGCGGCGCTGTCCAGCACGGTGATCGTCAACCGGCTCGTGACCGTCGCGCTCAGAGCGGTCCATTGGAGCCCGCGCCGCCCGACCGACGGGTCCAGCGCGATGGTGACCCAGCGGCCGTCGTCGGTCGTCAGACGGACGGCGGTGAGGCGCCGGTTCTGGGCGTAGCGGTCGGTGCCGTCGGCCGGGTCGATCTTCGCGAGGCCGGGCACGATCCCGACCGAGCCGACGCGGATGGGCGCGGCGAAGGTCAGCGTGAGGCTCTCCCCCACCCCGTCGCCGGTGCACCGCCAGGCGGTCGCGAGCACGCCGTCGACCGCCTGCGACGGCTCGTAGCTCGTCGGCACGCCGGCCGCGTCGGTGCTGTCCGGGCGGACGCAGGTCGCCGACGCCGTCATCGCGGTGGTGACGGGCGTGGTCGCGACGGGCACGACCGGGGTCGCGGGCGTGACCCGCGGCGACCACAACAGCAGCGTGAGCAGCACCCCGAGGACCAGCAGCCCGGCGATCACCGTGATCACGACCGGCCAGACACTCCACTGCGGCCCGACGACGGCGACCGGCGCTCCCGGCAGCCCCCTGTTCCCGCGAGTCGGCACTCCCGGGGCATCGAAACGCACATCCCGGGAGGTCCCACACGTCCCGCAGAAGCGCGCCCCCGCCGTGATTCCCGTTCCGCAGTACCCGCACCGCCCCGTCGCGATGCTCTGGATCGTCATGTTCGCCCCCCGTCGTCCCCCGACTGTCGCCCGAGCCGTCGGCGTGGATCACGGACGCGCTACGCCCCGGGTCGCGCTATGGACAGAATTGGGTACTGCGCCGTTCGGAGCAGTGCTTGCGCGGCTTGCGAGACTCGCCGGGTGGAACTGCTCGTCGCCCGGAACCCGGACCCGGACAGCTCGCTGCCGTACCTGATCCGCGTGCCGCTCGCCGGCGGACTCGTCTTCCGCGCGAAGGACACGTGGCCGCGCACCAAGGCGATCTACTGCCACCCCGTCTCCGACGACGAGTGGCCCGCCGACGCCGAGATCGTCGAGCGGGTGGCGCTCAAGTCCTGCGTCCGGCGCGGGGCCGCGATCGACGTCGTCGCCGACCGTGGGCGCGAGCAGCGCTCGCAGATCGTCTTCACCCGCGCCCGTGGGCGGGAGATGGTGTTCTGGCAGTCGCCGCGGACCCGGAAGCAGGCGCGGCCCGACGTCCGGCTCCCGACCGCCCGCGCCTCCGGCATCGCCGGGCTCGAGATCGTGGTCGACGCCCACGAGCGGTACCCGTACTCGTTCCCCGGCCAGCAGGTGACCACCACCAGGCGCGGCCTGAGCTGCGGGGACTACGCGGTCCTCGGTCCGGGCGGCGCGGTGGTCGCGGCCGTCGAGCGCAAGGCGCTGTCCGACCTGGTGGGCAGCGTGTCCGACGGCCGGCTGCGCTTCGCCCTCACCGAGCTGGCCACCCTGCCGCGGGCGGCGGTCGTCGTGGAGGAGCGGTACTCGTCGATCTTCAAGCAGACGTACGTCCGTCCGGCCACGATCGCCGACGGCCTCGCCGAGCTCCAGGTCCGCTGGCCCGCGATCCCGATCGTCTTCTGCGACACCCGCGCGCTCGCCGAGGAGTGGACCTACCGATTCCTCGCCGCCGCCCGCTCCTGGGCCGAGACCGAGGCCGTCGCGGCGGAACGGATCGGTGGCGACTCCGCGCTGGCCGACGCCCCGGCCGCACCCCCGCCGTCGACCGCCGAGGTCCGGCGCTGGGCCCGGGAGAACGGCATCGCCGTCCCGGACAAGGGACGCCTGCGGCCCGAGGTGCACGAGGCCTGGCGGGCGGCCCACCGCGCCTGAGAGTCGGCCTGTGCCGCCCGGGCCAACTCGTGGGGCCGGCCGGAGCAACTTCGGTCGGGGAACGTGTCCGTGCGCGTCACAGGGCCATCTCTGCCGCAGATGGTCACGACACAGCTTCAGGGACACGCATCCGACGGAAGTGGTGCCACGAGCAGACGGCACGCTTCACCGACCCCGTGCAGGCAGTCGTGGACCGGCGGGCGGACCGACGGCACGGGGAGGCCGGATGCACGGACAGGAGGAGAGCCCGCGGGTGGCTCCGACGGTGTCGGTGGTCGTGCCGACGCTGAACGAGAGCCACAACATCGGCCGCCTGCTCGCCGCCGTCGACCCGTCGTACGAGGTCGTCGTCTCCGACGGAGGCTCTGTCGACGGCACCCCGGAGGCGGCGCACGCGGCCCGTCCGTCCTGCCGGGTGGTCAGGCAGTCCGGCCGGGGCCGGGGCAACAGCCTGCTCACCGGCCTGCGCAGCGCCACGGGCGACGTCCTGGTCACGCTCGACGCCGACGGCTCGGCCGGCCCGCACGAGGTGCCGCGTGCGGTCGCGGCGCTCGCGTCGGGCGCCGACCTGGCGAAGGGCTCGCGCATCCGCGCCCACAGGACGTTCGGCGGAACCGGCCGGACCCTCGCCGACCTGGTGTTGGCCTCGACCGCAGCCGCACTGCTGGGCACCGCCTTCGCCGACATCTGCTGTGGCCTCACGGCGATGCGGCGCTCGGTCCTCCCGCGACTCGGGCTGCCCGACGACCGGCGGCGCCCCACGGATCCTTCCGTCCTCGGCGACGGCGTGGAGTTCGACGTCGTACTCGCCTTCCGGGCGGTCGACGCCGGACTGTCCATCCAGGAGATACCGGGCGTACAAAACGCACAGTGGTACGAATGCCGCGCAGATCCTGCCTTTTCGGATCGGGCACGCATTCTTCGGGCGCTGCTGTTGGAGCGCCGAAGAGCCGCGC
Organism: Pseudonocardia autotrophica; assembly: GCF_000717175.1. GTDB lineage: Bacteria > Actinomycetota > Actinomycetes > Mycobacteriales > Pseudonocardiaceae > Pseudonocardia > Pseudonocardia halophobica. The sequence goes on along the minus strand of NZ_JNYD01000011.1, from coordinate 38,043 downwards.
GGGTGCACCGGGCCCGCCTCGCCCTACCCCTTCGCACAGCGCCCGCCGGGAGGTTGTCCGCGACCGGCGTCCGCCGCATGACGGACGGCGACTGAGTCCCGTTCTTCGCAGGTCAGCAGGAGGGAGCCGTCAGCAGGGTCCTGTCAGGGAGCCGCGCGAGAACACCGGCGGGAGCCGGCCGCACGAAAACGTCCGAAGGAGACACACCGTGTGGGCCGACACCGCTGTTCGAACGTGCACGAAGAAATTCAACGGCCGCCCGCGGGACGTCACACGCTCGGCGCGACACCCTTTCCGACGTGACCTATGCTGGCGGCCGTTTGCTTCGCGTACACGCCGTGTTCATCCATTCGAAATGATCATTCCGGCCTCCGAACCCCGACGAGGAGTCACCGTGGTGGAACTGCCCGCCCCGCTGGAGCGGGTCGTCGGCGAGGTGCGCCGCCAGCTGCGCAACATGAAGCTGGACCGGACCGTGCGACGCCTGCCGGGCAACGAGGTCGTGGCGCTGCGGGACTTCCTCGGTCCCCAGGCCGACCGCATCCTCTCCCGGTTCGGGCTGATCCCGGAGACCGTGCGCCGCCGACGCGCCCGTCGGTTCGAGGAGGACCTCCGCCTGCTCAACGACGTGCTGGCGGGCACCGCGTTCGGCGAGCGCTACTGGGTGTGGGGCGGCATGCTGCTGGGCTGGGCCCGGGAGGGCCGCCTGCTGCCGCACGACATCGGCGACGCCGACTTCTGCTACGACGCGGCCGACGACGAGCTCCTGGACCGGGCCGAACCCGCGCTGCTCGCGGCCGGCTTCCGGCGCTGGTACTCGTTCCTGGACAACACCGGCACGCGGACCGAGCGCATCTTCATCCGGCACGGGGCCTTGTTCGAGTTCTTCCGGCTCCACCCCGCCGAGCAGGACATGCAGGAGTACCACCTCTACGGCACCGGCCCGACCGGTCTGGTCGAGGCCGTCGGGCTCCTGCCCCGCCTCGACCTCGAACCCTTCGACTTCCTCGGGCGCACGTGGCGGAAGCCCGTCGACCACGAGAAGGTCCTGGAGCTCCACTACGGGGACTGGCGCACGCCGGACCCCACCTGGGGCTACCTGGACGACAACGCCATCGTGCGGACCCGCGAGTGGCGCCCGGTAGGAGCACGGTGACCCGCCGCACCCCCACCGCGAACCCCGTCGCCAGGACGAAAGGGGATCCTCTGATGCCCGACCCTCTGCTGCCCACCGAGCTCGACGATCCCGAGCTCCAGCACCCCGGGCTCGACCGTCCCGGTCTGCCCCGGCCCCGGCTCGACGCCGAGCCACCTGCGCCCCGCTCCCGCGCCGCCGCCCTGCGGCGGATGGTGCTGTCCGACGAGCTCGAGTTCCTGATGGAGGCGCACAACGGCCTCTCGGCCCGGATCGTGCGGGAGGCCGGGTTCGGCGGGATCTGGGCGTCGGGACTGGCCATGTCGGCCCAGCTCGGCGTCCGGGACAACAACGAGGCGAGCTGGACGCAGATCGTCGACGTCGTCGAGTTCATGGCCGACGCCAGCGACCTGCCGATCCTGCTCGACGGGGACACCGGCTTCGGCAACTTCAACAACGTCCGCCGGCTGGTGCGCAAGCTGGAGCAGCGTGGTGTTGCGGGGGTCTGCATCGAGGACAAGCAGTTCCCCAAGACCAACAGCTTCATCGACGGCGACCGGCAGCCGCTGGCCGAGGTCGAGGAGTTCTGCGGCCGCATCAAGGCGGGCAAGGACTCGCAGCTCGACGAGGACTTCGTCCTGGTCGCCCGGGTCGAGGCGATGATCGCCGGCTGGGGTGTGGACGAGGCGCTGCACCGCGCCACGGCCTACCACGAGGCCGGGGCGGACGCGATCCTGATCCACAGCGCCAGGTCGCGCCCGGACGAGATCCTCGAGTTCGCCGCGCAATGGCGGAACCGGGCCCCGCTGGTGATCGTGCCGACCAAGTACTACAGCACGCCCACCACGGTGTTCCGCGAGGCCGGGATCAGCGTGGTGATCTGGGCGAACCACCTGGTGCGAGCCGCGACCTCGGCGATGCAGTCCGTCGCCCGGGAGATCCACGACAGCCGCACCCTGGTCAACGTGGAGGACCGGGTTGCACCCGTCGGAGAGATCTTCCGGCTGCAGGGCGCGGAGGAGTACGCGGCCGCGGAACGCCGCTACCTGTCGATCGCGCACCAGGCCCCGGCCGCCGTCGTCCTGGCCGCCACCCGCGGCCGCGGGCTCGAGGCCGTCACCGAGGACCGTCCGAAGGTCATGCTGCCGATCGCCGGCAAGCCGCTGCTGCGCTGGCTCGTCGACACCTTCAAGTCCCAGGGCATGAACGACATCACCGTGGTCGGCGGTTACCGGGCGGACGCGATCGACACCTCCGGCCTGAAGCTGGAGGTCAACGAGCGGCACGAGGAGACCGGCGAGCTGGAGTCGCTGCGGCACGCCCTGCCGGCGATGACCCGCGACAGCGTGATCTCCTACGGCGACCTGATGCTGCGGGGCTACATCCTGCGCGACCTGCTCGAGGTCACGGCGGATTTCGCGGTGGTCGTCGACTCCGCCGCCCCGACGGACGACGACGCCGGCAGCACGAACGACTTCGTGCAGTGCTCGGAGCCGGACGACCGGTCCCTCTTCGGCCGCCAGGTGCGGCTGCGGCGCGTCACCGGCGAGGCCGGCAGCGCCGACGGCCGGTGGATCGGCATGCTCGCGGTGCGGGGGGACGGCGTCGAACGGCTGACCGCGATGCTGGAACGCCTGGCGCAGCGGCCGGACTTCGACCACCTGGACATGCCGGACCTGCTCAACGCGCTCGTCGACGACGGTGAGACAGTCGAGGTCCTGTACATCCACGGCCACTGGCGCGGCATCAACGACCTGTACGACTTCGACCGCGCCGGCGAGTTCGCCCGGCCGTGAGTCCCGACCCCGACGGGAGCACCGCGTGATCGCCGCCGAGACCTTCGTCGACGAGGCCCGGGCGCGCGGGTTCGCCTGGTACACCGGCGTGCCCTGCTCGTACCTCACCCCGTTCATCAACTACGTGCTGCAGGCCGACCGGCTGCAGTACCTGTCCGCCGCCAACGAGGGCGACGCCGTGGCGATCTCCGCCGGCGTGACCCTCGGCGGCGGGCGCGCGGTGACGATGCTGCAGAACTCCGGGCTGGGCAACGCGGTCAGCCCCCTGACCTCGCTGACCTGGACCTTCCGTCTCCCGCAGCTGCTGATCGTGACCTGGCGTGGCGAGCCCGGGAACCCGGACGAGCCGCAGCACGAGCTGATGGGGCGGATCACCCCGCAGATGCTCGAGACGATGGAGATCCCGTGGGCGGACTTCCCGTCCGAGGACGCGGCCGTCGGCCCGGCGCTCGACGCCGCCGTGGCGCACATGGACAGCACCGGGCGCCCCTACGCGCTGGTGATGCACAAGGGGACCGTCGCCCCGTACGCGTTGCGCGACGGGGTGCGCCCGCCGGGCGTGCCCGGCGCCGCCCCGGCACCGGAGGCGGCCTGCGCTCCCGCCGGAGCCCTGCCGACCCGGCGGGAGGCACTGCAGCGGGTGATCGACCGGACGCCCGAGGACTCGACCGTGGTGCTGGCCTCCACGGGCTACTGCGGCCGCGAGCTCTACGCGCTCGCCGACCGGCCCCACCAGCTCTACATGGTCGGCTCGATGGGCTGTGTGGCGCTGCTCGCCCTCGGCCTGGCCCTGGCTCGGCCGGACGTGCACGTGGTCGCCCTCGACGGGGACGGCGCCGCCCTGATGCGGATGGGCGCGTTCGCCACGCTCGGCACGTACGGCCCGCCCAACCTCACCCACCTGCTGCTGGACAACGGCGCGCACGAGTCGACGGGCGGCCAGGCCACCGTGTCACCGAACGTGTCGTTCGCCGGCGTCGCCGCCGCCTGCGGCTACCCCGTGGCCCTGGAGGGGGACGATCCCGGCCTGGTCGACGCCCTGCTCGAGGCGCCCGCGGCCGAGGGGCCCCGCTTCGCGCGCCTGCGGATCGGGACCGGGACGCCGAAGGACCTCCCCCGGCCGACGGTCACGCCCCCCGAGGTCGCCCGCCGCCTGATGTCCCACCTCGCCGAGCGGGTCGCGGAGCCGTCCGCGGCGGAGCCGGGCCGGTGATGCCGGAGGCCCCGGCTCCGCACCTCCTCGCGCGCCTGCCCCGCCCGGTGGCCCGGCTGGCGCAGACCGCCGCACCCAACCAGGCCCTCGTCGCCCTCACGAGCCTGGCCGTCGTCGTGCTCGCGTCGCGCTCCCTGCCACCGGCGGCGTTCGGCCTGTTCGCCTCGGCGCAGCTGGCCGTGCTGTTCTGCGTCGGCGTCGCGCAGGCCACCGTCCTCACCCCCATCGTCGCGGACCGCACGGTCGACCCGACCCGCCCGGTCGCGGAGGTGCGCCGGCTGGAGCTGCTCTTCGGGGCCGGGGCGCTGCTCGTCGGGCTGCTGGGAGCCCTGCTCCTCTCCGGGGAGCTGCGGACCGTCGTCCTGGGCACCGGCCTCGTCCTGCCGGGGTGCCTGTACTGGGACGCCGTACGAATGCACTACCAGGGACGCTCCGCCTACCTGCGGCTCCTGCCCGGGGACCTCGTCGCCGGTGTGGTGACCATCGGCTGGGTCGGGACCGCGCTGGCCCTGGGCCTCGGTCCGCTGGTGACCATCCTCGGGCTCGGCGCGGGGCCGTGGGCCGCCTGCCTCGTCGTCCTGCCTCCGTGGTCGTCGCGGTGGACCAGCTGGCGCCGGCCGTGGCCGCGACGGGTCAGCGCCAACCTCGCCGGCGACTACGTGATCTCGACCGGCCTCGACCAGCTCCTCACCCTGCTCACCGCGGTGTTCCTGTCTGCCCAGGCGCTCGGCGGCCTCCGCCTCGCCCAGTCGGCACTGGGTCCGATCAGCACGCTCGCGATCGCGCTGAGCATGACGGTGCTCCCGAAGATGCGCGACCTCCCGCTCACGCCCGCGCGGAAGGTCTGGTGGGCGGCCCGCCCGTTCGGCGCCGTCGCCGGGCTCGCCCTCGCGATCGGGCTGGCCCTGACGTTCGTGCCGGTCCCGGTGGGCCAGGCCCTCGTCGGCGACTCCTGGGCGATCGCGGCCCCGGTCGCACTCGCGGTCGCGGTGTACGCCGCGGCGTCCGCGTTGGGGCGGGCGGCCACGCTGACCATGCTGACCTCGGGGGCCAGCGGGCTGCTGGTGACGGTCCGCGCGGTGTCGGCCCCGGTCGTCGCCGTCGTGTGCGTGCTCGTGCTGACCCGGCACGAGCTGATCCTCTACGCGTGGACCGCGGCCGGGCTCCTGGTCCTGTCCACCGCGGTCCTGTTCGTCATGGCCGCCCGCAGCGGCACCCGTACCCCCGGAGGTGTCCGTGAGGACGAGTGAGCCCGACGACGTGAAGCGAGCGGTGATCCTCGCCGCCGGCCGCGGGCAGCGGCTCGACGTCGAGACCCGGCCCGGGCCGAAGTGCCTGCTGGAGTTCGGCGGCATGACGCTGCTCGAACGTCAGCTCCGCGAGCTGAAGGCCTGCGGGGTGCCGGAGGTGGTGGTCGCGACGGGGTTCGCCCACGAGGAGATCGAGCGCGAGGTCGACCGCCTCGACCTGCCGCGGCCCACGCTCGTCGTGAACGAGCGCTACGAGCTCGGCAGCATGCTCACCGTCGACGTGGTGGGGCCGCAGCTCACCGCGGGCGGGTCCGTCCTGCTCATGGACGCGGACGTGCTGTGCGACGCGCGCGTCCTGGCCCCTCTCGTCCACGCGCCGTCGGCGAACGCCCTGCTCGTCGACCGGGACTTCGAGCCCGGCGAGGAACCGGTCAAGGTGCTGCTGCGGGACGGGGTGCCCGTCGACCTCGCCAAACAGCCGGATCCCGACCTGCCGCACGACACCGTCGGCGAGTCCGTCGGCTTCTTCCGCCTCGGCGAGGCGGCCGCCGCCGCGCTCGCCGGGATCGTGCGGGCGAGCGTCGTGGCCGGCGGCGCGGCGCTGCCGCACGAGGACGCGGTGCGGGACCTGCTGCGGGCGGGCGAGCACCTGTTCGCCGCGGTCGACGTCACCGGCGCCCCCTGGACCGAGATCGACTTCCCGCACGACGTCGAGCGCGCCCGCGCGGACGTGCTCCCCCGCCTGAGCCTCGAGGTGTGACCGTGTTCCTGCTGAACCCCGGCCCCGTCACGCTGTCGCCGCGCGTGCGGGAGAGCCTGCTCGGACCCGACCTCTGCCACCGTGAGCCCGAGTTCTTCGACCTGCAGGACGCGGCCCGGGCCGGGCTGCTCGCGGTCTACGACCTGGATCCCGCGGAGTGGGCCGCCGTGCTGCTCACCGGATCGGGCACCGCGGCGGTGGAGAGCATGGTCGCGTCCGTGGTGCCGGCGGACGGCCGGCTGCTGGTGCTGGAGAACGGGGTCTACGGCGAGCGGATGACCGCGATCGCGGAGTGCCACGGGATCGCCCACGAGACGCTGGCCGGGGACTGGCTCGCGGGGCCCGATCTCGACGCCCTCGCGGCGCGGCTGGCCGGGTCCCCGGCGGTGACGCACGTCGCCGTCGTCCAGCACGAGACCACGACCGGCCGGCTCACGGATCTCGCCGCGATCGGCGCGGTGTGTCGGGCGCACGGCGTGCGGCTGCTCGTCGACGGGGTCAGCAGCTTCGGCGGCGAGGAGATCGACTTCGGCCTGCCGATCGACGCCGTCGCCGGCACGGCCAACAAGTGCCTGCACGGTGTCCCCGGCATCGCGTTCGCCGTGGTGCGGCGCGCGGCGCTCGCCTCGGCGGCGCAGCGGGCCTACTACCTGGACCTGACCCGGCTGGCCACGCTGCAGGACCAGCGGAACACGCCCTTCACCCCGGCCGTGCAGAGCCTGTACGCGCTGGTCGAGGCGCTGGCGGAGCTGCGGGAGGAAGGCGGGTGGCGCGAGCGGCACGCGCGCTACGCCCGCTACGCCGACGCCGCGGGCGAGGGCCTGCGGCGGGTCGGCGTCGCGCCCCTGCTGCCGGCCGGCACGAGCTCGGTCGTCCTGCGCTCGTACCGGCTGCCCGACAGCGTCACCTACACCGACCTCCACGACGGGCTCAAGGACGAGGGCTTCGTGATCTACGCCGGTCAGGGCAAGCTCGCCAAGTCGATCTTCCGGATCTCGACCATGGGGGACCTGCACGACGCGGACGTCGAGCGCTTGGTCGGAGCCCTGACGAAGACGTTCTCGTGACGCCTCGCGTCACCTCCCCGGTGCCGACCACGCTGTGGCGGTCGGTGCTCGAGACGGACGAGGCGGCCGTCGTCGGGCAGTCGTTGCCGTGGCGGGAGGCCGTCCTCGCCGACGGCCGCTTCGCGGACGCGAGTGTGCACTACGCCTTTCCGTCCGGACGGCAGGTCGTGCTCCCCCTGGTCCGGCGACGCCGGTCGGCGGCGGCCGCGAGGGTGGTCTCGAGCTGGCCGCAGATCTGGGGCACGGGCGGTCCGATCAGCACGGACGGCCGGATCACGGTCGACGAGGCGGAGTTCGTGTGGCGGGACGCCGCCCACCGCGGGACGTTGTCGACCGAGGTGACGCTGCGCCCGGAGGCCGACCCGGCCTGGCTCTCCGCGGCATCCCGTGCCGGGTACGCCGTGGAGGCGGGTGGCAGCTACCTGCTGGACCTCGCCGGCGGGTTCGACGAGGTGTGGTCGCGGCGCTTCCGCGGGACGGCACGGACGGCGATGCGCAAGGCCGAGAAGCTCGGCGTCGAGGTGGAGGTCGACCGCACCGGCCGGCTCGCCCACGTCTACGACGAGCTGCACGAGCGCTCGGTCCACCGCCGCGCCGCGACCGAGGGTGAGCCGGTGTGGCTCAGCCGGTGGCGGATGAGCCGGGTCAGCTCCACCCCGGCGCAGGTCGCGCTCGTCGCCGCCGCGTTCGGCAAGGACTGCGCGACCTGGGTCGCCCGCCGGGACGGCGAACCGGTCGCGGTGATCATCGTGCTGAGCGCGGGCGGGCACGCGAAGTACTGGCGCGGCGCGATGGACAAGGACGTCGCGACCCCGCTGCGGGCCAACGACCTGCTGCACCGCCTCGCGATCGAGGACGCCTGCGACCAGGGGCGCCACTGGTACGACATGGGCGGCGCGCACCCGGACTCCGCGCTCGCGGCCTTCAAGACCAAGCTCGGCGCCACGCTCCACCACACCCACGAGCTGCGCGCCCGTCGCCTGCCCGCCCGCCTTGGTCACGAAGCCCGCATCCGAGCGGAGGCGCTGGTCAAGCGGGTGGCAGGGCTCGGCGAGATGTGAGGCTGGTCCGCTGCGCGCCGTTCGCCGGTTTACAGAAGTGGACCTTGTGTAACGCGTGTCGCTTCGGCGTCGATAGGCGCGATACGGGTCGGTGCGACGTCACCGTCCCTGCGCCCGTGGCGGTCGGGCGCTGCCGACGTGGGGAGTGACGACATGCACGGTTCGGGCACTGCGCGGCCGGCGGTCTCGGTGGTCGTCCCGACGCTCAACGAGCGCCGCAACGTCGAACGCCTCCTCACGGAGCTGGACCCCGGGTACGAGGTGGTGGTCTCCGACGGCGGCTCGGTCGACGACACGCTCGACACCGTCCGCCGCGTCCGGCCGGACTCCCGGGTCGTCACGCAGGGGTGGAACCGCGGGACCAGCATGGTCGCGGGTATGCACGCGGCCCGCGGCGACGCGCTCGTCCTGCTCGACGCCGACGGGTCCACCTGCCCGACCGAGGTCCCCCGGATGGTCATGGCCCTCGACGACTTCGACGTGGCCAGGGGCTCGCGCCCCGCCCGGCGTTCGGTGGCCGACGCCGCCCTCGCGGCCGTCGCCTCCGCCCGTCTCGGCACGCGCGTCACGGATCCGTGGTGCGGCGTGACGGCCCTCCGTCGCTCGACCCTTCCCCGGCTCGGGCTACCCGACCTCACCCGGCACGCCGCCGGCTTCGAGCTCCTCCTGGCCGCCCGTGCGGCCCAGGAGGGACTGGCCGTGTACGAGGTCCCGGGCATCCGGGCGGCGCCGTGGCACCAGCCGTACCCGACGAACTCGCTGGCCGAGAACTCGCGGCTGGTCAGGGCGTTGTTCGCGGAGCGCCGGTCCGCCCCCGCTGGAACCGTGCCCGCACCCCGCTCGTCGGTCGACGGCGTCGTCAGGCAGGCCTACGACCGCTCCTGACCCGAGTCAGCTCCGCTCCCGCCGCACGGCGGCGAGCACCATCTGCATGAGCTGCTCGGGTGTGTCCGCCCACCCGTCGGCCCCGTGCTGCACCGCCTCGTCGAAGCGCTCCGGCCGCCCGGTCGGGGCATAGACGATGAACGGGGTGTGCACACCCGACGACCGCAGCTTCTGCAGCAGGTCGTAGCCCGCCTGCGGGTGCTGCAGGCGCTCCATATCAGAGACGATCACGTCGTACCGGTTGCGCTGTGTGCGCTCCAGGGCGTCCTCGGTCGACGGGCTGAGCTCGACGTCGATGCCGACGGCCTCCAGCGCCGTCGCCTCGTGCCGGTTGCCGCTGGGATGGTCGTCGACCCACAGCAACCGGGCCCGGCCCCCGACGTCCTGCAACGTCCGCGCGGCGTCGTCGACGCGGTCCAGTGCCGCCTTCTGGTCCATCGGCGGCGCCCCCTTGGCCACCGTGGCCTGGGTCAGCGCGGTCGCGGCCTGCTGCCTGCTCGACGCCGAGATCTCCAGCCCGCCCGGCCCCTTCACCGTCAGCGACCCGGACAGGAGGTTGGTCAGCGGCTTCCGGAACAGCACGACCACGACGAGCACGAGCGCCGGCCAGATCAACACCCCGATCAGCCCGGTGATGTCCGCGAGCACGGCGCCTCCTCTCCCGGCCCGGAATTCGCCGACGGTGAGCAGTCCGTTACGCGTACGCAGTTCTGCGCAGCGACAGGACGCCCGGCGAGGAGGACCCTGGTCTCCCCTGCGAGACGAGGTGCTGACGATGGACGACGTGCAGCTGGTCCGGAACGAGTTCGAGGCCTGGAACAGCCGGAATCTCGACGGCTGGCTGGCACACTACTCGGACAAGTCGGTCTTCGACGTCCCTGGCGGCGTGCACCTCGAGGGCCTCGACGGCGCCCACATGTTCTGGGGCGGCTACCAGAACGGATTCCCCGACAACCGCGTCGTCGAGCGCCGACTCTTCGGTCAGAACGGTCAGGTCCTCCTCGAGGCGGTCTTCGAGGGCACCCACACCGGCCCCCTCCCGACACCCGACGGGCAGATGATCGAGGCCACGGGCAAGCCGGTCCGTGTCCCCTTCTGCGGGCTCTACCTCGTGGAGAACGGCGTGATCACGGGCCACACCCTCTACTTCGACCAGCTGGACATGCTGACCCAGCTCGGCCTCATGAGCTGACGCGCGGGGAGTGATCACGCCCGGGATGCACGGGGCAGCTGCGCCTGACCGTGCTGCTCGACCCGCATGGTCCGTGGGCCGTAACGATGGCCGGATGGAAGCCGAGACTCCCGACATCGCTCGCTGTTGAGGTGCATGGGATGAATTGCCGCTTCTGTCGACACACCACGGGAGAAGTCATCCTCGACGCCGGTCGTCAACCCGCGAGCGACTCCTTCCCGCTCGTCTCCGACCCCGGACCCGATGTCCTTCATCCGCTGTCCCTCTGGCTTTGTGGAAACTGTCGCCTCGCACAGCTCGTCGAAGACTCGACGACCGCGGAGGAGCCCCGCGGGCAGGAGCCAGAGGCACTGGCGCGGCAGGCCGAAGAGGCGGTCGGGGCGCTCTCCACGGCCGGCTTCCTCACGGGTGCACGGTTGATGCGCGAGTTCGGGAGTCCTCACGGTGGCAGGTGGGAGGACCTCCTGCGGGGACACGGACTCCAGGTCGCGGCTGCCGGGGAGCCAGCAGACGTTGTGATCGACAACATCGGGATGATGCACGAGCCGGATCAGGCCGCAGCGTTACGCCGACGGGTGGAGAGCCTCGCTCCGGACGGCACACTCTTCTTCCAGTACCACTCGTTCGCAACGATCCTTCACCGTGGCCAGTGGAACGCTCTGCGCCACGGCCACTTCGCCTACTACTCCACCTCTGCACTGATCGGCATGCTGCGCTCGGTCGGCCTCGTTCCGGTCACCGCCCGTCAGTATCCCCTCTATGGAGGAACGGTGCTGCTCGGAGCCACGCGTGCCGGTGCGCCGGACCGCTCGGTGGAGGAGATCGTCCAAGACGAGATCCGTGTAGGGGCACTCGACCCGCAGCGTGCTCGTAGCCTGCAGCTCGCGTACGTCACCTCATCCGAGGCGCTGAGCACCTTCCTACGCCGGGAGAGGGATATGGGCCGGCAGGTCGTGGGCTACAGCGCGGCCTCCCGGGCCGTCGCGCTCCTGTGTCGTGCCGGCATCGGCCCCGACCTGCTGACGATGGTCGGCGATGCATCCCCAGCGAAGGAGGGTCGGCGGATGCCCGGCAGCGGAATCGCGATCGTCGCGCCCTCGACGCTGATCGAGTCGAGGCCGGACACGGTCGTCCTGTTCGTTCCGGATCTTCTCGACGAGGTCAGACGGTCGATGCCGCAGATCGAGGCGGCAGGCGGTCGTTGGGTGGTGGCCGAGGACCTCGCCGCGTGAAGAAGGAGCGCGCCCTCAGGCAAAGCGCCGGAAGACCGGCTTGACCGGTCTTCCCGCGTACTTCTCCGGCCCGCCGGCCTCGAGCGCGTCTCTGTACACGGCGCAGGCGTCGGCGACGACCTCAACCGTCCGGTCCACGTCCGAATCGGTGAGGGCGGCGCTGACAACGAACGATGGCGCCAATACCCCGCCGAGCAGCAGTTCGCGCAGGAAGAGCGTCCGGAACTCCTGCGACGGATTGCCGTGGTGGTCCAACGTGGCGAAGACGAGGTTGCTGGCACGCCCGCGGACGACGACCTGTTCGCCGACCCCTGCAGCGGCGGCCACCTCGTGAACCCCTGCGCGAAGTCGATCTCCGAGCTGGTGGAGGCGAGCGATCACGCCCTCCTCCACACACGCGTCCATGACCGCCATCGCTGCCGCAAGCGCGTGCGTCTCGGCCCCATGGGTTGTGGATAGCAGGAAGACACGTTCGTCAGGAGAGCGAAGTCCGCCACGCTCCATGATTTCGCGTCGACCCGCGAGCGCAGAGACGGCAAAGCCGTTCCCCAGAGCCTTCCCGAAAGTGGACAGGTCGGGCACGATTCCGTAGAGGCCCTGTGCCCCGGAGGCCGCCCACCGGAAGCCGGTGATCATCTCGTCCAGGACGAGTAGGCAACCGTGGTGATCGGCCAGCGCCCGCACGCCCTCCAGATAGCCCGCCGGCGGCTCGGTCACCGTGGCCGCCTCCATGACCAGGCAGGCGATGTCGGACCCGTGCAGGTCGAGCAGATCCGACAGGGCGGGCAAGTCCCCATATGGGAATGACAACGTGGACTGCGCCGGAATGCCCGCCGTCATCTGCGTCGTCCCGATGAACCAGTCGTCGGTGGAGAAAAACGGCTGGTCCCGGCAGATCGCGACAACGGAGCGCCTCGTGTGGGCCCGCGCGAGCCGCACAGCTGCCGTGGTCGCATCCGAACCGTTCTTCGTGAACTTGACCATCTCCGCTGTAGGCACCGTCGCCAAGAACCGCTCGGCGGCCTCCGCCTCGATGACGCTCGGCCGAACGAAGTTCGCCCCGTGGTCGAGCTGCGCTCGTACCGCGCTCAGGACTCGAGGATGCGCGTGGCCGAGTACTACCGAGCGCAGGCCTGAGCCGTACTCGACGTAGCGGTTGCCATCGACGTCCCAGACATGTGCGCCGTGTCCGCGGGAGATCACGGGCGCCATGCCATCAGGGAATTGGTCGTCGCCCTTGGCATACGTGTGCGCGCCTCCTGGGATCAAACGGTGGAGGCGCTCATTGAGCTCGGCGGAGCGACGCAGCCGCGGTAAGGCCGTGGATTCACTCGCGGCGGACTGAACCCGCACGCCGATTTGGGCCGACTGATCGGAAAAGGTGTTGGTCATCTTCTCCCCGGTGAGCTGGACGTCCGCGCGATCTCGGGACGGAACTCGTCCCGTTCCACCGCGGTGCCGACCGGGTCGGGATGAGCATCGCGGAGTCGGATGCTGGCTCGCGTGCAGCAGCACCCGCGTTACCCGCACCTCGGGTGGCCGCCTACCGCGTGCCCTGCTCAGGCCGGCCGGCACAAGTGTCGCACTCGCCCGCCGGGTTGTGACGGCAGTGGATGGCCGCTGGTGAAGTCTGTGACCGGTGAGATGCGGATGGTGGTCGCTGTTCGAATTCGCTCTCGCCCGGGTCGCGTTGCGCGAGCCGGCGAAGGCCGAGACCGAGCACCAGGCCCACTACGAGGGCGCCCGCGCACCACACCCCGATCCACGTCAGTACGGTCGTCATCACCCTCGGTCGCGACTCTCCGGTGAGGCCGCCGGACTCCCGGTCGCGCGTCTCCTGGGCATCAGCTCGTATCTCCTCGGGGACGCGATCGGTCTCCTGCCGCGCAAGTCTGCCCGACCGCCCCCTCGTGCTCATCGTCAGCATATGGCACGTGACCGCGGACTAGCCGTGCTGCGTCGAGAACCAAGCGTCCCTCGCCATCGAGGCGAAGCCTTGATACGGGTCCGGGTCGGACTGCGGAAAATCCACCCGCCAGTTCGCGTCAGCGCCTTCGATCGCGCTCACGTCGGCATCGAAGAAGGCCACACCTCGGAGATACCGAAGCTCCCTGGCGTCCTCCGGCAATGTGCGATAGAAGTCGCCCTTGAAGCGGGAGTCGTGCACGTCGTAGATGGTTCCCACCTCGCCCACGACAAAAGGCTTCCGCGGACCGAAAGTGTCGTGCATATTCGTCTTGCACGGCATCTCATCGGCACATGTCCCGCGATATCCGAAGAGCTCCGAGAAAGTGGCCGGACCCGGCCGCAAGGGGCTTGAGTAGCATGATTCGTCGCTGAGGGGACACCGATTGTATCGATCCGAGCCAACCCAGTCGACATAGGCGTCACCAGGATACGAGTCCAAAGCGCATTCGCGATCCGCACCCTCCTCGGGAGTGAACCAGAAGCCGACATTTGTCGCGTCGTTCTCGCGGAAGACGTCCACCATGTGCCGCCAGGCCTGCACGAACGGCTCGCCGCAACTGTTCACACCGCCGTTCTCGGGCCCGGGAACAGCACTCGTCACCGAGGTCGGCCAGTTGAACTCGACGAACGGCCGGAGCATGATTCGGTGCGGCGCAAAGGAGGCGAAGTACTGCGCCGCCTTGCGCCAGATCTCGTCCGCGGCGCCGCTGTTCATCTGACTGATCGTGTAGCCCGGTGTCCAGCTCACGACCGGGAACGAACCATTATCGATGATCCACTGCTCACGGCGTGGCGTGAAATCCTCTGGGTCGTAGATCCCGTAGACGCCGTCCCAGTAGCCGTTATTGCCGTACTCGATCTGGATGCCATCGAACGTCCGCCCGAGGTCCTGCTGGCGTTGACGGATGGCCATCTGTGCCTGTGGCCACTCGACCCCCACACCAGCGTAGTACTCGATGAGGAACGCGCCCGTCCGCCCTGGAACCAGATTGTCGTTGCCGAGCGGCCCAGTGAAGTACGAAGAGGGGCAGGCGGTCCCGTCGCTGTTGGTGCACGCTGAGGCGTGGCCCGCCGGCGGCTGTGGGCTCGGCGGACGGCTCTCGGGCCGGAGGGCGAAGAGCGCGAGCCCACAGACAACGAGACCCGCGATCGCAATCGCTCCGTAGCGGAGAAGGCGACGCGGCCAGCGGCGCTGCGACACCTGTCCGTGACGCCTGGGTCGCCGGGTAGGCACGTTCCGAGCCTAGCCGCTCCGGCAGGGTGCCCGTGGGATCGCCGCGTGCCCATTCACGGGCCGAGGAGCCGGTTCCTGAAGTCGTCCGTCCCGACGGTCGCGGACCATGCCCGCGCCGCCTCGACGTACTCCCACCGGTCCTCCATGATCCGGGTCATCCCGGCGCACACCCCGGCGACCGTCATCGGAACGGCGGCGCCGACGCCGGTCGCTTCGACCACCCGCTCGAGCCATCCTCCCTGCGGCACCAGCACTGGTGTACCCCGTGTGCAGGCCTCGCCGAGGACGCCACTCGGCGCGTCGTTGTCGTGCAGGAGTGCGACGACATCCACCGCGGACAGCCCGGCACCGTACTCGTCCGGATCCAAGAACCGGTCGACCAGCCTCATCCGGTCCTCGGCGCACAGGCTGACGGCCGTGGGGTCGGTCTCGACGAACCGCCGCACGTTTGGCGCGAGGTGGCCGGCCACGACGAGGACCACGTGCGGGAGCTCGGCGACCGCCTGTACCAGGAGCGGTAGGTTTTTCCTGGCGCTGACGACGCCGAACAGGCCCACGACCGTGTCAGCGCCCTCCGGCGGTAGCCACTCCGGTCGCCGAGGTGCGTCCGCCTCCGATCGAGGCACCGGGTCCCGCACCGGCGGCAGACCCGGGTAGCCGCGGCGACGCTCGATCACCCCCATGGCGTCGGTCAGGAACAGCACCCGCACACCGGGCAGGCGCCGAAGCATCTGGACGAGCAGCGGCTTGACGGCCGTCGTGGGGCGCAGCCCCTCCGGCCCCCCGATGGTCGCCGTTCTCATCATCAGCAGCCGGATCTCGGGCCGGGTACGCCGCAGGACGGGTCTTCGCCGCAGGAGGGGAACCACGTACTTGTCCCCGTCCGGCACGACGAGCAGCCGTGCCGAGGCAGCGGTCGCCCACCTCAGTGCCGAGTCGAGGACCTCCCGTCGCGAGGCTGCCTGCGGAAGTGTCACGAACCTGGTTCCCGCCGGTCGGAGGTGCGTGGCGTACTCGTTCGACTCCACCGCCTCACGGGTCGTGAGCAGGACGCACCGGTCCGGACCGGTAGCGGTGACGAGATGTCTCACGTACCGGAGGCGGTGCCCGGTCGGGTCCGTCTCGAGCACGCAGACGAGGTCACGGGATGACGACTCGTCGGACGACCTCACTCTTCAGTCCCTTCGACATGGCGCGGCACCCGACTCGGGCCGAACACACGAATCGCGAGACGCGTGAGGATGTAGATCTGGCTCACGACGAAGCCCACGGCCGCCCAGACCGCGCCGCCGAGCACCGCTGCCACGTACGTGACCACGAGACCGGTCACGAGACCGACCGTGATGGTCACGCCGACGAAGTGCTCGGCCCCACGGTTCTGCAGCACCAGCGCCAGTCCCTGGTTGAGGGTCGACAAAGCGGCGCCGATCGCCAGAACCGCGAAGGTCGTGCCCGACATCGCGAACTGATCACCGAGGATCCACGGAATGATCGTCGGCCCGACAGCAGCCGCCACGAGCGGCCCGAGGCACAGTCCCAGCGCGGTCAGACCGATCCGCCGCTCCTCGCGACGCAGCTCGGCCGGATCGTTCCGGGCGCGGGCCAGCCAGGGCGCGCCGACAAGCGCCATCGACCACGACAGGAAGAGCAGTGGCCCGAGCAACCGACCCGCACCGGCGTAGATGCCGCCTGCTCCGGGCCCCGCCCCGAGCGTCACCGCCGGCGTGTCGAGCTGCTGACCGATACCTGCCAGCGAGACGATCCCGAAGGAGTAGGACCGCTTGTGCACCGACAGCAGGTCGGCCTGCGACGAGGCACCGTGCCGGTTCCGCCGCAGTATCGAGTAGTCGATCGCGGCCTCCAGCGCGAAGCTCGTCACGAGGCCGATCGCGAGGGCGCGCTGCGCTGGCAGCACGACGAGCAGACCGAGGACGACGGCCAACCCGACTGCCCGGCCGATGAGCTGGGCAGACACCGCTCTGGCGAACTTCTCCTGCATCCGCAGGAGCGCGTTCGCGGTCTGGGCCTCCCACACGGCCCAGCCGACGACCCCGAGTACGAGCCCGTCGATCGGCTGGCGCATGATCAGCAGACTTGCTGTCACCGTCGGTACGACGAGGAGCGGCACCAGCCGCCGCTTGGCGGTCACGAGTTGCCGCGCCCGTAGGAAGGTCAGATCACCGCCGCCGACCTCACGGATCGTGTAGCCGGTGAGGCCGACATCGAAGATCGTCGACGCAACGGTCGCGATGGCGTAGCAGGTAGCCACGAGCCCGAGCTCGGCAGGCTCCATCTGTCGGGCCGCCGCCACGTATGTGAGGCCGACGAGTATCTGGCCGACGACCAGGGACCCCGCCACCGAACCGATCCGGCCGACCAGGACCTTGCCGGTCCGGAGACCCGCACCGGTCACGTCCCGGCCTCGGGAGAACGCGACGGGCCGTCGTCATGCGGCACCGACGGCCACGGCGGGCAGGTGTGCGTCATCACGGTCCTCCCCCACGCGAATGCCGGGGGCCACCGATCCCGGTCCGTGCCGCCGCCAGGCCCTCGACCCACGCACCGTAGGCGGCCGCGGCGGCCTGCGGCGAGAGGTTGGCCCTCATGTAGGCGAGACCTCTCATCCCCATGGCACGCCCCCGAGGGGCATCCCGTCCCAGCCGGCACACGGCGGCATGGAGCGCGTCGGGGCTCCCGGGGTCCACCCTGACACCCGCCCCCGAGCGCGCGATTTCAGCGCTGGCTGCGCTGTGCGACGCGGTGGCCGCGACGATCGGCCGACCGGAGGCGAAGTAGGACGTGAGTTTGCTGGGCACCGACATCGCGGCGACGGATGGCGCTTCATTGAGCACCAGGACGTCGGCGGCGGCGAGGGCGTCCTCGAACTGGCCGTCCGGCAACGGATCCATGAAATCGAGGCTCTCGACACCTGTCGCTGCCTCCTCGAGGTGGCGGCGTTCACCGCCCGCTCCGAGCAGGACATAGCGGACGCCTCCCGGAGAGCAGGACGCGAGACGAGCGGCGTCGACGACGTTGCCGAGGCCTTGCTTGACCCCCATGTTCCCGGCGTGCAGAGCGATGATCTCCCCCGGCGCCCAGCCCAACCGCTTCCGGGTCGCCGCAGGGTCGGCCGTCGAGGTTCGGACGTGCGACCAGTTTCGGATGATCGAGAGCCGCTCCGGCGCGATGCCGAGTTCGACGAGGTCGCGTGCGAAGTTCTCGTGAATGACCGCGACGCCGTCCGCTCGGCTCAGGAGCGCGCGCTCTAGCTGCGCGCCCATCTGTGCCCAGGCCGGGGAGGCCAACCCCGTCTCGGCGAGCGCATGGCAGTACAGGTCCTGGGTGACGACACCCAACGCGGTCCTTCCCGCCGAGCGCCAGCGGATTCCGGCAGCGACCGAGAGCAGGACGGGGCTGACTGCTATCACAACGTCGGGTCGAGGACCTCGAAGCACGGCGGCGTGCACCGAGAAGACAAGGTCCATCAGGACGCGTCGTGCCGCGGTCGGGACCGCAGGTACCGGGTGGCGGACGCGTTGCACAGCGATGTCGCCGTCCAGGTGCTGCGTCCTCAGGCCCGTGTAGCCCGTCCTGACCTTCCACTCCGGGTAGTGGGGATATCCGGTGATGACGCGGACGGAGTGCCCGCCGGACGCCAACCCACGCGCCATGCCTGTCGTGTAGGGAGCGTTACCAGTGGACTCGGGCGCGTAGTGCATGCCGATGACGAGCACCTCGAGTCGACGTGGTGTGGTGTCCTGGGACACCGGTCGGGCGATCTGCTCAGCGGCCACGGGCGAACACGACCTCGGCGACGGTGCGCAGGAGGATCTTCAGATCCAGCCACAACGACCAGTTCTCGATGTAGTAGTTGTCGAACCTCGCTCGGTCGGCGATGGGAACGTCGCCGCGCAGTCCGCTGACCTGAGCCAGCCCGGTCAGTCCGGTTCGCACCCGGTGTCGGTGCCCGTAGATCGGAACCTCCTCCGAAAACTTCGTGACGAAGTGCGGCCGCTCCGGACGCGGCCCGATGAGAGTCATGTCGCCCCGAAGCACGTTCCAGAACTGCGGGAGCTCGTCCAGGCCGGTGCGGCGCAGAATCCTCCCGACGGTTCCCACTCGCCCGTCGTGTGCGATGGACCAGCGTGTAGCGGCCTCCTCTCCGGAGGCCGGCTTCATTGTCCTGAACTTGTAGCAGGTGAACCGCTCACCAGCCCGCCCCACCCGCTCCTGACTGAAGAGCACACCCCTACCTCCTTCGAGTCGCACCGCGAGGGCACAGGCGAGGAGCAGTGGCGTACAGACGACGAGCGCCGTCGCGCTGAGGAGGATGTCGAAGCCCCGCTTCACCAGGGCCGCCGTCCCGTCGAGACGCGGCGGCAAGATCCGCGTCACCGGAATCGAACCGATGTGGTCGCCGACACCGACATGGCGGCAGAACTGGTGCAAGCGGGGGACGATCATGAGGTCGCAGCGAGCGCAGTCCGGATGGCGTAGCACGTCGAGGAGCCGGGACTCGGAGGTGTCGCCGTCTGCGACGATCACGACGTCCGATGCAGTCGACCGGACGACTCTAGCGAGGTCGCCCACCCCGCCCAGCCGGTGACTGACGGAGCCGGCCGGACAGTCCTCCTGCTCGTCGACGAACCCGACGGGAAACAGACCGTATTGCGGGTACCGGCTGAGGAGTCCGGCGAGCTCTGCCCCGAGCATCCCGCCGCCGACGATGACGGTTCGATGTGCGACGACACGCCGCCGCCGCCCCAGAAGGATGAGCTGATTGGTCACGACTCGTCCGGCCACGACCAGCCCGATCCCGACGACGGCCGACACCAGGAAACCGGTGACCTCGGCCTGCTCGTGGCGCAGAGCGAAGACCGTGGCCACAATCGCGCCGGCTGCGAGCAGCCGGCCGAGGATGATCGGCAATTCGTCGAGCACGCTGACGTGGAGACGCGCTCGGTAGCGGCCTCCTCCAGTCAGAAGCAGCAGGGACAGTGCCGCCATGGAAAGAATGCCCTTCGCGTGCTGTGGGACCCAGATCGCCGGAGCACTCAGGGCAAGGAGGTCGACGGGAAGGACGAGCATCCAGGCCTTCATCCGTTTGGCCGACCGGACCCCCGCGACGGGCCGCACCTTCGGTGCGGGCCCTTCCCATTCTCGGGGATCGGCCACCATGCGGGGGCGGTCGAACTCGCCGGCACCGTCGCGGGACTCGACGGAGGAAAGCCGCGGCGGTGGCGGAGCCGGAGTCGGCGGTGTCATCGGTTCCTCTACTCTCACGACGACTCGAATCAGCCTCGGCGCATCGTCTGTGCTGTCGGCTCCACAGACACAGTCCGGAACGCATTGCGATGTCGCGCCTCCGGAGGCTTGCGGGCCACGGTCAGCAGGGTTGTCGCGAGTCGGCGTGTCGGGCTGTTCTTCGGGCCGCCGACAGCCGAAAGCACGCGGTGGCGCGCCGCGGTCAAGGGCCGGCGCAGTTCTCCACGCATGACGTCGCTGCGCCGCACGACACCGCGGTTCGAGCGCCGCAGGTCCTCGATGAAGCGGCGCTGGATACGGGCGGCCTCCCGGCCAAGCGCGAGGGTGTCGGTACCCGCCTCGATACGGAAGCTGCAGAGAGTGTCAGGGATCCCGAAGAAATCCCCGTGCTCCAGCAGCTTGAGCCACAGGCTCACGTCGACGGAGAAGAAGTCTTCGTGTTCTGGGAACCCGCCCGCGTCGGCGAAGGCACGTCGCCGAAACAGCACGTTCCCGGGATTGCCGATCGGGTTCCCACCGTGGCGGACGACCCTCCGAAGGACGACGGATCGGCCCTGCTTTCCGATAAGGTCCTGATGCCGAAGGGTCCTGTCGCGCACCACCACCTCGCCATCGCCGTCGATGACCTCGTGCCTGGCGCTGACCATCGCCAGCCCCGGGTCGTGGGCCAGGATGTCCCACTGACGGGCCAGGCAATCCGGCCGAAGGAGATCGTCCGCGGGCAGCACCTTGATGAATCGAGCACGCGACGCCGATACGGCCCTATTGAAGTTCGCCGTTGCCGGGATCGTTTCGGCGCTCTCTAAAACCCGGATCCGCGGGTCGTCGAACGATCGTGCGACGGCAAGGGAGCCGTCCCGGCTGGCGTTGTCCTGTATGACCAACTCGAAGTCACTGAAAGTTTGCTGAAGGACACTCCGTATGGTCTCGGAGACGAACCCCTCCTTGTTGTAGAGCGGTATACAGACAGCCACTGCAGGCACGTCGTTTCCGTTCAGGCCGATCCGAGACATGTACACTGAGTCACGACCAGGCTGCATCGAGCGGCCTCCGATTCACCGTCAAGAGCAACATCGCTCTGACTACCTCGTACGCAAGAGCTCCAACGTAACAGCGTTGCTCCATTCGAGGCGACGTCATCCCTATACCTTTTCGGTTCGCAACGGGGCGGTCTCAGAGAGTGAGGGAGTTGGCCCCCGCGTTTCCGACACGACGCCCGCGAACAAGATCGCGAGGGCGATGGCGAATCCCTTGTCCTCCAGCCATGGACCGAAGGGAATAAGCGCAACGAGCACACACATCCATCCACGCGCGGCGGTATACGTAGGAAAACCTCCGTACTCTACCCGTATTCGCCGAACAGCGACGACAGCGGCGAGCAGGAAGGCCGCGATGAAGAACATACCCACCAGCCCGAACTTCGCCGGCACGATCCCCGGTGCGTCCAGATTGAACGTCAATTTCTCGGGAGCCGGGTACAGGTGCCCGGGTCCGGTGCCGAGGATGGGATGGTCGGCAAAAGCCTCCGCCGTCCACTCGTACGCCTGCTGTCGCTCGCCGAAGCTGCCGTCGCTCGCGGCCTCACCGGTGAGGACGGCCTCGGCAGACTGGATCCGATCGCTGAAGAAGGTCGGATCGGAAACGACGACATGCGCGACCAGCGGTGCCACGGTCACAAAGGCGAGAAGGATGCACAGGACGAGACTCGCCATTCTTCGCGGCGACACCGCCGAAGGCTTGGCCAGTCCGACGACCCCCACCAGTGCGGCGAGGAGAACGATGTTGGTTCGTGTTCCGGAGAGGAGCATGACGACGAGGATGATCGTCGCCACGACGGCCCAGCCGACCCTGCCTCGTCGCCGGGGAAGACCGGCCATCGTCACGGCGTAGGCGAAGCACAGAGCGACGATCACGGCGCTCGACAGGACGAATCGTCCGAAGGGCAGGGCCGATACCTCGCGCCTGGCCAACCACTCGGAGGTGACGCCCACGCTGACGACGATGCCCAGCAGAACCATCCAGACGTCGTTCCATCTCCGGGTGATCCGCTCGCCGGCGGCGATTCCAATCACCGGAAGGACCGTCAGCAGGAAGTACGGGAGGGCATCGCGGAACCAGAGTTCGAAGGAGGCACCGTTCGCGCGGGCGACCAGATAGGAGAAGGCGAGGTAGGCGGCCAGCGCGAAACTGGCTAGGATGAACGGTCGATACTCGCGGCGAAGGGCGCCACTCGCGTCGCACACCCCCCGGAGGCTCAACGCGAAGCACAGCACAGCCAGGCCGAGATAGGCGTACTTCAGCAGGCTCAGGGTCGACTGGAACACCACGAGGGCACCTGCCACCGCGATCACGAGCCGACATTTCGGCCCGACGAAGCACAGCCCTGCCACGAGAGCGATCACAGCAACGAGCAGGAATAGCGTGGCGTCGGTTCCGACGATCACACCCGTACCCACGGCAACCATCGCGACGACGGCCACCACAGGCACGGCGCCGCGCCGTGGCAGCGGCGTCGGGCCGGAGACGGGCAGGATCGTGGATGACGGGACCGGTAGGATCGACATGGGCGTCTCCGTCACCCACGCTGCACGGGAAGGGAGTTCCTCGAGCCGTTCGTTTCCGCCGTCTCGCTCCGTTCGGCGGCTCCCATTGCAGGATCCGCTGCGTGCTGCGGGCGGTACAACTCCGTCCACGGAACGACCGGAAGGCCACGGCCCGACGGTAGCCGGAAGCGGATATCCCGGATGACGACCAGCACGGCGCCGAGGATCGGCGCGGACACCGCCCGCAGTCCCTCGGCCGCCGCCGCAAGGGCGGTGTGCGTGCCGACACCAGACCGACAGACCAGCACGGCGCCGTCGCCGGCGGCGGCGAGGACAGCTGCGTCGGTATACGGGTCGAGCGCCGGCGAGTCCACCAGCACGGCGTCGTACTTCCCTCGAAGCTCCGCGAACACCTTCTCCAGCGGCTCGGCAGTGAGGACATCACTCGGGTTCGCCACCGCTGCGCCCGCGGACAGAAAGTGCACGGTCTCCTCCCACGGACGTTGGACGGCGTCGCCGACCCGCACCTTCCCGGACAGCACCTCCGCCAGACCAGCCGAGGTGGCAAGCCCGAGCCGCTCGGCGAGCATCGGCCGTCGAAGGTCACCGTCGATGAGGAGGACCCGGAGGCCACCGGCGGCCAGCGTCGCGGCCAGGTCCACGACGAGCGTCGTCTTGCCCTCGCCCGTCAGTGCACTCGCGACGACCACGACCTTGGGCGCCTGCCGCTGCGTGCCGAAGCGCAGATTGGTTCGGAGCTTGCGCAGATCCTCCGAGGAGGATCGGGGCAGACCCGACGGTTGGGCCGCATCGTCCGTCGTCGGCGCGCGACGGCGCCGGACGTCATAGGTAACGGTCCCGAGCACTCGCGCGCCGGTGGCAGCGGCGAGGCTCTCGCGTGTCCGGATCGAGGTGTCGAGCGTGTTCCGGACGAAGGCGGCGGCTACGCCGATGATCAGGCCCGCGAGCAGCCCCAGCGCGAGCGTCAGGCCCAGCCCGGTCGAAGACGGGGACCTCGGCGGCGGTGCAGGTTCCACCATGCGCAAGGCGACGGTCGACTGCCCGAGCTGGGAGTTCCGGGTGAGCTCGGCCGAGACCTGGACGAACTCGTCATACACCGTGTTGGCGATGATGGCAGCGCGGTTAGGGGACCGGTCGACGACCTCGAGGTCGATGACCTGCGAGTCGACCGGCGTCGATGCCGTGATCTGCTTCGACAGGTCGTCCGGTGAGTCCGGAAGGTCGAGCCGCGCGACGACCTGCTCGGCGATACGGCGACTACCGAGGAGGATCACGTACGACTTGACGCGCTGCAGAGACAGCTGTGCTCCATAGGCTGCCGACGCGGCGTCCTCCGCTCCTGTCGCGGACACGTACATCGACATCCGAGCGGTGTACTCCGTCGGCCGTACCGCATAGGTCGCCAGTGCGGCGGCCATGCAGACCGCGACCGCGAAAGCCACGATCGCCCAGCGCGCGCGCAGAATCCGGAGGTAGTCCTTGATCGTCACGATACGCTCACAGTGGAGGGTTGCGCCGCACCGAGGGTGGCGCTGAGGTGATCGGCTAGCCGGAACGCCAGCGCGATGATGGTGAGGGTGGGGTTCGACGCGCCATATGTCGGGAAGACCGAACTTCCTGCTACATAAAGGTTGCGCGTCGAGTGC
Source organism: Pseudonocardia autotrophica (assembly GCF_000717175.1). Classification (GTDB taxonomy): domain Bacteria; phylum Actinomycetota; class Actinomycetes; order Mycobacteriales; family Pseudonocardiaceae; genus Pseudonocardia; species Pseudonocardia halophobica. The sequence continues at coordinate 13,775 of NZ_JNYD01000011.1, read as the reverse complement.
ACGCGGCAGTCGGCGTCCACCACGCCGAGACGTGGGTCGGCGTTCATTCGGGTCGTACCCATGTGGTGGTGCATCCCTTCCACCAAGGTCGGGCGACGCGTGTCGTCCAATGTGGATTGCACTCGGCCGAGTCCCCTTGCCTGTAAGGCGGAGCCCACGATCGCCAGCGAGGTCCGGATGGAGTCGACATCGGAGTCCTCGAAGCGCCAGTGCACGTTCGCGGTCGGAAGACCCAGGTCGTCGCGATCGACACCAAGGGTGACTCGCGAGTCGCGGTGCGGCGCGTGCTCCGCTTGACAGCGAACGGTCAGTGTCCGCTCCCGAAGGCCGCCGTGCGCAACGGAGTGAAGGACCCCCCCGAGCCCGGCGACCACGGATCCGAGGTGCGCTCCAGCACCCTGCATCATCGGCTGCCGTCGGAGGGCTTTGCGCAGCGTGGCCACAGAGCGGAGCGCTTCCGTCGTGACGAGGGCGGGACGAGGCTGAATTTGAAAAGTACAGTTGCGCAGCCCCGACTCCCTTTGCTTCTCGTCCGTCAGCCGCAGGGCCCCCCGGAGTAACGTGTGCCGGACTTGATGCGGGGTGTAGAACTCCAATGTCTCCAGGATCTCGGGCCGCCCCACGACGACGTGCCCACAGTGTGCCGAGAGTCGCTCGCCGAAGAACCTCCCCACCAGGTCGTGGTCGTTGCCGATGCTGCGTCCGTCGTCTCCCAGAAGGAGAAGCCGCGCATTCTCGACACCACCTGCGGCGAGCACGACCACGCGGGCCCGGACGACCAGGCGTGAGCCGTCGTCACGCAGCACACGAACACCGTCGACCGCTCCGCCGGCCGCCGCGGCGATCATTCCCACAACTCGGGTGCGCGTGAACATCTGCACGTTCGGCGAGCCGGTCAGCTCGGGAACGGCGTGCTGGAAGAGTGGCTGGGCGAAATGGAACACGGTTGTATCGACCCCGCAGCCCTCGAGGTCGAGCACAGGCGTCCGCGCAGGATCCGACCACGGCTCAGGCTCGTAGTCGTAGGTGTCGAGACCGGCCGCGGCTTGGGCTCGAGCGTAGGACGAATCGAGGTGATCGCGAGTGAAGGGCCAGCCGGACAACGGCAGGCCCGGCCGCTTCTCGAAGTCGACCGGATCGAGCGGCCGGACCGCCCAGCCTTCGTTGCCCAGCTTCCGGTGCCGCAGTGTGCCGCCGACCACGCGGACCCGCGAATCGTGCAGCCGCTGGAGCGGGTACCCAGAGACGACACCCCGGCTCTGCTGCTGAACTCGGGAATCGATGTCCGTGGCGCCGCTCTCGATCAGGCAGACGCGGAAGCGCGAGTGGCCGAGCTCCCTTGCGATGGTGATCCCTGCCGGTCCGCCGCCGACGATGCAGACATCAGTACTGATTTCACCGGAATCGGACGGGCGCCATGCCTCGGACTGAGATTCCACGGTCATCCTCTCGTCGCTGAACGATCACACGGGGCGACGTGCCCGTCGTCCGGGTCGGGAGCAGGACACCTGGCGTGTCCACCGCGGTCACTCCCACGCACGAACCGATACCCGATCGCCCGGATCCGAGCAGCGAGGCCGACTGGCAGGAGGGTCAGGATTCGCCTCTGCAGGGGAAAACGATGAGCCAAGAGGGCCGAGTCGAACTTGGCGGACGGCACGCGTGCTTCAGGGTGGTCCAGCGGGAACCTGACGGGGTCGAGCGGGACACCTGCATCAGGAGCCCGGGGGTTCCTGGTGTGAGTGGCTGCGGGGCCGAACCCCACATTATCGATCATGTTCCCGGCCGGAATCACCGAGAGCCCGTTCCGACTGAGCATGGCGAGGGTCCATGCGAAATCCCAGGCGTCGATGCGACCCGCGCGAACCAGGTCGAAGCGCCGCCGCGCCATCCTGAACTCGACGGCCGGCATCTCGGCGCGCAACTTCTGACGCACCGCCGGCGACGTCCACGCTTGCAGATCGGGATCGTAGTGGCGCCACGCTCGACGCCAGGTGGCCCAGCCCCACGTTGGCGAGGACCGGCTGAATACGTAGCTCGGCCCAGGATCCAGCCGATCGACGATCGGGTTGTGGCCCCCGATCATCATGACCTGGTCGTCCCGCTCGTAGCGCTCGAGCAGCTCGGCGCAGAACGGGAAGAACTCCGCAGCCGGGATACAGTCGTCCTCGAGGATGATGCCCTGAGGCACCTGGGCCAGGAACCAGGTGATGGCGGTCTCGGGCCCCTTCTTGCAGCCCAGGTTCGCCTCCTGGAACTGCAGCTCGACCTCGCAGCGCCAATCGATGTCGCTGATCGCCGCTCGGGCTTCCGCGCACCGCTGCACATCGTCCGGCACACGGAGCCGGGGCCCGTCGGCAGCGACGAAGATGCGGCGCGGTTTGACTTCCCGGAGCGCATCGATCAGACGGCGCACCATGTCGGGGCGGTTGAACACGACGAGAAGGACGGGAACGTCAGCGGCGTCCATCAGCATGGCGCGGATACCTCCCCCTCCGTGTTCTCTCGTTACGGCAGGAGCCCGGGGCCAGTCCACTCTGAGCTGGCTGGGTCTCACTCGCTCGGTCACGAGGTGGCGTTACCGCGGGACGGCCGAGGGGACGGTCGACGGGCACGGTCAGGCCCGCTCGAGCCAGATCTCCCGCCAGTACGCGTAGATCGCCCGAGGGCACTTGCGGTGGAAGTCGCTGGTACAGACAACGTTGTCGAGCACGATGCACGGGTTCCGCAGGTGGACCATCCGTCCGGTCTTCTCGTCAATGATCCGGTCGACGCGACGGAGGACGCGCGCTTCCCGCCCGCAGTACTTCAACATCTCTCGGTCGAAGGAGAGACCCCGATTCTTGTTGTCCTTGTCGAGCGTGCGAACTATCTCCTCGGCGGGCTTGATGCGGACCAGTTCGCCCGGGCGGAGGTCGAGGCTTCCGGAGGGGGTGCGCTCCAGGCAGCCCTGGATGAACGGGTACCGCACACCGTCGTGGATGCGCAGGGCCCGGGGCAGCAAGCGCTTGCTGAGATCCTGGTACTTGTTGAAGAACCCGACGAGGACGCTTCGGGCTGTGGCGAAGGCGCCTGCGTTTCCGGACCGGACGTCCCGGACATACTGTCGGAGATCCCAGTGCGGGAGGTATTCGGGCGCCGCTCGCATCAGCTCCGTCGCCTGGCATACGAAGACCTCTTCGCCGGCGGCCCCGGCCCGTCGTGTCGTGGCCGTCAGTTCCCCGGCGCTCAGACCGCCCGCGACCCTTCTGATGTTCCCCTCGCCGACGTCAGAGGGGTCGACGCGCTTCAGCCAGGCCTCCTTCCAGTACAAGAAGCAGCCGGCCTGGCATCCCCCGTGGGCAGAGCCGTCGCACCGCGTTTCCGCGAGGTGGACCGCACCCTCCATCCGATACATCCCGGACCAGTCGATCGTGTCGCAGACCTTCACCGCGAGCTTGTCGACCCGGAACTGCCGCCCGCAGAACTTGAGCATCTCCGGCATGAAGGGGAGCGCCTCGAGCTCACCCCGCTCGTCGAGAGTTGCGAGGATTTCTGCCTCGCTGCGCACCTCGACGATCTCGCCGACCCTGAGGCCGAGCGGGATCGTCTGCCCCTTCGTCGCCGCCTGCTGCATTGCTTACCCCCTGAGATCGACGAGGCCGTCACCGGCCAGCGTGTCACGCTGCGTTACGCAGGGGTCACCAGCGGCCGAGGTCTGCCGCGCGCCAGAACCAACCCATTCGGCGGCAAACGGACATTCTCGTCACGAAGAGTCACAGAAAATCGAGTTATACCAGGCACGGCGCTGGGCTGCTACACCCATCGGTGATCCCGTCAGCCACGTTGCGTGATCAAGCCGGAACATTCGAGTTCGGGGGTAACGCTCGCGCTGACCACCCCGAGTAGCCGAGCGTCGGCGCGTCGAGAGACCGCCGAACCAACACCGAGGTTGGGGGCATCAGATGAAGGTCGTGCTCTTCTGCGGCGGCTACGGCATGCGTATGCGGGACGGCGGGTCCAGCACACCGAAGCCCATGGTCCCGGTTGGCCCACGGCCACTGCTGTGGCACGTCATGCGGTACTACGCCCACTACGGCCACCGGGACTTCGTGTTGTGCCTGGGCTACGGCGCACAACAGATCAAGGACTTCTTCCTCCGCTACGACGAGGCGGCATCCAACGACTTCGTCCTTCAAGGCGGCGACGTGCACCTGCTCGACAGCGACATCTCGGACTGGCGCATCACCTTCGTCGACACAGGCCAAGATTCCGCCATCGGCGAGCGATTGCGGAGGGTTCGCCCCCACCTTGAACACGAGGACATGTTCTTGGCGAACTACGCGGATGTGCTCACCGACGCTCCGATCGACGCGATGGTATCCCAGTTCGAGGCGAACCCGACAGCGGTTGCGCAGCTCCTCGCAGTGCCCCCGCAAGCCGCCTTCCACGTCGTCGACCTGATCGAGGGGAATCGGGTGGAGTCGATCACCGCGCTGAAGGATATGGCGATCCAGGAGAACGGCGGTTATCTCGTTCTCCGACCGGAGATCTTCGACTACATCCCCGAGGGTGGCGACTTGGTGGGCGACGCCTGCGCAGCGCTCGCCAAGGAGGGCAGACTCGCTGCCTACCCCTACAGCGGTTTCTGGCATCCCGCCGACACCGTCAAGGAGCGGGTGGCTTTGGAGGCGCTGTACCAGGCAGGAAGCACGCCCTGGATGCCCTGGCGCCAGGTCGCCCTCCACTGAGGTGAAGGTCATGACCGGCCCCTTGCCCGGGGTCCTCTTGTTCGTCCCGGTACCGCACCGCGACTACCGCGGTTTCTTCACCCGTACTTTCGACAGCCGTGTCGCATTGGCCCACGGCATCGAGGCCGGCGCGTTCCTTCAGGACAGCCAGTCCCGCTCATCCCGTGGAACCGTTCGCGGACTGCACGGACGCTCGGGGCGCGGCGAGGGGAAGCTGGTCCGCTGTGCCCGGGGAGCGATCCTGGACGTCCTTGTCGACGCGCGGCCGGAGTCGGTCGAGTTCGGACGGAGTGCTGCCGTCCAGCTGGACGACGAGGACCTCGTCCAGCTCTATGTGCCGCCAGGCTTCCTTCACGGATTCCAGGCGCTCACCGAGTGGGCCGACGTCTGCTATCGGATCGACCGGGAACATGATCCGACAGAGGACGTCGCTGTGCAGTACGACGATCCCGACCTCGGGATCGCCTGGCCGCTTCCGGTCACCGCGATCAGCGCACGTGATCGCGCGGCAGGAACGTGGGCCGACCTCCGCTGCCGGCTACTCAACTCGGCGAGCTCCTCGACGCCCGGGCCGCACAACACGCACTCGACTGCCACCGCCGCGCAGGAGCGGCTCTGCACGACGAACACCAGGACCTCTTCCAGGGGGAAGTCATGACGATCCACGACTCCACCGCTTCGGCACCCGACGCGCCCCCCGGCTCTGCAGAGTCGAGGCACGAGGTCTGCATTGTCGGTACGGGCCGAGTCGGGCTGCCTCTCGGTCTGACATTCGTCGAGACCGGGGTCAGCGCAGTCGGCCTCGACGTCGACAAAGAGCTCGCCGACCTGGTCAACGAGGGCGTCATGCCCTTTCACGAGCCCGGGTACGACGAGATCATCGCCAGCCGCAGGTTCCACGTGGTTCACGATCCGTCGGTGGTGACGAGAGCAGAGACGATTATCGTCACCGTCGGAACTCCACTACACAATCACATCGAGACCGACCTGACACAGGTGCAGGACGTGCTCGAGAGCATCGGGGAGCACCTCCGCCCCGGACAGCTGCTCTGCCTGCGCAGCACAGTGGCGCCCGGCACGACCGAGTTCGTCGAGAGGTGGATTCGACGGAACACAGACCTGGTCGTCGGCGAGACCTTCTTCCTTGCCTTCTGCCCTGAGCGGATCGCCGAGGGCAAGGCCTACGAGGAGATCCGCACACTGCCGCAGATCGTGGGCACACAGGACGCCGCCAGCGAGGCCCGTGCCGTTGCGCTGTTTCGACGGATCACGCGAGAGGTCCTCACGACCGATTACGTCACGGCCGAGCTCGTCAAGCTGTTCAACAACATCCTGCGGTACGTCCACTTCGCCCTGGCCAATCAGTTCGCGATGATCGCGGACAACTTCGGGGCCAACATCCACGAGACACGGGAGCTGGCCAACCACGGCTACCCGAGGTCGTTCCTCGCCGCTCCGGGCCTCACAGCAGGGACCTGTCTGCGGAAGGACTTCGGGATGCTCAACGAATGGAGCCCGTACCCGGACATGCTTCTCTCGGCCTGGAAGATGAACGAGTTCATGCCGACATTCCTGGTCGATCATCTCTGCAGGCGTACCGACCTGCACGACAGCCGGGTGGCGATCCTGGGCTTCTCGTTCAAGGCCGACACGGACGACCTCCGGGACAGTCTTGCTCCCAAGCTGTGGCGGTACGTCCGCCGTCAGCTTCCCGACGAGATCCGGATCAGCGACCAGAACCTGCCGGACCCGATCCCCGAGCCGAGCATCCGGGACGCACGTAACTGGCCGATCAGTGAGGCCCTTGAGGACGTCGACGCCGTTTTCGTCGCCACCAACCATACCGGCTACCACGAGGCGCTCCGCGAGCTCGCCCGCACCAGGCCGGACGCATGGGTCGCCGACATCTGGAACGTCGGCCGGGTGAACCAGATGTTCTACCAGGCGAAGGCCCTCGACATGGCGGAGGCGAACGCGTGAAAGTACTGCTCACCGGCGGAACGGGGTTCCTGGGCGCAGCGCTCTGCAGCGAATTGGTGGCAGCGCGGCACGAGGTCGTCGTGCTGGACGACAACTCGCGCGGCCGGGCGGCCCGACTCGCGTTGCTCGGCGAGGGTGTCACCGTCCTCGAGGGCGACATCCGTCGCTACACCGACGTGCGGGCGGCCGTCGAGGGCTGCGAGGTCGTGTGGCACCTCGCATACATCAACGGAACACGCTACTTCTACGAGCGGCCGGCCGACGTGCTGGACGTTGGCGTCCGGGGCACTCTGAATGTCGTCGACGCTGCCGTGAACGAGGGGGTACGGCGTTTGGTCCTGGCCTCGACCAGCGAGACCTACAACGAACCTTCCGTGGTGCCTACGCCCGAGGAGGAGTGGCTCAAGATCCCCGACGTCACCAACCCGCGGTTCAGCTACGGCGGCGGCAAGATCGCGTGCGAACTCCTCGCACTGCACATGGCCGGACCCCGGGGGGTCGAGCCGGTGATCTTCCGACCTCACAATCTTTACGGGCCCGACATGGGATTCGAGCACGTCATTCCCGAGATCGTCGAGAAGATCGTCCAACTGAAGGCTGCCTCCCCCGAGATCCCCCTCCAGTTGCCGATTCAGGGCGACGGCACCGAAACCCGTGCCTTCTGCCACGTGCGCGACGGAGCCCGGGGCGCCTTCCTCGCCGGCGAACTGGGCAAAGCCGGCGCTATATACCACGTGGGCACTATGCACGAGGTGTCGATCCGTGAGCTCGTCGATCTTATCTCCGAGATCCTCGACGTCCCGATCACCATCGTTCCGGGTCCGCTCCGAGCGGGCGGGACCTCCCGGCGCTGCCCCGACATCACGAAGCTCTCGGAGATCGGCTACAGCCCGGAGGTCGATCTCCGGGAGGGACTCGGCGAGACCGTTGCCTGGTACGCCGATTACTTCGGCGCGAGAGCGACGTCGTGACCATCGTCGTCACGGGTGGGCGAGGATTCCTCGGACGCAACGTCGTGCGGCGGCTCCTCAAGGCCGGCCACGAGGTACGTCCGGTAGGCAGCAAGGACTACGACCTGACAGAACAACATGGTGTGCGAGCACTCTACGCGGAACTCAGACCCCGCGTAGTGGTGCATTGCGCTGCGGCGGTCGGGGGTATCGGCGCGAACGTCGACAACCCGGGACGGTTCCTCTACGAGAACGCCCTAATGGGCCTGATGCTCCTCGAGGAAGGGCGGCTGGCCGGGATCGACAAGCTCGTGATGATCTCGACCAGCTGCGCCTACCCGCAGGACGCCCCGCTCCCTCTTCGGGAGGAGGACCTCTGGGAAGGGCCACCGACGGGGGCGACCGGCCCCTACGGCATCGCCAAGCGGATGCTGCACGATGCCTGCCTGAACTATGCGAGGCAGTACGGCACGAACAGCACCGTTCTGCTGCTGGCTAATCTCTACGGCCCGGAGGACAACTTCGGCGCCGGCAGCCACGTGATCCCGGCGATCATCCGTCGCTACATCGACGCGAAGCGGTCGAATGCCCCCTCGGTCACGAACTGGGGTTCCGGGCACGCCACCCGAGAGTTCCTGCACGTCGACGATGCTGCCCGAGCCGTCGCTCTGGCCGTTGCCACGAGGACCGGCCCCGAACCGATCAACATCGGTACAGGCCAGGCGGTCGCGATCCGTGAGATCGCTGAGGCCGTCCAGACGGCCGTCGGTTACGGAGGCGATGTGCGGTGGGACACGACCAAGCCCGATGGCCAGCCTGCTCGCTACTTCGACACCACTCGCGCCTCACAACGGCTCGGGTTCACGTCGGCCGTTCCGCTCGAGAAGGGACTTGTCGAGACGGTGCAGTGGTTCAGGGAGAAAGGGCAACATCTTGTCTCGAGCTAGCCTCGAAAGCGCCCCCGTTCGCCTTCTCGGCTCGGTCGGACGAACGCTCAGTGGGGAGCTCCTGACAACGCCTCGGCCGGGTGCGCGGCGACGTACTGGGCCATAGTCCCGTCGCGGAAGGCGGCCCAGAGCCGAGGCCCGGCCTGCTCGTCGAGGTAGACCACGGATTGAGCGCCTTCCCGTCCGAGCCCTGCAACTGGGGCGCTGGTGAAGGTCACGCCACCCGGCCGCAGCCCCTTCATCTCCAACGCCAGGTCGCGCAGGCCGCCGTTGGTCAGGGTGTCGTCGACGCTGACGGTCCGGCTGGTTGCGTCGACCAGGTTGTAGACGCCGACTGGGTGGGAGAGGTCGTCGCCGGCCTTGGTCAGCAGCGCCTTGAGCGCGTTCTGCTGGCGCTTGGCGCGGTCGAGGTCGCCGCCGGGCAGGTCGTACCGCTGCCGGACGTAGGCCAGGGCCTGCGCGCCGTCGAGGTGGTTGAGGCCCTCGTGGAAGTCGACCCCGGCGTTGCTCGTCGCCGCCGCGACCCGCACGTCGATCCCGCCGACCGAGTCGACCATCTCCTGGAAACCGGCGAAGTCGATGACCCCGAAGTGGTCGACGCGCACACCGGTCAGGCTCTCGACCGTCTGGATCAGCAGCGGGGCGCCACCGAAGGCGTACGCAGCGTTGATCTTGTTGGTGCCACGGCCCGGGATGTCCACCCAACTGTCCCGCGAGATCGAGGTGACGGCGGCGGCGCTGCCATCCGCGGCCACTCGGGCCAGCATGATCACGTCGCTCCGCTGCGAGCCCGCCTGCACCCCAGCGGGAGCATCCGTGCCTGTGGTCGGGTCGGACGAGCGCGTGTCGGTGCCGATCAGGAGAAAGGTCTTGCCCGACGACGCCGCAGGACGCGCGTCGGCGGGGATGCCGGCGAACGCGTCGGGCACCCGGCTGACATTGTTGCCCAGGCTCTCCGTGAGCATGTAGATCGCCGCCGCGGCGGCCAGGACCAGCGCGAGCACAGTGACGAGCAGGCCGATCAGGATCCGGCGACCTCTGCGGCTCCGCGTCCCGACGGCGTCCAGCACCTCCGCGGGCTGTTCCTCGCGCATGCCTCTCCCGTCTCTCATCTCGATCGTCTTGTCCGAGGTCACGCGGTGGTTGTTACACGAATCAGCAGAGTTGACTACACGTGGTTCTCCAGCACCCACGCCAACGCCTGCGCACCGGCGAGGACGACGAAAGCGGTCGCCCAGGGCGGGCTCGGTCGCCGCAGCCCGGAGGCGACGCGCAGGATCAGTGGCGGCGCCACGATCGCGTAGATCGCGTAGAGGTTGCAGTCGTTGAACACCCCACCTGTGCCCACCAGACAACCACCATGAGCAAGGCTCCCGCCGACGCGACGCCGAGGTACACGGTGCGCACACCCGTGAACCGGCACGCCGGCAGAAGGACGACGGCAGGCGCGAGCAGCAGCACCAACTGGAGCTGCATCCACCCTGTGGCGCCGTCCGCGAGGAGGAAGCGCGACCAGTCCCTGCCCTGCGCCGAGACCTGGCTGCCCGAGGCCAACTGCGAGATCGGCAGCCCATGACGGTTGAACCACCACAGCGCGAGGCCGAGCGCCGCGGGCACGGCGGCAATGGGCCAATCGGGTGCCGAGTCGCCGGCCGCGCCGCACCGCGACGATGACTGGGACGAGTAGCGACGGCCCCAGCACCAGCGTCTCGAGATGGCAGAGCACCCCGAGCCCAAGCAGGAGCCCGAGCGGCTAGGAAGTGGCCTCCTCGTCGTCAAGGATCCGCAGCGGGGCGGCGAGATCCCCAACGCGACGACGGCGGTGAGCGTGTCGTTCGACGTCGCCGAAGAACACCATCATCCACCCGCCGGCGCCGACGAGCCCAGCACCAGCAGCGGCTGGTCGAAGCGCCGAGCCATCCGCAGCGCGTTCAGTACCGCCGCTCCCCCGGCCGCGACCCTGATACGACGGCCCGCCTGGATCTGCCCACGCAGACCGCGGTCCGGGAAAGACACAGGAAGTCCTCAGCAGGAACAGACACGAAGCGGACGGGGCCGGGAGGTTGCTCCCCCGAGGCCGATCTACTCCAACTTGATGAAGCTTCACAGACCCTGTGACATTCGGTAACACGACCACTCGGCTGGGCGACATGCGGAGTGATCGACGTTTGCCGGATCGCTCCCCCTCGGTCCCGGCCGTCCCCGCGCGCCACCGCACGGACGAGCCGTGCCGTGGCGGCGACCCCTCGACCGAGATCGCACTATCGGATCTTTCTGGGGGGCTCCAGATCGTGTTCAACCCGTCTGAGGTCGCTGCATCCGCCGGCGTCCCGGTCGTCCCGGCTCAGCGCGTCACCGAGCCGACGCCCGGACATCCTGTCGTTCCCGAGGGCAGCGCGGCGCGGTGGCAGCGGCGGCTGCGCTCCCTGGTGATCCTGAGCGACGTCAGCATCGTCCTGGTCGCCACGGCCCTGGCCGTGCTCGCGGGCTGGAGCGGCATGTACGCCGCCGACCGAGCCCAGCTGGTGTGCGGCACTATCGCCGCCGCGCTGCTGATCGTCGCGATGCCGCTCGCTCGGGCGTGGGAGGGGCGAATCCTGGGTGTCGGCAGCGCGGAGTTCAAGCGGCTCGGCCGGGCCGTCGCCGGCGCGGCGATCGTGCTGGGTCTGGGAGGCCTCACGCAGCTGGTCGCGTCGGTCCGGATTTGGGTGTTCCTGCTGGTCCCGCTGATCGGCTGCCTGGTCGCGCTCGGCAGGTTCACGATCCGCAAGTGGCTGCACCGCCAGCGCCACAACGGTCGCGCCATGCTGTCCGTCCTCGCTGTCGGCGACGAGAGCGCGGTGGCCGACATGATCCGCCGGACGCGCCGGGACCCGCACTTCGGCTGGCGCATCGACGGCGCCTGCACCCCGACCGGCCGCGGCCCCGGCAACGAGGCGACAGTCGAAGGGGTCCCGGTCGTCGGCGATCTCGACTCGGTCGGCCCGGCAGTCTTCGGCCTGGGCTACCGCGTCGTCTCCGTGTGCCAGGCCCCGGGTTGGGGCCCCAAGCGCCTGCACCGCCTCGCCTGGGAACTCGAGGGCACCGAGACCGAGCTCGCCGTCGCCCCCGGCCTGATGGAGATCGCCGGCCCGCGGATGCACATCACCCCGGTCGACGGCCTCCCCCTCGTGCGGCTGTCCCAGCCCCGCTTCACCGGGTCCGCCCGCGTCGTCAAGACGGTCGTGGACCGCACCGCCGCCGGCCTGCTCCTCCTGCTCGCTGCACCGGTCTTCCTGGCAGTCGCCCTCGCGGTGAAGCTCGATGGCGGCCCGGTGTTCTTCCGCCAGGAGCGGGTCGGCACCAACGGCCGCACCTTCCGGATGGTCAAGTTCCGGTCGATGGTCATCGACGCCGAGGCCCGCCTCGCCGCGCTCAGCGCCTCCAACGAGGCTGCCGGCCCACTGTTCAAGATGACCCGCGACCCCCGTATCACCAAGATCGGCGCGGTTCTCCGCAAGTACTCCCTCGACGAGCTCCCCCAGCTGTTCAACGTGCTGGGCGGCAGCATGTCCCTGGTCGGCCCCCGCCCTCCGCTTCCCGCCGAGGTGGCGACCTACGAAGACGTCGCGCGCCGCCGCCTGCTCGTCCGCCCGGGCATGACCGGACTCTGGCAGGTCAGCGGACGCAGCAACCTCTCCTGGGAGGAATCCGTCCGGCTCGACCTGCGCTACGTGGAGAACTGGTCCATCGCCCTGGACTTGACCATCCTGTGGAAGACGATCGGGGCCGTCCTACGGAGCCGCGGCGCCTACTGAGCGTCTCGCTAGCCCGGTCTAGGTGTAGCGACCCATCACGTTGTTGACAGATCGGTCCGGCGTGGCGGCTTGACGAGGGGAGGGCCTCCAGGCGGAGTGGGTGTGTCTGACGCACCTACTCCGCCTGGAGGCCCTCCGTGGGGCACCGTAACGCGCGCACCACCGTGCACGGCCGTCGACTCATCATCGAGCACTGGCAGGGCGGCTGGCCGGCCGCGCAGATCGCCGAACAACTCGTCATCTCCCGCGCCACCGTGCACAAGTGGATCAACCGGTTCCGCGCCGAGGGCTGGTCCGGGCTCGAAGACCGCCCCTCCCGCCCGCACCGCTCTCCGACCCGCACCCCACGGAGGTGGAAGCCCAGATCCTCGAGTTGCGCACCAGTGCCCGGCGCGGGCCAGTGTTCCTGGCCGGGCAGCTCGGGCTGGTCGCCGCCACCGTCGGCCGCGTGTTGCGCGCCACGGTGTGGCGCCGTTGGCCGCCACCGACCCGATCACCGGTGAGCCGGTGCGACGGCACCCCTCCGGGGTTCGCTACGAACGCCGTGCCCCCGGCGATCTGCTGCATGTGGATGTGAAGAAGCTCGGCCGGGTGGCCCGACGGCGGCCGGTGGCGGCTGCACGGGCGCCGCGAGGACGTCCGCGGCCGCACGGTCCATGGCCGCGGGCTCGGCTACGACTACCTGCACGTCGCCGTGGACGACCACTCCCGGCTGGCCTACGTCGAGCCCATCCCGACGAACGCGACGCCACCTGCGCCGGGTTCCTCCATCGGGCGGTGGCCTGGTTCCGCGCCCACGGCGTGCGCGTGCTGCGGGTGCTCACCGACAACGCCAAGGTCTACCCACCGACGAACTCGCTCAGCAGGGCTGGACGGCTTCGCAGACGGGCTTGGGCCGCCACTTGTAGATCGTCGGCTACTCCATCGACGCCCGGTCGCGTCCGGGGCGCGTAGCGCGATGGCGTTGCGCAGGGCGTCGACAGCGAGCTGGGAGGTGAGGTCAGCCTCTGCCCGTGGCGCATCGGCGCAATCACCCCCGCCGCCCTGGTGCTGCTCTACCGCGAACACGACCGCAGCATCGGCAGCAATCCGAAGATCGCTACCGGGAAGGGCTGTGAAGTGAATGGACCGCAGCCGGGCTACGCGGTCTTGTCGAGGGTGACGCGGTAGCCGAGGTTGTGGAGTTGGCCGACGAGGCGGTCGCGTTGGCGGTCGGTGTTGCGGCGGGTGAAGTAGTCGCCGCCGAGGTCGGTGTAGTCGCAGTCCTCGGCCAGCAGGTGCCAGCTGATGACCAGGATGGAGTGGGCGACGGCGATAGCGGCTTTCTTCTTCCCGATCCGGCGGGCGAGGCGCCAGAACTGGGCGGACAGG
>NZ_JNYD01000010.1 GCF_000717175.1 Pseudonocardia autotrophica | reverse complement strand
CCTGAGCCAGGATCAAACTCTCCAACAAAAACTGGCTCTCAAAAACAGTCCACCCACCGGACGGGACCGGCAGCAGACCAAACATGAACTGGCACAAAACCACCAGAACACTTAGCTCGACACACTGTTGAGTTCTCAAAAGACACCCGCACACCACCGAGAACCCTTGCGGGATCCGTCCGGGGCGTTGTCGCTTCTGTCCGAGAGCCTACCAGACTCGATCGAGTCCGAGGCAACTCTCTTATGTTACGTCGTCCGAACTGCTGGGGCAACCCCCAACTTCCGTCCGACGCGCCCCTGCCACGCTACCCGAAGGTATCGCTTCCGCGGAGGCTGCCACTCTCTGGCGAGCCCGACCCGGCCCGGAGAACCGGCCCGATCCGTCTTTCCGCTCGCCGCGGCGACGAAGAGAAAGTTACACCAGGGCTACCGGGGGTGGTCAAATCGGCCCCCCATTCGCGCGTTGACCTGCGAAAACGACCGGTGGAGCGCAAAACGGCGCCGAACGGCCCCGCGACGAACGGTCAGTCCGTCGACGGGATGTCCCGGGGCCGTTCACCTGCGCCGATCCCCGACGCCCCGGCCGGCTCGCGCCCCGCGGAGGGGCCCTCCACCCGTCGTTCGTCGTGCGACGCGTCGTCCGGAGGATCTTCAAGATTCTTCTCGGACGCGCCCGACGGGCCTCCACCACGGGCCAAGCGGCGCAACATCTCGTTGTAGGCCTTGAGGTCCGCATCCCCGTCCGCGTCCGCCCGGCGATCATCGCGCCGGGCCGACCGCTCGTCGTGGCGGGACCACTGGATGAGGAGCGCGACGATCACCAGAAGGAGCGGGACCTCGCCGGAGGCCCACGCGAGTCCGCCCCCGAGCTTCTGGTCCACGAGCGGATCGGTGACCCACGGAAGCGCCAGTGACCGGTAGAACTGCTCCCCGATCACCGTGTCCGCGCCCATCAGCGCCACGCCGAAGAACGCGTGGAAGGGCACGGAGATGAACACGACCGCCAGCCGGACGACGGGTGGCAGGCGGCGCGGCGACGGGTCGACGCCGATCACGGGCCAGAAGAAGATCAGCCCGGCCAGCAGGAAGTGCAGGTTCATCGCGACGTGCGCCCAGTGCTCGTTGAGCGCCCACCCGAACAGGTTCGAGAAGTACAGCGCGTAGTACGAGCCGACGAACACCGGCAGGGAGAACAACGGGTGGGTGACGAACCTGGCGACCGGCGAGTGCACGGCCGCGAGCAACCACTCCCGCGGCCCCGGCGGATTGCCCCGCCCGGCGACCGGGAGCGCACGCAACATCAGCGTGACCGGTGCCCCCAGCACGAGCAGGATCGGCGTGAGCATCGACAGCATCATGTGCGTGCCCATGTGCACGCTGAACATCGCCGGCGAGTACTTCCCGAGGCCGGAGCTCGTCGCGATCAGCAGCACCGCGCAGCCGCAGAGCCACGCCGCCGTCCGCCCGGGCTTCCAGGCGTCCCCCCGCGCACGCAACCGTCGGACACCCAGCAGGTAGAGCAGGGCCATGAGCACCGCGGCGGTGCCGAAGATCAGGTCGAACCGCCAGTCGAAGGCGAGGCGGGCCAGGGTCGGCGGACCGTCGAGGTCGTACCCGAGCACGACCTCGGTCCGAGAGGGTGGAGCCGCGTCCGAGGCGGGCGGCGCGCTGCGGCCCAACGCCACGGCGAGCCCGATGGTGGCGAGCATCAGCAGCACCTCGACCCCACCGAGCCGCAGGAGTGCTGCGCGTTCACCCCGACCGGCGGCGTCGACGGTGTGTCTGCGGTGCAGGTAGCCGAGCGCACCCAGCACCAGCAGGGCCAGGGTCTTCCCCAGCAGCAGCGCGCCGTACGTCGAACCGATCAGGTCGGCGGGCGAGACGCGGACCAGGGCGTTGAGCACTCCCGTAGCGGCGAGCACCACCCAGCACCAGAACGCGACCCGTGAGAACCGGCGCACCGCGACGCCGAGCGCCACTCCGTCGTCGTCCGCCCGGGCGACGGCGAGCGACAGCACGGCCACCAGGCCGCCGACCCACAACGACGCGGCGAGGATGTGCAGCACGAGACTGTTCGTCGCGACGTCGTGCGAGCCGCCCGCCGCGGAGTGCCCGGTGAGGGCGACCGGCAGCGGGCCCAGCAGGGCGAGCCCGAACGTCACCACCGTCCATCCCCAGGACAGCACCAGCCGGCACGCGACCAGCAGCAGCAATGCGACGATCGCGGTCAGCAGCCACGCCATCGCGTCCGCGAGCTTGGGGATGACCGAGATCAGGAGCCCCGGGTCGAGCACGTCGACCACCGGTCTGCCCAACGCGTCCGCCGCGCTCAGGGGCACCAGCAGCAGGGCCGACACGGCCCATCCCGCGGCGGCGTACGAGGCCGCCCGCACCCCGCGGTACCCCGCGACGTCCAGGTAGCCACTCCGCTGCGGAGCCACGAAGAAGGCCGCGAGGAGCAGGAAGCCGATCGCGAGCACGGCGCACACCTCGGCGATCGCGCGGACCGCGGGCAGCCCGATCGTGGTCAGCGTGCCCGGGTCGGGCAGCCCGAGGTTCTCGACGGGCCGGGATCCGGTGAGGGCCGTGAGCCCTGCCGCGACGAGGACCGCCACGGCGATGCCGAGCCCCAGCAGGCCGCCGATGCCCGAGGGTGGCCGGCGGGCCGACGTCGTCGGGGTGGGGTCGGCGGTCGTCTGCGCCATGCGACCAGGCTATGCCCGCGTCACGACGGTTTCCGTCGTACCCCGCTGCCAGACTTCCCCTCGTGACGGACATCCCGGGACTGACCGAGTGGGTCGACGCCGCCCTGCCCACCACGGGCCGGACGGTCTCGATCACCTCGCACGACCCCGGCGCGGTCGCGGTCGCCGACGCACGCGCCTCGCCCGGGGCGCTCCCGCTCGGCGACGCCGCGGCGGACTGCGTGGTGCTCGACCGGGTCCTGCCCGCGCTCGAACGGCCCGACGCGTTGCTGGCCGAGGTCCGCCGCGTGTTGCGGCCCGCGGGCAGCGTGGTCGTCGTCGTCCCGGCGCCCGGACGGTCGCTCGGCGAACTGCGACGCGGCGTGCGGCCTGGGCTGCTCGGACCGGGCTGGGTGTGCCCGACCGCCGTCCACCATCCGGGCTGGCTGCTCGCGGCGGCCGACTTCGCCGTTCTCGGCGACGTGCGCGCGGTGTTCCGCGCCCCGGCCGAGCTGGCGCCCCTCGTCGCGGCCGGCGCATGGCCGGAACCGGACGGGCCGCGCAGGCAGGCCGTGGAGCGTCGCGTCGCGCGGCTGGCGGCCTCCGGAGGAACCGTGCCGGTCGGCTTCCGACGCCTGGTCGGCCGCCGTTAGCGCAGGTCGGACGCCGCTCCCACGACCCGGACGCCCTGCGCCTGCGCCTCACCCGCGTCGACGACGTCCGCCACGACGGCGGTGATGTTGTCCGGCCCGCCGCCCTCGTTGGCCAGCGTGATCAGCTGCTCGACGACGACCTCGGGCCCGGTCGGCGCGGCCATCAGGTCCTCGATCGCCTTGTCCGGCAGCACCGCCGTCACCCCGTCCGAGCAGAGGAGGTAGCGGTCCCCCGGCTCCGGTTCGAGGAACTCGAGATCCGCCTCGACCGGGTGCTCGGTGCTCAGCGCGCGCATGAGGACGGAGCGCCGCGGGTGGACGAGCGCCTCCTCAGGCGTGATCTGGCCCTCGTCGACCAGCTGCTGGACCATCGTGTGGTCGTGGGTGAGCTGGCGCAGCCGGCCGCCGCGGCAGCGGTAGATGCGCGAGTCCCCCACGTGCGCGAGCCCGAGCCGGGCGCCGTCGAAGACCAGCGCGACGACCGTCGTGCCCATCCCCTGCGTGTCCGGTTCCTTGCGGGCGTGCTCGGCCAGCCGCTCCGACGCCTCGTCGACCGCCCGGGCGAGCTCGCCGAGCAGGTCCACGTCGGAGAGATCCCGGGGCAGGCGCTCGTCCAGCTCCAGCATCGCCGCCACCGTGAGCGCACTCGCGAGCTCACCGTGCGCGTGGCCGCCCATGCCGTCGGCGACGACGAGCAGGCGGTCCCCGGCCGCGCCGGAGTCCTCGTTCGCGGTGCGCCGGCGGCCGACGTCCGAGCCGATCGCGGAGCGCAGTCCCAGTGCCATGCGCCCAGTATGGATCTCGCACCCTCGACGCGTGAGGGCGGACACCGCGAAACGGACGGGTGACGTCGGGGAACGGGCCGGATCGGCCGCCCGCGTCGCTCGGTCGGGCGGCGTCGGAGCCCCCGCCGACACCCGAGCCGTTACCCTCGTCGGCGGCGGCCTCCGGGCCCCATGCCCTCGTAGCTCAGCTGGACAGAGCAAGAGCCTTCTAATCTCTGGGTCGCAGGTTCGAATCCTGCCGGGGGCACCGGCTCGTTCACGCAGGTGAGCGGGCCTCTCGCCTGTCCGGGGCCGATCACCGGAACCGAGATCATGAGATAGAGATGGGACAAGGTCCCGCGAGATCACCCGGTTGCTCGCCCGGCGCCGACGTCGTGCCAGACACCGTCGGGCGCGAAGAGTGCCGCCGCGCCCACGGCATCGCCCCGGTCGAGGGCGTCGGTCCAGTCCAGGACGAGGGTGCGCAGCTCGAGACTCATGGCCGCGAGTGCACACCCGTCGGATGCCCACCGGTACGGGGAGAACCGCGTACGCCGCCGGCCCCGGCACGCGGAGTCCCGGCTGAGTGCTGCGCGAGCTCCTGGCGGGCGACTGAGCTGATGTGCACCTCCTTGGGCCCGTCGGCGAAGCGCAGCCGGCGCGCCGTGGCACTACTTCGGCCCGCTGCTGGTCGGCGGGCTGTTCGCCGCGGCCTGGCTGCGAATGCGCCGGCGGCGCCGCGAGCGGGTGCCGGTCGGTGCGCTGGCGTGGCTGGCGATGGCCTGGCGCTGCTGGCGACACTGGCGGGCAACCTGGCGGCGGCCTGGGTGACTGGGCCGCAAGATCCTCGCGCTGATCGTCGCGGAGCAGATTCTGTCAGGCGGTGGACCACAGTTCTCCGTATCGACCGGACGGTGGACGTAGTGTTCCCTACTCAGCCATGAAACCTGATCTTGCGATGTGGTGTGGTGACGGGGCTTGCAACTGGGGCTCTGGTGGTGCTTGTTCCCCTTGCGAATGCGGCCTCAGAAGTCCCGCATGGCAGCTGCGTTGACAACGGCGCGAATGTTTCCGGTCTCGCCAATGGTCTCGGTCCCGCTTTCGGTGCTACCGCGTCGTCATTCGCTACGTCTGGTCCACAAACATTCCCGGCTGTTGTCATGAAACCCGAGCAGAAGGCCCTGTGTGCCGAACGTTGATCGGTAGCGCGTCGGCCTTCCGAAGCGGCGATCCGGCTGTCTACGGACGAGGCGCACCGACAGCCGGGATGCGGGCCTGCACGTCGAGGGATCGGTGATCGTCCACGACCGGTCGAGGATGAGCCAGGGACCCCGCCGGACCGCGTCGGCCTCGACCTTCTGCCCGACCTGCCCAAAGACGCCCGGCGTCGAGGCCCGGCCGAATCGCACTTCGATCTCCGTGACCGGCCGCCGCCGGCACTCGTCGGGGGTCGGAATCGGCGCGCGGCCGTGCGGAGCAAGCCCGCGCCCTTCCCTCTTGACATGGTGCTCGACCGCCGTCACCCTAACCGCGATACCCGGAACGTGGGTTCCATTATATGAAACTCATGTGGATCTCGTGTCGCCATTCATAGGGACTGGCCGTCGGGCGCGGTGCCTGTTCAGCCTCTGTGGCGGCCCGATCGGGGCCCGGTTTGCGAACCCGTCGTGAAGGGTGTCCGCCCATGTATCTGCTGTTCGCCGATTCGGTGTCCGCCCAGACCATTGCCGAGCTCGAGTCGCGGGGACATCGGTGTGCGGTGGAGCCTTCTTTGACCACGGCGGACCTGCCGGGTCGGATCGCAGGCGTCGACGGACTGGTGGTCCGCAGCACGAAGGTCGACCGCACGGTGTTCGAGGCCGCGGACAAGCTCGCCCTGGTGATCCGGGCCGGTGCCGGCACGAACACCATCGACACCGAGGTCGCGGCCCGCAACGGTGTTCTGGTCTGCAACGTGCCCGGCCGCAACGCGGTCGCGGTCGCCGAGCTCACGATGGGGTTGATCCTGGCGCTGGACCGCAGGATCGCCGACAACGTTGCCGACGCGCGGCAGGGCCGTTGGGCGAAATCGACCTACACCAAGGCCAACGGGCTGCTCGGCAGCACCCTGGGCATCCTCGGCCTGGGCTCGATCGGCCTCGCCGTGGCCGAGCGGGCAGCCGGGTTCGGGATGCGGATCGGTTGTCTGGACCGTCCCGGCCGCAGCCAGGCCACCCGCGACCGGTTGGCCGAGCTCGACGTCGCGTGCTACCGCTCGCTGCCGGACCTGCTCGCCGCCTCCGACGTGGTGAGCCTCCACGTACCGTTGTCGCCGGAGACCAAGAACCTCGTGGACGCCGAGTTCCTGGCCGCCATGAGACCTGGCGCGGTCCTGGTCAACACCTCACGCGGCGAGGTGGTCGACGAGGCGGCGCTGCGCGCGGCGCTGGATGCCGGCCACGTCCGTGCAGGTCTCGACGTATTCGCCGACGAGCCCAGCTCGGGCACCGCCGAGTGGGACTCGCCGCTGGCCAGACATCCCCGGGTGGTGGCCACCCACCATATCGGCGCTTCCACCGCACAGGCCCAGGCCGCGATCGCCGCGGGGGTTGTGGAGATCGTCGACGCGTTCGCGGCAGGCGAGGCGCGCAACTGCGTCAACCTCTCACCCCGCGGACTGGGCAGCGCCACTCTCACCGTGCGTCACCTCGACAAGGTCGGCGTGCTGGCCGGCGTGCTGGAGTTGCTGCGTGAGGCGAGGCTCAACGTCGAACACATGCAGAACCGGATCTTCGCGGGCGGCGTGGCGGCCGTCGCCACCATCGATGTCGCAGGCATCGTGCCCACAGACCTGCTGGCAGGCCTCGATGCGCTCCCCGAGGTGCTGGGCAGCTCGCTGATCACCCTCGACTCCACCGCCATGGAGCTCGGATGACCCGCGGATACGCGCCGGAAGCCACCGCGGATACGCCGGCCGCGTCAGCCGGAGGGGCGACGACCTGCGGCGCGCAGGCCGTACGCACCTTCGCCGGCTGGCTGGTCCGCGCCGAAGCCGCCGCCGAGGAGGTGGGCCCGATGGTGGAGATCGCCATCGCCTCGCGGTTCGCGCCCCGCGCGGTACGACCCCACTCCTACGAGCCGATGCCCCCGGCGCTCTACATCTACCGGCAGAGCACGCCGCACGGCCAGCACACCGGCATCGTCTGCGACATCATGCCGGAGGCGTTCCTCGACGGCAGGGTGTTGGGTCACGAGTCGGTGCAGCCGCAGCGGGTCGATGGGCTGACACGCTACCTGGCGACAACGCCCCAACGGGTGGAGCTGGTCAGCACCCTGCACCGGGCCGGGCCGGTGGTCCAAGCGACGTTGGCGCTGGCGCCCGAGCTACCGCCTGACCGCGACGTCGCCGGACCCGACGGCTCACGCCACACGGTGTGGCGAATCCCGCAAGGCCCGCAAACCGAAGAGCTGTGCCGAGAGCTGGGCGCCGCCACCCACTACATCGCCGACGGACACCACCGCGTGGCAGCCAGCCTCAACGTGCAGGACCACTCCGGACGGGGCTCCCGCCGTGGCGTGCTGTGCGTGGCCTACCCCCTCGACGGACTGCGGCTGGCCTCCTTCGACCGGCGGGTCGCGGGGCCCGTCGACTCCGCGCTGGTCCGCGACCTGCTCGAAGCGAGCTTCCACGTCCGCCCGGTCGCCGACCCGCAGGAGGCGATGGCGGCGGGTATCGCGGTCAACCTCGACCGCCGCTGGTACGTCGCGCGCTACTCCGGCGAGCGACCGCCCGGCTCGCCCGGCCTGGACGTCTCGCTGCTCCACGACCGGGTGCTCAACGGGCTGCCCCCCGGCACCAAGATCGAGCAGACCCGCGCCCCGATCGAGGATCTCCTCACCGCATGCGAGGCCGACGGCGGCGTACTGTTCGCGCTACCGGCGCCGCAACTCGAAACCCTCACCGCGATCGCCGATGCAGGCCAGGTGGTACCGGCCAAAAGCAGCTTCTTCTCCCCCAAACCGGGCTCGGGCATCTTCCTGCGCGCCCCAGCTCCCTGACCGGTCGAGGTCGCGTCGATGGCGCTGAAGAACCCCGCCGATGCTCATGCCGGCGGAGTTCCACTACGGCTTCACCAACTCGAGCACACTCGGAGTCGAGGCCGATCCACGACAGGCTCGCGGTGCCGGGGCCGGGGCGCCCGCTCTTCCAGGCGGCGTTCGCGAACTTCACACCCCACGCGGTGCCGAGGGTCAACCGGCACAACTCGAGCTGCGCGCCGCTGCTGTTCCTCGCCAACGGCAAGGACCACCCCGTGCCCGCGGTTCGACCCGCGCCGCCCACAAGATCCAGAAGAAGACGGGCGCGCTCACCGAGCTCCTGGGCGGCGCTCCAGTCGGTGCAACATTCAACTGCGCTCTACCATCCTGCGGCATGGCCGACAACGAAGACGGCTTAGGCCGAACCCCTGGTCTGCCCCTGACTGACGAGCAGCGCGACGAGCTGGTCGCCCGACAGGCGCGCCTCAACAAGGCGCTCGCCGAGGTCGAGGCGGCGCAACACGAGCGCGACGCCTACTTCCTCGAACTGGACGACGCGGGCGTCGAACCGAACGAGATGGCGAAGGCGCTCGGGCTGCACCGGCTGACCGTCACTCACGCGCTGACCAACCACCGCAAGGCCGAGGCGGCGCAGCGCCTCGCCGCGGATGCGCCTCGCGCTGCGGCGCAGGCAGCCCTCGACCGGGCGCAGCAGCACGTCGATCAGGCCTGGCAGAGCCCGCCCGAGTAGACCGTCGCCCGACTCGCGCCCGCGCCCTGCTCGATACCGGCTCGCGCGGCGGTCGCCGGCGTCTCCTCACCTGTCCCGACCGACCGCAGCGGTTGACGCGCGCGCCGCTGTGGAAATAGTGTCCGCCGCTGCTGAGTCTGCGCCTCCGGACGGTCCAACCAGGGCGAAAAACGGCATCCCCCTGAAGCGACGCCGCGCTCCTCTCCTCCATCGGAATTGAACGGGGAGAGACCGACAGGAACCTTTTCAAGGCTTGCGACGAGCACGCCGCCGAGGTTCTCGGCTGGCGCAGTCCGCGCACTGGCCAAGGGCGCGGTCGTCGATCTCCACCGTCGGATGCCGTTCGCGCGAAGCGTGGGATGGGACGTCGTCGTCGACACCGACGACGAGGTCGCGGTGCTCGAGTGGAACGCCGGCCACAACGACATCAAGTTCTCGGAGGCCACTCAGGGGCCGTGCTTCTCGGACATGGGGTGGGAGACGCTCTGGCGGAGGAGCTGAGTTCGAGCCGTCATCACAGCGAGGACCGTCCAACCCTCAACGAGCCCGACCGTAGACATGTGACCGAATGGTCACCTATCATTCGCGCATGGAGCCGGACGACCGCGTGTTCAAGGCGTTGGCCGATCCGTCCCGTCGACTGCTGCTCGACCGGCTGCTGGCGCGTGACGGCCAGACCCTGAGCGAGCTGGAGACGCAGCTGGAGATGACCCGGTTCGGCGTCATGAAGCACCTGCGTGTGCTCGAGGAGGCGGAGCTGGTCGTCACCCGCCGCTCCGGGCGGGAGAAGCTGCATTTCCTCAACCCCGTGCCGGTACGGCTGATCCACGACCGGTGGATCGACAAGTACACCGAGCGGCGGGTGTCGCTGCTCGCCGAGCTCAAGACCCGACTGGAAGGCGGCGACATGTCCCCCTCTGCCCCCACCGCGGTCACCCAGGTGTTCCGCGTGCACATCAAGGCCACCCCGGAGGCCGTCTGGGAAGCGATCACCTCCCCGGAGTGGTCGGCCCGCTACGGCTACGGGCCGATGGAGTTCGACCTGCGTCCCGGGGGTGCGTTCCGGGGCAGGGCCAACGAGCGGCTGCGCGGCATGGGCGTGGCCGAGGTCGTCGTCGACGGCGAGGTGCTCGAAGCCGACCCGCCACGCCGCCTGGTGCAGACCTACCGGCTGCTCTTCGACCCCGCTGCCGTGGCGGAGCCGCCCACCCGCGTCACCTGGGAGCTCGAGCCGATCGGCGCCGACGTGACCCGGCTGACCGTCGTCCATCAGCTCGACGACG
The DNA here is from genome assembly GCF_000717175.1 of Pseudonocardia autotrophica. Classification (GTDB taxonomy): domain Bacteria; phylum Actinomycetota; class Actinomycetes; order Mycobacteriales; family Pseudonocardiaceae; genus Pseudonocardia; species Pseudonocardia halophobica. The sequence goes on along the minus strand of NZ_JNYD01000010.1, from coordinate 174,508 downwards.
CCCCCGTGCACGCCCACCTCGTCGCCGGCGACGACGTGCGGTCCGGCGGCGGCTGGCCGTTCGTGCTCTCCGACCTCAAGTCCGTCCTGGAGACCGGCAGCCCGCTGTCGTCCGCCTTCTGACCGTGGAGGACCCGTGTCCGACATTCAGTCGCTCCTCGACCGCGAGACCGCGCAACTGGTCGCAGCGCTCGACGCCCTCGACGACGCGCAGTGGTGCGCACCGAGCCTGTGCGCGGGCTGGCGGACCCGGGACGTGGCGGTCCACCTGCTCATGCCCTACGAGCTCTCGGTGCCACGCTTCCTGCTCGGGATGGCCGCGGCTCGCTTCGACTTCGACCGTCTCGCCGACCGGTGGGCCACCGGCGACGCCCGCTCCCGCGGCGAGGTGACCGCGGCCCTGCACACCACTCCACGGCGGGCCTTCCGCGTGCCTGGGGCCCCGCCCGAAGCCCCGCTGTCGCACCTGGTGATCCACGCCGAGGACATCTACCGGCCACTCGGCCTGCCCCACGGCCCGAGCGCGGCGGCCGCGACGATCGTCCTGGACCAGCTCACCGGCCCCCGTGCGCGCGGGCTGGTGCCCGCCGGCCTGCTCGACGGCCTGACCTACACCGCGACCGACACCGACTGGGCCATCGGCACCGGTCCCGAGGTGCGTGCGACCGCCTCAGCGCTCCTCACGACGTTCGCCGGGCGCACGGCCGCACTCACCGAGCTCCACGGCGACGGTGCACCCGAGGTCCACGACCGGCTCGAAGCCGCGCTGCTCGGACGCTGCTCGTCCTCGACCGGATCGGTCTGAGGCATCAGCGCGTCGACGCTGCGCCCGCGTAGTTGGGCCGAACGGACCTGTGCTCGGTCCGGGCCCGGCAGTCCACTCTCGGTGTGGCTCACCGCGGCGAGGAGAGCGTGGACACGACGGTCGTCCGGTTTCGCCCCGCGGCCGGTAGCCCGTCGGTGGTGATCCGGCTGCTCGGCGAGGTCAGCGCGAGCGTGCACGGGGAGAGCGCCACCGCGCTCATCAGCCCCCGGATGCAGCGGCTGATCGCGCGGGTGGCCCTCGCCCACGGCTCCGGCGTGTCCCGGGACCGCCTCGCCGCCGAGCTGTGGCCGGACTCGAGCGCGTCCCAGGCACGGACGAACCTCCGCAAGCTCCTTCACGACCTCCGCCACTCGGCTCCCGGGGTGCCGGCGCTCGTCGACGCCCGGGACGGCGCGGTCCGCTGGTGCGCCGGACCGTCGACCTGGATCGATGTGGCTGCGTTCAGCGACGCCGTGGCCCGCGGCGACCTCGCCGAGGCGGCCGACAGCTACGGGGGAGATCTCCTGCCGGGGCTCGACGACGACTGGGTCGTCGAGGAGCGCGAGCGGCTGCGTCGCCGTGCTGTCGAGGCGCTCGCCGGCCTGGCGTCGGCGGCCGAGGCCGGACGGTGCGACGACGACGTCATCAGGCACACCCGGCGTCTGCTGCGGCTCGACCCCCTCCACGAGCCGGCCGGCCGGCTCCTGATGCGGGCACACGCCCGGCAGGGCGAGCGGAGCGAGGCGCTGCGGACGTACGAGCGTCTCCGGGACGGTCTGGAGCGAGAGCTCGGTGTCCGGCCCGAGCCTGCGACCACCGCCTTGGTCGAGGAGCTGCGGTCCCCGTCCCCGGGGCCCGCGTTCGTCGGACGGCGGGCCGAGTGGCAGGCGGCGCTCACCGCGTGGGAGCAGGCCGGGCAGGGCCGCGTACGGCTGCTCTGCGTGACGGGCGAGGCGGGCATCGGGAAGACCCGTCTCGCCGAGGAACTGGCCCGGCACGCGGCCGTCGACGGCCACGCCGTGGCCTACGGTCGCGCGTACGAGGCCGGGGGCCGGCCGCCGTGGGGCCCGGTGATCGACTGGCTGCGCTCCGGGCCCGTGTCGACACGCCTGCACACCCTCGACGACGCCTGCCTGGTCGAGCTCGCCCGCCTGCTGCCCGAGCTCCGCGCCGAGCGCCCCGACCTCCCGGACCTTCTGCCGTCCGCCGAGGTCAGCGGGCGCCGGCATCTCCTCGACGCCGTCGTCCGCGGTCTCCTGGCCGTGCGCCGTCCGCTGCTGCTGGTCGTCGACGACCTCCAGTGGTGCGACGCCGACACGCTCGACCTGTGCGGCTACCTGGTCCAGAGCGCTCCGTCGGCTCCGGTGCTCGTGACCGGCACGCTCCGGGACGACGAGGTGGACGACGCGCACCCCGTCACGACGCTGCGCGGCCGTCTCGCCCGGGCAGGCGCACTGTCGGTGATCCCCCTCGGACCGCTCGACGAGCAGGCGACCGCGGAGATGGCCACCCTCGTCGGGCAGCGGGAGATGCCCAGCGAGGCGGCAGCCCGGCTTCACGAGGAGACCGAGGGCAACCCGCTCTTCATCAGCGAGGCGGTGCGGGCCGGGTTCGGCACGTGCGCACCCGGGTCGGTCAGGATGACCCCCACCGTGCGTGCCGTGATCAGCGCCCGCCTCGACCGTCTCACGCCGGAGGCCCGGAGGCTCGCGGAGGTGGCGGCGACGATCGGTCGCGAGTTCACGGTGCCCACGCTGGCCGCAGCGGCCGGCCGCAGCGAGGACGACCTGACCGACGATCTCGACGAGCTGTGGCGACGGCACATCGTCCGCGTCCGGGGCACCGCCTACGACTTCAGCCACGACCGGCTGCGCGACGTGACGCTGGACTCGATCAGCCCGGCACGCCGGCGCAAGCTGCACCGCTGGGTCGCCGAGGCCCTCGAGACGCAGCACGCGGCGGATCTCGGCCCGGTCGGCGCGCGCCTCGCGCTCCACTTCGTCGGCGCAGGTCTGGGATCCCGCGCCGTCGAGGCCTACGAACGCGCGGCCCGGCACGCCTACCGGGTTTTCGCCCTCGACTCCTGCATCGCGCTGCTCCGACGGGCGCTGCGGCTGCTGGACGACTCGCCGCGGAGTGCGGCCCGCGACGAGATCGAGCTGCGGCTGCTCACCGCGATGGGCGCACCGCTGGTCGCGCGGCTGGGGTACGGGGCGGCGGAGGTCCGGCCCTGCCACGAGCGCGCGCTCACGCTGCACCGCAGGCTGGGCCGCGGTCCCGATCCGTCGCTGCTGCGCGGCCTCGCACTCCACGCCATAGCCCGTTGCCGGTTCGACCGGGCCGAGGAGAACGGCCACGCACTGATCGCCGCGGGGCAGGTCGATCGCACCGCCCGCGTCGAGGGCGACTACGTCCTCGGCGTGACGCGTTTCTGGCGCGGTGAGTTCGCCGCGGCCGAGCGACACCTCGGCGAGGCGATCGCCCGGTACCGCCGCGAGGACGCCCCGGAGCACATTGCGCGTTACGCGCAGGATCCCCTGGCTGTGTGCCTGTCCCGGCTCGCGCTCACCCAGCTCTTCCGCGGCGACACGGCGCGGGCCGACCGGTCGATGCGGGACGCGCTGCGGGTGGCGGCCGAACTCGAGCACCCGATGACCACCGGCTACGTCCGTGCCTTCCAGGCGGTCCTGGCCGCCCTCGAGCCCCTCGGCCACGACCTCGGCGAGGCGGTGGCGGCCCTGGACGACGTGACCTCGACGATGCACATCGGCTACTTCGCCGTGGTCGCCGAGTTGTTGATCGGCTGGTCCGACCTCCTCGGCGGTGACCACCGCGGCCTCGCCACGATGCGCAGGGCCACCGACCGCATGCGCGGTGATCAGCCGCTGCACCTGACGTTCGGGCTCAGCCTGCTGGCCCGCGGCCACCACCGGTGCGCCGACCCGGCCACCGGCCGGGCGATCGTGGCGGAGGCACTCGCCCTGACCGGCGGCACCGGCCAGCGCTACCTGCTGGCCGAGCTCCTGCGCATCGACGCGGAACTGCTCGCGTCCTCCCACGAGCGGGGCGGTGCGGTCGACGTGGCCGAGCGAGCGGTCCGGACGGCGGTCGAGATGAAGTCGCCGTGGCTGCGCGACCGCGCGCTCGCGACGCTGTCGGCCCTAGGTGACGGCTGATCGGGAACGCTCCCGGAACGGCCATCCGGGACAGTCGCCTCCGCCACCAGCGAAGGAGGGGACATGACCACGATCGCCGAGCTGCGCGAGCAGGTACGCGGCCCCGTCGTCGAGCCGGGCGACGACGGCTACGACGAGCTCCGCGCGGTCCACAACGGCATGCACGACCGCCGGCCCGCACTCATCGTGCGGGCGTCCGCGGCCGCGGACGCCGTCGCCGCCGTGAACTACGCCCGCGAGGCCGGCGTCGACCTCGCGGTCCGCGGTGGCGGCCACAGCGGCCCCGGGTTCGGCACCTGCGACGGCGGGGTCGTCCTCGACCTGGGGCTGATCGACAACGTGTTCGTCGACCGGACCAGGAAGACCGCCCGGGTGGGCGGCGGCGCCACCTGGGGCGACTTCAACCACGCCACCCACGCCTACGGCCTCGCCACCACGGGCGGGATCATCTCGACCACGGGGGTCAGCGGCCTGACACTCGGCGGCGGCATCGGCTACCTCGCGCGCGGCTGCGGCCTGTCGTGCGACAACCTGGTCGGCGCGGAGGTCGTCACCGCCGACGGCCGCCTGCTCACCGCGAACGAGTACGAGAACGAGGACCTGTTCTGGGCGCTGCGCGGCGGCAGCGGGAACTTCGGGGTCGCCACCTCCCTCGAGTTCGCCCTGCACGACGTCGACACGATCTACGGCGGTCCCCTGTTCTACGAGGTGGCGGACGCGCCGGCGATCATGCGGGTGTACGACGAGTACATCCGGGAGGCTCCCGAGCAGCTCGGCGCGTTCTTCGGCTGGCAGATCGCCCCGCCGCTGCCGTTCATCCCGGAGGAGCGCCACGGGGACCTGTTCTGCGTCATGGTCACGTGTTGGAGCGGTCGACCGGAGCAGGGCGAGCAGGCGATCAAGCCGTTCCGCGACGTCGCCGAGGTCAAGGCCGAACTCGTCGGACCGATGCCGTATCCCGCGCTCAACTCGGCCTTCGACGGGCTGTTCCCGAAGGGCATCCGGCAGTACTGGAAGGCCAACTACGTTCAGGACCTGCCGGACGACGCCATCACCGCCCACGTCGAACAGGGCCGCGGCGTGCCGACCGTCTCCTCGACGATGCACCTCTACCCGCTCAACGGTGCGGTCTCCCGGGTCGGCCCGGAGGAGACGGCGTTCGGCCACCGCGACGCCCGGTACGCCATGGTCATCCTGGCGGCCTGGCCCGATCCCGCCGACGACGAGGTCAACAGCCGCTGGCCGCGCGAGTACTACGACGCGGTCCAGCCCTACTCGGGCACACAGGGTGGATACGTGAACTTCATGTCCGCCGACGATGCCGAGCGCGCGCCGGAGAATTACGGCAGCACCTACGACCGGTTGCGCGCGATCAAGGCCACGTACGACCCGGACAACCTGTTCCACCTCAACCAGAACATCGCTCCGGCGGGCTGACGCCCACTCGGGGCGGATGCCCGCTGTGCATTGATCGGCGAGGAGGTCATCATGAGTCCAGCGATGGACCGCGTATCCGTGAACGGCGCCGAACTGGAGGTGGCCGTCGAGGGCTCGGGCGAGACCATCGTGTTCATCCACGGGGGCGGCATGGCGGACTCCTTCCTGCCCGTGGCGCTCGACCCGGTCGTGCGCGGCCACTACCGCACCGTCCGGTACCGGCGGCGAGGGTACGGGGCGAGCAGTCCGGTGCAGGGCCCCGTGGCCGTCGCCGAGCACGCGAGTGACTGCCGAGCGTTGCTCGGTGAGCTGGGAGTGCAGCGGGCCCACGTGGTCGGACAGTCCTACGGCGGCGCGGTTGCGCTACAGCTCGCGGTCGATGCACCCGAGGTCGTGACGACGCTCGCGCTGTTCGAACCGGCCCTTCTGGCCGTCCCGAGCGGTCCGATCTTCTTCGAGCAGGTCGCGCCGGTCTTCCAGATGTACGAGCGCGGCGACCGCGTGGGGGCGGTCGACGCCTTCATGACCGCCGTGAGCGACTCGAGCTGGCGACGCAACGTCGAGCGCACCGTCCCGGGCGGCGTCGAACAGGCCGAGAAGGACGCGGCCACGCTGTTCGAGTCGGATCTGGCCTCGCTGGGGACGTGGGAGTTGACCGCCGAACAGACCGCGACCGTTCGACAACCGGTGCTGTACGTGATCGGGTCCCGGTCGCTGCCCGTGATCCGGGAGGGGCGGGACCTGCTGCGGTCGTGGCTCTTCCGCATGGAGGACGTCGTGCTGGACGGCGCCACCCATTTCCTGCAGATGGAACAGCCTTCTGCGGCGGCCGCAGCGCTCGCGGACTTCCTCAAGCGACACCCGACCAGGGCCTGACACGCCTGGTCGAAACGGACGAGCGGGCGAGGGGGCGGCGACCGGCGAGAACCGGCCGCCGCCCCCTGGCGTCTCCTATCCTGCCCGTGCGGCGAGGCTCTCGCCGGCGGTCACCATTTGCGCACTGATCCGCCGCTGCGCGGTGATCAGCTGGTCGACATAGCCACGTTGGGTCGCCAGCGCGGCCTCGGCCATGCGGAAGCCCTCGTCGACCACGGTCCGGGCCCCGGACGGCGGGCCGGCGTCGATGGTGCCCACGCTGCGAGCGGCCCCACCGAGCAGGGCGAGTGGGTTGAGCTGCAGGGTCAGCTCGAGCAGCGCATGCGCTGCCCGAGTGGCGGCGTCCTGGTTGTGACGCGCGGCCTCCTGCATCGCGGTCCCGGTCTGCACGGCCATCTCCCGCCAGCGCTCGCCGAGCTCGGCGGCGGTCCGGTCGACCGACGGGCCCGGCTCCGGTCCGGTCGGCCGCTCCTGCTGCGGGCCGCTCGCGCGGGCTTCCGAGGTCGTCGCGCTCTCCGCCTGTGGATCGGTGTGTGCGTTGGTGTTCCGCGGGTGAGACTGGGTCGAGGTCGGCATTCCTGATGTCCCTCCGAGTGATCGTTCCGAGCGGCTCGCTCAACTGGGGTTGACAGACAGGCGTCCGCGTCGGCACCGCTTCGCCGCACCTGTGGGTTGTGCCCGAACCCGGCTCGCTGTCGGGGCCGACGGTTGTCCGTGGGCCGTTCGAGCCGGATGCGACCGGATCGGTCCGAGGCCGACGCGAACCCGACGCTGGCCCGAAACGCGCTGCAGCGCAATCGCTCCCCGCGAAATTGCTCCACCGCGTCTCGGCCAGCGGGCCGGGCCGCCCACACTCTGAACCGCGGCCGCCACCCGAGCGAGGTCGAACGGCCATGTCTCCGCCCGCCCAGCCCAGTCGTCGGGCAGGGCGTCGCCGAGGCGGCGCAGCGGTACCCCCGATTCGGCAACGGCCCGGCGCGGCACCGAGAGCTCACCGGAACCGGGGGCGCAAGTCATGGGCGTGTCCAGCCGGGGATGACCTGTCTCACGCCGAAACGTCCAGGTGGGGTCGATAGGCCGAGCCCGCCCTCCGCCGTCTCGCGCACCCGTGCCCGACGGACGGTCACGTCGCAGCGCGGCCGTTGCAGCAGTGCGTCCTGACCCTCGGACGGGACGTGTGCGGAGGGGGTGTGGGCGCGAAACCGCGGGGGTAGCTCCGGACCCGTCCGGCCCTCGCGCCGCGAGGTCCGGGCCCGTGGGCCGAGTACCGGCCGGACCGTCGAGCAGGCCGGTGCCTCCCGGGGACCACGGGGAAGGCGCGGACGCACCACCCGCGCCGGCACCACCGTCGAGAGGGGAAACGCAACATGGCTCAGGAGCCGACGACCACGAAGCCGAACCCGGCGAAGCCGAAGCGCGCGCTGCCGGCGGCCACCAGGCCGCAGGCGGCCCGGCCGGTGAGCGCCGAGCCGACCGAGCCCGCGGTGACGCCCGTCGGTGTCCCCGTCGGAGAGGCCGACCGCGACCGCACGGGCGTGAGCCGCCGCGGCCGCGAGGAGGGCGACCGCCGACCTAAGGGCGCGACCGGCCCCGCCGGACCGATCGGCGAGCGCGGGGACAAGGGTCCGCAGGGCCCGGCCGGCCCGCCCGGGGAGCCGGGCGACCGCGGCCCGAAGGGGCCGACGGGGCCCGTGGGCCCCGTCGGTGAGCAGGGCGAGCAGGGCCTCCCGGGTCCGGTCGGACAGCCCGGGGAGCAGGGCCCGCAGGGGCCGACCGGCCCGCAGGGCGAGCAGGGCCTCCCGGGTCCGGTCGGACAGCCCGGGGAGCAGGGCCCGGAGGGGCCGACCGGCCCGCAGGGCGAACGGGGCCTCCCGGGTTCCACCGGCCTCGCCGGTGAGCAGGGAGAGCAGGGTCCGCGCGGGCCGCAGGGCGAGCAGGGCCCGACCGGACCCGTCGGCCTGCCGGGCGAGACGGGAGAGCAGGGGCCCCAGGGTGAGCGGGGTCTGCCCGGCGCCCCGGGCCCGCGAGGCGTGATCGGGGAGGCCGGCGAGAAGGGACCGCGCGGGCTGCAGGGCCCACAGGGCGAGGCCGGCGACAAGGGTGTTCCCGGGGTCCGCGGACCCCAGGGGCCGCAGGGTGAGCAGGGGCCGCCCGGGCCTGCCGGGCTGCCCGGCGTCCAGGGCCCGCAGGGCCCGACCGGGCCTGCCTGGCTGCACCAGCCGAGCCCTGCCGAGCTCGCGGGCAAGGTCAAGCAGGCCGCGTTCGACATCCGCCCCCGGACCGTGCTCGATCCCCGCGAGGGCGCCCGCTACCTGGCGACGCTGACGTCGCGGATCGTCAAGTTGCAGGGAGGCCTGATCCTGCGCGCGATCGTCGACACCGACGCCGCCGCGGACCACGATCCGGCCGGGCCGAGCAACGTGCGCTCCCTCGCACGCTGAGGCAGGAGGCGCTCGTGTCCCCGTCCCGCGTCGCCGGGACGGGGACACGCGCCGTTCACCGCTGTCGGGGTGGCAGGGAGTCGGTTGAGACGACCGGGCGGTCCCACGTCCGGTCGGCGTGCAGGACGGCGTCCACGATCCCCTGATAGCCGGTGCACCGGCACAGGTGACCGGACACGACCGTCCGAACCTCGGCTTCGTCGACGCCCTGGCGCTCGGCGAGCAGGCGGTGGACGGTCATCAGGAGCCCCGGGGTGCAGAACCCGCACTGCAGGGCATGGTGATCGGTGAAGGCCTGCTGGACCGGGTGGAGCCGCTCGTCGGGCGCGGCCAGTCCCTCGACCGTCCGCACCTCGGCGCCCTCGACCTGGACCGCGAGCAGCAGGCACGCGCGGACCGCCTCGCCGTCGACCTCGACGGTGCAGGCGCCGCACACTCCCTGTTCGCAGGCGACGTGCGTCCCGGTCAACCCCAGCTCCTCGCGCAGGGCGTCGGCCAGCGACGTCCGGGTCTCCACGGTGATCCGGGCCGGGCGGTCGTTCACGGTCAGCGTGACGGTGACGGGGTCCGCCGCACGGCGGACGAGCGGATCGTCAGGCAGCACCGATGACCTCCGTGTCCGACCGGAGCACCTGCTCCAGCGCGCGACGGACGAGGGTGCGGACGAGCACCCGGCGATGGGCGGCGGTCGTGCGGTGGTCGTCGACCGGGCGGCACTCGCGGGCGGCGACCTCCGCGACCTCCCGCGCGAGACCGCCTCCGGCCCCGCGCAGGCCGGCGACGGGGACCGCCCACGGCACGTCGTGCACGCCGGCACAGGCCACGCGCACCGCATCGACGACCCCGTCGCGGACGCGCGCCACCACCCCGACCCCGACGAGTGGCAGGTCGCCGGGGCGGCGACCGAACTCCAGCCAGGCGCTCCTGGTGTCGTCGGCGTCGAGCGGGAACGTCGCGGCCACCGCGAGCTCGTCCGGCGCCAGCGCGGTCCGTCCGGGGCCGCGGTAGAGCTCGGCCGCCTCGACGGTCCGGCTGCCCGCCGCCGAGCGGACCTCCAGTCCCCCGCCGACGGCGAGCAGCACCGTCGGGAGTTCGGCCGCCGGGTCGGCGAAGCAGAGGCTGCCGACCACCGTTCCGCGGGACCGGGTGCCGGGGCTGCCGACCCACGGCAGGGCCGCGTCGAGCAGCCCCGTCCCGGAGCCCGCGTGGAGCACGGCGGCCTGCCGGACCGTGGCACCGAGACGTGCTCCCCCGTCGGTCGTGCTCCGCGTGCTCAGCCCGGCCACCCGGTTGACGTCCACCAGGAGGCGAGGGCGGACCTGCCGCAGTGCCATCTGCGGCAGGAGGCTCTGTCCACCCGCGAGGACCCGGGCGGACCCGCCGTGGTCGGCCAGCAGGCCGAGGGCCTCGTCGACCGTGGACGGGGACGCGTAGTCGAAGGGTGCGGGTTTCACCGGGTCAGTCCGCGGTGGGGGCCACGAGCTCGTGCGGCCGGATCGGGGTGTGGGTCACGGTGATCCCGAGCGGGGCGACCGCGGCGGCGACCGCGCAGGCGACCGCGCCCGGTGTCGCGATCATGGCCGACTCGCCCATGCCCTTGATGCCGCCGCGGGTGTGCGGCGCGGGCGACTCCCGGTGCTCGAGGGCGACCCGGGGCAGGCAGCGGGCGGTCGGCAGCAGGTAGTCGCCGAACGTGGTGGCGTGCGGGGATCCGTCACCGCCGTAGCCCGCGTCCTCGTAGAGGGCCGCGCCGACGCCCTGGGCGAACGCGCCGAGCGTCTGGCCGTCCACGATCATCGGATTGATCACGGTGCCGCAGTCCTCCACCACCGCGGCGTCGACGACGTCGACCCGCCCGGTTCCGGCATCCACGTCGACGACCACGGCGACGCACCCGTTCGAGTAGGTGGCGGGTGGGTCGTAGAAGGCGGTGGCGGTGAGGTCCGGCTCCGGCAACGCCGCGCGGACGGCGGGGTCGGCCACCGCGGCGGTCGCGATCTCGGCCAGCCCGAGCGAGCCGGCGGGGGCGACGGCCCGGCCGTCGCGAAACGAGATCTCCCCCGGATCGATCCCGAGCAGGTGACCGGCCACCAGCGCGAGCTTGGCGGCGAGCCGTTCCGATGCGAGCAGCAGCGCTCCGCCGATCACGGTCGCGACCCGGCTCGCGCGGGTGCCGGCGGTGCTCAGCGGGGTACTGGCGCTGTCGCCGGTCACGACACGGACCCGCCGAGGGTCGCAGGTCAGCACCGAGGCGACGACCTGGGCCAGGCTCGTGGTGTGGCCCTGTCCCTGCGACGGGGTGCCGACCACCGCCGTGACCGCACCGGACGCGGCCATCTCGACCCGCACCGAGTCGTGCGAGGCGAACGACCAGGAGGACTCCCCCGCCCCCGCGGAGCCCCACCCCGACGGCTCGACGTACGGGCTGATCCCGACCCCGCGGTAGTACCCGTCGGCGGTGGGCCCGGGGACCACGTTCGCGGCGTCGACCAGCTTCGCCGCCCGCTCGAGCGTGGCGAGGTGGCTGCCGCTGTCGTAGGTCATGCCGGTGGGCGTGGTGTAGGGCAGGTCGCCGGGTCGGACGAGGTTCTGCCTGCGCAGATCCACCGGATCGCGCCCGAGCAGCCGGGCCGCCCGGTCGATCAGCAGCTCCCGGGCCGTGTGCCCGCTCGTCCAGCCCACACCCCGGTAGGGGGCGATCGGCGCCTTGGTGGTGAGCACCGAGCGCACCCGCCAGCCGGTCTCCGGGATGCGGTACGCCCCGGGCAACAGGCCCGCCGCGAGGTAGGCCTCGATGAGGGCGCTGGCGGAGTTGAAGGAGTAGGCCCCGGCGTCGCCGAGCACGTCGCAGCGCAGGGCGCGGAAGGTGCCGTCGGCGTCGAGGGCCAGCGCGAGCTCGACGCGTTGCTCCTTGCCCTGCGGCCCGGCGACGATGTTCTCCCGGCGGTCCTCCACCCACAGGACCGGGCGGCCGACCGCGCGGGCCGCCAGCGCCACGGCGATCTCCTCCGGCGACGCCGGGATCTTCTGCCCGAACCCGCCGCCGACGTCGTCGACGAGCACACGGACCGCGACGAGATCCATGCCGAGACAGCAGGCGATCTTGCGCTGCAGCAGGTGCGGGGACTGGGTCGAGCAGCGGACGGTCATCGTGCCGGCAACGGGATCGAACGTGGCCGAACAGGCGCGGCCCTCCATCGGTGCGGCTGTGAGCCTGCCGGTGGTGAAACGCCCGGAGACGACGTGATCGGCGGCGGCGAAGGCCTCCTCGAGACCCGGGGTCGCGCGCTCGCCGTGGTACACCTCGTTGCTCGTCAGGACGGGGTCGAGGGGCGGCAGCGTCGTCGCGGTCTCCGGGTCGACGACGGGAGGGAGCGCCGTGTAGCGGACCTCCACCAGCTCGGCGACGTCCTCGGCGAGGGCCCGGCTCTCGGCCAGCACGACGGCGACCGCCTCGCCCACGAACCGCACCCGCTCCCCCGCGAGCGCGGACTGCGGGGTCTTGACGAGACCGGGCACGGCGACCGCGTCCACGAGCGGGACGTGCGGCAGGTCGGCCGCGGTCAGGACGGAGACCACGCCGGGCGCCGACCCCGCCCTGCCGACGTCGACGTCCTCGATCAGGGCGTGCGGGTGGGGCGAGCGGACGAAGGCGACATGGAGGCAGTTCGGCGGCGGGACGTCGGCCGTGAACGCTCCGCGCCCACGCAGGAGCCGGGCGTCCTCGAACCGTGGCAGGCGCGCCCCCAGGGAGGGGTTCGCATCCGCATCGCGCACCGAGATCACCCGCCGTTCTCGACCGACCACTCCTCAGGTGCCGTGCTGCCGTACGTGTCGTGCGAGGACAGCGGGAAGCCGCAGTTCCGCCGCACCGGGACGGTATCCGAATCCGACGCGGACGAGCAGGGGTCGGCCAGCACGAACTCGCACGGGTCGCAAGCCGGTCGAGCCGACGCCTCCCGCTGGATTCGCCGAGCAGCTAGGTGCCGGAGATCCCGGTCAGGGGGACCAGCCGGTGGCGTCGTTCCCGCGGGCGCACTGCAGCGACCGGCCCAACTTCCACCGATCAGGAGGAGGCGGGTCCTAGCCTCGGCCCCCGTCGGCGCGCGGACGGCCGCGCCCACGGAGAGGGGGCTACCGATGACTCGGACCGCGGGAAGGCACGACGGGTTGCGCGCGGCCGTGGCGGGGCCGGTCCACGAGCCGGGCGACCCGGACTACGACGAGGCCCGCCGCGTCTGGAACGCCGACATCGACAGAAGCCCAGCGGTGATCGCCCGCTGCACCTCGGTGGCGGACGTCGTCGCCGCGGTCGCGTACGCACAGGCCGAGGGCCTGGAGATCGCCGTCCGCGGAGGGGCGCACAACGTCGCGGGCCGGTCCACCGGCGACGACGGCCTGGTGATCGATCTCAGTGGCATGCGGCAGGTCACGGTCGATCCGCGGCGCAGGCGGGCCCGGGTGGCGGGCGGGGCGCTGCTGAGCGACGTCGACGCGGCGACCCAGGAGCACGGCCTGGCGGTACCGCTCGGCGCCATCAGCCACACCGGGGTCGGCGGACTGACCCTCGGCGGCGGGATGGGCTGGCTGACCCGGCAGGCCGGGATGAGCCTCGACAACCTCGAGTCCGCCGAGGTCGTCGTGGCCGACGGGCGGGTCCTTCGCGCCTCGGCGAGCGAGAACACGGACCTGTTCTGGGCGATCCGTGGCGGCGGCGGCAACTTCGGCGTGGTCACCGAGTTCGAGTTCCGCCTCCACGAGGTCGGACCGATGGTGGAGTTCGGCCTGTTCTTCTGGGAGATCGAGCGCGGCGCCGACGCGCTGCGACACATGCGGGACGTGGTCGCCGGCCTGCCGAGGTCCTGCAACGGCTTCATCGCGTTCGTCAACGCGCCGCCGGCGCCGTTCGTCCCCGAGCAACATCATCACCAGCCGGGATACGTGCTGCTGCTCGGTGGCTTCGGCGATCCGACGGAGCATGCGCGCACGGTCGACCGGGTCCGGGCGGGCCTCCCGCCACTGTTCGACCACGTCACGACGATGCCGTACACGGACCTGCAGAGCCTCCTCGACGACGGCATGGCCTGGGGCTTCCACTGCTACGAGAAGAGCCTCGAGATCGACGACTTCACCGAGCCCGTCATCGAGGTGCTCACCGAGCGTCTGCCGCAGAAGACGTCCGCGCACACCGCCCTCGTGGTCTACCGGCTCGACGCGGCCTACGCCGAGGTCGGTGAGCAGGACACCGCCTTCGGCGGACGCCGCGAGCCCCGGTACGAGCTCTTCATCAGCCCGATCTGCCCGGACGCGGAGTCGCTCGTCGCGGACCGCGCGTGGGCCCGCGAGATGTGGGACGCCCTCCGCCCCCTCGGGCGCAGCATCGGCGGGTACGTCAACGAGATGTACGAGGACGAGGAGAACCGGGTGCTGGCGGCGTACGGCCGGGCGAAGTACGACCGGCTCGCACGGATCAAGGGCACGTACGACCCGGGGAACGTCTTCCACCGCAACGTCAACATCAAGCCCGCGTAGGGGACCGCGCCCGGCAGGGGGCATCGGCGGGAACCTGCCGGGTGCGGATCGGTCCGTGAGCGCGGAGTCGGATCAGTGCGGGGTCACATCGGCGGGAGCCCGCGCCAGCGGCGGCGGCGGGCGGCCCGGCGCGCGGAGGGCGGTGCGGCACGGGCGATGTGCAGCTGCTCCTCGATCGCGCCGATCATCGAGGCGGGGAACCTCGGGTCGGGATCGTCGGCCACGACGACGTCCACGACCCCGTGGCGGAGCAGGTCGATCGCGCGGATCTGCTGCCATTCGGCGATCTCCGGGGCCTTGTCGGTCGTGCCGTGCAGGATGGCGCTCGCTCCCTCGGGCGGGAGCGGAGTGATCCAGGCGTGCTTCGCGGCCACGGTGCGGTCCGCGGGGAGGAGGGCGAGCGCGGCGCCGCCGGTGCCCTGACCGAGGACGACCGACACGCTGACGGTCTCGAGCTGCGCCATCGTGGCGAGGCACTCGGCGATCTCCCGCGCGGTGCCCTGCTCCTCGGCCTCCGGGGACAGCGCCGCCCCCGGAGTGTCGATCACCGTGACGAGCGGGAGGCCGAGGCCGGCGGCGAGGCCCATGGCGCGCCGGGCCAGGCGCAGCACCCCCGGTCCCGGCGGGTCGGACCGCTGCGCCCGCCGGTCGTGTCCGAACAGCACGCACGGTGTGCGTCCGATCCGGGTCAGTGCGAGGACCGCCCCGTGCGACGCCGACGGCGCGTCGGTCGCGTTCAGCAGGGTCGTGTCGGTCGTCAGGGCGAGGAGCTCACGCAGCCCGGGCCGGTCCGGGCGGCGCGTCGCGGTCACGCTCTCCCAGGCCCCGGGGTGCGGCGCGCTCGGTTCCGCGGACCCTCGCGCCCCCCGGACGGCGGACGGCCGCGCGTCGAGCAGTCCGAGGATCCGGGCGAGGGTGTCGCGCAGGTTCTCCGGCTCGACCACGGCGTCGACGAGACCGCACCGGTGCAGGTGCTCGGCACGCTGGACGCCGTCGGGGAACGGCTCACCGTGGAGTGCGGCGTAGACCTTGGGGCCGAGGAAGCCGATCAGCGCCCCGGGCTCGGCGAGCGTGACGTGCCCGAGCGATCCCCACGAGGCCAGCACGCCGCCGGTGGTGGGGTGCCGCAGGTAGGTCACGTAGGGCAGGCCGGCGCTCTTGTGGTCCGCGATCGCGGCGGCGATCCCGGCCATGCGGACGAACGCCGGGGTGCCCTCCTGCATGCGCGTGCCGCCCGAGGCCGTGATGCCGATCAGCGGGAGGCGTTCGGCGGTGGCGCGCTCGACGGCCTCGAGGATGCGCGTCGCGGCGCCGGTGCCGATCGACCCGGCGAGGAAGGCGAAGTCGCCCGCGACGACGGCGACCCGTCTGCCGTGCAGGGCACCCTCCCCGGTCAGCACGGACTCGTCGGCGCCGCTGCGGGCCCGCGCGTCGGCGAGGGCGCGCCGGTACTCGGGGGTGTCCGCTTCCCGCGGGGGCGGGCCGGCGGGCGCGTCCCACGAGCGCAGTCCGTCGTCGAGCAGGTCATCGAGCAGATCGCGGATGGTGGTCCGGGTCGCGGCAGCGGCGGTCACGCGATCCGCCCGAACTCGTGCCGCACGGCGTCGCCGTGCTGGTCGAGGGCCGGGGGCGCCTGGTGCCGGCGGCGTGGCTTCTCGGTGTCGGTGGCGTCGAAGAACCGCAGGGGCGGGCCGGGCAGCGTCAGCCGGCCGAGGGTGGCGTGGTCGACGTCGACCAGCAGACCCTGGCTGCGGGTCTGGTCCCAGGCGTAGACCTCGTCGATCGAACGCACCCGGCCCGCGGGGACGCCGGCCCGGTCGAGCCGGGCGAGCAGGGCGTCGGGGGTGTCGTCGGCGAACGCGCCCTCGACGGTCTTGCGGACCAGGTCCGGGTGCTCGACCCGATCGCCGTTGGTCTGCATGCCCTCCGCATCCGGATCGAGACCGAACTCGGAACACAACCGCTTCCACAGACCTTCGCTGCCGCAGGAGATCTGCACGGCGCCGTCCCGGCACCGGAACAGCCCGTACGGCGAGATCGACGGGTGGTGGTTGCCGCGCGCGTGACCGACCTTGCCCGCGACGGTCCACGCGGTGCCCTGGAACCCGTGCACCCCCACCACCGCGGCGAGCAGGGAGGTGCGGACGACCTGTCCGCGGCCGGTGCGGTCGCGCTCGCGCAGCGCGGCCAGGACCCCGTAGGCGCCGTACATCCCGGCGAGCAGGTCCGCGATCGGGACCCCCACCCGTTGCACGTCGTCCGGCCCGGAGCCGGTCACCGACATCAGTCCGGCCTCGCCCTGGGCGATCTGGTCGTACCCGGAACGGCCGCCCTCGGGACCGTCGTGGCCGAACCCGGTCACCGACAGCACCACCAGCCGCGGGTTGAGCTCCAGCAGCCGCTCGACCGGGAAGCCGAGGCGATCCAGCACCCCGGTCCGGAAGTTCTCCACCAGCACGTCCGCGCGGCGGACCAGCTCGGTCAGCACCGCCCGCCCGTCCTCGGACTTGAGGTCGAGGGCGACGGACTCCTTGTTGCGGTTGGCCGACAGGAAGTACGTGGACTCCCGCTCGGCCCCGTCGGGCTGGAGGAAGGGCGGCCCCCAGCCCCGGGTGTCGTCGCCGCCCGCCGGGGTCTCGACCTTGACGATCCTCGCGCCCAGGTCGCCCAGCATCATCGTGGCGTGCGGTCCGGCCAGCGCGCGGGACAGGTCGACGACGAGGAGCCCGTCGAGGGGCTGCGCGGTCTGGAAGAGGGTCTCGGACATCAGCTGATTCCTGTCTGTTCCGGGGTGGGGGGTCAGAAGGGCACGACGAGCAGCGCCCAGCTGACGAGCGGGGCGATCACGACCAGGGACATGCCCCAGACCATGAGGCGGCGGAAGACCCGCTCCCGCTCCTGCTCGGCGCTGTTGGCCACGACCAGGGCGCCGTTGGTGGAGAACGGGCTGGAGTCCACGACCGAGGCGGAGATGGCGAGTGCGGCGATGAGCCCGACGGCGCTGACGCTGCCGGCCGCGAGGAAGGGCACGGCGAGCGGGATGAGCGCGCCCAGGATGCCGGTGGTCGAGGCGAACGCGGAGACCACGGCCCCGATCAGGCAGATGACCAGCGCGGCGAGCAGCGGCGTGCCGATGCCCGCGACGGAGTCGCCGAGCGCCTGGATGGTGCCCATCCGCTCGAGCAGGGCGACGTAGGTGACGATGCCGCCGATGAGCAGGACCGCGCCCCAGCTGACCTCGTTCACCGCGTCCTTGCTGGTCTTCGGGAAGGCCAGGGTGAGCACGACGGCCACGGTGATGGCGACGAAGCCGACGTCCAGGTCGAACACCAGCGCACCGAGGACCAGGCCGACGAGCCCGGCCAGCGTGCCGGCCTGCTGGATCCCGAGACGGGGACGCTCGGCGACCAGGACCGCAGGCTCGGCGGCCGCGGTGCGCGTGCCCGTCCCGCCCGTGGTGGAGCCCGGTCCCCCGGTCCCGTCGGACGCGGCGAGGACGGTGGGGCCCGACCCGACCAGCCCGTGCGGCCTGGCCGGCGGGTGAGTCGCGCGCCGGGACGCGTCGACGGCGTCGTCGCCGAGCTCGACACGCGGGCGCCCGGCGAGCTCGCGGCCGCCGAAGACCAGGAACGCGATCACGGCGAGCACGACGTTGAACCCGAACGTCGCCAGGAACAGCACGCCCGGGTCCGCGTCGAGGCCGTTGCGCGCCACGACCCCGTTGACGATGCCGCCGAAGATCCCGATCGGCGAGAAGCTGCCCGCCGAGGCGCCCTGCACGACCATGATCCCCATGAGCAGCGGCGAGATCCGGTAGCGCGCGGCGAAGCCGAGCCCGACGGGGGCGATGATCGCCACCGCCGCCGGGCTGACCGCGCCCGCCGCGGTGATGGCCGCGCAGACTCCGAACATCACCCAGGGGATCAGCACGACCCGGCCGCCGACGAGCCGGACGGCGACCGCCACGAGCCAGTCGACGGTGCCGTTGCGTTTGGCGATCGCGAACAGGTAGGTGACCCCGACGAGGATGACGAACAGGTCCCCGGGGAATCCGGCGATCACGTCGGAGGCGGACTCGCCCGCCACCGCGGTGCCCACGATGAAGGCGGCGACCAGCGCCACCGCACCCATGTTCACCGGCCTCAGCGTCGCGACGACGAAGACGACCGCGAGCACGAGCAGGGCGATCAGATCAGGACTCATGGTGTGTGCTTTCTGATCGACGGTGACCGGAAGGACGGGTCCTGCTCCTCCCCGCGGACGTCACCGACGGCCCGGAGGAGGAGCAGAGGCTCAGTGGACTAGCCACTGAGTCACTGAGACTGGAGTATGCTGCCCGTGGTGTCAAGACGTGGGGGTGGTCGATGGCGGTGAGGAGCGGCGCGCCGCGCTCGGGGGCGTTGCGCCCGATGAGTCGCCCCCGCCTGTACGAACAGCTCGTCGGGCAGTTGCTCGAGTACATCGCCGAGGAGGGGCTGGCGGTCGGCGACCGCCTCCCCGCCGAACGGGAGCTGGCCACGCAGCTGCAGGTCAGCCGGGCCTCGGTCAGCCAGGCCCTGGTGGCGCTGGAGGTGCAGGGCGTGGTCGACGTCCGGCACGGGGACGGGGCCGTCATCCTCGACATCCCGCCCGGCAGACAGGTGCTCACCGCCCTGCGGGCCCGCCGCCGCCGGCTGCAGGAGGTCATCGAGGCGCGCGAGGCGATGGAGGTCAAGCTGGCCGCCCTCGCGGCGGCGCGCCGGGACGACCACGACCTCGCCGTGATCGACGAGGCGTTGGCGCACATGGAACGCGAGATCGAACGGGGTGAGCGCGGCACGAGCGGCGACGAGCGTTTCCACGCCGCCGTGACCGCGGCCGCGCACTCGGGCCTGCTCGGCGACCTGATGGCCGAGATCTCCGAGCTGATCCGTGAGTCCCGGGTCGAGTCGCTGGCGCAGCCCGGACGGCCGGAGGAATCGCTCCGGGCGCACCGCGCCGTCGCCGCGGCCATCCGGGCCGGCGACGCGGAGGCGGCCGCCCGCACGATGTCCCGGCACATCGCCTCGGTCTCGGACGTCGGGCTGCTGCGGGAGACCTGAGCGTCGCGTGCGCCCGGGCACCCCTCGGGACGATCGTCGTGCCCGGGCCGCATCGATCGGCCGCTGAGGCGCGCGCTACTCCGGGTCGGACAGTGTCTGCGCGGCCTGCAGGAGCGCGGTGACCCGCGCGTCGTCCTTGTCCTGGGGCATCCGGCTGATGGTGCCGATCAGCGCGATGGTGGCTGTCAACGAGCCGTCGACCCCGTGGATGGGCGCGGCGATCCCGCGCAGCCCGTCGCCCGACGCGTCGCTGATGGCGATGCCCGAGCGGCGGATCTCGGGCCGCTTGGCCAGCAGGGCGTCCCGCACGGTCTCGTCCAGGCCCTCGAGGGCGCGGCGGAGGGCACGCTCGTCGGTCAGGTGGGCGAGGAACATCTGCCCCTGCGCGGTCACGATCGGGAGCGTCGATCCGACGGCGACCGAGATCCTGATGAACCGGCTCTGCTCGTCGTGCACGCGGGCCACGAGCGGTCCCCGGCCGCCCCAGATCGACAGCACGGACGTCTCGCCGACGGCCTCGGAGAGCCGCCCCATGACCGGGTCGGCGCGGTCGAGCAGCGGAAGTCGGTCGAGGGCGAGCAGCCCGACCCTCGACAGTGTGGGGCCGAGCGCGTAGCCCTGCCCGGGGCTGTGGGTCAGCAGCCCGTGCTTCACCATCGCGGCGAGGTAGCGGTAGGTCGTCGAGCGGTTCAGGCCGAGCTGCGAGGTGGCGTAGGCGAGGTCGATCCGCGAGCGCTCGTGGTCGAACAGCTCGAGGACCCGCGTGAAGCGGGCGAGGACCTGCAGGTCCCGGCCCTCCCGCTGGCTCCCGCCGGCGAGACCCGCTGGTTCGGCCACGCTCACTGCACCCCCGACCTCGACGACGTCGTGACAGCATGCACGAGGCCTCGCCCGGACCTCGCGTCGTCCGTGGTCCGTGGTCTCAGGGCGTGTCCGTCGCGACCGCGGCGAACATCCGGGAGGCGACGTCGAGGAACCGGTGTTCGAGGTCCTCGGGCTCGATCCCGAGCTCGTCGGCGAACCGCTCCGACAGCAGCCCGAAGCCGTAGGACATCGAGGCGTAGACGGCGTACAGCGCGGCGGGGTCGTCGACGGCCGGCTCCGGGTCGAGGCGGCCCATGGTCGCGCGGCGCGTGGTGAGCGTGCGGACCGTGCGGTCGTGGTCGAGGACGAGCAGGACGATCAGCCGGATCGCCTCCCGGTACCGCAGCGACGCCCCCAACGACGTGGTGAGCCACTCCGCCGTGTCCATGTCGGCCTCGCCGGGCACCTCGTCCCGGGGCCGCGCGATCTCCCGCTTGGCCGCGGCGCGCAGCAGCTCCTGGCGGGACCCGAAGTAGTGGTAGACCAGCGCCCGGTGGACGTCGGCGAGATCGGCGATCTCGCGCAGGTTCATCCCGTCGAGCACGCCCCGTTCGCGGAGCAGGTCGACGGCGGCGTCGACGAGGAGCTGCTCGGTCGCCGCCCGCGACTGCGCCGGGCGGCCCCTGCGGCCCTTCCCGGGGTCCGGTCCGTCCGCCGCTGGATCCGGCACGACCGCCTCCTCTCCCCGCACGCGAGCGCCACCGTACAGCCGGCCGGCCACCGGCTCAGCCGCCCGGTGGCGCGGCGACGGCGTCCCGGCCGCGGAACAGCGAGTCCGGGCTCCGGCAGGTCAACCCGCCGTCGACGACGAGCTCGGTCCCGGTCACGTACGCGGCGTCGTCCGACGCCAGGAAGGCCACGGCCGCCGCGGCCTCCTCCGGTGAGCCCTGCCGGGCGAGCGCGGGCAGTGCGGCCCGCCAGCCGAGGGTGCCGCCGTCCGTGCCCTGCTCCCGCCGGGACATGGCCGACGCGATGAGGCCCAGCACGACGGTGTTCGCGCGGATCCCGCGGCTGCCGAAGCGGACCGCGATGTGGCGGGCGAGCGCGAGCTGGGCCGCCTTCGACGTCTCGTAGCTCAGCGCGAACCCGTTGCTCCAGGCGCCGGCGACCGAGCCGACGAACAGGAACGCCCCGCGCCCGCGCTCGACCATCCCCGGCAGCGCCCGCTCGGCCGTCACCCAGTGGCTGCGCACGTTGACGTCCATCGCGAGGTCGTACTGCTCCACGGTCTGGCGGCCGATCGGTCCGCCGCCCCCGATCCCGACGTTGCACACCACGACGTCGAGCGGTCCGAGCCCGGCGACCGCCCGGTCGACCGCGGACCGGCACGCGTCGAGACCCGCGGCGTCGGGTGAGCCGGGCGATCTCGGCCTCGGACAAGCCCGTCTTCCGGCCGATGATCGTGTGCTGGCCGAACTCGTGGACCGAGCCGGTGCGCCGGGCACTGCGCAGGATCATGATCTCGCGCGCCCGCGGGTCGAGCCGGTACCCCTTGAACCGGAACCGGTTTCCCAGCGACACCGCCTTGTCCATGAGCTCGGGGTTGTGGGCGAGCGTGCGGAAGATGTTCAGCGGCTCCGCGCCGCGCTGCAGGTCGGTGCGCATCCGGTCGCCGGGCGGGACCGGGGCGAGGCGCGGGCTCACGCCGACCAGTGCTCGATACCGGCGTCGGCGAGGGCCATCGCGCGGGCGGCCTCGATGTCGAAGTGGTTCGACGCCACGATCCGCTGGGCGTACAGGCCGCCGCCGGACAGCACGTTCGTCGCGGCGTGCCAGCCGCCGTACGCGTCGGCGGTGTGGTCGCGGATCGCGTGGAAGATCCGCAGCCGGTTCTCCGCCGGCACACCCGAGCGGCCCTGCATGTACTTGCGGACGTCCCCGCCGGTCTGCGGGTTCTCCAGGTCACCGATGGTGGGCGCGGTGAGCAGCGACCCGCCCGCGATGTCGTGCAGGTGCCGGACCATGAGGCTGTAGTTCGCCGCACCCTGGTACTTGGCGGCGTTCGTGTAGAGCTCGTTCGGGTGCACGAAGCCCTGCGGGGTCACGACGGCGTTGTGCAGCGCGGCCTCGAGGCCGGCCCGCAGCATCGTGGCGTGGATGATCATCTCGGCGAGCTTGTCCTTGATGTGCGCCACCCCGAGCAGCCCGTTCGCGTCGGCGATCAGGTGCGCGAACCCCACGAGCAGCTCGGCGTTGCGGGTCATCTGCGACACCCCGCCGATGCGCTCCCACAGCCCGAGCGAGTGCGCGAACACCGCGGCGTACTGCGGGTCCCCGTCGAGGAAGACCCGGTCACGGGGCACGAACACGTCGTCGAACACCACGAACCCGTCCGGCATGTGGTCGTGGCTGGTGTGCGGGAAGTGCCGCACGTCCTCGCCCCGCGGGGCGTAGGAGGAGTTGATGATGCGGACGCCGGGCGCGTTGACCGGGATCGCGCACGCGATCGAGTAGTCCCCGGCCTCGGCGCTCATCCGCTTGGTCGGCATGACCATCAGGTCGTGGCCGTAGGAGGCGCCGGTGATGTGCAGCTTCGCCCCGCGAACGACGACGCCCTCGTCGCACCGGTCGACCACGCGCACGTAGGCGTCGGGGTCCGTCTGCCCCTGCGGCGGCCGGCCCCGGTCGCCCTTCGCGTCGGTGATGCACTCCGTGATCCGGATGTCGGTGCGCTTCGCCTGGTCGTGGTAGCCGAGGATCGCGTCGACGTGCCCGGCCCCCGCCTCCGCCAGCCGGTCCGCCGCGGTGAGCAGCGCCATCAGTGACCCGAAGGTCACCCGCGTGACGATGTCCGCCTCGCTCAGCACCGGGATCAGGTCCCGCAGGTCCCCGGGGCTGCGGGGCGGGGTCATCAGCAGATTGACCGCCCCCGGCTCCGGGTTGTGGAACCGGTCGTACGTCGCCGCGGTCAGCTGCGCCGCGGTGCCCATGACCGGGTGCTCGGGGATGTTCTTCACCTCCTCGCCCTCGAAGAAGGTGACGCGCCCGTCGTTCAGGGACGCGAGGTACTCCTCACCGGTCAGCACGGGACAGCTCCTCGCTCCGTCGGTCGGCGGCTGGACGCGACGACCGGCCGCGATCACCGGTGGCGCACCTCGACCCCTGTTCTACGTAGCGTTTGACAGAGTGTCAACGACTCCTTCGACGAAGTGCCGACGTGCGTCCCGTCGCCGAGGACCCGCACGGCGTCGTCGATGCCCCCGTTGACAGTCCTCAACTCCTGAACCAATATCTTTAAAGTCTGAAGTGATTGAGATCATGGAGGAGGCCCAATGGCGGGCGACGACCTCGTCGTGGATCACCTGTCGGTGGTCTTCCGGTCCCGCACCGGCACCCATGCCGCGGTCCGGGACGCCTCGTTCCGCGTCGGCGCCGGCCGCATGGTCGGCCTCGTCGGCGAATCGGGCAGCGGGAAGACGGCGACCGGGCTGGCCCTGCTGGGTCTGCACGACCCGGCGACGACGACGATCGGCGGCGGGGCCCGTTTCGGCGACACCGACCTCTTGCACCTCTCCCCCGCGGCGGCCGACCGGCTCCGTGGCTCGCTGGTCGGGATGATCTTCCAGGACCCGATGACGGCCCTGAACCCGTTGCTCACGATCGGCACCCAGGTCACCGAGACGATCCGGGTCCACGAAGGACTGGACCGCCGCTCCGCGCGCGACAAGGCGATCGACGTGCTCGCCCGCGTGGGGATGCCGGACCCGGCGGGCCGGTACCGCCGGTACCCGCACGAGCTGTCGGGCGGTCTGCGGCAGCGGGCGATGATCGCCGCGGCCATCGCCTGCCGGCCGCGCCTGCTCGTGGCCGACGAACCGACGACGGCCCTCGACCTGACCATCCAGGCGCAGATCCTCCGCCTGCTCCGGACCCTCTGCGACGACGAGGGCATGTCCGTCCTGCTGATCACGCACGATCTCGGGGCGGTCGGCGCGGTGTGCGACGACGTCGTGACCATGTACGCCGGTGAGGTCGTCGAGATCGGGCCCACCGCACGCGTCCTCGACCGGCCGAGCCACCCGTACACGAGCCGGCTGATGGCCGCCCGCCCGCGGGTGGACGGCTGGGGCGAACAGCTCGACGTCATCCCCGGCCGGGTGCCGTCGCCGTCGGCGTCGCCCGAGGGGTGCCTGTTCCGGCCGCGGTGCCGGGAGGCGCGCGAGGAGTGCGCCGGGCCCCAGGAGCTCGTCGCCCTCGGACCCGACCGGAGCGTGCGGTGCGTCCGCGCGTCGGACCCGCGCGACTCCGTCGTCGTCGCCGGTGCGGGGGTCCGGTGAGCGCCCCGCTGCTCCGCACCCGTGGCCTGACGGTCGACTACCGGGTCGGCCGTGGCCGCCTCCGCGCCGTCGACCACGTCGACCTCGACCTGCACCAGGGCGAGACCCTCGCCGTGATCGGCGAGTCCGGGTCCGGGAAGTCGACCATCGCGAGCGCGCTGCTCCGGCTCGTTCCCGTGGCCGCCGGATCCGTCGAGTTCGACGGCCTGGACTGGGCGTCGCTCCGCGGCGCCGCCCTCCGGCGGGAGCGGCACCGCATGCAGTTCGTCCCGCAGGACGCGGGGTCTTCGCTCGACCCGCGCTGGCGGGTCCGGGAGTCGGTGGCCGAGCCGCTCGCCGTCGCGGGGACGTCGGCGCGGCAGGCCCGCGACCGGGCCGCGGCGATGCTCGACCGGGTCGGCCTGGAGGGACCGCTCCAGGAGCGGTTCCCGCACCAGCTGTCCGGCGGGCAGCGGCAGCGGGTCGCCATCGCGCGGGCGCTGATCTCGAAGCCGCGCCTGGTGATCTGCGACGAGGCCGTGTCCGCGCTCGACGTCTCCCTGCAGGCCGAGATCGTGAACCTGCTCGTGGAGCTCCGCGCGGAGCGCGACCTGACGTACGTCTTCATCACCCACGACATCGCCCTGCTGCCCTACGTCGCCGACCGGGTGGCGGTGCTCTACCTCGGCCAGGTCGTCGAGTCGGGTCCCGCGCGGGACGTGCTCGTCGACCCGCAACACCCCTACACACAGGGGCTGCTGTCCTCCCTGCCCGGCGCACACCCGGGCGGCGGGGCCGAACGACCGGTCCGCGGGGAGATCCCCGACCCGGCGAACCCGCCCACCGGCTGCCGGTTCCACCCGCGCTGCCCGGTGGCGGTCGACGGCTGCCCGCAGGTCGAGCCCGCCGTCGTCCCGGTGTCGCCGGCCCACTCGGCCGCCTGCCACCTGCTCGAACCGCGGTCCGCGACAGCGGACCCGGCTGTCCCGCTCCCGTCGTCCCTCCTCCGAAAGGCTCGATCGTGACCCTGTACCGGACAACGGCGTCCGCTGTCGTCAGGCGCGCGCTGCTCGGCCTGTTGGGCGTGGCCCTCCTCGTGACGGCTGCTTGTGGCGCACCGGCGCAAGGCGGTGGCACCACCGCCACCACGCTGACCGTCGCCGTCAGCAACAACCCGTCCTCGCTCGACCCACAGGCGGGCCCGTCGGGCACCGACCACGTGTCGCTCTACCCGATCTACGCGACCCTGGTGGAGTTCGACCCGAAGACACTCGTCGCCACCCCCGGACTCGCGGAGTCCTGGAGCTTCACCGACCCCACCACCCTCCGGTTGAAGCTCCGGCCGGGACTGAAGTTCTCCGACGGCAGCCCGTTGGACGCCAACGCCGTGAAGGCCAGCCTGGAGCGCTACCAGACCCAGACGAACAAGGCCGACCTGTCGAACGTCGCCGGGGTCGAGGCACCCGACCCGACGACCGTCGTGATCAAGGAGAAGACCCCGGACACCTCGCTCGTCCTCGTCCTCGCGGACCGCGCGGGCATGATCGTCGGCCCGACCGCCGCGAACGCCGACTTCGCCCAGAAGCCGGTCGGTGCCGGCCCCTACACGCTGGTCAGCTACAGCCCCGGCGATCGGCTCGTGCTCAAGCGGAACCCGAACTACTACGGGACGCCGCCGCCCATGGAGAACCTGGAGATGCGGATCATCACCGATCCCAAGGCCGCGGCCAACGCGCTGCTCTCCGGGCAGATCGACTTCGCCGACGCCCTCGACGCCAACGACATCCCGCAGCTGCGGAACAGCGGCAAGCTCACCGTCGAGAGCCCCGTCGGGCTCTACTTCGACATGATCTACTTCAACCTGGCGCAGAAGCCGCTCGACGACGTCCGGGTGCGCCAGGCGATCAACCTCGCCCTCGACCGCGACGACATCATCCAGGGCACCGTGAACGGCCAGGGCGAGCCTGCCCGTCAGCCGCTGCCCACCTCGCACTGGGCCTACGACAAGGCCAACGACTCCGTATGGCCGCACGACGTCGCCAAGGCGAAGCAGCTCATGGCCGAGGCGGGGTACGCGGGCGGGGTCACTCTGACCACCGTGGCGACCGCCTCGCCCTTGGAGATCCGGCGCAACGAGATCATCCGCTCGCAGCTCGCGGAGATCGGCATCGACTACAAGGTCCAGTCGATGGACACCAACCAGGGCGTCTCGCTGTACTTCGAGAAGCAGGGCACCAACGCCGCGCAGTACGGATGGTCCGGTCGACCCGACCCCGGCCAGACCTACAACCGGCTCTTCGCCCAGAACAGCTACCAGAACCCCGGCAAGGTGGCGATCCCGGGACTCGACCAGGTCCTCGCCCAGGCGGTCGCGACGGAGGACACCGCGCAGCGCGCCGCGGCCTACGCGCAGGCGGACAAGCTGATCGCCGACTTCGCCCCGTACGCCCCGCTCTACTTCCGCGGCGACGTCACGGCGTACTCGACGGCAGTCACCGGCTACACCGCGAGCTTGCTCGGCAAGCCGAAGGTCGCCTTCCTGAACAAGTCGAGCGGGGCCTGATGTCCACGGCACCTCCGGTGACGGCCGCGCCCGTCCCGCTGCAGCCGCAGCGGGACGGGGCGGCCCGGCCGCCCGGCCGTCGCGCCGCGGCGGCCCGGACGCTGGCGCTCCGGGCCGGCGCCTTCCTGGCCACCCTGGTGCTGGCCACCTTCGTGGCCTTCTGGCTGATCAAGCTCGTGCCGGGCGACCCGGCGACCGCGATCGCCGGCGAGAACGCCACCCCGGAGCGGCTCGCGGAGATCCGGGCACAGCTGGGCCTCGACAAGCCGCTGCTCGCGCAGTACGGGAGCTGGGCCGCCGGCGTCGTGCACGGCGACTTCGGGACCTCGCTGTACTCCGGCCAGAGTGTCGCGGGGCTGCTCGCGCAGCGGCTGCCCGTGACCCTCTCCCTGGTGTTCTGCTCGCTGCTCCTGGCCGTCGTGGTCGGGGTCGCGGCCGGCATCGTCGGGGCGGTCCGGAACAAGCGCCCCGAGGGCCGCGTGGTGACCGGCGCCGCGACGCTCGGCATCGCCGTCCCCAACTTCTGGCTCGGGCTGGTGCTCGTGACCGTGTTCGCCATCTGGAACCCCTGGTTCCCGGCGACCGGCTTCTCCCGCGCCGGCGACGGCGCGGGCGAGTTCCTCCGGTTCGCCGTGCTCCCGACCCTGGCCCTCGGCGCCGCCGGCGTCGCGGAGGTGGCGCGGCAGCTGCGGGGTGCACTCCTCGAGGTGTTCACCGCGGACTACATCCGGATGGCCCGCGCCAAGGGCATCTCCGGGACGGCGCTCCTCGTCCGGCACGCCCTGCGCAACGCCGGCGTCCCCGTGGTCACCGTGCTGGGCCTGCTCATCAACCGGCTCGTCGGCGGCACCGTCGTCGTCGAGGTCGTCTTCGCCATCCCCGGGATGGGCACCCTCGTCGTGGACGCCGTCAAGCAGCGCGACTACCCGGTCATCCAGGCGGTCGTGCTGGTCATGGCCGTGATCGTGCTGGTGGCCAACGCGATCGTGGAGATCCTGTACCGCCGCATCGACCCGAGGATCAGGTTGTCGTGACCACCACCGTCGACACCGTGACCGCACCGGCGACCCCGCGCGCCGAGGGCCTCCGGCGCGCCCTCGGCCGCTGGCGACACGAGGAGAAGGCCGCCCTCGTCGCCGTGGGCGTGCTCGTCGTCCTCGTCCTCGTGGCGGTGTTCGCGCCCCTGATCGCGCCGCACGACCCGAACGCGCAGTCCATCGCCGACCGGCTCGCCACCCCGTCCGCCACCCACCCGCTCGGCACGGACGACCTCGGCCGGGACGTGCTGTCCCGGCTCCTGTACGGCGCCCGGGCCTCGCTGGTCGCCTCCGTGCTCGCGATGGCGGTGGCCGTCCTGGTGGGGCTCCCGCTCGGCCTGGCCGCTGGCTTCGCGGGCGGGATCGTCGACATCGTCCTGCGGCGGGTCCTCGACACGGTGCTCGCCTTCCCCGCGATCGTGCTGGCGATCGGCGTGACCGGCGTCGTCGGGCCCGGGCTCGTGACGTCGATGTGCGCCATCGGCATCGTGTTCGCCCCGAGCGTCGCCCGGCTCATCCGTGGTCAGACCCTCTCGACCCGGGAACGGCTGTACGTCCCGGCCGCGGTCACGTACGGGTCCCACCCGCTGCGGGTCGCGGTGCGGCACGTCCTGCCGAACGCCGTCGCCCCCGTCGTCATCCAGATGTCCCTGCTCATGAGCACGGCGCTGCTCGCCGAGGCGAGCCTGAGCTTCCTGGGGCTCGGCGTCCAACCGCCGACCGCGAGCTGGGGGTCGATGCTCGGCCAGGCCTACGGCTACATGTCCCAGGCGCCGACGCAGGTCTTCGCGCCCGGCCTCGCCATCGTCCTGACGGCGTACTGCTTCATCGCCGTCGGCGACGCGCTGCGGCGCGAGCTCGACCCCCGCCAACAGACCTTCTGACCTCCCGCGACCCGATCTCCGCGACCCCTTCGAAAGGCGGCCCTGCGCATGTCCCTCGTGTCCTACGACGTCTCCGGTTCCGTCGCCCGGGTGACCCTGAACCGCCCCGACAACCTGAACGCGGTCAACGCCGAGCTGACCCGGGGTGTGGGGTCCGCGCTCGGCCGGGCCGTCGCCGACCCCGCGGTCCGGGTCGTGGTCCTCGACGCCGAGGGCCGCGCCTTCTGCGCCGGTGCCGACCTCAAGGACCCGAACACGCACTCGGGGGACGACCTGCTCGCCCACCTCGAGCCCGCCGAGGGCGGCGGCCTGGAGGCGGTCGCCGCCTGCCCCAAGCCGGTGGTCGTGGCGGCGCAGGGCTGGTGCGTCGGTGCCGGCGTGGAGCTCGTGCTCGCCGCGGACATCGCCGTCGTGGCGGAGGACGCCAAGTTCTTCCTCCCGCAGGTCGCCCTCGGCATCGTGCCCGGGGCCGGCGGCATGAGCCGGCTGCTGCGCAAGGTCGGGCCGACGTGGGCCCACCGGCTGGTGATGCTCGGTGAGAAGGTGCCCGCCGAGGTCGCGCTGCGCATCGGGCTCGTCTCGGAGATCGTCCCCCGCGACGCGCTCGCCCAGCGCGCCGCGGAGATCGCGGAGACCCTCGCCGCCGCCCCTCCGGCCGCGCAGCGGCTCGCGAAGGAGTCGTTGCTCCAGGCCGCCGACCTCCCGCTCGCCGCGGCACTGCGCGTCGACCAGTACCGCCTGTTCATGCTGAGCGACACGGCGGAGAAGAAGGAGCGGCACGCGGCCTTCGCGGCGGAGCGCAGCGCATGACCCCGCCTCCGCCCCCGGCGGGCCACCTCCCGTCGGGCATGGTCCTGCCGCCGATCGCGGAGCGCACGGTCCCCCAGGTCCTCGTGGACGCCGCGCACCGCACCCCGGGCCGCGTCGCGCTCCTCGACCGCACCGCCTCCCTCACCTACGGCCAGGTCTGGGACGTCGCCCGGCGCCGGGCCGCGGCGTTGCTCGACGTCGTCGGGGCCGGCGGCCGCGTCCTGACCATGACCGACAACACGGTCGACGGGGCCCTGACCTGGTTGGGGCTGGCATCGGGCGGCATGGTCGAGGTGCCGGTCAACACCGCCTACCGGGGCGCCGTGCTCGCCCGGCAGATCCAGGACTCGGCGGCGACCGCGGCCGTCGTCGAGGCCGAGTACCTCGAGCGCTTCCTCGACGCGGCCGAGGGCACCGCGGTGCGGACCGTCGTCGTCCGCGGCCGCGGACGCCCCGGGTCGGGCGGGATCACCGTCGCGGACGGGAACCTCCTCGACGACGCCTCCCTGCCCGCCGCGCTGCCCCCGGTGACCGGCACCGACCCGATGGCGCTGATGTACACCTCCGGCACCACCGGCAGGTCCAAGGGTGTGGTGGTCACCCAGGCCCACGCCTACACCTACGGTGCGCCGCAGCTCCTCGGCGCGGCCGGGCCCGAGGACACCGCCATGGTCGTCCTGCCGCTGTTCCACGTCGGCGGGCAGTGGGCCGGCGCCTACAACGCCCTCATCGCCGGTGGCGCCGCCTACATCGCGCCGCGGTTCGCCGGGGAGACCTTCTGGGAGGAGGCGCGCGAGCACGGGTGCACGTACGCGCTCCTGGTCGTGGCGATGGCGCAGTACCTCCACCAGCAACCGCGCCGATCCGACGACGCCGACAACACCTTCACCCGGCTGTTCGTCGCCCCGGTGCTCCGCGAGGCCGAGGAGTTCGCCGCCAGGTTCGACGTCGAGATCGGCACCGGGTACGGCTCCACCGAGGCCGGCACGGTCTTCACCGCGGACTTCGGAAAGGCGCGGCCGGGCGGCTGCGGATGGCCGCGCCCCGAGCTGGAGACCCGGATCGTCGACGCCGAGGACCACCCGTTGCCGGACGGCGAGACGGGCGAGCTGGTCGTCCGCACCTCGGAGCCCGCGATCATGATGCGCGAGTACCTGGGCCTGCCCGACGAGACCGCCCAGGCGTGGCGCGGCGGCTGGTACCACACGGGCGACGCCATGTACGTCGACTCGGACGGGCAGTACGTGTACGTCGACCGGCTCGGCGACGCCATCCGGCGGCGCGGCGAGAACGTCCCCTCGGCGGACGTCGAGTCCGTCCTGAACGCCCACCCCGCCGTCTTCGAGTGCGCCGTGGTCGGGGTGGCGGGCGAGTCCGAGCACGAGGTCCTCGCCGCCGTCGTCCTGCGGCCGGGCCACGAGCTCGACCGGACGGATCTGATCGTGTGGGCGGCGGAACGCCTGCCGCACTTCATGGTTCCCCGCTACCTCCGGGTCGTCGACGAGCTCGAGCGGACCCCGAGCGGGAAGATCCGCAAGCGGCCGCTCCGCGAGTACGGCGTCTCGGACGCGTGGGACCGCGAGGCGGCGGACGTGCACGTCAGCCGCCGGGGTGTCCGGATCGGTGGCTCGTGAGCGGCCCGATGGACGGCGTCCGGGTGATCGAGATGGCGCGGGTCCTCGCCGGCCCGACGGTGGCCCAGCTGATGGCCGAGTACGGCGCCGACGTCATCAAGGTCGAGCCGGCGCCGGCCGGGGACCCCGCCCGCGGGCTCCCCTACCTCCGCGACGGCCGGTCCGGCTACTTCATCCAGGCCAACCGGGGCAAGCGCAGCGTCTGCCTGGACTTCCGCTCGGACGAGGGCAAGGCGCTGATCCTCGACCTGGTGCGGCACAGCGACGTGCTGGTCGAGAGCTTCCGCCCGGGCGTCCTCGCCGAGATGGGGCTGGGCTGGGAGGTGCTCCACGGGGCCAACCCGCGGCTGGTGCTCTGCTCGGTGACCGGGCTCGGCTACGGGGGCCCGCTGTCACACAAGCCGGGCTACGACACCATCGGCGCCGCGATGTCCGGGGTCGCGCACGTCAGCGGGCCGGTCGGCGGTCCGCCGATGCTGCCCGGACCGGCGATGGGCGACGCCGCGACCGGCGTCTACGGCTTCGGCGGCGTCGCCGCGGCCCTGTTCCAGCGGGAACGGACCGGGCTGGGCGAGTGGGTCCAGGTCTCGCTGCTGGACACCTACATGGCCTTCCACGAGATCAACGTCCAGGCCTACAGCGGGTCCGGCGGCACCCAGGTACCCGAGGCGAGCGGCAACTTCCACGCGACCGTCTGTCCCGCGGGGTTCTTCCGGTGCCGGGACCGCTACCTGTTCGTCGCCTGCGTCTCGCCCGGGGACTGGCCCCGGATCGCCGCGGCGATCGGGCGCCCCGAGCTCGCCCGGGCACCCGGGTACGCCACCAACGACGAACGGGCCGCGCACCGCGAGGAGGTCAACGCGCTCGTCGAGGACTGGCTCGCGACCGTCGCCGATCCCGAGGAGGCCGTCCGCGTCCTCACCGAGCACCGCGTCGCCTGCGAGCTCATCCGGACCCTCCCCGAGGCCGTCACCCACCCGCACAACGTCGCGCGGCGCGTCGTCCGCGAGGTCACGGACGAGGTCTGGGGCTCGCTCACCGTCCCGGGCCTGCCGATCCGCTTCGCGGGCATGACCGAACGCGACCTGCACGCCCACGAGCTGGGCGCCGACAACCGAGCCGTGCTGCGCGAGATCCTTGACCTCGACGACGCGCGGATCGACGAGCTCGAGAAAGCACACGTCCTGCAAGGGCCGGCATCCCGGACCCCCGACCTGATCGAGGAGCCCTCGTGAACTACGGACTGTCGATCCCTCTCGGCGGCCGGACGCTGAAGGACCACGCCGCCGTCCTGGACCGGGCCGTGATGGCGGGCTACACGGACGTCTGGAGCAGCGAGGTCAACGGGCACGACGCCTTCACCCCGCTCGCCCTGGCCGCCCAGCGCTACCCCGGGCTCCGGCTCGGCACCGCGATCACCCCCGCCTACACCCGGTCGCCCGCCCTGCTGGCGATGAGCGCGGCGTCCCTGGCCGACTCCACGGACGGCCAGGTCCTCCTCGGCGTCGGCTCCTCGTCGGACGTCATCGTCGAGCGGTGGAACGGCGTGCCGTTCCACGACCCGTACGGCCGGGTCCGCGACGTCGTGACGTTCCTCGACCGCGCCCTCACGGGCGAGAAGGTCGACATGGAGACCCCGAGCTTCACCATCAAGGGGTTCCGGCTCGGCGTGGTTCCCCAGAACCGGCCGAAGGTGCTGGTCGCAGGCCTGCGGCCGGGGATGCTCCGCCTCGCGGGACGGCGGTCGGACGGGGCCATCCTCAACTGGCTCTCGCCCGACGACGTCCGCAAGGTCGTGCCCTACGTGTACGAGGGCCGCTCCACGGCACCGGAGATCGTCGCGCGACTGTTCGTCGTGTGCTCGTCGGACGTGGAGAAGGTCCGCGAGCACGCGAAGCGCGCCATCGCCGCCTACCTCAACGTCGACGCCTACGCGAAGTTCCACGAGTGGCTCGGGCGCGGCGACGAGCTCGCCGACATGTGGGGCGCGTGGCGGGCCGGCGACCGGAAGGCGGCACTCGCCGCCATCCCCGACTCGCTGGTCGACGAGCTGTTCATCCACGGCGACGCGGCGGCGTGCCGCGCGCGCATCCAGGACTACGTCGACGCCGGGATCACCACGCCGATGCTCGCCCTCACCAACCTCGACGGCGACGCGGCCGACCTCATCGACCAGCTCGGCCGGCGGGCCGGCGCCTCGACCGGCCCCGCGGTCGTCTCCGCCGGGACCGCGACGAAGCCCGTCGACCCGATCGTGGCCCAGGACCGGCAGCGGTGGGGTGAGCTCGGGTGGCCGCAGCCGACCGCCATGAGCGCCTTCATGTCCCTGTTCCGGACCCACGAACGGGTCCTCGAGGTCGTCCGCAAGGCCCTGAAGCAGCACGGGCTCTCGATCACCGAGCACTCGGCGCTCCTGCACCTGGCGATGGCTCCGGACCGCAGCAGCCCCCTCAGCCGCATGGCCGAGCGGCTGCTCATCTCCCCGGCCCGCTGCAACTACGTGGTGAACCGGCTGGAGAGCGAGGGCTGGGTCGAGCGCAAGCCGCACCCCGCGGACGGCCGCAGCACCCTCGCGGTGCTGACCGAGAGCGGCGCGGCGAAGGTCGACCGCTCGATCGCGGCGGTCGACGGGATCGACTTCGGCTTCCGCGGCACCCGGGAACAGGAGTTGAACGACCTCGTCGACGCGCTCGCCGCCTGCGCCCGGGTGGAGGAGGACGAGCTCACGGGGGACGCCGACCGGTCCGCGCCGGTGGCCGTCGCGGGGGACTGAGCCGCTCGCGGCGCCCGGTCTGTACCGTCGCGATCCATGACGACCGGGCCGTGGTGCGGACCGCAGGTCCAGGTGACCGTGGGCCGCCATGGCCACGGCGGGCGCGAGGCCGTGATCGTCCGGGTCGCCGGCGAGATCGACGACGAGACCAGCGGCCAGGTCCGTGCGGCCTACGCCGAGGCCTTCGCCGCGGGCCGGCCGACGGTCGTCGTCGACCTGACCGGGGTCACCCTCCTCGCCTCCTTCGGCATCGCCGACCTGCTGCTGGCCCGGCGCAGCGCGACCAGCACCGGGACGGAGCTGCGGCTCGTCGTCGGCGAGAACCCGCGGGTCCTCCGTCCGCTCCACCTCACCGGCGTCGCCGACGTCCTCGGCCTCTGCCGCGACCTCGACGAGGCCCTCACCGGGGAGCCGGGGTCGCGCGCGGGCTGAGGCGGTTGGAGCGTCGCTGACCGGGAACCTGTCGGCCTCGACGACACGGAGGTGCACGCATGAAGATCGGGATCGCCGTCCTGCGGGCCGTGATCGGGCTGCTGTTCCTGGGCCACGGGCTGCAGAAGCTGACCGAGCGGTTCGGCGGACACGGCCTCGCGCAGACCGCGGCGGGGTTCGAGAGCATGGGGCTGCGGCCCGGCCGGCAGAACGCCCTGGCCGCGGGCGTGTCGGAGGCGGTCGGGGGTGCCCTGCTCACCGCGGGTCTCGCCACCCCGGTCGCCACCGGCATGATCACCGGGACGATGGGCTCCGCCGTCTACCACGTCCACGGGTCGAAGGGGCCGTGGGCGACGCAGGGCGGCTGGGAGTACAACGCCGTGATCGCGGCCGCGGCGTTCGCGATCGCGGACACCGGGCCCGGCGAGCTGTCGCTCGACCACGCGCTGGGCATCGAGCGCTCGGGGTGGCGGGTCGCCGTGGCGCAGCTGGCGGCGGGGCTCCTGGGCTCGGCGGTCGTGGCGGCGCTGACGAAGGCGTCCGCCCCGGCCCCCGCAGCGAGTCCCGGCACCGACATGCCGGCCGCCGAGCGGGCGGACACCTGACCCGGCGCCCTACGGCAGGATCGAGTTCGGCCCTGCGAGCACGGAGTTCACGGTCACGCTGCTCCTCGTCGACGAGAGTGATCACCGACGGCCGTCACGAGACCGCCGATCAGCCCGCCGAGGGCGCGGTGACCGTGAGCAGGCGGGTCCCGGAGAGGTCGAGCCGCACCCGGCCGCCGCCGGTCCCGAACCGCAGCACGACGGCCGTGCAGGACGGGCAGCGCACCACCAGCGCGGGGGCGTCCGGGTACAGGTCGTGCGCGCGCAGCTCGGTGCTCGCCCCGCAGCCGCCGCAGGTGAGGACGGCGTCGGTGAGGTCGAGCGCGAAGAGGCCGCGCAGGTCGTCGAGCGTGGTCGCCATGGGTCGGTCCCGCCTCAGTCGCCGGCGTAGCGCTGCTCGCGCCACGGATCGCCGTAGTTGTGGTAGCCGAAGGTCTCCCAGAAGCCGGGCTCGTCGAACGACGTGAGCGCCAGCCCCCGCACCCACTTCGCCGACTTCCAGAAGTACAGGTGCGGCACGAGGAGCCGCGCGGGCCCGCCGTGCTCGGGCGCCAGCGGTTCGTCCTCGTAGGTGTCGACGACCCACGCCTGCCCGCCGGTCAGGTCCTCGAGCGGGAGGTTGGTGGTGTAGCCGCCGTCGGAGAAGGCGACGACGTACTCCGCCGCCGTCTCCACGCCCTCGAGCACGGTGTCGATCGAGACCCCGGACCAGTGGGTGTCGAACTTGGACCAGCTGGTCACGCAGTGGATGTCCACCGTGACCGGCTCGTGCGGCAGGGCCCGGAACTCCTCCCACGTCCACCGGTGCAGCCCGTCGACCTCCCCCTGCACCACGAAGTCCCACTCCTCGAGCGGGGTGTGCGGGGTCGGCCCGGCGGTGAGCACCGGGAACCCGTCCCCGATGTCCCGCTGACCCGGTGGCAGGCGCCCGTCGCGCCGCCCGCGTCCGTGGAACCCCCGCGACACCACCGCCATCGCCCGCTCCTTCCCTCGGAGCACCCGAGCATGCCGGGTGGGCGGGCCCGCCACATCGCGCGTTCGTACCAAGGACCCACCTGTCGGATCGCACAAAGGACAGGGTGGGGCGGGCCGCGCGTTCGTGGTCGCGGTGCCTGCCGCGGGCGGAAGCGGACACGGAAGGTATGACGCGTCCCACACCACCCCCTGCGAGGTGCCCGTGCGCGCTACCGCCCGATCCCGTCCACGCAAGTCCGGCCGCAGACCGCACCCGGTCGACGAGGTGCTGCCCGCCGGCAAGCTGGCCGTCTACGGCGTCCAGCACGTGCTCGCCTTCTACGCCGGTGCGGTCATCGTGCCGATCCTGCTGGCCGGCGCGATCGGCCTGTCGGAGCGCGAGCTCATCCACCTGATCAACGCCGACCTCTTCACCTGCGGCATCGCGTCGATCATCCAGTCCGTGGGGTTCTGGAAGGTCGGCGTGCGGCTGCCGCTGCTGCAGGGCGTCACGTTCACGGCGGTGTCGCCGATGATCGCGATCGGGCTCGCGGCGGGCGGCGGCACCGACGGCCTGCTGGTGATCTACGGCGCCGTGATCGTCGCCGGCCTGTTCACCTTCCTCATCGCCCCCTGGTTCAGCAAGCTGATCCGCTTCTTCCCGCCGGTCGTCACCGGCACGGTCATCACCATCATCGGCCTCGCGCTGCTCCCGGTCGCCGCGCAGGACGCCGTGGGCGGCGGTTCCGCGCCCGACCCCACCAGCGCGCGTAACCTGGCCTACGCCCTCGGCACGCTCGCCGTCATCGTCGTGATCCAGCGGGTGTTCCGCGGGTTCACCGCCACCGTCGCCGTGCTGATCGGGCTGGTCCTGGGCACGGGTGTGGCCTGGCTGCTGGGCGACGCGTCGTTCGCGGCGGTCGGCGAGTCCTCCTGGTTCGGCGTGACCACGCCCTTCTACTTCGGGTGGCCGAAGTTCGCGGGCGCCGCCATCGTCTCGATGATCGTCGTCATGCTGATCACCGCGGTCGAGACCACCGGCGACGTCTTCGCCACCGGCGAGATCGTGGACAAGCGGGTCGGCCGCGAGGACATCGCCCGCGCGCTGCGGGCCGACGGCCTCGCCACCACCATCGGCGGCGTCCTCAACTCCTTCCCCTACACCTGCTTCGCCGAGAACGTCGGGCTGGTCCGGCTGACCCGCGTCAAGAGCCGGTACGTCGTCGCCGCCGCCGGTGTGTTCATGATCCTCATCGGGTTGATCCCCAAGGCCGGCGCGGTCGTCGCGGGCATCCCGCACCCGGTGCTCGGCGGCGCGGCGCTGGCGATGTTCGCCACCGTGGCCGTCGTCGGCATCCAGACCCTGTCCCGGGTGGACTTCCACGACCACCGCAACGTCGTGATCGTCGGGACGAGCCTGGGGCTGGCGATGTTCGTGACCGCGCAGCCGGACGTCGCGAAGGCGCTGCCGCCCTGGGCGCAGATCGTGTTCGGCTCCGGGATCACGCTCGGCAGCATCACGGCGATCGTGCTGAACCTGGTGTTCCACCACGTCGGCAAGGACTTCGGCCCCGCCGTCGCCGGCGCGCCGGGCACCCCGACCATCCGGCTCGACCAGGTCAACCGCATGAGCCGCGACGAGTTCACCGCCGCCTTCGGCCGGCTGTTCCAGGGCCCGACGGACGTCGTCGGCCGGGCCTACGACCGCAAGCCGTTCGCCGACACGGCGGCCCTGCGCACCGCGTTCCAGGAGGCGCTGTTCGCGGCGCCGCGCGAGGAGCAGCGCGCGCTGATGGCCGCCTACCCCGACCTCGGCGGCGACCGCGTGGCCGACGGCGACGAGGGCGACGACTCCCGCGAGGACCAGGCGTCGGCCGGCCTGACCCGGCTCTCCGACGACGACCGCACCGAGTTCGCCGAGCTGGCCGCGGCCTACCGGGAGCGCTTCGGGATCCCGCTGATCGTCTGCGTGCGCGAGCACCCGGACCGCGAGGCGATCCTGCGCGAGGGCCGGCGCCGGCTGGGCAACTCCCCCGCCCAGGAGCACGCGGCCGCGCTGATCGAGATCGCCAAGGTGGCCAACCGCCGCTTCGAGGACCTCGTCGCCGAGGCCAACCCGATCGCGACGGCGCGGGCCGGGGCCTTCGGGTCGGGTGCCCGATGACGGCCGTCGCCCTCACGGTCGCGGCCTTCGACGACCTGCCCGCCGCCCGCGCCGAGGAGCTGCTCCGCGAGGTCTGCTCCGCGCCACGGTGGGCGCGGCAGGTCGTCGCCGGGAGGCCCTACGGCAGCCCGGCCGCCCTGCAGCGGGCGGCCGCGGCGGCGCTCACCGAGGACGACCTCGACGCCGCCCTGGCCGGCCACCCGCGCATCGGCGACCGGTCCGCGCAGGGCACGGCCCGCCGCGAGCAGGGTGCGGTCGCCACGGCGCCGGCGCGGGTCCTGGACGCGCTGGCCGAGGGCAACCGGGCCTACGAGGAGCGCTTCGGGCACGTCTACCTGGTCTGCGCCAGCGGCCGGGACGCCGAGGACCTGCTCGCTACGCTACGGGCCCGGCTCGGCAACGACCCCGCGACCGAGCGCCGCGTGGCGCTCGCTGAGCTGGCCGCGATCAACGGGCTGCGACTGGAGCGGGTGTTCGGCCCATGACGCTCTCCACCCACGTCCTCGACGCGGCGACGGGCACGCCCGCCGCCGGGATGACCGTCGTGCTGCGCACGGAGGGCCGCGAACGCGACCGGCTGACCACGGACGCCGACGGCCGGGGCCGCTTCACCGAGCCCGGCCCCGGCGTCCACACCCTGACCTTCGCCACGGGCGACCGGTCCGACTTCTATCCCGAGGTCACGGTGACCTTCACCGTGACCGACCCGGGGCGGCACCACCACGTACCGCTGCTGCTGTCCCCGTTCGCCTACTCGACCTACCGCGGGAGCTAGACATGGGAATCAGGCTGGGTGCCAACGACTACGGCAAGGCGGAGAACCGGGTCGTCCGGATCTACCGCGACTCGCCGCGGCACGAGATCCGCGACGTCACCGTGACGACCGCGCTGCGCGGCGACTTCACCGACGCCCACCTGCGGGGTGACCAGTCCCGGGTGCTGCCGACCGACACGCAGAAGAACACCTGCTACGCGTACGCCAAGGAGAAGGGCCTGCGCGAGATCGAGGACTACGCGCTCACGGTGGCGCGGCACTTCGTCGCCGACGTCGAGCCGGTGTCCGGGGCGCGGATCGCCGTCGACGAGCACACCTGGGAGCGGGTGCCGGTCGACGGGCGCGGGCACGACCACACCTGGGTGCGCCGCGAGTCGGAGATCCGGACGACGGTCGTGGAGGTCTCCGCCGACGGCGAGCGCGTGGTCTCCGGGCTGCGGGACCTGGTGCTGCTCAAGTCCACCGGCTCGGAGTTCGCCGGCTTCCTCACCGACCCCTACACGACCCTGCAGGAGACCCACGACCGGATCATGTCCACCTCGCTGGTCGCGGAGTGGGCCTACGCCGGCACGGACGTGGACTGGGACAAGTCCTGGGCCGACGTCCGGCGGATCCTCCTCGAGCGCTTCGCCACCGTGCACTCCCTCGCGCTGCAGCAGACGCTGTGGGAGATGGGGAAGGGCGTGCTGGAGGCGCACCCGGAGATCACCGAGATCTCGCTCTCGGCGCCCAACAAGCACCACTTCGTCGTGGACCTGGCCCCGTTCGGCCTGGAGAACCCCAACGAGGTCTTCTACGCCGCCGACCGGCCCTACGGCCTCATCCAGGCGACGGTCACCCGCGACTGACAAGTCGTACATCTGCGTACTGGCGATCACCCCCGAACTCGGTGACGATCCCCGCACCACGGCGGCCTCGACGCGGAGGTGACCCATGCCCGAGACGATGCGCCCCGGGACGATGCGCGCGGCCCGGTTCCACGAGCCCGGCAGGCCGTTGGCGACCGAGTCCCTCCCGCGGCCCGAGCCCGGGCCCGGCGAGGTGCTCGTGCAGGTCCGGGCCGCGGGCGTCTGCGGCTCGGACGTGCACTTCGCGATCGAGGGCAGTCCGGTCGGGTTCGTGCCGATCACCCTCGGGCACGAGGTCGCCGGCACGGTCGCGGAGCTCGGGCCCGACGTGGAGGGGCCCGAGCCGGGCGCCCGGGTGGTCGTCAACGCGGTGCTCACCGACGGCACCTGCCCGCAGTGCCTGGCCGGGCGGGGATCGATCTGCGCGGGTCGCAGCCTCGTCGGTGTCCACCACGACGGCGGGCTGGCGGAGTTCGTCGCGGTCCCGGCCCGCGCCCTCGTGCCGTTGCCCGACGACGTGCCGTTCGACGTCGGTG
Source organism: Pseudonocardia autotrophica (assembly GCF_000717175.1). GTDB lineage: Bacteria > Actinomycetota > Actinomycetes > Mycobacteriales > Pseudonocardiaceae > Pseudonocardia > Pseudonocardia halophobica. Next base: position 134,026 of record NZ_JNYD01000010.1, on the reverse strand, counting down.
CCATCGTCACCGACGCCGTCGCCACCCCCTTCCACGCGCTGACCGACGTCGCCCGGGTCCGCGCCGGCGAGGCCGTCGCGATCGTCGGGGTCGGTGGGCTCGGCCTGCACGCCGTGCAGATCGCCCGGTTGCAGGGGGCGTCGCCGGTGATCGCCGTCGACCCGCGGGCGTCGCAGCGCACCCGCGCGGTCGAGGTCGGCGCGGACCTGGTGCTCGAGCCCGGGCCGGCGGCCACCGAGGCGGTGCTCGCGGCGACGGGCGGAGCCGGGGTGGACGTCGCCGCCGAGTTCGTGGGCCGGCAGGAGAGCATCGCGGGGGCCGCGGAGCTGCTGCGCCCTGGCGGACGGCTGGTGGTCGTCGGGATCGGGGCGGAGCCGATCGTGCTCCCGCCGCCGGTGGTGTTCGTCCGGCGCGAGCTGCAGGTCCTCGGCTCCTACGGGTTCACCGCGGCATCCATCCGCTCCGTGCTCGGCCTGGTCACCGCGGGCCGGCTGGACCTCAGCCGCTCGATCACCCACCGCTTCCCGCTCGAGGAGGCGGACAAGGCGCTGCAGACGCTGCACCAGAAGCTGGGCGAGCCGCAGCGCGTGGTCGTCGTCCCCTGACCGACCCGCACTATGGAACCATAACGCGCGGAATCGGCCTCAATTGTCGCAGTATGGTTCCATAACGCGCCAATACCGATGCGATTCGAGCATTATGGTTCCATACTGCGTCAGCGGGAGCGGAGGGCGAGGAAGAGGTCGACCCGGTCGGGGAAGTCGGCGAGGCTGCGGCCAGTCAGCTCCTCCACCCGCCCGATCCGGTACCGCACGGTGTTGACGTGCAGGTGGAGCCGTTCCGCGGCGCGGCTCCAGGAGCCCGAGCAGTCCAGGAACGCCTCCAGGGTCTCCAGCAGCCCGGCCGCGTTGCGCTCGTCGTAGGCCAGGACCGGGCGGAGCACCCGGTCGGCGAAGGTGCGGCGGACGTCGTCGGGCACCGCCGCGAGCAGGGCGACGTGCGAGGTCACCTCCGACGCCGTGACCACGGCGACCGCGCCCGGGCGCTGCTGCGCGAGCGTCCGCGCGTGCACGGCTTCCTGCAACGCCCCGGTCAGGGCGGCGAGCGCGGCGGGCCGGCTCACCCCGACCGCGAGCTTCTCCGACGCGAACCCGGGTTCGAGGCGGGCCAGCGCGGCGTCGAGCACCGCCGTGTCCCCGGGCACGAGCGCGACGGCCAGCCCCTCGTGGGTCCCGACGACCGGCGGCCCGAGGTGCGCGGCGGCGTCGACCAGCACCGAGCGCGCGGTCTCCACCCGCCCCGGCCCGCTGAAGCCCGCGACGGCCACCGCGAGCGGCGCCGACGGGTCGAGCCCCGCCTGCCGCAGCCGCACCGGCAGCTCCGGCCGCTCCCCCGCACCCTCCGCGACCAGCGCGATCGCGTCGTCGGCGATGTCACGCGCGAGCCGCAGCCCCTCGCTGCGCCGCGCCCGGTCGAGCGCGGCGATCGCGACCAGCTCGCCCACCGCCTCGACCGTCTCCTGGTCCCAGTCCGGCCGCGCGCCGTCGACCGCGACGAACCACGACGTAGGCCGCAGCTCCGACGACGGTCCCACCGGGAACACCGTGCGCGCCGGGCCCGGGGTGACCGCGGGCAGCCGGTCGGCGGTGAGGAAGGTCCGCACCGCGGCGTCGAGCTCGGCCGGGGGCAACGGCTCCGGTCCGGCGGCGAGCGCGCGTCCGGTCGCCGTGAACACCCGGCAGGTCAGCCCGATCGCGGCCCCCACCTGCGCGGTGAGCTCGTCGAGCCCCAGCCCGCTGGCCACCGCGGCGAGCAGCTGCCGCTGCCGCCCCACCGTGACGGCGAGCCGGTCGCCCCGGGCCGCCGTCACCGAGCCGACGACATACTCGGTGACCGCCGCGAACGAGACCTCCTCGGGCACCTCCAGCAGCGGGACGTCGTGCCGGCGGCAGGCCTCCACGACGTCGTCCGGGATCCCGTGGAACACCGCCGCGCCCGCGGCCAGCGCCGCCACCTTGGCCCGCGCGAGCGCCCCGACGAACCGCTCGGTGTCGGCCTCGGCCGTCCGCCACACCAGACCGCTGATCACCAGCTCGCCGCCGGAGAGGTAGCGGCCGGGATCGGGCAGGTCGGTGGTGTAGACCCAGCGCACCGGGCGCTCGAGCGCCGCCGCGTCGCCGTGCAGCAGCCGCAGCTTCAGGTCGGGCCGTCCGACCAGGTCGCGCAGCAGCATTGGAGGAACGTACAACCGTGCCGCCCGGGACCGCCACGGGTTCGTCGCGGCAGCGACTCGTGGCGGTCACGAGCGCGCGCTGTACTTCTCGGCATGGACTTCCTGGCGCCGACCTCCTGGGCGGAGGCCCTCGAGACCAAGGCGGCACACCCCGACGCCCTGCCCGTCGCGGGCGGCACGGACGTCATGGTCGAGCTCAACTTCGACCACCGGCGCCCGGCCGCCCTGCTGGACCTCACCCGGGTTCCCGAGCTGCAGGAGTGGTCGCGCGACGCGGGCCGCATCCGGCTCGGCGCCGGCGTGACCTACAGCCGGGTGATCACCGAGCTCGGTGGCGCGCTGCCCGGCCTGGCGATGGCCGCGCGCACCGTCGGGTCGCCGCAGATCCGCAACCGCGGCACGGTCGGCGGGAACCTGGGCGCGGCCTCCCCTGCCGGGGACAGCCATCCGGCGCTGCTCGCCGCGTTCGCCGAGGTGGAGATCGCCTCGGTGCGCGGAACGCGCGTGGTGCCGGTCGCCGAGTTCTTCACCGGCGTGAAGCGCAGCGTGCTGGAGGCCGACGAGCTCATCGCCGCCGTGCGCGTCACCCCGCCCGCCGGCCCGCAGCAGTTCTGCAAGATCGGCACCCGCAACGCCATGGTGATCGCGGTGTCCGCCTTCGGGTTCGCGCTGCACCCGGACCGCCGCGTCGTCGGCACCGGGATCGGGTCGGCCGCACCCACCCCACGCCCGGCCCCCGAGGCCGCGGCCTTCCTCGCCGGCGAGCTCGAGGCCGCCGGGCTGTGGGACTCCCGCGGCCCGCTGCCCGAGGGCCTCGCCACCGACTTCGGCCGCCGCGTCCGCGACGCCGCGGCCCCGATCGACGACGTCCGCGGCAGTGCCGCGTACCGCCTCCACGCCCTGTCCGTCATGGCGCGCCGCGCCGCGACCTGGGCCTGGGACTCCTACCGCGACGAGAACCGGAGCGCCGCCGCATGAGGATCGAACTGACGGTCAACGGCACCCGCCGCGAGGCCGACGACGTCTGGGAGGGCGAGAGCCTGCTCTACGCGCTGCGCGAGCGGCTCGGCCTGCCCGGTTCGAAGAACGCCTGCGAGCAGGGCGAGTGCGGCTCCTGCACGGTCTACCTCGACGGGACCCCGGTGTGCGCGTGCCTGGTCGCCGCCGGTCAGGCGCAGGGCCGCGAGGTCACGACGGTCGAGGGCCTGGCGGGCGAGGAGCTGGACCCCGTGCAGCAGGCCTTCGTGGAGAAGGGTGCGGTGCAGTGCGGTTTCTGCACCCCCGGGTTCCTGATGTCGACCAAGGACCTCCTGGAGCGCAACCCCGAGCCGACGGACCCGGAGATCCGGGAGGCGTTGGCGGGCAACCTCTGCCGGTGCACCGGCTACGAGAAGATCCTGGACGCCGTGCGGGCTGCGGCGGTGGCGAAGCGATGATCATCGAGAACGCGCACGTCGTGACCGTGACCGGCGAGGAGATCGCCGGCGGGCACGTCGTCGTCGAGGACGACCGGATCACCGCCGTCGGCGCGGGACCCGCTGTGGACCGCGCCGGTCACGACGTGGTCGACGCCCGCGGCGGCCTGCTCACCCCGGGCTTCGTCAACACGCACAACCACCTCTACCAGTGGGTCACCCGCGGCCTCGCGGTCGACGCGACGCTCTTCGAGTGGCTCACCACGCTGTACCCGGTGTGGGCGGGCATCGACGAGCACGCCGTGCACACCGGCGCCACCGGCGCACTGGCCCAGCTGGCGCTGACCGGATGCACCACCAGCACCGACCACCACTACGTCTTCCCCCGCGAGGGCGGGGACGTGTTCGGCGCCGAGATTCGCGCCGCCACCGAGGTGGGCCTGCGCTTCCACCCCTGCCGCGGCTCGATGGACCTCGGGCAGAAGGACGGCGGCCTGCCGCCGGACCACGTCGTCGAGGACCGGGACGCCGTACTGGCCGCGTCGGAGGCGGCGATCGACCGCTGGCACGACGCCACGCCGGGCTCGATGCTGCAGGTCGCGCTGGCCCCGTGCTCGCCCTTCTCCGTGACCGGCGACCTCATGCGCGAGTCCGCCGAGCTGGCCCGGCGGCGCGGCGTCCGGCTGCACACCCACCTCGCCGAGACCCTCGACGAGGAGGACTTCTGTCGCGAGCGCTTCGGCTGCTCGCCGCTGGAGTACGTCGAGGGCCTGGGCTGGACCGGCGACGACGTCTGGTTCGCCCACGCCGTCCATCTCGACGACCCCGCGGTGAAGCGGATCGGCGCGACCCGGACCGGGGTGGCGCACTGCCCGTCGTCCAACGCCCGGCTGGGCGCGGGGATCGCCCGCACCCGCGACCTGCGCGACGCCGGCGCCCGCGTCGGACTCGGCGTCGACGGCGCCGCGAGCAACGAGGCGGGCTCGCTGTTGGAGGAGGTCCGGCACGCGGTGCTGTTCGCCCGCGCCGTCGGCGGCCCCACCGCGCTGACCGTCCGGGACGCCCTGGAGCTGGCCACCCTCGGCGGCGCCCGCGTCCTGGGCCGGGAGGACGAGATCGGCTCGATCGAGGTCGGCAAGCTCGCCGACCTGGCCCTCTGGGGCCTCGACGGGCTGGGGCACGCGGACGTCGCCGACCCCGTCGCGGCGCTCGTGCTCGGCTCGCCACCGCCGCTGGACCTGCTGCTCGTGAACGGCCGCCCGGTCGTCGAGCACGACCGTGTGGTCACCGTCGACACGGACGCCGTGGCGCGCGAGTGCGCCCGCGTCCACCGCACCCTGCTGGAGAAGGCGTCATGACCAGTACCGAGACCCGGACGGCCGGCAGGCTGGGCGACTCCCCGCTCCGCCCCGACGGCACGCTGAAGGTCACCGGCGAGTTCGCCTACTCGTCCGACCTGTGGCACGACGACATGGTCTGGGGCGTCACGCTCCGCAGCCCGCACCCGCACGCCCGCATCCGCTCGATCGACGTCACCGAGGCGCTGCGCGTCCCCGGCGTGTCCGCGGTCCTCACCGCGGCCGACGTCCCCGGCGAGAACGCCGTCGGGCTGGAGCACCTCGACACCCCCGCCCTGGCCGACGGCGTGGTCCGCTACCAGGGCGAACCCGTCGCGCTGGTCGCGGCGGACCACCCCGAGACCGCGCGGCGCGCCGCCAAGCGGATCGTCGTGGACTACGAGGTGCTGCCGGCGGTCACCGACCCGCGCCGCGCGCTCGACGCCGACGCCCCGCTCGTGCACGCGTCCCGCGAGGACAACCTCGTGCGCGCCATGAAGATCCGGCGCGGCGACCCGGCCCCCACCGCCCCCGTGGTGGTGGCGCTGGACTTCGAGGTCGGCATGCAGGACCAGGCCTTCCTCGGGCCGGAGTCCGGACTCGCGGTGCCGGACGGCGAGGGCGGCGTCGACCTCTTCGTCGCCACCCAGTGGCTGCACGTCGACCAGGGCCAGGTCTGCCGGGTGCTCGGGCTGCCACCGGAGCAGGTGCGGCTCACCCTCGCCGGCGTCGGCGGAGCGTTCGGCGGCCGCGAGGACCTGTCGATGCACGTCCACGCGTGCCTGCTCGCGCTGCACACCGGCAAGCCGGTGAAGATGAGCTACGCGCGGGACGAGTCGTTCTTCGGGCACGTCCACCGGCACCCGGCCTGGCTGCGCTACGAGTTCGGGGCGTCCGAGGAGGGCGAGCTGATCTACGCCAAGGCCGACATCCTGTTCGACGGCGGCGCCTACGCGTCGTCGACCGGCGCGGTCGTCGGCAACGGCGGCACGCTGGGCCTGGGCCCGTACCGGATCCCGAGCGTCCACGTCGACGCCCGCGGGGTCTACACGAACAACCCGCCCTGCGGCGCCATGCGCGGCTTCGGCTGCGTGCAGGCCGCGTTCGCGCACGAGGCCCTGATGGACGAGCTGGCCGACCGGGTCGGCGTCGACCGGGTGGAGATCCGGGCGCGCAACGGGATGGTCGAGGGCGACCTCAACATCACCGGTCAGGTGATCGACTCCGCGGCGCCCGTCGCCGAGCTGATCCGGACCGTCCGCGACCTGCCGCTGCCGCCCGAGCCCGAGGGCGAGCGGGACATCCGCGAGCTGCCCGGCGGCGCGTCGAACACCACGCACGGCGAGGGCGTCGTGCGCGGGATCGGGTACGCGGTGACCTACAAGAACGTCGGGTTCTCCGAGGGGTTCGACGACTACTCCACCGCCCGCGTGCGCCTGGAGGCGGTCGCCGGCGAGCCCGTCGCGACCGTGCACACCGCGGCCGCGGAGGTCGGGCAGGGCCTGATCACCATCGAGCAGCAGATCTGCCGCACCGAGCTGGGCGTGGACCAGGTCGTCGTGCACCCCAAGGACACCAGCGTCGGCTCCGGCGGCTCGACGTCCGCCTCCCGGCAGACGTACGTGACCGGCGGCGCCGTCAAGGCAGCGTGCGAGGCGGTGCGGACCTCGGTCCTGCGGCGCGCGGCAGCGTTGTTGCAGCGCAGTGATCTCCGGCTGGACGGCGACAAGATCGTCGCGGAGTCCGGCGAGGTCGTTGCGGGCCTGGTCGAGGTGCTCGACGAGCCGGTCGAGGAGACCGTCGAGTGGCGGCACCGCCCGACCTTCCCGATCGACCCGGAGACGGGGCAGGGGAACGCGCACGTCCAGTACGCCTTCTCCGCACACCGCGCCGTGGTCGACGTCGACACCGAGCTCGGCCTGGTCAAGGTCGTCGCGCTGGACACGGCGCAGGACGTCGGCCGGGCGCTCAACCCCGACGCCGTCGTCGGGCAGATCCAGGGCGGCAGCGCGCAGGGCATGGGCCTGGCGCTGATGGAGGAGATCGTGGTGCAGGACGGGCACGTGAAGAACCCGTCCTTCACGGACTACCTGATCCCCACGATCCTCGACATGCCGCCGATGCAGGTGAAGGTGCTGGAGTACGCCGACCCGCACGCGCCCTACGGCGTCCGCGGGGTGGGCGAGCCGCCCACGATCTCGTCCGGCCCCGCCGTCGCCGCGGCCGTCCGCGCCGCCACCGGCAAGGCCCTGCGCCGGGTCCCGATCCGCCCCGAGCACATCACCTTCTGACCCTGCTCATCCCACCCTGTGAGTGGCAACTGCCCCAAGAGAGGGGCAGTTGCCGCTCACGAGAGGAGCCGGCATGCCGCGCATGTTCCTCAACGGCACCGCCATGTCCGGCGGGGCCGACCACCACCTCGTCGGCGACGCGCCGCTGGTCGCCCACACCCGGACCGCGCCGCGCTATCGCTTCCACGCCGTCGACGGCCGGTACCCGGCCCTCGAGGAGGGCGGCGACGCCGCGGTCGAGGGCGAGGTCTACGAGATGACGTACGCGCAGCTCCGCGAGGTGCTGCTGCCCGGCGAGCCCGACGGGCTGGAGCTCGGCGTGGTCGAGCTGGCCGACGGCTCCGGGTCGCTCGCCATGGTGCTGCGCGCCGACCACCCCGCGCCCCGGACCGACATCTCGGAGCTGGCGAGCTGGCGGGCCTACCGGGGGGCGTCGTGAGGACGGTCTTCCGCGCGGCCCGCGCCGTGGTCGACGGGGCCGAACGCCCGACGGCCGTGCTGGTCGAGGACGGGCGCATCGCCGCGGTCCTGGACCGGGACGCCGCGGTCGACGCCGCCGAGATCGTCCTCGGCGCGGACGAGGTGCTGATCCCCGGCCTCGTCGACACGCACGTGCACGTCAACGAGCCCGGCCGCACCGAGTGGGAGGGGTTCGCCTCCGCCACCCGGGCGGCCGCGGCCGGCGGCGTCACGACGCTGGTCGACATGCCGCTCAACGCTCTGCCGCCGACCGTCGACGTCCCGGCGCTGGAGGTCAAGCGCAAGGCGGCCGACGGGCGGTGCGCGATCGACGTCGGGTTCTGGGGCGGTGCGATCCCGGGCAACGAGCGGGAGCTGCGCGCGCTGCACGAGGCCGGCGTGTTCGGGGTGAAGTGCTTCCTGCTCGACAGCGGCGTCCCCGAGTTCCCGGCCCTGCCGGACCCACGTCAGGCGATGCGCGAGCTGGCCTCGTTCGACGGCCTGCTGCTCGCCCACGCCGAGGACGGAGCCCTGGTCGGCGAGGCCCACGGCCGTCGCTACCGGGACTTCCTCGCCTCCCGGCCCCGCGCCGCGGAGGACTCGGCGATCGCCGGCCTGGTCCGGATGGCCCGCGAGACGGACGCGCGGGTGCACGTGGTGCACCTGTCCTCGGCCGACGCGCTGCCGCTGCTCGCGCAGGCCCGCGCGGACGGCGTCCGGGTCACCGTCGAGACCTGCCCGCACTACCTCGCGCTGACCGCCGAGGAGGTGCCCGACGGCGACACCCGCTTCAAGTGCTGCCCCCCGGTCCGCGAGGAGACCAACCGGGACGCGCTCTGGCAGGGACTGGCCGACGGGGTGATCGACATGGTCGTCAGCGACCACTCCCCCGCCACGCCCGAGCTCAAGGGCACCGGCGACTTCGGGTCGGCCTGGGGCGGCATCGCGTCGCTGCAGATCGGGCTGCCCGTGGTGTGGACGGAGGCGCGCCGGCGCGGCTGGACGTTCGCCGACGTCGTCGCCCGGATGGCGACGGCCCCGGCCGACCTCGTCGGCCTGCGCCACAAGGGCCGCATCGCCCCGGGGGCCGCGGCCGACCTCGCGGTGGTCGCCCCCGACGAGACCTTCGCGGTGGGCACGCTCGCCCACCGCCACCCCACCACCCCGTACGCCGGCCGCACGCTGCACGGCGTCGTCCGCGGCACCTGGCTGCGCGGCGAGCGGGTGGACCCCGACCGGCCCGCGGGCCGGCTGATCGGCAGAGGAGACACCTGATGCACCCGGACCTCGCGCTGCGCACCCTCGGCGGCGCCGTGGTCTCGGCGACCGACGAGTCGTTCGCGGCCAAGGAGAACCTGATCGTCCCCGGCCCGCCGGTGTTCGACCCGACCACGTTCGGGCACCGCGGCAAGGTCTACGACGGCTGGGAGACCCGCCGGCGCCGCTCGCCCGGGCACGACGAGGCCGTGGTCCGGCTCGGCGCGCCCGGCGTCGTCCGGCGGATCGTGGTCGACACGACCTGGTTCACCGGCAACTACCCGCCGGAGGGCGCGGTGGACGGGTCCGCGGACGGGAGCACCTGGTTCGAGCTCGTCCCGCTCTCGCCGCTCAAGGGGGACTCGGAGAACGCCTTCGACGTGCACAGCGACCGGCGTGTCACGCACGTGCGGCTGCGGATCGTGCCCGACGGCGGCGTGGCCCGGCTGCGCGTGCACGGCGAGGCCCTGCCGGACCCGGCGCTGCTCGACGTGCTCGGCACCGTGGACCTGGCCGCGATCGAGAACGGCGGGCACGTGCGCGACGTGTCTAACCGTTTCTACAGCAGCCCGCACAACCTGCTGCTGCCCGGACCGGCCCGCTCCATGGGCGAGGGCTGGGAGACCGCGCGGCGCCGCGACGCCGGCAACGACTGGGTCGAGCTCGGTCTGGGGACCGAGGGCCGGATCGCCGTCGCCGAGATCGACACCTCGTACTTCCTGTACAACGCCCCGGGTGCGGCCGTCCTGCGCGGCAGGACCGGCGACGGGGACTGGCAGGACCTGCTGTACACCCCGCTGCAGCCCGACACCCGGCACCGGTTCGTGCTCGCCGACCGCCCGGCCGTCACCGAGGTACGCCTCGACATCCACCCCGACGGCGGCCTCTCGCGAGTACGCCTGTGGGGCACCCCCACCGATGCCGGCCGCGAGTCCCTCCGGACCCGCTGGCACGCCGCCCACTGAACCGACCGCGGTATGGCTCCATCACACTTCCGGCCCCCCGGAGGATCGCATTATGGTTCCATAACGCTTCCAGAACCCGCCTCAGAACGCATTATGGTTCCATAATGCGCTCCCGAGGCGCCCGAAATCGCATTATGGTTCCATAATGCGAACGTCTCGGAGGAGTTCTCGTGACGTTCCGTCATGCCCTCAACTGTTCGATCGTGCTCACCGACCTGCCCCTGCTCGACCGGCCGCGCGCGGCCGCCGACGCCGGGTTCGACGCCGTCGAGTTCTGGTGGCCCTTCCCCACTGCCGCGCCCCCGGACGCCGAGGTCGACCGCTTCGCGCGGGCGATCTCCGACGCCGGCGTGCAGCTCGTCGGACTCAACTTCGCGGCCGGTGACATGCCCGCCGGCGACCGCGGGCTCGTCTCCTGGCCCGGCCGCGAGCCGGAGTTCCGCGACTCCGTCGCCGTGGCCGTCGGGCTGGGCGAGCGGCTCGGCACCCGCATCTTCAACGCCCTGTACGGCAACCGGATCGACGGGCGGACCGGCCAGGACGAGCTCGCCGCCGAGAACCTCGCGCACGCCGCGAAGGAGGCCGAGGGGATCGGCGCGACCGTCGTCGTCGAGCCGTTGAGCGGCGCCGACCGCTACCCGATCCGCACCGCCGCACAGGCCGTCGCCGTCCTCGACCGGGTCGGTGCGCCCAACGTGGGCCTGCTCGCCGACCTCTACCACCTCGCGGTCAACGGCGAGGACCTCGACGCCGTGATCGCGCGGTACGGCGACCGCATCGCCCACGTCCAGCTCGCCGACGCCCCGGGCCGCCACGAGCCCGGCACCGGCGATCTGGACTTCGACCACCTGCTCGACGCCCTGCGGAAGGCCGGCTACTCCGGCCGCACCGCACTCGAATACGTGCCGACGCGACCCGACTTCGCGTGGCTGGAGGACTCCGCATGAGCACGCCGGAAAAGACCACACGGAACACCACGATCGCCTTCATCGGCCTCGGCATCATGGGCGGCCCGATGGCCGCGCACCTCGTGCGGGCCGGCCACGACGTCGTGGGCCACAACCTGTCCCGGCTCGCCGTCGACGTCCTGGTCGAGCGCGGCGGGCGCGCCGCCACCGACACCGCGGACGCGGTCCGCGAGGCCGACGTCGTGATCACCATGGTCCCGGACAGCCCGGACGTCGAGGCGCTGGTCTTCGGCGAGGACGGCATCCTCGCCCACGCCAAGCCCGGCACCCTGCACATCGACTGCTCCACCATCCGCCCGGACGTCGCCCGCCGGATCGCCGACGCCGAGCGCGAGCGCGGCATCCGCCCGGTCGACGCCCCGGTCAGCGGCGGCGAGCCCGCCGCGGTCGAGGGCATTCTGTCGATCATGGTCGGCGGGGAGCCCGACGACGTGGCGGCGGCCCGGCCGTTCCTCGACGTCGTCGGGAAGACCGTGGTCCACGTCGGACCCTCCGGCGCGGGCCAGACCGTGAAGGCGGCCAACCAGCTGATCGTCGCGGGCAACATCCAGCTCGTCGCCGAGGCGCTCGTGTTCCTCGAGGCGCACGGCGTGGACACCGAGTCCGCGCTCGCGGTGCTCGGCGGCGGCCTCGCCGGCAGCACGGTGCTCGACCGGAAGGGCACCACCATGCGCGCCCGCACCTTCGCCCCCGGCTTCCGGATCGACCTGCACCACAAGGACCTCGGCATCGTCACCGCCTCGGCGCGGGAGGCCGGCGTCGCGATCCCGCTGGGCGCGCACGTCGCCCAGCTCGTCGGGTCGCTGCGGGCGCAGGGGCACGGGGGGCTCGACCACAGCGCGCTGCTGCTGCAGGTCGAGGAGCTGTCCGGGCGGGGCCAGGCGGACGGGAGGGCGCGGTCATGACCCGGATGCGCGCCGTCGACGCCGCCGTCGCGATCCTGCGGGCGGAGGGCGTCACGCACCTGTTCGGCCTGCCCGGGGCGGCGATCAACCCGTTCTACGACGCCGTGCGCAAGGACGGCACGCTCACCCACGTCCTCGCCCGGCACGTCGAGGGCGCCTCGCACATGGCCGAGGGCTACACCCGCGCGAGGGCCGGCAACATCGGCGTCTGCGTGGGCACCTCCGGGCCGGCGGGCACCGACATGATCACGGGCCTGTACTCCGCGATGGCCGACTCCGTCCCGATCCTCGCGATCACCGGACAGGCGCCGGTCGCGAAGCTGCACAAGGAGGACTTCCAGGCGGTCGACATCGCGGCGATCGCCGCGCCCGTCACGAAGCTGGCGATGACCGTCCGGGAGCCCGCCCAGGTGCCCGGTGCCCTCGCGCAGGCCTTCCACCTCATGCGGTCCGGCCGGCCGGGGCCGGTGCTGCTGGACCTGCCGATCGACGTCCAGCAGGCGGAGATCGAGTTCGACCCGGACACCTACAGCCGGCTCCCGGTGCACCGGCCCGAGGCGACCCGCGCGCAGGCCGAGAAGGTCCTCGACCTGCTCGCGACGGCCGAGCGGCCGGTGATCGTGGCCGGCGGCGGCATCGTCAACGCCGACGCCTGCACCGAGCTCGTCGAGCTGGCCGAACTGCTCGACATCCCCGTCATCCCCACCTTGATGGGCTGGGGCGCGATCCCGGACGACCACCCGCTGATGGCCGGCATGGCCGGGCTGCAGACCTCGCACCGCTACGGCAACGCCACGCTGCTCGCCTCCGACCTGGTGCTGGGCATCGGGAACCGGTGGGCGAACCGGCACACCGGCGGGCTGGAGGTCTACCGGCGCGGGCGGCGGTTCGTGCACGTCGACGTCGAGCCCACCCAGATCGGGCGGGTGTTCGCCCCGGACTACGGGGTCGTGTCCGACGCCGGCGCGTTCCTCCGCCGGATGCTCGGCGCGGCGCGGGAGCGGGCGCTGCCGGACCGCGCCGCGTGGGTGCGGGAGTGCGTGGGGCGCAAGGGGACCCTCCAGCGCCGGACGCACTTCGACGACGTCCCGATCAAGCCGCACCGGGTGTACGAGGAGATGAACAAGGCGTTCGGCCCGGACACCCGGTACGTCAGCACGATCGGGCTGAGCCAGATCGCGGGCGCACAGTTCCTGCACGTCCAGCGGCCGCGGCACTGGATCAACTGCGGGCAGGCGGGGCCGCTCGGGTGGACCGTCCCGGCGGCGCTCGGGGTGCGGGTCGCGGACCCCGACGCGACCGTCGTCGCGCTCTCCGGCGACTACGACTTCCAGTTCATGATCGAGGAGCTGGCGGTCGGCGCGCAGTTCAGCCTGCCGTACGTGCACGTCGTCGTGAACAACTCCTACCTCGGGCTGATCCGGCAGGCGCAGCGCGGGTTCGACATGGACTACTGCGTGCAGCTCGGCTTCGACAACATCCACTCGCCGGAGCTGGACAAGTACGGCGTCGACCACGTCAAGGTCGCCGAGGGCCTGGGCTGCAACGCGATCCGCGTGACGGACCCGGCCGACCTCCCCGGCGCGTTCGCCCGCGCGCAGGAGCTGGCCCGGCTGCACCGGGTGCCGGTGGTCGTCGAGGTCGTGCTGGAGCGGGTCACGAACATCGCGATGGGGCAGGACATCGACGCGATCACCGAGTTCGAGGAGCTCGCCACCGCGCGCGAGCACGCCCCGACGGCGACCATCCCGCTCCCGTGAGCGGGTTCGTGCTGGTCGCGCCGGACAAGTTCAAGGGCACGCTCACGGCGGCGGAGGCCGCGGCCCACCTGGCCGCCGGCCTCCGCGCGGCCGGGCGCGAGGCCCGCGAGCTGCCGGTGGCCGACGGCGGCGAGGGCACCCTGGAGGCCGCCCTCGCCGCCGGGTTCGCCCGGGTGCCCGTGACGGTGTGCGGGCCGACCGGCAAGCCGGTGGAGTCCGCGGTCGCGGTGCGCGACGGCGTCGCGGTCGTCGAGCTGGCGGCGGCGTCGGGGCTCGCCCTGCTGCCGGACGGGCCGGACCCGCTGGGCGCGACCAGCCGCGGGACCGGCGAGCTCGTCGCCGCGGCGCTCGACGCGGGCGTCGACACGATCGTGCTCGGCGTCGGCGGTAGCGCGTGCACGGACGGCGGCGCGGGCCTGCTCGCCGCCCTCGGCGCCCGGATCCTCGACGCCGCGGGCGATCCGGTGCCCGACGGCGGGGCCGCGCTCACCCGCGCGGCGCGCCTGGACCTCACCTCGCTGGACCCCCGGCTGCGGTCGGTGGAGCTCGTGCTGGCCTGCGACGTCGACAACCCGCTCCTCGGCCCGGATGGCGCCGCCGCGGTCTACGGCCCGCAGAAGGGGGCGGGTCCGCGGGAGGTCGCCGCGCTGGAGGCGGGCCTCGCCCACTGGGGCCGGCTGGTCGGCAGCTCACCTGACGTCCCCGGCGCCGGGGCCGCGGGCGGGGTCGGGTTCGCCGCCCTGGCGGTGCTCGGTGCCCGACGGCGTCCGGGGATCGAGGTCGTGCTGGAGCTGGTGGGGTTCGCCGAGTACCTCGCCGGTGCCGCACTCGTCGTCACCGGGGAGGGGGCCCTGGACGCGCAGACGTTGCACGGCAAGGCCCCCGCCGGGGTCGCCGCGGCGGCGCGAGTGGCCGGGGTGCCCGTGGTCGCCGTATGTGGGCGGTGCGAGGTGTCGGCCGCGGAGCTCACCGCTGCCGGCATTCGCGAGGCGCACGCCCTCGCCGACCTCGACCCGGAACGGTGCCTCACCGAGGCGGGCGCGCTGCTGCGCCGGATCGGGGCCCGGCTCGCGTGAGATCCGGCCCGGACGGGGAACGCCCCGGACGGGAGGACCCCGTGCAGAAGATCAACGACAAGCTCTACAGCTGGGCCTCGATCCTCGAGCCGGCCACGCTCGCGCAGGCGGAGCGGACGGCCGCGATGCCGTTCGTGCAGCCGTACCTGGCCCTCATGCCCGACGCCCACCTCGGCGCGGGCGCGACCGTCGGCTCGGTCATCCCGACCGTCGGGGCGATCATGCCCGCCGCCGTGGGGGTGGACATCGGCTGCGGGATGATCGCCGTCCGTACCCAGTTCATTCGCGACGACCTGGGCGGCCGGGCCCTCGGTGACCTGCGGCGCTCGGTGGAGAAGCGGATCCCGCTCAGCGCCGGGCACTACAACCGCACGGTCGGCACCACCGCGGCCCCGCGCGTCGCGGCCCTGGCCGAGGAGGCCGGTGACCGGCTGCCCTTCTACGAGGGACTCACCCGGGTGGGCTGGGAGCTCCAGCTGGGCAGCCTCGGCAGCGGCAACCACTTCATCGAGCTCACCGCGGACGAGGACGGCACGCTCTGGCTCTTCCTGCACTCCGGCTCGCGCGGGATCGGCAACAAGATCGCGGGCCACCACATCCGGGTCGCGCAGGACCGGTGCCGCGAGCAGGGTGTCCGGCTGCCGGACCGGGACCTCGCCCACCTCGGCGAGGGCACCCCGGAGTTCGACGCGTACGTCCGCGACCTGGAGTGGGCGCAGCACTTCGCGCTGGCCAACCGCGAGGAGATGATGGACCGCTTCCTCGAGCTCCTCGGCCGGTTCCTCGGCGCGGAGGTCGAGGAGCGGGAGCGGATCAACTGCCACCACAACTTCACCGCCCGCGAGCACCACCTCGGGCAGGACGTCTGGTTGTCCCGCAAGGGCGCGATCCGCGCCGACGCGGGCCGCCCGGGCCTGATCCCCGGCTCGATGGGCACCGCGAGCTACGTCGTGACCGGCAAGGGCGACCCGGCGAGCTTCGCGAGCAGCCCGCACGGCGCCGGCCGCGCCTACGCCCGCCGGGCGGCCCGGCGGACGTTCACGCTCGAGGACATGGACAAGGCGATGGTCGGCATCGAGTACCGCCGGGACGCCGCGTTCCTCGACGAGATCCCCGCCGCGTACAAGGACATCGACGTGGTGATGGCCGACGCCGCCGACCTCGTCGAGGTCCGCCACACCCTGCGCCAGATCGTCAACGTCAAGGGTGACTGACCGGCGGACCGCCCCCCTCCGCGGCCCGCCGGCCGGTGCCGTCGTGCGACCACGCCTCGGGCCGGTCGCCGCGGGCGGCCGCCGCGTCGGCCCGGTGCGCCGCCTCGGCCGCGACCGCCGAGTCGATCAGCCCGCCCTCCGGCAGCACGAGCCGCACGCCCTGCCGGCCGAGAGCACGGCGCGCACCTTCGACAGCAGCGCCGTCACACGTCGCCGAGCCTGGCATCCCGGCGACGCGCTGTCAGCGGTCCGGATTGCCGCGCAGCCGGTGTGGGTACGTCGAGAACGGTTGAGGGACCAGCCGTTGCACCGGCGCGGCGCCGGTCCGGGAGGGCCCGCGTCGCCGAGACGACGGAGGGCGGACGGATGGCGCACCCGACGGAGACGCGCACCGCGACCGGGACCGCGCGGACCGGACCCCGCACGGTCGGTGTCGAGGAGGAGTTCCTGCTCGTCGACCCGGTGACCGGGCGGGCCCGCGCGGTCGCGACCAGCATCCTGCGGTCGGCCGGGCCCGAGGCCGACACCCTCTGCGCCGAGCTGCAACGCGAGCAGCTCGAGACCGGCACCGACCCCTGCCGCGACCTCGGCCACCTCGCGGACGAGATCCGCCGCACGCGCGCCGCCGCACAGTCGGCGGCCGAGGCGATCGGGGTCGGCGTGGTGCCGTTGGCCACCTATCCCCTCGACGTCGAGCCCACGACGTCACCGAACGAGCGGTACCGGCGGATGGTCGAGCGCTTCGGCCTCATCGGCCGTGAGCAGCTGACGTGCGGCTGCCACGTGCACGTGGGCGTCGCCGACGACGAGGAGGCGGTCGCCGCGCTCGACCGGGTCCGGCCGTGGCTGGCGCCGTTGCTGGCGCTGTCGGTGAACTCGCCCTTCTGGGCCGGCGCCGACACCGGCTACGCGGGCTACCGGGCGCAGGTCTGGGCGCGCTGGCCCTCCGCGGGCCCGTACGCCCCCTTCGGCTCGGCGGCCGGGTACCGGGCCCTCGCCGACACCATGCTCGGCACCGGCACCCTGCTCGACCCGGCCATGCTCTACTTCGACGCCCGGGTCTCGGCCCACCACCCCACGGTCGAGATCCGCGTGGCGGACGTCTGCCGCGAGCCCGACGACGCCGTGCTCGTCGCAGCGCTCACCCGGGCCCTCGTCGAGACCGCCGTCCGCGAGTGGCGTGCCGGGACCGCCCCCGATCCCGTCCGCACCGAGGTGCTCCGGCTCGCGTCCTGGCGGGCGGCGCGGTCCGGCGTCGCCGCGGACCTGGTCGATCCCCTGACGTGGAGACCGGCCCCGGCGCGGACCGTGCTCGACCGGCTCGTCGCCCACGTCCGGGGGGCCCTCGACGACGCGGGGGACCTCCCGCTCGTCTCCGACCTCCTCGACGCCGTCCTGCGCCGCGGCACGGGCGCCGACCGGCAGCGCGCGATCTTCCGCTCGACCGGCGACCTGCGGGCGGTCGTGCTCGACGCCCTGCCGGACGGGCCCCCCAGTGCGGCCGCGGGCTGACTACCGGTCGCCCGGTCCGGGGCAGTCCCGGAGGCGTTCCTCCAGGCGGTCCAGGTCCGGCTGCTCGCCGGGCACGCGCGGCCGGCCCGCCTCGGTGCGCAGCCGCCGGGCCAGCGCGACGAAGTGCCGGGCGCGCTCGTCCGTGCGGGCGGTGAGCGCCCGCCCCTCCACGACGTAGGCGACCGCCCGCGGGTCCCGCGTCGCGACGGCTGCGCGTTCGGCCTGGTCGAGCAGGGCCGCGGCCCGGGCGGGCGTCGAGACGCGGGCCAGTGCGGCGGCCGTCATCGCGATCCCCGCGACCGAGCCCGCGTACCGGTACCAGCCCAGGGCCTGCCGGTGCCCCCGCTCCGCCGCGGCCCGGTCGCCGGCCCGGGCGTCGGCGAGCGCGAGGGTGTTGCCCGCCCACGCCAGCAGCGACGGCGACGCGACCCGGCGGGCGAGAGCCGTCGCCTCGGCCAGTCGCTGCCTCCCGGCGGCGTGGTCGCCGAGCAGGTCGGTGACGCTGCCGAGGCGCACCGAGAGGTGGCACTGGGCGTGCGGCCAGCCGCCCTGCACGGCCAGGAGCAGCGCATCGCCGTAGCGGCGGACGGCCCCGGTGAGGTCGCCCGCCACCTCGTCGAGGTAGCCGAGCACCTCCAGGGCGCGCATCCGCCCGGCCGCGTCGGGCAACGATTCGAAGACCGCGAGGGCCGCCGCCGCCCGGGCCTGGGCCTCGTCGGGGCGCCCGGCCGCCAGCCGCACGCGGGCGTGCACCAGGTCGTCGAGCGCGGTGCCCCACGGGTCGTCGACCGCCTCCACCGCGGGCCGGGCGGCGTCGAGCAGGGCGGTGGCCCGGTCGGGCTCGCCGCGCTCGGCGTGCCGGTCGGCCAGGACGAGCACGGCGAGCCCGTCGACCGACAGCGCGGCTGCCGCCTCCTTCGGCGCGGCGCCGCCTGCCTGCAGCTCTTCGGTACCGCCGCGGACCGCGGCCTCGGCGGCGAGGACATGATCGCCGTCCTGCACGCGGTGGAACGAGACGGGACCGTGCCCGGGGAGCGGGCACCGGCCCTGAACTGACAGGCCTCTGAATTGACAGGGGCCGACCGCGGCGATCAACCTGTGCTCGGCTGATCGCCGCGGCCGGGCGCGTCGCCGGTCCCGGCCGGCAAGCATGGTGCCGACGACGCGGTGCGGGTCGAGGTGGTGGCCCGGTGGAGCCGTCCGGTCCGAGCGGTCGGACGGCCCACCGTCACCCCGGGATCAGGACGCGGCCGCGGCCTCCGGCGCGCCGGTCGCCGCCGGCTTCGCGACGAGCTTCCCGGCCAGCACGCTGCTCACGTACCCGAAGGCGCCGCCGACCAGGAACGAGATCAGCATGACCGTGAACGGGCCGGTCGGCAGCGCGAAGTCCGTGCCGGAGGCCCCGGTGAGCAGGCCGAACATCACGGTCGTGGCGAAGCCGAACACCGAGCCCGGCACGAACCCCAGCGCCGGCACCAGCGCGCCCAGGATGAACACGGCGGTGAGCCCGCCGACGATCACCCCGACCACGACCGGGCTCGTGGCGAGCCCGAGCAGGACCAGGGTCACCGTGCCGCACACGATGCCCCACACGTTGGCCGGCACCGACCTCGTCAGCGCGGCCCTGTCCCCACCGGCGGCGAAGTAGCTCGCCGCGCCGATGAACGTCGCCGGGACCATCAGTCCCAGCCCTCCCAGCGGACCCACGTACAGGTACGTGATCACCGCACCGATCACACCGATCACCAGAGCAAGGGCGACGGGCAGCCTCATACCGGAATCTCCTCGTAAAGCTCGACGAGCACGACGACACACCACCGGACGGCGGGCGACGGTCCGAACGGACGAGTGAAGAGTGATCGCGGGTCGGTGCCGCGGCAATGGAGCCGGTCGACGCGTGACCGCATGTTTTCCGGTGGCAACCGTCCGGAAATGTCCACACCGGATCGAGGGAGGCGGGCGGCCGGGCGCCGTAGCGCAGAGTTCTCCCGGTGGTTACCGGCGACTGTCAGCCGCGGACCTCGCGGAGGTCGCCCCGCTCGAGCAGCCACGTCACCCCGAACCCGGCGAGCAGCCCCCAGAAGGCGCCGCCGATGTTCAGCACGGTCATGTCGGAGACGGTCACGACGAACGTCACCAGCGCACCGAACGTGCACCGCGACCCGAACGCCGTGACGAACGCGGACTGCAGCACGCGCAGCATCGCGAGCCCGCCGAGGGTGGCCACGAAGGCGGGCGGCGCGGCCAGCACGAGCCGGGTGAACAGCGGCGCGAACAGGCCGAACACCATCGCGAGCAGGCCGCACGAGATTCCGGCGATGTACTGCCGGTGCCGCTCGCCGGAGGCGGTGAGCAGGGCGTTCGTGGGCCCGGTGAGGCAGGTCGACACCGCGCCGACGCCCGCGGTCAGCAGCGACCACGCGCCGCACGCGATCGTCACGACGTTGACCGGCGGCTCGTGCCCGGCCGTCCGCAGCACCGCCACGCCCTGCCCGTTCTGCACCACCAGCACCGTGATCGCGAGCGGCAGGACGAGCTCGACCATCGCCTGCCAGGACCACTGCGGCGCCACGAGGACCGGTGCGGCCAGCCAGCCCGCGGCGTCGCCGCGTGGGTGGAAGCGGCCGGACACCGCCACCGCGACGACGCCGACGACGAGCGCCCCGAGGATCGGCGGCACCTTCCGGCCCGCCGCGCCCCAGGCGCTGAGCAGCAGGAACACCGCGACCATCGGCGCGGCGACGAGGACGTCGCCGGTCACGGACTTCACCAGCCCGGTGCCGAAGCTCAGGAACACCCCGGCCACCATCGCCATCACGATAGGCATCGGCACGGCGGCCATTGCCCGCCGCACCCAGCCGGACAGCCCGAGCAGCAGCATCAGCAGCCCGGTCGCGAAGTAGGCACCCACCACCTGCGGGAAGCTCAGGTGCGCGAGCGCCGGCCCCACCAGCACGGTGCCGGGGATCGTCCAGAAGAACGCGAGCGGCTGCCGGTAGAGCCAGCACGCGAGCGCGGTGAGGATCCCGTTGAGGAAGAACACCCCAAACAGCCACGAGGCCAGCTCGCGCTCGGAGAGCCCGCCCTGCACGCCCACCGCGAGGATGACCGCGACGGGCCCGGTCGCGGCGAAGATCAGCCCGATCAGCCCGTTGGCCAGGTACTGCGCCCCCAGGTCCGCGCGCAGCCGGCGCGCCCCGGCGAGCGGGCGCGGCGGCCGCTCGACGCGGGCGGCTGCGGTCGGTGGGGCGTGGACATGGGGCGTGGTCACGGGGGCGCCTCCGTGCGGGTCGTACGGGTCGTGCTCCCCGGCGGGGCCGGCACCGCGACGGTACGTGGTCGGCCCCGCCGGAGCGGTCAGCAGTGGACGGACCTCAGCGAGCGGTACGCGGCCAGGCCCTCCGGGCCGAGCTCGCGGCCGATGCCGCTGTCCTCTCGGGTCGCACGGTGCTCAGCCCACCGCCGGGTCGGGCAGCACGTCGGGGTTCGCGGGCGCCGGGACCGGCGCCGCGGGCCGGGCCGTCTTCGGCACGACGACCGTGAGCAGCGCGCCGACGACGGCGAGCACGGTGAGCACGTAGAAGATCGAGTTCAGGGCCAGGCCCGAGGCGATCAGCAGGCCGCCGATCAACGGGCCGCCGATGCCGCCGAGCCGGCCGAACCCGGCGCACCAGGCGACGCCCGCGCCGCGCACGGAGGTGCGGTAGTAGGTGGCCACGAACCCGTAGATCAGGATCTGCGTACCGCTGGTGCCCAGCCCGACGACGGCGATGAATGCCAGCAGCAGACCCACCGGGAAGCTCACGGTCAGCAGCGCGATCGCCACGGCGCCGAGCAGGAAGGACCCGGCGACGACCGGCTTCGGGCCGACCCGGTCGGCGACCCGCGAGGCGATCACCGCGCCGACCACCGCGCCGCCGTTGAGCACGAGCAGGAACGCCAGCGAGCCCTTGGTGGAGTAGCCGGCGCGGCCCATGAGCTCGGGCAACCAGGTGTTGAGCGCGTAGACCAGGAGCAGCCCGACGGCGCTGAGCAGGCCCAGCAGGATCGTGGGCAGCAGGTAGGAGCGGCTGAGCAGGCCGGCGAAGCCCGCCCGCTCGCGCTCGGCGGGCGCGTCCGGCGTCGCGGCGGGCTTCTCGTCGAGCACCACGCCGGTCCGGTCGGCCACCGCGCGCGCCTCCTCGACCCGCCCGCGGGCGAGCAGCCAGGCGGGCGACTCCGGCATCGCGAACAGCGCCAGCGGCAGCAGGGTGACCAGCGGCAGCGCGCCGATCAGGAACATCCCGCGCCAGCCCACGGACTCGAGCAGCAGGATCGCCAGGAGCGCGGCGAGCAGGCTGCCGAGCGGCACGCCGGAGTAGGTGATGGCGTTGCAGAGGTTCTTGCGGCCCTTCGGCGCGAACTCGGCGACCAGGGCACCGGTGGTGGCGACCAGGGCGCCCACGCCGATGCCGGTGCCGAACCGGAGCAGGCCGAACAGGGTGGTCGTCGTGGTGACCGCGGTCAGGCCCATGCCGACGGAGAACCAGGCGTAGGCGGTGAGCATGACCTTGCGGCGGCCGATGATGTCGCCGACGGAGCCGGCCAGCAGCGCGCCGACCAGCACGCCGATCAGCGCGTAGCTGCCGAGCGCGCCGCCCGTCGCGGGCGTGACCGCGCCGATCTGGCTCGGGTCGCGCAGGAACTGCGGCAGCACCGTGCCGTAGACGACGAGGTCGTAGCCGTCGAAGACGAGGCCGACGGTCGCGAGCGCGACGATCCAGGTGACGGTCCTGCGGCGGAGCACGTCCCGGGGGACGTCCCGCTTCTCCCTGACCGAGGTCATTGTTGTCTCCCGAGGGGAAAAGGGCGTGCGGGGGCACCGGCGCCGGTCGACGCCGGTGTCGTACTGACGTGCAGGAGTGCAGGGCGCGAATGCGCAGGGCGCGAGGTGTGCAGGGCGCGAGGTGCGCGAGGTGCGCGGGGCGCGAGGTGCGCGGGGCGGCCGGGGGCCGGCGCCCGGGAGTCGTCACCGGGGGCCGGCCGCCGTCGAGCCGCGGACCGTGGTGGACGGTCAGCCGAGGTGGACGTCAGACGGGTGGCCGGCGAGCGGCGTGACCGTCATCGTCATGTAGGGGAAGAGCGGCAGGCCCCAGAGGATCTGGTGGAGCTGCTCGTTGTCCTCGACCTCGAAGATCGAGAGGTTGGCGTACTCCCCCACGCAACGCCAGATGTTCTTCCAGTGCCCGGACCGCTGCCACTCCTGCGAGTAGGCCTTCTCCCGGGCGAGGAGGTCGGCGCGTGCCGCCGGGTCCATGTCCGGCGGCAGCGCCACGTCCATGCGGACGGCGAAGAGCTGGCTCATGCCTGCGGGTCCAGGGCGAAGTCGTAGGTGACCTCGTTGCCCTCACCCGACGCGGCCGGGGTCGGACGCAGGATCAGCTCCGGCTTCACAGCCTGGGCCACGTCGTCGTCGACGTAGGCGCCGCCGTCGAAGTACAGCTGGGTGGTGACGAGCTGCTTGCCCGGGGCCGACACCTTGAGGTGCAGGTGGGCCGGGCGCCACGGGTGCCAGCCGGCGGCCTCGATGAGCTTGCCACAGGAGCCGTCGGTCGGGATCTGGTACGGCGCGGGCTGGATGGTGTGGAAGGCGAAGTGCCCGTCGGCGCCGGTGCGGATCTGCCCGCGCAGGTTCCACTCCGGGATACCCGGGGCGAACTGCGAGTAGTAGCCGGCGTCGTCGGCGTGCCAGAGCTCGACCAGCGCGCCGTCGATCGCCGCCCCGTCGAGGTCGGTCACCGTGCCCTGGAACAGCAGCGGGGTGCCCGCCTCGTCCTCGCGCATCGGCAGCGTGGCCTCGCTCGCGGACTCCGGCGCACCGGGGATGTAGTACGGGCCCTCGATGGTGCCCACGGCGCCCTTGCGGTCGGCGTTGGCGACCTCCTCGACGACGTGCTCGACCCAGACGTCGAGGAACAGCGGCCACTCGCCGTTCTCGCCGACGCTGATCAGCCACGCCTTCAGGGCGTCGTACTCGGCGTAGGTCACCTGGTGCTTGCGGACGACCTCGTGCAGCGCGGCGATGGCGTCGGTCGCGATCGCCGACACGCGGGCGTGGTCGACCGGCCCGGAGGCGCGCTCCTTGGCGGCGAACGTGGCGGTGGCGTTGCGCCCCGATCCGGCGGCGGTGGGGTTGGGCTCGGTGGTGGTCATGGGTGTGTCTCCTGACGCGTCGGTGCGGTTCGGAAGGATCAGTCCGTGCGGTAGTGCGCGAGCTTGTCGGGGTCGATCTCGATCCCGAGGCCCGGTCCCGGACGCACGGCCAGCTCCCCGCCGCGGATCTCCAGCGGCTCGGTGAGCAGGTCGTCGCTCATGTCCAGGAAGTTCGACAGCTCGCCGGCGCGCCGGGAGCTGTGCCGGTGCGCGGCACCGAAGGCGACGGTGCACGCGGTCCCGACCTGGCCGTCGACCTGGTTGCCCATCACGACCTCGACGCCCATCCCCTCGCACTGGTGGAGGATGCGCTGCGAGGTGTGGAACCCGGTGCGGGCGGTCTTGATGCTGATCATCGTCGCGGAGCCGCCGAGCAGCTCGCGGGTGACCTCGCCGGGGGTCGTGGCGCTCTCGTCGGCCACCGTCGGGATGGTGGTCTGCGCCGTGAGCCAGCGCCGGCCCAGCACGTCGTCGGCGGGGCAGAGCTCCTCGGACAGCGTGAGGTCCAGGTCGTCCATGGCACGCAGCGCACGGGCGGCCTCCGACGGCGTCCAGCCGCGGTTGCCGTCGACGTAGAGCTCGACGTCCGGGCCGAGGGCCGCACGCAGCGCCCGGCAGGCGCCGACGTCGAGGGAGACGGGCCGGCGGCCCACCTTCACCTTGAACACGGTGATCCCGTAGGTGTCCCGGACGCGTTCGGCGTCGGCGACCATCGCCTCGTCGGAGGCGAAGCCGACCATGTGCGACACCCGCATCCGGTCGGTGAACCCGCCCAGCATCTGGGTCACCGGCAGGTCGAGGGTCCGGCCCAGCGCGTCCCACACCGCCATGTCCAGGGCGGCCTTGGCGGCGGGGTTGCCGACGGTGCGCTCCAGCCGCGCGTGCATGACCTCGCGCTCGAGCAGCGAGAGCCCGACGACCTCCGGGGCGAAGATCCGGTCGATCACGGCGACGATCGACTGCTGCGTCTCCCCGTAGGTGAACGGGCGCGGGGGCGCCTCCGCCACGCCGACGACGCCGTCGTCGGTGTGCACGCGGACCAGCACGTGCTCGGCGGTGTGCACCTCGCCGGAGGCGAAGCGCAGCGGTTTGCGGTACGGGATCGCGAAGGGGATCGCCTCGATGTGCGCGATCTTCATCGGGCCTCTCCGGGGTGGGCGGGGACGCGGTCGGGGTACGGGACGGCCGGGGGCTCGGGCGGCACGAAGCCGTTGGCCTCCAGGACCTCCACCAACCGCGCGAGGGCGGGGTTCACCTCGTCCGCCCGCCAGGCGAGCGCGAGGTCGACATGGGGTGCCTCACCGTCGGCGTCGGGGGCACCGGAGCGGCCGGGGGCGATCGGCACGTACCGCACGCCGTCGACGCGCAGGGCGAGCGCGGACTCGGGCAGCAGCGCGACGCCGAGCCCGGCGGCCACGAGGGTGAGCATGACCGAGGTCTCGGCGACCTCGTGGGTGCGCCGCGGCAGGAAGCCGGCGCCGAGGCAGGCCTGCGTCACGGCGGCGTCGACGACCGAGTCCCGGGCGCCGTAGACCACGAAGTCCTCGTCGCGCAGCTCGTGCAGCCCGACGGGCTCGTCGCCGGCCAGCCGGTGCCGGGCCGGCACCGCGAGCGTCAGGCGCTCCCGGGCGACGGGCCGGGACGCCAGGCCCGGGCGGCGCAGCGGCGGGCGCAGCACGGCGAGGTCGATGCGGTCCTCCGCGAGCGCCTCCTCCTGCGCGGGCGTGAGCAGATCGGGGACGTAGCGCAGGATCAGGCCGGGCAGCTCGCGGGCGGCGATGCGGGCCAGCTGCGGCAGCTGCTTGTAGGCCGCGAGGCCGGTGCACCCGACCCGGAGCAGGCCGCTGTGCCCGTCGCCGATGCGCTGCACGCGCTCCCGGGCCGCCTCGACCGAGTCGAGGATCCGCAGGGCGTCGCGCAGGAAGGCCTCGCCGGCCGGGGTGAGGTCGACGCGGCGGGTCGTGCGGTTGAACAGGGTGGCGCCGACCTGGGCCTCGAGCTGGCGGATGGCCTGCGACAGCGGCGACTGCGCCATGTGCAGGCGCTCGGCCGCCTGGCCGAAGTGCCGGGTCTCGGCGACCGTGACGAAGTAGCGCAGCTGGCGGATCTCCACGCCGCTCTCCCTCCGTCGGGTAGCCACCGGGCTCTCCGGTGTCGGGCCTCCACGGTAGGACCGTCGACCAGCACACACAAAGACCTAGTACAGCTTCATTGAGACATCCGAAGTCTGAAAAAGTGCTGGGTCAGAACTAGGCAGAGTGCTGACGCGAAGCGATCGGCCTCCCGGAGACAGTCGGTGCCGGTTCCGAACTCGACTCACCGCCGACTCGACCGGGAGGCCCTCCCATGACCGCCACCGCCGACGTGTCCCACTCCCGGGTGCGCACGGTCGTCGACAGCAGCGTCGTCGAAGACCCCGCCGCCGGGGTCTACCGCGCCAACCGCCGCATCTTCACCGACGAGGAGATCTTCGAGCTGGAGATGCGGCACATCTTCGAAGGCAACTGGGTCTACCTGGCCCACGAGAGCCAGGTGCCGAACCCCGGCGACTACTTCACGACCTACATCGGCCGCCAGCCCGTGGTCATCACCCGCGGCAAGGACGGCGAGCTGCACTGCCTGATCAACGCGTGCGCGCACCGCGGCGCGATGCTCTGCCGCCGCAAGACCGACAACCGGATGACCCTGACCTGCCCGTTCCACGGCTGGACCTTCCGCAACGACGGCAAGCTCCTCAAGGTCAAGGACCCGGACGGCGCCGGCTACCCGGACACGTTCGACGTCGACGGCTCGCACGACCTCACCCGAGTCGCCCGCTTCGACTCCTACCGCGGCTTCCTGTTCGGCAGCCTGAACGCGGACGTCGTGCCGCTCGACGAGCACCTGGGCGACACCGTGAAGGTGATCGACATGCTCGTCGACCAGTCCCCCGAGGGCCTGGAGGTGCTGCGCGGCAGCTCCACCTACACCTTCGACGGCAACTGGAAGGTCCAGGCGGAGAACGGCGCCGACGGCTACCACGTCTCGGCCACGCACTGGAACTACGCCGCCACCACCTCGCGGCGCGGCACCGGCGAGTCCAAGAACTCCACCAAGGCGCTCGACGCCGGCGGCTGGGGCAAGTCCGGCGGCGGCTACTGGTCCTACCCCCACGGCCACCTCTGCCTGTGGACCTGGGCGGCGAACCCGCAGGACCGCCCGCTGTGGAACCGCATGGACGAGCTCAAGGAGCAGTTCGGCGACGCCAAGGGCGAGTTCATGGTCAAGGGCAGCCGCAACCTCTGCCTCTACCCGAACGTCTACCTGATGGACCAGTTCTCCACGCAGATCCGGCACTTCCGGCCGATCGCGCCGGACAAGACCGAGGTCACGATCTGGTGCATCGCGCCCAAGGGCGAGAGCGCCGAGGCCCGCGCGCACCGGATCCGCCAGTACGAGGACTTCTTCAACGCCTCCGGCATGGCCACCCCCGACGACCTGGAGGAGTTCCGCTCCTGCCAGCTCACCTTCCGCGCCACCGCCGCCCCGTGGAACGACATGAGCCGCGGTGCGGAGCACTGGCTCACCGGCCCGGACGAGGTCGCGAAGTCCCTCGGCATGGACGGCGTGATCTCCGCGGGCATGCGCAACGAGGACGAGGGCCTCTACCCCGTCCAGCACGGCTACTGGCGGCAGACCATGCTCGCCGCCCTCGCGAAGGAGGAGGAGCAGGCATGACCACGGCCGAGATCGTGACGGAGCCCCGCGTGATCACCCAGAACATGATCGAGCAGTTCCTCTACCGCGAGGCACGCCACCTCGACGACCGCGAGTTCGAGAAGTGGCTCGAGTGCTACGCCGACGACGTCGTCTACTGGATGCCCTCCTGGGGCGACGACGACAAGCTGACCGAGGACCCGCAGCGCGACATCTCGCTGGTCTACTACGACAACAAGGGCGGCCTCGAGGACCGGGTCTTCCGGATCCGCACCGAGCGCTCCAGCGCCACCTCGCTGCCCGAGCCGCGGACCAGCCACAACATCACCAACGTCGAGGTGATCGAACGCCGCGGCGACCTGGTGGACGTGCGCTTCAACTGGCACACCATGTACTTCCGGTACAAGACGGTGGACCCGTACTACGGCACGTCGTTCTACACGATCGACTTCTCCGGCGACGCGCCGCTGATCCGCCGCAAGACCGTGGTGCTGAAGAACGACTACATCCACCACGTCGTCGACGTCTACCACTTCTGAACGGAGGCGCCATGACCGCCGCACACAGCGTGGCGCTCTCCTTCGAGGACGGCGTCACCCGCTTCATCACCTGCGCGGAGGACCAGACCGTCACCGACGCCTCCTACCGGGCCCGCATCAACATCCCGATGGACTGTCGCGACGGGGTCTGCGGCACCTGCAAGGCGGTCTGCGAGTCCGGCGAGTTCGACAAGGGCAGCTTCCTGGAGGACGCCCTGTCCCCGGACGAGGAGGCCGAGGGCTATGTCCTCACCTGCCAGATGAAACCGAGGACGGACCTCGTCCTGCAGATCGCGTCGACCTCGGCCGTCGCGAAGACCAGTGCCGCGACCCACCGCGGCACGGTCACCGCG
This sequence comes from Pseudonocardia autotrophica, assembly GCF_000717175.1. Taxonomy (GTDB): domain Bacteria; phylum Actinomycetota; class Actinomycetes; order Mycobacteriales; family Pseudonocardiaceae; genus Pseudonocardia; species Pseudonocardia halophobica. The sequence goes on along the minus strand of NZ_JNYD01000010.1, from coordinate 105,854 downwards.
CTGGACCGGCTCTCGCCGACCACCGTCGCGGTGACCATCGAGATCACCGACCGGGACGAGCTCGCCTTCCTGCCCGGGCAGTACGTGAACATCGCCGTGCCGGGCACGAACGAGTCGCGCTCGTACTCGTTCAGCAACGGCCCGGACCAGGACGCGCTGACCTTCCTGGTCAAGCTCACCGACGGCGGGGTCATGTCGACCTACCTGGACGAGCGGGCGCAGGTCGGCGACGACATCTCCTTCACCGGCCCGCACGGCAGCTTCTTCCTCCGGGACACCTCTCCCGGCAGCGGGTCCGACGCGCCGCTGCTGCTGCTCGCCGGCGGGACCGGGCTCGCGCCGATCCTGTCCATCCTGCGCACCCTCGACGCCCTCGGCAGCGAGCGGCCGATGCACCTGCTCTACGGCGCCACCACGGACGACGACGTCGTCGAGGTGGACACGATCGAGGCGCTCGCCTCGTCGATCCCGAACCTGACCTGGGACTACTGCGTCGCGGACAGGAACACCACGGCGAAGAACCAGGGCTACGTCACCGCGCTGATCGAGCCGGAGCACCTGCACGACGGCGCCGCCGCCGTCTACCTGTGCGGGCCGCCGGCGATGGTCGACGCGGTGCGGGGTCACTTCTCGAACCAGGGCATCACGCCCGGCGGGTTCTACTACGAGAAGTTCGCCCTGGCCGCGGCGGCGAAGGACACCGAGGCGCGCGTCCCCGAGGCCGCTGCCGAGCAGCCGGCCGAGGACACCGGGATCGGCGAGGTGACCGAGGAGGGCACGGAGCAGGCCACGGTCGCCGTCCTCACCCCGGTCGAGGACGGCGACGGGCTGATCCTGCTCGGCCACGAGGGCCGCGGCGTCGTCGGGCAGGAGCTGGTTCCGGCGCTCGAGCTCGAACCGCTCGTCGCGAGCCCGAAGGTGTCGGCCGACCACGCCCGCGGGATCTGCGGGCAGGAGCTGTTCCCCACCGGGCTGCCCGAGGGCGACGCCGGCCCGCTCGACGCCGACGAGGCGCTCGTCGTCGCCGGGGACCGCGGGATGACGGGGCAGGAGATCTTCCCGGCCACGGACCTCGCGCCGCTCCACGAGCCCGCCCCGGTTCCCGCGTCCCTCCCGCCCGGAGCGGTCGGCGAGGGCGGGTACGAGATCGGCGAGGAGCACCCGTCCGTCCACGAGTCCGACGCGATCTTCGACGCCCGCCGCGCCCTGGAGCTCGGCGCGCTCGAGCTCGTCGTCGGGCGGCTGACCTCGCAGCAGGTCACCGGGTACCGGCTGCTGGCCGAGGCCACGCTCCCGTACGTCGACGACGACCGCTTCGTCGACGCCGCCGGCTACACCGAGGCCAACGCGGCCTTCCACGACTACCTGTTCACGCTCACCGGCAACGAGCACCTCTCCCAGGCCTACACCGCGCTCGGCGTCAAGGGGCACATGGAGCAGTCGTTGCGCACCGCCACCTGGTGCCACCCGCGCTGCACCCAGGACCACCTCGACATCGTCGACGCGATCGGGGCCGGGGACCGCGAGCGCGCCCGCCGGCTGATCGGCGAGCACGCCGACCGGTCCAAGGAGACGACGCGGCGGGCCATGGCCGACAACGCCGCCGCCCGTCGTCCTCGGTTCGTGACGCCGGGCCGCTTCGACCGCAAGGTCGTCGTGGTCACCGGGGCCGCGCAGGGCATCGGCCGGGCGGTCGCCGAGCGCGCCGCGGCCGAGGGCGGACAGCTGGTGCTGGTCGACCGGTCCCCCCTGGTGCACGAGGTCGCCGAGGGCCTGCTCGCCGACGGCGCGAAGGCCCTGGCGATCGAGGCGGACCTCGAGGGGTACGCGGGTGCCGAGGCGGCGATCCGCGAGGCGGTCACCTGGCAGGGCCATGTGGACGTGCTGGTCAACAACGTGGGCGGGGCGATCAACTTCAAGCCCTTCACGGAGTTCGGCCCTGCTGAGATCGACGCCGAGATCACCCGCTCGCTGATGCCGACGCTGTACTGCTGCCGCGCGGTGCTGCCGGCGATGGTGCAACGTCGCGGCGGGGTGATCGTCAACGTCTCGTCGGCGGCCACCCGGGGCGTCCACCGGATCCCCTACTCGGCGGCCAAGGGCGGCATCAACGCGCTCACGGCGTCGCTCGCGTTCGAGTACGCCGACAGGGGCGTCCGGGTGGTCGCGACCGCGCCGGGCGGCACGGAGGCGCCGCCGCGGCGGATCTCCCGGGGCACCCCGGAGGCCCGGTCGGAGCAGGAGAGGGCCTGGTTCCAGGCGCACGTCGACCAGACGCTCGGGTCGTCGTTCCTGGGCCGGTACGGCACGCTCGACGAGCAGGCTGCGGCCATCCTGTTCCTGGCGTCGGACGAGGCGTCGTACATCACCGGGTCCGTGCTGCCGGTCGCCGGCGGCGACCTGGGGTGAGCCGCCTTCTACGGTGACGGCATGAGCAGGCGGGTCGGCGACGGCGCCGGCGGGGACGGCGGGGAGCCGGCGCACGTCGTCGGGCAGGAGGCGGAGTCCGCCCGGCTCGAGGCGGCGTTGGCCGACGCCGTCGCCGGCACCCCCGTCGTCGTCGTGCTGGAGGGCGTGCCCGGGGTCGGGAAGACGACGCTGCTGCGGCGCTTCCTCGCCCGCCGGCCCGCCCTCGCGACCGTGCAGGCCGAGGGCCTGGCGTGGGAGTCGGGGCGGCCGGGCGCGCTGGTCAGGCGGCTGGGTGGGCTCCCGTCCGAGGGGCCCGTCGACCCCGGCGCCTGGGGCGAGGCCCTGGCCGCGTGCTGGCGGGCCCGCGCCGCGGAGGACCCGCTCGCGGTGCTGATCGACGACGCGCACGCCGCCGACCCGGCCTCGCTGCAGGCGGTCGCGTCGGCGGTCGTCCGGATGGCCGAGGGCCGCCTGCTGGTCGTGCTCGCCGCCCGGACCGGCCCGGACACCCCGGCCCACCCGGACACCCGGGACGTCCTCGACCGGCTGCCCGGCCGGCGGATCCGGGTGGCGCCCCTGACCTCCGAGCAGACCCGGCTGCTGGCCGCCCGCGCCGCGGGCATCGACCTGCCGATCCCGGTGGCCCGCCGGCTGCGCGAGCACACCGGCGGGGTCGCCCGGTACCTGCTGGAGATCCTGCGCGACAGCCCGCCGATGCGGTGGTCGGACTGGCAGACGCGACTGCCCGCACCCACCTCCGTGCAGCAGCGGGTCGAGGCCGCCCTCGACGCCGCGTCGCCGTCGGCGCGCGCGCTCGTCGAGGCCGCGGCCGTCCTCGGCAACACCCCGATCCTCGCCGAGGCCGCCGAGCTCGGCGGCATCGCGGACCCCATCGCCGCGCTCGACGAGGCCTTCGCCGCCGGTCTCCTCTCCCCCGCCGCGGGGCACGGGCTGGACACGCTGACCTTCCCCGGGCGCTTCGTGCGCGGCGCCGTGCACGCCACGCTCGCCCCTGCCCGCCGGCACGACCTGCACCAGCGCGCCGCCGCCGTCGTCCGGGACGAGACCGAGCGGCTCCGGCACCGGGTCGAGGCCACCCCGCTGCCCGACGCCGCCCTGGCCGACGAGCTGCTCGACCTGGCCCGCCGCAAGGCGGACGAGGGCGCGTGGGCGGTCGTCGCCGGGGCGCTCATCGACGCCAGCCGGATCAGCCCGAGCCGCGCCGACCGGGAGGACCGGCTGCTCCAGGCCGTCGACGCCCTCGCCGGGGCCGGGCTGCTGGGGCAGGCGGTCGACGCGTTGTCCGACGTCGAGGCCCTGCCGCCCGGCGCCCGGCGCGACGCCGTCCTGGCCTACGTCGCCATCCAGCGCGGCCGCCGCGCCGAGGCCACCTCCTACCTCGACGGCGCCTGGCGCAGCCGCGGCACCGACCGGGCCACCGCGGCGCGGATCTGCCAGCGGCAGGTGCTCCACGCCCTCGCCGACTGGGACGGCGCGCAGCTGGTCCGGTGGGCCGGGCGGGCGATCGAGCACGCGGACCCGGGCTCGCCGGCGGCGGTGGAGACGCGCGCGATCGTGGGGCTCGGGTACGCCGCGCAGGGCGAGATCGAGGAGGCGTTCACGGCCTACCGCGCGGCGACCCGGGAGAGCCCGGCCGGCCCGCAGCACCAGCGGGCGCGGATGGGCCTGGGCTGGCTGCTCCTGGCGCAGGACGAGCCGGAGGCGGCGCGGCGCGAGCTGGAGTACGCCGTCGCGGGCGTGGGGCAGGGCGGGTCGAACCGCATCCTGCTGTGGGCGCTGTGCTGGTTGGCGCGCACCCGGTTCGCGCTCGGCGACTGGTCCGGCGCGCTGCAGAACGTCGACCAGGCCCGGCTGCTGCTCGGCGCCACGGACCTGGAGCTCCTCCGGCCGCTGGTGCACTGGACGGGCGCGCAGGTCCACGCCCTGCGCGGCGACGCCGAGGAGGCCGCCCGGCACGTCGAGCTCGGCACGGCCGCCGAGCACGACTACCTCGTCATGACGGTGCCGGCCCTGCTGGCCCGCGCGCACGTGGCGGAGGCCGCCTCGGACTACGACGCCGTCGTCCGGCACCTCGCCCCGCTCGCCACCCGGACGCCGCGGGGCGGGCTCGACGAACCCGGCTTCTGGGCCTGGCACGACCTGTACGCCAACGCCCTCGTCGTGACCGACCGGCTCGGCGAGGCGGACGAGTTCCTGCGTCCGCTCGAGGAGCTCGTCCGACGGCGTGGGCACCGGTCCGCGGCCGCCCGGCTCGGCTACGTCCGCGGCCGGCTCCTCGGCGCGCGCGGCGACACCGCCGCCGCGGAGGAGGCGTTCGTGGCGGCCCGGGCCCGGCTCGAGGGCCTGCCGCTGCCCTACGAGAAGGCACGCGTCGACTTCGCGCACGGCATGATCCTGCGCCGGGCGGGCCGGCGGCGGGACGCGGCCACGGTCCTCGCGACCGCCCGGCAGCGGTTCGCCGCCCTCGGCGCGCGGGTCTACATGGAGCGCTGCGACCGGGAGCTCAAGACCGGCCGGCCCGGCTCCCGCCTGCACGACAACGACCTCGACGCCCTCACCGAGCAGGAGCGGACGGTCGCGGGCCTGGTGGCGGGCGGTATGACCAACAAGGAGGTCGCCGCCGAGATGCTGCTGTCGGTCAAGACGGTCCAGTTCCACCTCACGCGCACCTACGCGAAGCTCGGGGTGCGGTCGCGCTCGGAGCTCGCGGCACACTTCCCGCGGTCCACGGGCTGACCGCGGCCCGTTGCCGTGCCGCGCCGCGTGGTCCTACCGTGCGCGCATGGGAGCCCACGGGCACGGGCACGGCGTGGGGGTCGGCACCGACCGGCGGTGGCTCGGCCTGGCGCTGGCGCTGATCCTCGTGTTCATGGTCGGGGAGTTCGTCGTCGGCCTGCTCGCGGGCTCGCTGGCGCTGATCTCCGACTCGGCGCACATGCTCACGGACGCCGCGTCCCTCGTCCTCGCGCTCGTCGCGATCCGGCTCGCGGCCCGTCCCGCCCGCGGCGGGTACACCTACGGCCTGCTGCGTGCGGAGATCCTCTCGGCGCAGGCCAACGGCATCACGTTGCTGCTGCTCGCGGTGTGGTTCGTGTACGAGGGCATCGAGCGGCTGCTGTCGCCGCCGGAGGTGGCGGGCCTGCTCGTGCTGGTCACGGCGCTGGTCGGGATCGTCGTCAACCTGGCCGCGACGTGGTGCATCAGTCGGGCGGACCGCTCGAGCCTCAACGTCGAGGGCGCGTTCCAGCACATCCTGAACGACCTCTTCGCGTTCGTCGCGACGGCGGTCGCCGGGCTCGTCGTCGTGCTCACCGGGTTCGACCGGGCCGACGCGATCGCGGCGCTGGTCGTCGCCGCGCTGATGGCCAAGGCGGGGTGGGGCCTGGTGCGCGAGTCCGGGCGGATCTTCCTCGAGGCCGCGCCGCGGGGCGTCGACCCCGACGCGCTCGGTGCCCGGCTCGCCGGGGTCGCGGGCGTGGCCGAGGTCCACGACCTGCACGTCTGGGAGATCACCTCCGGGCAGGCGGCGCTCTCGGCGCACGTCCTCGTCCGGCCCGAGGCCGACTGCCACGACGTGCAGCGGGCGATCGAGGTCGTGCTGCGCGAGGAGCACGGCCTGTCGCACACCACGCTGCAGGTGGACCACTGCGAGGACGAGTCGCTCGACGACCACTGCGCCGACCCGCACGGGCCGGTGCACCTCGGCGAGCAGGTGGGGGACGCCACGCCCTGACGCCCGCTCTTCCTCCGCACCCGGTCGGTCGTTTAACGTTCGTTCGTTCAGGCCGCGAGGAGGACCGCAATGCCGGTGGAGATCGACCGCCCGCGGGAGGGCGTCGTCCAGCTCACGCTCAACCGCCCCGACCAGCTCAACGCGCTCGACGCCGGCACGGTCGCCGAGCTCACGACCGTCTTCGCCGAGATCGGCACCGACCCGTCGTGCCGGGTGGTGATCCTGACGGGGGCGGGTCGCGGGTTCTGCGCCGGGCTCGACCTCGCCCACTACGACGACGAGCCCCACCCGCCCGCCCGGCAGCGGCACCCGATCGACGGGCTGACGCGGCAGCGCCAGATCGCCAACCTCGCCGTCTCGCTGCACCAGCTCCCCCAGCCGGTCATCGCCGCGATCAACGGCCCCGCCGCGGGCGGCGGGCTCGCCCTCGCGCTGGCCAGCGACATCCGCATGGCGTCGACCTCCGCACTGTTCGCCGTCGGGTTCATCCGGGCCGGCTTCTCGGCGTGCGACATCGGCCTGTCCTGGCTGCTCCCCCGGATCGTCGGGACCGGGCGCGCCCACGAGCTGATGCTCACCGGCCGCCGCTGCTCCGCCGAGGAGGCCTACCGGATCGGCCTGGTCACCCACCTCGTCGACCCCGCCGAGCTGCTCGAGGCCGCCTACGCCGAGGCCGCCGAGATCATGCTCAACCCGCCCTTCTCGGTGGAGATGACCAAGCAGGGCATGTGGGCCTCGGTCGAGAACCCCAGCTTCGTCGGGGCGGTCGAGTTCGAGAACCGCCAGCAGATCCTCACCGCCCTCACCGAGGACCGGGACGAGGCCACCCGCGCCTTCCTGGAGAAGCGACCTCCGGTGTACCAGCGGTACTGAGGGTCGGAGGTCGGAGCGGGAGGGGGTCGGGGAGGGAGCGGGTCGGGGCGGGAGGGGGTCGGGGCCGGGCTGCTCAGCCGCCGTTGTAGCGGCGCATCGTCTCCTCGGCCCCCGGCCCCTCGCAGTACACACGGCCGTTCTCGAGCATGTCGCAGGCGGCGATGTCCGTGCGGTCGGAGTTCGGCACCACGCGGGTGGTCGTGGGCCGGGTCGTCGGGGGCGTGCGGGTGGTGGTGGGACGGGCCGTCGAGGGGGTGCGGGTGGTGGTCGGTCGTACCGCGCTGGTCGTGGGAGCCGCGGCACGCCCCAGGGTTCCGGTGATCGTGATCGTCTCCACGCCGTGCCGCCAGGTCGCGACGAGGGTCACCGGCTCCCGCGACACCTCGGCCCGGAGCACAATGCGTTTGGACCTGCCCGGGCGCAGGGGCCCCGCTGCGTCGGTCGACGAGGTGGCCGCCTCCTCCGCCGCCGCTCCTGCCGGCTCGCTCGTGAGTGAGGCGTTGTCCGCCGCCACCCGAGCTGCCGAGAGCTCGGTCGACGAGTCGTTGAGAAGGGTGAGCACCAGCTGGACGCGCCGGTCCGCGCCGCCGCCTCGCTCGACGGGAGCCGTCGCGGTGACCGTCAGGCCGTCGGGGAAGCGGTGGGACTGTCCCCACGACAACACCAGGAGCGGGGCGGCGACGGGCTGGCCGCTCACGGAGGTACTGCATCCCGCCACGAGGACACCGGCGGCCGCGAGAAGCGCGGCGAGCGCTCCGCAGAGTCTCAGCACTGTCCTCACCCCCGGGAACAGCGTGAGGCGAGCCGAGGCGTCGCGCCGGGAGCACGGGCGGTGTGTGCCCGGATGGGTGACGGCGGTCCCTGCCGGGCGGCGGCCGATCTCGCCCCATCGCCTCGCCGCGTTCGTGAAGATCGATCTGTGCCCGAGAGCTGGAAGTGCCCGTTTCTGTCGGGGGTCGAAGATATGTTCGATCCGTGCAGCTGACCGGGTGTCTTCCGGCCGGGCTGGCGGACATGCCGCCGGGTCCGGAGCTCGGTGCTGCGCTGGCCGGGATCGAGCTGTCGGCGGTGCCGGCGTCGGAGCGGTTGACGGTGCTCGAGGCGTGGCACCGCCAGGACAGCCACACCCGGGCCGGGTTCTACCGGGCCATGGTCGCGGTCGGGTACGCCGATCCGACCACACCCGACTCCGCGGAGGACCTCCCCGACCCGCACCTGGACTGGACCGACGAGGTGCGGGCGGCCCTGGCCTGGACCCGGCGCGCCGCGGACGGCTGGTCGGACGAGGCGTGCGCCTTGGTCAGGGAGCTGCCTCGGGTGCTGGCGGCGCTGCACGAGGGCCGGATCGACCCACCGAAGGCCTCCGTCTTCGTGCGGCATCTCGCCGGCCTTCCTCCGGCGCAGGTCGCGCACCTCTGCGCGCTCGTCCTCCCGCGGGCGCCGCGGTGGACCACGAGTCAGATCTCCCGCCGGCTACGGCGGCTCATCATGGAGATCGACCCGGACCATTACGAGCGGCTCTTCCGCCGCGCCCACGCCCGCCGCGGAGTGGGTGCGTACGTCACCGAGGACGGCACCGCCACGATCACCGCGAGCGGCATCACTCCCGAAACCGCTGACGCCGCGGTCGAACGGATCGACCACCTCGCCCGCAGGATCCGTCGCTGCGGCCACCCCGGCACGCTCGACCAGATCCGGGTCGACCTGTTCACCGGCTTCCTCGACGGCACCCTGCACACGTTGAGCGACGACGAGATCGTCCACGCCCTCCTCCTCGACGCCGGGATCTCCACCGGCGACGACGGCGAGACCGGAGCGACGGTCGAGGCGGACGCGACCGCGACAGGGCCGACCCAGGGCTCGACGAACAGCGCGGGGACGACAGAGCGAGGACCGGCCGACGAGGCGAGCGAGGCCGGCGATCCCTCAGCGGACGAGCCACAGCAGGCTCTTCACTCACGACATCCGGCGCGACCGCCGAATCCGCGTCGGGGCGTGCACCTGCAGATCTCGCTCGGCACGCTTCTCGGGCTCGACGATCGCCCGGCCACCCTGCCGAACCTCGGACCGCTCCCGGCCTCGCGGGCCCGAGTGGTCGCGGCGACCCAGCTACGGGCGCCCTGGCGCTATGCCGTCACCGGACCAGACGGACGACTGATCCGTGCAGGGGCACTCCGCACGCGTCCCACTGCCGGCGATCTCGGCCCCGCCGAGGACACGACCTCTCCGGAGGCTCCGGGCATGGTCGACCTGCTCGTCGACGCCGGTCTGCTCGCGCGCCTGACCGGCCCCGACAGCGACCTGCCGGCGTCGTGGCGGCCCGTCCTGGCCGAGATCCTCGCGGCCCGCGGACGCGACCTCGACGACGACCCGGACGCCCGGTTCCCGCACACCGGCTTGCGCCGCCACGTCGAGTTCCGCGACCGGCACTGCACCTTCGTCGGATGTCTGACGCCGGCCCGGAAGGCCGACCTGGACCACACGCACGACCACGCGCAAGGCGGCCGCACGACCGCCGACGACCTGGGTCCGGCCTGCCGCCACGATCACGGCCTGAAGCACCGTGGCTGGACACTCACCCAGCCCGAGCCCGGCGTCTTCGTCTGGCGCAGTCCACTCGGCCGCACCTACCGAACGCGCGCCGAACCGCTCCTCCCACCGTTACCGCCGCCGCTCCCCCGGATGCCGGACGAGGACCTCTGCTGCCCGTCCGACACCACCGACGACCTGGACGAGGCAGGAACCGACTCGCTGTTCGTGGTGTGGCGGCCTGCGCCGCCCGAGGAGCCGCGGCCTCCGCCGCCACCGGTCACCGACCTCGACGAGCCGCCGCCGTTCTGACATGGTGCCGACCCCGCGCGGACCGACACCGTCGGCCCGCGGGATCGCTGGTGCCCGCGGCCGGTGGCCGTGAGGTCAGGGGCGGGTTCGCCCTGGCACGCGGCCATGAAGGCCCGGGAGTGGGTGACCAGCACCATCCCGAGGAGGATGGGCGGGCATGAGCGTCCTGCAGCACCGTGCCCTGTTCGCCGCGCTCGACGAGTGCCGCCACGAGCCGGTCGCGAAACGCATCCGGGCGGAGCTGGGCGGGGCGACGGTCGTGGACTCCACTCGCGCGGTGCTTCTGTGGGAGCCGCGGCGGGTCGTGCCGAGCTACGCCGTGCCGGAGGAGGACATCGCGGCGCACCTCACGCCGAACGACGTGCCGAAGAGTGAGATTCCGCAGGGCGTCACCCTGGCCTCGGTCTCCGACCGGCCGGTACTGGACCCGTCCGTGCCCTTCGCCGTACACACCGTCGAGGGCCGGCCGGTCGACGTCGTCACAGACGCCGGCACCCGGCCCGCCGCGGGGCTCCGGCTCGCCGATCCCGACCTGGCGGGGTACGTGGTCGTCGACTTCGACGCGTTCGACGCCTGGTTCGAGGAGGACGAGCCGAACGTCTCGCACCCCCGGGACCCGTTCCACCGCGTGGACGTCCTGACCTCGTCGCGCCACGTCCGCCTCGAGCTCGACGGCATGCTCCTCGCCGAGTCGCGACGGCCGGTGCTGCTGTTCGAGACCATGCTCCCCACCCGGTACTACCTGCGCCGCGAGGACGTCGTCGCGCCGCTGGAGCCGACCGCGACCCGCACGCGCTGCGCGTACAAGGGCGAGGCGTCCTACTGGTCGGTGACCGTGGGCGGCCGCCCCGTGCCCGACCTGGCCTGGACCTACCCGGACCCGCTGCACGAGGCCGCGCACGTGCGCGACCTCGTGTGCTTCTTCACCGAGCGGACCGACGTCGTGGTCGACGGGCGGCGTCAGGAGCGCGCCGTCACCCCGTGGTCGTGATCAGGCCCCATGGCCGTGATCACGCAGGGGCGCGCAGGTCCGGCCCGGTCGACGGGTTGGCCATGCGACCGATCTCCTCGGCCGCCCAGCCCGAGCCCAGCACGCCCGCCCACAGCAGCTCGGGCAGCTGGCGCTCGCGGTCGACCCGCCCGCTCACCCACGACCTGGTCGCGGCCAGGCGCTCGGCCTGCACGCACAGTTCCCAGGCGCGCGACCCGCGGTCCGTCACGTCCTGCGAGAACGGGGCGCCGCAGGTGCGGTGGCGGTAGCGGCGCTCGGGACTGTCGATCGTGTGGACGAGCGTCAGCGCGAGCCCGGCGAGGCCGGTGCCCACCACGACGCCGACGGCGGCCCACAGCAGCGTGAGGAGCCACCCGTCGCCCAGCAGCAGCCCGGACACGGCCCCGACCGCGAGGACGGCGAGGGCCGTCGAGCCGGCGGGTAGCCGCGTCCAGACGAGGGTGCCGGTGTCGTCGATCTGGTAATGCGTCCCGGCGATCAGCGCCGGATCAAAGACGCGGTAACCCGATCGGGTGCGGACGAGGGTGGGCAGGCGGTCGGCCGGGGCCTGCTTGACGAAGTCGACGGACGCGTCGCCGGGGAACGTGCTCATTGCCTCTTGCTCTTGCTGGTCGCACCGGGGAGGAGGGCGGCGTTCGCGCCGGGGTAGAGCGCCGCCACGCCATTCATCGGAACTGATGAACGGCCTGTTACGACGCGGAAACGTGACCGACCCCTCACCGGAACGGGAGAGGTCTCGATCACAGGGAGGAACGCCCGGTTCGCCCGTTGAGGTCAGCCACCGAGGTGCCCGCGGCCCCGCAGCGTCGTCGTGCTCGACACCGGCGAGCTGGACGGCGTCCTCGCCCTCGGCGTCACGCCGGTGGGGGCGACCTCGCCCGTCGCGAACGGCCCGCTACGCCCCGATCGCGGCGGACGAGGTGCTCGACGAGCTGAGGACGCACGCCACCGCCTGAGCTCAGACCGTGCGGAGCGGGGCGGGCTCGCGGTCGGCCAGCGCGAGCCCGGCCCGCAGGGCGCTGGCGGCGTCGAAGGCGGCGTCGTGGGCGGCCCGGCTGAGCGCGGTGAAGCTGGCGTAGCCGTGGATGAGCCCGGGGAACCGCCGCGCGACCACCGGGACACCGGCCTCGCGCAAGCGCTCGGCCAGCTCCTCCCCCTCGTCGCGCAGCGGGTCGAAGCCGGCGGTCGCGAGGTAGACCGGCGGCATGCCGGAGAGGTCGTCGGCGCGCAGGATGGCGCCGCGGTCGTCGTCGGCGGGCACGCCCTCGGGCAGGTACATCTGCTCCATGGCGGCGAGCACCTCGGCGCTGATCCCGAACCCGGAGCCGAACGCGACGCGCGAGCCGCCGGTCCGGTCGGCGTCCGTCGCCGGGTAGAGGGCCACGACGAAGGCGGGCACGGGCTCGCCGCGGACCGCCTGCTCGTGCGCGACGACCAGCGCCAGGTTCGCACCCGCGCTGTCGCCGCCCACCGCGACCAGCGTCTTCTCCGCGTCGAGGTCCTCGGCGTGGGCGAGGGTGTGCCGGTAGGCGGCGAGGGCGTCGTCGAGCGCGGCGGGGTACGGGTGCTCGGGCGCGAGCCGGTACTCCACGGACAGCACCCGGACGCCGGCCTGCGCCGCGAGCAGCCGGCAGAGCGGGTCGGCGGAGGCGATGCTGCCCAGCACGAACCCGCCGCCGTGGAAGTAGACCAGCAGGCCGGAGCGGCCGGCCGGACCGTGCGGGCCCGGCGGTGTGTAGAGCCGGGCCGGGATCGGACCCTCGGCGCCCGCGACCTCCAGGTCCCGGGTCACGACGTCGTCGAACGGGCCCTCGGCGGCCAGTTCGGCGGCGTCGTCCGCCTGCCGGCGCTGCTCGGCCAGGGCGGCCGCACCCAGCTGCCCGCTCGCGGCGGTGAGCCGCGCGAGCCACTCCCCGGCGCGGTTGAGCAGCTGCAGGTCGAGATCGAGGAGCTGTCCCTCGAGGCGCACCTCGGACCCCGCGAGCAGCCTCTTCAGCGGCCGCGGGAGTCCGAAGAGGAACCGGAACGCGAGTCGCAGACCGAGGACCCGCACGGAGCGCGCGATCACACACCGATGTTACGCCCGGGTAGCCTTCTGCCGCGGGGACCGCGCGCGGCTCACGCCCCGAACGTGTACCGCAGGACCGGGAGCATGGCGTCGGCGTCCGTGCGGGACGAGTCGTCCGCCACGCAGGCCGCCAGCTCGGCCTCGACGGCGGCGGTGTCGATCCCCGCGCCGATCAGCACCAGGCTCGTGCGCCGGGGCTCGCCGGGCTCCCAACGGGCGCGGCGGAACCGGACGTACCGGCCGACGGTGTGCAGCACGTACTTCTGCCGGTGCCCGGGCACGCCGAACGCCACGAACCCCTTGATCCGGTAGACGCCGGCGGGCCGCCGGTCGAGCAGGTCCCGCAGCCGCTGCGGGTCCATCGGGGCGTCGGAGGTGAAGGAGACGCTGTCGTACGCGGCATGGATGTGGTCGGCGTGGTCGCCGACCTGCTCCCCGAGCAGCAGCTGCCGGCCGGGTACGACCTCGATGTCGAACAGCAGCCGGGGGTCGACGACGCCGTGCTCGGCCGGGACGATCGGGGCCAGCCCGTTGGCCTCGCGGAGCAGCCGCCGGACCCGCCAGACCTTGCCCGGGTCCACCCGGTCGACCTTGTTGAGCACCAGCAGGTCCGCCAGCCCGACGTGCGTGTCGACCTGCGGGTGCCGCCGGCGCGTGGCCTCGAACTCGACGGCGTCGATCACCTCGATCAGCCCGCCGAAGACCAGGTGCGGGTTGGCCGCCTCGAGGATCAGCTGCACGAGCGTGCCGGGCTCGGCGATGCCGCTGGCCTCGATCACGATCACGTCGATCTCGTCCCGCCGGCGGGTCAGCCGGTCGAGCAGCGGCCCGACGCCGTCCTCCCCCACCGCGCAGCACAGGCAGCCGTTGCCGAGCGAGACCATCGCGTCCGACCCGCCGACCAGCATGGCGTCGATCCCGATGGCGCCGAAGTCGTTGACCACCACGCCGATCCGGGCGTCGAGCGAGTGCGCGAGGAGGTGGTTGAGCAGGGTGGTCTTGCCCGCGCCGAGGAAACCGGCGACGACCACGACCGGAATCCTCCGCATCCCGGAAGAGTTACCAGGCGCCCCTGCGGCCGCGCCCCGCGGGTCCGGGGCAGGATGGACACATGGCACAGGTGACCGCGACCGCCGAGCGAACCGTCCCCGCCCCCGTCGAGGCCGTCCGCGCGGCCGTCGCCGACTACACGCAGACCCGTCCCGAGATCCTGACCGAGCAGTTCACCGACTACGCGGTGCTGACCGGCGGCCAGGGCGAGGGCACCTCGGCCACCTGGAAGCTGCACGCCACCAAGAAGCGCGTGCGCCACGTGAAGGCCGACGTCACGCAGCCGACGCCGGACACCGTGGTGGAGAAGGACGCGAACTCCTCGCTGGTCACGACGTGGCGGGTCGCGCCGGCCGGGGAGGGCGCCAGCCTGGTCACGATCACCACGACGTGGAACGGCGCGGGCGGCATCGGCGGGTTCTTCGAGCGGACCTTCGCCCCGAAGGGCCTGACCCGGATCTACGACGGCGTGCTGGCAAACCTGGCCTCCACGGTCGGCGGCTGAGCATCGGGAGCTGAGATCGGGCCCCGACCTCTGGCACGCTGTCGGCGTGGCTGACAACGGTGTGATCGCGGTCGCGGGCGAGGCGCTGGTCGACGTCGTCCCCGCCCCCGCCGAGGGGTACTTCGAGTTCGCTCCCGGCGGCAGCCCCGCCAACGTCGCGGTCGGTCTGGCGCGCCTCGGCGTGCCCGCGCGGATGCTCGCCCGGCTCGGGTCGGACTTCCTGGGCCGCCGGCTGCGCGCGCACCTGGAGGGCAACGGCGTCGACCTGTCCCACGTCGTCGACGCACCCGAGCAGTCCTCGCTGGCGCTGGTCGAGGTCGGGCCGGACGGGGTCGCGGACTACGACTTCCGCATCGCCGGCACCTCGGACTGGCAGTGGACGCCCGACGAGCTGACCGGCGCGCTCGACGGGATCGTCGCCCTGCACTCCGGCTCGCTGGCGCTGACCGTCGAGCCCGGCGCCGCGGTGCTGCGCGAGCTCCTGGCCAAGGCCGCGGGCTCGGCCACCGTGAGCTACGACCCGAACTGCCGGCCGCGCCTCATGGGCGATCCCGCCGAGGTGCTGCGCGGCGTGCACGAGATGCTCGCGATCGCCGACGTCGTCAAGGTCAGCGACGAGGACCTCCGCTGGCTGCTGCCCGACGTCCCGCCCGGCGAGGTGCTCGACGACTGGGCCGGCCGCGGGCCGGCGGTGGTCGCCGTGACCCTGGGCGGCGACGGCGTGCTCGCGGCGACGGCGGCCGGGATCCGGACGTCGATGCCGGGCCGGGCCGTCGAGGTCGTCGACACCGTGGGCGCCGGGGACAGCTTCTCCGCCGCCCTGCTGGCCGCCCTGCACGCGCGGGACCTGCTCGGACCCGCCCGGCGCGAGGTCCTGCGCTCGGTGCCCGCGCTCACCCTCGACGAGGTGCTCGAGGAGTGCGTGACGGCGGCCTCGATCACCTGCTCGCGGCGGGGCGCCCAGCCGCCGACGACGGACGAGCTGCGGGCCGCCCTGCACTGAGCGGCGGCACGATCCAGCGTGGACGGCGGCGAGGGCTCCCCAGCACCGCCGCCGTCCACGAGGCCGTAGGTGGCGGGACGGCCCCAGTACCTTTCGCCCCGCCACCCACGAGTCCCAGGGGTCAGCCGCCCTGCCGCGGCTTGTTCGTGCCCGGCTGCGGCGCCCCCTGCTGCGGCGACGCCGGCAGCTCGGACACGGGCTTGGGGGTGCGCTCGGGGTGCAGGTCGGGCTGGCCGGTGGCGGGGGCACCCGGCGCCAGCGACAGCTCGGCCGGCACGCTCTCCGGCAGCGACCACTGCTTCGCCCAGTCCAGGTGCATCGCCGTGCTGCCGCCGGCGGGCGGGAACAGGTCCAGCTGCACGGTCATGTTCATCGCGCCGGGCGGGAAGTGGCCGGTCTCCGTGGTGGAGTACCACTCCTTGCCGTTGAGGTAGGCGGTCACCTTCTCGGGCGTCCACTCCAGTGCGTAGGCGGTCCACTCGGTGGCGTCGTGCCGGACCGAGCCGCTCTCCTGGGAGTTGTCGGCGCCGTAGTGCAGGAAGAAGTCCGTGCTCTGCCGGTCGTCGGCGCTGATCTCCATCCAGTCGATCTCGCCGCCCACCGGCCAGTCCTCCTTCACCGGCCACAGCAGCAGCACCGGGTGGTAGCCGCCGGGGCCCGGGTCGGACTTCACGCACACCTCCCAGCGGCCGTACCACTGCCCGGGGTGCCAGCTCATGGCGCCGGTGTTGCCCTGCTCGTCGCCGCTCACCGTGACCTGGCCGTTCGCGACGGTGATCGCCTCGGGCGTCCGGGTGCCCTTCTCGTCGTGGCCCGGCTCGGGGCCGTAGGGGTGCCAGTCCGGCGGCAGCGCGGTGCCCTCGAAGTCCGCCTGCCGGGTCGGGGTGCCCCAGCCCAGCGCGTCCGCGGCGGTCTGCGGGCACTGCGACGCCGCGGCCTGGGCCGCCGTGCCCTGCGACGACGGCGCGCCCGGGACCTCCGGGGCCTGCGAGGCGCCGGCGGGACACGCGGTGAGGGTCAGCAGCGCCGCACCGCTCACCACGACGGCCAGGGTTCGCACCAGACCGGACGACCGCATCGCCAGCACCTCTCGTCACTCCTGCATCAGAACTGTGCTCATTTCACCGCAGATCGTGAGCAACGCGAGCCCTGCCACCCGGTCGGGTACCGCCCGTTCGTGCACGCACCACGGCCGCGGCCCGACATCCGTCACGGCAGGTGACAATTCCTGATCACCGGACGTGACAGGGCCGGCGGGGACCGCGAGACTCGAGCCGTGTCGCCTCCCGCCCTCGCCACCACCCTCGACCTGGCTCCCCACCCGGAGGGCGGCTGGTACCGCCGCACCTGGACCTCACCGGTGACCGTCGAGACCGACCACGGTCCGCGACCGACGGCCACGGCGATCCTGTACCTGCTCGACGGGGAGTCACGGTGGCACCGGGTGCGCTCGAGCGAGCTCTGGCTGTGGCACTCGGGCTCGGCCGTCGACCTCCGGATCGGGCAGCAGCCCGAGGCCGGGGCCTCCTGGACGTTGCAGGCGCACGCCCCGCAGCAGCTCGTCCCGGCAGGTGCGTGGCAGTCCGCGCGGCTGCTCGGGACCGAGCCGGCGCTCGTGTCCTGCGTGGTCTCCCCCGGCTTCGACTTCGCCGACTTCGAGCTGGCCGATCCCGGCTGAGCCGGGGCCGGGTCAGGCGCGGACCGCGAGCAGGTCCTGCAGCTCCCAGGTGTTGCGGATCTTCTCGGTCGGCACCCCGCACTGCACCGCCCGGGTGCAGCCGTAGTCGAGCCAGTCGAGCTGGCCAGGCGCGTGCGCGTCCGTGTCGACGGTGAACTCGCAGCCCGCCTCGACCGCGAGCCGCAGCAACCGCTTCGGCGGGTCCAGGCGCTCCGGCCGGGAGTTGATCTCGACGGCCACGCCGTGCTCGGCGCAGGCGGCGAACACCGCGTCGGCGTCGAACTCGGACTCGGGGCGCTTGCGGTTCCCGGTGACCATCCGGCCGGTGCAGTGGCCCAGGACGTCGACGTACGGGTTCGCGACGGCGGTGAGCATCCGCTCGGTCATCTCGTCCCGCGGCATCCGCAGCTTGGAGTGCACGCTCGCGACCACGACGTCGAGCTCGGCCAGCAGGTCCTCCTCCTGGTCGAGCGCGCCGTCCTCGAGGATGTCGACCTCGATCCCGGTGAGCACCCGGAACCCCGAGAGCCCGGCGTTGAGCTCCGCGATCTGCTCCAGCTGGCGCCGCAGCCGCTCCGGGGACAGCCCGTTCGCCACGGTGAGCCGTGGCGAGTGGTCCGTGACGACGAGGTAGTCGTGCCCGAGGGTGATCGCGGTCTCGACCATCTCCCACAGCGGGGAGCCCCCGTCCGACTGGTCGGTGTGGCTGTGGCAGTCGCCGCGCAGCGCCTCCCGCAGGTCGGCGGCCGCCGTGTCCAGCTCGACGCCCTCGGTGGCCTCCAGCCGCCGCAGGTAGACCGGTACCTCGCCGCGCAGGGACTCGGCGACGCACCGGGCGGTGACGTCGCCGACCCCCTTGAGCTTCCGCAGCTCCCCCGACCGCTCGAGCGCGGCGAGCTGCTCGACGTCCTTGCCGCGCAGCGCCGCGGCCGCGGTGCGGAAGGCGCGGACCCGGTAGGTCGACTCGTGCGCGCGCTCCAGCAGGAACGCGATCCGCCGGAGGTCGCCCACCGGGTCCCGTGCGTCGCTCACGCCGCCGATTCTGGCAGCGGACTCCCCCCCGCCGCAGCTGCGGCAGCTGCGCCTCGACCCGCTCCGCCTCCGCCTGCGCACGGCCGTAGAGGATGCCGAAGGTGAAGCCGTTCTCGCCCTCGGAGTACGCCTGGGCGCCCAGCTCGCGCAGCAGCTGCCGCTCGACGACGACGTCCTGGTGCTCGCCGAGCGCCTTGGTGATCGCCTTGAGCTTCTTGGCCTGCTCGGGGGTGCCGGCCAGCTCCGTGGCGTAGCGCAGCCGCTTGCCGGCCTTGCGGGCGTCGTGGATCGCGGTGTCCGAGTCCTCGCCCGCGGCCAGGGCGTCGAGCGCGGCGGCGACCCGCTTGTCGAACCGCTTGTCCGCCTTCTTCAGCGCCGCCGGCAGCAGCTTCTTGCCCGCCTTCTTCGACCCGGCCGCCGACGCCAGCGGCGGGTCCTGCAGGAAGCGCTCGATCGCGCCGCGCAGGGCCGCGTAGCGCTCGCTGTCGAGCGCGGCGACCGCGGCGGCCTTGGCCTCCGCGCCCGAGCGCGCGAAGTGCCGGGTGACCTGCGCCTGCACCGGGCCGAGCACCAGCTCCGGCGGCAGCGCCCGCAGCGACTCGGTGATCAGCTCCTCCTGGACCTCCAGGTCGCGGGCGGGGGCGAGGGCGCGGCCGAGCCAGCGCAGCTCCTCGATCAGCGCCTCGGCGCGGGGGCCGTCGAAGACCGGGGCGAAGGCCTGCAGGGCGCTGCGCATCCGGCGGGCGGCGACCCGCAGCTGGTGGACGGCGTCCTCCTCGTCCCGGCGGGCCCGCAGGTCCTCGGCGGCGAGCCGGTCCGCGTGCTCGGCGAGGTAGCCGAGGACGCCGGTGGCGGCGGCGCCCTTCTTGCCCTTCCAGCGGGCCGGGGGCGGCGGGGCGGCCTCGCGCAGCAGCCGGTCGAGCTCGGCCTCGGCGGTCGCCTCCGCGGGGGCGGCGCCGGTCTGGGCCAGCCGCTCGGCCAGCACGTCGAGCAGCCCGACCGGGCCGCCCGAGATCGTCACCGCGTCCTCGGTCCAGTTCTCCAGCGTGGTGGCGTCGCCGAAGGTGGCGAGCTGCACCTCGTCCCGCCGGATCTCGGCGATCTCGCGGCGCCGGCCGTCGCGCAGCGAGTCGACGGTGCGGACGCGGCGGATCCGGCCGACGGGCCCGATGTCCGCGCCGCGGAGCACGCCCTGCACCAGCTCGCGCAGCTCGGCGGGCACCTCCGGGTCGAGGCCCTCGACCTCCGGCGGCGCGACCGGGATGCGCAGCTGCTCGCCCTCGACGGCGTCGGGCAGGTCGAGGCGCCAGTACGCCTCGGGGTGCGCCGGGTCGTCCGTGCGGTGGATCGCGAGGACGATGCCGGAGGTCGCCAGGCGCAGGTCAGGCGAGTCGTACCGTTCGAACTCGAGCACCACCGGGTCCCCGGCGACGGTCGAGCGCACCCCCTCGACCCCGGTGAGGTTCGGGGCGCCCGCCGCGGCGGGCCCGCGGTAGCTGGCCGTCGGCCGGTCGGTGTCGGTCGTCCTGATTGTCCTGGTCGTCGGGGTGCCGGTAGCCATGGGAGCAGGATGCCCGATCCGGGTGATCCACAACCATGATCGCCGCCCGAATCGTCACGGTGCGCTCACAGGAGCTTCTTCTGCACCTTCCCCATCGCGTTGCGCGGCAGCGACTCCACGAACCGGACCTCGCGCGGCCGCTTGTGCGGGGACAGCAGGGCGGCCACGTGGTCGACGAGCTCCCGCGCCTCGGGTGCCTCGCCCGCCGGCACGACGTGCGCGACGATCTTCTCCCCCAGGTCCGGGTCCGGCACCCCGACGACGGCGACCTCGGCCACCGCGGGGTGCTCGAGCAGCGCGTTCTCGATCTCCCCGGCGCCGATCTTGTAGCCGCCGGACTTGATCAGGTCCGTGGCCTGCCGGCCGACCAGGGCGAGCAGCCCCGACTCCGTCCAGCGGCCGATGTCGCCGGTGCGGAACCAGCCGTCGTCCGTGCGGGAGGCGGCCGTGGCCTCGGGCAGGTCGAGGTAGCCGGAGAACAGCTGGGGCCCGCGGACCTCGACGGCCCCCAACCCCTCGTCGGGCTGCTCGCCGTCCACGGCGGGCAGTGGCGCCAGCCGCACCTCGGTGTTCGCCAGCGGCCGGCCGACCGTGCCGACCTCGGGCTCCTCGTCCGCGCGCGCGGCGGTGAGGATCAACGTCTCGGTGAGCCCGTAGCGCTCCCGGACCGCGAGCCCCGTCGCCTTCTCGATCCGGGCGTGGTCGACGGCGGTGAGCGCGGCCGAGCCGGAGATCAGCAGCCGGGCGCCGCCGACCGTCCGTGCGGTGTCCGGGTCGGCCTCGAAGTCCGCGGCCAGCCGGTGGTAGTGCGTGGGGACGCCGAACACCATCGTCGCGCCGTCGGCGACGGCGGCGGCGAGCTTCCGCCCGTCGATCGCGCCGAGGTGGTGCAGCGAGCCGCCGCGGCGCAGCGGGCCGATCGTGCCCAGGACCAGCCCGTGCACGTGGAAGATCGGCAGCGCGTGGGCGAGCCGGTCGGCGCCGGTCCAGGCCCAGGCGTCGGCCAGGGCGTCGAGGTCGGCGGCGACCGCCCCGCGGGAGAGCACCGCGCCCTTGGGCGGGCCGGTCGTGCCCGAGGTGTAGACGACCAGCGCCGGGGCGTCCGCGGGCGGCTCGGCGGGCAACGGCTGCGGGTCGGGCCGCGCGGCGACGTCGACGTCGATCCGCGGCAGCCCGGCGATCGCCGCGGGCAGCTCGACGCCGGGCGCGACCAGCACCACCTCGGGGGCGGAGTTCGCGACGATGTGCGCGAGCTCCCGCTCCCCCGCCTTCGGGTTCACCGGCACCACCGGCACGCCGGCCAGGAGCCCGGCCGTGATGCCCGCGGCCGCGGCGAGGGTCGGGGTGGCCCAGACGGCGATGCGGGAGCGACCGGCGACCCGGGCGCCCAGGTCCGAGGCCAGGGCGGCGAGCTCGCGGTAGGTGACGGCGCCGTCGGGGAAGCGCAGGGCGGGCCCGTCCGTCGGGTCGGCGAGCGCGGGCAACAAGCGGTTCATGGTTCTACAGCACCTTGCCGGGGTTCAGGATCCCGTCCGGATCCAACGCCTTCTTGATCGCCTCCTGCATCGCCAGCGAACCCGGGTCGAGCTCGCGGCGCATGCCGGCGCGCTTGAGCAGGCCGACGCCGTGCTCACCGGTCACGGTGCCGCCCAGGTCGATCGCGGCGTCGACGATCTCGTCGAACGCCCGCTGGGCCCGCGCCTTCGCCTCCGGGTCCCCCGGCGGCACCATGATCAACGGGTGCAGGTTGCCGTCGCCGGCGTGCGCGACCGTGCCGATGAAGGTGTCGTGCCGGGCGGAGATCTCCTCGATCCGCTCCAGCATCTCGGCGAGCCGGTTGCGGGGCAGGCAGACGTCCTCCGTGAGCTGGGCGTCGCCGCGCTGCTCGAACGCCGGGTAGGCGAGCCGGCGGGCGGCGAACAGCGCGTCGGCCTCGACGGGGTCGGTCGAGACCAGGGCGTCGCGGGCGCCGTTCGCCTCGAACGCGGCGAGGATGCCGTCGGCCTCGGCCGTGGCGGCGGGCTCGGGCAGGTCGGTCTGGGCCAGCAGGAGCGCGGCGGCGTCCTCGGGCAGGCCCATGTGCTTCCAGTCGTTGACGGCCTTGAGGCAGTGCCGGTCGACCAGCTCGAAGATCGCGGGCTGCAGGCCGGCGGCGGTCACCGCGGCCACGGCGGCGCCGCAGTCGGCGAGGGTGTCGAAGAACCCGACGACGGTGCGCGGCGGCGCGGTCCGGGCCGGCCGGAGCCGTACGGTGATCTCGGTGATCACGCCGAGGGTGCCCTCCGAGCCCACCAACAGCCCGGCGAGGTCGTATCCGGCCACGCCCTTCGCGGTCCGCCGGCCGACCCGCACGATCTCGCCCGCCGCCGTGACGATCTCCAGCGCGAGCACGTAGTCGCGCGTCACGCCGTACTTCACGCAGCACAGCCCGCCCGCATTGGTCGCGACGTTGCCGCCGATGGTCGACCAGGGCGCGCTCGCGGGGTCCGGCGGGTACCAGAGGCCCTCCTTCGCGGCGGCCGCGCGCAGGTCGTCGTTCACCACCCCGGGCTGGACGACGGCGAGCCGCTCCCCGGCGTCGATCTCGACGATGTCACGCATCCGCTCCAGCGACAGGACCAGCCCGCCGTCGACGGCGTTGGCCCCGCCGGACAGGCCCGTGCCGGCCCCGCGCGGCACGACCGGGACGCGGTGGCGCGCCGCCGCCCGCACGATCGCGGCGACCTCCGCGGTGGACCGCGGCCGGACGACGGCGAGCGGGGCGCCGTACTCCGCCCACTCCGCCTCGTCGTGCACGTAGGGGCGGGCGGTGTCGGCGTCGGTGAGCACCCGGTCCGCGGGCAGCGCCGCGGCCAGCTCGGCGAGCACCGCACGGCCCGCCTCGCCCGGCTCCGCCATCCGGGCCGCCGAGGTGCCGCGGTCCCAGCCGAAGGGCCGCTCCGGGGTGGGGGTCTGCGGCGTCGCGGTCCGGGTCTCGCTCATTCCCCAGACGCTACGTCCTGCCTCCCGGCGATCGCCAACGAGAGCGGGTCAGCGCTGCAGGCGCTTCACGATCTCGCGGCCGAGCAGGGTGCCGGAGCGCCAGGCCGTCTCGATCCGCGAGCTGCCCCAGCCGTCGCCGGCGAGCCCGATGCCGTCGTCGCCGAGGTGGAAGGGCTCGGCCCGGTCCAGCTCCGGGGCGGCGAACCGCCAGCGGTGCGCGTCCGTCCACACCGGTTCCTCGGACAGTCCGAGCAGCTCGCGCACGGCCTCGATCACGGTCGGGACCGCGCCGGCCGGGTCCGCGTCGTAGGTCCGCGCGACGGCGGAGGTGGTGTGCGCCACCAGGACCGGGACACCGTCGCCGCGCCGGGCGCCGTCGTCGGCGACGAGGGTGAGCACGGGGTGGTCGTTGACGAACGCGGCGGAGAGCTCCGGCCACTCGCGGGTGGGGAAGCAGGCGGCGACCGTGAGCACCGGGCGCCACGGGCGGTCCGAGGTGAGGGCGACGGCGCCGAGGCCGGGGGCGAGCACGCGCAGCGCCTGCGGGTCCGGCATGGCGAGCACGACGACGTCGGCGGACTCGCCGTCGACCCGTGGCCCCGCCTCGACCCGTTTGACCTCGTGGTCCAGCTCGACGTCGAGGTCCTCGGCGAGCGCGGCGACGAGGCTGCGGAGCCCCTTCGGCGCCGCCCAGCGCATCGGCCCGGCCGACCGTGACCGGTCCCCGTGCTCGAGCACCGCCATCTCGGCGGTCCACGGCCGGGCGAGCCCTGCGCTGCGCCAGCCCGCGACGACCTCGGCGAACTCCGGGTCCCGCACCGTGAAGTAGGCCGCGCCCATGTCGACCGGGCGCCCGTCGTGCGGCGAGCTGGCCATCCGGCCGCCGACCGTGTGGGCGCGGTCGAGGACCTTCACCGGCAGGCCCGCCCGTGCGACCTCGCGGGCGCACGCCACCCCCGACAGCCCGGCCCCGACCACGACGACGCTCATGACGAGGTCAGCCTAGAGCGGCGGGACACCGGCCGCCGCCCGCCGGTGCCGACACGTCCGGGTGTGCCCCGCCGTGCGCGGACGAGCGTCCTCACAGGAGGGCGACCCGCTCGGCGCGGGCCCGCCACCAGGCCTCCCGCTCGGGCCCGGCCGCGACCTCGGCGCGGCGCACCGGCTCGGGGGCGGTGCGCAGCACGGGCAGCACCCCGTCGCGCGGGATCAGCCGGTCCGCGTCGGGCACGACGTCCGTGGTGAAGAGCCGCCCGGTCCCGAGCCCGCAGGCGAACTCGAGCTCGGGCAGCGCCGCGGCCAGCGCGATCTCCGCCGCCAGCCCGACGCTCGACTCCAGCGCCGACGACACCACGCACGGCAGCCCGCACGCCTCGGCGACCCGCAGCGCCCGGCGCACCCCGCCGAGCGGCAGGCACTTGAGGATCGCGACGTCCGCCGCCCCGGCCACCGCCACCCGCAGCGGGTCCTCGGCGCGCCGGATCGACTCGTCGGCCGCGATCCGGACGTCGACACGCCGGCGCACCGCGGCCAGCTCCTCGACCGACGGGCAGGGCTGCTCGACGTACTGCAGCCCACCGGCCGCCGCGTCGAGCGCACGGATCTCGCGGACGGCGGTGTCGACGTCCCAGCGGGCGTTGGCGTCGACCCGGACGTGCCCGGCCGGCCCCAGCGCGTCCCGGACCGCGGCGACCCGCTCGAGGTCCTCCCGCGCGGAGTCCGGGTGGTCGGCCACCTTCACCTTGGCCGTGGCGCAGCCGGAGGCGCGCACCATCTCCGCCGCCCGCTCCGGCCCCACGGCCGGGACGATGCAGTTCACGGGCACGGTGTTGCGCACCGGCTCCGGCCAGCCCTCCTCCGCCGCCTCACGTGCCGCGGCGAACCAGGCCGCGGCCTCGGCGTCGCCGTACTCGGGGAAGGCGCAGAACTCGCCCCAGCCCGCGGGACCCTGCAGGAGCATCCCCTCGCGCACCGTGATCCCACGGAACCGGGTGGTCATCGGGATCGCGTAGACGGCAGCGGAATGCATACCCCGGGAGGGTACTCAGGCCGGGTCTGACGCGCTCCGCGGGCCTACGCGACGAGTTCGTGGTGCCCGGGGTCGAGCTTCCGCGTGCGGCGGCGGAAGTCGAAGGTGTACCCGGGCCACAGTGTGCGGTTGCGGCCGTGCTCGTCGAGGTACCAGCTCGCGCAGCCGCCCTTGGCCCACACGGCCCTGCCCAGCCTGCGCTGGATCTCGGCGTTGAACTCGGCCTGCGACTCGCTGCGCGTGTCGATCGCGACGGCACGGTGCCGGTCGACGGTCCGCATGGCGTCGAGCACGTAGTTCAGCTGCGACTCGACCATGAACACCATCGAGCTGTGCCCGAGCCCGGTGTTGGGCCCGACGATCGTGAACAGGTTCGGGAACCCCGCGACCATGGTGCCGAGCAGAGCCTCGGGACCCTCCGCCCAGGCGTCGGCCAGCTTGACGCCGTCCCGCCCGGTGACGTTCATCCGGGCCAGGCCGTCGGCGACCTTGAAGCCGGTGCCGAAGATGATCGTGTCGACCTCGTGCTCGGTCTCCCGGCCCGCGGCGTCGACCGTGATCACACCGGTCTCGGTCACGCGCGCGATCCGGTCGGTCTCCACGGCGACGTTGTCCCGGCGCAGGGCCGGGTAGTAGTCGTTGCTCATCAGGATCCGCTTGCAGCCCATGGTGAAGGTCGGGGTGACCTTCTTGCGGAGCTCGGCGTCGCCGGCGAACACCGTGTGCAGGTAGGCGAGGCCGAGGCGCTGCACCACCTTCATGACCGTGGGGTGCAGGAAGCCGAGCACCAGCGCCTCGTGCCGCCAGTACAGCGAGAGCCGCTGGAGCCGCTGCAGCAGGGGGAACCGGCGGAA
This sequence comes from Pseudonocardia autotrophica, assembly GCF_000717175.1. Lineage (GTDB taxonomy): Bacteria > Actinomycetota > Actinomycetes > Mycobacteriales > Pseudonocardiaceae > Pseudonocardia > Pseudonocardia halophobica. Next base: position 80,203 of record NZ_JNYD01000010.1, on the reverse strand, counting down.
CGCCCGGCGGGTGCGCTCCGGGATGGGGCGGTCCGGCTTGGGCAGCACCCAGGGGGCGGTGCGCTGGAAGAGCGTGAGCCGCCCGACCTCCGGCGCGATCGCCGGCACGAACTGGATCGCGCTGGCCCCGGTGCCGATCACGGCGACGCGCTTGCCGGCCAGGTCGTGCCCGTGGTCCCACTGCGCGGAGTGGAAGGCGGCGCCGCGGAAGCGGTCGAGGCCCTCGATCTCGGGGATCGCGGGGTCGTGCAGCGCGCCGGTGCCGAAGAGCACGTAGCGGGCGCGCAGGGTCTCGCCGTCGCTGGTGCGGACGTCCCAGGCGTTGCCGTCCCACTCCGCGCCGGTCACGTGCACGCCGAACCGGATGCGGTCGCGCAGCCGGTACCGGTCGGCCGTGGCCTCCAGGTAGGCGCGGATCTCGGGCTGGCGCGCGAAGGTGCGGGTCCACTCGGGGTTCGGGAAGAACGAGAAGGAGTAGAGGTGCGACTCCACGTCGCAGGCGCAGCCCGGGTAGACGTTGTCCCGCCAGGTGCCGCCGAGGGTGTCGCCCTTCTCCAGGATCAGGAGGTCCCGGCGACCCGCCTCGTCCAGCTTCACCGCGGCGCCCAGGCCGGCGAACCCGCTGCCGACGATCAGGGTGTCCAGCATCTCCGCTCCCCTCCGGTGGGTGTTACCGCCGGTAACTTACCACGGGTAACTTAGCTCCGGGTAGGGTCTGCGAAATGGAGACGAGCCCGGCCGCACCGTCTCCGCGGCGCCGGGTCTCCCGGGCCGAGCGGGAGCGCCAGATCCTCGACGCCGCCGTGGCGGTCTTCGCCGAACGGGGCTACGCCAACGCGTCGATGGACGCCGTGGCCGAGCGCGTCGGGGTCACGAAACCGGTGCTGTACACGCACTTCGGCTCCAAGGAGGGCCTTCTGCTGGCGTGCGTCGCGCGGGCGCGGACCGAACTGCTCGACGTCACCTCCGAGGCCGCGTTCGCCGCCGAGGGCCCGGAGGACATGCTGCGCCGCGGCACCCTCGCCTTCTTCCGGTTCCTCGACGACCGCGCCCCGGCCTTCACGCTGCTCTACTCGGAGGCGAGCATCGCGGCGGAGGCGGTCGAGGCGATCCGCGCGCAGCAGACGGACTTCATCGCCGGGCTGCTCGGCGTCGCGGCACCGGGGGCCGACCCGCTGCAGCTGCAGGGTTGGGCGCAGGTGATCGTCGGGGCCTGCGAGCGGCTCGCGGTGTGGCGCAAGCGGGACCCGCGGGTCACGGCCGAGCAGGCCACGGAGTACCTGATGGACCTGGCGTGGAGCGGGTTGGCGGGCCGCACCGACCGCAGTACGGATCCATAAGGCGTCCACAGCGGCGTCATTTGCGCAGTATGGATCCATAACGCGGTCAGAGCCGGGGTTCCGAGCGCAGTATGGCTCCATGACGCGTCGAGGGCGGGCGCCTGCGCGCGTTGTGGTTCCATGGTGCGCCGTGACCACGACCGCCCCCCGGCTGCTGCAGGTCAGCCGCAGCACCCGGGTGACCCCGAAGATGATCCGCGTGACCCTGACCGGCGAGGAGCTGGCCGGGTTCCCGGGCGAGGGGCCGGACCGGCGGATCAAGATGTTCTTCCCGGTCGAGGGGCAGGACCGGCCGGCCGTGCCGCGCGCGAGCACCGGCGGCCCCGTCTGGCCCGCGGGCGAGCCGCGGCCCACCATCCGGACCTACACCGTCCGCCGCTTCGACCCGGCCGCCGGGGAGCTCGACGTCGACTTCGTGCTGCACGACGGGTACGGCCCGGCCGCGGCGTGGGCGCAGGCCGCCGGGCCGGGGTCCTGGGTCGGGGTCTCCGAACCGGGCGGGCGCTGGGTGCCCGACCCGTCGTCGGCCTTCCATGTGGTGATCGGGGACGAGTCCGCGCTGCCCGCCGTCGCGACGGTGCTGGAGGCCCTCCCCGCCGACGTGCCCGCGCTCGCGATCCTCGAGGTCGCCGACGCCGGCGAGGAGCAGGAGCTGCCGGGCCACGCCGCCGTCACCTGGGTGCACCGCGGTGCCTCCCCGGCCGGCGAGCCGCTGGTGGCGGCCGTGCAGGCCGCCGCCTTCCCCGAGGGCGCGGGGCAGGCCTGGCTCGCCGGCGAGTCCGCCGCGGTCAAGGAGATCCGCGCACACCTGCTCGGCGACCGGAAGCTGAACCGCCGGGCCGTCTACGCCACCGGGTACTGGCGGGCGCGGTAGACGGGGTCCGTCAGGCGGGGTCCACCTGGATCCGGTCCCCGACCGGCCGCACCCGCACCTCACGCCCGACGACGGCGGGGCCCGCCAGCCGGCCGGGGCCCTCGGGGAACACCGTGAGCTCCCGGGCGCTGGCCGCGTCGCCCTCGGCCGTGCAGCCCGCGAGGCGGCGTCCGTCGGTGGTCCGGGCGACCAGGAACCCCTGCGCCGGGTGGCCGTCGCGGTCGTACTCGACGGTCGCGGCCTCGACGCGCACCGGCTCGTCCGGTACCTCCGCGAGCGGGCACGGCGCCGGCCCGGGCTCGGCGGTGTCGTGCGGCTCCGGATCGCCGATGTAGCCGTCGACGTGCGCCTCCCGCCCGAGGACGACGGCGTGCTGGCGGGTCAGGTAGCCCCCGTTGGCGTGCACGAGCGCGACGCCCGCCCCGCTGCGGATGCGCTCGGCGCAGGCCGCGAGCGAGTGCAGGGTGTAGGTCGAGAGCGGGCCGCCGAAGGACGAGTGGCCGCCGGTCGCGCCCGCGAGCGCCTTGGTGGGCAGCCCGAGGTAGCGGCTCGCGAGCCGGGGCACCACGGGGAAGCAGGAGTAGACGTCGACGACGTCGACCGCCTCGGCGGCCAGCCCCGCGGAGGCGAGCGCCCGGTCGAGCACCGAGCAGAGCGCCGGCGAGCCGGTCAGCGCGGGCCGGGCGAGGACGTCGGCGGCGTCGGCGGCCCCGGCCCCGCCCCAGACGTGCACCAGCCGCTCCTCCGGCACGCCGTGCTCGAGGGCGACGGCCCGCGAGGTCAGCAGCAGCGCCGCGGCCTGGTCGACCAGCGGGAACGCGTTGACCGCGAGCGGATAGGGCTCGCAGATCATCCGGTTGTCCGGTCCGACGCGCAGGATCTCCGCCGGGTCCCGCGGCGCCGGGTTCCAGGCGATCGGGTTGGTGGCGGCGACCTCGCTGAGCGCCGCGAACACCGCTGCGCCGGAGGCCATGGTCTCGGCGGGCGTCTCGCCGACGGAGTGCCCGAAGGCGGTGTCCACCATCGGGTAGACCCGGGTCGGCAGCACCATGCCCGCGGCCTGCATGGCGCGGCTGCCCAGGTCGTCGGCGCCGATCGGGGCCGGCCCGCCGGGCTCGGTCGTCCAGCCGAGGTCGGCGCCCGGGTCGACGCCCGCGCGCTGCAGCACGCCGAGCGACGCCGAGGCCTCGCCGCCGGCCACCAGCTCGATGCGGGACTCCCCCGCCGCGATCCGCGCGGCGGCCGCGTCGACGAGCGCCGCCGGCCACTGCCCGCCGACCGGCGCCGAGAAGGTGCGCGCCGGGCTCGCCGCGAGCCGCTCCGCGAGCAGGGCGGGCAGGTCGGCGTAGGCCCAGCTGGCGACGTGCGGGACGGTGATCGCGTCGACGTCCCGGAGCAGCCGGGTGCCGGTGCCGCAGGCGTCGGCGGCGGCCGCGTGCACGGCGTCGGCGATCAGCCGCAGCGGCTCGCGGGCCGCCGCGACGGTCCGGTCCCGGTTGGCCAGGACCTGCCCGACGCCGACGACGACCGGCGATCTCTCCGCGTGCACCGGCGAGAAACTAGTACAGGGCGGGCCGGCCGAGCGGGCCGGGACCGCCCCGTGATCGAACCGTGCCCGGACGTCAGCCGGTCGTCGCCGCGGCGCCCGGGGCTGGGGCGAGGTCGGCGCAGGCCGCCATGGCCTTCGTCCAGGTCGCCGAGTCGACACCGGGCGGGGCCTGCATCGTGCCGGCCTCGTCCACTCCGCTCCCTGCCTGCGGCGGGGTGCCACCGGCCTCGGGCGCACCGCTCGGCGGGGTGCTCCCGGCCTGCGGCGCGCCCGACGGCGGGGTGCCGCCATCCGGTCCGCCGCCCGGTCCCCCGGCCGGCGCCTCGACGCCGTTCTCGGAGAGGCAGGCCTGGAAGGCGTCGGTGTCGGCGGTGCTCGACCCGCTCGCGGCGGTCGACCCCGAGGAGCTCGAGGTCGAGTCGGCCGAGTCCGTCGACGAGCCGCAGGCCGCCAGCGCCGCGGCGGCGACCAGCGCCACCGGGAGGAGGGCGAGCCGGCGGGCCCGGCGGGAGTCGAGGAGGGACATCGCGTGCTCCTGATCCGGTCGCGGTGTGAGAAGGAGGTAAAGCGGAGATCCGCGACCGGCGCCCACCGTGCTGACGGAACCTGTCCGCGCGCTGTGCGACGGACCAGCGGAGCGTGTGCGGCGGGCGCCCGGCTCGCGCACAGGGAACGCACAGGAGGCGCCCACCGGCGACACAGCCGCGCGGGCGAGGCTCTCCTACCATGACCGAGGTGACCGAACAGTCCGCACCACTCCGCCGCGCCGACGGCAGCCCCGTCCGCGTCCTGGTGGTCGACGACGAGGCCACCCTGTCGGACCTGCTCTCGATGGCGCTGCGCTACGAGGGCTGGGAGGTGCGCAGCGCGGGCGACGGGCTCACCGCGGTCCGGACCGCGCGGGACTTCAAGCCCGACGCCGTCGTCCTCGACATCATGCTGCCGGACCTCGACGGGCTCGAGGTGCTGCGCCGCCTGCGCGCGGACAACCCCGAGGTCCCGGTCCTGTTCCTCACCGCGAAGGACGCCGTGGAGGACCGGGTCGCCGGCCTGACCGCGGGCGGCGACGACTACGTCACCAAGCCGTTCAGCCTGGAGGAGCTGGTCGCGCGGCTGCGCGGGCTGTTGCGCCGGGCCGGGATGACGGCGGCGCGGCAGGGCTCCGAGCTCGTCGTCGGCGACCTGGTGCTCGACGAGGACAGTCACGAGGTCCGCCGCGGCGACACCGACGTCGAGCTCACCGCCACCGAGTTCGAGCTGCTGCGCTTCCTGATGCGCAACCCCAAACGGGTGCTGTCCAAGGCACAGATCCTCGACCGGGTGTGGCACTACGACTTCGGCGGCCAGTCCAACGTGGTCGAGCTGTACGTCTCCTACCTGCGCAAGAAGATCGACGCCGGTCGCGCGCCGATGATCCACACCGTCCGCGGGGCCGGGTACGTGCTCAAGCCCGCCGCGGGGTGATGATGGGCCCATGGCCGCACGGGTGACCGACCGGGTCGTGGCGCGGAGCCGGACGCTGCGCGCCCGGCTCGTCGTCACCGTGCTGCTGCTGATCGCGCTGGCCTGCGCCGTCATCGGGGTCGCGACCGCGATCGCGTTGCGCAGCTTCCTCTACCACCGCCTCGACGAGGACGTCCTCGGCGCCGCGGCGCGCTTCCAGTTCTCCCGGTACGAGCCCGCCCCGCCGGGCCTCAGCCGGGCGGACTCCTTCCTCGGCCCCGCGCAGAAGCCCGGCACGCTCGGCGCGGTGGTGCGCGCGGGCGTCGTCGAGGAGGCGGCGGTCACCGACCGCCGCGGCTCCTCCCGAACGGTGCCCGAGGCCGACGTCGCCCAGCTCGGCGCGTTGCGGCCCGGCGACCACCCGCGGACCGTGTCGCTCTCGCTCGGCGACTACCACGCCGTGGCCGTGTCCGCGCCCGACGGCACCGTCCTCGTGCTCGGCCAGCCTGCGCAGGAGGTCGCGGACATCGTCAACGGGCTGGTCGTGATCGAGCTGATCGTGATCGGGGCCGCCCTCGGCGGCGCGGCGATCGCGGCGACGGTGCTGGTCCGGCGCGAGCTGCGGCCCCTCGAGGAGGTCGCGGGCATCGCCGCGAAGGTCTCCGCGATGCCCCTCGACCGGGGCGAGGTCGAGCTGGCCACCCGGGTGCCCGAGCCCGACGAACACACCGAGGTCGGGCAGGTCGGGGCCGCGTTGAACCGCATGCTGGACAACGTCGAGGGTGCCCTCGAGGCGCGCCAGGACAGCGAGACCCGGCTGCGCCGGTTCGTCGCCGACGCCAGCCACGAGCTGCGCACCCCGCTCGCGGCGATCCGCGGCTACGCCGAGCTCACCCGCCGGGACGGCGCCGCCCTGCCCGAGGGCACCGCGCACGCGCTGACCCGCATCTCGTCGCAGGCCGAGCGGATGAGCACGCTGGTCGAGGACCTGCTGCTGCTCGCCCGCCTCGACGCCGGCCGCCCGCTCGAACGCGCGCCCGTCGACCTCACCCGGCTGGTGCTCGACGCCGTCTCCGACGCCCACGCCGCCGGCCCCGGGCACCGCTGGCAGCTCGACCTGCCCGAGGAGCCGGTCACGGTGCCCGGTGACGCCTCGCGGCTCACCCAGGTCCTCACCAACCTGCTGGCCAACGCCCGCACCCACACCCCCGAGGGCACCGAGGTGACCGTGGGCCTCGGCGTGTCCGACGGGTCCGCGCTGCTCAGCGTGGTCGACACCGGCCCCGGGATCCCCGCCGACCTGCAGCCGCACGTCTTCGAGCGCTTCGCCCGAGGCTCCGCCGGCCGCGCCCGCGCGGTCAACAACACCGCCAGCACCGGCCTCGGCCTGGCGATCGTCGACGCCGTCGTCGCCGCCCACGGCGGACGGGTCGGGCTGGAGAGCCGCCCGGGCTGCACCGAGTTCCGGGTGACCCTCCCCCTCACCCCCGCAGCCGTTCCCGCCGAGGCGCCCGCGCGGGTGTGAGGAGCGCCCCCGCGAAGATCGTTCCGAGAGTCACGGGAGCGCTGCGCGCGCAGCAGTGGTGTGACCCTCGCGCGGCCAGATCAGCCGAGATCCTTCCGAGTGGCACGTGAGTGCGGCCGACACCGCGACCAGGTGACGGTCGCCATGATCAAGGACCGGCTCCCGCGGGCGCTTCCTGCGCTGGTCGCCCTTGATCGCCTCGGCGGGGGCGCTCACAGGCGGCGCACAGGTGCGGCACCGGGGCGGCACAGCGGGACGCACCAGCCTCGGGCAGCGTGACGAGCACCCTGACCGCACGGCCCGCCGATCCCCCCGTGGCCGAGGGCCCGCCCCCGCGACGGCGGCGGGAGCTGGTGGAGCGCGCCTCGCTCGCGGTCCTGCTGGTCGGGACCGGCTTCCTCTACCTGTGGAACCTGTCGGCCTCCGGCTGGGCCAACGCCTTCTACTCGGCCGCCGCGCAGGCCGGCGGGGAGAGCTGGGAGGCGTGGTTCTTCGGCTCGTCCGACGCCGCCAACGCGATCACCGTGGACAAGACACCTGCGGCGCTGTGGGTGACCGGGCTGTCGGTGCGGCTCTTCGGGCTGAGCAGCTGGAGCATCCTCGTCCCGCAGGCGCTGACGGGCATCGCGGCCGTCGGGCTGCTGTACGCGATCGTGCGGCGCACCTCCGGACCCGCGGCCGGCCTGCTCGCAGGCGCGGTGCTCGCGCTGACGCCCGTCGCCACGCTGATGTTCCGCTTCAACAACCCCGACGCGCTCCTGGTGCTGCTGCTGGTCGCGGCGGTGTGGGCGACGCTGCGCGGGCTGGAGCGCGGGCACGGGCGTTGGCTCGTGCTCGCCGGCGTGTTCCTCGGCCTGGGCTTCCTCACGAAGATGCTGCAGGCCTTCCTGATCGTGCCGGCGCTCGCGGCGGTGTGGCTGGTCGCCGCACCCACAGGTATCGGACGACGGGTCCGGTACCTGCTGCTGGCGGGCGTCGCCCTCGTCGTCAGTGCGGGCTGGTGGGTGCTGGTGGTCGAGCTGTGGCCGGCCGCGTCGCGGCCCTACATCGGCGGCTCGCAGAACAACTCGGTGATGGAGCTGGTGCTGGGTTACAACGGCGTCGGCCGGCTCACCGGGGACGAGACCGGCAGCGTCGGCGGCGGCGCGGGCGGCGGCTGGGGCCAGACGGGCATCGGCCGGCTCTTCGGGTCCGAGATGGGGTCGGAGGCCTCCTGGCTGCTCCCGGCGGCGCTGATCCTGCTGGTGGGACTGCTGTGGCTGACCGCCCGGCGCCCGCGCACCGACCGGGTGCGGGCCGCGGCGCTCGTCTGGGCCGGCTGGCTGCTGATCACCGGGCTGGTGTTCAGCTTCATGGCCGGGATCATCCACCCCTACTACACCGTCGCCCTGGCTCCGGCGATCGGTGCGCTCGCCGGCATGGGAGCGGCCGAGCTGTGGCGCCTCCGCTCCACCGCGACGGCGCGGGTCTACCTGGGCCTCGCCGTCGCGGCGAGCGCGATCTGGGCCTTCGTGCTGCTGGACTCGTGGCTGCCCTGGCTGCGCTAGACCGTCCTCGCGCTCGGCGTGGTCGCGGCCGGGGCGCTGCTCGGCGTGCACAAGCTCCCCCGGCTGCTCTCCGCCGGTGTCGTGACGGCGGCGGTGCTGGCCTCGCTGGGCGGCACGGCCGCGTGGTCGGTGGCGACCGCCGCCCAGCCGCACAGCGGCGCGATCCCGAGCTCCGGGCCGTCGGGCGTCGGGCGGGGGCCGGGCGGCACGGGCGGGCCGGGCGGCGGCTTCGGTGGCGCAGGCATGCGCGGCGGATTCCGCGCCGGGCAGGCGCCGGGTGGGCAGGCCGGCGCTCCCGGCGGCACCACGGCACCCGGCATCTCCCCGGGCACGACCGGGACAGGCGGCACCGGCTTCGGCGGCATGCGCGGCGGCATGGGTGGCGCCTTCGGCTCCCTGCTCGGCACCACCACCCCGCCCGCCGCGGTGACCACGCTGCTGCAGGACGACGCGTCCGCCTACACCTGGGTCGCGGCCGCCGTCGGCTCCAACGCCGCCGCGGGGTACCAGCTCGCGGCCGAGGCCCCGGTCATGGCGGTCGGCGGCTTCAACGGCACCGACCCCGCCCCGACGCTCGCGCAGTTCCAGCAGTACGTGGCCGAGGGGAAGATCCACTGGTTCGTCGGCGGCGCGGGGTCGGACGCCCGCGGCTCGGACACGGGCGGCAGCGACGCGGCCGCCGGGATCGCGGAGTGGGTGCAGCAGCACTTCACCGCGCAGACCGTCGACGGCGTCACGCTCTACGACCTCACGGGCGGCACGACGGCCTGATCCGAAAGCCGAAGGGGCCTGATCCGAAAGCCGAAGGGGCATGATCCGGGAGCCGGCGGGGCGTGATCGGGAGCCGGGGGGCGGGATCCCTTGCGGGACCCGCCCTCCCCCCGCAGACTGAACGCGCGTTCAGCGAGGGGACACCGCCGTCACCGGGAGGCCGCATGCAGGAGGTCGTGTTCCGCGACCTGATCGACCGCTGGGCGGCGGAGACGCCGGACCGCGTCGTCGCCGTGTTCGACACCGGCGAGCCCGAGTGGACCTTCGCGGACCTGCGCCGCCAGGTGCGGGTGACCGCCCGCGCCCTGCAACGGGCGGGCGTGCGGCAGGGTGACCACGTGGCGTCCTGGCTGGAGAACGGGCCGCTGTCGGTGCGGGTGTGGCTCGCCGTGGCCTACCTCGGCGCGGTGCACGTCCCGTTCAACACCGCGTACAAGGGCGGGCTGCTCGAGCACGCGGTGGAGCTCTCCCAGGTCCGGACCATGGTGACGCACGCCGGGCTCGCCGAGCGCCTCGCCGCCGTCGACACGGCCCGGCTGAGCACGGTGTTCACCGAGGGCGGGGAGCCGGAGCTCGCGGGCCTCGACGTGCGGCCCGTGGCGGACCTGCTCGACGGGCCGGACGACCCGGACCCGCTCGACCGCCCGCTGCAGCCGTGGGACACCGCCGCCCTGCTCTTCACCTCCGGCACCACCGGCCCGTCGAAGGCCCTGCTGTCGTCGGCGATGCACCTCGCCACCATGGGCCGGGTCTCCTACCCCGACACCGGTCCGGACGACCGCGGCCTGATCTTCACCCCGCTCTTCCACATCACCGGCATGTCGGCCGTGTGCTGGGCGCTGGTGCACGGCGGGTCCTTCGGTGTGATCACCCGGTACAGCACGGCCACGTTCTGGGAGGACGTGCTGCGGGTCGGCGGCACCTTCCTCGTGATGATGGGCTCGATCGGGACCATGCTGAACGCGTTGCCGCCGTCGGACGCCGAGCGGGACACCACGCTGCGGATGGCGCTGCTCGCCCCGATGACCCCCGACGCGATGGCGGTCTGCCGGCGGGCGGGGATGCGGTACTACAGCGTGTTCAACATGAGCGAGACCTCGGTGCCGCTGCGCACCGGGTTCGACCCGGAGACGCCGTACAGCTGCGGCGTCCCGCGGGAGGGCGTCGAGGCCCGGCTCGTCGACGAGCACGACATGCCGGTCCCGCCCGGCGCGGTGGGCGAGCTCGTGCTGCGCTGCGCCGATCCCTGGGTGATGACCACGGGCTACTTCCGCAACCCGGAGGCGACCGCGGAGGCCTGGCGCAACGCCTGGTTCCACACCGGCGACGCCCTGCGGCAGGAGCCCTCCGGCGAGTACTTCTACGTCGACCGGGTCAAGGACTCGATCCGCCGGCGCGGCGAGAACATCTCCTCCTACGAGGTCGAGGTGGAGGTCCAGGCCCACCCGGCCGTCGACGAGGCGGCCGCGATCGCGGTGCCGAGCGAGCTGGGCGAGGACGACGTGCTGGTCGTCGTGGTCCCCCGCGCGGGCGCCGAGATCGACCCGGCCGAGCTGCTGGCCTTCCTGGTCGACCGGATGCCGCACTACATGGTGCCGCGGTACGTCCGGGTCGCCGACGCCCTGCCGCGCACACCCACGATGAAGGTGCAGAAGGCGCGGCTGCGGGCCGAGGGCTCGGCGGCCGCCTGGGACCGCGAGGCGGCCGGCATCCGGGTGCGGCGCGAGGCCGTCCGGTAGCGCCCACAGCTCGCGCACAGGTCCGGCACACGATCACGACAGCCGGCGGCGGGATCGTCGGGCCCATGAGGCCCGCTCCCCGCCCCGACCGCGACCGTGTGACGGGCGTGACACCGGATCGGGGACGCTCCACAGCGGAGCCACAGGCCGACCACAAACCCGCGACAGCCCCGGCCCCGATCGTCGTCGGCATGAGCCCCGTAGTCGTCGACCACGCGACCGAGTACGCCGCCCGCGGCGGCCGGCGCGACCGCACCGTGCTGGACATCGTCGTCCCCGTCTACAACGAGGAGCGCGACCTCGAGCCGTCGGTCCGGCGGCTGCGCGAGCACCTCCTGCGCAGCTTCCCGTACTCGTTCCGCATCACCATCGCCGACAACGCCAGCGTCGACACCACGCCGTTGATCGGCGCCCGGCTGGAGGCCGAGCTCCCCGAGGTCCGGCTGGTCCGGCTCGAGCAGAAGGGCCGCGGGCGGGCCCTGCACACCGTGTGGTCGGCGTCCGACGCGTCCGTCCTCGCCTACTGCGACGTCGACCTGTCCACCGACCTCAACGCCGTCCTCCCGCTCGTCGCCCCGCTGATCTCGGGGCACTCCGACCTCGCCATCGGCACCCGGCTGGGCCGCGGCTCCCGGGTGGTGCGCGGGGCCAAGCGCGAGTTCATCTCCCGCTGCTACAACCTGATCCTCCGCAGCACGCTGCAGGCCGGGTTCTCCGACGCGCAGTGCGGCTTCAAGGCCATCCGCGGCGACGTCGCGCGGCGGCTGCTCCCGCTCGTCGAGGACACCGGCTGGTTCTTCGACACCGAGCTGCTGGTCCTGGCCGAGCGCGCGGGGCTGCGGATCCACGAGGTCCCCGTGGACTGGGTGGACGACCCGAACTCCACCGTGGACATCGTCGCGACGGCCACGGCGGACCTGAAGGGGGTCTGGCGCGTCGGGCGGGCGCTGGCGACCGGGGCGCTGCCGATCGCCGAGGTCCGCGCCCAGCTCGGTCGCGCGCCGCTGCAGGCGGACGTCGCCGGTGTCCCCCAGGGCCTGCCCACCCAGCTGGTCCGCTTCGCCGCGATCGGGATCGCCAGCACGCTCGCGAACCTGCTGCTGTTCCTGCTGTTCCGGACGTTCATGGGCCCGATCTGGGCGAACGTCGCCGCGTTGCTGCTCACCACGATCGCCAACACCGCGGCCAACCGGCGGCTGACCTTCGGCGTCCGCGGGCGGCAGGACGCGGCCAAGCACCAGTTCCAGGGCCTCATCGTGTTCGGCCTGGGGCTGGGCCTCACCACGGGGGCGCTCGCCCTCCTCGGCGCGCTCGTGCCCGGCGCCCACCAGAGCCTGGAGGTGGTGACGATCATCGTCGCCAACCTGGTCGCGACCGTCCTGCGCTTCGTGCTCTTCCGGGCCTGGGTGTTCCGCGGCCGCGCCCGCACCGCGGCCGCCGCGCCGGCCGACGTGCCCTCCGAGATCGCCGCCTGACAGTCCCGCCGCACCGAGAGGCAGCCGTGACCACCACGCTCCACACCGACACCGGAGCCGCCCGCCCCTCCGCGGGCGGCTCCGGCCCCCGGCACACCGCCGTTGCTCCCCGGCGGCGGTGGCACCGCCCGGCGTCCGTGCTGCTGCTGGTCGGCACCGCGGTGCTGTACCTGCAGAACATCGCGATCTCGGGCTGGGGGAACTCCTTCTACGCCGCGGCGGTGCAGGCCGGCACGCAGAGCTGGACCGCCCTGTTCTTCGGCTCCCTGGACAGCGGCAACGCGATCACGGTGGACAAGCCGCCGGCGTCGCTCTGGATCATGGCGCTCTCCGGGCGGATCTTCGGGTTCTCCTCGTGGAGCATGCTGGTGCCGCAGGCGCTGATGGCGGTCGCGTCGGTCGCGCTGCTGTACGCGGCGGTGAAGCGGGTCGCCGGCCCCGGTCCCGGGCTGCTCGCCGGGCTGGTCCTGGCCCTCACGCCGGTCGCGGTGATGATGTTCCGCTTCAACAACCCCGACGCGTTCCTCGTCCTGCTGCTCGTCGTCGCGGCGTACTGCACGGTCCGGGCGCTCGAGAAGGCGTCGTGGAAGTGGCTGCTGCTCACCGGGCTCGTCCTCGGCTTCGCGTTCCTGGCGAAGATGCTGCAGGCGTTCCTGGTGGTGCCCGGCTTCGCGATGGCCTACCTGTGGGCGGCCCCCACGACCGTCGGTAAACGGGTCCGCGACGTCCTGGTGGCCGGCGTGGGCATCGTCGTCGGCGCGGGCTGGTGGCTGCTCGCGGTGGCGCTGTGGCCGGTCGACGCACGGCCCTACATCGGCGGGTCCACGGACAACACCCCGCTCGAGCTGGCGTTCGGCTACAACGGCCTCGGCCGGATCTTCGGCGGCGAGGGCAACGGCGGGGGCGGAGGCGGCGGCCGCGGGTTCGAGGCGGGCGCCGGCGGGTTCCCCGGGGGCGCCGAGGCAGGCGGCGTCCCCGCGGCACCCGGCGGTGGCGGTCCCGGTGGCGGCATGTTCGGCGGCGAGGCGGGTCTCGGCCGGCTCTTCGGCACGTCGTTCGGTACGCAGATCTCCTGGCTGCTCCCCGCGGCGCTGATCCTGCTGGTCGCGGCGCTGTGGTTCACCCGGCGCGCGCCCCGGACCGACCGGATGCGCGGCTCGCTGCTCGTGTGGGGCGGCTGGACCGTCGTGACGGGGCTGGTGTTCAGCTTCATGAGCGGCACCATCCACCCCTACTACTCGGTGGCGCTGGCCCCGGGCATCGCGGCGCTGGTCGCCCTCGGTGGGCGGGAAGCCTGGTCGGCCCGCGACACCTGGACCGGGCGGGCGACCCTGGCCGTTTCCGCGGCGGTCACCGCGGTGTGGGCGTTCGTGATGCTGGGCTGGTCGCCGACCTTCCTGCCGTGGCTGCGGTGGGTGGTGCTGGTCGTGGGGCTGCTCGCGGCCGCGGCCTTCCTGATCCCGGCCGGGCGGCAGCGCTGGGGGGTCGCGGTGGCGGGTGCGGCCGTGCTCGCCGGCATCGCCGCCCCGACCGCGTCGGCGGCGGTGACCGCGACTACCGCGCACACCGGGTCCATCCCGAGCGCGGGTCCCGCGGTGGAGGGGGCCGAGGGCTTCGGCGGGATGCGGGGCGCTGACGCCCGGTTCGGCGACCGCACGGACGGACGGTCGGTGGAGGGCGCGCAGGGAGCGGTTCCCGACGGGACGCAGGGCGGGGTGCCGGGTGGTGCCGCGGGCATTGCTTCGCCCGGGGCCGTCGCGGGCCCGGGCGGTTTCGGTGGTGGTCCCGGCGGCGGGGGTCCGGGTGCGGAGTCGGTCGACGCCGAGCTCGTCACGCTGCTGCGGAACGCCGGCACCCGCTGGGCCGCGGCGACCACCGGCTCCCAGGGCGCGGCCTCGATGGAGCTGGCCTCGGGCGCGTCGGTGATGGCCATGGGCGGCTTCATCGGCTCCGACCCCTACCCCACGCTGCAGCAGTTCCAGCAGTACGTGGCGAACGGCGAGATCCGGTACTTCGTCACCGGCGGCATGGGCGGCGGCCCCGGCGGGCGCGGCGGCGCGACCTCGGAGATCACCACCTGGGTCGAGCAGCACTACACCGCGACGACCGTCGGCGGCCGCACCGTCTACGACCTCGCGGCCCCCACGGACTGACCAGCCTCGCTGCCCGTGCGCGGTGGGTGGTGCCGGAGCACCGCGCACGGCGACCCGGCGGCGGGCACGGTTGAATGGCGCCGTGAGCGACCGCCGGACCCCCTTCCTCACCGACACCCTCGGCCCGGCCGCCGCCGGCCTGCGGCACGCGGCCACCACCACCCTCGGCACCGGGCGCGCGCTGGTCGCGCTGGCCCGCTCCGGGGTCGTCCGGCCGATGCGGCCGGACCGGCTGGCCGGGGCGCTCGCCGGGCTGGTCCGGTACCGGTTCACCTTCGCCGGCGGCTACGCGGTCGGCGCCGCCCGGCACCCCGACCGGCCCGCGATCGTCGACGACTCCGGCACGCTCACCTACGCCGAGGTCCACACCCGCACGGACGGGCTCGCGCGGGGGTTCAAGGACCGCGGCGCGGCCGAACGCACCCGGGTCGGCGTGCTGTGCCGCAACCACCACGGCGCGATCGAGGCGATGGTGGCGTGCGCGAAGCTGGGCGCGGACGTCGTGCTGCTCAACACCGGCCTGCCCGCCGGCCAGCTCGCGGAGATCGCCGACGAGCTGAGGCTGCGGATCGTCGTGGTCGACGACGAGTTCCGCGACCGGCTCCCCGACGGCCTCATCCTGATCGGCGAGGGCGAGCTCGACGGGCTCGCCGAGACCCCCGGCCCGCCGCCCGGGCGTCCCGCCGAGGAGGGCCGGGTGATCGTGCTGACCTCAGGCACCACCGGCACTCCCAAGGGCGCACAGCGCCCGCCGATCTCGAACCTCGCGCCGGCGGCGTCGATCCTCTCGGTCATCCCGTTGCGGGCGGGCGAACCGACGCTGCTCGCCGCGCCGCTCTTCCACACCTGGGGCAACGCGGGGCTGCTGCTCACGCTGTTGCACGGCGGCACGGTCGTGCTGCGCCGGCAGTTCGACCCCGAGGACTTCCTGGACACCGTGGCGGCCGAGAAGATCGAGGTCGTCATCGCCGTGCCCGTCATGGTGCAGCGGGTCCACGAGACCGGGCAGGCGTGGCGCGACGGGCACCGGCCGCGGATCGTCGCGGTCTCGGGCTCCGCGCTGCCGACCGGGCTCGCCCAGGACTTCATGGACCGCTACGGCGACTGCCTCTACAACCTCTACGGCTCCACCGAGGTCTCGTGGGTGAGCATCGCTTCGCCGCGCGACCTGCGGGAGGCGCCGGGCACCGCGGGCCGCGCGCCCGTCGGGACGGTCCTGCGGATCCTCGACGACGACGGCCGCGGGGTCCCGCCGAACACCGACGGCAGCGTCTTCGTCGGCAACGACCTGCCCTTCGAGGGCTACATGCGCGAGGGCCAGGACATCGAGCGGCAGGACGGGCTGATCGGCACCGGGGACGTCGGGCACCTCGACGACGCGGGCCGGCTCTTCCTCACCGGCCGGGGCGACGACATGATCGTCTCGGGCGGGGAGAACGTCCACCCCGGACCGGTCGAGGACCTCATCGCGGCGGACGACGCGGTGCGCGAGGTCGCCGTCGTCGGGGTGCCGGACGAGAAGTTCGGTCAGCGGCTCGCCGCCTACGTCGTGCTGCGCGAGGGCGCCACCCTGGACGAGGACGGCGTGCGCGCGCTGGTCAAGGAGAAGGCCGCCCGGTTCGCCGTCCCCCGGGACGTGGTGTTCCTCGACGAGCTCCCGCGCAACCAGACCGGCAAGGTGGTCACCAGAGAGTTACCGGGTATGGACTGAACGCATCATCCGAGGTCACCCGTGCGATTTAGGGTGACCTAAGGTAGGGTCCCGGAATGGCCGGGAAGACCGACGCGCGCTGCTCCGCACTCGCGCGTGCGCTCGCCGAGCCCCTCCCCGGCACCGCCCCCGTGGGCGACCGGCTCGTCTGCGTCGAGCACCTCGGCGCGTGGCCGCGGACCGTCGACGAGCACCCCGATCCCGCCGTCGCGGGGCTTGCCGAGCGGGCCCGCGCAGCCGGCCGGCGACTGCTGCTGATCAGGCGGCCCGGGCGCCGTCCGCCGTCGGACTCACCGCGCACCGTGCTGCTCGCCGACACCGGCCCCGGGGCGGTCCGCGTCGGACGGCTGGTGGTCGAGGGGCCGTCGGAGCTCGCCTCGATCCCCCTCGACGACGCCCGCGCAGGCGAACCCGTCACCCGGCCGTTGATGCTGGTCTGCACACACGGCACCCGCGACCTGTGCTGCGCGGTCGACGGGCTCGCGCTCGCCCGCGGCCTCGCCGAGACCGAGACGGACGGGATCTGGGAGTGCTCGCACCTCGGCGGGCACCGCTTCGCCCCGACCGCGCTCGTGCTGCCCACCGGCTACCTCTACGGCCGCCTCGACCTCGCGGCCGCCATCGAGGCGCGCAAGGCCGCCGGGCAGGGCGAGGTGGAGCACGGGCACTGCCGCGGCCGCGCCGCCTGGGAGCCGGCCGGGCAGGTCGCCGAGCTCGCCGTGCGCGCGCACACCGGGCTACGGGACGTCGACGCCCTCCTCGTCGCCCGCATCGACGGCCCCGAGGTGCTGGTCATCGGCCCGGACGGCGCCGCCTGGGCCGTGCGGGTCGAACCGGTCCCCGGCCCCGAACGCCCGACCTCGTGCGGCGGCACCCTCGAACGCATGGCCCCCCTCGTCGCCACCGAGATCCGGGAGCTCGCCCGGGTGCGGTGAGGTCGGACGGCGGTGAGGTGGGACGGCGGCACACAGCTCCGACGTCGGATCCGCCCGGCTCGGGGGCGATCCGGCCGAGATCGCCAGTGCTCGGAACAGCGCGACGGGTGGCACACCCGAGCGATCGCGACACACCCGTGCGGGCGCGGCCCCGCACCCCGAACCTCCATGGCACACCCGGTCGACGGCCTGTGACTTGCGCGAGCGGGTGTGCGAACACGGGTCGTGCCGTGCCGAGCGGCCTGCGCGCCACGAAGATCGCGATCTGGTCAGCGCCACCTCGCTCCGCGCCGCCACACCCCGCCAGGATCGCGATCCAGCCGGTGATCCACGCCTCGGCAGCGAAGCGCTCGATCCCCGAACGCCTCGCTGCCCGAGCGCGGATCTTCGACTCGGCGGTGGTCCGGCTCGCGGGTCCCGACCCGGTCGCACGCCCCGGGGGGCGTCGCACATCTGGTCCACGGGATGTGCGGCCGACCGGACGGGGTGTGTCAGCGCGCCGGAACGGTGTGCCAGCCCTGCCCCTGCCTCCCGCTCCCTGCCCTCCTGCTCCGCTGCCCTCCTGCTCCCCTGCCCCTGCACTGCTCCCCTGCCTCCGACGGGCTCGGCCACCGACAGCACCCACCGCCTACCGTCTTCCCCGTGATCGCTCCCGTCCCCGTGCCACCCGCGGATCCCGTCGAGCGGGCGCGCCGACTGGCCGTCGAACTGCTGGAGCCGCACGCCGCGGCGGCCGACGATCCCGCGCGCGGGGTGCGCAGGGACCACATCCGGGCGCTGGCGGAGGCGGGTCTGCTCAGTGTGCGGATCCCGGAGGACGAGGGCGGGCTCGGCGCCGACGCGGTCACGGACATCGAGGTCACGGAGGTCCTCGCCGGGGCGTGTGCAGCGACCTGGTTCGTGGTCAACCAGCACCGCACCCCGCAGATGCTCGCGCGCGGCGGGGTGGCCGGCCTCGACCCGGCGCAGTTCGCCCCTGGAGAGGCCGGCCCGGAGCACCGCGCGGCCCTGTCGACGGCACACGAGCAGGCGGGGCTCGCGATCGCGCACCTGCGCCGCTCCGGTCAGCCCGCCGTCCGCGCGGAGCCCGACGGCGCGGGGTGGCGGCTGCAGGGGCGCGCCGACTGGTGCACCGGCTGGGGTCTGGTCGACCACGTGATGATCGCCGCCGCCGCGCCCGACGACCGGTACCTCTTCACGCTGGTCCCGGCCCGCGAGTCGGCGGGACTGGGAGCCGGCGAGCCGCTGCCGCTGGCGGTCATGGGCGGCACCCGGACCGTCGCACTGGAGATCGACGGGCTCGCCGTCGGCCCCGACGCCGTCCTCGGTCTCGCCGACGGCGCGGCCTACCGCGAGCTCGACGCCGCCCGCACCGCGAACCCCACGGCTGCGACCACCGGCCTACTGCGCCGCGTCCTGCGGACGCTCGCCGCGCTCGACCGGCCCGGGGCGGCGGAGCTCGCGGCGACGCTCTCCGACCGGGCCGAGGAACTGCGCGCCGAGGCCCTCGCCCTGCTCGTCGAGGTACCGCTGCGCGAACGGATCCCGGAACGGCTGGCCCTGCGTGGCGAGCTGGGCGCGCTGACGGTCCGCGCCGCGAACGCCCTGGTCGCGGCCCGTTCGGGCGCGGCGATGCTGCTCGACAGCCCGGAGCAGCGGTGGGCGCGGGAGGCGAGCTTCCACCTCGTCCAGGCGCAGACCGCGCCGGTGCGCGCGGCCCAACTCACCGCCCTCGGTCGACTACCGGACCGTCCGAGGTAGCGCTCGCACACTGCAGTGGACCCGGCCCGCCCGGAACCGTCCGAGGCAGCGACCTCCGCCCCGCCCTCGGCCCCACCCTCAGAGGTAGCGCTCGAGCACGGCGGCGAGGCCGTCCTCCTCGACCGTGCCGGTGACCTCGTCGGCGTCGGCCTTCACCTCCGGCGGAGCCTGACCCATCGCCACACCGAGCCCGGCCCAGCGGAGCATGGCGCGGTCGTTGTCGCCGTCGCCCACCGCGAGGACGTCCGCCTGCGCCACCCCGAGCACCCGCGCGACCTCGGCCAGCGCCGACGCCTTGGACACCCCCTCGGGCACCATCGACACCCACGGCAGCTCGTGGTCCAGGGTCACCTCGGCGCCGGGGACCTCCACGCCCTCCATCCGCTCGGCGACGTCCGCGGGCGTGCCGTGCGGCCAGTACGCGACGACCTTCGGCGTCGGCTCCCCGAGGAGCTCGGCCTCGTCGACGAGGCGGACCCGGCCGGCCAGGATGCCGTCGGGGAACGGTGCGCCCACCCGCTGCCCGCGGCCGACCTCCTCGCACCCGAACACCGCCCCGGGCAGGGCCTCGCGGACCGCCGCGACGACGGGACCCGGCTCGAACCGGATCGCGTACCGCACCTCCCGCGAGCCCGTGTCGAGCACGACGGCGCCGTTCGAGCAGACGGTCGTGTGCTCGAAGTCGGCGTACCGGTCGGTGCGGGGCCGGGCGCCCAGTTCGAGCTGGTCCAGCACGTGCCCGACGCCGAGCACGGTCCGCCCCGTGCACAGCGTGACGACGGCGTGCCGCCCGATCTCCCGGACGGCGGCGAGGACCCGCGGGCTGGGCGGATTCTTCTCGTGGACCGTGGTGCCGTCGATGTCGAGGGCGATCAGTCGCGGCTGCCATCGCGGGGGGAGCACAGCCCGACCCTACGGTGCGATGCGCCCGGCCGAGGGGTGCGGCGGCTGCTTCGAGGAGGGTCCCGCGACACGGACCCGGACGTTTCGGCAGCATGAACCCATGCAGACCGGGTCCACCGTGCCGACCGCGCTCCCGCTCCGCCCGCCCGCCCACCGGGTGGACCCGCGCGCGCGGAGCTGGTGGCGGCTGCGCGGGCTCGGCGGCACCGGGATCGTCGCGCTCCCCCAACTCGTGGTGGCGCTGGTCCTCGGCGGGCCGGGCTGGCTGTGGGGGACCCTCGCGGCGACGGTGGTCGCCGGGCTGGTCTACGCCGCTGTCGTCCCCGGGATCCTGTTCCGCATCCACCGCTGGGAGGTCACGGACGAGGCGGTCTACACGCTCTCCGGCTGGCTGGTCCGCGAGTGGCGGATCGCGCCGATCTCGCGCGTGCAGACCGTCGACACCGAGCACGGGCCGCTGCAGCAGCTGCTCGGGCTCGCCAGCGTGACCGTGACGACGGCGTCGGCGCGCGGGCCCGTCACCATCCGCGGCCTGGCCACGGCGCACGCCCAGGAGCTCGCCCGTCAGCTCACCGAGACCACCCAGGCCACACCCGGCGACGCCACATGACGGTCTCGGCCGAGCCGGTCGGTCCCACCGTCGACTCCGGCGTCCCGTGGCGGCGGCTCGACGCGCGGATGGTGGTGGTCGAGCCGGTCCGGACCCTGGTCAAGCTCGTCCCGGTGCTGGTCGTCGTGCTGATCACCGGGAGCAACGGCGACCCGGTCCGGCCGTGGATCACGCTCGGCATCGGCGTGCTGGTGGTCCTCGCCGGCGTGGTCCGCTGGCGCACGACCCGGTACCGGATCACGGCCGAGCGGGTCGAGCTGCACAGCGGTTGGCTCCGACGACAGCGGCGCTCGGTGCCGCGCGACCGGATTCGCACCGTCGACCTCACGGCCTCGCCCTTGCACCGCGCCTTCCGGCTCAGCGTGGTGGCGGTGCGGGCGGCCGACGCGGGCGGGGAGCACCGGAACGGCGGCCTCACGCTCGACGCCGTCAGCACGGCGGAAGCCGAGACCCTGCGGCGGGAGCTGCTGGACCGGCGGCGGGCGGAGCCCCGGCCCGTCGAGCAGCCGGTCGAGCCGGACGCCGAGGTGCTGGCCCGGCTCCGCTGGTCCTGGCTGCGGTTCGCCCCGCTCACCTTCTCCTCCCTGGCCGGTGTCGGCGCGATCGCGGCGGCTGCGTTCAACGTGCTCAACGAGCTGGGTGTCAGCCCCACGGAGGTCGACGGCGTCGACGACGCCGCCGAGCGGCTCGCGGCGGCCCCGCTCTGGCTGGCCGTCGGGCTGGTGGGGCTGGCGTTGCTGGTGATCGCCGTGGTCGGGTCGGTGGTGCTGTTCACCGAGCGCTGGTGGGGCTACCGGCTGACCCGCGAGGCCGACGGCACCCTGCGCGTGCGGCGCGGGCTGCTCACCACCCGGTCGCTGTCGGTCGCGGAGGAGCGGCTGCGCGGCGTGGGCGTGCACGAGCCGTTGCTGCTGCGCGCCGGCGGCGGGGCCCAGACGCGCGCCCTGTCCACGGGGCTCGGGCGCGAGGCGCAGGGCGGGGTACTGCAGCCGCCCGCGCCCCGGGCCGAGGCGCACCGGGTCGCCGGGGCGGCCCTGCGCCGGACCGGGAGCGAGATCGACCCGACGCTCACGCCGCTGGTCCCGCACCCGGCGGCCGCGCGGCGGCGCCGGTACACCCGCGCCCTCGTGCCGGTGCTGGTGCTCGTCGCGGCGGCGGTCGTCGTCGGACGGGTCTGGCCCGGGCTGAGCTGGATCTGGCCGGGAACCGTGGTGCTCGTGCCGCTCGCCGCGCTGCTGGCCGCCGACCGGTACCGGGCACTCGGCCACGCGCTCACCCCGCAGTACCTGGTCAGCCGGCTCGGGGGCCTGTCCCGCCGGACGGTCGCGTTGCAACGGTCCGGCGTGATCGGCTGGACGGTCCGACAGAGCCCCTTCCAGCGCCGCGCCGGCCTGGTGACGCTGCAGGCCGTGACGGCAGCGGGCGAGGGCGGCTACCGCATCCTCGACGTGGACGCGGCCGACGCCGTGGCGCTGGCCGACGCGACCACCCCGGGGCTGCTTCGCCGGTTGCTCGGCTAGAGCAACCGTTCCACCGCTTCCTCCGCGGGAACCCACTCCAGCAGGTCTCCGGGCTGGCAGTCGAGCACCCGGCACATGGCGTCCAGGGTGCTGAACCGGACCGCCTTGGCCCGCCCGTTCTTCAGGACCGCGACGTTGGCCGGCGTGAGCCCGACCTTCTCGGCGAACTCCCCGACGCTCATCTTGCGCCGGGCCAGCTCGACGTCGATCCGCACGACGATCGGCATCAGATGACCGCCTCCATGTCGGTGCGCAGGGCCGTGGCCTGCCGCAGCAGCGCCCGCATCACCACCATCAGCAGCCCCAGCACGGCGACGCCGACGACCATGAGGAACAGCACCATCGGCACCCCCGGGTCGTCCGCCCGGAACCCGACGTAGAGGAACACCCCGACCAGCACCACCCACGCCGCGGCGATCGCCCACACGATGGCGTCGACCCACCTCAGCGAGGCCGGGTCGAAGATGCGGTCCTTCTTCACCCGGGCGAGCAGCATCCAGGTCGCGACGACCACGACCTGGACGCACAGCACCCAGAACACCGCGAGGGCGGTCAACGGCCAGCGGAGGTACGCGTCCTCCGGGGACTCCTTCGCCATGTGCGCGAACTGCCCGGGGAGCGACATGGTCTGGAACACGACCAGCACCGCGAACAAGACGACGAGGAACACCCGGAGCGGCGCGACCGCTCGATGCTCGGCAATCATGGGCTGAGTATCGAGCGGTATCTATCGAAAGTCAATCGGTCCTAGCGGCGCCGCGTGCCGAACAGCCCGCGCGTGATCTCCCGGCCAAGCTGCGTGGCCATCGACCGCATGAAGGACTTGGCGGCGGGCGAGTTGAGGATCTGCGTGACCATCCCCGGCTCCTCCCGCTCCTCGCGGCGCCGCTCCGGCTCGGGAGCCGGGGCGGCCTCCGGCGCGGGCGGCGGGGCCGCCTCGGCGATCTTCGCAGTGAGCTTCTCGTAGGCCGACTCGCGGTCGATCGTCACGCCGTACTTGCCGTAGAGCGGCGAGGCCTTGGCCGCCTCGGTCACGGCCTGCCCGCCGATCGCGGCCATCAGCGACCGCGGGGCCCGCATCCGCGACCAGGCCACCGGCGTGGGCGCGCCCCGCTCGGACAGCACCGTGACGACCGCCTCGCCGGTGCCCAGCGTGGTGAGCGCCTCCTCCAGGTCGTAGACCTTCGACGTGGGGTAGGTCTTGACCGTCTTCGTCAGCGCCTTCTGGTCCTCCGGGGTGAAGGCACGCAGGGCGTGCTGGACGCGCGCGCCGAGCTGGGAGAGCACGGCGTTGGGCACGTCCGTGGGCAGCTGCGTGCAGAAGAAGACGCCCACGCCCTTCGACCGGATCAGCTTCACGGTCTGCTCGATGCGCTCGAGGAAGGCCTTCGAGGCGTCGGTGAACAGCAGGTGCGCCTCGTCGAAGAAGAACACCAGCTTGGGCTTGTCGAGGTCGCCCGCCTCGGGCAGGTCCTCGTAGAGCTCGGCGAGCAGCCACATCAGGAACGTGGAGAAGAGCTTCGGGTTCGCCGCCTGGTCGGCGAGCTCGACCAGCGTGACGACGCCCTTCCCGTCGACCTGGCGGAGCAGGTCGGCCGGCTCGAACTCGGGCTCGCCGAAGAAGTCCTCGCCGCCCTGGGCCTCGAGGTTCACCAGCGCCCGGAGGATGACGCCGGCCGTGGCGGCGGAGACGCCGCCGATCACCTTGAGGTCGGCCTTGCCCTCGTCGCTCGTGAGGTGCTGGATGACCGCGCGGAGGTCCTTGGTGTCGAGCAGCGGGAGGTTGCGCTGGTCGGCCCAGTGGAAGATCAGCCCGAGCGTGGACTCCTGGGTGTCGTTGAGGTCGAGGACCTTCGACAGCAGGATCGGCCCGAACTGGGTGATCGTGGCCCGGATCGGGACCGCGGAGGACTCCCCGCCCAGGGAGAGGAACTCGACGGGGAACCCGGTGCCCACCCAGTCGTCCCCGGTGTCCTTCGCCCGGGACTGGATCTTCGGCCCGTCCTCCCCCGGGCGCGCGAGCCCGGAGAGGTCGCCCTTCACGTCCGCCAGCAGGACGGGGACCCCGGCGGCGGAGAGCTGCTCGGCCAGGCCCTGCAGGGTCTTGGTCTTGCCGGTGCCCGTGGCGCCCGCGACCAGCCCGTGCCGGTTGAGCGTGGCGAACGGGATCCGGACCCGCGCCGACGGGTCCACCTGCCCGTCGACCACGACCGCGCCCAGCTCGAGGGCGGCACCCTCGGTGGCATAGCCGGCGGCGATCTCCTGGGCGGCGCTCTGCGTGTTCTCCCCCACGTCGGCGGAGCCTAGACCAGCGGTACGACAACCGGCGGGCCAGCGCATACGCTGCGGGCCATGAACGACCGGTTGGTGTGGATCGACTGTGAGATGACCGGTCTCGACCTGCGCCGCGACGCGCTCATCGAGATCGCCGTGCTGGTCACGGACGGGGACCTGAACGTGCTCGGCGAGGGCGTGGACCTCGTGATCCACGCCGACGACGACGCGCTGGCCGGGATGCCCGAGGTCGTCCGCGAGATGCACGCGCGGTCCGGGCTGACCGAGGAGGTCCGGGCGTCGACGATCACCGTGCGGGAGGCCGAGGAGGCCGTGCTCGCCTACATCCGCGAACACGTGCCCGACCCCGGCACGGCGCCGCTGGCCGGCAACTCCATCGCCACCGACCGCGGCTACCTCGCCCGGGACATGCCGGAGCTCGACGCCCACCTGCACTACCGGATGATCGACGTCAGCTCGGTCAAGGAGCTGGCCCGCCGCTGGTTCCCGCGGGTCTTCTACGCCAAGCCGGAGAAGGGTCTCGCCCACCGCGCGCTCGCGGACATCAAGGAGTCGATCCGCGAGCTCGAGTACTACCGCCGGACGCTGTTCGTGCAGCCCCCGGGCCCGACGTCCGACGAGGCCAGGGCCGCCGCGGCCGCCCTGGCACCCCCGCGGTGAAGGCGCTCGACACGACCTTGTAGAGTTCACGTCAGAACGCCGGGGCGGCCCGGAGGTTCGATGGTGGGTGTAGCTCAGCTGGTAGAGCACCTGGTTGTGGTCCAGGAAGTCGCGGGTTCAAGTCCCGTCACTCACCCGGGGTCGCGGACCCCTCGCACGGCCCGAGGAACGCCTCTGATAGCGTTTCCCCTGTCGCGCAAGGGACACCGCAGCACCAAGCAGGACAACTGAACACATGCGCCGCTAGCTCAATCGGCAGAGCAGCTGACTCTTAATCAGCGGGTTGGGGGTTCGATTCCCTCGCGGCGCACAGAAGCAGCAGGTCAGAGCGTTGTCGCTCTGGCCTGCTTCGCGTTTTCAAGGTCCAACTCGACGTTACTCACCGCAAACCCCGAAAAGGGAGTCAGCTGTTCACGCGCTCCGACCCGGCCAGTGCGTCGAGAACCGCAGCTCAGTGGCCCTCCCACCCAGCATGCCGCCGATCCTCGTGACCCGCGCCCAGCCCAGGAGTCAGCTGTTCACCGGTGTTCGAAGATGACACCGTCATCCTGACCACCAGCTCGGTTCACCGCGCTGGGCCAAGCCCGCTGCCGCGCCCGGCCCGCCCCAGTCCCCGCCGCCGCCGGCTGCGCCGTTGAGGTGTCCGACCTGACCGGGCGAACGGGTGAGCCGGCGCTCTGGCTCGACAGGGTCCCGACCGCGTCACCGTGCCCGTCAGCGCCCGCGCCACCGTTCAGCATGACCGGACCGGCATCGTCGTCGCTGTAGGACAGCCCGCCGCTCTCGCCGACGGCGCAGCCCGCGTTCCAGGCGAAGGGGCCGCCGACCGCCCCTCCGCCGCCGGAGCCGCCGTCGTGGCCCGGGCCGCAGGGGCAGCGACGACTACGGCTCCGACCACGAGATCGCGCCAACCGCGGAGCACGCCGCGGCTCGACGGCGACAGCGCCGCAGGCGAACGGTGTCGGGCCACCGGGGACAGGCACAGTTCGCGCCCCTCGGCCAGAGCACACCACTCGTCGATCGCCTGGTCACGCACTCGCGGACATGGGGGCCGACATCGTGCCCGGTCTGCGAGGACCTCGTCGTGGTCGAGGCAGTGTCCCGGCTGCCCGAGATCGTCCCCGAGCTGACGGGCGCATCGGAGTCCTCGCAGCGCCTTCGCCTCGCTTCATGGCGGCGAGTCCGGGGCGGCTGCGATCGACGCCGAGACGGCCTGACGATGGCGGGGTACCTGCGGGAGTCGTCGAAGTGGCGGGTCCGTTCCTGCTCAGCGCCCGCGCAAGGCAAAACGCTCGTCCCGCAGCGGCGCCGCCGCGAAGTCGCCAGACTCTGCACAGCACGACCGGCATCCGCGCCGGGTGGCGGACGATCCAGCCAACGCGACTGCGGACTCGCCCTGCCCACCCTCGCCGGGCGCGCGCTCCAATTGGCGCTGCCACGTCGACCTCGGGACCTCACCCCACATGGCCTGCCAGGGGATCCTCGGCGCCGAAGCACAGCGCAAGCGTCTCCTGCAGGGTCGTAGTCCGAGCTCGCCGGTCGGCGACGATGCGTCCTTCACGCATGACGAGAAGGCGGTCGCTCACCCGGAGGGTCTCCTCCAGGTCGCTGGAGATGAACAGGACGGCGCGGCCGTCGGCGACGATGTCCCGAACAAGGCGATGGATCTCCTCCTGCGCGCCGACGTCGACACCCTGGGTGGGCTCGTCGAAGATCAGAATGTCGGCATCCGTGGCCAGCCACTTCGCGATGACGACCTTCTGCTGGTTCCCGCCGGAGAGGTGGCTGAACCGGCTCTCGGCACCCACCGCCTTGATCCCGAGCCGGCCTTCGTCGATTGCGTAGCGTTCGCGTTCACGACGCCGCCGGATGAACCCACCTGAGGCGAACGACGACAGCGCGGCGAGGGTGAGGTTCTCCCGTACCGACCACTCCCCGACGGACGCCTGGTGACGACGGTCCTCGGGCAGCAGGGCAACGCCGCGGCGGATCCCCTCCCTCGGCGACGACGCCCGGAACGGGGCGCCGCCGATCTCGATCCGCCCCGCGTCGGGCCGGGCGGCGCCGAAGAGGAGATGCGCGAGCTCCGAGCGGCCCGCGCCGACGAAGCCGGCGATCCCGGTGACCTCCCCGCGGTGCAGGTCCAGATCCACGTCGACGACGCGGTTGCGCCAGCTCAGCCCGCGGGCGCTGAGCGCGACCTCGCCCGGCTCCCGATCGTCGGCCCGAACGAGCCTGCTGGGCTCCACGCCGAGGATCATCCGGACGAGGTTCTGCCGGTCCTGCAGCTCGTCGTGGTCGAGCCCGCCGACTAGCCGGCCGTCCCGCAGCACCGTGGCCCGGTCGCACAGGGCCGCGATCTCGTCGAGTCGGTGGGACACGTAGATCACGCTCAGCCCGTCCGCCCGCAGCCGCTCGACGGTCCGATACACCTGCTCGACCTCGTGCGCTCCGAGCGATGCCGTGGGCTCGTCCATGATGATGAGCTGGGCGCCGAGCAGCAGACAGCGGGCCAGGCCGACCATTGCGGTCTGGGCCGCCGACAGGGCGGAGATCCGCTCGTCGACATCGAGGGTGACCCCGAGCCGCTCCAGCATCTCGCGGCAGGTCCGGCGCATCTCGTTCCGCCGGATCAACGGGCCCACACGCGGCGGGACGAGGCCGAGGTAGACGTTCTCGTACACGGCCAGGTCCGCGACGACCTGGGGTTCCTGGTGCAGCACGGCGATCCCGGCTGCGTTGGCCGCGGCGGCGTCGGGGAAGCTGACCTGCTCGTGCTCGATCTCGATCGTCCCGGCCCCAGGCCGATGCACCCCCGCGAGGATCTTGATCAGAGTGGACTTGCCCGCACCGTTCTGCCCGATCAGCCCGTGCACCTCGCCCGCCCGGACGTCGAGGTCCACGCCGTCCAGCGCGGGGACGCCCGCGAAGCTCTTGCCCACTCCGCGCACGCGGAGCCAGACCTCGCCCGTCACCGCGCCGCGACCTTCCGGGCGAACGTGCTGATCGTGACGGCGGCGACGAGCACGATCCCCTGGGCCGCGGTGGTCCAGGCCCGCTCCACGCCCGTAACGACGAGCCCGTTGGCCAGGAAGCCCAGCATGAGCACCCCGACGATGGTCCCGCCGACATGGAACTGCCCCTCGCGCAGCGTCGCGGCACCGATGAAGCTGGCGGCGAAGGCGGGCAGCAGGTAGCTCACCGCCGCCGTCGGGTTCCCGACGCCCAGGCTCGAAGCGAGCATCAGCCCGCCGAGCCCCGCCAGCACTCCGCTCAGCACGAAGGCGAGCAGGCGCACCCGCTTGCCGTCGATGCCGGACAGCCGGGCCGCGACCGGGTTGCCGCCGACCGCGTACATCCGGCGGCCGATCACCGTCCGCTCCATCAGCAGGTAGGCCGCGACGGCCACTGCGAACCAGAGGATCACAAGGAACGGGACCGGGCCGAGCGTGCCGCGACCGAGCAGTGTGAAATCCGGAGGCAGGTCACCTGACACCTGGACGCCGCCGCGGTAGGCGAGCAGCCACCCGGTGATGATCTGCCCGACACCGAGGGTGGCGATGAAGGCGGAGACTCCCAGCCTCGTCACGATCAGGCCGTTGACCACGCCTACCCCTGCGCCGAAGAGCAGCGCTGCCGCTGTGCCGCCGACCATCCCGAAGCTCTGGGCCGTGCCTGCCGCGAGCATCCCGGCGCCAGTCGCGGTGTAGCCGATCGAGAGATCGAAGTCGCCGAGCGTGAGTACGACGGTGAGGCCGATCGACAGCACCCCCATCGCGGCCGCCGCCTTGAGCACGTTGGCGACGTTGCTCGCGGTGAGGAACGAGTCGGCGAGCACGCCGAAGACGATCAGCATCAGGACGAACCCGACCAGGGTCCCGTACCGCGAGAGCAGGACCATCCCCCGCTCGGTTGAGGCGGGACCCGCTCCGGACCTGCCGGTCACGGGTGATGCGGTGTCCGGTCTCGCGGTGTCCGTCGAGGTCGGTGTCGAGGCGTTCATCGGGCGGCTCCTTCGTCGGCCGACAGCCGTGGCGGTCCGTCAGGAACCGTGAATCTAGGTCGCGCCCGCGAGCGCCGGGCAGTCCACCAAAGTGCACAGTCGTCGCCGGGACGCGCAGGTCGCAGCGGTGCACTTTGGTGCATTGTCCGGCCCCTCAGCCCGGTCGTAGCGTTCCGCCGGCGCGGGCCCAGCTGCGCCGCCCGTCCATCGTCCCAATGGAGGTACACGATGAGTCCCCTTCGCAGGTCGCTCCCCCGAAGGGCGTTCCTCTACGGGAGTGCCGGAGCCGGTGCGGGGCTCGCACTAGCGGCCTGCAGCGTCAGCGGCGGGGCGGCCACGGCGAGCGGAACAGACGCCGCGGCGGTCCCGAGCAGCGGGACGACCTTCTCCGACGCCGACTTCGCGCCGCTCAAGGGCGCCCGGATCGGGGTCGTGGGGATCAACCTGCAGGGCCCGACGGTGGCGCGGAGCGTGCAGATCATGACCGACCTGTCGACGAAGCACGAGTTCGACCTGCAGGCCGTGAGCAGCGACTTCGACCTGGCGCGCACGAACGACACCATGCGGGTCTGGGCCGAGAACGGGTTCTCCGCGATCGTCGTCGCGAACACCGAGGCCGCGAACATCAGCGAGGGGCTGGCCGCGGCGCAGAAGGCCGGGGTACCCGTCGGCGGCTTCTACTGCGGGACCGCCCCCGGCCTGGCGTTCGACGTGGGCGCCAACGAGTTCATCTCCGGGATGCGGTGCGGGACCTACATTCAGCAGCGGCTGGCGGTCGCGGGCGGCGACAAGGGCATCGCGCTCGTCGGCTACACGCCGCTCGCGAACCTCCGGGAGCGCGAGCTCGCCGTGCGGACGCTGGCGGACTACTACGGCACGCCGATCCTGCTCCGACACGAGACCAACGCCGACTCGTCCGTGCCCGACGTGCAGAACACCACCACCGACGTGCTCACCAAGTTCCCGAGGGGCGGGCAGCTCGGCGCGATCTTCGTGGCCTGGGACCAGGGTGGCTACGCCGCCGTGTCCGCGATCGAGGCAGCGGGCCGCGACGACGTGTTCGTGGTGTCCATCGACGGCGAGCAGGCGAACCTGGACTCGATCCGCCAGCGCGGGCCGCAGGGGGCCACCGTCGTCAACGACATGGTCGCCGTGTCCAACGTCGTGCTCACCGAGCTGGCGAAGATCATCGGCGGTGCGGCCCCGCCGAAGAACGCACAGCTCTACGTCGACGCGCCCCTGATCACCGCAGCGAACGTCCCGGCGAGCGGGGTGCCCCAGGGCACGGGGCTCACCCCCTTCTACACCGGCTGATCCGCCCGCAGAGAGGAGCACCGCATGACCACCACGGAACGGTTCGTCGACGGCGTCCGGCTGGCGCCTCGGGACCTGCCGCCGCTGCCGACACCGGCCGAGTTCGCGACCGTCGAGGAGGAACGCGCGCATCGCAAGCAGAAGCTCGCCGGGGCGCTGCGGCTCTTCGGCCGCTTCGGCTTCGGTGAGGGGGTGGCCGGGCACATCACGGTGCGCGATCCCGAGTTCCCCGACCACTTCTGGGTCAACCCCTTCGGCCGGAGCTTCCGGCACATGCGGGTGCGGGACCTGGTGCTCGTCGACCACGACGGCGACGTCGTGTACGGCGACCAGCCGGTCAACCGCGCCGCCTTCGTGCTGCACTCGGCCATCCACCAGGCCCGACCCGACGTCGTCGCCGCCGCACACTCGCACTCGCCGTACGGGAAGGCCTTCAGCTCGCTGGGCATCCCGCTGGCCCCGCTGACCCAGGACGCGTGCACCTTCTACGGGGACCACGCCGTCGTCGCGGACCAGGGCGGCGCCGTCGTGCTCGATCCCGAAGCGGGGCGGCAGGTCGCCGCCGGTCTCGGCCCGCACAAGGCTGCCATCCACCAGAACCACGGGCTGTTCACCGTCGGCCGCACGCTCGACGAGGCGGTGTTCTGGTTCCTGTCCCTGGAACGCTCCTGCCAAGCGCAGCTCACTGCGATGGCGGCGGGTGAGCCCATCCAGGTCCGCCACGAGTGGGCGGCGTACACCGCGGAGCAGAACGGCACGCCGTGGGCGGGTTGGTTCAACTTCCAGCCGCTCTGGGAGGAGATCCGCATCTCCGACCCCGACCTGTTCGACTGACCTCAGAGAGGACCCCATGACCGACACCACTGTGGACGCCGGCGTCGAGACCGTCCTGGCCGAGAAGCGGGGCGGCGTGCTGGTGCTGACGCTCAACCGTCCGCACCGGCTCAACGCCTGGACCGACGCGTTGGAGCAGCGCTACTTCGCCCTGCTCGACGAGGCGGAGGCCGATCCCGACGTCCGCGCCGTGGTGGTGACCGGCGCCGGTCGCGGCTTCTGCGCCGGGGCGGACATGGATGACCTGAACGTCCTGACCGGCGCGGAGAAGAAGGGCCTGCCTGCCCGCACGGTGCCCTGTCATCGTCCGCTGCTGCTGCGCAAGCCGCTGATCGCCGCCGTGAACGGCGCCGCCGCCGGGCTGGGGTTCGTCCAGGCGCTCTACGCCGACCTGCGCTTCGCGACCCCCACGGCGAAGTTCACCACGGCGTTCGCCCGTCGCGGGCTGATCGCGGAGTACGGCTCGGCCTGGTTGTTACCCCGGATCGTCGGCCACTCGCGGGCGACCGACCTGTTGCTGTCGGCCCGGATCGTGCAGGGTGCCGAGGCACTGGCCATGGGCCTGGTCGATCGGGTCGTTGAGGCGGACGCGCTGCTCGACACCACGGTCGCGTACGCGCAGGACCTGGCCGAGAACTGCTCCCCCGCAGCGATGGCCACGATCAAGAATCAGCTCACGGACGCAGAGACGAGCACGTTCGCCGAGGCGGCCGGGGAGGCGGACCGGCGGATGGTGGTGTCGTTCGAGCACCCGGACTTCCACGAGGGCGTGGCGAGCTACCAGGAGAAGCGGCGACCCGCCTTCGTCGGACTCGGCACCGACCGCTCTTGAAGTTCGGCGACCCCTCGGTTTGAATCCGGGGGGTCGGCCTGTGTCGTAGCGGGAGGCACGCCAGTGGTGGCATCGACGAGGAGCGGCCCGGCGCTGCCGGTCGCGCACTACGAACGTGTCTTCTCGGTGCTCGAGGTGTGCGATGCGGCCCGGACGATCCCGGAGTTCAAGGAGCTCGTGCTCGAGTCCCTCGCCTCGACGTTCTCCTTCCGCAACCTCACCTGTTTCGCCGGGCCGACGATCAAGGATGCGTTCGCGGACCGGTCGCCGTCGCTGCGCGGATCGTGCGTGACCAGCTGGCCCGGCTACCGGGACCGCTGGCACGAACTCGACGTGCTGTCGTCGGACGAGTCCTGCCTGGCGCTGAGCCGGGAGGGGCTCAGCGACATCGACCGGCTGCGGACCGTGCCCGCCTGGGGGCGGGAGTACATCGACGGGCACATGCGGCAGTGGGGCTATCGCTCGTCGGCGATCATGCACCTGCGGTTCCCGCGGGGCGGGCACGCGCTGGTCGGATTGACCGATTCCGAACCCCACCTGATCGACGACGGCGCGGCCGCGGCTCTGCGCCTCCTCTCCCGGCACCTGTCGGCGATCAGCAGACGGATTCCGGCCGAGCTCCCGGCCCCGCCGGTGCTGAGCGGCCGCCTCCAGGAGGTGGCGGCGCTCGTCGGGGAGGGCCGGGCCAACCGGGAGATCGCGGCCACGCTGTTCCTCAGCCTCGACACGGTGAAGAAGTACGTCAGCCGGGTGCTGGCCGCGTCAGGCTGTCGCTCCCGAGCCGAGTACGTGGCGCGCTTCCACGTTCCCCCCTCGCGCTGAGGCACTCAGTCGAGGGTCGTCCAGAAGCGGAGGAACGCTTGGGCCGCCTCCGCCGGGTGCTCCCACATCCACCAGTGCCCGGCGCCGGGCAGCTCCAGGACCTCACTGTTCGTCCGCTCTGCCACGATCGGGGCCAGGTCCGGCATCGTGTACCTGTCCGCCGTGGCATGCACGATCAACGACGGGATCTGAGGTGCCGCGGCGAGCCGGTCACCGAGCTCGCGCATGTACGGCTGGACCGCCGACCTGTACACCGCGAGGATCGAGCGGCCCATCTCCGCGTCGAAGCGTTCGGCGATCCGGCCGGCCAGGTCCGCGGGCACGTCGTCGCTCGCCACGAGGTCCGCACCACTCATCGCGACCATCTGGGCGACCAAAGCCTCTCCCTCGCCGGGTGTCTGCCAGGTCTGGGCGGCAGGATGCCACACGTAGTCCGGGTGGATGATCCCGGCACAGTCCGCGATCCACGACCGGAGCAGGTCCGGACGGGTGGCGGCGACGGCGTAGAGGTGCCCCGCGCCCCAGTCATGGCCCACCAGGTCGACGGGTTCGCCGAGGAGTTCGAGCTCGGCGACCAGCCAAGTCCGGTACTCCTCGGCGGTGCTCCCGAATCCGGGCGGCACCGGGGCACCGAAGCCGGGCGGCGAGAGCAGCACCGGCTCGGCGGACCCGCGTGCCACGAGCTCACGCACCAGCGGGCCCCAGACCACCGAGGTCTCGGGATTGCCGTGGACGAGTGCGATCGGCATGACGGCGAACCCTACTGCGCACCGGCCGGCGGCTCCGGCATCGTGGTGAAGACGCCGCGCTCCCGCATGCGGGTGAAGAATTCGGGTCGGTAGGCACTGAGCGGGTCGGCGCGCACGGCCTCGTCGAGGATCCGCGCGTCGTCGCCGACCAGGATCCGCCACTGACCGGCCCGGACGCCCTCGAGGATCTCCTTCGCGGCCGACTCCGACGTGGTGGGGGCGTTGGCGCGGAAGTCACGATCGATGTCCCCGACGCCGTCGTCCACCCCGGAACCGTCCTTCGCGCCGAGGTAGGTCATCGAGTTGCGCACCAGCGACGTCCCCACGTACCCGGGCAGTACCACGGACACCCCGACGTGCGGAGCGCGGAGACGCAGGTCGCTGATCAGCGCCTCGCTGAACCCGCGGACCGCGAACTTCGCGGTGCTGTACGCCACGATCGACTCGTTGGGGCTCAGCCCCGCCCAGAAGCCGTTCACGCTGCTGGTGTTCACGATCCGAGCCCGCTCGCTGCGCAGCAGCATCGGCAGGAACGCCCGGACGCCGAGGTAGACACCGCCCCAGTTGACGTTGAAGACCCGTTCCCACTGCTCGCGAGGCTCGGCGACGAAGCTGTACCCGCCCCCGCCGATGCCCGCGTTGTTGAACAGCAGGTCCACGTGGTCAGTCTCGTGCGCGGTGGCGACGTGGTCGCGAAACGCTTCCAGATCGGCCTCGGCGGACACGTCGGCGACGCAGCTGCTGACCCGGGTGCCCGCGGGGGCGTCGGCCCGGGAGCGGGCGACGGCCTCCTCGAGATTGGCCTCCGAGACGTCGCAGACCGCGACGTCACACCCCTCGGCAGCGAGCATCCGGGCCAACTCGGCGCCCATTCCGGCGCCACCGCCCGTGACCACCGCGATCTTGCCCGTGAACGAGTCCATCGGCCCTCCTCCGCCTCCGCTGCCGGCGGGTACGACCGTAGGAACGGGGCCGTGACGTCGACAATGCACCTTGGTGCACTGTGCCGAGCGAGAGCCCGGTTCCTACGTTGGGCGGACCCGACGAAGGGATTGGACTGTGCAGAGCTTCAGGGCCCTGGAGGTCGAGCAAGGCGACGCCGGTTACACGACCCGCCTGGTCGAGCGCACGGACGCCGACCTCCCAGACGGCGACGTGACCGTCGACGTGCGCTGGTCCGACGTCAACTATAAGGACGGGCTGATCATCTCCGGCCGGTTCGACCTGGTCCGCCGCTTCCCGATGACAGCCGGGATCGACCTCGTCGGCACTGTGGCCGAGTCCACGGTGGCGGACTTGCCCACCGGCCTGCTGGTGACGGTGAACGGGCAGGGCCTCAGTACCGACCACCCTGGCGGGTACGCCGAGCGCGCCCGAGTCCCGCACGGGTGGGTCACGCCGGTCCCGGAACCGATCGACGACCTCTCCGCCGCCGCGATCGGCACCGCCGGGTACACCGCGGCGCTCGCCGTCCGCGCGTTGCAGGAGCACCACGTCGAGCCCGGCGGTGGGCCGGTGCTGGTCACCGGTGCCGCGGGCGGAGCGGGCTCAGTGGCGGTGATGCTCCTCGGGGCCCTGGGCTACGAGGTGGTGGCCTCGACCGGTCGCCGCGAGCAGGAGGAGAAGTCGCTGCTGCGGCTCGGCGCCACCACGGTCGTGGACCGCCTCGACCTACTCGAGGCGGGACAGCTGGGCCGCGCGAAGTGGGCGGGTGCAGTCGACACTCTGGGCAGCCGAGCGCTCGCCACTGTGCTGTCCGAGACCCGCTACGGCGGCACGGTCGCCGCAATGGGCATGGCGATGGGCGTGGACCTCCCGGCGTTCGTGGTGCCCTTCATCTCCCGCGGTGTGACCCTGGCCGGGATCGACTCGGTCTACGCACCCGCCGCCGCCCGCCGCTCGGCCTGGGCCCTGCTCGCGGAGCGGCTCGACCTCGCCGTCCTGCGCGAGATCACCGAGATCGTGCCCCTGGCCGAGGCGCCGGAGCGCGGGAACACGGTGCTGGCCGGGCAGGTCCGCGGACGACTCGTCGTCGACGTCCGGGCGTGAACGAGCCTCAGGACGTCGTCGCCGCGCTCTTCGGCACCGCGCAGCGCGTTCCCACGCGGTGCGCGCTGCGGGTCGGCGACCGGGCGTGGTCCTACGCCGAGCTGGCCGGGCTGGTCTCGGCCGCCGCGGTCCGGCTGGCCGCCGCCGGAGCGCGGGCAGGCGATCGGGTACTGCTCGTGGCCCCGACATCGGCGGAGTTCGTGGTCGCCTACCACGGCATCCTCGCCGCGGGCGCCATCGCAGTCACGGTGAACCCGTCGTGCACCGAGATCGAGCTGGGCTACTTCCTCGACGACGCGGACTGCGTGCTCGCGGTGGGCTCACCGAGCGTCGCGGCCACCCTGCGGGCAGCCGCCGGTCCGCGGGACGTGCCGGTCTGGATCCTCGACGACCGCGTCCTGGACGACGGTGGACCTGCGGTCCCGCGCGTGCCCGTCGACGATGTCGCGGTCCTGCTGTACACCTCCGGCACCACCGGGCGCCCCAAGGGGGCAGAGCTCACCCACGCAGGGATCGTGGCCGCCGCCCGCGCCGTCACGCAGGCACTCGACCTGCGCGACGGAGAGCGGATGGGGACCGCCCTTCCGCTCTTCCACGTGTACGGCCAGGTCGTCGTGATGGGGTCCGCGCTGCGATGCGGCGCCACGCTCTCGCTGATGCCGCGGTACGACCCCGGCGCGATGCTGCGGCTGGCCGCGGACCATCGGCTAACCCTGCTCGCCGGCGTCCCGACGATGTGGACGGATGTGCTCGATGCACCCGCCGAAGTCGACAGGGACGACCTGGTCGCGCTGCGCACCGCGTTGTCCGGCGGAGCGCCGCTACCGGAGACGGTCGTACGAGAGCTGTACGACCGGCTCGGCGCCACTGTGTTGGAGGGGTACGGACTCAGCGAAGCCACGGGCGTCGCCACGATGTGCCGGCCCGGCGAGGAGCGCCGCACCGGGAGCGTCGGACGGGCCCTGCCCGGGATCGAGGTGAGCATCGTGGGCGCGGACGGAGTGCCCGCGCCGCCCGGGACGGTGGGCGAGGTCGTCCTCCGCGGCCCCGTCCTGATGCGCGGCTACTGGCGTCGTCCGGAGGCGACGGCCGAGGTGCTGCGAGCGGGCCTGCTGCTCACCGGCGACCTCGGGACCCTCGATCCGGACGGCCACCTGCGGATCGTCGACAGGAAGAAGGACGTCGTCATCCGGGGCGGCTACAACGTGTACCCGCGGGAGATCGAGGAGGTGCTCCACGGGCACCCGGCCGTGCAGGAGGCCGCTGTGATCGGGATCCCGGACGCCCGGCTCGGCGAGGAGGTCGCCGCCGTCGTCGCGGCCCGCCCCGACCACGAGGTGTGCCCTGCGGCGCTCCGCGAGTGGCTGGCTGCACGGCTGGCCGCCTACAAGGTCCCCCGGGTCTACCGCGTCGTCGACGCGCTCCCCCGCGGCACCACCGGCAAGATCCAGAAACGCGGCATCGACCGCAGCGAGGTGGCGGCGCTCGGCGTACGCCCACCACGACCTGCCACACCCGCTTGACCAGCACAAACCGTCCACCTTGGTGCACTGTGCCCGCTCCGGGCCGACGCCTAGCGTGGACCACGCTCCGGAGATACCCCGGGGCGGGACACCGCGATGAGGAGTCGCCCCCATGACACAGGAACGAGCCGTGCCCGCAGCGGAGCGGGTGGGTCTCGACGTCGAGGTGATCGTCGTCGGCGCGGGGTTCGCCGGGCTCTACGCGCTCGCCCGGCTGCGCGAGCTGCGGTTCTCCGTCGTCGTCCTCGAGGCGGGTTCCGACGTCGGTGGCACCTGGTACTGGAACCGGTACCCCGGGCTGCGGTGCGACATCCCGACCACCGACTACAGCTACAGCTGGGACCCCGGGCTCGAGGAGGAGTGGCGGTGGTCGGAGAAGTACGCGACCCAGCCCGAGATCCTCCGCTACCTCTCCCATGTCGCAGATCGCCACGATCTGCGCCGCGACATCCGGTTCGACACCCGCGTCACCGACGCCGCCTGGGACGACACCGCCGCGGTGTGGCGGGTCACCACGGAGCAGGGCGAGGTCCTTGTCGCGCGTCATGTCGTGATGGCCACCGGCGCGCTCTCTGTGCCCAAGCCCGTCGATCTCGCCGGACTGGACGACTTCGCAGGCGAGATCGTGTCGACTGCACGCTGGCCCGAGGAGGGTCTCGACGTCTCCGGGCGGCGGGTGGCCGTTGTCGGTACCGGGTCGTCGGGCGTCCAGCTGATTCCGCTGCTGGCCCGGGACGCGGCCGAGCTGACGGTCTTCCAGCGGACTCCGGCGTTCTCCCTTCCCGCCCGCAACGGGCCGGCCCCCGGGTACCGGCTCCGAATGCTCGCCGAAGATCGGGCGGGGTACCGGGAGGCGGCCCGGAACTCGTCGGGCGGGGTGCCGCTGCGACCTCCGACCGCACGCGCCGAGGACCTCACGCCCGAGCAGCAGCGCGAACGCTGCGAGACCGCCTGGAGTGCGGGCGAGATCTCGGCGCTCAACGAGGTCTTCGCCGACCACCTCACCGATCCCGCAGCGAACGCGGTGCTCGCGGAGTTCCTGCGCGAGAAGATCCGTGCGACGGTCCGCGACCCGCGCACCGCGGAGGCCTTGTGCCCCGAGGGGTTCCCCTTCATGGCCAAGCGCCCCTGCTTCGACACCGGTTACTACGAGACGTTCAACGAGGCCCACGTGCGGCTCGTCGACATCAGGTCGACACCGATCACCCGGGTCGTCGAGCGCGGGATCGAGACCGCCGCCGGGGTCACCGAGGTGGACACCCTGGTGTTCGCCACCGGCTACGACGCGATGACGGGTGCCCTGCTGGCGGTCGACCCGGTGGGCCTCGGCGGACGCACGCTGCGGGAGGCATGGGCCCACGGACCGAGGACCTATCTCGGCCTGATGACCGGCGGGTTCCCGAACCTGTTCATGATCACCGGGCCGGGCAGCCCGTCCGTGCTGTCGAACATGGTCGTCGCGATCGAGCAGCACGTCGGTTGGGTCACCGACTGCCTGGCCGCACTACGCGACGCCGAGCTGGACACGATCGAGCCCACTGAGACCGCCGAGCAGGGCTGGGTCCAGCACGTCAACGACTGCGCGGACATCACGCTCTTCCCCGAAGCGGACTCGTGGTATCTGGGTGCGAATGTGCCCGGTAAGCCGCGGGTGTTCATGCCCTACGTCGGAGGTGTCGGGGTCTACCGGGAGCTGTGCGCCGCCGTCGCCGAGCAGGACTACCTCGGTTTTCGGAGGACCGGGACGGCGGGCGAGCGCTGCTCGGACGGTGTGATCGCCCGGCACCGCCCGGACGTGGCCGCCCTGCTGCGCGAGCTGGTCGGGGCCGGTGGGCCCGACCTCGGCGCGTTGCCCCGGCTCGACGGGCCCGACGGCAGGCGGGCCCTCGCCGCGGCGGCGAGTGGGCGGCGCCTGCCCCCGCAGGTCGCCGAGGTGCGGGACGGCGTGCTGCCCTGGGGACTCCCCTACCGGCTGTTCCGGCCGGAGGGTCCGGGACCGCACCCCGTCGTCGTGCACCTGGTGGGCGAGCCGTGGTCGCTCCCCGAGGCCGGGCCCGAGGCCTTCGCCCGCGATCTCGCCCGACGCGTCGGTGCGCTCGTGGTGTCCACCGCCCCGACCGCAGGCGCCGACCGTCGGCGGGCGACGACCGAGGCCGTCGACGCCGTGCGCTGGATCTCCGCGCGGAGTCCGGAGCTCGGCGGGATCCCCGGTCGGGTCGCCGTGGCGGGCTGGAGCGGGGGCGCCGAGCTCGCCTCGGGCGTCGCCCGTGCCCTACGCGGAGACCCTGCCGGCCCGGTGGCCCAGCTCCTGGTCAATCCGCTCGAGGCGAGCGATGGCGAGCCCGGCGGGCAGGCCCCGGCGATCGTCGTCCTCGCCGAGTTGGACCCCGCCCACGAGGACGGAGCCACCCGCGCCGACGCACTGGTCGAGGCCGGGGTGCCGACCACCACGATCGTCGCCCGCGGCCACGTCCACGCGTCGCTGCCGATCGTCGATCTGCTCTCCGGCGAGGCCGACCGCGACCGCGCGGCTGCTGCGCTGCGCCGCCACCTCGCGCCGCCACGACGAGCCGAAGGAGAACCCATGGAGCACGCCAGGCAGTTCTACATCGGCGGCCGGTGGGTCGACCCGGCCGGCCCTCGCACGCTGCCGGTGGTCGATCCGGCGACTGAGCAGGAGATCGAGACGATCGCGCTCGGCGAGGCCGCGGACGTCGACGCCGCGGTGGCCGCCGCGCGCGGCGCGTTCGAGACCTGGTCTCGTATAGGCGTGGACGAGCGGCTGCGGCTGCTCGACCGGATCACCGAGATCTACGCCAAGCGCGCCGAGGAGATCGGCGAGTCGATCAGCCGGGAGATCGGGGCGCCGCGGGCGCTCGCGGTCGACGTCCAGGCCGCGGTCGGTGTGGTTCACCTCGAGACCACGCGGACAGTGTTGGCGGACTTCGCTTTTGAGCGCAGGCAGGGCTCGACCCTCGTAGTGCACGAGCCGATCGGGGTCTGTGCGCTGATCACCCCGTGGAACTGGCCGATTCACCAGATCGTCCCGAAGGTCGCCGCGGCGCTCGCCACGGGCTGCACCATGGTGCTGAAGCCCTCGGAGCGCGCCCCGCTGAACGCCCTGCTCCTCGCCGAGGTGCTCGACGAGGCCGGGGTTCCTGCGGGCGTGTTCAACCTGGTAAACGGCGACGGGCCGACCGTCGGTGCCGCGCTGGCCGCCCATCCCGGCGTCGACATGGTCTCGTTCACCGGCTCAACGCGGGCAGGTATCGAGGTCGCCCGGGTCGCCGCGCCGACCGTGAAGCGGGTGACCCAGGAGCTCGGCGGCAAGTCGGCGAACATCTTGCTCGACGGGGACGACCTGCCCGCGCTCGTCGCCCGCGACGTCCGGGTCCTGTGTACCAACAGCGGCCAGTCGTGCAACGCACCGACGCGGATGCTGGTCCCGGCGGCCCGGATGGCAGACGTCGTGCGGGCGGCGGCCGACGCGGCGGAGGCCGTGGTCGTCGGGCCGCCCACGGCGAAGGACACGGTGATGGGCCCGCTCGCGTCGGAGACGCAGTTCCGCACGGTGCAGGACTACATCGCACGCGGCATCGCCGAGGGCGCCACCCTCGTTGCGGGCGGGCCCGGCCGTCCGGACGGCCTCGACACCGGCTTCTACGCCCGCCCGACCGTATTCGCCGACGTCGACAACTCGATGACGATCGCCCGCGAGGAGATCTTCGGCCCCGTCCTGGTGCTGATCGGCTACGCCGACGAGGACGAGGCAGTGCGCATCGCCGACGACTCCGACTACGGCCTGTCCGCCTGGGTCTCCGGCGAGCCGGACCGGGCCCGCGCCCTGGCGCGGCGGCTGCGGACCGGCGAGGTGCACGTCAACGGAGCCGACACGGACTTCGGCGCCCCCTACGGCGGGTACCGCCGCTCCGGCAACGGACGGGAGTTCGGCGCTGCCGGGTTCGCCGAGTACCTGGAGACCAAGTCGATCCTCGGCTTCGAGTGACCCGGAGGGCCACCATCATGTCACTGTTCGAGACCTCCGACCGCGCCAAGCGGGTGCACGAGGACCTGCTGGAGTTCATGGACTCCCGGATCTACCCGGCGGAGGCCATGTACGAGGAGCAGATGCGCGCGTCGGGCGATCCGCAGTTCCATCCCCCGGTGCTGGAGGAACTCAAGGCCGAGGCCCGCTGCCGCGGCCTGTGGAACCTCTTCCATCCCCATCCCGACTGGGGGCCGGGCCTGACCAACGCCGAGTACGCCCCGCTGTGCGAGATCATGGGCCGGAGTCCGCGGCTGGCCCCGGAGGCCACCAACTGCTCCGCGCCGGACACCGGAAACATGGAGGTGCTCACCCTCTTCGGCTCGGACGAGCACAAGGAGCGCTACCTCCTCCCGCTGCTCGACGGGACCATTCGCTCCGCGTTCGCCATGACCGAGCCCGCGGTGGCGAGCTCGGACGCCACGAACATCGAGCTGCGGATGGTCCGCCAGGGCGACGAGTACGTGCTCAACGGCCGCAAGTGGTTCGCGTCCAACGCGCTGCACAAGAACTGCCGCGTCCTGATCGTCATGGGCAAGACCGATCCCGACGCGCCGCCGCATCGACAGCAGTCGATGATGGTTGTCCCGATCGACGCGCCCGGCCTGACGCTCGTCCGCGGCCTACCGGTCTTCGGGTACCAGGACCGCGAGGGACACGCGGAGATCCTCTTCGAGGACGTCCGGGTGCCGGTGTCGGACGTGCTGGCCGGTGAGGGCGAGGGCTTCGCCATCAGCCAGGCCAGGCTGGGTCCGGGCCGGATCCATCACTGCATGCGCGCCATCGGCATGGCGGAACGAGCGTTGGAGCTGCTCTGTCGCCGGGCCCTGTCCCGCAGCACGTTCGGGACTCCGGTCGCCGACCGGGCCAACGTGCAGGACTGGATCGCCGAGGCACGCATCGACATCGAAAAGAGCAGATTGCTCACTCTGAAGGCGGCCTGGATGATGGACGAGGTCGGCAACCGCGTCGCCCGCACCGAGATCGCCGCGATCAAGGTCGACGCCCCCGCGACGGCCCTGCGGGTGGTGGACCGGGCGATCCAGGTGCACGGCGCCGCCGGCGTGTCCGACGACGTGCCGCTGGCCGCGTTCTGGGCGCACCTGCGCACCCTGCGGATCGCGGACGGGCCGGACGAGGTGCACAAGCGCACCATCGCCCGCCAGGAGCTCCGCAAGTACGCGGAGCCGACGTGACGGGCGAGCTCGCCGGCCGGGCGGCGATCGTCACCGGGGCCTCCCGGGGGATCGGGCTCGCCACCGCCGCCGCCCTGCGTGCACGGGGTGCGGACGTCGTTCTGACCTCCCGGCGTGCGGAGTCGGTCGCGGAGGCCGCGGCGGGCCTCAACGCCACCGCGCAGGCCGGCGCGGGCACGGCGGTCGGGATCGTGGCGCACGCCTCGGACCAGGCCGCCGCCCGCGCGTGCGTCGAGGAGGCCGTCGAGCGGTTCGGCCGGATCGACGTGCTGGTCAACAACGCCGGGACCAACCCCGCACACGGGCCGGTCACCGCGCAGGACCTGGGCCGGTTCGCCAAGACCTTAGAGGTCAACCTCTGGGCGCCGATCGCGTGGACCGCACTGGTCGCGGAGGCCTGGATGGGCGAACACGGCGGGGCGGTGGTGAACACGGCGTCGATCGGGGGCCTGGTCGTCGAGCCCGACCTGGGCGTCTACAACGCCACCAAGGCCGCTCTGATCCACCTCACCCGCCAGCTGGCGTTCGAGCTCGCGCCGCGGGTGCGGGTCAACGCAGTGGCACCCGGCGTCGTCCGGACCCGGCTCGCCGAGCTGCTGTGGGCCGAGCACGAGGACCGGCTCAGTGCCGCGTTCCCGCTCGGCAGAATCGGTGAGCCCGCCGACGTCGCCGAGGCGATCGCGTTCCTCGCCTCGGACTCCGCTTCGTGGATCACCGGCCAGACCCTGGTGATCGACGGCGGGCAGGGACTGGGCGACGCGAGCGACCGCGAGCCCGCCGGGCGGGCCGGCGATGGGTGAGCCGGGGGTGGACGCCGCCGCGGTCCGGCGCGCCTTGGTCGGACTCGGCCGGGAACCGGTCGGCGAGCTGACCCTGCACAGGGTCGGGCTCGGCCAGTCCAACCTGACCTATCGCGTGACCGACGAGCGGGCCGGCGTCTGGGTGCTGCGGCGCCCACCGCTCGGCGAGCTGCTGGAGTCGGCGCACGACGTGCTCCGCGAGGCCCGGGTTCTCACCGCGCTCGCCGGCACCGGGGTGCCGGTCCCGCAGGTCTTCGGTGTGCTGGAGCCCGGAGCGGTGGGTGCCGACGCTGCGCCCGCGTTCGTCATGTCCTGGGTCGACGGCACGGTCGTCGACCGGATGTCGGTGGCGCGCGATCTCGCCGCCGGGGACCGGCGCGCGCTGGCACTGTCCCTGGTCCGCACGCTCGCCGAGGTCCACCGTGTCGATCTCGGGGCCACTGGTCTCGACGG
The DNA here is from genome assembly GCF_000717175.1 of Pseudonocardia autotrophica. Lineage (GTDB taxonomy): Bacteria > Actinomycetota > Actinomycetes > Mycobacteriales > Pseudonocardiaceae > Pseudonocardia > Pseudonocardia halophobica. Next base: position 36,772 of record NZ_JNYD01000010.1, on the reverse strand, counting down.
GCTCGCCACCCGGCGCCCGTACGCGCCGCGGCAGCTCCGGCGTTGGTCGGCGCAGTGGGAGAGCTCCCGCACCACGGCGCTACCCGAGGTCGACGCCCTCACCGAGCGGTTGCACGCCGCCCTGCCCGACGAACACGAGACCACCCTTGTCCACGGGGACTTCCACCTGAGAAACGTGATCACCTCGGCGGACCGGGTCGTCGCCGTGCTGGACTGGGAGCTGAGCACGCTCGGGCACCCGTTGGCCGACCTCGGGTCGCTGTTGGCCTACTGGGCCGAGCCGGGTGAGCAGGGCCTCGACGACTTCCTACCCTCCACGCTCGAGGGCTTCCCGTCGCGCGCCGAGATGGTCGCCGAGTACGCCGCCGCCAGCGGTCGGGACGTCTCCGACATCGGCTTCTGGCACGCGCTCGGGCTGTGGAAGCTGGCGATCATCGCTCAGGGCGTGCTACGCCGCGCCACCGACGACCCGCGCAACCGCGCAACCGAGGGGACCCCGACCACCGAGGGCATCGCCGCCGTCGTCACCCGCGCGATGGCGGTCGCCGACGAGCTGGGTACCGCCCCATCCACCGCCGGCACGAGCCCGGCACGACACCGAGGGATCCGCACGTGACAGACACACCATCCGCCCGGGTCGCGATCGTGACCGGAGCCGCCCGTGGGATCGGGGCCGCCGTAGCAGCCCGACTCGCCGCCGCTGGCCACGCCGTCGGAATCGTGGACCTCGACGCAGAGACGTGCGCCGAGGCCGTCGAGAAGATCCGAGCCAACGGCGGGACGGCGCTGGCCGTGGGCGCGGACGTCGCCGACGAGGAAGCCGTGACCGCCGCCGTCGCGACGGTGGCGGCCGAGCTCGGCCCGCCGACCGTACTGGTCAACAACGCGGGGGTGCTGCGGGACAACCTGCTGTTCAGGATGACCACCGCGGACTGGGACACCGTCATGGGCGTGCACCTGCGCGGCGCGTTCCTGACGAGCCGGGCGGTGCAGGGGTTCATGGTCGAGGCGCGGTACGGCCGCATCGTGAACATGTCGAGCATCTCGGCGCTGGGCAACCGCGGCCAGGCGAACTACTCCGCGGCCAAGGCCGGCCTGCAGGGGCTCACCCGCACCCTGGCGATGGAGCTGGGCCGGTTCGGGATCACGGTGAACGCGATCGCGCCCGGATTCATCGTCACCGACATGACCCGCTCCACCGCGGACCGCATCGGGCTGGACTTCGCGGAGTTCGAGGCGTCGCTCGTGGCGGGCATCCCTGTCGGTCGGGCCGGGGTGCCCGAGGACGTCGCGGCTGCCGCCGAGTACCTCACCGGCCCCGACGCCGGATTCGTGTCCGGCCAGGTGCTCTATGTGGCGGGCGGCGAGCGGACGTGAGGCGCGCGATGATCGTGTCCACGGCGCGTACCCCTATCGGCAGGGCTCACCGCGGCGCCTACCGCGAGACGCAGGCGCAGACCCTGGCCGGACACGTCGTCCGACACGCGGTCGAGCGAGCGGGCGTCGACGGCGGCGAGGTGGAGGACGTGGTGCTGGGCGCGGCACTGCAGCAGGGCTCGACCGGGTTCAACGTTGCCCGCCAGGCCGCCCTCCGGGCCGGGCTACCCGAGACCGTGGCGGGGATGTCCGTGGACCGGCAGTGCGCCTCCGGCCTGATGGCGATCGCGACGGCCGCCAAGCAGGTCGTCGACGACGGCATGCGGATCGTGGTCGGTGGCGGCGTCGAGTCGATCTCGCTGGTGCAGAACGCGCACCAGAACACCCACCGCGCCGAGGACACGTGGCTGCGCGAGCACGTCCCGGACCTGTACCTGCCGATGCTCGACACGGCGGAGATCGTGGCCGAGCGGTACGGCGTGGACCGAGACCGCCAGGACGAGTTCGCCCTGCTGTCCCAGCAACGAACGGCGGCAGCGCAGCAGGCGGGCCGGTTCGACGCCGAGATCGTGCCGTTCGGGGACCTCACGGCGGACGAGGGCAACCGGCCGTCGACCACCCTCGAGGTCCTCGCCGGGCTGAAGCCGGTGCAGGTCGCCGAGCGCTCCGGGGCCACGGTGACCGCGGGCAACGCCTCCCAGTTGTCCGACGGTGCGTCCGCCGCGGTGCTGATGGACGCGAGCGAGGCCGAACGCCGCGGGCTCGAACCGCTCGGCGGCTACCTCGGCATGGCGGTGACCGGCTGCGCCCCCGGCGAGATGGGCATCGGCCCGGTCACCGCGATCCCGCGGCTGCTTGCGCGGCACGGACTGACCGTCGACGACATCGGCCTCTGGGAGATCAACGAGGCGTTCGCCTCCCAGGCCGTGTACTGCCGGGACACCCTCGGGATCGACCCCACGCTGTGCAACGTCGACGGTGGGGCCATCGCCATCGGCCACCCCTACGGCATGTCCGGCGCGCGGATGGTCGGGCACGCGCTGATCGAGGGCAGGCGACGAGGGGTGAAGCACGTCGTCGTCAGCATGTGCATCGGTGGGGGCATGGGCGCCGCGGGACTGTTCGATGTCCACTGACCCCGGCACGGTCACGGTCTCCACCCACGACGACGGGCTGGTCGCGACGGTCCTTCTGGACCGCGCATCGCGGCGGAACGCGCTGGCCCCGGAGCTGCTGCTCGAGCTCGAGGCCGCACTTGAGGAGATCGCCGCCTCCGCGTCGCGCGTCGTCCTGGTCCGGACCGCGGGCACCCGAGCCTTCAGCGTGGGCGCGGACATCACCGCGTTCACCGCGCTCGCGCCCGTGGACATGTGGCGGCGCTGGACGGCCGTCGGGCATCGGGTGTTCGCCCGGTTGGCGGCGCTCCCCCAGCCGACGATCGCGGTGGTCGACGGGCCAGCCCTCGGCGGCGGCCTGGAACTCGCGCTCGCCTGCGACTTCCGCATCGCCCACGCGGCCGCGGAGCTCGGCCTGCCCGAAACAGGGCTCGGGCTCATCCCGGGCTGGGGCGGCACCGAGCGGCTGACCCGGCTCGTCGGACCGTCCCGCGCGAAGGAGATCATTCTGACCCGTCGGCCGGTCGACGCGCGCACGGCGCTGGCCTGGGGTCTCGTCACCCGATCCCCCGTCGATGATCTCGACGCCGAGGTCGACCGCTTCGTCGCCGATCTCCTCGGTTCGGGGCCGCTCGCCCAGCAGGTGGCGAAGCAGCTCGTGGACGCCGCCGTGGGCGGAGCGCCGTCGTCCGTCCTGGAGGCGGTCGCCTGCGGGTTCGTGGCCACCACCGAGGACTTCGCCGAGGGAGTCGGCGCGTTCCTCGACAAGCGGACGCCAGGCTTCCTCGCACGCTAACAGCTCAGCAGACACGACCACCCGAGCGACGATGACGGCGGCGGCCGACCAGCCGGTCGCTCCCAGGCTGCGAGGCAGCTGAGGATCACCGTTCTGGTCACCGCTTACGCCCGATCGCGACCACTGCAGCTGAGCATCGGCCAAGATGGCCAGCTTCGAGGTGTCGCTCGCACCAGCGCGGATGCTCATCAAAACCGGCAGCGGAACACCCGACTCCCCTCCAGCGGGTTCTCGGTTCGAGTCCGAGGCGGTGTACCAGTACTCGCCGGTCAGTGCCTCGTGCGCCGAGATCTGTCAGGTCCTTCAAGATCAAATCGACGCCTTGGTCGACGCAAAACTTGTGAGCCCACGGCGAGGGAGATCGACGACCATGGCCGACGGCGCCGTTGAACACGTCCGTCCCAGGGCGCGACGCCGACGAGGGACAGACCGTTGACGACCGTGCTTAGGAAGTAGAGCGCGATCAGCGTGCCGATGACGTTGTACGTCCCGGGCCGCCAGGTCGTCGCGCCGAGGAAGGCCGCGGCCAGGGCCGGGAGGATGAAGTTGATGCTCCCGACCTGCGGGTCGGCGTTCCCCTGCGCCGCGATCTGCAGCACGCCGGCCACGCCCGCGAGAGCACCGGCGAGCACGAAGCTCAGCATCACGACCCGGCTCACCCGGATGCCGGTGAGGCGCGCGGCCGCAGGTTCGACCCGACCCCCTGCAGGTACCGTCCGTACGGGGTCTGACGCAGGACGAACCACGTCACGACCGCGACGAGCAGCATCAGCACGCACAGCGCCGGCGCGATGGCGACCACGTGACGCTCAGCCGGGTGAGCACCGGGCTGAGCCCACTGCTGATCGGTATGCCGCCGGTGTAGGCGACGACGGCCCCTGGATGACGATCGTGACGCCGAGGGTGCAGATGATCGCCCTACATCGCATGCTCGAGCGCCTCCACCGCAGTCAATCCGGCCGTCGAAGAAGTCGAGCGCCTTACCGACCGCCGCCTCGATCTGGGCCTCGTCCCGCACGTCACACGGCAGACCGATGCACCGGACGCCGCGCTCCTCGACCCCGGCGACGGTCGCCTCCATCATCTCCGGGGTGGCAAATGCGTAGGCCTCCTCGACCGGTTCGGTCACATCGAGTACGGCGATGCTGCAGCCGGCCCTCGGCCAGCGCGAGCACGTGGCTGAGGCCCTGCCCTTTCGCCCCGCCCGTGACGAGCGCGTTCCTGCCTTCGAGTCCCCGCAGTACGGACATCGGTGTCCTTCCTCATTGGTGGTATGCCGGTCCGCCGGGGCGCAGTCGCCGCGTGGATCGCCGACGCGGTGTGCCGATCGCGGCGCTTCGTCTCCGGGCGCGGCGGATGGATCGACCTCGTCTCGGAAGTGAGAGTCTCTCCGACCGTCGGACGGTAACGCCGTGATCGGAGCCACAGCCAATATCGCCTGGCGATAGCGCCCATGACAGGTCGGAATGGCCGCGAGGCCACTGCACACCGGATCCCTGACGTATCTTCGCCGATGCCCTCACGTCGTGATCGAGGCTCACCCATTCTTCGATGAAGGAGTGCAACCGTGCGCGTATTCGTCACCGGCGCCTCAGGCTGGATCGGCTCGGCCGTCGTCCCGGAATTGATCAATGCCGGCCACCAGGTCCTGGGCCTGGCGCGGTCCGACAGCGCAGCGGCCACGCTCGAGACCCACCGAGCGGAAGTGCTGCGTGGCGACATGCGCGACCTCGACCTGCTGCGCGAGGGCGCCCGCAAGACCGACGCGGTGCTGCACCTCGCCTACAACCACGACTTCTCACAGATGGAGCAGGCTGGGCGCGCCGACCGGGATGCCCTCACCGCCTTCGCCGAGGAGCTCGCCGGGTCGGACCGGCCGGTGGTGATCGCCTCCGGTTTGCTCGGCCTGCCGGTCGGTCGTGAAGCCACCGAGGAGGACCTGCACGAGGCACACGAGGGGTTGCCACCGCGGTTCCGTGCCGAGCTCCTCGCCAAGGAGTGGGCGCGGGAGCGGGGCGTCTACACCTCGGTCGTCCGACTCGCCCCCACCGTGCACGGTGTCGGGGACTGGGGCTTCATCACCAGCTACGTCGCCATCGCCCGGCAGCTCGGTACGGCCTTCTACATCGGGGACGGGTCGAACCGGTGGCCCGCGATCAGCCGAGCGGACGCGGCGACGCTCTACCGGCTCTCCATCGAGCGGCCCCGAGCGGGCGCCGTGCTGCACGGTGCTGCCGAGCACGTCGCCTTCCGCGACATCGCCGAGGCCGTCGGTCGCAAGTTGGACCTCCCCGTCGCCTCGTTGGCCCCCGAAGCCGCGCAGGAGAAGTTCGGGGCACTCGCGACCTTCTACGCCCTCGGCGTCGCCGCCTCGACCGCGGCCACCCGGGAGCACTACGGGTGGGAACCGTCCGGCCCCACCCTGCTCCAGGACATCGCCGACGGCGCCTACACCGACTGAGCCACCGGCTCTGCTCGTCCACCACCCCGGCGCCGTGGTCGGTACCGGCCAGGCGTCGTAAGTTGTCCCAGGGCCGGGACCACAACTGCACGGTGCGCCGCTCCGCGACCGGGCCGAGGAGGCCCAGGTGCGAGCGGAGAGCGGGTGACGAGGTGGAGATCAGGCAGTTCGAGTACTTCGCGGCCATCGCCCGCGAGGGCAGCTTCAGTCGAGCTGCTCGAGTACTGCACGTGAGCCAGCCCGCGCTGAGCAAGCAGATCCAGGCGCTGGAGCACGAGCTCGGTGTGCAGCTGCTCATCCGTGATGCGGAAGGCGTGCGCCCGACGGCGGCGGGCGCACGGTTGGACGAGCTGAGCGAGATCCTGCTGGACCTGGTCGCCGGGGTCCCCCAAGCGGTCCGGGCCGCCGCCACCGAGCTCGTCGGCACGGTGACCGTCGGCCTCGCGCCGTCCTTGGCGCCGGTCCTCTCCGACCAGCTCCGCACCGCGCTCGGGGCGGCGCACCCGAAGATGGGCCTGCACATCGTCGAGGCGCCGCCGATGTTCCTGATGGAACGGCTCGAGGCCGGGCGCCTCGACGTCGGCCTGTTCTCCCGCTGGCCGCCGCACGACGAGAACCCGCGCCTGCGCTACACCGACCTGGGGGCCGACGAGGTCGTGCTGGTGGGCACCCCCGAGCTGCTGCGACCCCTCCACAAGGGACCGGTGGAGCCCGCCGCCCTACGCGGGCTTCCCCTGGCCCTGACACCGGGTTACCGCGACCTGTGGCGTCGCATGGATCTCGCGGCGGCACCGGACGACCTCGGGATCGAGATCGACTCCATCCACCTGGTCGAGCGACTCGTCCTGCGTGGCGAGTACGTCTCGGCGCTCCCGGCGTCGTACGTCCAGGACGCCGTTGCGAGCGGCGAGCTCAAGGCGTTGAGCTTCGAGCCGCCGCTGCGCCGCCACGTCGCCGCCGTCACCCGGGCCGGGCGGGGCCCGTCCGCCGCGGCCGAGGCCGTCACCGCGATAGCCCGGGCTCGAATGGCGGAGCTCACCGGACGGTGAGCCCGACGCGCATCGGTCCACCGTTTCCGCCGAGGATGTCGGGTGGCCGCTCACCCCTGGCGGAGGAGGAACCGCTGGATCTTTCCGCTCGGGGTCTTGGGCAGCGTGTCCACGAAATGCACGGCACGCGGGTACGCGTGGCGTGAGTACGTGTCGCGGACCAGGTCCTGCAGCTCGCGGGCGAGCGCCTGCCGCCCAGCGGGTGGCGCGCTCGTCACGACGAAGGCCTCGACGACCTCTCCCCTGACCCCCTCCGGGTCCGGCCTGCCCACCACCGCGACGTCGGTCACGGCGGGGTGGGCGCTGAGCACGCTCTCGACGTCGAACGGGCCGATCCGGTACCCCGAGGCCAGGATGACGTCGTCGTCGCGGGCGGTGAAGGTGAAGTAGCCCTCGTCGTCCACCCGGCCGGTGTCCCCGGTGAGGTACCACCGCCCGCCTCGGGCGAAGCGCTCGGCGGTCTTCTCGGGCTCGCCCTCGTAGCCGCGGAACCAGAACGCCGGGCTGGCGGCGGCCTCGATCGCGATCTGGCCGTCCAAAGTGCCAGCCACGTACCCGGGTAGCGGATGGCCCATCGAGCCGGCCCGGATCGGTCGCGCCACGTCCTCGTGCCAGTGGTTGCCGATAGCCATGCCGAGCTCGGTCTGGCCGTAGTGGTCCCCGATCGGCACACCGAAGGTCGCCCGCCCCCACTCCACCACGTCCGGGGTGAGCGGTTCGCCCGCCGAGGAAGCGCGCCGCAGCGGGATCGGCTCGGTCGACCCCGACCTGCTCATCGCCCGGTACATGGTCGGGGCGCCGGCGAAGGAGGTGACGCCGAAGCGCCTCATTACCGTCGCCGTCGTCTCCGGGGTGAACGCGCCGCGGGCCAGGATGTTGGCGCGACCGCCCACCAGCGGCGCGACGACGCCATAGTAGAGCCCGTAGGCCCAGCCCGGGTCGGCGGCGTTCCACAGCACGTCTTCGGGCCGCACGTCGAGCCCGTAGTGCAGGTAGCTGTGGAAGGCCACCAGCGCCCGGACCGGGACGACGACGCCCTTCGGCTTCCCGGTCGTCCCGCTCGTGTACAGCTCTAGGAAGGCGCCGTCGCCACCGACGGTCTCCGACGTGGCCGCCGGCGCGCTCGTGGCGACGAGCCGGTCGAACCCGGCTCCGGTCTCGAGCACGTCCACGCCGTCGAGCGCGGCGAGCTTCGGCCGCTGCTCGGGCTCGGTCACGACCAGCCGCACCCCGGCGCTCTCCACTCGTACTCGGATCGCCCCGTCGGCGAAGGCCGTGAAGAGCGGTACGTGCACCGCACCGAGCCGCCACAGAGCCATGAGGGTGAGGACCAGCTCCGGGCGCTTCGACAGGAGGACGGCCACCCGCTCCCCGCGCGCCACTCCACGCTCCGCGAGGGCGGTGGCCAGTCGCCGGGACCCGTCGGCCAGCTCGCCGTAGGTCATCGTGGACCCGGCCAGATCCTCGTCCACGAACCGGAACGCGATGCCGTCCGGGTCGTGGCGGTCGCAGAGCAGCGTGGCGACGTTCGCGCCGGGCGAGTCGTACTCGGTCAGCCATCGCGCGACGGTGTCGTCGATGTCGGGCACGGAGGTCCTCCTGAGGTCGGTGATGACGGGCGCCGGTCCCCTCACCGGGGACGCAGGCCCAGGAAGTCGAGGGCGTTGTCCACCTGCGCGGCCCTGCGGGACCCGTCCGGCAGGGCGTCGACGCTGCGCACCGCGTCGAGGAGGTAATCGGGCATGAAGGGGCTGTCGGAGCCCACCAGCAGCCGGTCCGCCCCGAATCGGTGCGCGAGCACCGGCAGCAGTGCCGGGTCCTGGACCAGGGTGTCCACGAAGAGCCGCCGGACCGCAGCGTCCCAGCGCTCGTCGCCACCCGCCGCCGACCGCAGCCGCGGTTCGACCCAGGGGAACGCGCCGCCGCCGTGGGTGAGGGCCACCCGGATGTCCGAATGGCGGTCGAGGACACCCCCGGCGACCAGGGCGAACGCCGGCGCCGCTGCGTCGGTGGGCATACCGAGCCCGATCTCGAGCGGCACCCCGGTGCGACACAGTACCCCGTGTCCGCGCCCCACCGGATGGACGAGGACCGCGGCGCCCGCGTCCGCGCACGCCGCCCAGAGCCCGGCCGTCCGCTCCGCATCGAGCTCGTGGCCGGCCAGCCGGGTGCCGGTCTCCACCCCGCGCAGACCGAGGGCCAGACAGCGCTCGAGCTCGACCCGCGGGTCGGCGCGGTGCAGACAGCCGAGCCCGAGCAGGCGGCCGCCGGACTCGCGGCACGCCTGCGCGATCTGGTCGTTCACCGCGCGCGCGTAGGCGGGGTCGGCCGTCCACGCCCGCTCCATGACCTCCGGTACCGGCGAGATCACCTGGTGGGACAGGCCCACCCGGTCCATCTCGCCCAGCCGGGTGGGCACGTCCCACAGCGCGGTCGGGGCGGGCCGGGCGCCGCCCCGGCCGTCGACGATCCGCGCGGCCCCGCCGTTCACGACGAGCCGCGGCACCTCGGGGAGCTCCGGGAGCCCGGGTCCTAGGTGGTGGGCGTGCACGTCCACCGCCGTGTAGGGCGGGCCACTCACGCGGGCGAGTCCGAGCTCTGCGGCATGGGCGAGATCCGGCCGCCGAGCGCCGTGAGGTCGTCGCCTAGGACGAGGTCGCCGATCCTCACGGGCAGCGCGTCGACCAGCACGAACAGCACCCGGACCGGCTCGTCGCCGCGGGCGACCCAGGAGTGCATGGTGCCGCGCTGGACGAGGACATCGCCCGCGGTGAGCTGGTCCACGACCTCGCCGCTGTCCAGGACCATGTCGAGCCGACCGGAGAGCACGACGGCGACGTCCTGGGTCTCGGTGCGGTGCATGTTGGTGTGCTCGGCCTCGGCCGGGTCGAACTCCGCGATCCGGAACAGCACGCGCGAGCCCTTCGGCCCGGGTGCGCCGTCGTCGAAGTGCTCCTCGTCGTTGTCGGCCGGGATCTGCCCGGTGCACCAGACGACCCGCGCCTCGTACCCCCGCAGCCGCGGCTGCGAGGTGACGATCTCGTCCGACCGGACGACCGCCGTGCCGTCCGCGGCGTGTCCCGTGACCACTCGCCGGAACCGGAAGCTCATGTCCCCCTCCTCAAGCCGCCGCACGGAGCGGGACCACCTCGGTGGCCGGGAGCACGGCCTGCCGGGTCTCCCCCAGCCCCGTCCCGGCCAGGCTCACCACGTCGCCCGGGCGCAGCCAGCGCGCGAAGTCCCCCAGGTCCGGGGTGTCGACGTGCTCCAGCAGACAACCGCCGGGAACGGTCCCCGACCCGATCACCGCCCCCGGTGTGAGGTCCGCACCGCGCGAGACGTAGGCGAGGAGCTCGCCGAACGTCCAGTCCATCTGGCCCAGGGATCCGCGGGTCAGCTCGACACCGTTGACCGACGCCGTCAGCTCGAGCCGCCCGTCGCGGCGAAGCGGCTCGAGCTCGTCGGCGGTGACGAGTGCCGGGCCCAGCGTGATGGCCCCGTCCTTGCTCTTGGCCATCCCGATGCCCTGCGCCATGTCCACGACCTGGTGGTCGCGCGCGGTCCAGTCGTTGTACAGGGTGAAACCCGCGATGTGCTCCTCGGCGCGCTCCGGATGCAGGTCACGTCCGCCGCGCCCGATCACCACCCCAACCTCCAGCTCGAGGTCGAACATCGACGATCCCGGCGAGACCGGCACGTCGTCGTACGGGCCGACGACCGCATCGGCGTTGGCGAAGTAGAAGGCGGGCCTCTGCGACCACACCGCGGGCAGCTCGGTGTCCCGGCCGAGCGCCCGGTAGCACCCGCGGAGGTGATCCAGGAAGCACAGCCCGTCCCGGACGGACGGCGGCCGCCGGAGCGGGGCGAGCAACCGGACGTCGGCCAGGTCGCGGGTCTCGGCGGGCGCGCGCCAGGCGTCCGCACCCGCTTCGACCAGCGCGTCGACCGTTAGAAGGGACTCCAGAGTCGTCCCCGCGGCAAGCCCGCGGACGGACTCCCCGTCGAGCACGCCGGTGCGGACGCCTGCCTCCGCCTCGTAGGTCACCCACCTCATGACGGCTGTCCCTCGCTGCGCGTGGCCTCGGCCGTGACCGCGCGGCGGGCTGCGCGCCGCGACCCAGATAGGTCCGGATCCGTAGGACGGCCACCGAGGCGACCAGGACGAGGACGCACGCGACGAGCACGGTGTACATCGGCGCGCCGAGGCCCACGGTGGCGACCAACCACACCAGGATCAGGTTGAGGAAGCCGCCCAGCACCGCGATGACGACGTTGTACGGCAGCGAGAAGCCCGTCTGCCGGACCTCGGTCGGGAAGATCGACGAGATCATTCCCGGGGCGGCGGCCGGGATCCCGGCCGCCGCCATCGCCGCCGGCAGCGGGATCCAGATCGCGAGCGCGGAGTCCGGGGGCAGCGTGGGCAGCACCAGCAGCAGCAGGACGGCGGTCACCGCGGTGGCCAGGGAGGCCCAGCGCAGCATCCGGCTCCAGCCGTACCGATCCGCGAGGTACCCCCACGCCGGCATGGCCGCCATCGCCGCCGCGATCGCGACCAGGCTCGCAAGCAGCGCCGAGGTCGAGGAGAGGCCGAGGGAGGTCTGCAGGTAGGTGGGCCAGAAGTTGAAGTAGGTGACGTTGACCAGGGTCAACGCGACGGCCACCAGGACCGCGAACAGCACCGCGGGGCGGTGCCGCAGCAGCACCTCGCGCACCGGTGCCGCCGGGCGGTTGTCCTGCTCGACCGTCTCGTTCACGAACGCGGGGGTCTCGTCGATCCGGCGCCGTAGGTAGATCGCCACGACGCCGAGCACGCCGCCCACGAGGAAGGGCAGGCGCCAGGCGAGCGACGGCGTGTCGGGCGTCAGGTGGGTCGCGACGAGACCCGCCACGAACGCCGCACCCGCGCCGAACAGGAACCCGCTGTACGCCGTCATCTGCTGGAAGGCACCCGCCCGCGCGACGCCGTCCGGCCGGGCGTGCTCGGTGACGAAGACCGCGGCCGCGGGGATCTCCCCACCGACCGCGCAGCCCTGCGCCACCCGCAGCAACAACAGGAGGACCGGCGCGGGCCAGCCCACCTGCTCGTAGGTCGGCAGGAGGCCGATGCCCAGCGTGGCCACCGCCATGACCACGACCGTCAGCATGAACAGCTGCTTTCGCCCCACCCGGTCGGCGACCCGCGCAATGAGGATCCCGGCGACCGGCCGGATCAGCAGTCCGGTCGAGTAGATGGCGAGCGTCTGCACCAGCCTCATCGTCGGCGAGAGGTCCGCGGGGAAGAACGCCTGGCCGATCAGGGTCGCGACGTAGAGGTAGACGACGAAGTCGTAGTACTCGAGGGCGGCGCCCAGCGAGCCCAGTCGGATGTTCCGCCTGGCCCGCCGTGCGGCCTCGGTCGCTGATGGTTGCGTCATTGCAGGGGCATCCTCTGTGAGGCGGGCGCCATCGAAGGACGGCGCCCGCTGAGTGGGGTCGGGCTGGGCTGGCTAGTCGTCGAAGTCGACGGCGGCGTGGGGCCAGTTCACGGCGCTCAACAGGTGGTCGTGGGACGCCTGCACGCGGCGTCGGACCTCTGCCAGGTCGACACCGAGCAGCCGCCCCTGCCACTTGACGACGCGTCCGTTCACCAGCACCGTGTCGACGGACTCCACGCCGGCGCCCTGCACGACGGTGGCCAGGACGTTGTTCCGCGGGAACAGGTGCGGCGCCGTGGTGTCGACGAGGATGACGTCCGCCTTCTTCCCCGGCGTCAGCGAGCCGGTGACATCACCGACGCCGCAGTTGTCCGCGCCCTTGCGGGTCGCGGACTCGAGGATCTCCCGCAGGGTGGGCGAGGCGCTGCCGTCGCGGTGCGCGTCGACCCGGTGCACCAGGTGGAGCGCGCGCATCTCGGCGAACATGTCGATGGCGAAGGTCATCGGGTTGTCGTTGCTCAGGCCCGGCCGCAGGCCCTGCTCGACCCATTCGTTGTACGGCACCCGGCCGAACCGGAACTGTGTCTCGATGCGCGGACAGACATTCACCTGCGCCCCGTTGTCGATCACGACCTGCCGCTGCTCCGCCGACAGGAAATTCCCGTGGTTGATCGCCTCCCGGCCGTCGAAAGAACCGTCGTAATACAGTTTCCGGAGGTCCTGCTTCTCGATTCCGCTGTCGAAGGAGAACCACAGGTCGAGCTCTTTCCGGATCGGCAGCAGGTCCGTGAGATCATCGAACCCGGGGGCATACAGGCGCATCGAGCAGAGTTCGCCCGCGCCGGCGAAGTACTGGTCGCGCAACCGCCTCACGTCCGACGGGAAGGACTCGGCCCACGCGCCCGCCCGCGGGCGCCCCACGGCGTGCACACCCCGTACGCCCGACGCGAGCAGGGCCTCGACGCCCGCGTCCGAGTGCTCGGGCGACCGAGCGTTGTGCATGTTGTCGACGACCGTGGTGATCCCACCGTTCAGGGCGGCGAGCAGGGTGTTCAGGGTCCCGGCGTAGACGTCCTCGGGCCGGCACGCCGGGGCGAAGGCGCGGTGGGCGGCGTACATGTAGCTGCGCCCCGAGAGGGGGGCCCCACCGATCGCGTCCTCGGTGTCCTGCGGGACGTTCTCCGGGATGATCCGACCGAGGGCGCCCTCCCAGGCGTGGATGTGCGGGTCGCAGAAGCCGGGCATGACGATGTGGTCGCGCGCGTCGACGACGACCGCATCCGGCGCCAGGACGGAGGGCGCCACCTCGGCGATCCGGTCTCCGTCGATGAGCACGTCGCCGACGGCGAAGTCGCCCACCGCCTCGTCCATCGACAGCACGGACCCGCCCCTGAGGAGGATGCGCCGGGCGCCGTCCGACCGCCCGGCGGCGTGGTCGCGAAGGAGCGCCTCGAGACGCCGCCCATCGGACGTGCTCACCGCTTCACCTACGGACCCACTCATTCAAATCCCCGTTCCTACAATCTACGATCAGCCGACCATACCGTCACAAGATCTTAAATCGCCAACGTGGCAACACCGAAACTAGCACTCACACGCCTCGGAGCAAAGTTCCAATTTCTAATCGCACATATTCCGGAAGGGAATACATGATTGAGGTCGACCACTCTTCGATTACGCACGCACCACCCGCTGGCCAGTCGACCTGATTGAAATAGTTGTACATCTCCGGCAACGCGACACGACTCCGAGCCCTCGGGGGCACGTGCTGCCTCGGATCTTCGGCACGGCCGCGTTGAGGAAGGCGATGCGACTCTGCAGGTCGGCGTTATTGCTGCCGGGCAGGAAGACCGCGAGCCGCTGCGGCCGCAGGTCGGGACCGTGTAGGCGGTCGACGAGTTCACGCAGAGCACCGGCCGCGCCGTCGCGGAGGTCGGCGGGGCCGCCCGGGGCAAGGCCATCATCGTCCTCAACCCGGTCGGTCCGCCGATGATCATGCGGGACACCTTGTTCTGCATGATCGGCGCCGGCGCCGACCGGGCGCCGCCGTGCAGCAGGTCGGAGCCGCGCTGCGCTTCGATCCCGACCTGCCGCCCAGGCTTCGTGAGCTGGCGATCCTCACCGTCGCCGCCCACACCCGCTCCGAGTTCGAATGGACCGCTCACGAGAGCGCCGCCCGCGATACCGGGCTCACCACCGAGCATCTGCAAGCGTTGCTCGACGGCGCGATCCCCACCGGACTCGCCGTTGAAGAGGTCACCGCCATCGAGTTGACCAAGGCGCTCCTCGACGACCACCAGGTCGAGGACGACCTCTACCGGCGGGCCGCCGCGTCATTCGACGCCGCCGGTCTCGCAGCACTCACCTGGCTGGTCGGCTACTATGCCATGCTTGCAGGCGCCCTCGCGGTCTTCCGACTCCAGACCGAGCGAGGCGCCGACGACATCCGCGGCCAACGATGGCAGCGAGATCACGAATCTCGTCCCGGTGCGGCGGGCCGACTTCAGCCATCGTTCTCGTCACCGCTTACGACGGATCACAGTGACGAACAGTCATCGCCTCTGATGATCGAGAAGGACGCGGAAGCCTGCCTGACAAGCAGGAATGAGTTCCGGTGATTCCGGGTGAGTACCCGACTCCCCTCCAGCGGATTCTCGGTTCAAGTCCGAGGCGGTGTACCAGTTTCTCCTGGTCAGGAAGCTACAACCTCCGTATCCAGCAGTTCAACAAGATCGAACCCGACGCTTTGCTAGCCGGATATCCAGATGATGTTCAGCGGAGATCGCGTGGCCCCGACTTCGTGCGCATCACGGCGTGGAGGCTCGACGCGACGCCCTCGACCGACGCCCTCGACGCGGGCCGCGGCCACCGGCCCCGAGCAGTGCACGACTGATCGACCTCCGAGGTCGCGGCGACGATCGTCGTACCCCGCGGCATACGGGCGGTCGCCCACCACGGCGGCCCCGTGACCTGCGCTGCGCGAACGTCTTCTCCAGCGGGTGCACTACGCGTTGGAACTGCGCGGATCCATCCCGCCGACACCGGGGAAGTCGATCGCCGAGGTCGGCGACTCGTACTGCAGCTGCGGCACGTGCCGGCGCTTCGCGATCTTCCATCCAGACGGCCGACGGACGAGCTCATCCGTCACCCGGACCCATCGGACCAGCACGACCGGCTCGTCTTTGAGGGCCATCGTGGCGCAGAGATGCACGTCCAACGCGGCGACGTCGCCGTCGACCGTGATCCGGGGGCTGCTGACGCTGTGGTCGATGAAGCCGAAGGGCTCGAGGGAGGACACGAACGTGTCCGCGAACTCGCTGCCGGTGAACCGGCGCAGTCCTCCGAAGTAGGAGAGGTCGGCATCCGGGGTGAAGCAGCTCCGCATGAGGTCGGCGTCCCGGCGGTCCATCGCGTGGGTGTAGCGCTCGAGGACGTCGCGGACGGCGAGCCGCTCGGCGAGGTCGCCGTCCGGCACCGAGCTCGTCGACGTCGACGGGGTGACTGTCATCGGGTCGTTCTCCTTCCGGGTGGCGCCGCTCCCGGCGCCCCCTCGAGAGAATAATTCAGCTACCGAACACATCACAAGCATGCTTGCATTAAGGGTGTTGCTCGGTTAGCGTCCCGTCGACCTTGCAGCCCCGCACATCGCCTGTTGCATCGCCTCGAAGGAGAGGTCGCCATGTCGGCACCATCCGAAGCGGAACCCGTACGCGAAGGTACGGTGCGCCGCACCACCTTGGCCGCCGCGATCGGCAACACCGTCGAGAACTACGACTACGCGGTGTACGGCCTGGTGGCCACCGTGCTGGCGAAGAACTTCTTCCCCGGCTCCACCCCAGGCGCCGCCCTGCTCTCGACGTTCGCGGTGTTCGCCGCCGCGTTCGTCATCCGTCCCATCGGCGCCCTACTACTGGGCTCGCTGGCCGACCGCATCGGCCGCAAGCCCACGCTGGTCGTGACGCTGATCGGGATGGCGGTAGTCAGCACGCTGATCGGCCTGCTGCCCACCGCCGCGTCGATCGGAGTGGCCGCGCCGATCCTGCTCGTGCTGCTGCGCGTCGGCCAGGGCCTCGCCGCGGGCGGGGAGTACGGCACCGCGATCATCTACGCCGCCGAGTTCGCCCCCGCCCACCGCAAGGGCGAGATGGCCAGCCGGGTCCAGATGGGCAGCCTCGCCGGCCTGCTCCTCGGCGCGATCATCGTGGTGGGGCTGAGCCTGGGCCTCGGGCCGGAGGCCATGCAGACGTGGGGCTGGCGGGTGCCGTTCTTGCTGGCTCTGCCCCTGGGGGCCATCGGGCTCTACCTGCGGAATCGCCTGGGCGAGACCCCGGAGTTCGAGGAGGTCAAGGAGGTCGCGGAGGACCTACCCACGGTCGACCGCAAGCTGTGGCGCGGCCTGTTGCTGATCGGGGTGGCCGCCACCCACGCCGTGGGCTTCTACCTGGCGTTCACTTACGTGCAGAACCTGATCATCCAGCTGAAGTTCTCCCTGGTCACGGCAACCGTCGTGATCGGCATCGCGCTGGCCGTGGGGATCGGCCTCGTGCTCGCCGGGGGACGTGTGTCGGACCGGATCGGACGCCGTCCCGCACTGCTCATCGCGACCGGGGTGATCATCGTCGCCTCGTACCCGCTGATGGCCGGGCTGACGTCGTCGACGAACCCGTGGGCGCTCGGCATCTTCGCGGTGCTGCTGGCCGCTGCCCCGTCCTTCTACACCGGCATCGCCCCGATCACCTACATCGAGATGTTCCCGGTGCACGCCCGCGGCATCGGTGTGTCGTTGGCCTTCAACATCTCCGTCGCCGTCTTCGGCGGGACCGTCCTGTACGTGACCCAGTGGCTGGTCCAGACGACCGGGGACAACCGCGCCGGCGCATTCGTCCTCATCGGATCCGCCGTGCTCAGCGGCCTGACCGCGCTGGCCCTGCCCTCCGTCCTGGCGCCCCGGGCCCCACGGCCCGCCGGACGGGTCGCCCCCGAGCCGGCCTGAGGCTCAGTCGCGGCTCACGCGGCGCGCGTCCTTGATCTCGGTCTCGACCGCGACGGCGCAGCGCCGCAGGGTGGCGACGAGCTCGGGGAACTGGCCGGGCTCGAGCATGCCGCCGAGTGTCGACTCGATCTTGTCGACCTCGGCGGCCATCTCGGTGAGACTGGTGAGCCCGGCCGGGGTGAGGGCCAGCGACATGGCCCGCTCGCTCTCCGGATGCGGGCTCCGCTCCACCCATCCCCGGCGCTCGAGCTCGGCGACGATCCTGGTCATCGTCTGGGGCTTGACGAAGCAGCGGCGGGACAGCTGAGCCAGCGACAGGTTCGGCTGGCGCTCCAGGATCTTGAGGGCGGCGTATCCGGACAGCGTCATCCGCCAGGGCTTGAGGCGCATCGCCCCGATGTTCGCCACGGCACGCTCCAGGCGAGTGACCGCATCGGTGAGGTAGTCCGACTGGCCCGCAGCTGTGTCCACGCCCCAAGCTTAGACAGCATCCTTACAACTGGAGGTTCTGACATGCCCGGCTCGACCACCACCTCCGCACCGACGGTCGTGCTCACACTGGACGACGCCCTCCGCGTCCTGACTGAGGCGCTGGTCGGCAGCGGATACACCACCGTGGAGGCCGCGGTCATCGCCGACCACCTGATGGACTGCGAGCTGCGCGGGCTGTCCTACGCCGGGCTGGCCCGCGCGGTGTCGATCATCGAGCGCCTCCGCGCCACCGAGCCGCCGCAGCCGATCCGGGTCGACCGGCAGACCCCGGTGTCGGCGGCCCTGGACGGCGGGGACCACGTCGGCTACCTCGTCGCGGCCCGAGCGATGGAGATCGGTCTGGAGAAGGCCCGGGCCCAGGGCGTGGCCGTGGTCGGCGCGCGCCGGACCTGGTACACGGGAATGTTCTCCTACTACCTCGAGCGCATCGTCGACGCCGGATTCGTCGGCATGATCGCAGGCAGCGGGCCCGCCGTCGTCGCGCCGTACGGCGGCACCGAGGCACGGTTCAGCACCAACCCGATCGCCTTCGGCTTCCCGACCGCCGACGGCCCGGTGATCTGGGACATCGGCACCTCGTCCATCACCCACGCCGAGGTCACCCTCGCGGCCCGGCTCGGCGAGCCGCTGCCGGAGGGGAAGGCCTACGACCCAGCAGGCCACCCGACCACCGACCCCGCCGCGGCCCTGCAGGGAGCATTCGCCGTGTGGGGCGGCCACAAGGGCTCCGGGCTCGCCCTCGTCGTGCACCTGCTCGGCATGCTCGCGGGCGCCTCGGCGGCCCCCGAGGGCGTCTCCGACTGCGGCCTCCTGGCGGTGATCGTCGATCCGTCCGCCCTCGGCGACGCCGCGGACTTCGGCGCCCGCGCGGCGGACTTCGCCGAGTCCGTCCGTGCTACCCGTCCACTCGAGGGCGGGACGGCGGTCCGGGTTCCCTTCGACCGCTCGGCGGCCCTGCGGGCGGAGACCCTCCGACGGGGAACGATCGAGGTCACGGCTCCCGTGGTCGACACTCTGCACCAGATCGCCCTGGCGCATTAGACAGCATGCTTATATAGTCCAAGCATTCTGCTACGGGAGGGTGAGTCATGGTCGACTTCTTCACGGGGATCCAGCCGCTCGAACCGGGCGAGAGCGACCCCGCCCGGCTGGCCGAGCGGGTGCGTGAGCTCGACGCGTCGGAGGCGATCGACCGGGTGCTCGTGGGGTACTCGTCGATCTGGCCGCACAACCACGCGACGGCGCCGTACATGCTGGCGATGACCGAGAAGTTCTCGCCGATCGTGGCGCACCGCCCCGGGGTGATGGCCCCGACGGCGGCGGCCCGGTACTTCGCCACCCTGGACGTGCTGGCCCGCGGCCGGCTGGCCATCAACGTGGTGGTCGGGGGCTCGGACAAGGACCTCCACCGCGAGAGCGACGACACCCCCAAGTCCGAGCGGTACGAGCGGGCGATCGAGTACCTCGATCTCGTCCGCCGGACCTGGACCGAACCGTCGTCGTTCGACCACGAGGGCCGGTTCTACACCGCCGGGGGCGTCAAGATCCTCACCCGGCCGGTCCAGGGCCAGGTCCCGATCTTCATGGGCGGCGAGAGCGACGCAGCGGTCGACTTCGGCGCCCGGCACGCCGACCTGTACATGCTCTGGGGCGAGCCGTTCGCCGGGACGGAGGAGCGCATCGCACGCGTTCGGGCCGCCGCGGACGGCTACGCGCGACCGATGGACTTCTCGCTGAGCCTGCGGCTGTTCCTCGGCGAGACCGAGGACGACGCGTGGGCCAAGGCCCGCGCCGTCGAGCAGCAGATCGCCGCCGCCCAGGGCGGCCACGCCTTCCTCCGCTCCTCGGCCACCGACAACTCCATCGGACGGCAGCGCGCCCTGGCGCTGACCGACGAGGAGCTCCACGACACCTGCTTCTGGACCGGGCTGACGAAGCTCCTGGGCGGGTTCGCCAACTCCCAGGCGCTCGTCGGCACGGAGGAGCAGGTCCTGGACACCCTCGGCACCTACCACGACCTGGGGATCGGGACCTTCCTGGTGACCACCGGGGCGGAGGCCGGCTGGGATCCTGCCCTGGAGGACTTCCTGCTGCGCGCCAAGAAGGAGCTCTGACCGTGCTCGACCTGCCATCGCTGGGCGGCGGAACGGTGGGCGGACTGCTCACCGACCGTGCGTCCCGCACCCCCGACAAGCCGGCCCTGGTCTTCGACGACGAGCAGCTGAGCTATGCCGAGCTCGACGCGGCCGCGTCCGCGGTCGCCCGCGGCCTGCTCGGCCTCGGCCTCGCTCCCGGCACGTCCGTCGGCGTGTTCCTGCCGAACCGCGTCGAGACTCTCGTCGCGTTCTTCGGGATCGCCCGGGCGGGGCTGGTCGAGGTGCCGGTGAACACCGCCTACAAGGGCACCTTCCTCGACCACGCGCTGGGCCACACCGACGTGCAGGTCCTGATCACCGAGCCCGGGCTGCTCGACCTCGTCGCGGCCCTGCCGGAGCGGCCCCCCGCACTGCGGATCGTCGTCCTCCTGACGGACCGGGAGCGTGCGGACCAGACCATGCACACCGACGGGGAGGGTGCGGGCCGGACCATCAGCCCTCGCTCCGTGCCCTCGGGGGTGTCGCTGCCCGGCGTCGAGATCCTCACCTGGCACACCATGATCGCCCGCGGCGACCGGGGCCAGGTGTTCCCCGCCGTCGGCATCGACGATCCGGTGGGCATCATGCTGACGTCGGGGACCACCGGCCGAAGCAAGGGCGCGATCTACCCGGCACTGATGCCCGTGGTCGCCGCGCACGAGTTCGCCGTGGCCATGGAGACCACCGCCGACGAGCGGCTCTACACCTGCCTGCCACTGTTCCACGGCGCAGCGAAGATCAACATCTCGTTGCACGCGATCGTCGCGGGCGCCACCGTCGTGCTCGGCCGCCGGTTCAGCGCGAGCCGCTTCTGGGACGACATCCGCCGCCACGGGGTCACCCAGTTCAACGCCCTCGGCTCGGTGCTGCCCATGCTGCTCGCCCAGCCCCCGTCCGACCGCGACCGGGACCACTCGGCCCGCAAGGTCTTCGCCGCCCCCGCCCCACCCCCGGTCCTCGCCGCGACCGAGGACCGCTTCGGCGTGCACGTCGTGGAGGGCTACGGCCTCACCGAGATCAAGACGATCGTCTGGAACCCGATCCGGGAACGCAAGATCGGCTCCATGGGCGTCCCGTCCGCCACGACCCTCCTCGAGGTCCACGACGACCTGGGCTTCCCCGTGCCGCCCGGGCAGGTCGGCGAGATCGTATTTCGGCCGCGCGTCCCGCACGTCATGTTCTCCGGCTACCACCGGCAGCCCGAGGCCACCGTGGAGACCTCGCGCGACCTCTGGTGGCACACCGGGGACCTCGGCTTCACCGACGACGACGGCTACTTCTACTTCGTCGACCGCAAGAAGGACGCCCTGCGCCGCCGCGGCGAGAACGTGTCCTCCCAGGAGGTCGAGGCCGTCCTGCTGGACCATCCCGCCGTTGCCGAGGCCGCCGCGGTGGGCGTCGCCTCCGATCTCGGCGAACAGGAGGTGATGGCCGTCGTGCAGGTCACCGAGGGGACCGAGCTGGACCTGAAGGACCTCTTCGCGCACTGCGACCGGGCCCTGCCGCACTTCATGGTGCCCCGCTACTACCGCCTCGTCGAGCAGTTCCCCGCCACACCCACCGGAAAGATCCGCAAGGCGGTGCTGCGGGAGACCGGGCTGACCGACGACACATGGGACGCCGAGACCGCAGGCCTGACCCCGACCCGGATCCGGTGAGCGAGCCTGTGAGCGAGTCATGGACCCAGCGCCCGTGCCCGCGCAGCGGGCGAGAGCGGTGAGCACGGTGCACCTGCGGGAGATCGCGCCCCGACTGACCTTCCAGGCGCATCCGGTACCGACCGAGGTGAAGATCGAGCTCGTGCAGCGGCTCGTCCGCGCCGGGGTACGGGACTTCGAGCTGTCCTCGTTCGTACGCCCCGACCTCATCCCCGGCCTCGCCGACGCCGCCGAGGTATTCGCCGCGGTGCGTGCGGTGCCCGGGCTGACGTTGGGCTGCTGCATCGGCAACGAGCGCGGTCTGCGGGCCGCCGCCGACGCGGGAGCGGACTCCGCCGCCTTCCTGCTCTCGGCCGACGAGGACTTCGCCCGGGCCAACGTCGGGCGTAGCACCGAGGAGTCCCTCGTCGAGCTGGGACGCCTCGCCGCCGTCGCCGCGGACCTCGGAATCACCCTCGGCACCTACGTGATCTTCGCGTGGGGCGGCCCCACCGGGCCCGCACGCGGCCGGGCCGAGCTCGAGCCGATCGCGCGGCGGCTCGTCGACATCGGGGTCACGGACTGGGTGCTCGCCGACTCCTTCGGCTACGCCGCACCACCCCAGATCCGCGAGCTGCTCGACACCGCCGCACAGCACGTGCCGCCGGAGTCGCTGACCGTCCAGGTCCACGACAACCGGGGGCTCGGCGTGGCCAACGTCCTCACCCTCGCCGAGCTCGGCGTCGGCACCATCGACGTTGCCCTCGCCGGGAGCGGCGGGCACCCCGCGATGCCGGGTCAGCGGGGCGGCGGGGTCTGCACCGAGGACGCCGCGCAGGCCCTCGAGCTCGCCGGCCACGACACGCGCCTCGACCTCACCGCACTCGTCGACACGGCCAACTGGCTGGCGGACGCTGGCGTGCCCGGCCTGGGATTCGTCCGGCACGTCGGCCCCGTCCCGGCAGCGGCAGGGACAACGGCCGCACTGACCTTCGCCTGGAAGAACACGACCCACGAAAGCGAGCCAGCACAGTGATGACCCCTTCCGCCATCGACGGACTTCGCACGAGCGACCAGCGCTACACCATCGCCGTGATCGACGGGCCGAACGTCTCCAACCTCGCCCGGCGGAACAAGCGGATGTACGGCCCCGCCGTCTCCGCCGAGGGTCTGGGCCGGTTCACCGAGGAGTGGGGCGCCCGCCTCGGCGTCGTGATCGAGCGGTTCCTGTCGAACCACGAGGGCGACATCCTCGAGTACATCCACGAGTCCGGCGATCGCGTGGACGGGTACCTCGTCAACCCGGCAGGGTTGACCACCACCAGCCACTCGGTCCCCTTCGCCCTCTACGACACCGGGAAGCCGGTGGTCGAGGTGCATTTCGCCAACATCAGGGCGTCGGCGGCGACTGCGCGCGGCCCGGTCTACGGCCCGGGTGAGTCCACCTTCACGCCGTTCGTGTCCGGCCAGTTCATGGGCATGCGCGAGTACAGCTACCTGGGTGCGCTGCTCTCCCTGGTACTCGCCCTGGACGACGAGACGTTCTTCGGTGCCAAGTCCGAGTAGCGGCGCGATGAGCACCGAGCTCACCGGCGAGGACGTCCTCGCCCGCATCCGCGCGGACCGTGGCCATTACCCCGAGGTGTTCGAGGTCGCCGCCCGCTTCGATCCGCAGGCGCTCCTGGACTTCCACGCCGGCTACCGGCACGCGATGGGACCGGGCACCTCGCTGTCGGAACCGGTGCGCCAGCTCGTCCTGCTCGCGCTGGACGCGGCCGCCCACTTCCACCGGGGCTGCCGCTTCCACATGCTGGAGGCCCTGCGGGCCGGGGTGGAGCCCGAGGAGATCGTGGAGACGTTGCGGCTCACCGGGTTGACCGGTGGCTACCACGTTCCCCTTGTCGCCTATCCACTGCTCGCCGAGGCCCTGGCCGAGTTCGAGGCAGAGCGGCCACCCGGTTCCTAATCACGATCGCCACCCTCCGGCCCACCGACGAGGCGGTCGGCCGCGAACAGTGCGCAGCCGACCGTCTTGCGTTGCCGAGAATGAGGGCACGTTCGCGCTGAAGTCCTTGATCCAGTACCGACGGTCCGACAAAGACCACGGCGGCAGCGACGGGAGGCGTGACCGAAACCGGCGAAGCGGCTGAAACCGTTGGGGAGCCGGACCCCAGGACGCGCAGGCCCGTCAGGGGTCCCTCGGGTAGTAAGGCCGAAGCGCAGTCACCGTTTTGGTCACCGCTTACCACCGATCACCGTGACGAACTACGAGCACCGCCGATGATCGACTGAGCCGATATACAGCAACTGACCAGCACGAACAATCTTCGGAGATCCTGGGCCAGCACCCGACTCCCCTCCAGCGGGTTGGGGGTTCGATTCCCTCGCGGCGCACAGAAGTAGCAGGCCAAAGCGTTGTCGCTCTGGCCTGCTTCGTATTTCAAGATCATAGTGACCGCTTGTTCGCCGGTACAGCGGAAAAGGAGTCAGCTGATCACGGCTGACAGTCCGGTCTTACAGGCTCCGATCCGAGTAGCCGCGGCCCACCGCGGACCCGACCACCGCGAGAACTGCCCTCAATCCGCAGATCTCACGCTGTGCCCCCTCGGGTTCGCCTACGACCGGTCGCGAGTCTGGGCCGGACGAAGAAGCGGACGGTCTCGGCGCCGACGAAGCCGGTGTCCGTCCGCGCCGTAGCCACTTGTTCGCAGCTCCCCAGCCAGCGGGCGCTACTCACCTGAGGCGAGCGGCGCATCAGCCCGCGTTGGAGGCCAGGACGCGCAGGAGCCCCTGGTCAAACGACGCGACCGCAATTCTGGAGAGGGAAAGCCGCCGCACGAACTCGGCGACTCTGGACTTGTCGAGGGACACGGGGTTGCTGATCGCGACGACCACCACAACCGCGCCTGCACAGACCTATGTACCGGCGGCGACTTATCATTCGTCCGGAAGCGCGTTGACGAGGTCGGCGAAGACGCTGCGGATGTGCTCACGGCACGCCGCCTCGGCGGCGGCGGGATCCCGCTTCGTGATGGCGGTGACAATCTCCTCGTGCTGGCGGACCGAGGCGTCGAGGCGGCCGGGCACGGCGACCGTGAGGTTGCCCAGCCGCTCGAGGTGGGCGTCGAGCTCGACGAGCATGCCGCCGATACGGTGCCCGGCCGCCTGCCGGTAGAGGATGCGGTCGAAGCCGTCGAAGAGCGCCGGGATGCCGTCCAGCTCGCCCGCGTCGAGCTGCCCACGGCTCTGCCGCACGTTGGCCCGCAGATCCGCCTCGTCCGCGTCACTGATCTGCATGGCCGCCCGCCGCGCGCAGAAGCCCTCCAACAGCTCACGGAGCTCATAGATCTCGCGGATGTCCGCGTGCGTGTAGCCGCGAACGATTGCGCCCCGGTACGGGGCCACCGTGACCAGGCCCTCCTTCTCCAGCCGGACCAGCGCCTCGCGGATCGGGGTCTTGCTGACCCCCATCTGCTCAGCGAGCTGGCGCTCGCGGAGCTGGGTGCCCGGCTCGAGCTCCAGCTCGACGATCGCCCGGACTAGGCGGCGGTACACGACCTCCTTGATCTGGAGGTGGGTGTCCGCGCCGGGCTCCGGCAGGGTCAGGCCGGTGAAGTCCGGCGTCGACCTGCGGGTGGACGCCTTCGGCGCCGGGGGCGTGCCCACGCTCGGCCTCATGATCGTCTTTTCCTTCGCACTCCCCCGGCGGGTCGGGGTCTCCGGTGATCCTTGTGGTGGTACAACCTTGCACTCTCCGCGCCCGGTTCGCGGTGACGAAAGGGCCACTGCCGTTAACTTTGTGATTCTCGCGGACGCGAAGCGGCCCGTGCGGGACCGAGGACGTCCTGGGCGTGGGCCGCGAAGCCGAGGACCCGGTCGTCGTGCGCCCACGGCCCCACAACCTGCAGCGCCACCGGGAGCCCGTCTCCCGCGAGCCCGCACGGCACGGTGACGGCGGGCTGGCCGGTGATGTTGAACGGGTACGTGTACGGAGTCCAGGTGATCCACGGGAGCGGCGCGTCGGCCTCCCCGCCCTCGGGGACCTCCGCGTCTGCGGCGAAGGCGGTCAGGGGCATCGTGGGCATGACGAGCAGGTCCCACTTGTCGAGCGTCCGGGCCATCGCGGTGTTGAACGCGCGGCGCGCGGCCAGCGCCTCGTAGTAGTCGCCCAGGCTGTAGGTCTCGGCGAGCGGACCGAGCCGGACGAGGCCCGGGTCCATGACCGCGGCGTGCTCGCGGGCGAGGTCGCGGAACCCCAGGCCACGTCCGGTCACCCAAAGCGCCTCGAACACCGCGCGCGGCAGCGCCGCGGGCAGCTCGACCTGGCGGTATTCGGCGCCGCCCGCCGCCACGACCGCGTCGAGGGCAGGATCGACGACCCGGCCGACCGGCGCCTCCGGAGCGATCCCGAACGGCGCCCGGACGACGCCGATGCGCAGCCTGCGCCCGCTGTCGGGAGCGGGTGGACGGGACCAGTACGACTGGGGGTCGCGCGCGTCGGGTCCGCGGGTGAGGTCGAGGACGGCTCGTGCGTCCCGCACGTCGCGGGTGATCGGACCAGCGTGCGAGAGGTTCTCGTTGACGGTGCCCGGCCAGACCGGTACGGCGCCGAGCGTCGGCTTGAGCCCGACGGCGCCGCAGAACGCGGCGGGGATCCGGACCGAGCCACCCGCGTCCGTGCCGGTGGCTATCGGCACCGCGCCACTGCCGACGGTCGCGCCGGAACCCGCGCTGGAGCCACCGGAGCTGCGGGTCGGGTCCCACGGGTTGCGGGTGACGCCGGTGCGCGGCGAGATCCCCGTGCCCTTCCACCCGAACTCCGGGGTGGTGGTGCGTCCGATGACCACGGTGCCCGCGTCGAGGAGCCTGCCCACCATGGGCGACGATGCGGCGGCCGGCGTGTCCGAGCTGGTCAGGGAGCCCTTTCCGGCTGGGAGCCCCTCCTCCAGCATGTTGTCCTTCACGGCGATCGGGACCCCGTGCAGCGGACTGCGCACGCGGCCAGCCCGCACCTCGGCCTCGAGATGCACCGCCGCGGCGCGGGCCCGCTCGGGGAGCAGGACGGCGTAGGCGTTGAGCGCGGGTTCGGCCTCCGCGGCCAGGCCTAGGGCCAGCTCGGCCAGGTGCACCGGGGAGATCTCGCCGGCAGCGACCCGGCGCCCGAGCTCCAGCCCAGACGCCGCCCGGTACTCCTCGGCGTCGAGTTCGGTGTAGCGCGCCGCCGCGGTCAAGCCTGGCTCGCAGGGGTCGACAGGTCCGCCCAAGCCGCAGCGAACCGCTCGCCCCACTCCTCGGGGACCGATGTGCTGACCTTCACGAAGCGCTCGCCGAAGCGCGGGGACTGGTAGGTCCCGGGCCGAATGAACACGTTCCGCTCGAGCATGGCGGCGCACAGCGCGTCGGCGGACCAGCCGCTACCCGCGATGTCCACGGCGACGAAGTTCCCGTGTGAGGGGAACACCACGAGCTCGCCGAGCCCGCTGCGCTGCACGGCGAGCCGGACCGTCTCCTGGTTGGTCCGGTTGGTCGCGCGCACGCGGGCGAGCCACGGTTCCTTCACCGACAGCCCCGCCATCGCCGCGCGCTGGGCCTGAATGTTGGCGCCCAGCGGGTTCGACGGAACCTCGGTCAGCCGCCCGAGCAGCTCCGGCACCGCCACCACCGCGCCGAGCCGCAGCCCGGCCAGACCCAGCCACTTGGAGAACGAGTAGGTGGTGAACGTGCCCTCGGGGTAGAGCTCCGCCGCGAGGGTGTGGTCGCTGGCGAAGTGTCGGTAGGTGCAATCGTGCACGACGAGCGAGCCCGTCTGTCGGGCGAGGTCGGTGATCGCGACGAGCTCGGCGCGGGTGTAGCGGCTGCCGAGCGGATTCAGCGGGTCGATCAGGTAGATCAGCGAGCGGGGCTCGATCACCTCGGCGATCTGCTGGGCGGTGACGCGGTAGCCCTGCTCGGCGGAGTACAGCTCCAGGGTCGTGACAGGCACGCCCTCCAGACCCGCGAACCGGGCCGGCCATGGCCATCCCGGGTCGCTCGTGACCACCTGGGAGACCGACCCGGCCAGGCCGGTGCAGATGTGGTGGAGCCCGCCCACCGCGCCGTCGGTGATCCACGCGTCGGCACCGGTCAGCCCGAGGTCCTCGACGATCTGTGTGCGCAGCCGCTCGAAGCCCAGCGCCGGGGCGTAGAGCTGGAACTCGCGGCGCCGGGTGCTCTCCTCCAGCGCGGCGAGCACCTCGGCGGGCGGTTCCAGGTGGGTGGTGTTCTGCCCCATCCACACCAGGTCCGGACGTTCCAGCAGGTGCTCGAACGACGGGGCAGCCGTGGCCGGGGCGCTCACGTCAGCAGCGCCAGCGTCGCGAAGGCGGTGTAGACCTTGGTGGCCTCGACGATGTCCGCGACCGAGAGCCGCTCGTTCGGGCAGTACACCGGCTCGCCGCCCGGACCGAAGATCACCGTGGGGATCGTGTCGCCGAAGCTGGCGGTGTCGCCGAGCCAGCCCGCGGCCTGCAGGGTCGGCTCCGTGCCGCGGACCTGCTG
Organism: Pseudonocardia autotrophica; assembly: GCF_000717175.1. GTDB lineage: Bacteria > Actinomycetota > Actinomycetes > Mycobacteriales > Pseudonocardiaceae > Pseudonocardia > Pseudonocardia halophobica. The sequence goes on along the minus strand of NZ_JNYD01000010.1, from coordinate 8,766 downwards.
GACGGCGTCGACCATCGTCTCGACGACGAGGCTGTGCGGGTCCGCCACGTAACCGGACTTGACGTCGGCGAGCTCGACCCGCGCCGCGAAGCGCGGGTCGGCGGCCTTGACCGCGTCGAGGCAGCGGTCAAGCTCGGCACGCACGGTCTCCACCGACACCCCGGGCTGCGGGCGGCAGTCGAGCCGGATCACGCACTCGTCCGGGATCATCGACGGCCCGCCCGGCGGCAGACCGCCGTAGACCCGGCCGGGCGCCATGTAGGTCTCCTCGCCGAACAGGTCGCGGACCCACGGCTCGAGCTCGGGGGTGAGCCGGGACGCGTCGAGCTCCAGGATCGCCTTGGCCGCCAACATGTTCGCGTTGACCGCGAGCGGCTTGTGGCAGGTGTGCGCCGACTTGCCCTGCGCGGTGATGTCGAAGTAGTAGCGGCCCCGGTGGCCGAGGTAGATCTCGTTGTCCGACAGCTCCCCTAGCACGCACAGGTCGGCGGAGTACTCGTCGAAGTAGCGGATCGAGCCGAGCTGGTCGCCCATGTGGTCGCTGACGCCGGCGAAGGCGAGCCTGCCCGACACCGGGACGCCCGAGGAGCGTACGGCCTCGGCGGCGACGATCTGGCAGACCAGCGCCGCCTTCATGTCCATGATCCCGTGGCCATAGACGTGCCCGTCGATCAGCTCGCCGGAGTAAGGCGTCGTGTCGGTCCAGCCGATGGACTCGGGCTTGGTGTCCATGTGTCCGGTCAGGACGACCCGGGGGCCCGTGCCGAAGTCGAGCTCGCCGATGGCGTTCGGCCGGTCGGGCAGCACGTCCTGCAGCCGGACGTCGGTGAAGCTCGAGTCCTTCATGACGTCGACCAGGTACTGAGCGAACGCGAGCTCGTCGCCGAGCACGCTCGGGATCCGGCAGACGTCCTGGACCAGGGACACCACACGCGCCTCGTCGATGCTGGCGAGGGCCTGCTCGACCGCTGCTGACTTCTCCATTGCACTCCCACTTCGATTTGAGATCTCAAATCTGCGGGGTCGGTCCACAGACTGTCAAGGGCGGTGGACGTCACGTCACGGCACGTTAACCGAGGTTGGTGTTGCGTGCTGGTTACGCATCCGTGCATGTCTTGACGGCCAGTGAGCCCCGAGGACACGATCCGTGGCACTAGATGCGATCTCAGGATCTCAGCCGCCGGCGGATCGGTCGCGAAGAAGGAGAGTCAGATGATCCGAGTGCCTTCGTGGCTGCGCAGCACCCGTGTGCTCGCCGCGCCCGTTCTCGGCGCCGCGCTCGTGCTGAGCGCCTGCTCCAGTGGCGGGTCGACGGCCGCGCCGGAGACCGGTGCCTCCGGGGCGCCGACCAAGGTCGGTGTCGTGCTCGCCGGCCCGCGCAACGACAAGGCGTTCTACCAGTCCTACCTCGACGGCGTGCAGGCCGTCGCGGACCGGGAGGGCATGACGGTCTCGGTCGTCGACAACGTCGGCTCTCCGCAGGCCGCGATCGACGCCCTGACCAACCTGGCCGCCGACAACCAGCTGATCATTGCCGGTGGCAGCTCGCTGGTCTCCGCGGGCAACACCGTCGCCGCGCAGTTCCCCGACGTCACCTTCGTGATGTCCGGGGTGGTGCAGGCCGGGGTGCCGAACCTGCACACCTATGCGACCAGGCAGGGCGTTCCGGCCTACGTCGCCGGCGTCGTCGCGGCACAGGAGAGCGCCACGGGCACGGTCGGCTACGTGGGCGGCACCGACATTCCGCCGAACTCGCAGTCGTCGATCGACTTCGCCGCGGGCGCCAAGTCCGTCAAGCCAGACATCAACGTCGCCTCGGTGACCGTCGGGTCCCTCAGCGACGCGGCCAAGGCGAAGGAGGCCACCGCGGCCCAGATCGCGAACGGCGCCGACGTGATCTACGCCTTCCAGGACGCCGGCCTGCCCGGTGTGCTCGACGCGGTCACCGAGTCCGGCAAGGACGTCAAGGTCTTCAACCCGACGACCGACCGCTGCGAGGAGTCTCCCGCCTTGATCGGCTACGCGTTCCAGGACACCAAGATCATGGTCGGCCACGTGCTGGAGGACTTCAAGGCGGGCTCGCTGCCGGTCGAGCCCCGCTTCTACGCCCTCGACGACCCCGCTGTGCAGGCCCTGAAGCTCTGCCCGTCGGCCTCCCAGTACGAGTCCGTCGTCGCCGACACCACCGCCAAGCTGAACTCCGGGGCCATCACGCTGCCCCAGGGCGGCTGAGCGTGCCGGCCCCCTCTCGCACGTCCGACGGCGCCGCCCCCGCGGCGCTGTCGGCGCGTGCGGTGACCAAACGGTACGGCGCGCTGGTTGCGAACGACGGGATCGACCTCGACGTCCGCCCTGGAGAGATCCTCGCGCTGCTGGGGGAGAACGGGGCCGGCAAGTCGACGCTGGTCAAGATCCTCTCCGGGCTGGTGCGGCCGGACTCCGGTGAGGTGACCGTCGGGGGCGCACGGCTGCCGGCCGCGGACCCGCAGGCCGCGCGTGCCGCCGGGATCGGCGTGGTCCACCAACACTTCATGCTGGTCCCGGACATGACCGCCACGGAGAACGTGGCGCTGGCCCAAGGTACGACCGGCCGGTACGACGCAGCCGCGATCCGGGCCCGGCTCGTCGAGATCGGCGAGCGGCACGGCATGCCGGTCCGCCCGGACGTCCCGGTGGAGACCCTCCCGGTCGGCGAGCGGCAACGGGTCGAGATCCTCAAGTGCCTGCTCAGCGACGCCCGGGTGGTCTCCTCGACGAGCCCAGCGCCGTGCTCTCCCCCGCCGAGTGGGACCGCCTCGCCGAGGTCCTCGCCGAGCTGGCCGCAGCGGGCCTGGCCATCGTGCTGATCACCCACAAGTTGGGCGAGATCGCGGCCGTGGCCGACCGGTGCACCGTGGTGCGGGGCGGGCGGGTCGTCGACACCGTCGAGGTCGGTACGACTCTGCCCGAGGAGCTCGCCCGGATGATGGTCGGCCGGGATGTCGTGCTGCGCACCGAGCGGCCGGTGGTCCAGCCGGGTCCCGTGGTGCTCGACGTCGACGGGCTCACCCTCGCCCGGTATCGCGGCGACCGCGACCTCGGGCCCGTCGACCTGCGGGTGCGGGGCGGCGAGGTGCTCGGGATCGCCGGTGTCGAGGGCAACGGGCAGAGCGAGCTCGCCGACCTCGTCGCGGGCGTCCGTACCGCCACGGCGGGCACGGTCACCGTCACGGCCCGCACCGGCGGTGGCCCCGGCCGCACCGGGACGATCGCCGAGGACCGACACTCCGACGGGTTGGCGCTACCGCTGTCGGTGACCGACAACCTCATGATGCGGGCGATCGGCGAGCCCGCCTTCAGCCGCGCAGGCGTGCTGCGGCCGGGCCGCATCCGCCGGCACTGCGCCGACCTCGTCGCCCGCTTCGACGTACGCACCACCGGGCTGGACACCCCCGTCGCGAGCCTTTCCGGCGGCAACCAGCAGAAGATCGTCTTGGCCCGGGAGATGCACGGCGAGCCCGATCTGCTCGTCGCCGCTCAGCCCACCCGTGGCCTCGACGTCGGCGCGATCGAGTTCGTGCACGCCCAGATCAACGCCCACAAGACCGCGGGCGGGGCGACCCTGCTCGTCTCCGCCGAGCTCGACGAGATCTTCGCCCTGTCCGACCGCATCGCAGTGATGTCGTCGGGCCGGGTCGTCGCCGTGCTCGACGCCGCGGACGCCACCCGCGACCGGATCGGCGAGCTGATGGCCGCCGGCGCAGAAGGAGCGACCCCATGAGACGGCTCGCCGTCGACCGGCGGGCTCTGCGCGGCGCTGCCGTCAGCCTGCTCGCCGTCGTCCTCGCGCTGGCGGTGTCCCTTCTGGTCATCGCACTGAGCGGAGCCCCCGTGGGCGACGCCGCCCGGGCGATGTGGGACGGGGTCTTCGGAAGCCCCGCCCAGTTCGGCGCCACCCTGACCAAGTTCGTCCCCCTCGTCCTCGCCGCGGTCGGCTGGGTCGTCGCCTCCCGCGCCGGTCGGCTCAACGTGGGGCTGGAGGGTCAGATCCTCGCGGGCGGCACCACCGCGGCGGTGGTCGGACTCCACCTGTCCGGCCTGCCAATGGCGGTGCACCTGCCGCTCGCGGTCCTCGCCGGCGCGGCTGGCGGCGCGGCACTCGGCGGCATCGCCGCCTGGCTGTGGGCTCGCCGCGGGGTCAACGACTTCATCGCCACGCTGCTCCTCACCCTGATCACGACCCAGATCGTGTCCTGGCTGGCCAACGGCCCGATGGAGGAACCGACCGGCACGCTCGGCCAGAGCTCCCCGGTGGCCGACTCGGCGCGCTGGCCGGTCCTGTTGGCGCGCACCACGCTGCGCTGGGACATCGTGCTGGTCGTGGTCGTGGTGCTGGCTGCCGCGTATGTGCTGCGCCGCACCGTCGTGGGCTACCGGCTGCGGCTGACCGGCGCGAACCCGTCCGCAGCCAAGGCCACGGGCACCCGGACCCGGCTGGTCGGGGTGGGCGCGCTGTGCACGTCGGCCGCCGTCGCCGGCGTCGCGGGCTCGTCGCTCGTGCTGGCCGCTCCCGCGGGCAACCTCGCCCCCGGCTTCTCCGCGAACTACGGCTTCGACGGCATCGTCGTGGCGCTGCTCGCCCGCAACAACCCGCTCGCCTGCATCCCGGCCGCGCTCCTGCTGGCCGCGCTGCGCCAGGGCGGCGGGCTGATGGAGGCCAGGGTCGGCATCTCCTCCGGCCTGGTCACCGCAACCCAGGCTGTGGTGATCCTGCTGGTCACCGGCTCCGCATGGCTGGTCGAGCGCCGCCGTTCCCGGCGGCCCGCAGCGACCGCGGCGGAGCAACCCGCACGCGTCACCGAAGGAGCGAACTCGTGAACCCGTTCGACGTCGCCCTCTTCGCCGCCGCGATCCGGCTGTCGGTCCCGCTGCTGCTCGCCGCGCTCGGTGAGCTGATCTCCGAACGTGCTGGTGTGATCAACATCGGGCTCGAGGGGATGATGCTGTTCGGCGCCTACGCTGGCTTCCTCGCCGCTTACGCCACCGGCAGGGTCGGGCTCGGGCTGCTCGCCGGGATCGGCCTCGGGCTGGTCCTCGGCGCGATCATGGCGTTTGTGTCGGTGACCCTGCGCGGTGACCAGATCGTCGTCGGGGTGGCGCTGAACCTGCTGGCCGCCGGGCTCACCCTGTTCCTCTACCGCCTGCAGTTCGGCGGCACCCAGCCCACTACGGTGAAGATGGAGCCGTACGCGGTGCCGCTGCTGTCGGACATCCCCGGCATCGGGCCGGTGCTGTTCCACCAGCTGCCGCTGGTCTATCTCGCCTACGTGCTCGGCCCGGTCGTCGCGTACCTTCTCTACCGGAGCAGGCGGGGCCTGCGCCTGCGTTCCGCCGGAGAGAAGCCCGAGGTGCTGGACTCGACCGGTGTGGACGTGGCGCGGGTGCAGTGGAGCGCCGTCCTCGCCGCCGGCGCCCTCGCCGGGCTGGCCGGAGCGTTCCTGTCCGTGGGCCAGGTCGGGTTGTTCGCCGAGAACATGACCGCCGGACGCGGGTTCCTCGCGCTCGCCGCCGTGGTCTTCGGCCAGTGGCGGCCCTACGGCGTGGTCGCGGCCTGTCTGGTCTTCGGCTTCACCGACGCTCTCCAGCTGCGCCTGCAGTCGATGGGTGCGGTGCCGCAGCAGGTGTGGGTCGCGCTGGTCGCACTCGGGCTCGTGATCGGCGCCGTCGGGGCGTGGCGGGCCCGGCGCTCGGGTTCGCCGCTGCGGTGGGTGCTGCTCGGGGCGGTGCTGTGTGTCGCGGTGGGGGCTCTGGGAGCCGCCCTCGTGCCCGGTTTCGCGCTGCCGTCGCAGTTCTGGCTGAGCCTGCCCTACGTGCTCAGCCTGGTCGCACTCGCCGCCTCGGCGCGGCGGGTCCGCGCCCCCGCCATGCTCGGGCGGGCGCTCCCCGTCCGAGGCTGAGCACACCCGAGACGAGGGCCCCGCAGCCGATCGGCTGCGGGGCCCTCGTTCGAGCGCGGAGATCAGATGTGGCCCTCGTCGCGCAGGCACTCCGCGAACGCGGTGACGGTCGCCAGCCTGCTGTCGGCGTCCCCGCCGAGCGGGAACACCGCCATGCTGTCGATGCCCAGCTTGTCCAGCGTGCGGATGTGCTCGCGGGCCGCGGCCCGGTTGCCGGACAAAGACATCCGGCGCACGAAATCGTCGGGCAGGAGCGCCGCTGCTCTCTCCGCCTCCTGGAATTCCCCGCCCGCGTACTGCGCACGGACCTGCTCGACGAGCTCCGGGGACAGGCCCGCGAGCCCGCAGTAGACCGGCGCCGTCATCGGGAACCACGCGGCGATCGTGCGGCCGGCGGCGAGGGCGACGTCCTCGTCCTCGTCGATCGCGCCGTAGGCGAAGACCGTGATCTTCGGGCGCGAGTCCCGGCCCGCCATGTCCACGCCGCGGTCGATGTGCTCCAGGGCATAAATCAGCCCGTCCGGGTGCAGGCCCGCCAGAAGGATGACGCCGTCGGCCACCCGCCCGGCCAACTCCAGAGTCTTCGGGCCGCTCGCCGAGATGTAGACGGGGATGTCCTGGCGAGCCGGGAAACGCAGGTGCGCGTCGTCGAGGGTGAACCCGCGCGCGGTCATGTCGACGTGCTCGCCGGTCCACAGCCTGCGAGCGGCGGTGATGGAGTCCTCCAGCAGGGCGAGCCGCGCGGGCTTGAGGCCGAGTGCCTCCAGCGGCCGATCACCCGCGCCGATGCCGTAGACCGCGCGACCGCCGGAGATCTCGTCGATCGTCGAGATCCCGACGGCCGCCATGGCGGGGTGCCGCGTCACCGGGTTGGTGACCGCGGTGCCTAGTCGGAGGCGCTGCGAGTTCGTCGCCGCGAGGGTGAGGTAGGAGTAGCAGTAGCGGGAGTGCAGGGACGAGTCGGTGAGCCAGAGGTCGGCGAGTCCGACCTCCTCGACCCGCCGGACCATCGAGACGAACTGCTCGGGTGCGTAGACCGGCTGGAGCGCGACGCCGCCGTACATGTGGGGAACCTTCCGGAGTGAGGGTCAAACGACCGGCCAGGCGGGCGCCGGGTCGATGCCGATCTTTTTGAGGATCCTGCGGTCGGTGGCCTCGACCTCCTCGCGCAGGGCGTCCTCGTCGAACACGGTGCTCTTCTTGTTCTCCAACACCACCTGTCCGCCGATGAGGACCGTGTCGACCGAGTGGCCGGTGACCCCGTAGGCGAGGTTGGCGATGGGGTTGTGCAGGGGGCGCCAGTCGTAGTCGTTCGTGTCGAACACGACGAGGTCTGCCTGCTTGCCGACCTCCAGGGACCCGGTGACGTCGTCGAACCGCAGGGCCCGGGCGCCGCCCAGGGTGCCAAGCTCCACCGCGGTCTCGGCGCTGACGGCCGTGGGATCCTCTCGGGCGTCTCGCGGCAGCAGCGCGGCGAGGTAGATGGCGCGGCAGATGTCCTGGTGGTTCGAGCAGTTCTCCGCGTCCGTGCCCAGTCCCATCGGGACGCCCGCGGCGATCAGCTCCGGCCACCTGCTGTGCTGGGTGGTCCCCTTGGCCAGCTTCAGCGCCGTACTGGGGTTCCACGAGACGGTCGCGCCGGTGTCCGCGATGGCGGCCACGTCCTCCAGGTCGAGGCTCGTGACGTGGTTGAGCAGGGTGTACGGGTTCAGCGCCTTGATGCTCGCGGTGTGCTGGATCGGGCGCTCGCCGAAGACCTGCAGCTCGAGGGCCACCTCACGCTCGCTGGTCGACTTGTGCTGCACCGCGAGGGTCTGCGACTCCTCGGCCAGCCGAGCGGCGGCGACGGTCAGCTCGTCGGAGCACGTGGTCACACCCTCGACGCACACGGCCGGGCGGATCCGCTCGTTGCCGAAGGCCTGCACGGTCTCCAGGCCGTGCTCGAGGCGCTTGATCGCGGCGGCGGTGTCGAGCGCCAGCCAGTCCGGCAGGCCGGCGTCCCCGCCGGAGCCCCGCTGGTCCCACGTCCACAGGCCTATGCGCGCGCGTATCCCGGACTCGGCGATGGCGGGAAGGACCGCGTCGATGTGGTTGCAGCCGGGCTCCTCGAACAGCGTGGTGCCGTTGCGGATCATCTCGGCCGTGGCGTGGCGCGCGTAGACGTTCATGTCCTCGGGCTCGAGCGACGAGAACGACGGATAGATGAAGCGACGCAGGGACTCCAGCGTGGTGCCACCCTCGGGCATCGCACCCTTCGCGCAGCACAGCAGGTGCCGGTGGCCGTTGGCCATGCCGGGCAGCACGACGGCCTCCGGTCGGTCGATCCGCCGAGTGGGCCGGTAAGCCCGGTCCAGCTCCGCGGCCTTGCCGACGGCGACGATGACGCCGTCGGTCACCGCGACGGCACCGTCCCGGACGATCCGCCGCTCGGCGTCCACCGTGATCACCCACCCGGCCGTGACGAGCAGATCGCAGGACGCTGGGGACGCGGTGGGGTCTGTCATGAGATCTCCAGAGGCCGGGAGCACTTGAGATCGCAAAACTCCCTCAGGCCTCATGGGCGTGTCAAGAGCCCACGACTGACACCACTGCCCTCATGTGTTACCAGTACGTTACTGCTGCTCAATGCGACTACACGACTCACTACATCGGTCTTGCCAGCTATGAGATCTTGAGATCTCATTTCGATGTGAACCCTTCAACGCGCCCAGCAGGCGCGATCACCACCCTCTACCACTGGGCCAACGGCCAGAAGGTCGATGGCAAGTCCGGCCGGTTCTCGGACGTGACGAACCCGGCCACCGGCGAGGTCTCCGCGTCGCTGCCGTTG
>NZ_JNYD01000009.1 GCF_000717175.1 Pseudonocardia autotrophica | reverse complement strand
ACCCGCTCGACGTCCAGGACGCGCTGATCCACTACGCCCGCAAGGGCGCGATCATCAACTCCACCTACCAGCTCTGACCCCGTGAGTGGCGATAGTCGCCAGAGCGACTATCGCCACTCACGAGTGATGGCCTGGGGGGCGGGGCGCGTCAGCGCACGTAGCGGGCAGCGGGGGTGCCGGGCGGGTTGTGCCGGCCCGGCTCCGCGTCCGGGTTGCGCACGCAGACCTCGGCCTCCAGCCCGTCCGGGTCCCGGAAGAACAGGCTGAGCACGGGGCCGAAGTCGGTCACGAACTCGTCGCACGCCCCGCGCTCCAGCAGCCGGCGACGGATCTCCTCGAACGCCTCGATCGACGCCGCCTGCAGCCCGAGGTGGTCGAGCCGGCCGCGGCCGAGCATCGGCGTCTGCCGCTCGGCCTCGGTGTTGCCGTCCACCTCGAACACGTTGAGCTCGGCGTGCGGACCGATGTCGACGATCGAGAACCGGAAGCCGTCCCGCCGCATCTCGTGCGCGACGGTCGCCCCGAAGACCTCGCCGTAGAAGGCGTGGAGGCGGTCCGTGTCGGCGGTGATCACGGCGACGTGGTTGAACCCGTCCAGCAGCATCCGCGCAGGTTAGGGCGCCCTCACGTCGCCGCGGTAGGGCCGGCCGGTCCCCGCTGTGGAGGGGATCGACGGAGTGCCCCCTCGTCGGAAGGGGCCTCGGTGTCGGGGCCGGTGGGTTCTCAGGGCGCGAACGGCACCCCGACCAGTTCCTTCGCCCTCGCGACGGCGGACTCCATCGGGTACCACTTCCGCGTCACGATCTTCTGGGCGTAGAGCCCGCCGCCGGCCTGGATGTTCGTGACCAGCCGCCAGCCGCCGTAGGTGTCCGCGGTGAGGTCGCGGATCACGTGGAACAGCCGCAGCCGGGTCTCGCCGTCGAACTCCGGGTTGCCCTGCATGTACTTGCGCACCGCGGGCCCGACCTCGGGGTTCTGCAGGTCGGCGAGCGAGGGCGCGGTGACGATCGAGCCGCCGGCGATGTCGTGCAGGCTCTGCACCAGCCGGTCGTAGTGCGACGCCGCGTAGTACTTGCCCGCGTTGGTGTACAGCTCGTCCGGGAACGCCGCGCCGTTGTCGCCCACGTGGCAGTGGGTGATCGCCGCCTCGAGCGAGGCCCGGATCAGCGTGGCCTGGATGATCATGTCGTCGATCTTGTCCCGGACGTGCGCCACGGACTCGGTGCCGTTCGCCTGGGCGATCAGCTGGGCCAGCCCGACCAGCAGGTCCGCGCCGTCGGCCATCGACGACAGCCCGCCGAGCCGCTCCCACAGGCCGAGCGAGTGCGCGAACACGGTGGCGTACTTGGTCTGCCCGTCGAGGAAGATGCGCTCGGTGGGGACGAACACGTCGTCCAGGATCACGAACGACTCGGGGTAGGACACCGGTCCCGAGACCGGGAAGGTGCCGGTGTCGGCGTGCCGCGGCGCGTAGCTGACGTCGACGATCTTCACCCCGGGCGCGTTGACCGGGATCATGCACGCGATCGCGTAGTCCTCCTCCCCCGGCTTCATGCCCTTGGTCGGGATGACCATGAGCTCGTGGCCGAGCGAGGCGGCGGTGATGTGCAGCTTGGCCCCGCGGACGACCACGCCGTCGTCCCGGCGCTCGACCACGTGCACGTACGAGTCGGGGTCCTCCTGCTGACCCGGGCGGACCTTGCGGTGCCCCTTCGCGTCGGTGATGCACTGCGTGATCCGGATGTCCTCGGCGCGGGCGCGCGCGACGAAGGCGTTGATCCGCTCGACCTCCTCCGGGCAGGAGTCCATGATCCGGCCCGCGGCGGTCAGCAGCGTCATGATCGAGGTGTAGGTGACGTGCGCGAGCATCCCCAGGTCGTGCACGAAGTCGATGTGCTCGCGCAGGCCCGCCGCGTCCGTCGGGACGTCGGAGAACGGGCTGTGGTCGCCGGTCGGGTCGTAGACCTTGTCGTAGCCCTCGGCGATGAGCTGCGCGCTCCGGCCGAGGATCGGGTGGTCGGCGATCCGCTCGACCAGCTCGCCCTCGAACCAGACCTTGCGGCCGTCGTCGAGGGAGGCCAGGTACTGCTCACCGGTCTTCATGCAGGGTCCTTTCCGGGTGGGTCTCCACGCCGACGCTGCGCAGCAGGAGGTCGGTGAAGCCGTCGATGATCTCGGTCATGGACAGGTCGCCGTCGGGGCGGAACCACGCCTGGACGGAGTTGAGGGTCGCGAGGATCGACGCGGCGGTGAGCCGCGGGTCGAGGTGCGCGGCGAAGGCGCCCTCCCGCTGCCCCTGCCGGACGATCTCGCGGATCGAGCGCTCGTAGGTGTCCCGGCGCGCGATGATCTCGGCGAACCGCTCGGCGGGCAGCCCGGAGAACTCGGCGTTGAACACCCTGATCTTGATCAGGTTCTTCTCGGTGCCGCGCAGGTGCCGCTCGATCGCCAGCCGCAGCTTGTCGACGGCCGGGGCGCCGGAGGCGAGCAGCTCCTCGCCGAGCGCGGCGGTGTTGAGGTGCGCCTCCTCCACGATCGCGTGGAGGAGGTCCTCCTTGGTGTGGATGTAGTGGTAGAGGCTGCCCTTGAGCATGCCGGCCGCCTCGGCGATCTCGCTGATGCTCGTGCCCGCGTAGCCCTTGCGCCGGAACAGCTCCGCGGCCGCGTCGACGATCTGCTCGTAGCGCGACGGGCCGAGGTCGCGGCCGCGCGCCTTGGGCGCCACCGCGCGGCGGTGCGGCGGCACGGACCGCTCGATCCCACTCTCCGGCACCAGCGTCTCCTGCGACTCGGCGGTCCGACGAACACCGACGCTAGCTGCGGACCCGCTGCTGGTCAACCGTTCGGTCGGGAGTTGTCGACCGATCGTTTGGGCACCTCCGGCGCTAGTGTCCCGGCGGGACCCGCGTGATCAGGAGGGACACGGATGTCACCGCGCTACGGCGACTACCAGCTGGAGATCTACCTGGCCGGCACGAAGGGCCTGCTGCCCCGCTTCCCGGTCGACTTCGCGGGGATGGAGCGCCGGGCCGCCGAGGCACTGCCGCCGTGGGTGCTCTCCTACGTCGCGGGCGGGGCGGGCGACGAGCGCACCCAGCGGGCGAACGTCGAGGCCTTCGAGAAGTGGGGCCTCGTGCCGCGGATGATGGAGGGCGCGTACGACCGCGACCTCTCCACCACACTGTTCGGCATCGAGCTGCCGCACCCGCTCTTCCTGTGCCCGATCGGCGTGCTCGGCATCTGTGCGCAGGACCTGCACGGCGACCTGGCGACGGCCCGCGCTGCCGCGCGCACCGGCGTTCCGATGATCGCGTCGACGCTCTCCCAGGACCCGATGGAGGAGGTCGCGAAGGCGCTCGGCGACACCCCGGGCTTCTTCCAGCTCTACCCGCCCAACGACCGGGACCTGGCCGTCAGCTTCATCCAGCGGGCCGAGCGGGCGGGCTTCAGGGCGCTGGTCGTCACGCTCGACACCTGGGTCACCGGGTGGCGCCCGCGCGACCTGAACACCGCGAACTTCCCGCAGCTGCGCGGCTACTGCCTGGCCAACTACACCTCCGACGAGCACTTCCGGAAGCAGCTCAGGAGCTCCGACCCGGCCGAGGTCGTCGGGCTGTTCGCCCGGACCTTCGGCTTCTCGATGCGCTGGGAGGACCTGGCTTGGATGCGCGAGGCGACCTCGCTGCCGATCGTGCTCAAGGGCATCAGCCACCCCGAGGACGTGCGCAAGGCCAAGGACCACGGGGTCGACGGCATCTACTGCTCCAACCACGGCGGCCGGCAGGCCAACGGCGGGTTGCCGGCCCTGCAGACGCTGCCCGAGGTCGTCGAGGCCGCCGGCGACACCCCGGTCCTCTTCGACTCCGGCGTGCGCAGCGGCTCGGACGTGGTCAAGGCGCTCGCGATGGGCGCCACCGCGGTCGGCTCCGGGCGCCCGCACGTCTACGCGCTGGCGGTCGGCGGCGAGGAGGGCGTGGTGCACCACCTGCGCTCGTTCCTCGCCGAGGCGGACCTGCTCATGGCGGTCGACGGCTTCCCGGACCTCGCCCGCCTGCGCGCGGCGGGCCTGCGCCGCGTGGACTGAGCCCTAGGCTGCCGGACATGTCGAAGCGCCCCCGCGGACGCAGGCCACCGAAGAAGGACGGGCGCGCCCGCACGCGGCGCCGGGACCGGCGCCTCGAGCAGCGACGGCGCCGGGACCAGGAGCCCGATCTCGTCGACCGGGTCGCCCTGGCCCTCGAGGAGCATCCGCTTTCGCTGCTCGAGCTGGTCAGCGGCATCCTGGCGATCCTCGAACCACCCCGCCACCCCTTCGGGCCCGAACCCTCGCCCGACGTCCCGGGGTTCGACGACCTCGTCGAGAGCTTCCTCGGCACGGACCTGCACGAGACGTCGGCCCTGCTCGCGGTGTTCGCCGCCTTCTCCGACGACGAGCTGTTCCGGCGCCGGGCCCTCCGCGAGATCACCGGCCGCGCGGATGCCCTGCCCGGCTGGCTGGCCGACCTCGGCCGGACGCGCGTGACCTCGGTCCGCGAGGTCGCCCACGTGCTCGGCGACGGCGAGAACCACGTGCTCGGTGTGCTCCTCCCCGACGGCACCGAGTTCACCACGGTGGTCTACGTCGACCACAACGTCGGCACGCTGGTCAAGGACGCCTTCGTGCTGCCGGCGCCGGCCGCCGCGGTCGTCGCGCAGCTGGAGGAGATCGCCGACGACCCGGACTCCGTGGTGCGCGACCTCGACCCCGCCGACGCCCGCGCCCGGATCGTCGAGGCGATGGAGCAGGCCGCCATCACCTATCCGCCGTTCGAGACCGAGACGTGGCCGGCCTGCCGTGCCCTGGTCCGCTGGGTCACGGGGATGCTGCCGGCCGGCGGGCGGGGCCACGAGTTCCCCGAGTGGTCCGGCGCGCAGCTGGCGGACCTGACCGAGCGCTTCCTGCGCTCGCCGCAGGGCACGGGCTTCGACGATCCCGACCACCGGGAGCTCCTGGAGTCGCTGCTGTGGTTCGGCAGCGGCTCCGGCACCGGCGACCCGCTGCGCTGGAGCCCCGTGAACGTCGAGATCCTGCTGCTGGACTGGGTCCCGCGGAAGATCGTCGCCGACGTGCCGCACCTCGATCGCCTCCCGGACCTGCTGCGAGCCTTCGTCCGGTTCTGCCACGCCGAGCGGGGGATCAGGTCCGTGCACACGCAGGACACCCTCGCGGCGGTCGACGCCTTCGAGGCCGAGTACCGGCAGCTGATCCGCGCCGATCGCAGGCAGGGACCGGAGGCGCTGCTGGAGGCGCTCGGGGTGCTCGACCCGCCCGACCCGGAGTGGGGACTGAACGAGCTCGCGCGGGCCGTCGGCGGGCGCGCGGTCCTGGACGCGCTGTCCACGGAGCCGCTGCCCGACGAGCCCTTCGACTGGACGGGGGTCCCCGAGGACGTCCGGCCGCGGGTGGGCGAGGTGCTCGCCCTGGTCGACTCCGGCTGCGAGACCCTGTTCGACGGCGGCGACGCCGTCGAGATGCGGACGGCGTGCCGGCGCCTGCTCAGCAGGACGGCGGCGGCCGATCCCGTGGCGTTCCGCCGGGCCGCCCGGTCGGAGATCTCGGCCGGCACGATCTGCTGGCTCGTGGGCCGGGCGAGCGACCTCGTCGGCGGCCGCGGCGGGCTGATGGTCAAGGACCTGGCGGCGCACTTCGGGACGGGCGGCGGCTCCTTCTCCCAGCGGGCCGGGGTCTATCTCCGGGCGCTCGGGATCGAGACGCCTCCCGGGGCCGGGGTCGAACTCGGCTCCCCGGACTATCTCGTCGGCGCCCGCCGGGCGGCCATCGCCGAGGCACGGGACGGCTACCGGAGCCGGGACGACGATCTCTTGACCTGAACCGAGCTTCAGGTCGCAGTGTGGTCCGCATGACACGGACTGCGATCGTCACCGGTGCGGGACAGGGCTTCGGGCTCGCCCTCACCGTCGCCCTCGCCCGGCGCGGGACCACCGTGGTGGCCTGCGGCCGGGACGCCCGACGCCTGCGGGGCGCGCTCGACGGGGTGCCCGGCGTCGCCGCCCTGCCCGGTGACGTCACCGACCCGGGCTTCCGCACCGAGCTCGCCGCCGCGGCAGGCGGCCGGCTGGACCTGCTGGTGCACAACGCCGGCGAGCTCGGTCCCTCGCCCCTGCCCCGGCTGGCCGACTACCCGCTCGACGCCCTGCGCCGCGTCCTGGAGACCACCGTCCTGGCCCCGCTCGGTCTCACCCGGGAGACCCTGCCGGCCCTGCGCGCCGCCGGCGGCACGGTCGTCACGCTCAGCTCCGACGCCGCCGTCGAGGCCTACGAGGGCTGGGGCGGCTACGGCGCGGCGAAGGCCGCGCTCGACCATCTCGCCGCGGTGCTGGGCGTGGAGGAGCCGGACCTGCGCGTGTACGCCTTCGATCCCGGGGACATGCGCACCGCGATGCACCAGCGGGCCTTCCCCGGTGAGGACATCTCGGACCGGCCCGAGCCGGAGACCGTCGTACCGGCGCTGCTGCGGCTGCTCGCGGACCGGCCGCCCTCGGGCCGCTACACCGCGGCCGACCTGGCGGTCGCGCCGTGAGGCCGGTCCCGCCCGAACTGGTCGCCACCGCACCCCCGCCGGTCCGCGACGGTGTGCGCCTCATGGTCGCGCCGGCCCGCCGCCCGGTGCGGCACCGCCGGTTCACCGACCTGCCGGAGGCGCTGGAGCCCGGGGACCTGGTCGTGGTCAACACCTCCGACACCGAACCCGCGGCCCTCGACGGCATGCGGGCGGGCCGGTCCGTCGTCCTGCACGTGTCCGGGCCGGCACCGGGCGGGACCTGGTCCGTGGAGCTGCGCACGCCGGACGGGTACCGGATCACGGACGGCCGGGCCGGCGAGACCGTCCGGTTGCCGCGCGGGGTGACCGCGACCCTGCTCTCCGGCGGTCCGCGGATCTGGCGGGCGCGGATCCCGGTGGAAGGCGGGCTGCGCCGGTACCTGGCCGCGGCGGGACGCCCGATCACCTACTCCTACCTGCGGGGACGCCCCTCCCTCGCCGAGTACCGCACCGTCTTCGCCCGCCCGGACGGCCGGTTCGGCAGCGCCGAGATGCCGAGCGCGGGGCGACCGTTCACCCCCGCGGTGCTCGACGGGCTGCGGGCGCGCGGGATCGCCGTGGCCGAGCTGGTGCTGCACACCGGGGTGTCGTCGCTCGAGGCGGGCGAGACCCCGCAGCCCGAGCGCTACCGGGTGCCGCTCGCGACCGCCGAGGCGGTCGCCGCGACGCGTGCGGCCGGGCGCCGGGTCGTCGCGGTGGGGACCACCGTGACCCGCGCGCTGGAGACCGTCGCCGAGCGCGACGGGACCGTCCGGGCGGGCGAGGGCACGACGGAGCTGGTCCTGGGCCCGGACCGGCCGGCCCGCGTCGTCGACGGGCTGGTGACCGGCTGGCACGAGCCCGAGGCCTCGCACCTGCTCCTGCTCCGCGCGGTGGCCGGACGGCGGCTGGTCGAGCGGGCGTACGCGGCCGCGCTCGACGCGGGCTACCGCTGGCACGAGTTCGGCGACTCCTGTCTGCTCCTGCCGTGAGGCGTCACCCCGGCGCGCCCACGGGCGGCTCGACGACCGGGGCGGGCGACACCACCTGCTCGGGTTCCCGGCGGCGCGGCAGCTCCCGGGTGAGGAACAGGCTGAGCAGGGCGATCCCGGCCGCAGCCAGCAACGCGAACTTCAACCCGACGAGCTGGGCCTGCGCGTACTCCCCGAGCAGCACCTCCACCTCCGTGGCCGGGATGCCGGCCGAGGTCAGCGCGGCGCGGGCCTGGTCGAGGGAGAGGAACGAGATCCCCTGTTCCAGGGCGGTGCCGACCTGCGCTCGCGTCGCGTCGGACACCGGCGCCTCCGCCACCCCCGTGAGGCTCACCCGGGTCAGCGCGCCGAGCAGGAAGGAGCCGATCAGCGCGGTACCCAGCGAGGACCCCAGGTTCTGCGCGGTGTACTGCAGCCCGCCGACCTCGCTGCGCTCGACCTCGCCGACGCTGGACTGCGCGACGTTGCCGAGCTGTCCGGCGAGCAGCCCCATCCCGATGCCGAGCACCCCGGTGGCGAGGGCGAAGGACAGGTCGTCGAGCTCCGGCCGGACGGTGGCGACCAGCCACAGCGAGGCGCCGCACAGCACGACGAAGCCGATGCGGACCACGGTCCGTGGCGCCGCGAAGCGGTTGACGAGCGGCGCGGCCATCGACGTGACCAGCATCGTGAGCGAGACCGGCAGCAGCCGCAGCCCCGTCTCGAAGGCGTTGAGCCCCTGCACCACCTGCAGGTAGAGCGGCACCGTGAAGAAGATCCCGAGCAGGATCAGGTTCTGGGCCAGCAGGGTGGACAGCGCGGCGCGCAGCGGCCGGATCGCGAACAGCGCCCACCGGACCAGCGGGTCGCGGCCCCGCTCCTCGCGGTGCCGCACCCAGTTGCGCAGCAGTCCGAGGAGGACGAGCCCCGCCGCGATCACGAAGAGGGTCGGCGCGAAGCCGAACACCGTGAACGGCGGGTTCCGCGGCTCGAGCCAGCCCCAGGCGCTGCTCTGCAGGATGCCGAGCACGGTGAGCGCGAGCCCGGCCACGGACAGGGTCGCCCCGACCAGGTCCAGGTGCCGGCGCGGCCCGACCGGCGGCGCGTCGGCGATCCAACGCAGCATCAGCAGGATCGCCACCACGATCACGACCTCGCCGGCGAACACGACGCGCCAGCTCAGGTAGGTCGTCGCCCACCCGCCGAGGATCGGGCCGACGGCGATCCCCGCGCCCGCGAGGCCGCCGATGACGCCGTAGGCGACGGCCCGGTCCCGGCCGCGGTAGTTGCCGCCCACGAGGGCGGCCAGCGCCGGGAGCACCAGCGCCCCACCGAGGCCCTCGATGACGGACCAGCCGAGCACCAGCACCCACAGCGTCGGGGCGATCGCGGTGAGACCGGATCCCACGCCGTAGACCACCAGCCCGACCGCGAACGCGCGGCGACGCCCGAGGATGTCGCCGACCTGGCCGCCCGTGATCAGGAACGCGGCCATGACGAGCGTGTACAGGGTGATGACCGCCTGGATGGCGGCGACCGTGGTGTCGAAGTCCGCGACCAGCGCGCTGATCGACACATTCATGACGGCCGTGTCGAGCACCACCAGGAACTGTGCGATCCCCAGGGCGATCAGCGGCTTCCAGCGGTTCATCCCTGGCCGTCCGTGCTCGGGTCGGACGCGATCACCCGCCCCGTGTCGATCGCCCGGCGCAGCGCGGCGTGGTCGGTCTCGGTGCGGTCGGCGTAGGCGCGGGCGAAGTCCGCGACCGCGCGGTCGAAGGAGGACGACGAGCCGAGGTACGCCGCGATCGCGATCCGGTCGCCGCTGCGTGCATGGGCGCGGGCGAGGGTCTGCCCGCAGATCTCCGCGTAGATCTGCAACCCCTGCGGACGCAGGCTCTCGACCTCGACCGAGCCCTTCCAGTCCCGCAGCTGGCGCAGGTAGAAGTCCCGCACCTCGCCGTCGACCCCGGGCGCCCGCTGCCAGCCGAGGAAGATGTCGCCCACGGCCTGCATCAGCCGCTGCCCCTCGACGACCCGCTGCCCCGCCGAGTCCTGCGGGGCCGGGCCCAGCACGGACTCCAGGGCCGACGGTCCCGCCTCCTTGGCCTGCAGGAACAGCGGATCCCGGTCGTCGCGGCCGAGGAAGAGCAGCATCCAGCAGCGGGTGCCGACGCTGCCGACGCCCACCACCTTGTGCGCGATGTCGACCGGCCGGTACCGGTCGTAGAGCGTCCGGCGGTCCGGGGGCAGGCTCTCCCGGTAGCCCGCGAGCAGCTCGTGGATGCCGTCCTCGATGCCCCGCCGCTCCACCTCCTCCGGGTAGAGGTCGCGGATCGGCACCACGATCGGCGGCGCTGCGACGATGCGCGGGGCACCGTCGACGACCGCCGTGAAGCGGTTCAGCGCACCCAGGTTGTCCCGCGAGCGGGCCTTGGTGAGGTCCCGCTGCATCCGGGCCCGCCGCGGCGCGGCGACGCGGCGCCGGTAGCGCGCCCACAGCTCGTCGGTCTCGACGAGCGCGTACCAGACGTCGAGGTTGGTCATGGCCGCGAAGGCGCGCATCGCCCGGCGGTAGGCGCGCACGGCCGCCTCCACCGCCGCCGCGCGGTCCCGGGTCCGGAAGCCCCGGTCCCGCCCGGCGACCTCGACGCTGGCCGCCAGCCGTTTGACGTCCCACTCCCACGGGCCCCGCAGGGTCTCGTCGAAGTCGTTGAGGTCGAAGACCAGCCGCCGCTCCGGCGAGGCGAAGAAGCCGAAGTTGGCCAGGTGGGCGTCGCCGCAGAGCTGCACGTCGATGCCGCTGACCGGGGTGTCGGCGAGGTCGGCGGTCATCACGGCCGCCGAGCCGCGCAGGAAGGTGAAGGGCGAGATGGCCATCCGGGCGTACCGGATGGGCAGCAGGTCCTGGACCCGGCCGACGTCCTGCGCGGCCAGGATCTTCAGCGCCCCTTTGCCGCGCCGGGCAGGCAGCTCGGCGTGGCTCGACCGGGGCGCCGCCGTCCGCGCCGCCCGGCCGAGCTCGATGCGCTCGGCCGGGCCGACCGCGGCCGGGTGCCGTTCCGGTGCTGCGGGTGGAGCGGCGGTCCGTGTCATCGGGTCACCTCCGGCGGCGGATGCGGACGAGGCCGAGGAGCAGCCCGGTCAGGCGAGCTCGCGGGTCTCGCGGACCAGGGCCCAGATCACGGCGACGTCGAGGGCGATGATCACGATGGACCAGATCGGGTAGTGCGGGATGAACAGGAAGTTGGCGATGATGCTCAGCGAGGCGAGCAGGATGCCGACGACGCGCGCCCAGGTCTGGCCCTGGATGACCCCGAGACCGGTGAGCGCGAGCGCCGCACCGAGGATGATGTGGACCCAGCCCCAGGCCGTGACGTCGAACGAGTAGATGTAGTTCGGGGTGGCCACGTAGACCTGGTCGCGGAACAGCGCGGCGATACCGGCCAGTGCCTGGCAGATGCCGGTCACGATCAGCACCGCACCCGCGAACATCGCGAATCCGGTCGCCCATGCCCCCGCCGTGCTCTGCGTCGCCCCCGATGTGGGCGAATGGGTCGTGTCGCTCATGGTGTGCTCCTCCCTCGAGCGCTGTGTCGGTCCACGGTCGGGGTCGCGGGCACGGTGCACCTCGCCCGCTCCGTGTGACTTCGCGGTCCTCCGCGGGGCACGGCGCGGAGATCGCCGGGGAGGGACGCCGCCGGGGGCGAGGACCTCACCCCCGGAGGGTGAGCGCGGGCGCCGGGGCGATCAGGCCGCGCTCGTAGCCGGCGAGCACGGCGGTCCGGCGGCTGCTCACACCGAGCTTCCCGTAGATCGAGCGGACGTGGGTCTTCACGGTGTTCACCGAGACCGACAGGTCGGCCCCGATCTCCTCCAACGACAGCAGGGAGGGCAGCAGGGCGAGGACCGCCCGCTCGCGCTCGCTGAGCGCCGCCGCCGGGGACCCGGTGGTCGCGGAGACCGCGAGCGCGGCGCCCGCGAAGGAGCCTGCCGCACCGGGACCGCCGTGCAGCTGCACGAGCAGCCGCCGGACCTCCGGCCCCGCCCCCGCGAACGGGCGCAAGGCCCGCAGCGGCTCGGCCAGCCCCAGGGCGCGCTCGAGCGCCTCGCGGGCCGCCGCCCGTTCCTCGGCCTCGGCCGCGACCGTCGCCTCGACCAGCCACGCCTCCACCTCGGTGACGCCGAGCAGGGGCGCCCCGCACTCCACGAGCGCGCGGTGCGCCGCGGCCCGGGCCCGGTCCTCACGGCCGGCGGCGAGATCGGTCCAGGCGCGGAGCAGGGCGCTCTCGGCGGTCTCCCCGACGCGCTGGACCAGCCAGCCGTGCACGCTGCGGGCCGCCGTCGGGTGCCCGAGGTCCAGGGCCGCGCGGTGCTCCAGCAGAGCGGCCATGGCCGCGACGTGCGGGTCCACCGGCTCGTCGCCCAGTTCCGCGCGGGCGTGCTGCAGCCGGTCCAGGCCGCGGGCGCGGTCCCCGCGGGCCTCGCCCGCGCCGTCCACGTCCGCCGCCGCGCGGAGCACCGCCAGGCCGAACCGCAGCTCGGCCGGCCCGCGGCCGGGGTGGTCGAGCCCGGCCAGCCCCGCCTCGGCCAGCCGCATCGCGTCGCGTGGCTCGGCGCGGAGCAGCGCCGCGTGGGCCAGTACGGCCGCAGCGGCGGCCGCCCAGGACGAGTGCCGCAGCCCGGAGCGTTCCGCCCGGGCCAGCGCGACCTCCCCCGCCTGCCGCACCTCGGCCGCGTCGCCCTCGGCCGCGGCCGCGACCGCCCGCAGGGCGAGCGCCTGCACCGCGAGGTGCACGAACCCGTGCCGGTCGGCGAGCTCGAGCGCGTCGGCGAGCAACGGCCGTGCGGCGCCCGGGGCGCCGACCCGCACCGCGGTGAGGGCCCGCGCGAGCAGGCCCAGCGCCCGCACGCCCGGCTGGTGCGGCAGCACGTCCGGGTCGCGCCGGCCGGAGGTCGCGGGGACGGCACCGAACTCCTCGGCGGCGGCCCGCAGCACGGCCAGCTCGGGCGGGGGGTCCTCGGGCCACCGCGGCGCGTGGGTGGCCGGTGGGCCGCCCGCCGCCGTGCGGGCGAGCGCGGCGAGCGCCGCCAGCCCGGGTTCGCGGGCGAGGCCGACCTCGCCGACGGTGTCCAGGGCGCGGCGCAGCGGGCGGTGCCGACCGGAGAGCAGCAGTGTGGGCCCGGCGTCGCGCAGGATCTCCGTGGCGACCAGCGCGTCCCCGCTGCGGGCGGCGTGCTCGGCCGCGGCGTCGGGCCGGCCGGCGGCGGCGTACCAGCGCGCGGTCACCGCCTCGAGCCGTGCCGGCGTCCCGGCCGCGTACCGGCGCAGCTCCCCGAGCAGGTGGTCGCGCAGCAGCGGCTCGACCCGGTGGACCTCCCGGCCGCGGCCCTCCGCGCGCACGAGACCCGTCCGGTGCTCGACGGCGTCGAGCACCCCGCCGGCGTCGGCCCGGCCGGTGAGGACCGCGGCGAGCCCGGTCGGCACCGGGTTGACCACGCCGATCCGACGCAGCACGTCGAGCTCGGTGCCGTCGAGGCCGGCGAGCGCCTCCCCCTCCAGGTAGTCGGCGACCAGCGGGTGCTCGCCGGAGAAGCCCTGCGCGGCCTCGGGGTCGGTCGGATCGGCGCAGGCCGCGGCGGCCAACCACAATGCGGCCGGCCAGCCCGCGGTGCGCGCGTGCAACACGGTGACCTCGGCCTGGGTCAGGCCCGGCGCCGCGGCGCGGAGGAGCTCCTCGGCCTCGTACGGGGTGAAGCGCAGCAGGTCCGGGCCGATCTCGCGGAGCCGCCGCGCCACCCGCAGCCGGGCGAGGCCGAGCGGCGGTTCGCCCCGGCTGCACAGCACGGTGGCCAGGTCCGGCCGCCGGTCGCGGAGGAAGGTGCGCAACCCGTGCAGGCTCGCGGCGCCCGTCAGCTCACCGACGTCGTCGAGCACCAGGCGCGGCGGCCGCGGCAGGACGTCGAGCGCGGCGGTCAGCGCGGCCAGGAACTCCGGCCCGCCCTCCGCGGGCCAGCCGTGCCGGTCCCGGAGCCGGCTCGACGGCGGGATCGTGGGGCATCGGGCCAGGGCGGCCAGGACGGCCGACCAGAACCGTCGGGGATCCTCGTCCTCGGCGTCGACGCGGACCCACGCCGTTCCGGGGCCCGGGCTCGTGCGCACCCACTCCGCCACGGCCAGGGTCTTGCCGAAGCCGGCGGGGCCACGGACCAGGCCCACGTCGGAGATCCGGTCGAGCGCCGCGCGGACCGCGGCCCGCGTGACGAGTTGCGGTGGGCGGACGGGAACACGGATCTTCGACTCGGGTACCGGCTGCATGGACAAGTCACCCCCGCACGCCGGCGCACTGTTGGACCGGCTGGTTCGATCCATGCTGGACCGCCTGGATCCGGCCTGAGGCCGAGCGTCGGGCCCGGGCCGGTGGGACGAAGGTCCCCAGTCGGGACCGGATGCGGAGGAGCGGAAGGCGCCGTTCGGCGCAGCTCCGCATAGTTCGTCCGGTTGTCCGCTCAGCCCGGTCGTCGTTGCGCGGAGTGCCCGCGGAGCACGCGGACCAGGCCCGCGATCGCCTCGCCCGGGCCCGCCGGCGCGACCGCCGCGGGAGCCGCGCCAGGCGACCCGGTGGGCACGCGCACGCGCAGCGCCCCGGGCAGCACCCGGAACCGCAACGGGGGCGCCAGCCGCAGCGCCTCGCCGTCGACCCCCACCTCGACCAGCGGTTTGTCGGAGTCGACCTCGAACTCGGGCGCGTTCCACTGCCGGTAGCCGCGGAAGGAGCGCAGCCGGCCGGTCGCCTGTGCGGCCAGCATCTCGGTGACGTCGCGGCCCTTCTCCACCCGCACGGTCACGACGCCGAGCACCCCGCCGTCGAGCCGGGCCCGGGTGCCGAAGCCGTCGAGCCGGTCGAGCCGGTAGTCGCCGTTGGACACGAGCACCATGGCGGTGGGGCCCCCGTCGACGCCGTCCGGCCCGCGGAACCGCAGGTGCGACCCCTCCGCGCCGGGTCCGAGCAGCTCGGGGGCCATGCGGGCGGTCGTCGCGAGCTTGGCGTCGCGGTAGCCCTCGGACTGCACCACGCCCGCGTACACGCCGAGCGAGGCGTTGTTCACGAACACCCGGTCGCCCAGCACGGCCAGGTCGATGCGCCGCTCCAGGGCCGGGCCGAACGCGTCGAGCGCGGCCACGACGTCGTCGCGGTCCAGGCCGAGGTCCAGCGCGAAGTGGTTGCGGGTGCCCGCGGGGATCACGACCAGCGGGACGTCGTGCTTCCGGGCGACGTCGGCGACCAGGGCCTGGGACCCGTCGCCGCCGGCCATGCCCAGCACGTCGGCCCCCTCGGCGACGGCGGCCTCGGCGAGGGCCCGCAGGTCGTCGCCCGGCTCCAGGACGACGGGGGTCACGCCGCGCCGCAGGGCCTCCTCCTCGAGCCCGAACCGGGCGACCTTGCCGCCGCCCGAGCGCGGGTTCATGAGCAGCACCCCGTGCCCGGCCGCCGGGACGGACTTCATTCCCGACGGCTCGGGCACGAGGTCGCGGCCGAGGGCGACCCGGGCGAGGCTCGCCGCCAGCAGGACGAGGACGACCACGGCCGCGGTGCGCAGGATCGAGGCCGTCACCACCAGCAGGACCACGCCGACGAGGGCCAGCACCGCGACCGTGCAGGCCGCGATGCGCCACGCCCCGCGCCGCACGAGCGCGGTCCAGCCCGCGGCGACCGCCACACCCACCAGGATCGGGGCCGCGACGACCCGCAGCGGGCTCTGCAGGAGAGCCACGATCACCACCACGACCGCGGCGATCGCCGCCAGCAACGCGCCCGCGGCCGCGAGCCGCCGCGCCCCGCTCGGTCGTGCACCCTGCACCGTCCCGGCCACGACCGACCTCCCGTCAGTCCACGAACCAGATCTCGGCCAGGTCGGCCGCGACCAGGCCGCGCTCGGCGGCGATCCGCTCCAGCGCCTCGGCGAGCGTCGAGGAGAGGACCACCACCGTCTCCGTGAGGCCGGGTTCACCGGCCTCGGCCAGCACCGCGGCGGCCACGGCACGGGCGCGTTCCGTGCCCTGCTCGGCGTTGACGTCGTCCGACAGCACGGCCAGGACCGCCTCGAACGCCCACGCCCGGGCCCGCGGAGGGGAGGCCACGCCGAGCACCCCGTCTCAGACGGTCTCGTGCTCCTCGGCGAAGACCTCCCGCAGCTTCTGCTCCTGCTCGTTCGAGAGGTTCGTCGAGATCAGCTCGGCCTGCGTGCCGCGGAACTCGTCCAGCACCTTGTCCTGCACGACGCGGGAGGTCATGAGGAACAGCGCCGACGTGCCCGGCGTGACCTTCTCGCGGACCTCCTTGATGAACCGGTCGTCGATGCCGACGTCGGACATCGAGCCCGCCAGGGCACCCATGGCCGCACCGACCGCCATGCCCAGCAGCGGGACGAAGAACAGCAGCCCGAACAGCAGGCCCCAGAAGCTGCCGCCCAGCGCGCCGGCGCCGGACATGCTGTGCAGCTGCTCGGTCTTCGGCTTCTTGCGGTTCTCGGGCCAGGTCACGACGGCCGCGTCCTCGAGCGTCAGCAGCTCCTGCTTCTGCAGCCGCTCGACCAAATCCAGCGCGTTCCGGGCGCCGCCCGGGTCGTCGAACTTCCAGACGGTCAGGGTCGCCATGGATCCGCCTCTCCTCGATGTCGTCGGGAGACCGACTGTCGTGGCCACCGCCGGTGCGGACCTCACCCGACGGGGGCGAACCTCGGCGGGTGCACGATGGGGCCATGCACTTCCGCTACCTCGGCCGCTCCGGCATGCAGATCTCCGAGATCACGTACGGCAACTGGCTGACGCACGGTTCGCAGGTGGAGAACGACGTCGCGACGCAGTGCGTGCGCGCCGCCCTCGAGCACGGGATCACCAGCTTCGACACGGCCGACGTCTACGCCAACGGCCGGGCCGAGGAGGTGCTGGGGGCCGCGCTGAAGGGCGAGCGACGCGAGTCGCTGGAGATCTTCACCAAGGTCTACTGGCCGGTGGGGCCGCGCGGGAAGAACGACCAGGGGCTGTCCCGCAAGCACGTCCTCGAGGGCATCGACGGCAGCCTGCGCCGGCTCGGGACGGACTACGTCGACCTCTACCAGGCGCACCGCTACGACATGTTCACCCCGCTCGAGGAGACGATGCAGGCGTTCGCCGACGTCGTGCGGGCGGGCAAGGCGCTCTACATCGGCGTCAGCGAGTGGACGGCCGACCAGATCCGCCGCGCCCACGCCCTGGCCGTCGACCTCGGGATCTCCCTGGTCTCCAGCCAGCCGCAGTACTCGATGCTGTGGCGGATCGTCGAGGACGAGGTCGTGCCCACCTCCGAGGAGCTGGGGATCGGGCAGATCGTGTGGTCGCCGATCGCGCAGGGCGTGCTCACCGGCAAGTACCAGCCCGGCGAGGCGTGGCCCGAGGGCTCGCGCGCCACGGACGAGAAGGGCGGCGGCGACGCGATCAAGCGGTTCCTCGCCGACGACACCCTCGCCCGCGTGCAGAAGCTGCGGCCGGTCGCCGGCGACCTCGGGCTGACGATGGCCCAGCTCGCCGTGGCGTGGGTGCTGCAGAACCGCAACGTCTCCGCCGCCCTGGTCGGCGCCTCCCGGCCCGAGCAGGTGGAGGAGAACGTGAAGGCCGCGGGCGTGCGCATCCCGGCCGACGCGATGGCCGCGATCGACGACGTCCTCGGCGAGGCCGTCACCCGCGATCCCGCGCTCGTCGCCCGCTCCACGCCGAAGCGGCGGCCCGTCTGATGGACCTCGGGATCGCGGGCCGCACCGCCGTCGTCTGCGCCTCCACGCGGGGGTTGGGCCGGGCGTGCGCCGAGGAGCTGGCCCGGGCGGGCTGCACCGTCGTCGTGAACGGGCGGGAGCAGGCCGCCGCCGAGAAGGCCGCGGCCGAGATCGCCGCCGCGACCGGGGCCGAGGTGATCCCGGTCGGGGCGGACCTCGACACGCCCGACGGACCGGACCGGCTGCTCGCCGCGGTCGCGCAGGTCGACGTGCTGGTCAACAACAACGCCGGGCCGCCCTTCCGGGACTTCCGCGCGATCGACGAGCAGGCGCTGCTGGCCGGCGTCCGGTCCAACATGGCCACGCCGATCCGGCTGGTCCAGGCCGTCGTCGACGGGATGGTGGAGCGGCGCTTCGGCCGGATCGTCAACATCACCTCGGGCTCGGTGAAAATGCCGCTGGCCGGGCTCGACCTGTCCAGCGGCGCCCGGGCCGGCCTCACCGGGTTCCTCGCCGGCGTCGCCCGGTCGGTGGCGCACGCGAACGTCACGATCAACTTCCTGCTCCCCGGCTCCTTCGCCACCGACCGGCTCGCGGCCGGGCAGAAGGTCGCGGCCGAGCAGCAGGGCGTCACCGTGGAGGAGATCGCGGCCGACGGGCGCGCGACGATCCCCGCGCGCCGCTTCGGCGAGCCCGCGGAGTTCGGCGCCGCCTGCGCCTTCCTCTGCTCCGCGCAGGCGGGGTTCATCACGGGCCAGAGCCTGCTGATCGACGGCGGCGCCTACCCGGGAGTGCTGTAGATCACCCTCCGGGAATGGTCTCCGCGGCGGCCTCGGTTGCCGCGGACATGAGGATCGGAATCATCGGTGCGGGATACATCGGCGGCACGTTGACGCGGCGGCTCACCGCGCTCGGGCACGAGGTGCGGGTGGCGAACTCCCGCGCCCCGGAGACCCTGGCGGAGCTGGCCGCGGAGACCGGTGCGACGCCGGTGTGGGCCCGTGAGGCGGCGGCCGACGCGGACGTCGTGATCGTCAGCATCCCGCAGAAGAACACCCCTGACCTCGAGCCCGGCATCGTCTCCTCGGCGAAGCCGGGGGCTCCCGTGATCGAGACGAACAACTACTACCCGCAGCAGCGCGACGGCCGGATCGACGCGCTCGAGGACGGCACCCCGGAGAGCGTGTGGGTGGCCGGGCTGCTCGGCACGCCGGTGTACAAGGTGTTCAACGGCATCTACTGGAAGCACCTGCTGGAGCGCGGGAAGCCGCGGGGGACCGAGGGTCGGATCGCGCTGCCGATCGCGGGTGCGGACGGTCCGGGCAAGGACACCGTCTTCGCGCTCGTCGACGAGCTGGGCTTCGACCCGGTCGACGGCGGTCCGCTCGAGGAGTCGTGGCGCCAGCAGCCCGGCACCCCAGTGTACGGCAAGGACTACGACGCGGAGCGCACCCGCAGGGCACTCGCCGAGGCGACCCGCGAACGCCCGGAGGAGTTCCGCGCCGCCTGATCGCGGCCGTTCACGGGTCGCGCACATCCGCGGAACGCGCACGGAATGGCACTCGCGGTGCACGAATCACCACTCCCGCGTGACCGTCCTCGACTTTTCACCGAATCCGTGGAGAATCGGGACAACCCGCGAGTACGGCGATCGGACGTGAACGATGGCGAAGATTACGAATATCACCCTGGTGGACGACCTCGACGGCGGTCAGGCGGACGAAACGGTCACGTTCACACTGGACGGCAAGGAATTCGAGATCGACCTGAGCGCGCAGCATGCGTCGGAGCTCCGGGAGGCGTTCGCGCCGTTCGTGGGCGCCGCGCGCCGGTCCTCGTCCGGCTCCGGGCGCAGGAACTACGCGCGGGTTCCCTCCTCGCCGGGCAAGACCCGGGAGGAGAACGCCGCCATTCGGGAGTGGGCGGTCTCGGCCGGGTTCCAGGTCTCCGAGCGGGGCCGTATCCCGTCGAACGTGCTCGAGGCGTACGCGAATCGCGGCACCGCGGCCCGGGCGCCCGAAGCCGCCCCCGAACCGGCGCAGGAAGCCGCCCCGGAAGCCACTGCGGAACAGCAGGCGGAATCCGAGGCGAAGCCGAAGCGGCGCACCCGCAAGAAGGTCGCCGCGGCGAGCTGAGGAACGGCGCCCCGGGAACGCACCGAATGAAGGGCCTCCGACCGCGGGTCGGAGGCCCTTCCGCGTGCGGGGGTTGAGCGGTCCCGTACCGGTAATGCCCTTCCGGACGAGGGAAGGGAGCACGATGCCGGAACGAGCAGGAGCGCCCGAACGCACCGTGGTGGTGGTCGGCGCGTCGGGCAACGTCGGGACCGGACTGCTGCGGGTGCTGAAGGACGCGCCCGACGTGCGGGTGCGCGCGGTGTGCCGGCGCCCGCCGCCGCCCGTCCCGCCCTACGACGAGGCCGAGTGGCACGCGATCGATCTCACGACCGCGGACGCGGAGCGGCGGCTCACCGACGTGTTCACCGGCGCCGACGCCGTCGTCGACCTCGCGTGGGCCATCCAGCCGGTGCGCGACGAGGCGGCGCTGCGGCGCACGAACGTCGACGGCACCGCTGCCCTGCTGCGCGCGGTCCGGCGCTCCGGTGTCGGTCACCTGGCGTTCGCGTCGTCGCTCGGGGCCTACGCGTCGGCCCCGCAGGACCCGGCCCGGCCGGTCGACGAGAGCTGGCCGGTCACCGGGCAGCCGCGCTCCGCCTACAGCCGCGACAAGATCATCGCCGAGCGCATGCTCGACGCGTTCGAGCGGGCCAATCCCGGCGTGGCCGTCGCGCGGGTCCGCCCGACGCTGGTGGTGCAGCGCGACGCCTCACGGGAGATGGCCCGGCTCTTCCTCGGCCCGATCGTGCCGCGGGCGTTGTTCGGCCTGCTCGCCGACGGGAAGGTCCCGCTGTTCCCGGTCCCGGGCGACACCGTCCTGCAGTTCGTGCACGCCGACGATCTCGGCCGGGCGATCGTCGCGATCCTCGACCGCCGGGCGCGGGGCGCGTTCAACATCGCCGCGGACGCCCTCGACGCGCGCGAGCTCACCGCACTGATCGGTGCGCGGCCGCTCCCCGTGCCGCACGACCTGGCGCGCATCGTGATCGGCCTGCTGTTCCGGCTGCACGCGCTCGAGCTGTCCCCGGGCTGGTTCGACGTCGCCGTCCGCACCCCGGTGATGGACACCGGCCGGGCCCGGCTGGAGCTCGGCTGGGAGGCGAAGGTCGGCACCGCGGAGAACGTCCGGATCCTGCTCGACGGCCTGATCCACGACGCCACCACCCTGAGCCCCGCGCTCGCCGTCGGATGAGCGGCCTGCTCGCCGTCGTCGAGGGGCTGCGGGAGCGCGCGGTCACGGACGACCCGGGGGCGAAGGCCGGCTGGACGGTCGACGAGCACGTGCACGAGCTGGGCACCGAGCGACCGGGCGAGCCGGTGCCGGACGGGATCTGGGAGCGCGCGACGGCGCTGGTGCGGGACTACGACTTCACGCCGCCCGAGCTGTTGCGCGCGGCGTACCTGCGCGACTCGGAGCTGCTCGGCCGGGACATCCTGCTCGACGGGCGGTTCGGCCCGCTCCGCTTCCTCATGGGCGTGCGGATCACCGAGGTCGTCGACCGTGCCGACGAGGACGGCTGGCGGGTCTGGGGCTGGGCGTACGCGACGCTCGACGGGCACCTGCAGCGCGGGCAGGTGCTGTACCGGGTGGCCAAGCACCGGGCGTCCGGACGGGTCGAGTTCCGGGCGAGCGTGCGCTGGAAGCCCGATCCGCGGCTCGGCCCGGTGTTCGGGCTCGGCTGGGGCCTCTTCGGCCGGCGCAGCCAGCTGCGCTTCTACCGCCGCATCGGCGAGCGGGTGCGGGAGCGGGCGGTCCTGGAGCCGTCCGGGCGGCACACCCTGGGAACGGGCCCGCTCGTGCTGGTCCCCGGCGACGCCCGCCCGGACCCGTGGGACCACGCGCGGATCCGCGTCACCCACCCCGTCCACGGGCGGCGACTCCTGCCGCCGGCGGCCGACCGGACCTGACGACCGGCCGCCGGACGAGGTTCAGAGCGCGGCGCGCACCACGTCGGCCACCGGGGTGAGCGGGCGGCCGAGCAGCTCGGGCAGGTCGGTGCTCTCGATGTCGAGGTCCCCGCGGGCGATGCTCTCGTCGAGCGCGACGACGAACCCGGCCGTGCCCTCGTCGAGCCCGGCGCCGGTGAGGATGCCGGTCAGCTCGGCGGGAGCCACCGGCCGGTACTCGACCTCCCGGCCGCTGACCTCGCTGATCGTGGCCGCGAGCTCCTTGAACGTGAACGGCGTGCCGGCCAGCTCGTAGGTCCGGCCGGCGTGACCCTCGCCGGTCAGCACGGCCGCGGCGGCCTCGGCGTAGTCGCGGCGGGCGGCCCCGGAGACCCGGCCCTCCCCGGCGGCGGCGACGATCGCGCCGCGGGAGAGGTAGTCGGCGAGCTGCGCGGTGTAGTTCTCGACGTACCAGTTGTTGCGCAGCAGCGTGTGCGGCACGCCCGAGGCGGCCAGCAGCTCCTCGGTGGCCTTGTGCTCGGGCGCCAGCGGGCTGCCGGTGGTGTCGGCGCGCGTGATGCCGGTGTACGCGATCAGCCCAACGCCGGCCTCCTTGGCCGCGTCGATCACGTTGCCGTGCTGCTCGATCCGCTGGCCGACCTCGTTGCCCGAGACCAGCAGCAGCCGGTCGACGCCGGCGAACGCGGCCCGCAGCGTCTCCGGCTGGGTGTAGTCGGCCGTCCGGACCTGGACGCCGCGGGCGGCGAGCGCCGCCGCCCTGCCCGCGTCCCGGACGACCGCGACGACGTCCCCGGCCGGGACGCCCTTCTCGAGCAGGGCCTCGATCGCCAGAGCGCCGAGGTGGCCGGTCGCTCCCGTGACTGCGTAGGTGGTCATGTGCCGTCGCCTCCTGAGTGGTGTCAGCTTCGACCGTACTAACTATTCGTAAGCGCAGTTGTTCCCGTCAGCGCGGTATTCTGCGAGCGTGACGACACGAGCCCCGGACCCGGCGCCCGCCTGCGCCCCGTCCGACGAGCTCGTGACCACGGTCTTCGCCCGCCACTGCGCGTCGCGCACGGCGCTGGAGGAGATCGGCAGCAAGTGGGGCATCCTCGCTCTACTGGCCCTCGGCGAGGGCGCCTACCGCTTCAACGCCCTGCGCCGCCGGGTCGACGGCGTGAGCGAGCGGATGCTGTCCCAGACCCTGCAGACCCTCGAGCGGGACGGGCTGGTCACCCGCGAGGTGCACAGCACGATCCCGCCCCGGGTCGAGTACTCGCTCACCGGACTCGGCGAGAAGGTGGCCGACAGCCTGCGCGGGCTCGCGGACCTGCTCGAGGGGTCCGTCGCGGAGATGTCCGCCGCCCGCGAGCGCTACGACGCCCGCGGCGACTGAACGCCGGTCAGGAACCCGCCCGGGCGGCCGAGGCAGCGAGCCACGAGGCGATCTGGGTGCGGGAGGTGAAGTCCAGCTTCCGCAGGATGCGCTCCACGTGCCCGTCGACCGTGCGCGGGGAGATGGTGAGCTCGCGGGCGATCGCCTTGTTGCTCAGCCCTGCCGCGATCAGCCCGGCGATCTCGTTCTCCCGCGAGGTCAGCGGCGAGGCGGTCGGGCCCGGATCGACCCGCTCCCGGTCGGGCCCGCGCACCCCCAGCTCGATCCCGAGCCGCACGGCCTCCTGCAGACCGACCCGGTCGTACCGGGCACGGAGCTCCGCCGCCCGCGCCTCGCCCAGCTCGCGGCCCACCAGCCTGGCATGACGCCGGCCCTCCGCACTGGCGTGCGGCCCGAAGGCGTCGAGCGACGTACCGAGGCGTCGCCACACCGAGCCCGAGATGCCGGACAGCGCCGCGGCGTCGGCCGCCCGCCCCCGGGCCGCCACGATCCACGAGCACACCTCGATGCAGAGCGCGGTGCACACGCCGTCGCGGAAGTCCTGCTCGATCCGCATGGTTTCGGCGACGGCCTCCTCGGCGCGCGGCAGGTCGCCGAGGTGCAGGTGGCTGATCGCGGAGACCCAGTGGGCGTACCCGCGGTTCCACGACTCGCCGTCCGCCGACGCCCGGTCGACCACCGCCGCGCAGGTCCGCAGCGCCTCCGCCGGACGACCGCCGTAGGCCTGGGCCATCGCCAGCTGGAAGGCCGCGGTGAGTGCGGAGCCGACGTCGCCGACCTCGCGGTGGATCGCGATCGCGCGGTCGTAGAGCCGGGCGGCCGCCGGCAGGTCGCCCTCGAACAGGTCGAGCAGGGCCCGCCAGTGCGACGCGTGCCCCTGCATGGCGCGGTCCGGGAGGGCGTCCGCGATCCCGGCGCACTCGGCCAGGTACGTCCGCGCGACGGCCCGGTCGCCCTGGATCAGCGCGACCCACGCAGCGGCCCACAGCGCGTGGCCGCGTTCGGGCAGGCCCGGGTCGAGCCGGTCGAGGAGGCGTTCCAGCCAGCGCCGTCCGTACGTCAGGAAGCCGCCCGCGATCCAGTGGTAGCGCAGCAGCACGGCCAGCCGGGCGCCCGCGGGCGCCTCACCGGGGGTGTCGACGGACCAGGCGAGCGCGGCGATGAGGTTGGGGTGGTCCTCGCGCAACCGCGCCAGGTCGTCGGCCTGGTGCGGGCCGCACCAGCGCTCCACGAAGGCGCCGGCCCGGTCGATGAAGTGGTCGCGGTGCCGGCGCCGGACGACACCCTCCTCGCCCGAGTCCGCGAGCAGTTCCGCGCCGTACTCGCGCAGGGTGACGAACTGGCGGTAGCGCAGCCGCTCCCCGTCCCGGTCGGCGACCACGACCGACTTGCCGACGAGCCCGTCGATCGCGTCGAGCAGCCGGTCCGCCGTCAGCTCCCCGAACCCGCACACCCCCTCCACGGTCTCCAGGTCCACCGGCGCCGGGAACACCGAGAGCCGGGCCCACAGCAGCCGTTCGTCCGGGCCGCACAGGTCGTGGCTCCAGTCGATCAGCGCGCGCAGCGACCGCTGCCGCGGGTCGACAGCGGGGTCCGAGCCCGCGAGCCGGGGGAAGCGCCGGTCGAGCCGCTCCACGACCTGCGACACCGACAGCGACCGCAGCCGGACGGCCGCGAGCTCGATCGCGAGCGGCAGCCCGTCGAGCCGCCGGCACAGGGCGACGACGGCGGCCCGGTTCTCGGGGGTCACCGCGAAGTCCGGGAGCACCGCCCGGGCCCGGTCGACCAGCAGACGCACCGCCGGGACGTGCTCCAGGGCGGAGTCGCCCTCGGCGTCGGCCTCCCCGGGGACGGCCAGCGGCGCGAGCAGGTGCACCTGCTCGCCACGGACGCCCAGGGGTTCCCGGCTGGTGGCGAGCACGGTGAGCCCGGGCAGCGCGTCGAGCAGCCGGACGATCAGCAGCGCGCTGGCCTCGAGCTGGTGCTCGCAGTTGTCCACCACGAGCAGCGCCGTCGCCCCCGAGAGGTGGTCGACGACCCGGTCGACGGCGTCACGGTTGGACTGGTCGGGCACCCCGAGCGCGGTGGCGGCGGCCGGGGCCACCTGCGTCGGGTCGGTGACGCTGGCGAGCTCCACCACCAGCACGCCGTCGGGAAAGTCCGCAGCCTCGGCGACGGCGAGGGCAGTGCGGGTCTTGCCGACCCCGCCGGGCCCGGTGACGGTGACCAGGCGTCCGGCGTGCAGCTCGGCGTGCAGCCGGTCCACCGCCTGCCGGCGGCCGACGAAGCTGGTCAGCCGTGTGACCGCGGCCCGCAGGCCCCGCCCCGGGGGTGCGGCGGGACCACGTCCGTCCCCGGTGACGTCCGCCATGACGCCTCCTGACCGTCGTGCCGAGGGGATCACGAGCATCGCACGGACACCCTCCCGGGTGGACACACCCGCGCCCGGACGGGTGCACCCGAGTGGCCACCCCATCGCCCGGACCGGCGGAGTGGGGTGGTCTCGCCCTGTCGCGCCGCCGGCCCGCCCGGCCACTCTCGGTGGTAGCGCTCACCCCGTCCCACCAGCGCCTTCGCGCCCGGTGGACGGGGGCGCCCACCCGAACCCATCCAAGGAGGCTGGATCCCGTGGTGACTTCCCCTGCCCCGGACACGCGCGACGCAATCGTCGTCGGAGCCGGGTTCGCCGGCCTGTACGCGGTGCACGTCCTGCGCGACGACCTGGGGCTCGACGTGCTCGCGTTCGACGCCGCCGGCGACGTCGGCGGCACGTGGTACTGGAACCGCTACCCCGGCGCCCGCGTGGACATCGAGAGCGTCCACTACTCGTACTCGTTCGACGACGACCTCCAGCAGGAGTGGCACTGGAGCGAGCGGTTCTGCGCCCAGCCGGAGATCCTGCGCTACCTCGAGCACGTGGCCGAGCGCTTCGACCTGCGCCGCAGCATCCGGTTCCGGACCCGGATCACCTCGCTCACCTGGGACGACGCTGCGTCGCTGTGGACCGCCACCACCGCCACCGGCGAGGCCCACCGCGCCCGGTACGTGATCTCCGGCGCCGGCACGCTCTCCGTCCCGAAGAAGCCCGAGTTCCCGGGGATCGAGGACTTCGCCGGCGAGGTGTACTCGACCGGCCACTGGCCGCACGAGGAGGTCTCCTTCGCGGGCAAGCGGGTCGGGATCGTCGGGGTCGGCTCCTCGGGCATCCAGGCCATCAGCGAGATCGCGAAGACCGCCGGGCACCTGACCGTGCTGCAGCGCACCCCCAACTACGCGACCCCCATCGGCAACCACCCGACGGACCCGGCGCAGGAGGCCGCGGAGAAGGCCGGCTACGCCGCGATCCGCGCCGCCTCCCGCAACCACTTCCTCGGCGTCCCGTACTCGGACGCGCAGCCCTCGGCCCTGGCCGTGACGCCCGAGGAGCGCCGGCGGGTGTTCGACGACCGGTGGGACCGCGGCGGGTTCCGCCTGTTCATCGACTCCTTCGGCGACATCCTGTTCGACCGGGCGGCCAACGACACGGTCGCGGGATACATCCGGGACCGCATCCACGAGCGCGTCGACGACCCGGCGGTCGCCGACCTGCTCGCCCCCGAGGGCTACCCGTACGGCACGAAGCGGCCTCCGCTGGAGACCGACTACTACGAGGCCTACAACCGGCCCACGGTCAGCCTCGTCGACGTCCGCGCGAACCCGATCGACGCCGTCACCCCGCGCGGGGTCCGGCTCGCCGACGGCACCGAGCACGAGTTCGACATCCTCGTCCTGGCCACCGGGTTCGACGCCTGCACCGGGCCGCTGCTCGCGATGGGCGTCACCGGCCGGGACGGGCTGCGCCTCGCCGACCACTGGGCCGACGGGCCCCGGACCTACCTCGGTCTGATGGCCTCCGGCTTCCCCAACCTCTTCATGATCACCGGCCCGCAGAGCCCGTCGGTCCTCTACAACATGCCGCTCGCGATCGAGGACCACATCGACTTCACCGCCGACGCCCTCCGGCACCTGCGCGCGACAGGGCGGGACGTCGTCGAGCCCACGGCCGAGGCGGAGGACGAGTGGGTCGCCCACACCGAGGAGCTGGCCCGGGCGACGCTCCTGCCCGACTCCCCCACCTCCTGGTACATGGGCCGCAACGTGCCGGGGAAGCCGCGCCGGGTCCTCGTCTACCTGGGCGGGGCGCCGGCCTACCGCGCGAGGTGCGACGAGGTCGTCGCCCGGGGGTACGAGGGGTTCCGGCTGTCCGCCGGCTCCGACCACCCCGCCGACGACACCGCCGACGACACCGCCGACCACACCGCCGACCGCACCGCCGACCGCGCGGTCGCGCAGGCCTGAGGGGACCGACCATGCCTCTCGACCCCGCCGTCGCCGCCCTGCTCGACGGGCTCGCCCGCACCGGCTTCCGCTCCTTCGAGACGGTCGGGGTGGACGCCACCCGGCAGGCCGTCGCCTCGTTCACGACACTGCAGAAGCCGCCGCGCGAGGTCGCGGCCGTCGCCGACGTGGCGTACGGCCCCGATCCCGCCCACCGCGCCCGGGTCTACGTGCCGCCGGGCACCGGGCCGTTCCCCGTGGTGGTGCACGCCCACGGCGGCGGGTTCGTCGCCGGCGGCCTCGACGTCGTCGACGAACCCGCCCGCGCCCTCGCCCTCGACGCCGCGGCCGTGGTCGTTCCGGTGACCTACCGACGCGCCCCCGAGGCGCGGTTCCCCGCGGCGCACGACGACGTCGTGGCGGCCCTGCGCTGGACCGCGAAGGAGATCTCCGCCCACGGTGGCGATCCCGACCGGATCGCGGTCATGGGCGACAGCGCCGGCGCGAACCTCGCCGCGGCGGCGGTCTCGAGGGCACGCGACGACGGCGAGCCCTCGGTGCGCTCCCAGGTGCTGCTGTACCCGTTGGTCTCCCCGACCGCCGACACGGCGTCGCGGCGCGAGTTCGCCGAGGGCTACCTGATCCACCTCGATGCGCTCGCCTGGTTCGGCGCGCAGTACGTGCGCGGAGCCGAGGATCTCACCGACCCGCGGCTGGCCCTCGACGCCGGCGACCTCGCCGGGCTGCCGCCGACGCTGGTCGTGACCGCCGAGTTCGACACGCTGCGGGACGAGGGTGAGGCATTCGCGGCGCAGCTGCGGGAAGCCGGGGTCCCGGTCACCGCCCGCCGGGTCGACGGGCTCGTGCACGCCCTCTACTGGGCCTCCGCCGCCGTGCCGCGCAGCGCCGAGATCCACGCCGCGGCAGTCGACCACCTGCGGGCGACGCTGTGACCCCGGCCGCGGTGAAGGGAATCGGTGGATCGCCCCCCGTCGAAGGGGCTTCGGCTGCGGGGCCGTGGGGTTCTCAGAAGAACCCGTCGCGCACGACGGGCGGGGTGCGCGGGGACCAGCCCAGCTCCGTCGAGATCGCGGTGGCGGTCTCGACCAGCAGCGGCACCGTCTCCTCGCGCAGCCGCTCCGGCGCGAGCCGGCCGGCGGACGTCGAGGAGGCCAGGGCCGCGACCACGGCGCCCGTCCGGTCCCGCACCGGCGCCGACGCGGAGAGCAGCCCCTCCTCCAGCTCGCCGTCGACGATCGACCAGCCCTGCTCGCGGACCTCGGACAGCGCCATCCGCAGCTCGGCCGGGTCGGTGATCGTCCGCGAGGTGTGGGCGCGCAGCGGCGCCTCCTCGAGGAAGCGGGTGATGCGGGCCGGACCCGCCCACGCGAGCAGCACCCGGCCCATGGACGTGGCGTGGGCCGGCACGCGGGAGCCGACCGCCACGTTGATGTTCATGATCCGGCGCACCGGCACGCGCGCGACGTACACGGCGTCGAACTCGTCGAGCTCGGCCAGCGAGGCGGACTCGCCGGTGCGCTCGGCGAGCCGGAGCAGGTGCGGCTGGGCGAGCTCGATGCGGGCGTTGGTGGCGGTGTAGTGCTGCCCGATGGTGAGCACCCGCGGGGTCAGTGACCAGCGGGTCCCGTGGTTCTCGACGTAGCCGAGCCGCTGCAGCGTGAGCAGCAGGCGGCGCACGGCGGGCCGGGAGAGACCGGTCTTGGCGGCGAGCTCGGCGAGGGTCGGCGTGGTCATCTCCTCGTCGAAGGCGAGCAGGACCGCGAAGCCCCGTTCGAGGCTCTGGACGTAGTCCCGCTCGCTCCCCCGCTCGGTGTCGCCGGTGCTCATCGGACCCATCCTTCCGTACCGCTCTCGGGAACGGGGGCTTGACCGCTCCGCGTGGCCTGGGGCACTCTCCAACCCGTTGAACGCAAAGCGTGCAGCTTGTACGCATAGCGTACGACCACCGCACAGGGAGGTGCGAGATGACGGTTCCGCCCCGGGAGCTGCGCAACGCCTTCGGCCGCTTCGCCACCGGCGTCACCGTGGTGACCTGCCGGAACGACGAGGGGACCCCGCACGGCGCCACGGTGAACGCCTTCACCGCGGTCTCGCTCGAGCCGGCGCTCTGCCAGGTGACGCTGACCCGGAAGTCGAAGGCGTGCGGCTACCTCGACGGGGCGCCGTTCGCGGTGAACGTGCTCGGCGCCGGCCAGCTCGACACCGCGTGGCACTTCGCCGGGCGCCCGGCCGACCCGGGTCCCGAGTGGGCCGACGGCCCCACCGCACCGGTGCTCGTCGGCTCCGCGGCGGTCTACTCCTGCCGCCCGTGGCGCACCTACGACGGCGGCGACCACCTGATCGTCGTCGGCGAGGTCGAGCACATCGCCGTCACGGACACCGATCCGCTGCTGTTCTACGCCGGCGCGTTCCGCGAGCTCGGCCCGCGCGAGACCGGCACCCACTGGGGCGGCTCGCTCGACTGCCCCGAGGCCGGCTGGTTCGACGCGAGCACCCGCTTCCTGCCCCTGCGGCCGCACGCCGCCTGATCCCGCCCGTCACGACCCGTCGTTCACCGCAGAAGAAGGGCCATATCCATGACGCTCCAGCAGGACCGCACCGCCTTCGACGCCGCGGCGCCCACCGCGACCGCTCCCATGACCGGTGACGAGTACATCTCGTCCATCCAGGACGGCCGGGAGGTGTGGGTCTACGGCGAGCGCGTGAAGGACGTGACCACCCACCCCGCCTTCCGCAACCCGGTACGGATGACCGCGCGGCTCTACGACGCCCTGCACGACCCGGCCACCCGCGACAAGCTGACGGTGCCGACCGACACCGGCAACGGCGGCGTCACCCACCCGTTCTTCCGCTCCCCGCACTCGGTCGACGACCTGCTGGCCGACCGCCGCGCCATCGAGACCTGGTCCCGGATGACCTACGGCTGGATGGGCCGCTCCCCCGACTACAAGGCCAGCTTCCTCGGCACCCTGGGCGCGAACAGCGAGTTCTACGCGCCGTTCGAGGACAACGCGCGGCGCTGGTACCAGGAGTCGCAGGAGAAGGTCCTGTACTGGAACCACGCGATCATCAACCCGCCGGTGGACCGCAACCTCCCGCCGGACGAGGTCGGCGACGTGTTCATGAAGGTGGAGAAGGAGACCGACGCCGGCCTGATCGTGTCCGGCGCGAAGGTCGTCGCCACCGGTTCGGCCATCACGAACTACAACTTCATCGCGCACTACGGGCTGCCGATCAAGAAGAAGGAGTTCGCGCTCATCTGCACGGTGCCGATGGACGCGCCGGGCATCAAGCTGATCTGCCGCACCTCCTACACCCAGCAGGCCGCGGTGATGGGCAGCCCGTTCGACTACCCGCTCTCCTCCCGCATGGACGAGAACGACACGATCTTCGTGTTCGACAAGGTCCTGGTGCCGTGGGAGAACGTCTTCCTCTACGGCGACATCGAGAAGATCAACGGCTTCTTCCCGGTCTCCGGGTTCATCCCGCGCTTCACCTTCCACGGCTGCATCCGGCTCGCCACCAAGATCGACTTCATCGCGGGCCTGCTGCTCAAGGCCCTGGAGATTACCGGCAGCAAGGACTTCCGCGGCGTGCAGACCCGCGTCGGCGAGGTGGTGGGCTGGCGCAACACGTTCTTCGCGCTCGCCGACGCCATGGCCCGCAACCCCGACGAGTGGCAGGGCGGGACGCTGCTGCCCAAGCTCGACTACGGCCTGACCTACCGGATGCTGATGATCCAGGCCTACCCGCGGATCAAGGAGATCATCGAGTCCGACGTCGCGTCCGGCCTGATCTACCTCAACTCCCACTCCATCGACTTCAAGACCCCCGAGGTCCGGCCGTACCTGGACAAGTACGTCCGCGGCTCGAACGGCTACGAGGCCGTCGACCGGGTCAAGGTCATGAAGGCGCTGTGGGACGCGGTCGGCTCGGAGTTCGGCGGCCGCCACGAGCTCTACGAGCGCAACTACTCCGGCAACCACGAGAACGTGAAGGCCGAGCTGCTCTTCGCCGCCGAGGCCCAGGGCACCACCGCGCACATGAAGGGCCTGGCCGAGCAGTGCCTGGCCGAGTACGACCTCGACGGCTGGACCGTGCCCGACCTCATCGGCAACGACGACGTCTCCTTCTTGAAGAACCGGGGCTGAGCCATGACCACCACCCAACCCTCCCCCACTGCCGCCGGCTCCGGCGCCAACGCCTCCGAGGCCTTCCGCGCCAGCAGCGAGCGCCGCGGATCGGCGGCCACCTCCACGGAGCGCGCCGACCGGCTCATCCGCCGCACCCTTGAGGCGATCCACCAGGTCATCCGCGAGGAGGAGGTGACCTACCCCGAGTTCCAGGCCGTGAAGCGCTGGCTGATGGACGTCGGCGAGGGCGGCGAGTGGCCGCTGTTCCTCGACGTGTTTATCGAGCACGAGGTCGAGAAGGTCGCCGCGAAGACCCAGCACGGCAGCTCCGGGACCATCGAGGGCCCGTACTACCTGCCCGGCCAGCAGCGGCTCGGCTC
The DNA here is from genome assembly GCF_000717175.1 of Pseudonocardia autotrophica. Taxonomy (GTDB): domain Bacteria; phylum Actinomycetota; class Actinomycetes; order Mycobacteriales; family Pseudonocardiaceae; genus Pseudonocardia; species Pseudonocardia halophobica. The sequence continues at coordinate 167,835 of NZ_JNYD01000009.1, read as the reverse complement.
CCTCGCCACCCTGCCGATGCGCCCGGACGAGAAGGGCGAGACGCTCGTCTTCTCCGGCCGGGTCCGGGACCTCGACGGCCGCCCGCTCGCCGGCGCGGAGATCGACTTCTGGCAGGCCGACGCCGACGGCTACTACTCCGGGTTCGCGCCGCACCTGCCCGACGGCAACCTGCGCGGCGTGATCGTCACCGACGACGAGGGCCGCTTCGCGATCACCACGATCAAGCCCGCGCCGTACCGGATCCCCACGGACGGCCCGACCGGCGCGATGATCGCCGCCGCCGGCTGGCACCCGTGGCGGCCCGCGCACCTGCACCTGATGGTGCGGGCCGGCGGGCACCGCCGGATCACCACCCAGCTCTACTTCGCCGGTGGTGAGTGGCTCGACTCCGACGTCGCCTCCGCGACCAAGGACGAGCTCGTCCTCGACCCCCGGCAGCAGTCCGACGGCAGCTGGAGGACGGTCTACGACTTCGTCCTCGAGCCCGCCTGAGGTCCGTCCGATCCGGTGTCCGTCCGGCCCCGCGTGCCCGGGGCCGGGCGGGACCGCCGTCCGACAGGGAGACCGCCATGACGGTCACGCTCGAACGACCCCCGACCGGACCCGTGCCCGTGACCGAGTCCGGCGCCGGGTCCGGCGGGTACTGGCACGGCCTCGACGAGGTCCCCTGGTGGTGGGGCCGGTCCGTGGTCACCCTCGGGGTGTTCGACGGGCTGCACCGCGGCCACGCGCGGCTGCTCGACCGGGCGGTCGGGCTGGGCCGGCGTCGCCGGCTCCCGGTCGTGCTCACCACCTTCGACCCGCACCCGGCGACCGTGGCGGGGCCGGCCCGCGACACCACCACGGTCGTCACCCTGGAGCGGCGCGCCGAGCTGGCCCGCGCGCACGGCGCCGACGCCGTCCTCGTGCTGCCGTTCGACGGCGAGGTCGCCCGCACCCCGGCCGTCGACTTCGTGCGGGACGTGCTGGTCCGCGCCCTGCGCGCCACCGACGTCGTCGTCGGGGAGAACTTCCGCTTCGGGCACCGCGGGGTCGGCGACGTCCGGCTGCTCCGCCGGCTCGGTGCCCGGCACGACTTCACCGCGCACGGCGTCCCGCTGCTGCCCGGCTGCTCGTCCACCCGCGTCCGCGCGCTCGTCGCGGCGGGGGACCTCCTCGGGGCGCGGAACGTCCTCGGCCGCCCGCACCGGGTGCTCGCCCGGGCCGACGGGGCCCGGCCGGCGGTTCCCGACGGCGTGGCGTTGCCGCCCGACGGCCGCTACCGGGCCCGCGTCGGCACCACCTCGACGGTGGTGGAGGTGCGGGGACGGACGCTGCTGGTCGCGGGTCGTCCGCAGGGGACCGTCGCGGTCGACCTGCTCGAGCGGATCCCGTGACGTGAACCTCGATCCGTAACGGCTCCCGCCTTGGCCCGACAAGCAGAGGGCCCACGGAAGGGGAACGCGTGACGGAGACCCGAGCCGACGGCGGGCGCCCCGCCGGGCACCGCGACCGGGTGCGGCAGCCGCCGCCCCTGCCGGTGGTGCCGATCGTCCTGCTCGGCGTGACGGCGGCGGCGCTGGTCGGGCGGTACGCCTTCGAGCTCGTCCTCGGCACGAACGAGGCCGTGCAGACCTGGTCGACGGTGTTCGTGGCGATCGTGCTGCAGGCGGTGCCGTTCCTGGTGCTGGGCGTCATGCTGTCGGCGGCGATCTCGGCCTTCGTCCCGGAGGGCGCGCTCGCTCGCGTGCTGCCCCGCCGGCCGGCCGCCGCGGTGCCGGTCGCCGGGATCGCCGGCGGCGTGCTGCCCGGGTGCGAGTGCGCGTCCGTCCCGGTGGCGGGGCGGATGATGGCCGGAGGTGTGGCCGCGCCGGCCGCCCTGGCCTTCCTGCTCTCGGCCCCGGCGATCAACCCGATCGTCCTGGTGGCGACGGCCGTCGCCTTCCCGCAGAACCCGGAGATGGTGGTGGCGCGGGCCGTCGGCTCGCTCGCGGTGGCGCTGGTGATGGGGTGGCTGTGGTCGGCGCTGGGCCGGCCGGAGTGGCTGCGTCCCCCGCGGCCCGCGCACCGCGAGGGCGGCACCCGCGGTGAGCGCTTCCGCACCACCCTGCAGCACGACTTCCTGCACGCCGGCGGCTACCTCGCGGTCGGCGCGCTGGCCGCCGCGACCCTCAACGTCGTCGTCGACCCGGCCTGGACCGCGGGGATCGGCGGCGTCCCCGTCGTCTCGTTGCTGGTGCTGGCCCTGCTCGCCGTGGTGCTGTGCGTGTGCTCGGAGGCCGACGCCTTCGTGGTCGCCGGGCTGTCCGGGTTCTCCCTGACGGCGAAGCTCGCGTTCCTCGTCGTCGGGCCGGTGGTCGACCTCAAGCTGGTGGCGATGCAGGCGGGCACCTTCGGCCGCCGGTTCGCCCAGCACTTCGCGCCCGCGACCTTCGTGGTGGCGGTCGTGGTGAGCGCGGTCGTCGGCGGGATCCTGCTGTGAACCGGCTCGTCGCACCGATCCTGCTGTTCGTGCTCGGCGCGGTGGCGGTGCAGCTGGTCGTCTTCGGCAACCACGTCGACTACGTCCGCCCCGGGCACGGGCCGCTGCTCGCGATCGCGGGCGGGCTGCTGATGGCCGCCGGCCTGTGGGGGGTCGTCGCCGGCCTGCGTGCCGCCCCCGAGGAGTCCGCGGGGGCCGCGCGGCTGGCCCGGGCACGGGTGCACACCCGCGGCCCGCTCGCCGCGGACCGCGAGACGCTCGAACGGCTCCGCGCCGACGAGCAGGCCGAGGGGCACGACCACTCCCGGGTCCCGGGCGTCGGCTGGCTGCTGGTGCTGCCCGTGTTCCTCGTGCTGCTCGTGCCGCCGCCCGCGCTGGGCGCCTTCGCCGCGGACCGCGCCGGTGCCGAGGTCCCGCGCCCGGCGGCGGTGGCCACCGAGACCCTGGCGGGGCCCGACCCGGTCGCGGTCGAGCTGCACGACTACGCCGAGCGTGCCGCCTGGGACGACGGCCGGACGCTGGCCGGCCACACCGTCGTGCTCACCGGCTTCGTGACACCGCGCGAGGAGGGCGGCTGGTACCTGAGCCGGATGGTGATCAGCTGCTGCGCCGCCGACGCCCGCAGCTACCTCGTCGAGACGGCCGGTGCCCCGGCGGAGCGGGTGCCCGCGCGGAACTCCTGGCAGCAGGTCACGGGCACCTACACCGCGGGCGACGGCACGCACACCGCGCGGATCACCGCGCTGGAGGTCCGGCCCGTCGCCGCCCCGCAGGACCCCTACGAGCTGCCCTGATCGGCACCGACCCGGGCTGATCCGAGCCGGACCGGCGCTGACCAGCACCGACCGGCGGCCCCGGTCCGGTGTGGTGTGACCCCGGTCCTACGATCTCGGCCGTGTCCTCCCTCCGCACCCGGGCCCGCGACGCGGACCGGAACGCGCTGTGCAACGCCCTCGACGCCGCGTACGCGGAGGGGCAGATGGACGGGGCCGAGCACCGCGAGCGCACGGCCACCGCGCTGCGGGCCACCACCCTCGGCGAGCTGAAGGCGCTCGTCGCGGACCTGCAGCTCGAGCGCCCGATCGCGCTCCTGCCCCCGGACCGGCCGCAGCGCTCCCGCGGGACGCGCTGGGCCGGCGTGCTGGTCGCGCTGGCGCTGCTCGGGGTCGGGTTCGGGGTCGGGCACGCCGCGGCCCGGTCCAGCGCCCCGGCCACGGTCGCGGCCGGGGAGACCGCCGCGGCGGGCCGCCAGGTCGCCCCGGTCGTCGTCACCCCGGCCGGCCTGCACACCCCGGAGGGCTTCGGCCGCCTCGTCGACGACCTCCGCTCCCGGCTGGGCACCGCGGTCGTCGCCGATGCGACGATCTACCCGGACTACGCCGTGCTGACCGTGCCGGTCGAGGGCTCGCCGGGCCGCGCGCAGTCCTACACCTACCGCGGCGGCCTCGACGGCCCCAGCCCGGCCGGCACCCGGGACGCCGACCAGCCCGTCGTCGACCTCGCGACGATCGACGCGGCGACCGCGCTCGGGCTGGTGGCCGGGGCACCGGAGAGCCTGAAGGTGCCCGACCCGACCAGCCGCTACCTGATCATCGACGACGAGGGCACCGGCCCGCGGATCGCCGTCTACGCGTCGAACGAGTACGGCGAGACGGGCTACCTGGAGGCCCGCCCGGACGGCTCGATCGTCGCGGTCCACCCGCACGAGGCACGCTGATCCGTCCCAGACGCGACTCCGGACCGCCGTCGGCCCGGCCTCACTCCCCGCCGAACTCGGTGGCCTCCCGCTCGGCGTCGGTGCGGTCGTCGCGGCCGTCGTCGGTCGGGCGCGCGGTGCCCGGGTCGACGTCGCGGGTCGGCGCGTCGACGGGCTCGGCCGCCTCGTCGTCGCGCGGGTCGGTGTCGGGGTTCGGCACGGGTCCTCCCTGGGCGCCGGGATGGTCACGGTCGGCATCCCCGCCCGGCGACGGCCGAAACCGCGACGCGATGTGTGCACTTGCCGGTTAAGTACGTCTGCGGTTACATATCTCCCGTGGACGCGTTCGCGGTGCTGGCCGACCCCCTGCGCCGGCAGGTCGTCGAGCTCCTCGCCGAGGGCCCGGCCACGGCGGGCGACATCGCCGCCCGGTTCCCGATCACGCGCCCGGCGGTGAGCCGGCATCTGCGGGTCCTGCGGGAATCGGGGCTCGTCGAGTCCGCGGTGCGGGGCCAGCACCGCGTCTACACCCTCCGCCGCGCGGGGCTCGCCGAGCTGGACGACTGGCTCGGCAGGTTCCGCCCCCTGACCGACGACGCCCCGCCGGTCGGGCCCGCCGCGCGGCTCGACGCCCTCGACACCGAACTCCACCGCGGCCGTCGCGCCCGGCGCGCCGCCGACCCGACGGGAGAGCACCGTGGCACTGCCTGACCCCGGCGACCGCCGCACCCTGATCCTGCACCGGACGTATCCCGACCCGGTCGAGGAGGTCTGGGCGGCGCTCACCGACTCCGCCCGGCTGGCCCGCTGGTTCGGCTCCTACACCGGCACCGGCCGCGCCGGCGGCACCGTGGAGCTCACCGTGACCGGCGAGGTCGACGCGGGCGGGGCCGTGGCCGAGCCGGTCACCGTGACGATCCACGAGTGCGCGGCGCCGCACCGGCTCGCCGTCGAGGTCCCCGACGGGCCCGAGGGGCAGGCGTGGCTCATCGAGGTCGACCTCGCCCCCGCCGGCGGGGGCACGGAGCTGGTCTTCAGCCAGCGGCTGGTCCCGGGGCTCGACCCGGCGGACGTCGAGGCGGGCTGGAACTGGTACCTCGACCGGCTCGAGGCCTCCCTCCACGGCACCGAGATGCCGGACTGGAGCGCCTACGCCCCCGGCTGATGCTCGTCGACCGGGTGGACCGGCCTGGCGAGGATCTCGTCGGCGAGGCGCGGTACGAGCGCCTCGCGGTCGAAGCGGTGCCCGAAGTCGGCGTAGGCGACCAGCTCGCGATGGAGGAGCTCGCCGACGCAGCCGGGGTAGAGCCGGCGCGCGTGGTGGGCCGCGGCCCGGAAACGGCACCGGTCGTGCGGCGGGATGTCCGGGGCGGTTCCGTCGAGCCCGGCCGTCCCGGTGACCAGGCGGATCGTCATGGAGGAACTGTGCGCGTCCCGACGGGTCCCGCGCGACGGGGAGAACTACGTACACGAAACGGGCGAACGGACGTATCCGGCGCCCGTCCCTGACCGCTCCTGTCAGGGTTGGGGCGTAGCCAGTGGTCATGAGCGAACGGATCGTCGTCACCGCCCCCACCGGTCGTGTCGGGAGCCGGGTCGTGCACCTGCTGCTGCAGGCCGGGGCTCGGCCGACCCTGCTGGTCCGCGACCCGTCGCGGCTCGACCCGGTCGTGCGCGCCGCCGCCGACGTCCGGCAGGGGGACCTCACCGACCGCGCGTTCGTCCGGGAGGCCGCAGCGGGGGCGGAGGCCGCGTTCTGGCTCGACGTCACCCCGCACACCGCGGACGACCCGGTGAAGGAGTCCGCCGCGCTCGGCGAGGTGTTCGCGGCCGCAGCCCGCGAGGTCGGCCGGAACGTGTTCCTGAGCAGTGGCGGCGCCGAGCTGCGGTCCGGCGCCGGGCACATCGACGGGCTCGGGCGCATCGAGGAGCTGCTCGACGCCACCGGTGCCGCGGTGACCCACCTGCGCTGCGGCTACTTCTGCACGAACCTCCTCGCCGACGTCGACGGGCTGCGGCAGGGCGTCCTCGCCGCCGCCCGCGACCCGGAGGAGCCGATGGCGTGGGTGGACCCGCGCGACATCGGGGAGGTCGCCGCGGCGCGCCTGCTCGCGCGGGACTGGTCGGGCCGGGTCGTCCAGGGCGTGCACGGGCCTGAGGACCTCACGTACGCGCAGGTCGCGGCCGTCCTCGCCGAGGTCCTCGGCCGGCCCGTCACCTACCACCGCCTCTCCGACGACGACGTCCGCGCCGCCCTCCGCGCTGCCGGCCTCGGCGAGGGGGCGGTCGAGGGGATCGTCGGCATGACGGCCGGGACGCGGGGCCTCCGGTCCGACCCGCCCCGCACGGCGCTCACCACCACCCCCACCACCCTGGCCGAGTGGGCGCACCGCGTCCTGCGGCCGCTCGTGCAGTGAGGTCAGCCTGCCGAACGGGCGGCGTAGCGCTCCTTCAGCTCGCGCTTGAACAGCTTGCCCGTGGCCTGGCGCGGGAGCCGGTCGGCGAAGTCGAGGGCACGCGGACACTTGTACGTCGAGAGGTGCTGCCGGCACCAGGCGAGCAGCTGCTCGGCGAGCTTCGGGCCGGGAACCCGCCCCGGCTGCACCTGGACGACGGCGTGGACGACCTCCCCCATCTCGTCGTGCGGGATGCCGAACACGGCGGCGTCGGCGACGTCCGGGTGGCCGACCAGGACGTTCTCCGCCTCCTGCGGGTAGATGTTCACGCCGCCGGACAGCACCAGGTCGGACCGGCGGTCGGCGAGGAAGAGGTAGCCGTCCCGGTCGACGTGGCCGAGGTCGCCGACCGTGGTCCAGCCCCGGTCGTTGCGCGAGCCCGCGGTCTTGACCGGGTCGTTGAGGTACTCGAACTCCAGCCCGCCCTCGGACCAGATCGTGCCGACCTCGCCGGGCGGCAGTTCCGTCCCGTCGTCGTCGAGGACGTGCGGTTGCCCGACCAGCGCCCGTCCGACGGAGCCCGGGTGCGTGAGCCACTCCTCGGAGTCGATCGCGGTGAACAGGTAGTTCTCGGTCGACGAGTAGTACTCGTGCACGATCGGCCCGAGCCAGTCGATCAGTTCCCGCTTGACCTCGGCCGGACACGGGGCCGCCGCGTGCACGACGACCTGCAGCGACGACAGGTCGCGCGCCGCCCGGACCTCCGGCGGCAGCTTGAGCATCCGGATCAGCATCGTCGGCACCATCTGGGTGTGGGTCACCCGGTGCCGCTCCACGAGCTCGAGCGCGGCCGCAGCGTCGAACTTCTCCATGATCACGACCGTGCCGCCGTACCGGTGCACCGTCATGCAGAACCGCAGCGGCGCGGCGTGGTAGAGCGGGGCGGGCGAGAGGTAGACCGCCTTCTCGTCGAGCCCCCAACGGTCGTGCAGCAGGGTGGCGACACCCGGAGGGGTGCCCAGCGGGGCCAGCGGAAGGGCCGCGGCGACACCCTTCGGCCGCCCCGTCGTGCCCGAGGAGTAGAGCAGGTCGACGCCCTCCCGTTCCTCGAGGACGACCGGCGGGGCGGCGGCGACCGCCGACGCCAGCTCCTCGAACCCCTCCTCCGCGGCACCCGTGGTGAGCCGCAGCCCCACCCCGGGCGCCTCGCGCAGCGCCGACGCTGCCCGCCCGGTGTACGCCGGGCTGACGACGAGCGCACGGGCACCGGAGTCGCGGAGGATGTAGGCCGCCTCCGCCGGCTCGAGCCGGACCGGCAGCCCGACGTACCGCAGGCCGCTCCCCTGCGCCGCCCAGGCCACCGGCAGGTAGTCCGCGGTGTTCTCCATCAGGATCGCGACACAGTCGCCGTGCCGCAGCCCGCGCGACCGGAGCAGGGCGGCGATCGCCCGGGACGAGTCGACCAGCTCGCCGTAGGTCACGGTCCGACCGCTGTCGGCCATGACGTACGCCGGGCGCCCGGGATCGGTCTGCGCGATCGCGTCGGGAAAGGGTGTGTCCGAGGTGGGTGTCTGCACGGGGGCCTCCGGCGTCAGCGGGCCGCGGTCGCCTCGGTGCCGGTGGCGGCGGCCGGGGCGGCGGTGGAGTGGTAGCGGCGGCGGCTGATGAGCTGCAGGCACAGCAGGGCGGCGGCGGCGAGCACGACGATCAGCACGCCGACCCGCCAGGCGTTGGCGGGGTCGCCGTTGATCAGCGCGACGGTGACGAACGGGGCGAACCCGCCCACGATCGCGGAGATCTGGTAGCCGAGCGAGGCCCCGGAGAAGCGGATCTCCGGCGGGAACAGCTCCGCGAAGAGCGTGCCCTGGGTGCCCGTCTGCAGTGCCATCGCGACGACGGCGCCCAGCACGGCCACCGCGAACGGCCAGATCCGGTCGGGCCCCGACGCGGCGATCAGCAGCCACATCGGCACGGCCCACACCAGCATCGCGGCCGAGCCGAGGCCGAAGACGAGCTTGCGGCCGATCCGGTCCGACAACCAGCCGAAGAACGGCACGAGCGGGATCATCACCACGCAGGCGATCAGGATCCAGGTCAGCACGGTGGACCGGGCCACGCCGAGAGAGGTCGTGACGAGCTGCACCGAGCCGGTGATCGTGGCGTAGAAGAACACGATGCCGACGGTGTTCGCGCCGGCCGCGGTCAGGATCGCGCCCGGGTTCCGGCGCAGGACCTCGAAGAACGGCGAGCGGCGCACCTGGGGCTGCGCCGCCGCCTTCGCGGCGGCCGCCCGGAACTCCGGCGTCTCCTCCAGGTAGCGGTGGATGGCGAAGGCGATCGGCAGCATGACCAGGCTGATCCAGAACGGGATCCGCCACACCCATGTGACGAACGCCTCGGGGGACGCGAAGGCGGTGGCGAGCAGGAACGCGACGTTGCCCAGCACGACACCGATCGGCACGCCGAGCTGGGCGAAGCTGCCGTAGTAGCCGCGCAGGTGCGCGGGCGCGTTCTCGGTCGCGACCAGGACCGCGCCGCCCCACTGTGCGCCGACGGCGAGGCCCTGGCAGACCCGCAGCGTGACGAGGATGGTCGGCGCGAGCCACACGGCCTGGGTGGCCGGCACGAACCCGATCAGGGAGGTGGCGACGGCCATCAGGACGACCGCCCCGACCAGCACCGGCTTGCGCCCGTACTTGTCGCCGAGCTGACCTGCGACGATGCCGCCGATGGGGCGGGCGATGAAGCCGACCGCCACGGTGGCGAACGAGTTCAGCGCGGAGACCACCGCACTGTCCGTCGCGAAGAAGGTCGTGTTGAACACCAGCGCGGCCGCGGTGGAGTAGATGAAGAAGTCGTACCACTCGAGGGAGGTCGAGAGGGCCGCGGCCACGGACGCCCGGGCGGAACGGCGGGGCGGCGCGGCCTCGGGGAGGGCCGCGTCGGCGTCTGACTGCATTGTCGTCTCCAGGGTGCAGACCGCGGCCACCGGGCTCGAGGTCGGTCAACTCTGACTGATTGGCTGCCTGCAGGCCCGTGCCGACGTCTCGGTGGGTCACCCCGTCACGGTCGATCGACCGGAAGCCGCAGGTCGGCGCTGACCTGCCGGGGTGCGGCGCGACGAGGCTACGACGACGGACGGCCGACAGTCAATGCTGACTGCCGTCCACACTTTCCGGAGCGTCAGATCTCGAGGAGGACCCTCGCGACGTCCGTCCAGTGCGCGAGGTGGGGGTCACGCCGGGGGTCGCGGTGGTCGAACGAGTAGGTCAGCGCCGCGCCCCGCATGCTGGTCACCAACATCTCCCGGAGCTGGGGGTAGCGGGGGTGCCCGGCGAGCTCCGGACCCCACATCCGGTCCACCCCGGCCCGGATCACCCCGCCGAGGCGACGCTCGGCCGGGAGCAGCGCGGCGGCGATGCGGTCGTTCGTCCGGGCGGCGGTCCAGATCTCCATCGCGGCCCAGAAGTGCGGCTCGTGGAAGGTCAGCCACATGAACTCGACGACGTGCGCGACCCGGACCGGCCCCGGCACGTCGGCGGGCAGGTGGGTGTCGATGCGCTCGACGGTCTCCCGGATCCGCTCGTCGGCCAGGTACTCGGCGGCCGCGAGCAGCAGCGCCTCCCGGGAGGGGAACCAGTGCAGCAGCCGGCCCCGCGAGATCCCCGCCCTGGCCTGGATCCGCAGCGTGGTGGCGGCGCTGAAGCCCTCCTCGACCAGGCACGCGACCGCCGCGTCCAGGATGCGGGTCCTGCTGTCGACCGCCGGCGGCGACGGTGCCGCCCGGTCGACGTCCGAGGTGGGCGTCACACCTGCAGGGTAGGCGAGGGACGCGCAGCAGTCACTCCTGACGGTCGGCAGTCACCCACGACGTGTCCGTTCTGTCGGTCCCCCTCGCTACGCTCCCGGACGTGATCGGGAGGGGCGGTGGCTGACGCGGAGGACGTGCGGCGGCTGGCGCTGACCCTGGCGGGCGTCGAGGAGATCGACAGCGACGGGTTCGACTTCCGCGTGGGTGGGCGCGGGTTCGTCTGGTCCTACCCGGAGCGGGTGCCGGGGCAGCGGCGGGTGCTCCGCACGGACATCGCCGTGCTGTACGTGGGCGACGAGGCGGAGAAGCAGGCGCTGCTGCTCGGGGAACCGGACCTGTTCTTCACCACGCCGAGCTACGACGGGCTGCCGCTGGTGATGGTGCGCCTGGAGAAGGTCGGTCCGCAGCGGCTCGCCGAGCTGGTCGTCGACGCCTGGCGGATGCGCATGGAGCCGTAGGCGTCAGGGCCGGGCGAGCTCCCACACCACCACGCCGGGCAGGCCCACGAACGCGGTCCGCGTCGCCTCCGGAACCAGCTCGACGGTCGGGGTCACGGCGGCCTCCGGTGTGAGCACCGGCTCCTCGGCGCCGTGCACGACCAGCCCCGCCGCCAGCGCGGCCCGCGCGTAGTCGGTGACCCGGTGCCGGTGCAGCCGCACGTAGGCGCGGCCCGCCGCGCTCGGGAACTGCGCCTGCCAGCCGAGCTGCACCAGAAACGGATGGACGTCGCTGACCAGGATCCGCCCGCCCGGCCGGACCACCCGCGCCAGCTCCGCGACCGCCGGCTCCAGCTCGGGCACGTGCACCAGGGCCAACGCACACACGGCGGCGTCGACCGACGCGTCGGGCAGGGGCAGGTCCGTGAGCGTGCCCTCGAGGAACCGCCCGCCCGGGATCTTCGCCCGGGCCCGCTCCAGCATGTCCGGGGACTGGTCGACGCCGACCACGGAATGTCCCCGCTCCGCAAGCCGCACGGCGTGGCGCCCGGTCCCGCACGCGGCGTCGAGCACCTCACCGGCGGGCCAGGCGTCGAACCGGCTCCGCATCGGCGGCTCCTCGATGGAGAACAGCCGCAGCGGACCGTCGTAGGTCGGTGCCCACCGCGCGTACCCCTCGCGCAGGTCGAGCTCCACCCCCAGCGGTCCCTGCAGCGACGGGTCCCGCTCCAGCCGCCCGAGCACGTCCCGGGTCTCCGCCATCCGCGTCGCCCGGGCCGTGGCCGCGTCGGCGCCGTCGGCGTGGAGCAGCCGCAGCAGCGCGAGGCCCTCCACGCCCACCGTCAGCTCGCCCAGCGTCGGGTCGGTCACGCGCCCACGCTACCGAGCGGGCGCAAGCAGCCCGCGGAACCGCGGGGGGCCGGCGCCGCGGGGTCACCAGGTGTCGATGTTCGGCCGCACCTTCTCCGGCTGCGGCCCGACCTTCCGCTCCGGGAACGAGGAGACGATCCAGCGGCGGGTGTCGGCGGGGTCGATGACGTCGTCGATCTCGAAGACGGTGGCCACCGACAGCGCCTTGCCCCTCTCGTACTCGGCGGCGACGTACTTGCGGAACAGTTCCTCGCGCTCGGCCGGGTCGGCGACGGCCGCCAGCTCCTTGCGGTAGCCGAGCCGGACCGCACCCTCCAGGCCCATCCCGCCGAACTCGCCGGTCGGCCACGCCACCGCGAAGGCCGGGGCCTTCAGCGAGCCGCCCATCATCGCCTGCGCGCCGAGGCCGTAGCACTTGCGCGTGACGACCAGCCCCACCGGCACCGAGAGGTTGGCGCCCACGGAGAACATGCGGCTGAAGTGCCGCACCGTCGCGTGCGTCTCGGACTCGGTGCCGACCATGAAGCCGGGGGTGTCGCACAGCGAGACCACGGGCAGCCCGAAGGCGTCGCAGAGCTGCAGGAACCGGGCGGCCTTGTCCGCGCCGTCGTGGTCGATCGCGCCGCCGAGGTGGGTGGGGTCGTTGGCGATCAGCCCCATCGGCCGGCCCTCGACGCGGATCAGGGCCGTGATCATCCCGGGTGCGAAGCCACGGCGCAGCTCCAGCACCGAGTCCACGTCGGCCAGGCCCTCGATCGCCGCCCGCATGTCGTACACCCGCACCCGGTTCTCGGGGACGACGTGGCGCAGCGCGCGCTGGTCCGGCGCCTCCCACTCGCGCACCGGCCCCTGGAAGTACGACAGGTACTGCCGGGCGACGCGGGTGGCCTCGGCCTCGTCGGGGACCAGGACGTCGACCACGCCGTTGGGGACCTGCACGGACATCGGCCCGACGGCGTCGGGCGCGACCACGCCCAGGCCGCCACCCTCGATCATCGCGGGCCCGCCCATGCCGAGGCTCGTGCCCTCGACGGCGATGATCACGTCGCACAGCCCGGCCAGCGCGGCGTTGCCGGCGAAGCACCGGCCCGCGACCACGCCGACCAGCGGCACCCGGGCCGAGAGCCGGGCGAAGAGCTCGAAGGCCGGGACGTCGAGCATGGAGGCCCAGCTGCCGTCCGTGTCGCCGGGCCGGCCCCCGCCGCCCTCGGCGTAGACCACCACCGGCCAGCGCCGCCGCTCGGCGAGCTCGAAGACGCGGTCCTTCTTCTTGTGGTTGGTGCAGCCCTGGGTGCCGGCGAGCACGGTGTAGTCGTAGGACAGCACCACCGCGTTGGCGTTCTCCTCGCCGACGAGGTCGCGGTTGATCGTCGCGGTGCCGGCGAGCATGCCGTCCGCGGGCGTGCGCTCGATGAGGTCGTCGAGGGACCGGCGCAGCCGCTGCGCGGCGATGGCCAACGGCCCGTACTCGACGAAGCTGCCCTCGTCGCACAGGTCCGCGAGGTTCTCCCGCGCGGTCCGCAGCCCCGTGCGGTGCCGCTTCTCGACGGCAGCCCCGCGGTGCTCGTCGAGCCCGAGGGCGTGCCGCTCCCGCACCTCGGCGAGGTCCGGGCGGACGTGGTCGAGGTCGACGGCGGCCGCGGCCTCCGCCTCCTCGGCCGCCGCCGCGTCGGAGGTGAAGGCGAGCAGGGCGTCGCCGGGGGCCACGGTGTCCCCGGCCTCCACGACCACGGCGCCGACCCGCCCGGCCGCGGGCGCGGCCACGACGTGCTCCATCTTCATCGACTCGACGACGACCAGTGCCTGGCCGGCCCGCACGACCTCGCCCTCGGCGACCTCGACGGCCACGACGGTGCCGGGCGCCTCGGCCCGCACCGCGTCCCCGTCGACCTCGCGGCGCTCCTCGGGCGCGGCGAGGTCCGCGGCGGTCTCGACGTACCGGTGCGGCCGGGTCGCGGCGAGGATCTCGGCGAGGTGGGTGTCGAGGAAGTCCGTGGTCAGCTCGCCGGCGGCGAAGGCGGGGTGCCCGACGATCCCGGCCAGGACGTCGACGTTCGTCTCGACGCCGCCGACGTGCACCTCGGACAGCGCCCGGTGCGTGCGGGCCGCGGCGGTGGCGAAGTCCGCGGAGTGCACCACGAGCTTGGCGATCAGCGGGTCGTAGCGGGGGCTCGTGCGGTAGCCGGTGTGCCCGGCGGCGTCGACCCGGATCCCGCGCCCGGCGGGCAGCTCGAACGCGGTCAGCACGCCGGCCGACGGCGTGGTCGTGCCGTCCGGGTTGGTGCGTTCGAGGGTGATCCGGGCCTGCAGCGCGGCGCCCCGCGGCTCCGGCGCCTCCTCCTGGGTCAGCCCCAGCTCGGCGAGCGTGGCGCCGGCCGCCAGCCGGATCTGCGTCTGCACGAGGTCGACGCCGGTGACCTCCTCGGTGATCGTGTGCTCCACCTGCAGGCGGGGATTGACCTCGATGAACGCGATCCGGTCGCCGCTGACGAGGAACTCCACCGTGCCCAGGCCGGAGTAGCGCACCGACCCGCCGAGCCGGACCGCCGCCGCGAGCAGCCGCGCCCGCACCTCCGGGTCGAGCCCCGGGCTCGGCGCGATCTCGACGATCTTCTGGTGCCGGCGCTGGATCGAGCAGTCCCGCTCGCCGAGCTGGGTGACCGCACCGGTGCCGTCGCCGAGGATCTGCACCTCCACGTGCCGGGCCGGGGTGAGCAGCTCCTCGACGTAGACGCGGTCGTCGCCGAACGCCGCGCCGGCCTCGGACGCACAGCGGCCCAGGGCCTCGTCGAGCTGCGCGGGATCGGTCACGCGGCGCATCCCGCGGCCGCCACCGCCGGCGACCGCCTTCACCATGACGGCGCCGGTCACCGCCAGCAGCGCCCGCGCGCCGTCCCGGTCCGCGGCGGCGAGCACCGGGAGCCCGGCGGCCTCGGCGAGGTCGCGGGCCCGCGTCTTGTCCCCCAGGGCCGCGAGGATCTCCGGCGACGGCCCCACGAACCGGATTCCCCGCTCCGCGCACGCCTGCGCGAACCGCGGGTTCTCGCTCAGGAACCCGTAGCCGGGGTGGATCGCGTCGGCGCCCGCCTCCTCCGCGGCCCGCAGCACGTCGTCGACGTCGAGGTAGCCGGCCACGCCGGCCCCCCGCAGGGCGACGGCGGCGTCGGCCTTCGCGACGTGCGGCGCGTCGGGCTCGTCGGTCGTGTGCACCGCGACGGACGGCATGCCGAGATCGGCGGCGGCCCGGGCGATCCGGACGGCGATCTCGCCGCGGTTGGCGATCAGGAGTCGGGTGAACACGCTGGTCGGGACCTCGGCAATCCGTGGGGCGCGGCCGTGGCCGCGACGACGTCGTCACCGAGAGGGTTGTTGACGATGGCGTCATCGTCAACCGTGGCGGAGCGGAAGCGCCGGATGACCGGCCCCGCACCACCACGGGGCGTCCGGCGTCCCCGGCTCCGCCCCTGATCGCCATCTGCGTGCGGCAGTGGCAGTTTCGCCAGCCGCACGCGCACTCAGCTCGCGATCATGGAGTGAGAAGCGTGTGAAGACCACCCCGGGGTCCCCCGTCCGGTTGACGAGTCGGACGAAGCAGTATCCGGGGCAGGAGTCGCTCGTTGCACCGCGCAGCGGGCAGCCGGCCTGCTGGATGCGTTCCTCACGGCATCGCCCTTCCGGGGCCGGCACCCGCGTCATCCCGTCGAGGGATGGTGGCGGTGACCCGTGATCACGGGCGGAGGCGCGCGCACCTCCTGCCCGTGATCGCCGCCCCGCCTACGCCCCGTGCGGCGCAGCGGTGGTGCCCCGCACCACGAGCTGCGGCGGGAGGGCGATCTGCTTCGGCTCCCGCTCGGGCAGGTCGAGCCGCTCGACCACGGCCTTGATCGCGAAGTCCGCCATGCCGGGGATGTCCTGGCGGACCGAGGTGAGGTCGATGCCGGGGAGCTTGGCGAAGCGCGAGTCGTCGTAGCCGACCACGGACAGGTCCTGCGGCACCCGGACCCCCGCCCGGAGCATCACGTCGAGCAGCCCTATGGCCGCCTGGTCGTTGGCGGCGATGACGGCGGTCGGCAGGGGGCCGTCGAGGAGCCGTCGCCCGGCGGCCGCGCCGTCCTCGTCGGTGTACCCGGCGGGCACCACCCGGATCTCCCCGGCGAGCCCGTGGTCGGTCATGGCCCGCTGGTAGCCCGCCCGGCGGTCGGAGGCGCCCGGGTTGGGGCCGCCGTCGATGTGGGTGATCCGCCGGTGGCCCAGCGCGACGAGGTGCTCGACGGCCTGCCGGGTGCCGAGGGCGTCGTCGTTGCGGACGACGTCGACGGGACCGCGGGTGACGGCACGGCCGACCTCGACGAGGCGGACCTCGTCGGCGATCGCGTCGAGCCGGTGCCCGTCGAGGTCCGGCCCCACCACGATCAGCCCCTCGCACCGATAGCGCAGCAGCTCGTCGACGACGTGCTCCTGGCCGCGGGTGGGGGTGACGGCGCCGAGCAGCAGGTGGTAGCCGAGCTGCTCCGCGGCGGGGTACATGTGCTCGACGAGCTCGACCTCGAACGGCCGGCGCAGGTCGAACAGCACGCCCAGGGTGCGGGTGCGGTTGCTGCGCAGTCCGCGGGCCAGCGAGTCCGGCCGGTAGCCGAGCTCGGCCGCCGCCTCGAAGATCCGCCGGCGCGTCTCCTCCGAGGCGCCCTCCTTGCCGCGGAAGACGATCGACACCAGCGCCCGGGACACCCCGACGTGCTGGGCGATGTCGGCCATCGTCGGCTTCCGGTCGGGTCGGCGCTCCCGCGCCCCCGGCCCGGTCCCGCGTGCCCGGTCCTGCTCGACCATCGACAACCTCCCCGATCCGCCCTTGACGGCAGGGCGGCTCGTCCGCACACTACACGACTAGATCGAGCTACTAACACGATCTAGTCTCACGATCTAGTCGGCCGGTCCGGCTGGAGCCCTCGACGCTCGGAGTGCACATGAGTCAGGACATCGGTGTCGCCGTCATCGGAGCGGGGATGGCCGGGCGGGCCCACGCCCACGGCTACCGCTCCGCGGGCACGGTCTTCTCGACCGGGCTGCCGCCGGTCCGGCTGGTCTCGATCGCGGACATCAACGCCGACCTCGCGCAGGACACCGCCACCCGCTACGGCTTCGAGCGCGCGGACACGAGCTGGGAGGCGATCGTGAAGGCCGACGACGTCGACGTGGTCAGCGTCGTCGTCGCCAACAGCCTGCACCGCGAGATCGTCCGCGAGCTGGCCGCGGCCGGGAAGCACGTGCTCTGCGAGAAGCCCCTCGCGCCGACCCCGGCCGACGCCCGGGCGATGATCGACGACGTCGAGGCGGCCGGCATCGTCGCCCGCGTCGGCTTCACCTTCCGCCGGGCCCCCGGGATCGCCGCGGTCCGCGAGCAGCTGCGGTCGGGCCGGCTCGGGCGTCCGCTGCACGTCAACGCCCAGTACTGGACGAACTACGGCGCCGACCCGAAGGCGCCGATGAGCTGGCGCTACCGCGGCGGCCCCGGCACCGGCGCGCTGGCCGACCTGAGCAGCCACCTCACCGACGTCGCCGAGTTCCTCGCCGGCCCGATCGAGGACGTGTACGGCGCGGCGCTGTCGACGGTGGTCACCGAGCGGCCGCTGCCGCTCGGGCACGTGGTCGGGCACGCCCACGTCGAGGTCGGCACCGAGACCGAGCCCGTCGACAACGACGACTGGGCCACCTACACCGCCCGGTTCGCCGGCGGCGCCACCGGCGAGATCAGCACGTCCCGGGTGGCGTTCGGGCACGCCAACACCCTGAGGTTCGAGGTGTTCTGCGAGAACGGCGCGGTGGCCTTCGACGTGACCCGCCCCGGCGAGTTCGCGATCGCCACCGGCGGGCTGCCCGCTGCGACCGACGGGTTCCGCCGCGTCGTCGTCGGGACCGACCACCCCTACATCACCGGCGGCCTGGCCATGGACGCCACCGGCATCGGCGTCGGCCACAACGACAGCTTCGTCTATCAGGCCCGGGCGTTCCTCGACGAGGTCGCCGGCCGCGACGAGGAGATCCCGCGCTGCGCCTCCTTCGCCGAAGGCCTGCACAACCTCGAGGTCCTCGACGCCGTCGTCCGCTCCGCCACCGCCGGCTCGCCGACCCCGGTGGCCGCACCGACCTCGGTCGCCGTCTGACGCGGTGACCACCGCGGCGCGCCGGCCGCACCGCACCACCAGGGCCCCGGCGCACCGCGTCCCACCCAGCGAAAGGGCAACGATGCTCCGCTCACGCAAGACCGCGACCGCCGTGCTCGCCGCGGCCGTGGGGGTCCTCCTCGCGGTCGCCGGATGCAGCAGCCGGGGCGGTGCCCAGGCACAGTCCGGCGGCGCCGCCGAAGGGCAGTCCTACACGATCGCCATGATCACCCACGAGGCGCCGGGATCGGCCTTCTGGGACCGGGTCCGCTCCGGCGCGGAGCAGGCCGCCCGCGACCTGAACGTCGACCTCAAGTACTCCAACGACCCGGCCGGGTCCAACCAGGCGACCTTCGTGCAGAACGCCGTCGACAGCAAGGTCGCCGGCATCGCCGTCACGTACGCGTACCCCGACCAGGTCGGCCCGGCCACGGAGAAGGCCGCGCAGGCCGGCATCCCGGTCGTCGCGTTCAACGCCGGCATGAACGTCTACAAGGACTACGGCGCGTCGATGTTCTTCGGCTCCGACGAGGACCTCGCCGGGCAGAGCGCCGGCACCCGCATTGCGCAGGAGGGCGGCACGAAGGTCCTCTGCGTGGTCCACGAGCAGGGCAACATCTCCCTGGAGACCCGCTGCGGCGGTGTCGCCAAGAGCTTCCCGGGCACGGAGACCCTGCAGGTCAACGGCTCGGACCTGCCGTCCGTGCAGCAGACGATCTCCGCCAAGCTGCAGCAGGACCCGTCGATCAGCAACGTCGTGACCCTCGACGCCGGCATCGCCTCCGCCGCCCTCGCCGCGAAGGAGTCGACGAGCAGCCGGGCGAAGATCGAGACCTTCGACCTCAGCCCGGACGTCGTGACCGGCATCAAGGAGGAGAAGATCGACTTCTCCGTCGACCAGCAGCCCTATCTGCAGGGCTACCTGGCCGTGCAGGCCCTGTGGCTGAACCTGACGAACGGCAACGACATCGGCGGCGGCCGCCCGGTCCTGACCGGCCCGTCCTACGTCGACTCGTCGAACATCGACAAGGTCGCCGACTACGCGGCGCGCAATACCCGGTGAGTGGGCCGGCCGGGGCCGCGGAACCATCGCCTCCGCGGTCCCGGCCCGGGAGTCCACCCGTCGTCCCCCGACCTCCACCCGAGGACCTTCATGAGCGACCCGACCCGCACCGCGACGCCGACCCTGACCCACGTCCGCCTCGGCACCGCCCCCGACTCCTGGGGCGTCTGGTTTCCCGACGACCCGCAGCAGGTGCCCTGGCACCGGTTCCTCGACGAGGCCGCGGCCGCCGGGTACACCGCCGTCGAGCTCGGCCCCTACGGCTACCTGCCCACGCACGCCGAGCAGCTGCGCGACGAGCTCGGCCGCCGCGGGCTCACCCTGACCGGCGCGACCGCCGGCACCGCCCTGCACCGCGGCGGGGACACGCTCGCCACCACGCTCCCCGAGTGCCGCGAGATCGCCCGGCTGCTCACCGCGCTCGACGCGCCGTACCTGATCACGCTGCCCGCGATGTACACCGACCTGCACACCGGTGAGCTGCTCGAACCCGCCGAGCTCACCGGCGAGCAGTGGCACACCCTCGGCACGGCGCAGTCCAAGCTCGGCCGGATCCTGCTCGACGAGTCCGGCGTCCGGCAGATGTTCCACCCGCACGCCGACACGCACGTGGCCGACGAGCCGAGCATCGACCGGTTCCTCGAGGTCAGCGACCCGGACACCGTGTGGCTGTGCCTCGACACCGGGCACGTCGCCTACGCCGGCGGGGACAACCGCGCGATCGTGGCGCGGCACCCCTCGCGGATCGGGTACGTGCACCTCAAGTCCGTGGACCCGGTGGTCCTCGCCCGGGTCCGCGCGGAGCGGATGTCCTTCGCCGACGCGGTGCAGGCCGGCACGATGGTCGAGCCCGACGCGGGCGAGCCGCACATGCCCGCCCTGCTCGCCGACCTCGACGCCCTCGGCGTCCCGCTCACCGCGATCGTCGAGCACGACATGTACCCGGCCCCGCCCGGCGCCCCGCTGCCGATCGCCGCGCGCACCTGCCGCTACTACACGAAGCAGGGCCTGACCGGCGGCCGCTGAGTGGCCGGGTGCCTGGCCGGCGGCGCCGGTCTCACCCCGGCCGGACGAGGCCGGCGGGGCGCGGGGCTGGCAGGGTGCCGCGCCTCACCGGGGCGGCCGAGCCGCGGACCGAGCACGGGAGGGGTCATGGCGGACCACACCCTCGGAGCACGCGTGACGGGGCACCGCGACCGGGCGAGGACCGCCGTGCTCGAGCAGGAGGGGCGCTGGTTGATGGGCCGGTTCGCCCCACGGGAGCTGCTCGACGGCATCGGCGACTACCTGCACCGGGCGGCGCCCGAGCGCGAGGAGGAGCTGATGGCCGCGATCCGCGCCCGGGCCGCGGAGCTGGCCGAGCAGGACGCGGACCTGCCGGTCGACGGGCCGTCCCGGGGGATGCTGGCGCTCAGCTCGGTGGTGCTGGCGGCCTTCGAGACCCTGCTGCCGCTGTTCGACGGCGACCGGGTCCGGACGATCCGCTACCTGCAGCGGGTGTTCGGGGCGATGCTGCGCCGCACCGTCGACGCCGCGTTCGGCGCGCTGGCCCGCCGCGAGGACCCGCTGGGGGCCGTCGACGACGCCTGCCGCGCCGACTTCGCGATGTACGGCGACTACTACGAGACCACCTTCGAGCGGACGGACGGCACCTTCGAGATGCGGATCGGGCGCTGCTTCTTCCGCGACTTCTTCGACCGGCACGACGCCCGGCCGGTCACGACCGTGCTGTGCGCGTGGGACGCCAACTGGATGACCGCGCTCGACCCGGCGCTGGGCGGGCTGGTGTCGGAGCGGACCTCGTTGCTGTCGCTCGGCGACGACGCCTGCCGCTTCCGGGTGCACCGCACGGACGACCCGCTCGCCCGGCACAGCGACGCGCTCGACCGGTTCGGCGACGAGCCGGCACCCGCGCCGTAGGTCGGACGCGGGCGCCGGCCGACCGGTCAGAACCCGCCGAAGTCGACCGGTGATCGTCCTGGGCGGCGTCCGGCGCGTGCGAGGATCGGCGGCATGGCCACGACCTTCGCCGTCATCTACACGTACACCGACGACACCGAGCTGCGGGACGCCACCCGTCCCGCCCACCGCGACTACCTGCGCGAGTTCGTCGACAGCGGGTCCCTGCTCGTCGCCGGCGCCTGGGCGCCCGCGGAGGCCCCCGGCGGCCTGCTGATCTTCCGCGCCGAGGACAAGTCCGCGGTGCAGGCGATCGTGGACAAGGACCCCTTCACGACATCGGGCGTCGTCTCCGCCGCCGACATCCGCGAGTGGGCCCCGCCGCTCGGCCCGGTGGCGGGCGCGCTCACCGGCCAGGCCTGACCGGCCCGCAGCGCGTGCCGGGCCGGTCCCGGTCCGGCACGCGCCCGGTGGGTCTCACCCCGGCACCCGCCGGGCGGCCGCAGGCCGGCAGGCCGGGGCGGCGGGCCTGCGACGCAGCGGCCGCGGCCGGCGGAGGCCGGCGGCCACCTCGCGCAACGGGCGCGGCGCGATCCCGCGGGCCGCGTCGAGCCGGCGGGCCTTGCGCCGCGTCGCGAGGATGCCCACGACCGCGAGCGCCCAGATCGGGTACTGCAGCAGCCAGGCGACCCGGAACGCCTCCGCGGTGAAGCCGCCGAGCGCGGTGAGCACGGCGCCGACCGCCGCGAGCAGCACCAGCGAGGCGCTGTAGCCGGCGATGTTGACCATGCCCTGGGCCACGGCGAGGTTGCCGCGCGGGTTCGTGGTCCGCGCGATGTCGAACCCGACGACCGAGCCCGGTCCGCCGACGGCGAGCACCAGGATCAGCAGCACGAGCAGCCAGAACGGCGCCGGCCCCGGCAGCGCGAGCACGACCGTCCACACCGCGACCGTCGCGGCGATCACGCCGAGCAGCAGCCACGACCGGCGCATCGGGTGCCGCGCCGTCAGCATCCCGACGACCGGGCCCACGCAGACCGACGCCACCACCAGCAGCGTCATGAGCGCGCCCGCGGTCACGGCGTCGAGGCCCTGCGCGGACACCAGGTACGGCAGGCCCCAGAGCAGCGAGAACGTCATCATCGAGAACTGGGTGCCCATGTGCCCGAAGAACCCGAGCCGGGTGCCGGGCCGCCGCCACACCGCGCGGACCTGGGCGAGCAGCTCACGCGCCGGCACCGGGTCGGGCGCCGGGGCGCCGCCCGGACCGTTGCGCACGACCGTGCCCGCGACCAGCGCCGCGAGCACGCTCCCCGCCGCCGCGACCCCGAAGGCCGTGGACCAGCCGGTCGCGTGCAGCAGCAGGAGCAGCGGCAGCGTCGAGAGGATCTGACCGAGCTGCCCGACGATCGTGGTCACCTGGGTCAGCAGCGGGACCCGGCGGGCCGGGAACCAGCGCGGCACCAGCGCCATCACCGCGGCGAACACCAGGGCGTCGCCCGCCCCGACCACCACGCGCGCGGTCGCCGCGGCCGGCACGGACCCGGCGAACGCGAGCAGGGTCTGGCCGCCGCCCAGCATCAGCCCGCTGACGGCGAGGACGAGCCGGGGGCCGAACCGGTCGACGAGCAGGCCCGCCGGGATCTGCCCCGCGGCGTAGACCCCGACCTGGAGCAGCACGAACAGCGACAGCTCGCTGGGCGAGATCCCGAAGCGGTCCGCCGCGTCGAGCCCCGCGGCCCCGAGCGAGGTCCTTTGCGTGACCGCGAGGACGTACGCGAGCAGCGCCGCGATCCAGATGAGCCGAGCCCTGCCCCCTCCGCCTGCTGCGCGTCCCGCGGTCGTCCCGTCCACCGTGTCGTTCCGTCCACCCTCGGTGGCGCGCATCCGGCTCCCCTCACTCGACTCGGCCCGCCACATGATGGCAACCGGTTGCCGTGAATTGCCAATCGCCTGCCACACTCCGGGCATGGATCACAGCGACGGCGCCGGGAGCGGCCCGTCCCGCCCGGTCACGATCTACGACGTGGCCCGCGAGGCCGGGGTCGCGACGTCGACCGCCTCGCGCGCGCTGTCCAACCCGGGTCGGGTGAGCGAGCGGACCCGCGCACACGTCGAGGAGGTCGCCCGCCGCCTGGGCTATCGGCCGAACCGCATCGCCCAGGCCCTGCCGTCCGGGCGGACGAGGATGCTCGGCCTGGTCGTGCCGGACATCGCCAACCCGCACAACGCCCGCCTGATCCGCGGCGCCGAGGCCCAGGCGGCCGCCGCCGGCTACACCCTGGTGATCGCGGACAGCCAGGAGCAGCCGGAGCTCGAGGCCGCGCATGTGGAGCGGCTCGCCCCCTTCGTCGACGGGTTCGTGCTGTCCTCCCGCGTCGACGACGCCGGCCTGCACGGGCTCCGCGACCGGCGCCCGGTGGTGCTGTTCAACCGCACGCTGCCCGAGCTGCCCAGCGTGTGCGTCGACTTCGACGACTCGGGCCGCCAGGTCGTCGAGCACCTGACGAGCCTCGGCCACCGCACGGTCGCCTACCTGCGCGGGCCCGCGACCTCGTGGGCCGACGCGACCCGCCGCGCGGCGCTCGCGGCGCACTGCCGCCGCCACGGGGTCGCCCTGACCCTGCTCGGTCCTTTCCCGCCGACGCTCGAGGCCGGCGCCGCGGCCGCGGACGCCGCGCTCGCCACCGACGCCACGGCCGTGATCGCCTTCAACGACCTGCTCGCCATCGGCGTCCTGCAGCGGCTGGAGCACCGCGGCGTCGCGGTCCCGGGCGCGCTCAGCGTGGTGGGCGGCGACGACATCTTCGGCGCGACCTTCTGCCGCCCGCCGCTCACCACCCTCGCCAGCCCCGCCGACCAGGCCGGACGCACGCTCGTCGACATGCTGAACGGCCGGATCGACGCGACCGAGGTCGTGCTGCCCGCGCCGCTCGTCGCCCGGGACTCGACGGGCCCCCGGCGGAGCTAGCCTGCCGTCCGCAGCCGGCCGCGGTCGATCACCACGGCGTTGTCGCCGTCCCGCGTGGTGCGGAAGGTGGCGCCGCCGGTCTCGTCCCGCCAGATCGCGACGGTCAGCCGGTCGCCGGGCAGGACGGGCGCGGTGAACCGGCCCTCGATGGACGCGAACCGGGCCGGATCGCCCCCGCAGACGGTGTGCAGCAGCGCCCGGGCGGTGAAGCCGTAGGTGCACATGCCGTGCAGGATCGGCCGGTCGAACCCGCCGCGGGCGGCGAAGGCCGGGTCGGTGTGCAGCGGGTTGCGGTCCCCGGTCAGCCGGTAGATCAGGGCCTGGCCGGGCCCGGTGGCGTAGTGCACCTCGTGGTCCGGCGGGCCGTCCGGCGCCGGGACCGCCGCGGAGCCGCCCCGCGGGCCCCCGAAGCCGCCCTCACCGCGGATGAACGCGGAGCCGACCGTCGTCGCGAGCGGGGCGCCGGTGGCCGCGTCGACGGCCTCGCACGTGGTCTCGACCAGGGCCCCGCTGCCCTTGTCGAACACGCCGGTGACCTCGGCGGTGACCCGCACCCGGCCCGCCACGGGGAGCGGGGCGTGCAGCCGGACGGCCTGCTCGGCGTGCACCAGCTTCGTGTGGTCGATGTCGCCGAGGGGAACGGCGCCGACCCGGGTCATGATCGCGGCGTAGGTGGGCAGCACCGCGGTGGTCACGCCCTCGGTGTTGTCCGTGGTGAAGGCCAGCTCGTCGAGCGGGTCGTCCTGGCCGGCGCCGACGGCGAGGGCGTAGAGCAGCACGTCGTCGCGGTCCCAGGAGAACTCGGCGGGCTCGCTGCGGGTGCCGAGCAGGTCGGGGGCCAGAGGCATGAGATCTCCTTTGATTCAGCTGCCTCAAAGCCTAGGGCCGGAGACCCGCCCGCCGGAACCCTCAGTCGAGCCGCGCGGCGAGCCGCACGACCCCGAAGCCGGCCGACGGGCTCAGAAGTTGCCCCGCCGGGCCTGCTCGCGCTCGATCGCCTCGAACAGCGCCTTGAAGTTGCCCTTCCCGAAGCCCAGCGAGCCGTGGCGCTCGATGAGCTCGAAGAACACCGTCGGACGGTCGCCGAGGGGCCGGGTGAAGATCTGCAGCAGGTAGCCGTCCTCGTCCCGGTCGACCAGGATCCCGCGGGACTGCAGCTCCGCGATCGGCACGCGGACCTCGCCGATGCGGGCGCGCAGCGCGGGGTCCTCGTAGTACGAGTCGGGGGTCGGGAGGAACTGGATCCCCCTCGCGCGCAGCACGTCCACGGTCCGCAGGATGTCGTTGGTCGCCAGCGCGAGGTGCTGGGCGCCCGGCCCGCCGTAGAAGTCGAGGTACTCGTCGATCTGCGAGCGCTTCCGCCCGACGGCCGGCTCGTTGAGCGGGAACTTCACCCGGTGGTTGCCGCTGGCCACGACCTTGCTCATCAGCGCCGAGTACTCGGTGGCGATGTCCTCGCCCACGAACTCCGCCATGTTCGTGAAGCCCATGATCCGGTTGTAGAAGTCGACCCACTCGTCCATGTGCCCGAGCTCGACGTTCCCGACCACGTGGTCCAGGGCCTGGAACAGCCGCCGCGGCGCGCCCTCGGGTTGCACGTGGGTGGAGGTGCGCGCGACGTAGCCGGGCAGGTAGGGACCGGAGTAGCGGGACCGGTCGACGAGGGTGTGCCGGGTCTCGCCGTAGGTGGCGATCGCGGCGGTGCGGACCGTGCCGTGCTCGTCGGTGACGTCGTGCGGGTCGACCAGGATCGTCGCCCCCTGCGCCCGGGCGTGGGCGATGCAGCGGTCGACGTCCGGCACCTCGAGCGCGATGTCGACGATGCCGTCGCCGTGCCGGCGGTGGTGGTCCAGCAGCGGGCTGCCCGGGTGGACGCCGCCCTGGAAGACGAACCGTACGGCGCCCGAGCGCAGCACGTAGGCCTGGTGGTCGCGGTTGCCGGTCTCGGGGCCCGAGTACGCGACGAGCTCCATCCCGAACACGACCTGGTAGAAGAGTGCCGTCTGGGTGGCGTTGCCGACCGCCCAGACCACGGCGTCCCAGCCGGTGACGGGGAACGGATCGCCCTCGCCGTCGTACTCCACGAGGCCGACCAGCTGGCGGAGCTGGTCGAGGTCCAGGTCGGCGAGGCGTTCCTGGCTGGTGAGGGACTGGCTGGTGAGGGACTGATCGACGGTCACGACGGGCCTCCTCGTGCGGCTCTGCACACGAAGGACACCTCTCCGGCCGATCTCTCGCAACAGCGCCGACCCGAGCTGGCCGTTCCGCCCATTCTCGGCCGGTTCCCGGGCCCCGCAGCTGTACAGTCCGCCCACATGGAACTCGACGCGCTCGACGTCGACCTGCTCGCCGCGCTGCGGGAGCACACCCGCGTCGGGGTCCTCGAGCTCTCCCGCACCCTCCAGGTCGCCCGCGGCACGGTGCAGGCCCGCCTCGACCGGCTCGAACGCGCCGGCGTGATCACCGGGTACGGACCGGAGATCGACCTCGCCGCCGCCGGCCACGGGGTGCAGGCCTTCGTCAGCCTGGAGATCGCGCAGGGCGCCCTCGACGACGTCGCCGCCGAGCTGGCCGCCCAGCCCGCCGTCCTCGAGGCCTACGCCACCACCGGCTCGTCCGACGTGCTCTGCCGGCTGGCCGCCTCCTCGCACGAGGACCTCCAGCAGGCGCTGCTCGCGCTCAACCGGTCCCCCTCGGTGGGGCGGTCTACCAGCGTGGTCGTGCTCTCGGTCGTCGTCCCGCCCCGGACCGGCCCGCTGCTGGGGAGCGCCCCGCGCCCCGCCCCACCCCGCGCCCCCGCCTACCGCCGCGAGGACTGATCGACTCAGCCGGGTGGGGCGAGGGCGAAGCGCTTGTCGAGCCAGCCCTCGATCTCGGTGGCGGCGAGCTCGTTGCCCGTGGGCTCGCCCTCGGCGATCGCGCCGCCGAAGTGCAGGCCGCGCACGGAGGCGACCGTGAGGTCGTCCGACCCGAGGGCGGCGATCATGCGGCGGGTGTCGGAGGGGAAGGCCGCCTGGTCGCCGGTGAGCTCCACGAACAGTGTCGGCACGGCGACGCCGGGGGCGCAGCGGACGAAGTCGGCGTTGGTGCTCAGCCCGGACCAGGTCGAGAGCCAGGCCTCCGGGGTGGTGAGCCGCCCGAAGCCGACCTGGCCGTAGTTGATCAGGTCGGGGCGCCTGCCGAACAGCGAGCCGTAGGGCCGCTCGCTCGGGTCGAGGGAGAGGTCGACGGTGCGGGGGTCCGCGTCCGTGCGGAACACCGTGAGGATCCGCGGGGCCAGCGAGCGACGGCGGTCCGCCGCGCTCCCGGTCGCCTTGACGGCGGCGCGCGCCTCGGCCGCGCGAGCGAGGTGCTCCCGCGCCACGGCGTCGATCCGGGCGACGCGGTCGCGCTGCGCCGCCCGGTACCGCTGCAGGAACTCCGTGGAGTACGTCGCGCTCGTCGGCGGCTCGGCGAACCCGTTGGCCGTCGAGAAGGGATCGAGCTCCGGGACGACCGAGAGCGGGTCGGACTCGTCGGCGACGGACGGGTCGATGCAGCCCAGCAGCAGCGCCCCCTGCCCCGGGTGCGGAGCCAGGAAGACCGCGCCGTCGGCCACCGGCATGGGCGCGTCGGCGAGCTTCGTCGGCCGGCCGCCGGGGGTGGTGACGATCCGGTCGCCGGGCGCGAGCGCGGCCTGCTCGAGGTAGAAGGCGTAGAGCGTGCCGCCGCCGGAGTGCCCCAGCACCACCACCGACTCGAAGCCCTGCTCGCGCAGGAAGACCTGGCCCGCGGCGACGTCGAGCAGTGCCTGCTCGTGGACCAGCGTGAGGTCGTTGTTCACCGAGCGCGTGTGCTGGGTCCACACGGCCGCACCGGCCTGCAGCAGCAGAGGGACCAGCGGGTGGTGCGTGACGTCCTGGCGCGGGTGCATCAGGCAGACCACCGTCCGGGCCCCGGGCACCGTGGCCAGCACACCGCGCACGGTCGCCCCGTCGGCGGTGGTCAGCTCGTGCACGGTGGTGACCGTGGAATCCGGCCGCTGCCCCGCGGCCAGGTAGCGGCCCGCGCCCAGGCCCCCGGTCGAAGCGGCTGTGTTCACACCGGCTCCACGCGCAGCGCGTCCTTGTCGTGCTGGGTGATCCGCCCGTCCCGGGCCACCCCGCCGACGCAGGAGTACCAGACCGCGTGCCGGCACCCCGTCGCGCGGCGGTCGATGACGATCGGCCCGTCCGCCCGGATCTCGAAGTACGGGCCGATCTTGTCGACGACCACCGCGGGGTCCTCGGCGGCGACCTTGGCGACGGCCGTGTTCTCCGGGACGTCCAGGACGTAGAGCGTGGTCATCGGACCACCGTCTCCCAGCCCGCGGCCTTCTCGACGATCAGCTCGGCCTTGCGCGCCAGCAGCTTGCCGAAGGTCGGCTCGGGCTCGGCGACGACGTCGAGCAGCGCGTCGATCGTGAGGTTCGCGTCGAGGTCCTCCTGCGGCGTGACCGGCCGCATCGCCCTGGTGATCTCGAACATGTAGCCGTTCGGGTCGTGCGTGTAGATCGACTCGATCGTCTCGTGCTGGATCTGCATCTCCACGGGCCAGTCGCTCGCGTCGAGCCGGCGCCGGTACTCCAGCAGGTCTTCCTCGTCGTCCACGTGGATCGCGAGGTGCCGGGACCGGACGAAGTACTCCGGGACGTCCGCGCCGAAGCGTGCGTAGACGTCCCCCTTCTCCCCTTCCGCGCCGCCGACCGAGGTGTCGGTGCCGAAGTAGTAGAAGAACGCGATCCGGTCGGAGTTGCCGATGTCGAAGAAGAAGTGGATGAAGTCGGGGTGGTCCTCCGGCCCCCAGCCCGCTGCACAGATCGAGTGCACGACCGGGAACCCCAGGACGTCCCGGTAGAAGCGCACCGTCGCGGCCGGGTCGAAGGTCGGGAACGCGACGTGGTCGACCCCCTGCACCCGGTGGTCCCGCTCGCTCATCAACAGCCTCCTCGTGTCGGACACCGTCGACGGTACGCGTCTGTCGACGACCGAGTCAACAGTTCTACACATTCGACGAATGCGGCCTCGGACACAGGAAGGGCTCCTCCACCTGCGACGGAGGGGCCCGTGGGACCGGCGGGATCAGAGATCGAGGATGCGCTCCAGGTGGTCGAGGTCCTGGCGCAACAACTTCAGGGCCGCCGCCGGCCCCTCGGCCTCGGGGGCCTGGCCGTCGGGACGGACCAGAGCGGCGACGGCCATGTCCGCGAGCTGGTCGGTCACGCTCGCGGCGGTGTCCCTGCCGCCGGGATGGAACCACCAGGCGACCCAGTTGCACATGCCGAGCACGCCCAGCGCCGCGACCCGGGCGTCGACGGGCCGGAAGCGGCCCGCGCGGACGCCGTCGTCGACCACCCCGGCGATGACCTTGAGCACCGCGCGGCGGCTCTCGTCGTAGGCCGTGGTCAGCTCGGCCGGGAGCTCGGCCTCGGAGCGGATGAGCAGCCGGAACCGCGCGGGCTGTGTGGTCCGCCTCCCGACGATCACCTCGACGATCCCGCGCAGCCGCCGCACCGGGTCCTCGTCCCGCTCGACGAGCGCGTTCAGCTCGTCCAGCGGGCCGTTGGTGACCTCGGTGACGAGCTTGGCCAGCAGCTCGTCCTTGCTCTTGACGTAGTAGTAGAGCGCGGGCCGGGTGATGCCGAGGGCGTCGGCGATGTCCTGCAGGCTCGTGCCGGCGAAGCCGCGCTCGGCGAAGAGCCGGGTGGCGTGCTCGTAGAGCTCGTTCTCGACCAGCTCGCGCCGGGCCGTGCCGGCCCGCCCGCCCTTCCGGCCCGCCCCCGGTTCGCTCATGCGCCGATGGTAGGTGGCGCCGGAGCGGGCGCAGCCGACCGACCGGCCCCGGCGAGCAGGCTCCCCGCCCCGGGAAGCACCGGATCGAGGCCGAGCCCGCGCAGCAGCGCGTACGCCCCGGCGGTGGCCGCGGACAGCACCGGCAGCCCGAACTCCTCCTCGGCGGGCGCGACGAGGTCCAGCGACGGCATCTGCACGCAGGCGGAGATCACCAGGGCGTCCGCACCGGTCAGGTCCAGCCCGCGGGCCGCGCCGAGCACCCGGTCGCCGGGGATGCAGCCGACCTCGGCGTTGTCCCCCACCTCGAGGGCCACCCAGTCGACGACGGCGAACCCCTCCGCCTCGAGGTACGCGACGACCTGCTCGGCCAGGGGCCTCAGGTACGGCGTGACCAGCGCGATCCGCCGCGCGCCCAGCGCCTGCAGCCCCTCGACCAGGGCGCCCGCGCTGGACAGGACCACGGCGTCGATCTGCGCGCGCACCTCCTTCTCGACGCGCTGGTGCTCCCCCGGCCCCTGCGCCATCAGTGCGACGAGGCAGGCGTAGAGCAGGGCGTCGACGCGGGCGTCGGCCAGCTCGTCGACGCACCGCTCGCGCTGCGCGTTCATCGCCCTGAGCTCCTCCGGCGACACCTGGTGCATCCGCATCCGGCTGGAGTGGAAGGAGAACCGCTCGGGGTGCCGGGCGAGCAGGGCGGGGATCTCGGTCTCGACGGTCACGTTGGAGCTGGGGACGACCAGCCCGATCCTCTTCATGTACCCACCTTGGAAGCGATGTCGGCCGCCAGGGCCTTCTTGTCGGTCTTGCCCACGAGCGTCCGCGGGATCTCGGCGAGGTGCTCGATCCGCTCCGGCCACTTGAACTTGGCGACGCCCAGCCCGGCGAAGTGCTCCTGCACCTCGGGCAGGGTCAGGTCGGGCCCCTCGACCACCACGTACGCGCACGTCCGCTCGCCGAGCCGGGGGTCCGGCATGGCGACCACGGCCGCGCCGGTGATCCGCGGGTGGCGGAGCAGCAGCAGCTCCACCTCCTCGGCGTTGATCTTCTCGCCGCCGCGGTTGATGAGGTCCTTGATCCGGCCCTCGATCGAGACGTGCCGCTGCCCCTCGATCTCGACCAGCGCGGCCAGGTCGCCGGTGCGGTAGAACCCGTCGCTCGTGAAGGCGCGGGCGTTGTGCTCCGGGGCGTCGAAGTAGCCGCGCAGGGTGTAGGGCCCGCGACAGCACAGCTCGCCGACCTCGCCGGGCGGGACCTCGTCCTCCGTCCCCGGTTCGAGGATCCGCACCTCGTCGTGCGCGGACAGCGGGGTGCCGACGGTCGTGGCGCGGGCCTCCCGGGGCGCGCCCGGCCGGGTGGTGAGGAACAGCCCCTCGCCCATCCCGAACAGCTGCCCCGACCAGAGCCCGCGGTCCTCCAGGCCGTCGAACAGGGCGGGCGGGACCTTGCTGCCGGACAGCACGACCTGGGTCACGGCCGCGACGGCCGCGGGGAAGTCCGGGTGCTCGGCGGCCCGGTAGTGCCCGTGCCCGAGCAGCACGTGCGTCGCGCCCTCGGGCGCCATCAGCGGCAACGACTCGTCGAGGTCGGGCGTGCCGAGGACCAGGCAGGCGCCGACGCTGTGCGGGCCGTGGACCGCGCAGACGATCCCGGCGTTGTGGATGATCGGGATCAGGTGCGCGACGCGGGTGTCTGCGGTCCAACCCCAGGACCGCGCGTACTCCACGGCGTTGTACCAGTACTCGGCGTGCAGCCGCGGGATCACCTTGGGCACTCCGGTGGTGCCGCCGGAGAGCTGGAAGGCCGCGACGGCGTCGGGCTCCAGGTCGGCCTGCACCCGCTCGACGAGCGCCCGGGCGGACTCCCCGTCGACGTCGGCGCCGAGGGTCGACAGCGCCACGCCGCGCGGGTCGTCGCCGACGACCAGGACGTGCCGCAACGTCGGGTGCCCCGCCCGCTGCTCCTCGGCGAAGCCGACCAGGTCGAAGCCGCGCGTCCCCGCCTCGACCAGGTGCGCGACCGCCCCGACGCGGCGGCTGATCTCGCCGATCTCGTGTCCGCGGTGCGCGGCCAGGGTGGCGACCGGGACCAGCCCGGCCTTCAGCACCCCGTACCAGGCGACGACGGCGTCGAGCCGGTTCGTGACCTGGAACAGCACCGGGTCGCCGGGCCGCAGCCCGAGCCCGGCGAGCCCGGCGGCGAGCCGGTCGGTGCGCTCGTCGAGCGCGCGGTAGGTCAGCCGGCCGTCGAGGGCGACGACGGCCTCCCGGTCCGGGTGGGCGAGGGCCACCCGGTGGAACTCGGTGGCGATCGGGGCGGTGCCCCACAGCCCGGCCTCGCGGTAGGCGCGGACGTCGGCCTCGGGGTACGGGACCAGAGGGGCCTGGGCGAGGGTCATGGCGTCTCCTGTACGTCGGTGAGCACCACCCGGTCGGTGCGTCCGCTGACCAGCCCGGCCGCCAGATCGTCGCGCAGCGCGGCCGGTCCCTCCACCGCCGTCGGCACGCCGGCCTCGAGACCGATCCGCTCGGCCAGGTCCAGGCGGGTCAGCAGCGCAGGGCGGTCGGGCGGTCCGGTGAGCCGGACCCCGGCCGTGCCCCGCGCCTGCGCGACGAGCGCGTCCCCGGCCGCGGACCACGGGTCGTCGAGCGCGGCGCGCAGCGGGACGAGGTCGGCGGCGCGGTGGCGGGCCGGCGGGTGGTCGAGGACCCAGGAGGTGATGCCCTCGGGAGCGACGTCGGCGGGCTCGCCGGCGTACTGCTCCAGCGCCGCGCCGACGACGTCCGGGCTGGTCTGCGCGAACCGGTCCAGCGGCACGTTCCCGGCCCGGGACATGTAGGCGACCATCAGCCGTTCGACGGGCAGGTGCAGCCGGGCGGGGAAGGACTCCCACCACAGCTGGCTGCGCCGGGCGAGCTCCTGCAGCCGCTCGACGGCGGGCCGGCGCACCGCCTCGTAGCGCGCGAACGCCGCATCCCGGTCCGGCTCGGCGCGCAGCGCCTCGACCAGGCCGATCGCGTCCTCCATCGCCAGCTTCGTGCCCGAGCCGATGGAGAAGTGCGCGGTGTGCGCGGCGTCGCCCAGCAGCACGGTGTTCCCCGCCGACCAGCGGTCGCAGCAGACGGTGCGGAAGCGCAGCCAGCGCGTCCGGTTGCCGATCAGCGCGTGCCCGCGCAGCTGCTCGGCGAAGACCTCCCGGAGGTAACGCAGCGAGGTCTCGTCCGAGGCGTCGAACTTGGTGGCCTGCGTGGACGCGTCGAAGCCGGCCCGCCGCCAGGTCTCCTCGTCCGTCTCGACGAGGAAGGTGCTGCGCCCGCCGGAGTAGGGGTAGGCGTGCGTGACGAACACCCCGTGCTCGGTCTCCACCGGCGCGAAGACGGCGTCGTCGAGGGCGAAGTCGGTGCCGCACCACAGGTAGAGGCCCCGGCCGACCTCGATCCGCCCGCCGAACGGCCCGTTCTCGCGGGTCGCGCTGCTGACGCCGTCCGCGGCGACCACCACGTCCGCGTCGAGCTCCCCGGCGGTCACGCGCGTGCCGAACTCCAGCACCACGCCGGCCTTCTCCGCGTGCCGCTGCAGCACGGCGAGCAGCTCGGTGCGCGCGATGCCGATCAGCCGGTCGTTGCGCACCCGGGTCGTGTGCGGCCCGACCTGCATCGTCATGTCGTGCCGCAGGCCCGCGGCCACGAGGTCCCGCAGCGTGTCCGGGTCGGCGGCCTCGAGCTTGCGCTGCGTGCCGGCGGCGAGCCCCACGCCGAAACCGAAGGTGGTGTCGGGCTCGCCCTGCTCGTGCACGACGACCTCGCAGGACGGATCCGCGAGCTTGAGCAGGCGGGCGGCGTAGAGCCCGCCCGGCCCTCCGCCCAGCACCGCGACGCGACGTGGCTGCATCTGCTCCCTCTCCGTACCAGCTTCTTTGACTTTGCCGTCGACTATTCGACGACATAGAAGCCGGAGAAGTCAAGGTTGACTACCGTCGGATGTGTTGAATAGTCTACGCATCCGTCAGCCACCCCTGCGCGAAGGAGCGCCAGCCATGGCCTATGTCATCGGCGTGGACGTGGGCGGCACGTTCACCGACGCCGTGCTCGACGACGACGCCGGGACCGTGCTCGCCGCGAAGTCCCCGTCCACCCCGCCGGACTACTCGCAGGGCGTCCTCGACGTCCTGCGGCTGCTGGCCGACCAGCTCGGGAAACCGCTGCCCGAGATGCTGGCGGAGACCCACCACATCGCGCACGGGACGACGTCGTCGCTCAACGCCCTGGTCATGGGCAACGTGCCTCCGGTCGGGTTCCTCACCACCAAGGGCCACCGGGACTCGATCTTCATCATGAACGTCGAGGGCCGGTACCTCGGCCGCTCCCCGCACGAGCTGCAGCACGTCCTCGGGCAGAACAAGGACCACGCGCTGCTGCCGAAGCGGCACGCCCTCGAGGTGACCGAGCGGATCGACCGCGACGGCGCCGTGGTCGTCGGGCTCGACGAGGACGAGGCGCGCGCCGCGATCCGGGCCCTGCTGGCGGACGGGGGGCGCGCGATCGCCGTCTCCCTGCTGTGGTCCTTCCGCAACCCGGTGCACGAGCGCCGGCTGCGCGAGCTGATCGCGGAGGCGGACCCGGAGGTCTTCGTCGCGCTGTCGTCCGAGGTCAGCCCCCGGATCCGGGAGTTCTCCCGCAACGCCACCACGATCATGAGCACGCAGATCGGGCCCGGCCTGCGGGACTACCTCGGCACGCTGGAGTCGTCGCTGCGGGACAACGGCCTCACCGGTCCGCTGCTCGTCATGCAGTCCAACGGCGGCGCCGTGGCCGCCAAGGAGGCACCGGCGGCGGCGATCAGCACCGTCGGGTCCGTGCTCACCGGCGGCGTCGTCGGGTCGGTGGCCCTGGGCCGCCAGCTCGGCCACCGCAACATCATCTCCACGGACGTCGGCGGCACGACCTTCCTCGCCGGCCTGGTCGTGGACGGCGAGCCCGTCCGCGACACGACCACGGTGATCAACCACCACCCGATCAACGTCCCCACGCTGCGCGTCGACGCGATCGGCTCCGGCGGCGGCGCCATCGCCTGGCTCGACGCCGGCGGCAACCTGCGGATCGGCCCGCGCAGCGCCCAGGCCGTCCCCGGTCCCGCCTGCTACGGCAACGGCGGCACCGAGCCCACCAACACGGACGCGAACCTCGTGCTCGGCATCCTCCCGGAGCGGGGTCTGCTCGGCGGGCGCAAGCCGCTCTCGCTGGACCTCGCCCGGCAGGCCATCGACACCCAGATCGCCAAGCCGCTCGGGCTGACCGTCGAGGAGGCCGCGGCGGCGATCTACACGGTGCAGAACGCACAGACCGGCGACCTGCTGCGCAAGACGGTCGTCGAGGCCGGGCACGACCCGCGCGACTTCGTGCTCTACGCCTTCGGCGGGGCGGGCCCCGCGCACTGCGCCGGGTACGCCGCCGAGGTGGGCTGCGACGAGGTCGTGGTCCCGCTCGGGCCCGTGGCGTCGGCCTTCTCCGCGTTCGGGCTGGCCTCGTCGGACATCGTGCTGGCGGCCGAGCTCTCCGACCCGACCGTCGTGCCCTTCGACCCGCAGCGGGCCGAACGCAACTTCGCCGAGCTGGAGAGCCGGGTCCGCGAGGGTCTGGAGCGGCAGGGCGTGACCTTCGAGAAGGTCGAGCTGTTCCGCGAGATCGACATGCGGTACTCGATGCAGCTCGCCGAGGTCACGGCTCCGGTGGCGAACGGTCCGCTGGGCATGCCCGAGGTCGAGGCCGCCGCGGCGGCGTTCGAGAAGCGCTACGCCGAGCTGTTCGGCAAGGACGCCGGGTTCCGCGAGGCCGGCATCCAGGCGATCACCTTCCGGGTCCGGGCTGTGGGGGTGCTCCCGTTCAGCCCGGAGCTGCCGGAAGTGCCGGCGGCACAGGGAGAAGCGATCCCGTTCACGACTCGGCCCGTGCAGCTCGACGCCCGCCTCGGCTACGTCGACACCCCCGTCCACGACTACGCCGCGCTGCGCGCCGGCCACGTCCTGACCGGCCCGGCGATCGTCGAGGTGCCGACGACCACCGTCGTCGTCCCGGGCGGGACAACGGGCACCGTCGACCACCTCGGCAACCTCACCATCCGCAGGAGTGCTTGAGATGACCATGCCGATCCCCGGCTCGGAGGCCTTCTCCAGCCGCCCCGTCGACCCCGACGAGCTGGCCCGCTCGCTGCCGTCGTCGCTCCCGGTCCACAGCGTGACCCAGGAGCAGATCGACGCCCTCGACCCGCTCACCTACGAGGTCATCCGGCACCGGCTCTGGTCGGTGACCGACGAGATGGGTGAGGCGCTCAAGCGCATGTCCGGCTCGCCGATCGTCACCGACGCCAACGACTTCGACTTCGCCATCTCGGACGAGCTGGGCCAGGAGGTCCAGGTCGGCCTCTACAACACGATGCTCGTCGGCGCCGTGGACCTGGCGATCTACTGGACGCTGCGCAACCGCGCCGACAACCCCGGCATCGAGGCCGGCGACATGTTCCTGTGCAACGACCCGTGGGTCGGCGGCGGGCTGCACCAGAACGACGTGATCGTCTACCAGCCCGTCTTCCACGACGGGAAGCTCTTCGCCTGGACCAGCGCCATCGCCCACCAGCCCGACCTCGGCGGCGTCGGCCTCGGCTCGTTCTCCCCGGCGGCGCAGGACGTCTTCTCCGAGTCCCTGCCCACCCCGCCGGTCAAGGTCGTGCGCGAGGGCCGGCTGCAGCGCGACGTCGCCGACCTCTGGGTGCGCCGCTCCCGCGTCCCGATGCTGGTCGGGCTGGACCTGCGGGCCAAGATCGGCGCCAACAACGTCGGCGCCGAGCGGCTGCACGCCCTGATCGCGCAGTACGGGCCGGACACGGTCAAGGCCGTGATGAAGCGGATGATGTCCGACGCCGAGACCCGCCTGCGGGACAAGCTCTCCGCGTTGCCGGACGGCTCGTGGACCGCCACCGGGTACCAGGACCAGTCCCACGAGGGCGACCGGGACCTGCACAAGATCACGGTGACCACCACGAAGACCGGCGACCGGCTGACCTTCGACTTCACGGGCACGGACCCGCAGGCCGGCGTGATCAACTGCACCTACGCCGGCATGCGCGGCGGCGTCATGCTGGCGCTGCTGCCGATCCTGGCCAACGACATCCCGTGGTCCGCCGGCGGGCTGATGCGCTGCTTCGACCTGGTCACCGAGGAGGGCACGCTCAACAACGCGACCTTCCCCGCCGCCGTCGGGCGCGGGCCGATCGGGCCGGCCTGGCTGACCGGCAGCCTGATCGCCGAGTGCCTGTCCCAGATGCTCGACCGGGACCTGGAGCTGGGCAAGAACGTCCAGGCCACCTGCTGCGGCACGTGGGACACCGCCGTCATCGCCGGGCTGGACGAGCGCGGCGAGCAGCCCGCCCCGTTCCTGTCGATCATGATGGAGCCGATGGCCGGCGGGTACGGCGCCCGCCCGCACGCCGACGGCGTCGACACCGGCGGCCTGTTCTGCATCCCGATGGGCCGGGTGCCGGACGTCGAGATGACCGAGTTCCTCTACCCCGTCCTCACGCTGTGGCGGCGCGAGGTGCCGGACTCCGGCGGGCCCGGGCGGCACCGCGGCGGGCTCGGCGCCTCGATCGCGATCACCCCGCACGGCACCAGCCTCCCGATGGGCCTCGTGCTCGCGAGCGCGGGCAAGGCGGTGGCGCAGAACGCCGGGCTGTCCGGCGGGCACCCCGGCAACAGCGGGCTCGACGTCGTCGCGCGGCAGAGCAGGGTGGCGGAACTGCTCGGCTCCGGCCGGATGCCGTCCTCGCTGGAGGAGGTCGGCGACACGCTGGAGCCCGGGCAGAACTACGCGTCGAGCTACCTGGCGCCCGGCGAGGTCTTCGCGATGACCTGGCAGGGCGGCGGGGGCTACGGCGACCCGCTGACCCGCGACCCCGAGGCCGTCGTCCGGGACCTGCGCGAGCAGAAGATCACCGCCGGCGCGGCGACCGGCGTGTACGGCGTGGTCCTCGCGGACGGCAGGGTCGACCCGGCGGCGACGGCGGCCGAGCGGGAGCGGCTGCGCGGCGTCCGGCGCGACCGGTCCCGGGTGGCGGGCGAGACCCGTGGCAAGGCGGACCTGTCGTCGGTCAAGCGGGTCGACGACAACCTCGTCGAGGTCGGCTCCGCGGTCGCCTGCGCGCACTGCGCCGAGATCCTCGGGGACACCGGGGAGGGCCCGCTCGCCCTCGCGGTCTACGACGGGCCGCCGACCGACGCCGGGCCGCAGATCATCGCGCAGGCGACCGACTACGTCGACGCGCCCGTCGTGTTCCGGCAGTACAGCTGCCCGTCCTGCTGGACGGCGCTGTCCTCCGCGGTCGTCCCCGCCGACCACCCCGACCGGGCCGCCACCCTCGGCCGGCTCACGGTCACGGCCGGCTGACCGACGGGTGGGCGAGCGGCGCTCCCTCCCGCTCGCCCACCCGTTCCGCCCCCTGCCGTCCGCCGGTCAGGGCCTCGCGTCCCCCGCGGCGTCGGCCGATCACCCGGTCCTGGCGGCGAGCGCGCCGCACCACCCTTCGGAGGACCCCGGAACCACCCGGGCAGACGCCCTGAAGGGACTCCTGAAGATGAACAAGCGCATCGCGGTCGCCGCCACCGGCGGGCTCGCCGTCCTCGGACTCGTCGGAGTGGCCGGGGTGGCCGGGGCCGCCGACCCCGTGTTGCCGCACTGCTGACGACGGGTCCGCCGGGCCGAGGGCCTCGCGGACCTTGTCGCGTGCGCCGGCCCCGAGGACAATCGCCGACCCGCACGGGCACGTTCGTCGGGAGGCCATCATGGGCGAGGAGTACCAGCCGCTCCCACGGCCGGTGGGCCGGCACGCGGTGTTCGTCCGGCACCGGTTGCACAGTCCCCGGGTGGCGCAGTCCGCCTACATCGCCCCCAACGCCGTGCTGTGCGGGGACGTCACCGTCGGCCCGCACAGCCGGGTCCTCTTCGGGGCCGTGGTCACCGCCGAGGGCGGGCCGGTCGAGATCGGGGCCCACTGCGTGATCATGGAGAACGCGGTGGTGCGCGGCGTCGCCCGGCACCCGACCCGGCTCGGCGACCACGTGCTCGTCGGGCCGCACGCCTCGCTGACCGGCTGCGTGATCGAGGGCGACACCCGCATCGCGACCGGCGCGGTGGTGTTCAACGGCGCCCGCCTCGGGGTCGGCGCGGAGCTCGACTTCCACGCCGTGGTGCACGTCAACACGGTCGTCCCGGCCGGGACGGCCGTGCCGATGGGCTGGTTCGCCGGCGGCGACCCGGCCGAGCTGGTCCCGCCGTCGGACCGGGACCGCATCCGGGAGCTGATGGGCCCGCTGGACTACGCGGGCACGGTCTTCGGGGTCGGCGGGACGGACACCCCGATGCAGGACATCGCCCAGCGCTACGCCCGCGCCCTGGCCCTGCACAACCGGGACGTCGTGCTCCTGCCGAGCCAGCGCGACCTGCTCGCGCACGAGCCGGAGGAGGAGGGCGAGCACGAGCGGCCCGCGGGCTCGTCGACCGGCAAGGTCGCCGTCGACCACCGGTTCCTGTAGGGCGGCCGTCCCCCGATCGGCCGACACGGCGCTCACCCGGCGCATCCGTCGTCGGGCCGACGGTGCGGGGCCGCGATCGGGAGCAGGGTTCTCCTCAGCAGCGAACGAAGGAGAATCCGATGACCGCCACCGCCACCCTTACTCGCCCGGCCCCGCAGGACCGCCACCACCTGCACGCCGAGCAGACCCCGTCCCCCTGCCCCGGCGCCCCCCGACCCGCCCTCCGCCTGCAGCGCCGGCTCGTCGCCCGGATGGTCGGCTGACCGCTCGTGCGCGCTCGGGGGGAGCGCACGACGCGGCTGGAGGATCGTCGCCGTGCGCTCCCCCGAGGGGAGGCGCCCAGTGACGTGTGGGGGTGCCTGGGCGCCTCGTGCTCGGTGGAGGAGGCGCGCTTCCCCGATATCGCTCGCGCCTCCTCCGACAGGCCTTCCCGCTCGAGCGGTTCGCCTGCCCTCGCGCAGCGGCGCGAGCCGGGGAGTGGAGTCCCGCGGCGACCACCGAGCCCGGTCGACGGCCGCGGGACTCCTGCACCAGGGTTGTGCCCCACGGTCGGTGGACCGGTGGACCCTGACGCCCAGACACGCCACCGCCCCGACGAGGACCATCGCTGTGCCTGGCAGCAGCCGTGTGCCACCGATGCGCCCGTCGAAACATCCTGATCTCGGACGCGTCGCCGTCAGCGGAAGGCCTGCTCCAGGGCGTCGACAGCACGGCCGCGGTTCCGGGAGAACGGGCCGGCGGGTCACGCGACACGGGCGAGCCGCGTTCCCGGCGCGGGGAAGGCCAGCACCTGAGCCGTCGGTTCGGGTTCCCATGGTCGGTGCGTCACGACGGCGCCGCAGCCGCGGCAGCGGCACGGCCGGGTGGCGAGCGCGCCCTCGGGGACGGTGACGATGGCGGTGCAGGTCTGGCAGAGCGTCGTGGTGAACATGGTGTGCCTCCTGGTCCGGGTCCTCGCAGGTGAGACTCCGGTGCGGGCCCCGACTCATCGGCGCGCGCCGTGTTCCGGGAACGCCTTTTCCGGGTTCCCGGATCGACGGTCCGGCGGCCCGGCGAGCGGCTAGCGTCCGGCGCGGCGGACCGCGGTGCGGGCGGCCGCCGGAGGGAGGACGGCGATGTCCCACGGGGTCCTGACCCGGGAGCAGCTCGGGCACCTGCGGCACTGGGACAACCTGTCCCGGCAGCTGCCCAACGACTGGTCGCTGATGCAGGGCAAGGGCGTGAGCCAGGACGACTTCGGCGGCTACCGCTTCCAGCTCGCCTACATGGTCTACGGGCTCGCCCTCGCCCACCGGCACCGGCTGCCCGCGGCGCCCGGCCTGTTCGCCCCCACGATCCGCCGGCTGATCGAGAAGCTGCTCATGCCCGAGGTGTGGCTGTACTGGCGCGACGTCTCCCGCGGCGGCTCGGTGTTCAACGCCCACCTCTCGGAGGGGCTCGCCGAGGAGTGGGACCCGGTCGTGCGGGACAACATCATGTACTCGGCGTACGTGCAGTCCTGCGCCGCGCTGCACGACCAGCTCTTCGGCACCGACCACTACGCCGCGCCGGGCTCGCTCACCTTCCGGCACTGGTCGTTCTTCTGGGGCGGGCCGGAGAAGCGGTTCGCCTACGACCGGGACTCGCTGACCGAGCACCTCTACTGGCTCATGGTCGAGAGCGGCTACCTCGGCGTCGCGTGCGAGCCGAACTGCGTGTTCCAGATCTGCAACCAGCCCGCGATCCTCGGCTTCCGGCTGCACGACCAGATCACCGGCGGTGCCCGCGCCGACGACGTCGTCGCGGGTTACGAGAAGGCCTGGGCCGACTTCGGCCGCCTCGACGACGCCGGCCACTACGCCATGATGATCTCCCAGGACACCCGGGAGGTGCGGCCCAACGAGCGCCCCTCCCCCTGGGTCGACGCCTGGTGCGGCGCGCTGATGAACACCTGGAACCACGACTTCGTGCACGGGCACTACCGGCGGCAGGTCGCCGACTTCCTCGAACCCGGGCCCGACGGCACGGTGTCGGTGCCCTCCGCACCCGCGCGGCAGGTCATGGGCCAGGAGATCGTGTCCGACACCTGCGACTTCGGCTGGGTCGCGGCCTGGGCCTCCGAGATGGGCGACCGGGACACCCTCGACGGCCTGCTCGCCCACGCCGACCGGTTCATGACCCCCACCTGGCGCGACGGAGGCCTCTACTACCCGCGCAACGACACGCCGTCGGACGCCGACGGGCGGCGCACCGAGATCGAGCCCATGTCCGGCAACGTCCTGCTCGGCTACGCGCGGCTGAACGTCGCGGACGGCCTGCGGCGCATCTACCAGGAGCCCTGGCCGGCCGGCCACCACGACGCGCCCCGGCTCGCCGCGGTCGACCGCGACGTCGAGGTCAGCCGCGCCGAGGTCGTCGACGGGGTGCTGCACGCCCGCCTGCGCCGCGACCGGACCGTCCCCGGGGAGGGCACCGTCACGCTGGCCGGCCTCCCGCCGGGAACCCGCCTGTGGCTGGGCGGCACGGAGGTCACCCCGCGCACCCCGTCCGTGCTCGACGTGCCGGACGGCGCGGCCGTCGACATGGTGGCCGCGCCGTGACCGCCCCGCCGATCCGCGCGACGTACTCCCTGGTCGACCACCACAACACCCCGGTGACCGAGCGGACCTACCGCGGGCGCTGGCAGCTGGTCCAGTTCGGGTTCACCTCGTGCCGCGTGGTCTGTCCCCGCGCCCTGGCCAAGCTCGACGACGTGCTGGACCGGCTGGGCGACGCGGCCGCGGCCGTGGTCCCGCTGTACGTCACCGTCGACCCCGAGCGGGACATCCCGGAGCGCCTCGAGGCGCACCTCGAGGCCACGCACCCACGCTTCACGGGGCTCACCGGGACCGCGGAGCAGACCGGCGATGCAGCCGCGTCCTTCCGGGTCTTCACCCGCCGCCGCGACACCCCGGCGGGCTACGACGTGCAGCACACCGCGATGACGTACCTGCTCGATCCGGCCGCGGCCCCGGCCCGGTACTGGTCGGACACCCGGGACGCCGAGAGCATCGCCGCGGACCTGACGGCGCTGCTCGCCGCGGCACGGACCTGAGCCGTCAGGCCGACACGACCGGCGGCTCACCCGGGCGGGCCCACGCCCCGGGCGCGACCCCGTACCGGCGCCGGAAGGCACGGGTGAACGTGGTGGTGTCGGCGAACCCGCACCGGGCGGCCACGGCAGCGACGGTCGGGCGGTGCTCGCGGCCGAGCAGGTGGGCGGCCCGCCGGAGGCGCTCGTCGCGCAGGAACGTGGCGGGTGGCGGCTGTCCCGCCTCGGCGAACACGCGCGTGACGTAGCGGCCGGACACACCGAAGCGCCGGGCGATCGTGTCGACGGACATGCCGGGATCGGTGAGGTTCTCCAGGACGAACCGCTGCATCGTCGCGGCGAGGGCGACCGGACCGGTGGGCGGTGTCTCGGTGCCGCCGAGCGAGCCGAGCAGCGCGTCGAGCATCTGCAGCACCGCGGACGACATCCGGGCGGCCGACACCGCGTCCAGGCCGTCGACGGTCTGCTCGAGCGTGTCCGCGGTGGCGGCCAGCACGCGCAGTGCGGGGATCGACCCCGGGATCGTCCGCGCGAGGCCGGCGGAGACCGCGGCCTCGTCGAGCCCCGCGCACTCCCCCGTGACCTGCAGCGTCAGGCAGGAGGTCGACGCCTCGCACTCGAGCGACAGCCGCTCGCGGCTGCGGTACAGCACGGCCTCGCCGGCGACCGCCCGAGCGACGCGCCCCGCCTGCGCCACCCGGACCGCGCCGCGGCGCTGGATCGAGAGGAAGAGGGTGTCCGGTGCGTCGTCCACCGACCCGGCCCGGGTCATCCGGCAGGGGTCGGCCGCGATCCGGGAGAGGCCCAGGCGGGTGTCGAGCCCGCGTCCGACGATCTCGCCGCGGAACCCCGCGGTCCCCGCGGCGGGCGGCCGGACCCGGAGCGGGACGAAGCTGGTCTCGGCGATCGCGCTCCACTCGTCGAACGAGGAGGCCGCCGCCGAGAACATCCCGTGATGCTAGCCGGACTCGCGGCCCCTCCGGCAGCGATCGGTGCGGGTCGGACCGGTCACCAACCGGGCTCGACGAGCGCGGGCGTTGCTACCGTTGATCGTGGACCCGCCTCCTGCGGACTCCCCGGACGAGCGCGTCGTACCCGGCACGACAAGACGACGCCGTTCCGGAGGTGTGTCATGGCGTGGATCGTCCTCGTCGTCTCGGGTGTCCTCGAGACCGTCTGGGCCGCGGCGCTGGCCCGCAGCCGCGGGTTCACCGCGGTCCTGCCGTCCGTCACGTTCCTCGTTGCGCTGGTCCTGAGCATGGCCGGCCTCGCGTACGCGCTGCGGTCGATCCCCGTCGGCACCGGCTACGCGACCTGGGTCGGGATCGGCGCCGTCGGCACCGCGCTCTACGGCATGGTCGCCCTCGGCGAGCCGACGACCGCGGCCCGGCTGCTGTGCCTGGTCGCGATCGTCGCCGGCGTGGTGGGGCTCAAGTTCCTGCACTGACCGACCTGTACCGGGGTCCCGCCG
Organism: Pseudonocardia autotrophica; assembly: GCF_000717175.1. Taxonomy (GTDB): domain Bacteria; phylum Actinomycetota; class Actinomycetes; order Mycobacteriales; family Pseudonocardiaceae; genus Pseudonocardia; species Pseudonocardia halophobica. The sequence continues at coordinate 124,138 of NZ_JNYD01000009.1, read as the reverse complement.
TAGGCTCCGGTCGACCTCGCCAGGAGGAGGACCATGACCACCGAGAGCGCGCACCTCGCATGACCGACGAGCTCGTCGGGCGCCCCGAACGCCCCGGGCCGCCGCGCAGCCGCCCGCAGGCCCGGGCCGACCTGGACCCCGAGCGGGCCGCCCTGCACGACCTGATCGCCACCGGTCCGCGCCGCGCGCAGAGCCGGGTCCCGCTCGTCGACGACGAGGAGCGGCTGCTCGGCCCGTTCGGGGCGATGCTGTTCTCCCCGCGGATCGGGTCCGCCGTCCAGCAGGTCGGCGCCGCCCTGCGCACCGACCCCGACCTGCCCCCGCGCCTGCGCGAGCTGGCGGTCCTCACCGTCGCGGCGCACACGCGGTCGGAGTTCGAGTGGACCTCGCACGAGGGCACGGCGCGGGACGCCGGGCTGACCTCCACGCAGCTCCAGGCCCTGCTCGACGGCACGGAACCGGCGGGGCTCGACGCCGCCGAGCGGCACGCGTGGCGGGTCGCCCGGGCCCTGCTCGTCGACCGCGACGTCGACGACGAGCTGTACGCCGCCGCCCTCGGCGCGCTCGGCCGCGACACCCTCGCCGCCCTGGTCTGGCTCGTCGGCTACTACTCGATGCTCGCCGGCGCGCTGGCGACCTTCCGGCCCGCCGGCCCCGGCTCCCGGTAGGCGGACCGGCGGATACGGTTCCGCCGTGGCGGTGGAACGGGCGGGCGCGGACCGGCTGTGGGTCGACGAGGCCGTGCGGCGCGTGGAGGCGGACGCGAACCGCTCCGCGGACACCCACCTGCACGTCCTGCCGATGCCCGCCGACTGGGGCGTCGACGTCTACCTCAAGGACGAGTCGGTGCACCCCACCGGCAGCCTCAAGCACCGCCTGGCCCGCTCGCTGTTCCTGCACGCCCTGGTCAGCGGGCAGATCGGGCCGCACACCACGGTCGTCGAGGCCAGCTCCGGGTCCACCGCGGTGTCCGAGGCGTACTTCGCGCAGCTGATCGGCGTGCCGTTCGTCGCGGTGCTGCCGCGCTCCACCAGCCCGGAGAAGATCGCGCTGATCGAGCGGTACGGCGGCCGCTGCCACCCCGTCGAGCACGGGGCCGGGATGTACGCCGAGGCGGAGCGGCTGGCCGCGGAGTGCGGCGGGCACTACCTGGACCAGTTCACCCACGCCGAGCGGGCGACGGACTGGCGCGGCAACAACAACATCGCCGAGTCGATCGTGGCGCAGCTCGCGCAGGAGCGGTACCCGGTGCCGGAGTGGATCGTCGTCGGGGCGGGCACCGGCGGCACCTCGGCGACGATCGGCCGGTACCTGCGCTACCGGCGGATGCCGACGCGGCTGGCCGTCGTCGACCCGGAGAACTCGGCCTTCCTGCCGGGCTGGGCGAGCGGCGCGGCGGACTACGCCACCGGGATGCCGGGCCGGATCGAGGGGATCGGGCGCCCGCGGATGGAGCCCAGCTTCGTGCCCGGGGTGATCGACCTGATGCTGCCGGTGCCCGACGCCGCGAGCATCGCCGCCGTGCGCCACCTGCACGAACGCACCGGGCGGTTCGCGGGCGGCTCGACCGGGACGAACCTGTGGGGCGTCTACCACCTCGTCGCGCGGATGCTGGCCGACGGCGTGCGGGGCAGCGTGGTCACCCTGATCTGCGACGGCGGCGAGCGCTACCGGCACAGCTACTACGACGACGACTGGGTCGCCGCCCAGGGCCTGGACCTCGCACCCCACACCGAGCGGATCGAGCGGTTCCTCGCGACGGGCGAGTTCTGAGCCGATCCTCAGGGGTGCCAGTCGTTGGCGACGTCGAGGTCGTGCAGCAGGCGGGCGAGGGTCTCGTCGTCGTAGGGGCCGGTCGTCGCCGGCCGCTCGGCGCTCGTCGGCACCTCGTCCGGGGCGGAGGCGGGTTCGTGCGGCTGTGTCATCCGGTGCTCCTCGGTCGGGCCGGGACGGACGCCCACGAGCCTGCCCCTCCCGCCGCCGCGGCGATAGGGCCGGAGGGACCCGGTGCGGTCAGGGCGAGGGCGCGTCGCGGCGGGGGCTCTCCTCCACCGCCGGCCGGTGCATCGACACGGCCAGGGTCGGCAGGACCAGGACGGTGAGCACCGCCGCGCCGACGAGGGCGGCGGCGTTCTCCGGCAGCATCGTCCCGTTCCGCAGCCCGATCTGGGCCAGCGCGACGACCAGCGGCAGCGCGGTGGCCGTCACCAGCGCGGTCTGGATCCGCTCGCGCAGGGACAGGACGCCGAGGTAGACGAGCAGGGCCGGCAGCCCGCGGATGGCGATCATGAGCCCGAAGAAGAGCACGAGGCGCAGCGGGGCCTGCGCGATGGCGTGCAGGTCGATCGTCATGCCGGAGTACACGAAGAAGATCGGGATGAGGAAGCCGTGCCCGGCCACGTCGAGCTTCTCCTCCAGCACCGGCGCGCTCGGCCCGGCCCAGCGCCGCAGCACCATCCCGGCCACGAACGCGCCCAGCACCGCGTCGAGGTGGAACCGCTCGGTGACCGCCAGCAGCAGCACGAGCAGCAGCACCGTGAACCGCAGCGTGATCTGGCTGGTCTCGTGCTGGCGCTCGTCGAAGACCCGCGCCAGCCGCCCGCCCGGCCGCATCACCCGGGACGCGACGGCGAGCAGAACCGCGAGCACGGCCACCGCCGCCAGTGACAGCAGCGCGACGAACCGGTTGGCGATGCCGAGGAACACGGCGATCGCGAGGATCGGGAACAGCTCCCCGGCCGCGCCGCCGGCCATCAGGTACCCGCCCAGCCGACCGCGCAGCATGCCGTTCTCGCGCAGGACCGGCACGAGCGTGCCCAGCGCGGTGGTGGTCATCGCGAGGGCCACGGGCACGAACGCCCGCACCAGCCCGAGCGAGGTGAGCAGCCCGACGGCCCCGAGCGCGAGGAGCAGCGACACCACCCAGGCCAGCAACGCCCGCCGCCCCGCGTCCTGCCGGTACAGCCGCTGGTCGAGCTCGTAGCCGGCGAGCAGGAACACGAACCCCAGCCCGAGGTCGGCGAGCGGCTCGACGGGCGCGGGCGCGGCCACGCCGAGCACCTGCGGCCCCACGACGATCCCGCCGGCGAGCAGGAGCACCACCTGCGGGACGCGTACCCGGGGGAACAGGCCGAGCAGCAGCGGGGCGAGCGCCGCGACGACCGCGATGGCGAGCAGGCTGTCGAGGGCGCTGCCGACGTCGTTCACCTACCGGATCTCCTTCTTCGACGGGGAGCCGTCCACCCACCTGCTCGTCGGGACCCCGCCACGCGCTAACCCTCGGACACCCGGTGTGGGCATGATCGCGCGGTTCGCCGGCCCCGGTCGAGGGGTCAGGCGTCGTCGCCGGACGGCCGAGAAGCAGGTTCGGCGCCGCGCGGGACTCCTCGACCGCCGGACCGATGAGTCTGCGGCCGCCGGACGGTCTGCCCCGGGGAGTAGGTGAACCGGAGGAGGAACCATGTCCGCACTGCCGCCCGTCGTCGACGCCGCCACCTGGGAGAAGGAGCTCGCCGAGCTGCGGGTGCGCGAGAAGGCCGCGACCCGCGAGCTCGACGCCATCGCCGCCCAGCGCCGGCGGCTGCCGATGGTCGAGATGCCCGACTACGTGCTGGAGGGCGCGGACGGCCCGGTCCGGCTCGTCGACGTCTTCGGCGACGCCCCGCAGCTGATCGTCTACAACCACATGTGGCACGACGGCGAGGAGTGGCAGTGCGGCGGCTGCACCGGCTTCACCTCGCAGTTCACCCGCCTCGAGGGCCTGGCGAAGTTCGACGCCCGCTTCGTGGTCGTCACCCAGGGCCCGATCGAGGAGGCACTCGCCTACCGGCGCCGGGTCGGCAACACCATGGAGTGGTACTCGACGGCGAACAGCTCGTTCGGCTCCGACGTCGGGGCCCCGCCCGGCGGCGGGTTCGCGGTCAACGTGTTCCTGCGCGACGGCGACACGGTCTACCGGACCTGGCACACCAACGGTCGCGGCACCGAGCAGCTGAGCTACCTGTTCGGCCTGGTCGACCTGCTGCCGTACGGCCGGCAGGAGGTGTGGCAGGACTCGCCGGAGGGGTGGCCGCAGGGTCCGACCTACAGCCGCTGGGCGGGATCGGAGGAGATCGCGGCGGCCTACGGGCCCACCGGCTGAGTCTCGTCGTCGGGCGCAGACGCTGGTCAGCCCGACGACTCCGCCCGTCGCTTCAGCCCCTCGGCCTCGAGGTCGACGTAACGACGGACGGTGCGCGCCATCAGCCGCCAGGCCGGCCCGGCGAGCGGGCCGGTCTGGGCGAACCGGAGGACGAGGGTGCACCCGTCGGGTCCGGGGCGGATCTCGTGGTCGCCCACGGAGTGCAGGCCCGGGGCGCGCGAGATCCAGGTGAACGACCGGCCGGGCTCGATGCGGGTCACGGTCCACACCGCCGGGGGCAGGCGGGGCTGGCGCACCCGGACCCGCTCCCCGACCCGGAGCGCGCCGTCGACGCTGCGGCGCACGGACGACATCGAGGGGGTCGACGCCGGCCAGGACTCGACGTCCTCGAGCACCGCCCACACCCGGTCCGGCGGTGCGGCGACCGCGATCGTCCGCTCGTAGGAACCCATGACCTCATCATCCGGCGTTGGCGCGGCGGGCGGTGCCGAAGCGGCGCTGGTAGGCCGCGGGGCTGATGGACAGCTTCCGCGCGAACACCCGGCGCATGCTCTCGTAGCTGGGGAATCCGGCGAGAGCTGCGGCCTGTGTCGCGGTGTGCCCCTGGTCGAGCAACGCCCTACCCATGTCGAAGCGGATGTTCTCCACGTAGCGGGCCGGTGTGGTGGACAGTTCGTCGTGGAAGAGCCGGGTGAGGTGGCGGGTGCTGACGTTGAGGTGTTTCGCGAGCTCACCGGGCGAGTGGTTGCCCTGCGGGTCCGCCGTCACGAGGTCGGTGATCTTCCGCAGGGCCGAGGACCGGGGTGGCGGACCCTGCAGCGGGGCGGAGAACTGCGACTGGCCACCCGAACGCTGCATGTAGACCACCAGGGCGCGGGCGACGTCGCGGGCCACGTCCGATCCGTGGTCCTCCTCGACGAGGGCGAGCGCCAGATCGATCCCGGCGGTCACCCCCGCCGAGGTGTACGTGGTGCCGTCGCGGACGTAGATCGCGTCGGGTTCCACGCGGCACGTCGGGCACCGGGCGGCGAGTTCATGGGTGACCTTCCAGTGCGTGGTCGCGCGCCTGCCGTCGAGCAGGCCGGCAGCGGCGAGGATGAACGCGCCCGTGCAGATCGACGCGACGCGGCCGGCGCCTGCCGCCGGGACCCGTGCGGCGTCCGCGAGCTCCCCGGGCACGGGCGTCCGCGGATAGAGGCTCGAGCCGGCCACCACGTACGTGCCCGCCGCGGGCTCGGCGGAGACGGCGGCGTCGACCGCAACCCTGAACCCGAGGTTCGACGTGACGTCCTCGCCGGTCGGCGACAGCAGGACGACCTGGTAGTCGGCGCCGAACCGGTTCGCCTCCGTGAACACCTCCGCCGGGCCCGCGACGTCCAGCAACGTCACGCCGTCGTAGACGAGGAACGCGACGCGGTGCGGCGTATCACCGGCCATCGCCGAGGGCCGGTCGGCAGCGGGAGCGGCGAACGAGGACACAGCCCTTGCTAGCGCCTCGCCCGCGCCACGGCAAGCGGCGCGGCCCAGGTCCGGATGTGAGGGGTTCCTGGCCGGACGAAGGCAGCGCGCAGCAGGTGGTGGTCGGCAGCATCGAGGTCGGACAACCACCAGTGGAAAGCGCAGAAGACATGACAGAGGTCATCGCGGGCGTGGAGATCCCCGAGACGGCGGCGGTCGCCGAAGCGTCCCGTCTCATCCAGGAGACGACGAGCCCGCTCATCTACCACCACTCACGCCGGGTGTTCTTCTTCGGCCAGATCCATGCTCACCGGCTCGGCGTCGCACCGGATCCCGAACTCCTCTACCTGGCCGCCATGTTCCACGACGCCGGCCTGGCCACGCCCTTCTCCGAAGTGGAGCAGCGGTTCGAGGTCGACGGGGCCGACCACGGGCGCAGGTTCCTGCTCGAACGCGGTTTCTCCGCCGCGGCGGCCGACACCGTGTGGACGGCGATCGCGCTGCACACGACGCCGGGGATCCCCGACCGCATGGGGCCGGAGATCGCCACCACCTATCTCGGCGTGCTGACCGACGTGCTCGGCTTCGGCCTGGACGGCCTCAATTCCGATCAGGTGGAGGAAGTCCTCGCCGTGCACCCACGCGGCGATTTCAAGAACGAGTTCCTGCGCGCCTATCACGACGGGATGAAGAACCGTCCGGACACGACCAACGGGACCGTGAACTCCGACGTCCTCGAGCACTTCGTCCCCGATTTCCGGCGCACGACCACGGTCGAGCGGATTCTCGGGTCGGCCTGGCCGAGCTGACGGCCACGGACATCGAGGACAGCGCAACAACGTGTCGACTGGAAGGAACTGACATGCACGCCATCGCCGTCCGGGACCGCGACGCCGGCATCGCCGGGCTCGCACTGACCGACCTGCCCCACCCGCACGCCGCCGAGAACGACGTCGTCGTCCGGGTGCACGCCGCCGGCCGATCTCCGGGCTGACCGCGTGGCAGGGACTCTTCGACCACGCACACCTCACCATCGGGCAGACCGTGCTGATCCACGGCGCCGCCGGCGCGGTCGGGTCGATCGCCGTCCGGCTCGCCCGGGAGGTCGGAGCCCACGTGATCGGTACCGGGCGGGCCGACGCCCGCAGCGTCGTGCTCGACCTCGGCGCACAGGAGTTCCTGGACCTGGGCGCCGACCCGTTGGACGGTGTCGGCCAGGTCGACGTGGTCCTGGACGTGATCGGCGGGGACGTCCTCGAGCGCTCGACCGCCCTCGTGCGCCCCGGCGGCACCCTCGTGACCATCGCCGAGCCGCCCGCGGTCCAACCCGACGACGGCCGCGCGATCTTCTTCGTGGTCGAACCCGATCGCGCGCGACTCGCGGACCTGGCCCAGCGGCTCCGGGACGGCCGCCTGAAGCCCATCATCGGCGACGTCCGCCCACTCGCCGAGACACCCGCCGCCTTCGCCCGCCACCGCCGCACGCCGGGCAAGACGATCATCCAGGTCGCGAAGGACTGACTCGGAAACCGGTGCCGCTGCCGTCGAGTTCGACCGCGGCCGAGGCGTCGGCAGCGCGGCACGAGCAGCACCTCGTCAGCGACGCAGCTGTGTGATCAGCCGCCGGGTGCTGTCGCGGCGGCCCCAGGCGAGCACCGCGGCCAGGACACCGACGGTCGCGGGAATCGCGACGAGCCCGCCGCCCACCACGATCCACGTGATCGTCACGGCGCCGATCATCAGGGCGACGAAGCACAGTGCGGCCAGTCCGGTCAGGCGAGGCACGAACATCGCGATCGCGCCGGCCAGTTCCAAGGCGCCGATGACGTACATGCCGGTGATGCCCAGACCCATGGCCTCGAAGCCGGCGACGTTCTGCGCGTCGGCCGTGAGCTTCCCGAACGCGGAGAAGGCGTAGACGGCGGCCAGGAGCACCTGCAGCGTCCAGAGGCCGACGTTCGCGGCGCGCGAGTTGGTGGCGGTGGCGGTGGCGGTGATCTCGGTCATCGGAGGGCTCCAGTCGTCGTGGGGTGTGCTCGGGGTGTAGACGCACTGGGTGGGCGGAACTCATCGGCACGCGCGTCCCCGCCGCACGATCAGCGTCAGGCGTTCGCAGAGCGGTGTGGATGGCTGGTGAACGTGTCGTGTGTCGAGCCTCAGTCGGCCGGGTCGGCCCGGGCGAAGGGGACCTCCGCGGGCACCTTGCGCCGTTTCTCGATCTCGGCGCCGTTCGCGGCGTTCCTCCACGCCCTCCTCGGCGCCGCGTCCCACGGCGACACCACCCCACCCTTCGAAGGGGGACAACCCCAACGGAATCGGCGGGAACGCCCCTGCGGCACTAGGGCAAACGGGATCGGCCGCGAGGCCCCGGGCAAGCATCCTTCTCCCGTCGGCCTTCGAGGACCGGCAACTGTCGACGAGCGGAACCGGGTCGGTGGCCACAGTCGGGCCAGCCGCCATGGAGGGGATACGAGCATGCACAACTCGGCTCTCGGGCGCGCGGAGGAGAGCCGCCGCCCCCAGGTCGTCGTGATCGGCGGCGGGTTCGGCGGGGTTCGGGGCGCGAAGGCGCTCGCGCGCGCCGACGTCGACGTGACACTCGTCGACCGCACCAACCATCACCTCTTCCAGCCGCTGCTCTACCAGGTCGCGACCGGGATCCTCCCGCCCGGCCTCATCGCGCCGGCGCTGCGCCGGGTCGTGACGAAGGAGCGCACGATCCGCACGCTGCTCGCCGAGGTGCACGGCATGGACCTCGAGCGCAAGGTCGTGCGGGCCGTCACTCCCACCGGGCAGACGCTCGAGCTGCCCTACGACTACCTCGTCGTCGCCGGCGGAGCCACGCACGCCTACTTCGGGCACCCGCAGTGGTCGCAGTTCGCCCCCGCCATGAAGACCATCGACGACGCCCGCATGCTGCGCAGCCACATCCTGGGTGCCTACGAACTGGCCGAGCTCGCCACCGACGACGCGGAGCGGGCGGCCCGCCTGACCTTCGTCGTGGTGGGGGCCGGACCGACCGGCGTGGAGATCACCGGTCAGCTGGCCGAACTCGCCCGGTACGTGCTCCCCGAGGACTACCGCTCGATCGACACCCGACGGGCCAGGATCATCCTGCTGGACGCGGGCCCTTCCGTGCTCGCCCCGTTCGCGCCGAAGCTGCAGGACTACACGCGACGCCGGCTCGAGAGCATGGGCGTCGAGGTCCGCCTGAGCACGACCGCCACGGACATCGACTCCGAGTCGATCACAGTGACGGGCCCGACCGGCGAGGAGCGCATCGTCGCCCGCACCAAGATCTGGGCGGCCGGCGTGCAGGCGTCGCCACTGGCCGCGATGCTCGCCAAGGCCACCGGCACGCCGACCGATCGTTCCGGCCGGCTGGCCGTCCACCCGGACTGCAGCGTCCCCGGCGCGGACGGCGTCTATGCGATCGGCGACATGGTCACCACCGCGGACCGGTTGCCCGGCGTGGCGCAGGTGGCGATGCAGCAGGGCACCTACGTGGGCAGGCGGATCGCGGACCGGGTGCGCGGCGACATCAGCACGCCCGCCCCGTTCCGCTACTCCGACAAGGGCAGCATGGCCACGATCGGCGCTCGCCAGGCGGTGGCCCAGGTAGGCGGCGTCACGATCACCGGACACCTCGCCTACCTGCTCTGGTGCTACGTGCACGTCATGTTCCTGATCGGCTGGGGCAACCGGCTGGGCACGCTCTACGACTGGCTCCGCTCGCTGCACCACGCGCGCAACCGCGGCCACCGGCTGATCAACCTGACCGGCGCCACGGCGGTAGAGGAGCTGCCGGCAGCGGCCTGACATCCCCGCACGACCGCCCGAGCCGGCGGAGGTGCCTGTCAACGTGGTTACTCGCCGAGAGGCAGATGGAGCTCGACGTTCACGCCGTGGACGAGCCGCGTCCGACGAGAGGGGGCGGTCCGCCGCGGGCGACGGCCCGGAACAGCAGCACCATCCCGACGATCTGCCCTATGTGGTAGGCGGAGTCGGGGTCGAGTCGCACCAGCGTCGCCGCGCCCGGCACCAGTCGCAGCAGCGCGCCCGCGATGCTCACCCCGATGGCCACCAGCATCAGGCGACCCGACGGATGCCGGCGCAGCCACGCCCAGACCCACAGCCCGATGACGCAGGCCATCGTGAGGCCCTCGCACAGCATGATCGCCGTGATGCCGGGGTGGCCGGTCGCGGCGAGGACCGCGTAGGCGGCGACACCCAGCAGGCGCAGCGGCCAGAACACGATGGCGCGGGTCCGGCCGAGGACCTGCACCACGGACGCCGCCAGCAGGAACGACATGACGACGACGACCATGGTGCTCATGACCGCCCACGTGACCTCGCCGACCTGAGGAACGCCGATGAGGAAGCCGTGGTAGAGCGCGCCCATCAGCGCGGTCACCGCCGCCCAGGCGAACGCGGCGCGCCAGTACCGCGCCCCCTCGACGTCCCGGGGCAACCGGGGAACGAGGTAGAGGGTGACCAGCCCCAGTGCGAGGTCGGTCAGCGAAGCCATCGGCTGGACGAGCACACACCACGGTACGTCCGGCGGTGCCCGGCGCAGCAGGGTTCCGGGCGGGAGTCCCGGTAGGGCCAGGATGGGCGCCGACGTGCTGGTCAGGCGCTGAGCCGGAGGTCGGGATCGAACCGACGACCTACTGTTTACAAGACAGTTGCTCTACCACTGAGCTACACCGGCACCGCCGGACTCGCGCCCGGCAGCCCACATCGTAGAGCGCCGCGGTCGTTTGGCAGCCTTGGCGCCTGTGGTGGACGAGCTGAACCCCGCCGAGCGGCTGGCGAACCGGCTCCGGGCGACGCTGAAGCGCGACGCCCGCCGACTCCTCGCGGCGGGTCCGCCGACGTTGCCCATGCTGATGGTCGGGCCGCAGGTGCCCGACGACGCCCGGGTGCAGGAGGTCCTCGACTTCTGCATGCGCGTGGGCGAGGTGCAGCTCTCCAGCGGGGAGAGCGTCGGGGTGACCACGGACCTGATGCTGCGGCTCGCGGAGATCTGCGGCCTGCCGGCGGTGGACGTGGACATCACGTTCACGTCGATCACGATCTGCTGCCACCGCGGCAACGCGGCGTCGCCCGTCACGTCGATGCGGCTCGTCAAGTACAAGACGCTGGACCTGACGCGGCTCGCGGCCGTCGACGCGGTGGTCGACGCCGTGGTGGAGGGCCGGCTCGACGTCCGGGCCGCGGCCCGCGAGCTCGACGAGGCGGTCAACGCCCGCCACCCCTACCCGCGCTGGACGGCGACGGCGGGCTGGGGCGCGCTGGCCGGGGCGATCGCGGTGCTGCTGGGCGGCGGTGCCGTCACGGCGATCACGGCGTTCCTGGTCACGGGCGCGATCGACCGGGTCGGGCGGATCCTCAACCGCTGGGGGCTCCCGGCCTTCTTCCAGCAGGTCACGGGCGGTCTGCTCGCCACCACCGTGACGATCGGGCTGTTCGCCGCGGGCCTGTTCCCGCCGGGCACCCGGCCGTCGCTGGTCGTCGCGTCGTCGATCACCGTGCTGCTGTCCGGGCTGTCCGTGGTCGGCACCGTGCAGGACGCGATCTCCGGCTACTACGTCACCGCGGCCGGCCGGGTCGCGGAGATCACACTCCTGTCGGCGGGCCTGCTGACCGGCGTCGTCCTCGGCCTGAAGTTCGGGTTCGCGGTCGGCATCGCGCTCGACGTCGCGGGCTCGACCTCGGCGAGCGTCGGGCGGTTCACGCTGGCCGTCGCCACCGGCGCGGTGGCGGCCGCCGGGTACGCCCTGGCGGGCTACGCGCCGTTGCGCGCACTGCTCTACGCGGCGGGGACGGGCGCGGTGAGCTGGGGCGTCTACAGCGCGCTCAACCAGTACTCGGGAATCGGGCCGGTCGCGGCGACGGGGATCGCCGCGATCGTGATCGGCATCGGAGCCGGCCTGCTGCGCCGCACCCGGCAGGTGTCCTCGCTGGTCGTGACGCTCGCGGGTGTCACGCCCCTGCTGCCCGGCCTGACCGCCTATCGCGGCTTCTACCAGCTCGCGGTCGAGGGGCTGTCCGAAGGACTGGTCACCGTCACGCTGGCGCTGGCCATCGGGCTGGCGTTGGCAGCGGGCGTGACCTTCGGCGAGTTCCTGGCCCGGCCGCGCCTGCGCACGGCGTCGGGCGACCCCGAACCCGTCGCCGCCGCCGACGATTCAGAGCCCGCGAACCTGCCCGGCGGTCAGTAGGGTTCTCCCCGAGGATCCGCCGGCGACGGCCGCGCCGGCGGCGCGAGGAGGATCAGGTGGCCCGCAACAGCAAGTCCGAGCTTCCCCCGCCCGATTTCGTGGTCGTGGCCAACCGGCTGCCCGTCGACCTGGAGAAGCTGCCCGACGGCGGCCGACGCTGGAAGCGCAGCCCCGGCGGCCTGGTCACGGCCCTGGAGCCCATGCTGCGCGCCCGGGACGGCGCGTGGATCGGCTGGCCCGGCGTGCCCGACGCCGACGTCGGCCCGCTCGTCGAGGACGGCCTGCAGCTGCACCCCGTCGGCCTCAGCGCGGAGGAGGTCGAGAGCTACTACGAGGGCTTCTCCAACGGCACGCTCTGGCCGCTGTACCACGACGTCGTGGCCCCGCCGGTGTTCCATCGGCACTGGTGGCAGGCGTACGTGAAGGTCAACCAGCGCTTCGCCGACTACACCGCGAAGGTCGCCGCCGAGAACGCCACGGTCTGGATCCAGGACTACCAGCTGCAGCTCATGCCGGGGATGCTCCGCGACCTGCGCCCCGACCTGCGGATCGGGTTCTTCCTGCACATCCCGTTCCCACCCACCGAGCTGTTCATGCAGCTGCCCTGGCGGACCCGGATCGTCGAGGGCCTGCTCGGCGCGGACGTGATCGGCTTCCACACCGCGGGCGGCGTGCGCAACTTCCGCTGGCTCGCCACCCGCCTGGCCGGCGCGGGGGCCGTCCGCAACCGCAACGAGGTCACGGTCGGGCGGCGCACCGTGAAGCTCGGCGCCTTTCCCATCTCCATCGACTCGGCGCAGCTGGACCAGCTCTCCCGCACCGACGCCGTCGTCAAGCGGGCGGCGCAGATCCGGGACGACCTCGGCAACCCGGAGAAGATCGTCCTCGGCGTCGACCGGCTCGACTACACGAAGGGCATCGACGTCCGGCTGCGGGCCTTCCACGAACTGCTGGAGGAGGGCCGGATCACCGCCGAGAACGCGGTGATGATCCAACTCGCCACGCCGAGCCGCGAGCGCGTGGAGCACTACCAGCGGATGCGCGACGACATCGAGCTCTCCGTCGGCCGGATCAACGGCGAGTTCGCGAAGGTCGGCCACCCCGCGGTGCACTACCTGCACCAGTCGCTGCCGCGCGAGGAGCTGGCGGCCTTCTTCCTGGCCGCGGACGTCATGCTCGTCACGCCCCTGCGCGACGGCATGAACCTCGTCGCCAAGGAGTACGTCGCCTGCCGGCACGACCTCGGCGGCACGCTGGTGCTGTCCGAGTTCGCGGGTGCCGCGGCCGAGCTGACCAGCGCCCTGCTGGTCAACCCGCATGACACGGACGGCGTCAAGGAGGCGCTGTACGCCGCACTGACCATGCCCCCGGAGGAGGGCCGCAAGCGGATGCGGACCCTGCGCAAGCAGGTCATGACCCACGACGTCGACCGGTGGGCCCGGTCCTTCCTCGACGCCCTGGGCCTGGAGCCGGCCGATGGCTGAGCCCGAGCTCGACCCGGACCAGCTCGACCCCGCCCTGTCCGCGGCGCTCGACCGGCTGGGCGAGGCCGGCACCCTGCTCGTCGCCCTGGACTTCGACGGCGTGCTGGCCCCGATCGTGCCCGTGCCCTCCGACGCCCGGCCCCTGCCGGACTCCGCCGACGCGGTCCGCGAGCTCGCCGGGGCGCCGGGCACCACAGTCGTCCTGCTGTCGGGGCGCGGCCTGACGGACCTGGGCACCGTCTCGGGCTTCGCCGAGCCGGTCCGGATGGTCGGCAGCCACGGCGGCGAGTACGGGCCCGGCCTCACCGACGGGGACGGCTCCCTGCTCAGCCCGGCGCAGCAGGACCTCAAGGAGAAGCTGACCCTCGCGCTCGTCGACCTGGTCGAGGGCGAGATCGGGGTGACCCTGGAGCACAAGCCGGCCGGGGTCGCGGTGCACGTCCGCAACGCCGCGCCGGAGGTCGGCACGAGGGTGCTCGACGCCGTCCGGGCCGGGCCCGGCACGTGGGAGGGCGTGGACTCCACCGAGGGCAAGGCGGTGATCGACCTCGCGGTCCTGCAGGTCAGCAAGGGTGCCGCCGTCGACACGCTGCGCCAGCGGCTCGGTGCCGACGCCGTGTTCTTCGCGGGCGACGACGTCACGGACGAGTCCGTGTTCACCCGGCTCCGGCCGGGCGACGTCGGGGTGAAGGTCGGCGAGGGCGACACCGCGGCGGAGCACCGCGTCGTCGACCCCGAGGCGGTGACGGGCGTGCTGCGCGCCCTCGCGCGCGTCCGGCCCTGAGGATCGACTTGCCACTGGCAAGATGTCGCGGGTGAAGCCCTACCACCACGGCGACCTGCGACGGACCCTGCTCGCCTCGGCGGTCGAGGTGATCGCCGAGCGCGGGGTCGCGGCGCTGAGCCTGCGCGACCTCGCGCGGCGGGCCGGTGTGTCCCACGCGGCCCCGACGCACCACTTCACGGACAAGACGGGGCTGCTCACCGCCGTCGCCGCCGAGGGCTGGGCGCTGCTCGCGGGCGCTCTCGCCGCGCACGCCACGGACTTCGCCGAGGCCGGGGTGGCCTACGTCGTGTTCGCCGTCGGGCACCCGGCGCACTTCGCGGTGATGCGCAGCCCCGACCTCGTCCGCGTCGACGACCCGGAGCTGGCGGAGGCCCGGGGCCGCGCGGCCGCCGTGCTGGAGGGCGAGGGGCGGGACCGCACCCGGCGACTGGCGGCATGGTCGCTGGTGCACGGGCTGGCGGCGCTGGTCCTGGAGGGGAACGTCACGCCCGGGCCGGATCAGGACGTCGCCGCCCTCGCCCGCGAGGTCACCGCCCAGCTGCGCCCGGACGACGTCGCAGGTCAGCCGGGGTCGTGAGTGCCCAGTGCCCCTGTAGGGGCAGTTGCCACTCACGGGTCACCAGCCCGAGAAGAACTTCTCCGTCTGCGTGGCGGGGCCGCTGGTGGAACCCACGACGAGCTCGGTGGGCAGCACGATCTGCTTGGGCTTGTTGCGCTCGCCGCGCTGCAGCAGCAGCTCCCCGGCGACCTGGCCCTTGCGGCGCACGGGCTGCCGCACGGTCGTGAGGCCGACCCGCTCGGCCTCCGGCACGCCGTCGAACCCGGTGATCGTGAGCCGGTCCGGGACCGCGATCCCGGCCTCCGCGGCGTGCTGCAGCGCGCCGATCGCCAGCACGTCCGAGGTGCAGACGAGGGCGGTGACGTCCGGGTAGGAGGCCAGCAGCTCGCGCGCGGCCGACGCCCCCGCCTCGGGACTGTGCTCGAACCGCTCGACGACGGGCACGGCGGACCAGTCGACGCCGGCGTCGACGAGCGCGTCCCGGAGACCGCCGATGCGCTCGCGCTGCACGGGGTAGGAGGTGTTCTCCTGCCGGACGAGGTCGGCCGGCCCGTCGTGCCGCTGCGGGCCCAGCCGCATGCACAGCACGCCGATCTTGCGGTGCCCCAGCGCGGTCAGGTGCGCGCCGAGCGCGCGCATGCCCTCGCGGTCGTCGACGCTGACCCGGTCGACGCCCTCGACGCCGACGGGCTGGTCGCAGACCACGGTGGGCACCGGCCGCTCGAGCACGGCACGGAAGTGCGGGTCGTCCTCACTGACGGAGTAGACGACGAAGCCGTCGACACCCGCCTGGTGCACCGCGGCGACGTCGGCGTGCTCGGGGCTGACCGGGACGAGCAGCAGGCCCTGCCCGGCCTGCTCGCAGGCCAGGGCCAGCCCCTCGAGGAAGCCGGTGGCCACCGGGTCGCGGAAGGCGTAGGAGAGGGCCTCGGTGAGCAGCAGGCCGACGGCGCCGGCGCGCCGGGTGCGCAGCGAGCGCGCCACCGGGTCCGGGCCCGGGTAGCCGAGCCGCCGCGCCGCCTCCAGGACCTTCTCCCGCAGCGGCGCGGAGAGCTGGTCGGGGCGGTTGTAGGCGTTCGAGACGGTGGTACGGGACACGCCCAGCTCCGCGGCGAGCGACGCGAGCGTCGCCGGCCGCCTGACGTGGGGTGAACCGGTCATGTCACGAAAGGTAGCCGCCCCTGGTGGGCGCTCGGTAGCCCGGCCTGCCACCACCCGCTAGAGTGAAGTGACAACGGTTTTCAATAAAACCATGCGCACAGCCTGATACGGAGCACGACCCCACGATGAGAACGCGCCTCGCCACCACCCTGCTGGCCGCCGCCGGCCTGGTCTCCCTCGCCGCCTGCGGCTCGGGATCAGACGCCGGCGGGACCGGGTCCGCCCCGACCTCCGCCGAGGGCGGGAAGGTCGCCGTCGTCGCCTCGACGGACGTCTACGGGAGCATCGCCTCCGCCGTCGGCGGCAACCTCGTCGAGGTCAGGTCGCTGATCGACTCGCCGAACGCCGACCCGCACGAGTACGAGTCCACCCCCGCCGACGCCGCGACGGTCGCCAAGGCCGCGCTCGTCGTGGTCAACGGCGGCGGCTACGACGACTTCGCCTCCCGCCTCGTCGAGTCGTCCGGCACGAAGGCCACGGTGATCGACGCCGTGCAGCTCTCCGGCCTGCCCGGCGCCCCCGAGGCCGGCCACGCGGAAGGCGACGGCCACGACCACGGTGGGTTCAACGAGCACGTCTGGTACAGCCTGCCGACCGTGCGGAAGGTCGCCGACGAGATCGCCGAGGACCTGGGCGCGGCCGACCCGGCCAACGCCGCGACGTTCACCGCCAACGCGCAGAAGTTCGGCACGGACCTCGACGGGCTGCAGCAGAAGGTCGACGCGATCAAGGCCGGGCACTCCGGCCGGCGGATCGCCGTGACCGAGCCGGTCCCGCTGTACCTGACCGAGGCCGCCGGCCTGCAGAACGCCACGCCCGAGGAGTTCAGCGAGGCCGTCGAGGAGGGCACCGACCCGGCCGCGGCGGTGCTGGCGTCGACGCTCGAGATCGTCGAGGGGCCGGACCCGGTGAAGGCGCTGGTCGCCAACAGCCAGACCGAGAGCCCGTCCACGCAGAAGGTGGCGGACGCCGCGAAGGCCAAGGGCGTGCCGGTCGTCGAGGTCAGCGAGACGCTGCCGGACGGCGTGGACTCCTACGTCGCGTGGCAGACCGCCCAGCTCGACGCCCTGGCGGGCGCCGTGAACGGAGCGGCGTGAACAATGAGGTCATGACCGCGACACCCCCGACGGCGCCCCCGGCGGCGGTCGCCCTGCGGGACGCGCGGGTCGCGTTCGGCAGGCGGGTGCTGTGGGAGGGCCTGGACCTCGACGTCCGGCCCGGCGAGTTCCTGGCGGTCCTGGGCCCGAACGGGTCCGGGAAGACCACGCTGCTGCGCGTCCTGCTCGGCCTCCAGCCGCTCGACGCCGGAGAGGTCCGGATCGCCGGCGAGCCGGCCCGGCGCGGCGGGGGCGGCATCGGGTACATCCCGCAGCAGAAGGCCCTGGTCGAGGACATGCCGCTGCGCGGAGCCGACCTCGTCGGACTGGGGCTCGACGGCCACCGGTTCGGCCCCGGCCTGCGCGGTCGCGCCGAGCGGCGGCGGCGGGTGGCCGCCGCGCTCGAGGCGGTGGGCGCGACCTCGTACGCCCGCTCCCCCGTCGGCCGGCTCTCCGGCGGCGAGCAGCAGCGGCTGCGGGTGGCGCAGGCGCTGGTCGGCGATCCGCGCGTGCTGCTGTGCGACGAGCCGCTGCTCTCCCTCGACCTGGCCCACCAGCGCACGGTCAGCCGGCTGATCGACGAGCGTCGCCGCGCCGCGGACACGGCGGTGGTGTTCGTGACGCACGAGATCAACCCGATCCTTCCGCTCGTCAGCCGGGTCCTCTACCTGGTCGGCGGCCGGTTCCGGATCGGCACGCCGGACGAGGTGATGACCTCGGAGACGCTCTCCGAGCTGTACCGGACGGACGTCGAGGTCGTGCGGGTGCAGGGCCGGCTCGTGGTGGTCGGCGCCGAGGACCAGCACGCCCACCACGACGCGCTGGAGTCCGTGACGTGAGCCGGTTGTTCGGGTTCGAGGGCGTCGGGGAGCTGCTGGGCCTGCCGTTCGTGCAGAACGCCTTCCTCGCCGCCGCGCTGCTCGGCCTGGTGGCGGGCGCGCTGGCCCCGCTCGTCGTGGCGCGCGGCATGGGGTTCGCGGTGCACGGCACGGCCGAGCTCGCCTTCACCGGCGGGGCCGCGGCGCTGCTCATCGGGATCTCGGTGAGCGTCGGGGCGGTCGTCGGGGCGGTGGTCGCCGGGCTGGTGTTCGGCGTGCTCGGGCTGCGCCAGCGCGAGCGCGACTCGGTGATCGGCGTGGTGCTCGCCTTCGGGCTGGGCCTCGGGGTGCTGCTGCTGGCGCTCTACGAGGGCCGGGCGTCGAACAAGTTCGGCCTGCTCACGGGCTCGATCGTGTCCGTCGACTCCAGCAACATCGCCGTTCTCGTCAGCGTGACGATAGTTGTGCTGGCGACCCTCGCGGTGGTCTACCGGCCGCTGCTGTTCGCCAGTGCGGACCCGGACGTCGCCGTGGCCCGCGGGGTGCCGACGCGCGTGCTGTCGCCGCTGTTCGCCGTCCTCGTCGCCCTGACCACGGCGCTGGCCGTGCCGATCGTCGGCGCGATCCTCGTCCTCTCGGTCACGATCATCCCCGGCGCCGCGGCCGCGCGGGTCACCTCGAACCCGCTGACCGCCACCGTGCTGGCGATCGGGATCGCGGAGCTGTCGCTCCTCGGCGGCACGTTGCTGAGCCTGGCGCCGGGCCTGCCCATCTCCGGCTACGTCGCCACGATCGCGTTCCTGGCCTACCTGGTGTGCCGGCTGGTCGGCCGGGTCCGCGGCCGCCTGCGCGCCGCCTGAGGAGCGGTCAGAGCCAGCGCGGCAGCTCCGGCGGGGTGCCCGGCAGCACGCTCGCCGGGGCCCGACCCGTCAGCCAGGCGACGATGTCCAGGGCGGGCGCCTTCGTCGTCTCCATCTCGCCCAGCGGGGCCGACTCCGCCGGGATCGACTCGCCGGGGCCCGACGCGACCGGCGCGGGGCTCACGCCCGGGTCGCCGAGCTGCCACACCCGCTCGCGGTCGGTCGGCGCGAGCAGGAGCGTGGGGCAGCCCTCCCGGCCGGACAAGGTGGCCGTGACGTCGTCGAGCAGCAGGTCGACGACGCCGGCGGGCAGGTCCGCGAGCGAGGCGCCGGTGCCGAGGTCGGCGGCGTGGATCCACACCTCGCGGATCCGCAGGAACGGGATCTCGGTGGCGGGGATCTCGCGGCCCTGGGCGCTGCGGATCGTCGCCTCCCACTGCTCCGGGGTGAGCGCGCCGAGCGCCTCGTCGAGCTCGCGGGCGGTGGAGGCGAGCTCGGACCGCAACACCCCCGGCGGCCGGCCGGAGGTCTCCTCGATCTCCGCGGCCCGGGCCTCCGGGCTCGGGTACATCGGCGTCTCGACGCCCGTGCGCGCCCAGGCCGCGAGCCGGACGAGGGCCTCGGCGTTGCGCGCCAGGTGGGCCACGACGTGCGCCCGGGTCCAGCCGGGGAGGGCGCTGGGAGCGGTCAGCTCGGCGTCCGGGATCCCCTCGACCACGGCGAGCAGGTGCTCGGTGCCCGCGCGCATCCACGGGAGGGTCTCGGACGTGTCGTTCCTGCTCACGCGGACAGTGTGGACGATCGGGCGGCCGCGCACAGCGCGGAGCGGCCCGGGCCTCAGCCCAGGCGGCGCCGCCGCGCGACCTCGGCCAGCACCACCCCGGCGGCGACCGAGGCGTTCAGCGACTCGACCTCGCCGGCCATCGGGATCGAGACCGTGACGTCGCAGGACTCACGCACGAGCCGGGAGAGGCCCTTGCCCTCCGAGCCGGTCACGATCACCAGCGGGTCCGTGGCCAGGTCGAACTCGTCGAGCGAGACGTCCCCCTCGGCGTCGAGCCCCGCCACCATCAGCCCGGTCTGCGCGTACTCGCGCAGCGTGCGGGTGAGGTTGGTGGCGCGGGCGACCGGCAGCCGCGCGGCGGTGCCCGCCGAGGTCCGCCAGGCCACCGCCGTCATGCCCGCCGAACGGCGCTGCGGCACGACCACGCCGTGCCCGCCGAACGCGCTCACCGACCGCACGACCGCGCCCAGGTTGCGCGGGTCCGTGACGCCGTCGAGCGCGACGATCAGCGCCGGCTGCCCGGACTCCGACGCCGCCTCGAGCAGCTCGTCCGGGTGCGCGTACTCGTAGGGCGGGATCTGCAGCGCGACGCCCTGGTGCAGCGCGCCGCCGGAGATCCGGTCCAGCTCGGTGCGCTCGACCTCGAGGATCGACAGCCCGAGGTCGGCGGCGAGGTGCACCGACTCGGCGACCCGCTCGTCCGACGTCGCCCCGACGACCACCCGCAGCGCCGTGGCCGGGACCCCGGCGCGCAGGCACTCCAGCACGGGGTTGCGCCCGAGCACGGTCTCGGGGACGTCGCCGTCCTGGGGGCGGCGGCCGCGGGTGCCCGCGGCGGCGCGGCGGTCCTTCGCCGCCGTCCGGCGCTGGGCCGGGTGCCCCTTGCGCGCGGACGCGGGCGGCGTCGGGCCCTTGCCCTCGAGCCCGCGGCGGCGCTGGCCCCCGGAGCCGACGACGGCGCCCTTCTTCGTGCCTTCCTTGCGCACCGCACCGCGGCGCTTGGAGTTGCCGGCCATGATCCCTGTCTCTTGATTCAGGCGTTCTTGAGCGACCACGTGGGGCCGTCGGCGCCGTCCTCGACGGCGATGCCCGCGGCGAGCAGCCGGTCGCGCAGCGCGTCCGCCTCGGCGAAGTCCTTCGCCTTGCGGGCGGACTGACGGCGCTCCAGCAGCTCCTCCACGAGCGAGGACAGCGCACCGAGCGCGGCCTCGTCGCCCCGGTCGCCGGAACGCCAGTGCGCGTCGAGCGGGTCGACGCCGAGCACCGCGGCCATCGCGCGGACGGACTCGGCCGCCGCGGTCGCCGTCTTCCTGTCGCCTGCGTCGAGCGCGGCGTTTCCCTCGCGGACCGTGGTGTGCAACACGGCGAGGCCGCCGGGCGTGCCCAGGTCGTCGTCGAGCGCGGCGGCGAACTCCGCCGGCACCCGGTCGGCGACGCCCGGCGCACCGGCCCGCTCGCCGACGCGGTGCAGGAAGGACTCGATCCGCCGGAACGCCGCGACCGCCTCGGACAGCGCCGCGTCGGAGTACTCGATCGCCGACCGGTAGTGCGGGCCGACGAGGTAGTACCGCAGCTCGACGCCGCGGACCCGCTGCAGCAGCGCGTCGATCGACAGCGTGTTGCCGAGCGACTTCGACATCTTCTCGCCGCCCATGGTGACCCACGCGTTGTGCAGCCAGTACCGCGCGAACGGGTCCCCGGCCGCGCAGGACTGGGCGCGCTCGTTCTCGTGGTGCGGGAACACCAGGTCGAGCCCGCCGCCGTGCAGGTCGAACTCCGGGCCGAGGTAGGTCGTGGCCATGGCCGAGCACTCGAGGTGCCAGCCCGGCCGGCCCGCGCCCCACGGCGTGGGCCACGACGGTTCGCCCGGCTTGGCGGCCTTCCACAGCGTGAAGTCCAGCGGGTCCCGCTTGGCGTTCTGCTCGCCCTCGCCCTGCGCGACGTCGTCGACCTTCTGGCCCGACAGCCGCCCGTAGTCCGGGAAGGTGCGGACGGCGAAGTAGACGTCCCCGCCCGCGGCGTAGGCGTGCCCGCCCTCGATCAGCCGCTCGATGTACCCGACCATCTGCGTGACGTGCCCGGTCGCGCGCGGCTCCAGCGACGCCGGCAGGCAGCCCAACGCGTCGTACGCCGCGGCGAAGGCCCGCTCGTGCGTGGCGCCCCATTCCCACCAGGGCCGGCCGGCCTCGGCCGCCTTGCGCAGGATCTTGTCGTCGATGTCGGTGACGTTCCGGACGAGCGTGACGTCCAGCCCCTCGCGACCGGGCTCGGAATGGGCGAGCCACCGCCGCAGCACGTCGTAGTTCAGCGAGCTGCGGACGTGCCCGATGTGGGGCAGTCCCTGCACCGTGGCGCCACAGACGTACATCGACACGGCTCCGGCCCGCAGCGGGACGAAGTCACGCTGCTTCCTGGTCAGGGTGTCGAAGAGTCGGACGCTCACCCATACCAGGGTACGGACGCCCTGGTCCGGGAGGTGCGGCAGGGCTGCATCACATTTCTCCAAGACGCCGGACGGCCGTCCCGGCACGCTGGACGGCATGACACGCATCGAGCAGCTGTACCCCCGTCTGCCCGTCCGGGGCGCCGACGCGGCGATCGCCTTCTACCGCGCGGCGTTCGGCGCCGAGCTCGTCGAGCGGTACGCGACGCCCGACGGGGCCGTCGTGCACGCGTTGCTGCGGGCCGGCCCGGTGCACTGGGCGGTCAAGGACGGCGACCAGTACGACCCGGCCCCGCCCGACGGCGGCGGCCCGGCGATCCTCGCCCTCTACGTCGACGACGCCGACGCCGTGGCCGAGGCGATGCTGGCCGGCGGATCCGAGGTCCGGTTCCCGGTGGCCGACCAGCCCTACGGCGAGCGCGGCGGCCGGCTCACCGACCCCTTCGGCCACCAGTGGATGGTCGCCCAGAAGACCGAGGACCTGACCCCCGAGGAGGTCGAGGAGCGGACGAAGGCGATGTTCGCCGAGTGACCGCGCGAGCGAACGGCGCTGTCGCTCACCAGGTGTGAGCGGGAGTGCCGCTCGCTCAGTCCGTGGCGGGGAGGAGGAGGGCGGTCGCGATCGCGGCGATGCCCTCGCCGCGGCCGGTCAGCCCCAGCCCGTCCGTGGTGGTGCCGGAGACCGAGACCGGCCCTCCGACGACCGAGGACAGGACCTTCTGCGCCTCGTCCCGGCGCGTGCCGATCTTGGGGTGGTTGCCGATCACCTGCACGGCCGCGTTGCCGACCCGCCAGCCCTCGGCGGTGAGCAACCGGTGGACCTCGGCGAGCAGCGCGACGCCGCTCGCGCCCGACCACTCGGGCCGGCCGGTGCCGAACACCGCGCCGAGGTCGCCGAGGCCGGCGGCGGAGAGCAGGGCGTCGCAGAGGGCGTGGCACGCGACGTCGCCGTCCGAGTGGCCGGCGCAGCCGTCGACGCCCTCCCACCACAGCCCGGCGATCCAGCACGGCCGCCCGGGCTCGACGGGGTGCACGTCCGTGCCGATCCCGGTCCTCACGCCTTCTCCTCCAGCAGCAGCTCGGCGATCCGCAGGTCCCAGGGCGTGGTGACCTTGAACGCCGCGGGATCGCCCGGCACCGTGACGACCGGCGCGCCCAGCCGCTCGACCAGGCCGGCGTCGTCCGTGGCGACGGCGTCCACACCGGACTTCCCGTAGGCCGCCCGCAGCGTCTCCCAGGCGAAGCCCTGCGGGGTCTGGGCGGCCCGCAGCTCGGACCGGTCGACCGTGGCCTCCACCGCCGCGGCGACCCCCACCCGCTTGACCGTGTCGGCCAGCGGGAGAGCGGGTACGACCGCGGGGTGACCGGCCCGCACCTCCGCCACCACGGCCGCGACCAGCGCGGGCGGGGTCAGCGGGCGGGCGGCGTCGTGCACCAGCACGACCTCGGGAGGCCCGTCACCTGCGGGTCCCCCCGGTCGTTCACAGCCGTGGGGACCGGACAGCACGTCGAGCGCGAGGCGCACCGACGCCGTGCGCGCGCCGCCCCCCACCAGGACGGTGACGGGGCGGCCGGCCAGCAGTGCCCGCGCGTGGTCGAGCAGGTCGGCCGGCACGGCGACCAGCACCTCGTCGACCGCGCCGGAGGCCAGCAGCCCGTCGACGGCCCGGACCACGATCGGCACACCGCCCAGCGGCACGAAGGCCTTGGGCGCACCCGCGCCGAGACGGGTGCCCGAACCGGCCGCGGGCACGACCGCGGCGACGCTCACCGCGGCGCCCACGGGTGCGCGGGCCGTGCCGAGGACGCCATGGGGCCGTACCGTGCCGATCGCGGGGCGGGTCAGGCGTTGGTGGTCGCCAGCACCTCGTCGAGCAGGGCCTCGGCCCGCTCCTCGTCCGTCCCCTCGGCCAGCGCGAGCTCGCTGACGAGGATCTGCCGGGCCTTGGCCAGCATCCGCTTCTCGCCGGCGGACAGGCCGCGGTCCTTCTCGCGGCGCCAGAGGTCGCGGACGACCTCGGCCACCTTGTTCACGTCGCCCGACGCGAGCTTCTCCAGGTTCGCCTTGTACCGGCGCGACCAGTTGGTGGGCTCCTCGGTGTGCGGGGTGCGCAGCACCTCGAACACCCGGTCCAGCCCCTCCTGGCCCACGACATCGCGAACGCCCACGACCTCTGCGTTCTCGGCGGGAACGCGAACCGTCAGGTCACCCTGGGCGACCTTCAGGACGAGGTACTTGCGCTCCTCGCCCTTGATCGTCCTGGTCTCGATCGCCTCGATGAGAGCGGCACCGTGGTGCGGGTAGACGACGGTCTCTCCGACCTTGAAAACCATGTGTCCTCTGGCCCCTTTCGCTGCACCCAGGTTAACACGCCCGACCCGCCCCCCGTGCGACGGGAGGGGACATCGTCGCAGGTCACGGGGTTGACAACGGGCGTAAAACGTGCAGACGCGGGTACGCGGGGGTACACGGGAGCAACCCGGGAGAGCCGAGTGCACGGACTGTCGGACCCGGCGACTACGCTGCACCCGCACGACCGGCCGTCAGGAAGGACACCCGAACCGTGAGCCGCGCGACCTCCCCCCGACGCTCCGCAACGCGCCCGGGCGCGTGGAAGGTCCTGGCCGCCGGCACGGCCGCCGCGGGCGCCCTCCTGCTGTCCGGCTGCGGTGCGGGCCAGGTCGCCCAGACCGCCGAGCAGGTCGCCGCCGTCGGCGGCACCGGCGGCGTGGTGGGCGACGTGGCCGTCCGCAACGCCGAGATCGCCTGGCCCACCGGCCTGGCGCCGACCGGGGCGGTCTACCAGAAGGGCGGCCAGGCCCTCGTCGAGATGATCATCGTGAACGACGGCGGGGCGGCCGACCGGCTCGTCTCCGCCTCGAGCGAGGCCGGCACCCAGGTCGTCGTCACCGGCGAGCAGGTCCTCGCCCCGCAGCTGCCGCTCGTCGCGGGCGACGAGGGGGACGTGGCCGCGATCCCGGGCGCCAAGCGGATCACCGTGGAGATCGCCGGCCTGCGGGACGACGTCGTGGCCGGGCGCACCTACCCGCTCACCCTGGTCTTCGAGAAGGCCGGCCGGCTGACCGTCGACCTGCCGGTGGCGAACCCGACCACGCCGCGGCAGGACGAGGCGCCGGCCGAGGGTGCCGCCGAGGGCGGCCACTGAGCGCCCGGCTCCGTGGCGCGCGCTGACCACCGATGACCACGAGGACGCGCGCCGCCCGCAGCTCGTACGCCTGCAGCGAGTGCGGCCACCGCGCCGCGCAGTGGGTCGGGCGCTGCCCCGGCTGCCAGGCCTGGGGCACGCTGACCGAGCAGGCCGAGCCCGCCCGGGCCGCGGCCGCCGGCGGCGGTCTGCGCCGGGTCGCGGCGGGGGCGCCGAGCACCCCCGCCCGCCCGATCGCCGAGGTCGCCCTCGACTCCGCGCGGGCCCGGCCCTCCGGGGTCGACGAGCTGGACCGCGTCCTGGGCGGCGGGCTGGTGCCCGGCGCGGTGGTGCTGCTCGCCGGCGAGCCGGGCGTCGGCAAGTCCACGCTCCTGCTCGAGGTGGCGGCGAAGGCCGCGGCCTCCCTGCGCGGCGGCTCGGTCCTCTACGTCACCGGCGAGGAGTCCGCGGGCCAGGTCCGGCTGCGGGCCGAGCGCACCGGCGCCCTGCACGAGCGGCTGTTCCTGGCCGCCGAGTCCGATCTCTCGTCGATCCTCGGGCACGTCGACGCCCTGCGGCCCGACCTGCTGATCGTCGACTCCGTGCAGACCATGACCTCGCCGGAGGTCGACGGCTCGCCCGGCGGCGTCACGCAGACCCGGGCGGTCACCGTGGCGCTCACCGCGCTGGCCAAGGAGCGCGGGCTGCCCGTGCTGCTCGTCGGGCACGTCACGAAGGACGGCAACATCGCCGGCCCCCGGGTGCTCGAGCACCTGGTCGACGTGGTGCTGGCGTTCGAGGGCGACAAGCACTCCACGCTGCGGATGGTCCGCGGGGTGAAGAACCGCTTCGGGCCCGCGGACGAGGTCGGCTGCTTCGAGCTGCGGGACGAGGGCATCGTCGGGCTGCCGGACCCCTCCGGGCTCTTCCTGGCCCGCTTCGGCGCCACCCAGGCGTCGGTGGTGCCGGGGACCGCGGTCACCGTCGTCATGGACGGGCGGCGCCCGCTGCTGGCCGAGGTCCAGGCGCTGGTCGCGTCGTCGTCGATGCCCACGCCGCGGCGGGCCGTGAGCGGGCTGGACAGCTCGCGGGTGGCGATGCTGCTGGCGATCCTCGAACGGCGCGGCCGGGTGCGGCTGCAGGACTCCGAGGTCTACACCGCCACGGTCGGCGGGATGAAGGTCACCGAGCCTGCGGCGGACCTCGCCCTGGCCATGGCCGTGGCCTCCGCGAAGAACGACGTCGCCCTCCCGCCGGACCTCGTGGTGCTCGGCGAGCTGGGCCTGGCCGGCGAGGTGCGCCGGGTCTCCGGGGTGCGCCGGCGGCTGGCCGAGGCCGCCCGGCTCGGCTTCACCCACGCCCTGGTGCCGCCGGACAGCGATGCGGGCAGCGGGACCGGCATGAAGGTCACCGAGGTCTCGGACGTGTCGCAGGTGCTGGCGCGGATCAGGCGGGCGTCAGCGTGAAGTGGGTCGGGCCGCTGATCTTGTCGGCGACCCGGGTCAGCAGCGTGTAGTCGCCGGCCGGCAGCCGGGTCCGCGCGGCCGTGCAGCCCGGGTTCGACGACAGCCCCGACCACGTCACCTCGAAGGCCACGGGCTGGCCGGGCACGAGGGTCCGCAGGTCCTGGGTGGACGGGTTCACGCAGTCGTTGCTCGACCACAGCCGGGTCTTGATCGGGCGGTCCCAGACGACGATCTCCTGCAGGGCGCCGTCGAGGTCGCGGACGCAGGCCTGGTTGCTGATGTTGACCACGGTCAGGCGCAGCTCGGGGCGGTCGCCGACCTTGTGCTGCGGCGCGTCGATCTCCGCCCCGACCGCGATCATGTCGTTGGTGCACGGCGGCGGGCCGGTCGGGGGCGCGGGCTCGGTCGGCGGTACCGGCACCGAGGCGCGCGGGGTGTCGTCGGGACGCTTCGACTCGTCCGTCGTGCTCGCCGGGCCGCCCTCGGCCGAGGCGCCCGGGGAGGTCCCGCCCGAGGTCGTCGTGCCCGGGACGGAGGTGCCGATCGGCACCCCGGTCGCCGACAGCGGGGCGTCGGCGGAGGTGCCGGGCTCGGCCGACGGCGTCCCGGTCGTCGGGTCGGTGGTGGCGCCGGTCGACGGGGCGACGGAGGCGACCGAGGAGCCGGACGGGAGCGCGGAGCTGTTGGCCGCGCGGCTGGTGGCCTCGTCGGTGGGGCCGGGGCTCGGGGTCGGACGGGTGAGCGCGGCGACGGAGAAGCCGATCACGACGAAGAACGCGATGACGGACACGAGCGCCAGCCAGCGCCGTTTCCAGTAGACGTGCGCGGGCAGCGGTCCTACCGGCTCCCACATGTCACGCAGAGTAGATGCGTGATTACTACACGTCGCTGGATCTCGCGCGGCGCGGCGCGCCCGTTCCACCGGTGTGGGGGACCGTATCGGGCGATCACCCACCCGGTCGCGCGGCCCCCGGACCGGCGGTGCGACGATCGCGGCGTGACCTCCGTCCTGCACCGCCCCGTCCCGGCCGGGCTCGGCGCGCGCACTGCGGAGTGGTTCCGGGCGCACGCCCGCGACCTGCCCTGGCGGCGCCCCGGCACCACGCCCTGGGGCGTCCTGGTCAGCGAGTTCATGCTGCAGCAGACGCCGGTGTCGCGCGTCGAGCCCGTGTGGCTGCGGTGGATGGAGCAGTGGCCGGTGCCCTCGGCGCTCGCCGCCGAGTCCCGCGCCGAGGTCGTCCGGGCCTGGGGGAAGCTCGGCTACCCGCGCCGGGCGATGCGGCTGCACGCCGCCGCCCAGGCCATCGCGACCGAGCACGGCGACCGGGTGCCGTCGGACGTCGCGGCGCTGGAGGCCCTGCCCGGTGTCGGCAGCTACACCGCCCGCGCGGTCGCCGCCTTCGGGTACGGGCTGCGGGCCCCGGTCGTCGACACGAACGTCCGCCGGGTGGTCGCCCGGGCCGTCCACGGGGCGGGCGACGCCGGCCCGGCCCGCACCAGAGCCGACCTGGCCGACGTCGACGCCCTCCTGCCCGGGGAGGACGCCGAGGCCGCGGTCGTCTCCGCCGCCCTGATGGAGCTGGGCGCCGTGGTGTGCACGGCCCGGTCGCCGCGGTGCCCGGCGTGCCCGGTCCAGGTCGAGTGCGCGTGGGTGGCGGCCGGCCGGCCGGAGTACACCGGGCCCCGCCGTCCGGTCCAGGGCTACGCGGGCACGGACCGCCAGGTGCGCGGCAGACTGATGGACGTGCTGCGTGCCGCCGAGCACCCGGTGCCCAAGGCCGCGCTCGACGCCGTCTGGGCCGACGGGCCGCAGCGGGACCGCTGTCTGGACTCCCTGCTGGTGGACGGCCTGGCCGAACAGACCGCGGACGGCCGCTTCGCGCTGGGCGGCACGGCCGCGCATACGACAGACTGACCGCCCGAAGGTCCCTGGGTACGAGGAGCTCGATGGCGCAGATCGTCCGCTTCCGGCTCGACATGGCCGCCGAGGAGCGCGTGGTGGAGCTCCGCGACCGGCTCCGCGCCGAGGGCCTCCGCGTCCCGCACGAGATCCCGACCCTCACCTTCGCCGCCGCCGCGCAGATCCCGGCCGTCGCCCGCGTCGAGCTCACGGAGGCCCTGCGCGGGCTCAGCCTGCCCTCGCTCTGGCTGCCGACCCTGGGCTCGGTCGCCGGGCACGACGACGACCTGGTGCTCTCCGCCATCGTCGACACCGAGCTGCTCGCGGTACACAGCGCGGTGCACGACGCGCTGGCCGGCAAGGTGCGCTCGCCCTTCGGCTCCTACCTGCCGGGCGCGTGGCTCCCGCACGTCGTGCTGGCGCACGAGCGGCCGGCCGACGCGTTCGCGATCCTGCACCCCGTCCGCCCGGTCCGGGCCGGGATCGAGGGTGTGGAGATCGCCGACACCCGGGACGGGTCGAGCGAGCCCCTGTTCGCCTGACCGGCCGGCGCCCGATCACCCGGCGTGCAGCAGGCCGCGCGGCACGAAGGGCTGTTCGCCGCGCTTTCGGGCCCGCCACCAGCGCTGACCGGTGTGGGCCAGCCGGCGGCCCTTGCGCACCGCGGTCAGCTGGGTCGCCATGTGCCACTGGTAGCGCCAGGGCCGTTGCAGACCCTGCCGGTGCGACAACGAGAAGGCGAACTCCACCGCGTCGCGGTCGAGGTACCGGTCGACGTGCTCGAACCAGGCCGCACCGGTCCGCGCGGCCGCCTGGGCCGTGCGCAGCGCCTCCCGGCCCTTCCGGTCGAACCAGCCCAGCGCCGCGGACAGCGACGGCTGCTCGTACAGCGCCTGCGCGAGCATCATCGAGTCGGTCATCGCGAACCGGGTGCCCTGGCCCATGGTGAAGTGCGTGGTGTGCGCCGCGTCGCCGAGCAGCACGACGTTCGCATGCCGCCAGGTCTCGTTGCGCACCTCCAGGAAGCGCAGCCAGGGCGACGGCCGCCCGCGCGAGCTGCTGATCAGTGCCTGCCCGTCGAGCGTGTGCGCGAAGACCTTCTCCAGCAGGGCGATGCCGTCCTCGTGCGGCAACGTGTCCAGGCCGAGGCCGGTGAAGGTCTCCGGCGAGCACTCGACGATGAACGTGCTCACGCCCGCACTGGTCGGGTAGCCGTAGCACCAGATCCAGCCGGCGTGCGTCTCCTCGAACGCGAAGGTGAAGCTGGTGAAGACCTTCTCGGTGCCGAGCCAGATGTACGGGTTGCGCCCGGTCGCGAGGGCCGTTCCGAAGTCGTCCGCCACATGTTCGCGGACCCGGCTGCGCGCCCCGTCCGCCACCACGACCAGGTCCGCGGCCAGCTCGCCGCTCTCGAACGTGCCGTCGGCGAGGGCCGGCGCCGGCACCGGGCTCTCGTACCGGACCTCGACGCCGAGGTCGGCCGCCCGGTTCGCCAGCACCTCCAGCAGCCCCGCGCGCGGGACGCTGAACCCGTACCCGGGCAGGTAGCCGACCTCCTCGCCGCGAAGGTGCACCTCCTGCTCCTGCCACAGGTGGGAGCGGGCGCGGATCGCGCGGGCGGACTCGCGGTCGTTGCGGTACAGCCGGTCCAGCAGGCCGTCGTGACAGACCACACCCCAGCCGTACGTGGCGCCGCGCGGGTCCTTCTCCAGCACGGTGATCTCGTGCGCGGCGTCGCGCCGCTTGGCCGAGATCGCGAAGTAGAGCGCGGCGGGCCCGCCGCCGATGCAGACGATCCTCATCGTGCCGCCTTCCTCTCGCGCGGGCCGGGACCGGCGGCCCTCCGGGCCGCGAGGTCGACCGGCACCGGTGCCGTGTCGTGGTGCAGCCGGTAGAGCTGGGCGTAGCGCCGGTCCCGGGCGAGCAGCTCCGCGTGGGTCCCGGCCTCGGTCACCCGGCCGCCCTCGAGGTAGAGGATCTGGTCGGCGTCGGTGACCGTGAGCAGGTTGTGCGAGATGACGATCGTGGTGCGACCGGTCATCAACCGCCGCATCGGACCGAGCACGCGCTCGGCCGACTCGGCGTCGAGGCTCGTCGTCGGCTCGTCGAGGAGCAGCACGGGCGCGTTGCGGATCATGGCGCGCGCCACCGCGATGCGCTGCCGCTGGCCGCCGGAGAGCAGCCGGCCGCGCTGGCCGACGCGGGTGTCGTAACCCTCCGGTAGGGCGTCGACGAAGTCGTCGACATCGGCGGCGCGGGCCGCGCGCTCCAGGTCCTCCCGGGTCGCGTCCGGCCGCCCGGCCAGGATGTTCTCGGCGATGGTGCCGTCGAGCAGCAGGGTCTCCTGCAGCACGACCGCGACGTTCGCGCGCAGGTCCGCGGGCTCGAGGTCGCGCAGGTCCCGTCCGTCGAGCAGGATCCGGCCGCGGGTCGGGTCGTAGAACCGCAGGAGCAGCTTGACCAGCGTGGTCTTGCCCGCACCGCTCGCCCCGACCAGGGCCGTCGTTCCGCCGACGGGCACCGTGACGGACAGGTCGTCGAGCACGTCGACGCTCTTCTCCGGGTAGCGGAAGCCGACCTCCTCCAGCCGCAGCTCGCCGCGGACCCGGTGGACCGGGGTCGGGCCCGGACCCGGGGGCGCCAGCCGCACCGGGTGCGCCGGGGCCGGGACCGAGGTGCGCTGGTCGAGCAGCTCGATGATCCGCTCGGCCGAGGCGGCGGCCGCGTACACCGAGTTCGAGTAGGACCCCAGGCCGCGCACCGGCGAGTAGAGCTGGGACAGGTAGATCAGGAACGCGAGCAGGCCACCGAGCGTGATCCGGTCCGCGGCGAGCTGCCAGATCCCGACCCCCATGATCGCCATGACGCCGAGGACCTCGATCATCTGCACGGACGGCGAGAAGAACGCGCGGAGCCGGGTCGTGCGCAGGACCGCCTCGATCGCCCCGCGGCTCTGCCGGGTGAACCGGCGCACCTCGTGGGCCTCGCCGCCGTACGCCTGGATCAGCATCGCGTTGCCGAGGCTCTCCTCGGTGACCGCGCTGATCCCGCCCGACCACTGCCGAACCTGGCGCGAGGAGTGCCGGATCCGCTTCGAGAACCACTTCGCCACGAGGCCGAAGAACGGCACCGCCGCGAGCGCGACCAGCGCGAGCTGCCAGTTCAGGTAGAACAGCACGCCGGTGAAGACGGCGATCGTGACGCCCGACGACACCAGGCGCGTCACACCGGAAAGCACCAGGCCCTCGATCTGGGAGATGTCGCCGGTGAGCCTGCTGAGCGTGTCGCCGAGCCGGCGGCGGTCGAAGAAGCCGAGCGAGAGCGTCTGGACGTGCGCGAACACCCGCACCCGCAGCCGGTGCAGGAAGTGCTCGCCGATGTAGGCGGTGAGGTAGGTCGACCAGACGCGCAGCAGCCCCAGCGCGAGCGTGAGGCCGACGTAGTAGGCCGCGAGCCGGGGGAACGCGGCGAAGTCGCGGGGCGCGAGGACGTCGTCGACCAGGAGCTTGAACAGCCACACGATTGCGGCGTCGACGAACGGGGCCACGACGACCAGGACCAGCACGACGGCGAGCCGGCCGTAGAAGGGCCGCGCGTCCGGCCCGAAGCGGCGGAAGATCTCCCGCACGGCGACGGGCGGCGCGGCGTCGACCAACCCGACCTCGTCGGGTGGCGTCCGGCTCAGCAACGACCGCAGCACGTCACGCACGGGGTCCTCCTCCCTGACGGGAGCGGTGGCCCCGCCGGAACGGGACCACCGCCGTCTCATCGGTCAGTCGTCGCAGTCACCCCACTTGCCCCAGCCGTTGTCATCGTCACAGTTGTCACCCCAGTGGCCCCAGCCACCCCAGTCGTTGTCGTCGTGGTCGTGGCCCCAGCCACCACCCCAACCGTGGTGATGGTCGTCGCCACCCCAGTGATCGCCCATCTCGATTCCTCCTCCTTCGTGGAGCTTGTCCACATTGGACTCGTGCCCCGCTCCACATCGGATGTCACCCTCCCTGGTGGGGGGGCCGAGGGAGAGCCGTGCGGGTCCGGTGCGCGTTGCACACCGCAAGCCACATCACTCGGACGGAGCAACCAAGATGGTGTGGTCGTCCTCGCCGTCCGGTCCTGCCGCCGGGTCCGCACCGTCGCGGGGCCCCTCGACCCCGCGGCGATCGGGCCCGGCGGCCGGGTCCGTCCGGTCCCGCCGCCCGCCCTCGCGGGCGGCGGGGTTGCCGGCAGGCTCGTCCGGGGAGCCGGCGGAGTCACCGGAGCCCGCGCCGCCCGCGTCGCCCGTGCCGCCGCGGCCGGAGTCACCGCGCTGTTCGCGGTTCCCGGAGCCGGACCGCTGCTCGCTCGCCCCCGACTCGGAGCGGTACCCGGTGTTCGAGCGGTCCGCCGGGTTCGAGTGTTTCCCGGAGTGCGAGCGGTCGGAGTTCGAGTACTTGTCGGTCTCGGAGCGGGTCCGGGAGCGGTCCGCCGAGCCGGACCGGGTCTCGGCGCGGGTCTCGCTGGCCGCCCGGGCGGACCGGTCCCGACGCTCCTGCCCCGCGTCCTCCCGGTGGTTCCGCGCCCCCTCCGACCGCGCCGTCCGGTCGCCGGGCCCCTCGGCCCGCCGCCGCTCCTGCTGCGTCGAGGTGTTCCCCTCGTCGTGACGGGGATCCGTCGCCTCGGTCCGCCCGGTGTCCCGGCGATGGTCGCGGGCCCCGTCCGAGGCCCGGCGCCGCTCGTCGGAAGGCCGGGAGGACCGGTCGTCACGCGACCGGTCGGTCCGGGCGGCGGAGTCGTCGCCGCGCGCCGGGTTCCGCGCGTCGCTCCGGTCCACGGCGTCGCGATCGCTCCGGGAGGGCTGGTCGCCGGGAGAGTGCCGGTCAGCGTCCCTCTGCCACGACTCCGTCCGCGCCCGGTCCGACTCCCTGGCCCGGCCGCCGGACGCGGGCGGCGCATCGTCCCAGTTCTCGCGGAGCCCGTCGTCGGACTTCCCGGGCCGCGTGTCCGGGGCGTCCGGCGCCGACGCGCGGGTGCGCGTCACGACGTCGGACCGGTCGCGGACCTCGGAACGCTCCTGCGGCGCGTCGGCCCGGTCCGTACCGCGGGCCTCGTGGTGCCCCTGTGGCGGGTCGGCCCGCCCGGTGCCACCCGCGTCGCGGTGCTCCTGCGGCGCAGGCTGCGCGGGCGCGGGGTGCGTGGCGCGGACCTCATGGCGCTCCTCCGGAGCCGGCCGGCTCGAGGCCCGTCCACCCTCGGTGCGGTTCGAGCGTTCGGCGTGCCACGTCACCGGCCGCCCACCCGGCCCGGGGCGCTGCCGGTCCGCGTTCCCGGTCGGGCGCGGCTGCTCGCGGTCCTGCCGCCCGGAGTCCGGGCCCGGCTGCGGGTCCACGGACGCGGGCGTCGACCGGCCCGGCGCCTTCGGGGGCGGGGCGTCGTCCTGGGCGTCCCGGGCCGGGGCACGGTCGGGCTGGGCGGGGTGCTGCTGCGCGGGCGGCGGGGCGAGCGCGTTCGGGCCGGTGGCCGCGCGCGCCAGGGACTCGTGCCGGGCACGGAGCGTGTCGCGGCCGTCCTCGGTGCGGACCCCGAGCAGCATCCGGCGCGCGCCCGCGAGCTGCATGCGGGCGCCGTCGCGGTCCCCGAGCGCCAGCTCCGCCGCGGCGCGGTCGAGCCGCGCGTCGACCATGCGGGCGGCGTCGGCCGAGCCGACGGCGAGCGTCCCGGGCCCCTGCCCCAGCCCCGCCCCGAGCAGGCAACCGACCACCAGCGCCGCCGCGGCGGCAATCGGGAGCCGCCGCGCGCGGCGCACCTCCTCGGCCGGCGGCCGCGCCGCGGCGAGGGCCGGCTCGGCGGCGGGCTCCTCGTCCTCCTCGGGCGGCGGTGCCTCGGCCGACCGCCGGACGCCGCGCCACTCGAGCAGCAGGTCCAGGACCGGATCGGAGCCGTAGCACTCGCGTATCCGGTCGTCGGGGACCGCGTGCCGGCCCAGGGCGTCGAGCAGCGCGTCGTCGGCCAGGATGGCGGAGAGGTCGACCGGCTCCGGGGCGCGCGGGCAGCACCCACCCACCGCCGGCTCCTCGTCGAGGGGCCGGCGGCCGGCGGGGGTGCCGTCGCCGTCGGGGGTCATCGTGCGGATCAGCCCGCTTCCGGCCGTAGCTGCCAGACCGTGCCACCGGTGAGCATCCGGCGCATCGCCTGGAGGGCCCGGTGCTGGTTCAGCCGCACCGACTCCGGTTTCAGCGCCAGGTGCTCGGCGGTCTCCCGCACCGACAGCCCCCACACCACCCGCAACAGCAGGATCTCGCGCGCCCGCCCGGGCAACCGGTGCAACAGCCGGTCGACCTCGGCGGCGGCCGCCCGGTCGAGGGCGTTCAGCTCCGGCTGGTCCCGGCGCTCGCACCCGTCGCCCGGCTCCGGCGGCTCGGCGACCGCGCGCTCGTGCGTGCGCACCGCCGTGGTGCACGCGCTCGCGATCCGGTGGCTCGCCACCGTGTGCACGAACGCGAGGAAGGGCCGTCCGCGGTCCCGGTAGGAGGGCAACGACCGCAGGAGGGCGATGCAGACCTCCTGCGTGACGTCCTCCGCCGACACCGCCGACCCGTGCAGCCGGTTCTCGCAGTAGCGCAGCACGAGCGGCCGCACCAGCTCGAGCAGCTCCGTCAGCGCACGCTCGTCCCCTCGACGGGCCGGCGCCACCAGCTCGTCGATCCGGGCCCCGGGTCCCCCGGCCCGCTCCGGTTCCGCCGCGGGCGGGTCGTCCGCGGCCAGGACGCTTCTCCGCTCCTGGTACATCCCCACACCTCGGGCGCGTCCCCCACCGGTGTCCCGGCTCGGGCGACCCGGGACCCCGCGACACGTCGGCGGGTTGGCCGGCGGCGCGCAGCTCTCGACGTTGTACCCGGAATTCGCCTGCGCCCCGGCGGATTCGCGGCTCCCGAATGGAGTGGCCAGAGGCTTGCACAGCGCCGTCGCGGCCCACAAGGGCATTTCTGAGTGCGTCTCAGCAATCCGGTGACGATGTGGCACACCAAGGTCACATTCGGCGACCGATCTCACCGTGACCTGGGTGAACGCGGATCACAAAGCGCGGGAACGCCAGGTACGTAATTCAGGAACCGCCGTTCGGAGCAAGGCCCGGAACGGCCGACCGGACGGGGTCGGCCGAAACCGCAGCGTGGCCGCCGATCCGGTCTTCACCGACATCGGGTGAGAAAGGGTTCCACGACGCCGAGGAACGCCTTCTCGTCGGCGTGCACCAGATGCCCCGTTCCGGGCAGCACGTGGTGCTCGGCCCCGAGCCGCTCCGCCATCGCCGCCATCTGGCCCGCCGGGGCGACGGACTCCTCCGCCTCGACCAGCAGCACCGGGCAGCCGACGGCGTCGAGATCGGCCCACCGGGCCTCGCGCGTCCAGCCTGTGGCGATCTCCAGGGCGTCGCGAACCCGGGTCAGCAGGTGCAGCCCGTCGGCCCGTTCCTCCACGCACTCGGCCATGTAGTCGCCCAGCTCGCGGCGGGGGTACCCGAAGGCCTCCCGCACGGCCTCGCGGCAGGCGAAGGGCTGCGGGACCGCCCCGAACCACGCGGCCATGTCGGCCACCGGCCGCCCGGCCAGGCCGGTGAGGTCCACCGCCATGTCCTCGACGACAACCCCGCGCACGAGGTCCGGACGGCGGGCGGCGAGCGCCAGCGCGTGCAGCCCGCCCATCGAGTGCCCGATCACCACCGCCGGTCCGGCGCCGGCCTGCTCGAGGAGGTCCGCGGCGTCGTCGGCCATCCGGTCGGTGGTCCACGGGCCGGCGGCCTGCGAGCGGCCGTGGCCGCGCGCGTCGAGCCCGAGGACGCGGCCGTGGTCGGTGAGCCTGCGGGCCACCGACCACCAGGTCGTGGCCCGGCCCATCAGCCCGTGCAGCAGCAGGACGGGCGGGCCCCCACCCCCGAACTCGACGACCGCGAGGTAGGTCCCGTCGGACGTCCGCACCGATCGCCGCCCCTCCATCACCGGTGAGGCTAACGTGGGGCGCATGGCCGTCGTGAAGATCAACGCAATCCACGTCCCCGAGGGCGCGGGCCCCGAGCTCGAGAAGCGGTTCGCGAACCGCAAGCACGCCGTCGACGGGCAGCCGGGCTTCCTCGGCTTCCAGCTGCTCCGCCCGGTCAAGGGCGACGACCGCTACTTCGTCGTCACCACCTGGGAGTCCGACGAGGCGTTCGAGGCGTGGCGCACGGGTCCGGCCGTCGAGGCGCACGCCGGGCAGCGCGCCCCCGACGCGGGCGGCAAGCCGGTCGCGAGCGGGGCGGACCTGCTGGAGTTCGAGGTCGTGGAGCTCTGACCCGCGCTTGACGACCGTAGACCCGGAGATCGCCGAGGCCGCCGAGCTGCTCCGCGGGGCCGAGGCGCTGCTCGTGTGCGCCGGTGCCGGGATGGGCGTCGACTCCGGGCTGCCGGACTTCCGCGGCACCGAGGGCTTCTGGCGGGCCTACCCGCCGTACGAGGCTCTCGGGCTGCGGTTCGAGGAGATCGCCGACCCGGTCCACTTCGCCGACGATCCCGATCTGGCCTGGGGTTTCTACGGTCACCGGCTCGCGCTCTACCGCGCGACGGTGCCCCACGAGGGCTTCGCGGTGCTGCGCCGGTGGGCGGATCGGCGGCCGACGCGGGTGTTCACCTCGAACGTCGACGGGCAGTTCCAGCGGGCCGGTTTCGACGAGGTCGCCGAGGTGCACGGCTCGATCCACCACCTGCAGTGCCTGCGGGGGTGCGGCCATCCGGTCTGGCCGGCCGACGGCGTCGAGGTCGACGTGGACCCGGTGTCGATGCGGGCGCGCGCGCCGCTGCCCTCGTGCCCGGCGTGCGGCGGGCTCGCCCGGCCCAACATCCTGATGTTCGGCGACTGGTCCTGGGACCCGTCGCACTCCGGGCCGGGTCTGAAGAGCCTGCACGAGTGGATACGGGCTCACCGGCGCGACCTCGTCGTCGTCGAGGTCGGCGCGGGCACCGCCGTCCCCACCGTGCGCCGCGAGGCCGAGCTCGCCAGCGCCGCGACCGGCGCACTCGTCCGGATCAACGTGCGCGAGCCGCAGGTCCGGCACGGCCGCGGGGTGGGCATAGCAGAAGGCGCTGAGCGCGCACTCCGCGAACTCGACGCCCTCCTGTGAGTGGCGATAGTCGCTATGGCGACTATCGCCACTCACGAGGTCACAGGTCGTCCTTCAGCCGCTCCCACTCCTCGTCGGTGAACAGCCGCGAGCGGATCAGGAACCGGACGCCCTCCGGCGCCTCGACCGAGAACCCGCTGCCGCGCCCCTTCACCACGTCGACGGTGAGGTGGGTGTGCTTCCAGTACTCGAACTGCGACCTCGACATCCAGAACCCGATGGGCTTCGCCAGCCCCCCGACGGACAGGTCACCCAGGTGGACGTCCTGCCCGCCGGTCTTGAAGTCACCGTCCGGGTAGCACATCGGCGCACTGCCGTCGCAGCACCCGCCGGACTGGTGGAACATCAACGGGCCGTGGATGTCGGTGAGCCTCACCAGCAGCTCCGCCGCCGCCGGCGTCAGCGCCACCCGCTCGGTACCCGAACCCGGGACCTCTGCCACCGGGGCCTCGGCTCGGTCGACCGCGGAGTCGCCCATCAGAAGAAGCCCTGAGCGTTCTTCGAGTAGCTGACCAGCATGTTCTTGGTCTGCTGGTAGTGGTCGAGCATCATCTTGTGGTTCTCGCGACCGATGCCGGACTGCTTGTAGCCACCGAAGGCCGCGTGCGCCGGGTAGGCGTGGTAGTTGTTCACCCACACCCGGCCCGCCTGGATGTCGCGACCGGCGCGGTAGGCGGTGTTGCCGTCGCGGGACCAGACCGCCGCACCCAGGCCGTACAGGGTGTCGTTGGCGATCTTCATGGCGTCGTCGTAGTCGCTGAAGCGCGCGACCGACACGACCGGGCCGAAGATCTCCTCCTGGAAGATCCGCATCGAGTTGTTGCCCTCGAACACGGTCGGCTGGATGTAGTACCCGCCGGACAGCTCGCCCCCGAGGTCGGCCTTCTCACCGCCGGTGAGGACCTTCGCGCCCTCCTGGCGACCGATGTCGATGTAGCTCAGGATCTTCTCGAACTGGTCGTTCGACGCCTGGGCACCGATCATCGTGTCGGTGTCGAGCGGGTGGCCCTGCTTGATCTGCTCGGTCCGCTTGACCGCCTGCTGCAGGAAGTCGTCGTAGATGCCGCCCTGGATCAGCGCGCGGGACGGGCAGGTGCAGACCTCGCCCTGGTTGAGGGCGAACATCGCGAAGCCCTCGAGGGCCTTGTCGTAGAAGGCGTCGTTGGCGGCCGCGACGTCGTCGAAGAAGACGTTCGGGCTCTTGCCCCCCAGCTCCAGGGTGACCGGGATCAGGTTCTCCGACGCGTACTGCATGATCAGCCGGCCGGTCGTGGTCTCACCGGTGAAGGCGATCTTGCGGATGCGGTTCGACGAGGCCAGCGGCTTGCCCGCCTCGACACCGAAACCGTTCACGATGTTGACGACGCCCGGGGGCAGCAGGTCGGCGACCGTCTCCAGCAGCACGTGGATGGAGGCCGGGGTCTGCTCGGCGGGCTTGAGGACGACCGCGTTGCCGGCGGCCAGCGCGGGCGCGAGCTTCCAGATCGCCATCAGGATCGGGAAGTTCCACGGGATGATCTGCCCGACGACGCCCAGCGGCTCGTGGAAGTGGTAGGCGATCGTGTTCTCGTCGATCTCCGAGATGCCGCCCTCCTGGGCGCGCACCGCGCCGGCGAAGTAGCGGAGGTGATCGATCGCGAGCGGGATGTCGGCAGCCAGGGTCTCGCGGCAGGCCTTGCCGTTCTCCCACGACTCGGCGATGGCGATCTTCTCGAGGTTCGCCTCGATGCGGTCGGCCATCTTGTTGAGGATGTTCGCGCGCTCGGCGACGGAGGTCTTCCCCCACGCCGGGGCGGCGGCGTGCGCCGCGTCCAGGGCCTTCTCGACGTCCTCCGCCGTGCCGCGGGCGACCTCGGTGAACGTCTGGCCGGTGATCGGCGTCGGGTTCTCGAAATACTGACCCTTCGCAGGGGCCACGTACTCGCCGCCGATGAAATGGTCGTAGCGGGGCTTGAAGCTGACGACGCTGTCCGGCTGCCCGGGGTTGGCGTACTTGGCCATGTCCGTCCTTCCACAACATTGGGTCCAGCTCGTGATGGCGGACACTAGGAAGGTGGGGGTTGCAGCCGCGTTGCACGCAGATGCGGACCTCTCCGTTCGGACAGTCCGAACGGGCGGAAACGGCTTTGGGTTGCCTGTCCTCGCAGGTGAGAGGACGATCGAGCGGGACGACGGCGTCGGGGGAGGGCTGACATGAGCGAGCAGATCCGTGATCTGGTGTCCGCTTCGTGGCGCCGCTCGCACGCGGCCCGGGTCGACCCCGAGCACGGGCTGCCGCCGCACGTCTTCGAGCACCGCGAGGTCGCCGACGTCCGGGCGGGCCATCCGCTCGCCGAGGTGCTGCCGCTGCTGCGGGACACCCTGCTGCAGATCGCCGACGAGGCGATGCACATGATGATCGTCACGGACGCCCAGGGGCACATCCTGTGGCGCGAGGGGCACCAGGCCGTGCTGCGCCGCGCCGAGGGTGTCGGGCTCGTCGAGGGCACCCGCTGGAGCGAGGACGCCATCGGGACCAACGCCATGGGCACCGCGCTCGCCGAGGACCGGGCGCTGCGGATCCACTCGGCGGAGCACCACGTCCGCGCCTACCACCCGTGGACCTGCGCCGCGGCCCCCGTCCACGACCCCGACACGGGCGAGATGGTCGGCGTCGTCGATATCACCGGGCCCGCCCGCACCTTCCACCCGACCACGCTCGCGCTTGTCAGCGCGGCGGCGAAGCTGGCCGAGAAGCACCTCGAGACGCGGATCGCGGTGCGGGACGAGCGGCTGCTCACCCGCAACCTGCCGCACCTGACCGGGCTCCGGAACGAGCCGGGCGCGCTGCTCAGCCCACGCGGGCGCGTCCTCGCCGCCCAGCCCGACGGCTGGCTCGCCGAGCGGGTCGACCTCGGCACGGACCCCGCCGACGGCATGCGGGTGGCGCTGGGCGCCCGCGGCGAGGGCGTCCTGGAGCAGCTGGCGGAGGGGTACCTGCTGCGCCTGCACCGGCCCGGCGCCCGCCGCCGGCCGTCGCTGGCGCTGCGCTTCCTCGGCGCGGAGCGGCCGGTCGCCCGCCTCGACGGCCGGGCCGTCCGGCTCTCGACCCGGCACGCCGAACTGCTCACGCTGCTGGCGCTGCACCCGGAGGGTCTCACCGCGGACCGGCTCGCCACCGCCCTCTACGGCGACGCGGGCAAGGCCGTGACCGTCCGCGCGGAGATGCACCGGCTGCGGCTCCAGCTCGACGCCGGAATCGTCCGCACCCAGCCCTACCGCCTGCAGGCCGCCGTCGACGCCGACTTCCTCACCCTCCGCGAGGCCCTGCGGCTCGGCCGGGCCCGGGAGGCCGCCGACCTGCACCGGGGCGAGCTCCTGCCCGCCTCCGACGCCCCCGCCGTCCGCGAGGAACGGGACGCCCTCGCCGTCGCCGTCCGCTCCCTGGTGCTGCGCAGCGGGGACGCCGAGGCGGTGTGGTCCTACGCCCGCACGGAGCACGGGAAGTCGGACGAGCAGGTGCGGGAGCGGTTGGGGATGCTGCTGCCGGCCGGCGACCCGCGCCGCACCCTGACGGGCCTCGA
Organism: Pseudonocardia autotrophica; assembly: GCF_000717175.1. GTDB lineage: Bacteria > Actinomycetota > Actinomycetes > Mycobacteriales > Pseudonocardiaceae > Pseudonocardia > Pseudonocardia halophobica. The sequence continues at coordinate 83,117 of NZ_JNYD01000009.1, read as the reverse complement.
CCCGCACTGAGGAGCGGCGGGCTGAGCACGTTCTGGTCGGCTTGCACTCTGGGTGAGCGTTTTGTCCTTTTCCTCCCGTCTGTTCCGGCGTATCGGCCCAGCGCGCTGCACCCGAACGGCCCAACGACGACGGGATTCAGGTCACGGCCTGTAACAGGACCCCGGGAGCGGTCGACAGCGGAGTGACAGGCCGCTGCCCGGACCCCGCCGGCGCGGCGCTCCCCCCTGTCGGGAAAGGTTCGCCGTGCCCCGCCCTCGCGCGACGGTCCGGCCCGCGCCGTCGTGGTTGCTGGTCGGTTCGCTCCTCGTCGCCTTCCTCGTCGTGCTCGTCGTCTGCGGCCTGACCGCCGGCAAGATCGGCAACGACGCGACCGGCGCCCACGAGGAGGGCTCGTCCGAGCAGGTGCCCGACGAGATCCTCGCGGGTGGCCCGATCATCGACGGCCAGCACGAGCCGGTGCGGTCGACGAGCATCCCGAACGGCACCGTCGTCCTCACCTTCGACGACGGCCCGGACCCCACGTGGACACCGCAGGTGCTCTCGATCCTGCGCAAGCACAACGTGCCCGGCAGCTTCTTCGTGGTCGGCTCGATGGCCAGCCGCTACCCGGAGCTGATCCGCGACATCCACGAGCAGGGCTCCGAGCTGGGCGTCCACTCCTTCTCGCACCCCGACCTCGGCACGTCGGCGAGCTGGCGGGTGGAGCGCGAGATGGCCGAGACCCAGCTCGTGATCCAGGGCGCCACCGGCGAGTCGACCTATCTCATGCGGCCGCCGTACTCCTCCAGCGCCGCGGCGCTCGACGACATCGGCTACCAGACCGTCAAGCAGGTCGGGGCCATGGGCTACCTGACCGTGCTGACGGACGTCGACGGCGAGGACTGGAAGCGGCCCGGCGTCGACCAGATCGTCCGCAACGCCACGCCGAAGGACGGCACCGGCGGCACGATCCTGCTGCACGACTCCGGCGGTGACCGCACCCAGACCATCGCGGCGCTCGACAAGCTGATCCCCCAGCTGCAGGCGGCCGGCTACACGTTCAAGACCGTCGAGCAGGCGATGAACCTGCCGCCCGCCCCGGCCGCGAGCAGCACGGACGTCCTGCTCGGGAAGCTGCTGCTCGGGGTCATCGGCGCGGCCTGGTGGGTCTCCGACGCCGCCCGCTGGCTCCTGGCCGGGGTCGCGACCCTGGTCGTCCTGCGGCTGATCCTGATGGTCGTGGCCGCCCGGCGGCACGACAAACGGCGGCGCGACCCGGACTGGGCCTGGGGGCCGACGTACACGCAGCCCGTCTCGGTGATCGTCCCGGCGTACAACGAGTCGAAGAACATCGAGGCGACCGTGCGGTCGATCCTCGCGAACGACCACCCTCTCGAGGTGATCGTCGTCGACGACGGGTCGTCGGACGGCACGGCCGAGCTCGTCGAGTCGCTCGACCTGCCCCGGGTGCGGGTGATCCGCCAGCTCAACGCGGGCAAACCGGCCGCGCTCAACACCGGTACGGCGAACGCGCGGTACGAGGTCGTCGTGATGATGGACGGCGACACGGTCTTCGAGCCGGACACCGTGCGCCATCTCGCGCAGCCCTTCGCCGACCCGCGGGTGGGTGCGGTCGCGGGCAACGTGAAGGTCGCCAACACCGACACGCTGATCGGCCGGCTGCAGCACGTCGAGTACGTGGTCGGGTTCGGCATCGACCGCCGGGTGCAGGACACGACGTCGTCGATCACGACGATCCCGGGGGCCGCCGGCGCCTTCCGCAAGGAGGCGCTGCGCGAGGTCGGCGGGCTGTCCGACGACACCCTCGCAGAGGACACCGACCTCACCATCGCCCTGGGCCGGGCCGGCTGGAAGGTCGTGTTCGAGGACCGCGCGCTGGCCTGGACCGAGGCTCCCGCGACCGCCGGCCAGCTCTGGCGGCAGCGGTACCGGTGGAGCTACGGGACCATGCAGGCCATCTGGAAGCACCGACGCGCGGTGCGCGAGCCCGGCTCGTTCGGCTGGCTCGGCCTCGCCCACGTGCTGCTGTTCCAGATCATGCTGCCGCTCTCGGCGCCGCTGGTCGACATCTTCCTGCTCTACGGCCTGCTGTTCGAGGACCCCGCGACCACCATCCTGCTCTGGAGCCTGATGATGGGGCTGCAGGTCGCGGGCGGCATCTACGCCTTCCACGTCGACGGCGAGCCGAAGGGCGCGCTGTGGGTGCTGCCGGTGCAGCAGTTCGTCTACCGGCAGCTGATGTACGTGGTGCTCGTGCAGTCCGCGGTGAGCGCCATCAGCGGTGTCCGGGTGCGCTGGCAGAAGCTCAAGCGCACGGGTGCGGTCGACGCGCTGCTCTCCCCGCAGGCCTCCCCCGCCCCCGTGCCGCCCGCGGGCGCGGCCGGGCGGCACCCGTCGTTCCCCAGCATGCCGGCCGTGCCCGCCCCGACCGCCGTCGCGGCCGTCCCGGAGCCCCGTCCCGCCGGGCCCGACGACCCCGGGTCACCGCTCCCCGCCCCCGTCGCGCGACCGCGGGGCCGGGAGCGGTGGCTCGACACGCTGCGCGGGCTCGCGCTGGTCCGCGTGGTCGTCTACCACGCGCTGGGGCTCGGCTGGCTGTCGATCGTCTTCCCGTCGATGGGCGTGATGTTCGCGCTGGGCGGGTCGCTGATGGTGCAGTCGATGCGGAAGACCCCGGCGATCGACGTCATCGGGCAGCGGATCCGGCGCCTCCTGCCGCCGCTGTGGCTGATGGCCGTGATCTTCGTGCCGATCATGGTGTGGCAGGGCTGGGCCGCCGAGGGGGCCGACGCCGAGAGCCCCGGCAACGGGATCCCGTGGAGCGACCTGATCTGGTGGGTCTTCCCGATCATGGACCCGCCCGGCAGCGAGTGGGGCTTGGACACCGTCGAGGTGCTCTGGTACCTGCGCGCCTACCTGTGGTTCGTGCTGCTCACGCCGGTGATGCTCAAGGCCTTCCGGAAGAGCCCGGTGATCAGCGTGCTGGTCCCGCTGGCCCTGGTGATCGTCGACGGCCTGCTCGGGTCGCCGTTGTCCGACGCCAGCGGGCTGGGCGCCGGCCTGCTCGACTTCGTGACCTTCGGCGCCTGCTGGATGCTCGGCTTCGCGCACCGCGAGGGCATGATCCGCCGGCTCCCGCTGCCGGCCCTGCTCGGGCTGGCCGCGGCCGGGATCGCGGCGGGCATGTTCTGGGCCGTCGGGCACCCGTCGCCGGACGCGGGGCTGGACCTCAACGAGATCCCGATGGCGCAGGCCCTGGTCTCGGCCGGGTTCGTGCTGCTGGTGCTGCGGGTCAACCCGGCCATGGGCTGGGTCGACAAGGTGCCCGGGCTCGGCCGGCTGATCTCCGTCGTCAACGCGCGGGCGATCACGATCTACCTGCTGAACAACCCGGCGATCGACGTCGCCGCCTGGGCCAACGACCGTCTCGGTCTCCCGGACTCGAGCGGCTGGCTGGTGCTCAGCTCCGTGGTGATCATCGTGCTCGGGGTGGCCTGCTTCGGCTGGGTCGAGGACCTCGCCGCCCGCCGGCCGCTGCAGATCCTGCCGGGCGGGAAACGCGCCGCGGCGGCCCGCCGGAAGAAGGACGACGACGCCGTGCGCCAGGGCCCCGTCCTCCGGCCGCGGACCCTCGCCGAGGCCACCGCCCGGCGCATCGCCGAGATGCCGGCGACCGAGGTGCTGCCGGTGGTGCCGCGACAGGGCGCCCCGGCGCCGCGCGAGGGCTTTCCGGCGCCGACGCCACGCGAGGGCGCTCCGACGCCGGTCCGGCGTGAGGGCGCTCCGGCGCCGGTGCCGAGCGGGGCGTGGGCTCCCGGCCGGGCGGCCGAGGGTGGGCCGCGGCGGGCTACCGTCCCCGGCCCCCGCGGCTGGCCGGCAGATCCGCAGGCATGGTCCGCAGGCCCTCAGGAACGGCCTGCGGCCCCGCAGGAGCCGCTCCCGGGCCGACGCCGCCCCCAGCCGCGCACCCGGGCGCAGGAGTGGCCCCCACCCCAGCGCCGCCCCTGACCCGAGTTGAGGCCTGGGCGGGCGTCGCGAGTCGCACTCGGGCCCCGGCGAGTCGGTAGTTCCGGCACCGCGAGTCGGCAGTTCCGGCACCGCGAGTCGGTAGTTCCGGGGCACCGAGTCGGAGAAGTCGGGAGATCGGCCGGACGAAGTCCTGCGCCGACGCCGACTCAGCGGGCCGGGGTGTCCGGAGCCTCGTCGAGGTGGTCGGGGATCCCGTCGTCGTCGGTGTCGGGCAGGCGCGGGTCGCCCTGCCCCGCGCGCACGGCCTCCAGCTGCGCGGCGAGCGCGAAGCCGGCCAGGAGGGCGATGCCGCTGACGTTGGCCCAGAGCAACAAGGCCATGATCGCCGTCAGTGGGCCGTAGGTCTCGTCGAAGTTCGCACCGAGCACCACGTACCCGGCCAGCAGCGCCGAGCCCGCGAGCCACGCCAGGACCGTGACCGTCCCGCCGACGACGAGCCAGCTCAGGCCCGGCTGGCGGCGGCGCGGGGCGAAGCGCAGCAGGGCCGTCACCGCCACGATCAGCGCCGCGAGGCCGGCGGGCCAGCGCAGGACGTCCCAGATCTCCTCGGCCACGTCGCCCCACCGGTAGACCTGCTCCATCGCCTCGCCGAAGGGCTCGCCCGCGACGATGAGCAGGAGACCGACCGCCATCGCCACGCCCGCCGTCGCCGTCAGCAGGGCGGCGCGACCGTACTTGCGGAGCGCCGGCCGGTCCCGTTCGGTGCCGTAGATGCGGTTGGCGCCGCGCTCGAGCTGCGCGAAGGCCGAGGTCGCCGCGAGGAAGGCTGTGACCAGCGCCAGCGCGACCACGACCTCGCCGCGCTCCTCGCCGTCCACCTCACCCTCGACGGCCTGCCCGACGAGCTGGTCACTGGTGCCGGGCGAGATCGCGACGACCGTCCGGGCGACGACCTCGGAGAAGGACTCCACCCCGAGCGTGGTCGCCAGCCCCGCGCCGGCGATCACCAGCGGTACCGCGGCCAGCGCGAGCTGGAGCGCGAACGCGCGGGCGTGGGAGAAGCCGTCGCCGTAGCGGAAGCGCACGAAGCCCGTCACGAGGAGGTGGCGCAGGCCGTAGCGGCGGACGGTGTGCCAGGCGTCGTCGGCGGACAGCAGCTCGCCCGACATCAGCTCGGTCTCCGGGACGGCGCGGACCGAGCTCATGGCCGCCACGGTAGCGACGGCGGGCCGGCCCCGCCGGTGGGCCGTGGCCCGGAACTGCCATCTCGGTGTCCCGGAACTGCCGACTCGCGGTGCCGGAACTCGCGACTCGCGGTGCCGGAACTCGCGACTCGCGCTGCCGGAACTCGCGACTCGCGCTGCCGGAACTCGCGACTCGCGGTGCCGGAACTGCCGACTCGCGGGGCGGGTGAGAACGGCGGCGGCCCGCCTCCCGAAGGAAGGCGGGCCGCCGTCGTGCTGCCTGGTCCTACTCCTCGCCGCCACCGGCGGCGATGTCGACCGGCGGGGCGTCCGGGACGCCCGCGGCCGGGCGGGGCTCACCGCGGAAGGTGAACGTCGCCTTGTCGTCGTGCGCCGGGTTGCCCTCGGGCACGCTCTCGTCGATGCCCTCGACGTCGACGATCACGATCTGCCCCGGCTCGACCTCGCCGAACAGGATCTTCTCGGACAGCTGGTCCTCGATCTCCCGCTGGATGGTCCGGCGCAGCGGCCGGGCGCCCAGCACCGGGTCGAACCCGCGGCGGGCCAGCAGGCCCTTGGCGGCGTCCGTGAGCTCGATCGCCATGTCCTTGTTGGCCAGGGCCTTCTCCACCCGCGTGATCATCAGGTCGACCATGGAGATGATCTGCGGCTGCGTGAGCTGGTGGAAGACGATGATGTCGTCGATGCGGTTCAGGAACTCCGGGCGGAAGTGCTTCTTCAGCTCGTCGTTGACCTTCGTCTTCATGCGCTCGTAGTTCGACTGCTCGTCGTTGCTCTGCGCGAAGCCGAGCCCGACGGCCTTCGAGATGTCCTGGGTGCCCAGGTTCGAGGTGAAGATCAGCACCGTGTTCTTGAAGTCGACGGTGCGACCCTGGCCGTCCGTGAGGCGGCCGTCCTCGAGGACCTGCAGGAGCGTGTTGTAGATCTCCTGGTGGGCCTTCTCGATCTCGTCGAACAGCACGACCGAGAACGGCTTGCGGCGCACCTTCTCGGTGAGCTGGCCGCCCTCCTCGTAGCCCACGTACCCGGGAGGGGCACCGAAGAGCCGCGAGGCGGTGTAGCGGTCGTGGAACTCGCCCATGTCGATCTGGATGAGCGCGTCGTCCTCGCCGAAGAGGAAGTTCGCCAGCGCCTTGGACAGCTCGGTCTTACCGACACCGGACGGGCCGGCGAAGATGAACGAGCCGGACGGGCGCTTCGGGTCCTTCAGGCCGGCACGGGTGCGGCGGATCGCCTGGGCGACGGACTTGACCGCCTCCTCCTGGCCGATGATCCGCTTGTGGAGCTCGTCCTCCATCTTGAGGAGACGGGTCGTCTCCTCCTCGGTCAGCTTGAAGACGGGGATGCCGGTCCAGTTGGCAAGGACCTCGGCGATCTGCTCGTCGTCGACCTCGGCCACGACGTCCAGGTCACCGGACTTCCACTGCTTCTCGCGCTCCGACTTCTGCCCGAGCAGCTGCTTCTCCGAGTCGCGCAGGTGCGCGGCGCGCTCGAAGTCCTGCGCGTCGATCGCGGACTCCTTGTCCCGGCGGACGTTCGCGATCTTCTCGTCGAACTCCCGCAGGTCCGGCGGCGCGGTCATCCGGCGGATGCGCATCCGGGCGCCGGCCTCGTCGATCAGGTCGATCGCCTTGTCCGGCAGGTAGCGGTCGGAGATGTAGCGGTCGGCCAGCGTGGCCGCGGCGACGAGCGCCGGGTCGGTGATGGTGACCCGGTGGTGCGCCTCGTAGCGGTCGCGGAGGCCCTTGAGGATCTCGATGGTGTGCGTGACGCTCGGCTCGCCCACCTGGATCGGCTGGAAGCGGCGCTCCAGGGCCGGGTCCTTCTCGACGTACTTGCGGTACTCGTCGAGCGTGGTGGCGCCGATGGTCTGCAGCTCGCCGCGGGCCAGCATCGGCTTGAGGATGCTCGCGGCGTCGATCGCGCCCTCGGCGGCACCCGCACCCACGAGGGTGTGGATCTCGTCGATGAACAGGATGATGTCGCCGCGCGTGCGGATCTCCTTGAGCACCTTCTTGAGGCGCTCCTCGAAGTCACCGCGGTAGCGGGAGCCGGCGACCAGGGAGCCCAGGTCCAGCGTGTAGAGCTGCTTGTCCTTCAGCGTCTCGGGGACCTCGCCCTTGACGATGCCCTGGGCCAGCCCCTCGACGACGGCCGTCTTGCCGACGCCGGGCTCGCCGATGAGGACGGGGTTGTTCTTGGTCCTCCGGGAGAGGACCTGCATGACCCGCTCGATCTCCTTCTCCCGGCCGATGACCGGGTCCAGCTTGCCCTCACGGGCCTGCTGGGTGAGGTTGCGACCGAACTGGTCGAGCACGAGGGAGGACGACGGGGTGCCCTCGCCGCGGCCGGAGGAGGCCTCGGCGGGCTCCTTGCCCTGGTAGCCGGACAGCAGCTGGAGGACCTGCTGGCGGACGCGGTTGAGGTCGGCTCCCAGCTTGACCAGGACCTGCGCCGCGACGCCCTCGCCCTCGCGGATCAGGCCGAGCAGGATGTGCTCGGTGCCGATGTAGTTGTGGCCGAGCTGCAGCGCCTCGCGCAGCGACAGCTCCAGCACCTTCTTCGCCCGAGGCGTGAACGGGATGTGTCCCGACGGCGCCTGCTGGCCCTGGCCGATGATCTCCTCGACCTGCTGGCGGACGCCCTCCAGGGCGATCCCGAGCGACTCGAGCGCCTTCGCGGCCACACCCTCGCCCTCGTGGATCAGGCCAAGGAGGATGTGCTCGGTGCCGATGTAGTTGTGGTTGAGCATCCTGGCCTCTTCCTGCGCCAGGACGACAACACGCCTTGCTCGGTCGGTGAACCTTTCGAACATTCGCACTCCTTGCCTGCTGCGCCCACACGTGCGACGCGTCCAGCATCCCTGTGACACTGCGCCGCGGACGCCCCATACCACTGTATCGGTCGCCGACCGGTCGGCGCCTCCGCCGCGGCCCCGCGTAACGCGCACGGTACGCACCGATACCGACACAACGGTGTGACCTCGGCGTGCATTCCCCGTCCGCGGGAGTTCAGCCCTGCGCGAACGGCCAGAAACGGCGCCGACCTGCGAAGATCGTCAGGCCGAGGCGGCCTGCTCGGCCTCCTCCAGCCGCGCCTGCTCCTGCTTGTAGACGCGGAAGCCCTCCTCGTCCCGGCCCCGCCGCCAGTAGCCGGAGACGGACAGCGCGTCCCGGTCGACGCCGCGCTCGCGCAGCAGGTGCCGCCGGACCTCGCGGACCTCGCCCGCCTCGCCGTGGACGAACGCGTGCACCCGGCCGGCCGGGAACTCGAGGGCCCGGACGGCCTCCAGCAGGGCGCCCGCCCCGCCGTCGGGGGCGCCGGCGCGATGCAGCCAGCGCAGCCGCAGGTCGCCGGCGCAGGCGAGGTCCTGCCGGTCGGCCTCGTCGTCGACCTGGACGAGCGCGTGGACCGGGACGCCGGCGGGGATCCGCTCCAGCGCGGCGCCGATCGCGGGCAGCGCCGCCTCGTCGCCGACGAGCAGGTGCCAGTCCGCCTCGGGATCGGGCACGTAGGCCCCGCCCGGGCCGAGCAGCCGCAGCACGTCGCCGGGGCGGGCCGAGGCGGCCCAGGGGCCGGCGAGGCCGCTGTCGCCGTGGTGCACGAAGTCGATGGTCAGCTCGCCCGCGGCGGGGTCGAACGCGCGCACGGTGTAGGTCCGCACCCGCGGCCACTCCTCGCGCGGGTGGTCCCGCCGGACGGCCTCCATGTCGAGCGGCTCGGCGTAGTCGACGCCCGGCACCGGAAACAGGATCTTCACATAGCGGTCGGTGAACGCGGTGTCCGGGAACGACGCGAGCTCGGGCCCGACGGCGACGACGCGCACCATGTGCGGGCCGATCCGCTCGGTGCGCGCGACCTCGAGGGTGGTCATGCGGCGTGCCACGGGGTGTACCTCCGGGAGCGGCGGGTCTTTCGCCCCACGCTACGCCCGGAGCGAGGTGAGGCAATCCTTGCTTCCGCCCAGCAGAAGGGCCGGCCGGGACACGCCCGGCCGGCCCTTCCGACGTGCCTCGCTCAGTTCTCCTGGTGGTACGCCTCCAGGACCTCGGCCGGGATCCGGCCGCGGTCGGAGACCTTCATCCCGCGCTTGCGGGCCCAGTCGCGGATGGCCTGGTTCTGCTCGCGGTCGATCGACGGCCGCCGGTTCGTGCCGCCGGGTGACGATCCGCCACCGCCGCGGCGCCGTCCGGAGGCCCGCCGGGCCGCACCCACGTAGGACGCCAGTGCGTCCCGCAACTTGCTCGCGTTCGCCGTTGACAGGTCGATCTCGTAGCTCTTCCCGTCGATGCCGAACTCGACGGTCTCGTCGGCCTTCTCGCCGTCGAGGTCGTCGACCAGCTTGATCTCGCGGATCTGCGCCACCGCCGCAGCCTCCTGGTTCGAATAGTTCCTGCTGAATGCACGGCCGCGCCGTCGAGGAAATATAACGCGATTACCGAAGGCGTGTCGAGGAGGGGTCGAACTCGCGAGATTCTGGAACGCGTTATAGCTCGCGGCGGACCAGCGGGAAGAGGATCGTCTCCCGGATTCCGACGCCGGTCAGCGTCATGAGGAGGCGGTCGATGCCCATTCCCATGCCGCCGGTCGGCGGCATTCCGTACTCCATGGCCCTCAGGAAGTCCTCGTCGAGCTGCATGGCCTCGGGGTCGCCCTTGGCCGCCAGCAGGGACTGGGCGTGCAGCCGCGCACGCTGCTCGACGGGGTCGACCAGCTCCGAGTAGGCCGTGGCCAGCTCGTGCCCGAACACGATGAGGTCCCAGGCCTCGGCGAGCCGCGGGTCGTCGCGGTGCTGACGGGTCAGCGGGCGCACCTCGACCGGGTAGTCGCGGACGAAGGTCGGTTCCTGCAGCGTGTGCTCGACGAGCTTCTCGAACAGCTCCAGCACGATTTCGCCGGCGCCCCACGAATCCTGCAGCGCCACGTCGTGGGTCGCGGCGATCTTCCGCAGTTCCTCGGCCGACGTGTCCGGCGTCACGGATTCCCCGACGGCCGTGGCGACCGATTCGTGCAGCGTGACCGAGCGCCACTCGCCGCCGAGATCGTGCTCGGACCCGTCCGCGTGACGCACGACGGTGGAACCGAACACGGCGCGTACACATTGCTGGATCAGTTCGCGGGTCAGAACGGCCATGTCGTCGTACGTGGCATAGGCCTGGTAGGCCTCGAGCATCGCGAACTCGGGTGAATGGGTCGAGTCGATGCCCTCGTTGCGGAAGACGCGGTTGAGCTCGAAAACGCGCTCGATCCCGCCGACGACCGCCCGCTTGAGGAACAGCTCGGGGGCGATCCGCAGATACAGATCCGTGTCGATGGCGTTCGCGTGCGTGACGAAGGGGCGCGCCGTGGCCCCGCCGTGCAGCAGCTGCAGCATCGGCGTCTCGACCTCGACGAAGTCCCGGTCCTCGAACTCCCGGCGCAGCGTGCGCAGCACGGTGGAGCGCGCCCGGACCATCTCGCGCGCCTGCGGGCGCATGATCAGGTCGACGTAGCGCTGCCGGACGCGGGTCTCCTCGGACAGGTCGCTGTGCGCGTTGGGCAGCGGGCGGATCGACTTGGCGACCATCGCCCACGAGTCCGCCATGACCGACAGCTCGCCGCGGCGGGAGGTGATGACCTCGCCCGTGACGGCCACGTGGTCGCCCAGGTCGACCTGGGCCTTCCAGCGGGCCAGCTCGTCCGCCCCCACCTTCGCGAGGCTCAGCATGGCCTGCAGCTCCGTGCCGTCGCCCTCGGTGAGCTGGGCGAAGCAGAGCTTGCCGGTGTTGCGGAGGAACATGACGCGCCCGACGACGGTGACGACCTCACCGGTCTCGGTGTCCGCCGGCAGGTCGGGGTGCGCCTCGCGGACGGCGCGCAGCGTGTGGGTGCGCGGCACGAGGACGGGGTACGGGTCGTCGCCCGCCTCCAGCATCTCCGCGCGCTTCTTCGCGCGCACCTGCATCTGCTCGGGCAGGTCGTCGGCGGGGGTGCGCGGCTCGTCGGTCACGCCGGGTAAGGCTAGACGGCGGTACCGCGCGCCGTCCGCGCGGTGTCCGCCCGCGGCTCCTGCACGCCGCCGGGAGCCGCACCCGTGCGGACGTTGCGCTCGTACGTGAGGCGCAGGCCCTCCAGGGTCAGGTCCGGGGCGTACTCGGTGATGGTGTCCGAGATGCCCTTCATCAGCGGCGCGAGGCCACCGGTGCCGAGCACGGTCACCGGGCCCGCGCCCGGGCCGAGCTCGCTGACGATCCGGCGCACCAGGCCGTCGACCTGGCCGGCGAAGCCGTAGAGCACGCCGGACTGCAGGCACTCCACGGTGTTCTTGCCGATGACCGAGCGGGGCGGCACGAACTCCACGGTGCGCAGCGCGGCGGCGCGGTGGGCGAGGGCGTCCATCGAGATCTCGATGCCGGGGGCGAGCGCACCCCCGAGGAACTCGCCCTTGGCCGACACGACGTCGATGTTCGTCGAGGTCCCGAAGTCGACGACGATGCACGCCGTCGCGTGCCGGTGGTGCGCGGCGAGCGTGTTCACCACCCGGTCCGCGCCGACCTCGCGCGGGTTGTCGACCAGCAGCGGCACGCCCGTCCGCACCCCCGGGCCGACGACGACGGTGGGCATCCGCACCGCTCGCCGCTCCAGCATCAGCCGCAGTTCGCGCAGCAGTGACGGGACGGTGGACAGCGCGGCCACGCCGTCGACCCGCGGGGCGTACTCGCCGAGCATCGCGCCGACGGCGACCTCCAGCTCGTCGGCCGTGATCCGCGGGTCGGTCCGCATCCGCCAGTCCCGCACGAGGAGCTCGCCCTCGTACACACCCAGCGCGATCTGGGTGTTGCCGATGTCGATGCAGAGCAGCATCAGCGGGAGCCGGACAGCAGCCCCGAGCCCTCGGGGGCGTGCGCCGGGTCCGAGCCCTGCTCGACGATCCGGTTGTGCTCGTCGACGAACACCACGCGCGGCGCGTAGGTGAGCAGCTCGGCCTCGTCGAGCTGGCCGTAGGCGATCAGGATGACGAGGTCGCCGGGGTGCACGAGGTGCGCGGCGGCGCCGTTGATGCCGATGACGCCGCTGCCCCGCTCGCCGGGGATCACGTAGGTCTCGAGCCGGGCGCCGTTGGTGATGTCGACGATCGCGACCTGCTCGCCCTCCAGCAGGTCGGCGGCCTCCATCAGGTCGCGGTCGACGGTCACCGAGCCGACGTAGTGCAGGTCGGCCTGGGTCACCGTTGCGCGGTGGATCTTCGAGGTCATCATGGTGCGCAGCACGGGGACTCCTAGAGCTGGACGGGGACGTTGTCGATGAGGCGGGTGGCGCCGATCCGGGCGGCGACGAGCAGCCGGGCCCGGCCGCCGTCGACCGGCTCGCCGAGGGTGTCGGCGTCGCGCAGCTCCAGGTACTCGACCTGCAGCGCCGGTTCGGTGTCGAGGACCGCGCGGGCCCGCTCGAGGACCGCCGCGGGCCCGTGGGCCGAGACGGCGGCGCCCTCGCGCAGCGCGCGGGAGAGCGTGACGGCGCGGGGGCGCTCGTCGGCGGACAGGTAGACGTTCCGCGAGGACAGGGCCAGCCCGTCCGGCTCGCGGACCGTGGGCACCCCCACCACGGACAGCGGGAAGTCCAGGTCCCGCACCATCTTCTTGACCAGCGTGAGCTGCTGGTAGTCCTTCTCGCCGAACAGCGCGACGTCGGGCCCCACGATGTGGAAGAGCTTCGCGACGACGGTCAGCATCCCGTCGAAGTGCCCCGGCCGCGGCCCGCCCTCGAGGTCGGCGCCGAGCGCCCCGGCGACGATCCGGGTGTCCGAGCCCGGCGGGTACATGTGGTCGACCGAGGGCGTGAAGACGAGCTCGACGCCCTCCTCGCGGCACGCGTCGAGATCCCGCTCGAGGGGCCGCGGGTAGCGCTCCAGGTCCTCGTTCGGCCCGAACTGCAGCGGGTTCACGAAGATGCTGACGACCGGGACCACGTTGCCGGGCACCGACCTCGCATGCCGGATCAGCTCGCGGTGGCCCTCGTGCAGCGCGCCCATCGTCGGCACGAGCACGACCTTGCGCCCGGCCGCCCGCAGCGCACGGCTGACGGGGGTCAGCTTGGCCGGGTCGTCGTGCACGGTCAGCCGGCCGCGGGCGTAGCCGTTGCGGGTGCGGGCGGGTGCGGTCACCGGTGCTCCTCAGAGTCGTCAAGGGCGGCGCGGACCTCGTCGGCCGCGTGGTCGGGCAGCAACCCGCCCTCCGCCGCGCGGTGCGCGGTGCGACGGGCGAGGGTGCGGTAGGTGTCGGCGAGCTCGGGATCGGCGCGGTCGAGCTCGCGGAGGTGGGTGCGGACGGTGCCGACGTCGCCGCGGGCGACCGGCCCGGTCAACGCGCGGTCGCCGTGGCGCAGCGCGTTGTCCAGCGCGGCGGAGAGGAGGGGCCCGATCAGCCGCTCGGCAGGCCTGACCCCGGCCTTGTCGAGCAGGTCGGCGCAGTCACGCACGAGCGTGACCAGGTGGTTCGCGCCGTGGGCGAGGGCGGCGTGGTACAGCGGCCGGACCTGCTCGGGGACCCGGACCGGCTCGGCGCCGAGCTCCAGGACCAGCGCCTCGCCCACGTTCCAGGCCGCCTCGTCGTCCGCCCGCGCGGTCACCGCGACGCAGCAGCCGGTGAGGCGCTGGACGTCCTCGGGCCGGCCGGTGAAGGTCATGACCGGGTGCAGGGCGAGCGGCAGGATCCCGTGCTCGACGGCCGGGTCCAGCACCTCGACGCCGTGCGCGCCGGCGGTGTGGACCACGATCTGGCCGGGGCGGAAGGCGCCGGCGGCGGCGAGGCCGCGGACCAGGCCGGGCAGCACGTCGTCCGGGACGGCGAGGAGGGCGAGGTCCGCCGCGCGGATCACCTCGTCCGGAGCCAGCAGCGGGGCGTCGGGCAGGAGGGTCTCGGCGCGGTGCACGGACGCCCGGGAGACCCCCGAGGTCGCCACGACCCGGTGCCCCACCGCGTCCCACGCGGCACCCAGAACGGCCCCGACACGGCCGGCGGAGACCACTCCGACGGCCAGCCGGGCGGGCCGGCCAGCACTCATCACGCGCTCCTGCTCCGTTCCAGTCCACCAGGGGTACCGGACGTTGTGGTCGACATCGATCGGCGACGACGGCCACGAGGGTAGGCGGGTGTGGACCATCCCGGGGAGAGCGCGTGACGGGCTTCACCGGGCCGGGCGGCTCACACGCCGCTCACGAGGGCGTCATGCTGTGGTGATCCCTGATGGGCGACCCGACGCGTCGGGCTGCTCCCGACGGCGCCCATGGTGGGGGCGTGCGTCGAAGGGGCCGCGCACACCCGCCCGGCCGGATGGGCGGCGGCGCGGCGACCGGAGATCGTCGATGTTGTGTATTCCCGCAGCTCATCGGGCCGCTCACACTCGATCGAGTGACGGGACTGCCGGGAGAGATGCCGCTGATCGGCACACCGGTCGTGGCCGGCATCGGGTTCGTCGTGTTCGTGCTGGTGTTCCTGCCCGTGACGGCGTCGTGGATCGGGTCGATCTCGACCATCGCCCACGAGGGCGGGCACGTGGCGATGGCGATCCTGACCTTCCGGAATCCCAAGGGCTTCGTGCTGGACGAGAACACCCACGGCGGGTCCGGCGGGAGCACGGACGCCGACAGTTCGTGGGGCGCCGGAGCGATTCTCACCGGCATCGTCGGCTATGCGACCCCGCCTCTGCTCGGATGGGGCGGCGCGCACCTCGTCGCCGAAGGGCGCGCCGTGGCGGTGTTGTGGATCGCCGCCGTTCTTCTCCTGTCCTCGTTCTTCATGGCCCGAGGTCTGTTCACGAACCTGGTCGTACTGCTGGTGGGAGCGGGCATCGTCTGGGCCCTGGTAGGCGGCAACGCCGCCTGGCAGGCCGCGGTGGCGGTCGGACTCGTGTGGGTGATGTTGTTCGGCGCGATCAAGGGCCTGCTCCAGCTCGGCTTCGGCTCCCGCGGCGACGCCGCGATCCTCGCCCGCGTCACCTGGATCCCGGCGATCATCTGGATCCTCGGGTGGTGGGCGCTGACGCTCGTGTGCCTCTACCGGGGCGTCCGGCTGCTCCTGCCCTTCTGATCCTCAGCGCTGGGGCGGCGGGCCCCACCCCGGCGGCGGGCCGGGGGGCGGCTGCTGGCCGCGAGGGGGCAGGCCGGGGGCGCCGTAGGTGGGCGGGGGACCCTGGCCCTGGCCGGGCGGACCGTAGCCCTGCGAGGGCGGGCCGTAGCCCGGGGTGGCGTAGCCCTGCGAGGGCGGGCCGTAGCCGGGGGTCGCGTAGCCCGGGCCGTACCCCTGTGGGACCGGCGCCCAGCCGGGAGCGGGGGCGGGCGGCGGGGTCCAGCCCGGCGGATGCTGGTTGCCCCAGGCGGCGGTGAGGGCGTCGGGCATGCCGAGGGCCCGGGCACGGGCCTTGGCGAGGGCGCGGAGCCGCTCGTGCTCCAGCTCCTCGGCGCTGTCCCGGACCGCGCCGCGGGCGATGCGGGAGCGCAGGAAGGCCAGCTCGGTGACCGCCCCCTGGTAGTCGGCGACCGCGCGGGCGGCGTGCGGCCCCGACCGCTGCTTGACGGCCCGGCGCCAGCCTCGCCGCTGCGCGAGGTTGCCGAGCAGTGGCACCTCGCTCCAGGCGATCCAGCCCGCCTGCGCGAACGACGGCAGCTGCTCGGCGACCGTCTTCGCCTCGCGCCGCCGCTGCCAGATCACCACGACCGCCAGCCCGATGAACAGCGGCACCATGATCACGACATAGACCTGCACGAACCCGGTCCCGCCCAGGACCGACGCGGCCCCGTTCCACATCGCGTGCAGGAGCACCGCGACCAGGTAGCCGGCGAGCACCGCGAGCACCCGCACCGCCGTGCTGCGGCTCGCGGCGGCGATGCCCGCCCCGATCCCGATCATCGACGTGAACAGCGGGTGCGCGAAGGGCGAGAACACCCCGCGCAGCAGCAGCACCGCGAGCACCCCGCCGCTCTGCCCGGCCATCGCGTCCTCCGCGAAGGCGCGGCCGATGTAGAGGATGTTCTCGGTGAAGGCGAAGCCCGCGGCGACCAATCCCGCGTAGACGATCCCGTCGACGATGCCGTCGAACTCCCGGCGCCGCCAGACGAGCAGCCCGACCAGGAAGAGCCCCTTGAGCGCCTCCTCGACGAACGGGGCGATCACGACCGAGCCCAGCACGTCCCCGCTGCCGCGGCCCAACAGGGCGTCGACCGCCAGGGCCGCGCTGGAGTTGATGATCAGTGCGGACAGCGCCGCGAAGCACGCGCCCCACAGGAACGCGATCAGCAGCATCCGCGGTGGCTCGGGCTCCCAGCGGTCGATCCACAGGAACGTCGCGACGACCGGTCCGACCGGCAGAAGCGCACACAGCGCCCCGACGAGCACCCCACCGGGACCGACCGAGTTGCCGACCAGCCCCAGCACCACGAGCCCGCAGACGCCCAGCGCCACCAGGCCGACGACCGGCAGCAGCACGCCCTTGCGCCGCGCGGCGTGGGTGTGCCGCGTGGTCGGCTCCGCGGGCGGGTGTCCGGTCGGCACGGGGAAGGCCATGGCGGCGAGCCTACTTTCCGCCACCGACATCCACCGGCCGTCACGGGGCGCCCTACCGGGTGGCCGCCCCGCCCCCGGATCCGCCGTCGCGACGCTGCTCGTCCGGGTCGTCCGGCGTGCGGCAGCACCGTTCCAGCCAGAGCGCGCCGCCGACCAGCACGAGCGCGCACAGCAGCCCGACGACCGCCGCCGTGGTGTCCGACGCCGCCGCGGTGACCGTGGAGGCCCGCGGCAGCACGTACGCCAGCAGCCCGGCCCACAGGCCGCCGACGAGCGCGCCCCCGACCGCCGACGCCTGCGCCACCAGCACCGCCCGGGCCGCCACCAGCGGCTCGACGGGCTTGCTGCCGGACCGCCGCTCAACGCGGCCCTTGAGGATCCACCCCGCGACGGCCTCGGCGAGCCCGAGCACGCCCAGCGTGACCCCGGCGGGCGCGGGGAAGGACGGCAGCGTGCCGTAGGTCAGGCTGACGACCAGGTGCGCCACGATCCCGGCGCCCAGGAAGGCGACGAGCAGGTCGCGGTGCCGGATCGGCTTCACCGCAGGACCAGGTCGGGCCGCGGCCGCACCGTGTCCGCCTCGCCCGCGGGCAGCGCGGCGAGCAGGTCGGCGACGCGCCCGTGTCCCGGCAGCACCGCGTCGGGCTCCACGTCGAGCCACGGGATCAGGACCGTCGCGCGCTCCGGCGTGCCCGGGTGCGGCAGCAGCAGTTCGGGATCGTCGCTGCTCACCCCGTCGACGGTGACGACGTCGACGTCGAGCGTGCGCGGGCCCCACCGGACCTCGCGGACCCGCTCGGCGGCCTTCTCCAGCTCCTGCCCGCGGCGCAGCCAGCCCCAGTGGTCCACGGCCGGGTCCGCGACGATCAGGACCGCGTTGAGGAAGTCCGGCTGCTCCACGCCACCCCACGGCGCCGTCTCGTAGACCGGCGACGCGGCGACCACCGCCGCGCCGAAGCCGGCGACGGCCCCGCGGAGGTGGGCGAACCGGTCCCCCAGGTTGGAGCCCAGCGACAGCACCGCGCGGCTCACGCCGGGATCACCCGGCCCCGGCCGCCGTCCTGCCGGGAGCGGCGGGCGACCACCGCGACGTCGGCGAAGTCCAGCGGGATGGGGGCGTTCGGCTTGTGCAGGGTGACCTCGACGGCCTGTACGCGCTCGTCCTCCATGACCGCGTCGGCGATCTCGGCCGACACCGTCTCGATGAGGTCCCGCGGTTCGCCCGCGACGATCGCCGCGGTCCGCTCGGCCAGCTCGCCGTAGTGCACCGTCTTCGTGAGGTCGTCCGTGGCGGCGGCCTCCCGCAGGTCCAGCCACAGTACGACGTCGACGACGAAGTCCTGCCCGTCCCGCTTCTCGTGGTCGAACACGCCGTGGTTGCCACGCACGCGCAGGCCGCGCAGCTCGATGCGGTCCGTGTCCGGCGCGCTCATGCCGGCGGCTCCCCCAGCCACGGCCCGGTGCGGGCCCGCGACGAGCCGAGCCGGTACGCGGTGCTGACGGCCACGGCGTCCATCGTGGACTCCACGTCGTGCACCCGGACGCCCCAGGCCCCCACGTGCGCGGCGAGCGCGCTGATCGCGGCGGTGGCCCCGTCCCGGCCGGCCGGCGGGCGCAGCTTGCCCTCGGCGTCGGCCAGCAGCTGCCCGAGGAACCGCTTGCGCGAGGCCCCGACCAGCACCGGGAAGCCCAGCGCGACCAGCACGTCCAGCCGGCGCAGCAGCGCCCAGTTGTGCGCGGCCGTCTTCGCGAAGCCCAGCCCGGGGTCGAGGATCAGCCGGTCCGGGTCCACCCCGGCCATGACCGCGGCGTCCGCCCGGGCGACGAGCTCCTGCCGCACCTCGCCGATGACGTCCTCGTAGGACGCCAGCTCCTGCATCCGGTCGCTGTGCCCGCGCCAGTGCATGAGGATCCACGGCACGCGCAGCGACGCGACCGCGGCGGCCATCCGCGGATCGGCCAGCCCGCCCGACACGTCGTTGACCACGACCGCACCGGCCTCGACCGCGGCCACGGCCACGGACGCGCGGGTGGTGTCGACGCTGACCCGGACACCCTCGGCGACCAGGTCGCGGATCACCGGGACCACCCGGTCGCGCTCGGTCGGGGCGTCGACCCGGCCCGCGCCGGGCCGCGTGGACTCCCCGCCGACGTCGACGAGGTCGGCCCCGGCGTCGCGCATGGCGACCCCGTGGGCGACGGCGTGCTCCCGGTCGAGGTAGCGGCCGCCGTCGGAGAACGAGTCCGGCGTGACGTTGAGGATGCCCATCACGACGCAGCGGCCGGGATGCGGGACGCGGCCGTCCAGCCCGGCGGCCATCACGTGCCCCGGATCAGCGACAGCGCCTCCGCGCGCGAGGACGGGGAGGTCTGGAAGAGCCCCCGGACGGCGGAGGTGGTCGTGCGCGAGCCCGGCTTGCGGATGCCGCGCATCGCCATGCACAGGTGCTCGGCGTCGATCACCACGATCACGCCCCGCGGGTCCAGCTTGCGGACCAGCGCGTCGGCGACCTGCCCGGTCAGCCGCTCCTGCACCTGCGGCCGCTTCGCGTAGAGGTCGACCACGCGGGCGATCTTCGACAGCCCGGTGACCCGGCCCTCGACCGACGGGATGTACCCGACGTGCGCCACCCCGTGGAAGGGCACGAGGTGGTGCTCGCAGGTGCTGTACAGGGGGATGTCCTTGACGAGGACGAGCTCGCCGTGGCCCTCGTCGAACGTCCGCTCGAGGACCGTCGCCGGGTCGACGTACAGCCCGGCGAAGATCTCCTCGTAGGCGCGCGCGACGCGGCCGGGGGTGTCCCGCAGGCCCTCGCGGTCGGGGTCCTCCCCGAGCGCGATCAGCAGCTCGCGGATCGCCGCCTCGGCGCGTGCGTGGTCGACGCCCGCCGCGGCCCGCCGCTCCGCCGCCGTGTAGGCCGGCGCCTCGCCGTCGGTGGTTCCGGTGCTCAGTTCCTGCTCCCTGCGTCGGGGCCCTGCGGGCCCGGCGCGTCCGGACCCTCAGCGGCCGGACGCTGCGCGGGCGGCTCCTGCCCGAACTGCTGCGTCGGCTGCTCCGGGGAGGCCTGCTGGCCCTGCCCCTGCTCACGACCGTAACCCGATGCGTGCCCCGGCGCCGTCCGGTCACCCTGGTGGGGGGCCCAGTTCGGCGGCGGCCAGGTCTGCCCGGCCGGAGTGGTCGCGGGGCGCCAGTCCGGCGGGGCACCGTAGTTCGGCGCGACCGCGTAGGGCGGCTGCCGGTCCTGCTGACCGCCGGCCGCCTGCGGGACGTGCCCGTGGCCGTTGCCCGCCCCGTGGGCCGCGCCGTTGCCCTGGGCGTGCGCGCCGTTGCCCTGCGCCCCGTGCGCGGGCGGCTCGGCCGGGAACCCGCCCGGGTAGCCGCCGCCGTTGGGGCCGGGGCCGGGCAGCGGGCCGGGGCCGCCGTTCGGGCCCGGCGACGGGACGGTGTGGCCGCCGCCCGGGTACGACCCGACGGGAGCGGGCTCGCGCTCGGTCTCCGGCGGCCAGATCTCGCCCCGCTCGCGGGCCAGCTCGGCGCGCGTCTTGATCGGCGGCTTGTCCGACGGGGTGCGCTCGCCGAAGTCGTTGAACGCCGTGATCCGCGGCCGCTTCTCGACGTCGCCGAAGATCCGCTCCAGGTCCCGGCGGGTCAGCGTCTCCTTGTCCAGGAGCTCGACGACCAGGTTGTCCAGGACGTCCCGGTAGGTGTTGAGGATCTCCCACGCCTCGGTGTGCGCGGCCTCGATGAGCTTGCGCACCTCCTCGTCGATCTCGTGGGCGACCTCGAGCGAGTAGTCCGCCTGGTTGCCCATCGAGCGGCCGAGGAACGGGTCGCCCTGCTCGCGGCCGTAGCGGACCGCGCCGAGCCGGGCGCTCATGCCGTACTCGGTCACCATCGCGCGGGCGATCTTGGTGGCCTGGTCGATGTCCGACGACGCGCCGGTGGTCGGCTCGTGGAACACGAGCTCCTCCGCCGAGCGCCCGCCCATCGCGAAGACCAGCCGGGCGATCATCTCGGAGCGCGTCATCAGGCCCTTGTCGTCCTCGGGGACGACGAGCGCGTGGCCGCCGGTGCGGCCGCGGGGCAGGATCGTGAGCTTGTAGACCGGCTCGAGGTCCGGCATCGCCCACGCCGCCAGCGCGTGCCCGCCCTCGTGGTAGGCGGTGATCTTCTTCTCCTGCTCGGAGATGATCTTGCCCTTGCGCCGCGGGCCGCCGACGACGCGGTCGACGGACTCCTCCAGCGCGGCCCCGTTGATCAGCGAGCCGTTCTCCCGCGCGGTGAGCAGCGCGGCCTCGTTGATCACGTTCGCCAGGTCGGCGCCGGACATCCCGACCGTCCGCTTGGCCAGGCTCAGGAAGTCGACGTCGTTCGCGAACGGCTTGCCCTTGGAGTGCACGGCCAGGATTGCCTGCCGGCCCGCCAGGTCCGGCGCGCCCACGGGGATCTGCCGGTCGAAGCGGCCCGGGCGCAGCAGCGCGGGGTCGAGGATGTCCGGCCGGTTGGTGGCCGCGATGAGGATGATGCCGCCGCGCGCGTCGAACCCGTCCATCTCGACGAGGAGCTGGTTCAGGGTCTGCTCGCGCTCGTCGTGGCCGCCGCCGAGGCCGGCGCCGCGCTGGCGGCCGACCGCGTCGATCTCGTCGACGAAGATGATGCAGGGCGAGTTCTGCTTGGCCTGCTCGAACAGGTCCCGCACACGGGAGGCGCCGACACCGACGAACATCTCGACGAAGTCCGAGCCGGAGATCGTGTAGAACGGTACGCCCGCCTCGCCCGCGACCGCGCGGGCCAGCAGCGTCTTGCCGGTGCCGGGCGGCCCGTAGAGCAGCACGCCCTTCGGGATCTTCGCGCCGAGCGCCTGGTAGCGGCCCGGGTTCTGCAGGAAGTCCTTGATCTCGTAGAGCTCCTCGACCGCCTCGTCCGCGCCGGCGACGTCGGCGAAGGTGGTCTTGGGCATGTCCTTGGACAGCTGCTTGGCCTTCGACTTGCCGAAGGACATGACGCGGTTCCCGCCGCCCTGGGCGTTGTTCATCATCCAGAACAGGACGAGGAGCACGAGGCCCAGCGGGATCAGGTAGATCAGCATCGTGGTCAGGAACGAGTCCTGCCGCACGATCGTGTTGTAGTTCGCGACCCCGGCGTCCTGCAGCTTCGTGAACACGGCGTTCGACGACGCCGCCGGGTACTGCGTGATGATCTTCGTGCTGCCGTCGACCGGGCTGGTCAGGTCGAGGCGGAGCCGCTGCTCCTTGTCCTCGATCGTGGCGTCGGCCACGTTCCGGGCGTCGATCTGCTGCAGCGCCGTCGAGGTCGGGACCTGCGTGTAGCCGCGGGTGTCGTCGAAGAGCACGGAGAACGCGAAATAGACCAGGACCACGACGAGGATCCAGATCAAGGGGTTGCGGAGCAGGCGCTTGCGGTCCATGCAGCTTCGGCCCTGGTGGCCTTCACCTTCCCGAGTGTGCGTTCCGGTCCCGCGCTGGCGGCGACGCGCCGACCGGCCTGATCCGCCAGGATAGCTTCCGCCGGCCGAGGACGCGCCACCGCGCCGGGCGCGGGCCGGCGGGGTGATCGTGCCAGGTCAACGATCGACGGCCGGGTGGTGTTCCCGCGCGTCCCCGCAGGCCCAGGGCCCGGAGCCGCGCCGACAGGTCTCGGTGCCGTCTCGGGCGCGCACCGAACCGGCCACCCCGCTCGCGACGGACGTTCACGGGATGGTGGGGTATCCCGGCGCCGGACGTGTCGTTGGACCCTGGCGGCGGGTACTCGCGGGGCCGAATCGTGGCGGGCGGTCGTCACGGTCGTCGGGGAAGCAAGGGGTGGCGGATGCGTGTGGGGTCGGGCGGTGCCGTTCGGGGGCCGGGTTCGTGGGCCCGGCGGGCGGCGGTGGCCGCCGCGGTGGCGGGGGTCGCCGCAGCGGCCGTGCTCCTCCCCTCCACGGCGAGCGCGCGCCCCGCGCCGACGGCCCCGGCGGCCGCGCCCGCGCCGACCTGGGCGCCCCGGGAGGGTGCGGCGGTGCACCCCGGCGTCGGCACCACCACCCAGGGCGGCGGCGCCTGCACCAGCAACTTCGTGTTCCGCGGCGGCGACGGCTCGGTCTACCTCGGGCAGGCCGCGCACTGCGCGGGCACCGGCCAGTCCTCCGAGACGGACGGCTGCACCTCGGCCACGATGCCCGCCGGCACCGCGGTGACCGTGCGGGGCGACCGCGGCTTCACCGCGACCGGGACGATGGTCTACAGCTCCTGGGTCACCATGCAGCGCCGCGGCGAGACCGACCCCAACACCTGCGCCTACAACGACTTCGCGCTGGTCAAGCTGCCGCCGGAGGCCGTGGCCGTCACGAACCCGACGGTGCCGTGGTTCGGCGGCCCCACCGGCGTCGCGACGGGCGGGCTGCCGGAGGGCGCGCAGACCTTCAGCTACGGCAACTCGCCGGTCCGCGGCGGGGTGAGCGCGGTGAGCCCGAAGGCGGGCGTCAGCGCCGGCGACGTCGGCGACGGCTGGGGGCACATCGTCTACACGGTCAGCCCGGGCGTCCCGGGCGACTCCGGCAGCGCGTTCCTCGACGCCTCCGGCCGCGCGATCGGCCTGCTCTCCACGCTGAATCTCGCGCCGCTGCCGGTCAGCAACGGCGTGTCCGACCTGTCCCGGGTGCTGGCCTACGCCAACGCCCACGGCGACCTGGGCGACCTCTCGCTGGTCGACGGCACCGCGCCGTTCACCTCGACCCCGCCCGGCGTGGCCGTGGAGGACCTCGCCCCGCCGGCCGGGCCGCCGGTGGGCGCGGCCTCCTGAGCCGCGCCCGTCAGGCGTAGACGGACGGGTCGAGCGTGCCGATGTAGGGCAGGTCGCGGTAGCGCTCGCCGTAGTCCAGCCCGTAGCCCACGACGAACTCGTTGGGGATGTCGAAGCCCACGTACTTCACGGGCACCTCGACCTTCACCGCGTCGGGCTTGCGCAGCAGCGTGACGACCTCGAGCGAGGCGGGCTGCCGCGACTCCAGGTTCTTCAGCAGCCACGACAGCGTGAGCCCGGAGTCGATGATGTCCTCGACGATCAGCACGTGCCGGCCCGCGATGTCGCGGTCGAGGTCCTTGAGGATCCGGACCACGCCCGACGACGAGGTCGACGAGCCGTAGGAGCTGACCGCCATGAACTCCAGCTGCACCGGCAGCGGCATGGCCCGGGCGAAGTCGGTCATGAACATCACGGCGCCCTTGAGGACGCCGACGAGCAACAGGTCGGTGTCACGGCCGCCGGGACCGCAGACGTCGGCGTAGTCCTTGCCGATCTGCTCGGCGAGCTCGGCGGTCTTCTCGCCGATCTGCTGCTCGGTGACCAGGACGGACGCGATGTCCTCGTCGTACACGGGGTGTGACCCTCTCGCTCGGCGGTCGTTCTGCTGGGCGCGGGCGGTCAGCCCGGCCGTGCGGGTACGAGCCTTCCATGCTCGCGGACGACGTCCAACCCGCCGGGCAGCCGGGGCCCGCCCTGCCCGCGCCACGCGCCGACGAGGGCGTCGGCGGCGCGGAGGTGGGCGTCGGTGACCGCGGTCGCGCCCGACTCGAGGAGCCACGCGCGCAGCACGCGCCTGCGGACCGCGGCGGGGACCTCCCCGAGGACGTCGACACGCAGGGTGTTCCCGTCCCGCGCCGCTTCACGCACGCGGTCCGCCCATGCGGTGAGCGCCTCGTCGTCCTCGCGGAGCTGGGCGGCCGTGCGGGCCAGGGCCTCGGCGACCCCGCCGGCCAGCACGTCGTCGAGCAGCGGGAGGGCCTCGGCCCGGAGCCGGGCCCGGACGAACCGCGGGTCGGTGTTGTGCGGGTCCTCCCAGGGCACGGGATCGCTGCCGCAGGCCGCGCGGACCCGGTCGCGGCGCAGGCCGAGCAGCGGGCGCAGCCAGGGCTCGTCCCACTCCCGCATGCCGGCGAGCGACCGCGCCCCGGAGCCGCGGCCGAGTCCGAGCAGCACCGTCTCGGCCTGGTCGTCGAGGGTGTGCCCGAGCAGGACGGGCGAGCAGGGGTGGGGGCGGGCGGCGGCCAGCGCGGCGTAACGGGCCCGGCGCGCGGCGGCCTCGGTGCCGCCCGGACCGTCGACGGTCACGGGGTGCACCCGGGCGTCGATGCTCCGTGCGCGCACTGCCGCGGCGAGGGCCTCGGAACGGTCGGTGGACCCCTCCTGCAGCCGGTGGTCGACGATCGCGGCGACCACGCCACCCGGCCGCTCGGCGTGCGCGGCGAGCAGCAGGGCCAGCGAGTCCGCCCCGCCGGAGCACCCCACGACCAGCGGGGCGCGGCGGACGTCGTCGGGCAGCCGACCGAGCGCCCCCCGCACCGCCCGCCGGACCTCGCCCATCGCCTGCACTATGGCTCCATAACGCGCTGAACACGCCCGAGAATTCGCATTATGGTTCCATAACGCGCAAAAACGGCGGCGAATCGAGCGTTATGGTTCCATAGCGCGGTTTCACGCCACGCGGGCGAGCCACTGGTCCGGGGCGGCGAGCTCCGCGCGCGTGGGCAGCGTGTTCGGCGAGTTCCAGACCTTGTTGAAGCCGTCCATGCCGGCGGCGCCCACCACGTGCGTGGTGAACGCGGAGCCCACGGCGTACTGCTTGACCTTGGCCTCGACGCCGAGGAGCGCGCGCAGCACCCGGTCGACGATCCCGCCGCCGCGGCGGCGCACGGTGAACCGCGCCCGGATCGTCTCGACGGTGGGGACGACCTCGGGCCCGGCCGCGTCCATGACGTGGTCCGCGTGCCCCTCCAGGAGCGTGGTGAGCGCGATCAGCCGGTCCAGCACCGCGCGCTGCTCGGGGCCCTGCAGCAGCTCGACCAGCGCCAGCGAGTCCCCCTTGGCCTCCTTGAAGGCCCGCACCGCCTCCGGCAGCCGCTCGATCATGGCGCTGCCGTTGGCCGTGCTCATGGAGAGGAAGCGGCCGACCTCGGCGGCGAAGTGCTCGCGCAGCCAGGGCACGGCGGTGAACTGCAGCCGGTGCGTGGCCTCGTGCAGGCAGACCCACAGCCCGAAGTCCTCGGACGGGACGTCGAGGGCCTGCTGGGCGGCGTAGACGTTCGGGGCGACGAGCAGCAGCCGGCCGTCCTTCGCCGGCCCGCCGAACGGGTCGTACTGGCCCAGCACCCGGGCGCCGACGAAGGCGAGCACCCCGCCGATCTGGAGGCCGGAGGTGGTGGAGGTCACCGCGCGGGCGGCCCGGGCGGTGCGCGGCAACCGGGCGCCCGCGGTGAGCTCGGCCATCCCGTCGACGGCCGCGGCGGCCCACGCCGGCCGGTCGACGACGTCCGCGGGCAGCAGGGGCAGGCCCTCGCCCATCCGGGTCACGGCCCGGACGTGCCCCTCCGCCACGGCCGCGTCCTTGCGCAGCCGCTCGACCAGCTCTGTCGCGACCGCGGCGCTCACGGGCGGGCCGGCGGGGACCAGGCGGGCGGCGGTGCGCCGGGCCAGGCCCCAGTTCACGGGCAGGCCGGACACGGTGTCGGGGTCGGGGGCCGACACGTCGGCGCCGGCGGAACCGGTGGGGGCGTTCACCTCCGCCACGCTACGCGGGAGTCAGCGGCACCCGCAGCGGCTCAGCGTGGCCGCCATGGTGTCGAGCCGCGGCCGCACGGTGGCCGGGGACTGGCCGTTGGACATCAGCGCGAAGACGAGCAGCCGGCCGTCGACGTCCGTGACCACGCCGGCCAGCGCGCTCACCCCGGTGAGGGTGCCGGTCTTGGCGCGCACCACGCCCCGTCCCGCGGAGGCGCTGCCGGTGGCGAACCGGTCGTCGAGCGTGCCGTCGCCGCCCGCGACGGGCAGCCCGGAGACGATCGGGCGCAGGAACTCGGTGCCCTCGCCCGGCCCGGTCGGTGCGGCGGCGGCCGCCAGGATCGCGCCGAGCAACCGCGGCGGCACCCGGTCCTCGGTGGAGAGCCCGCTGCCGTCGGCCATGTGGGCGCCGGTGACGTCGAACCCGGACTGGGACAGCGCGGCCAGGACCTGCTCGGAGGCGCCGGCGAAGGAGGGATCGGCCTTGCGGCTCAGCGCGACGTCCCGGGCCAGGGTCTCGGCGAGGACGTTGTCCGAGCTGGTCATCAGGTGTTCGACCAGCGACGACACCGGCGCCGAGTAGACCTGGCCGAGCGGCTTCGCGTTCGCCGGGGCGGTGCCCTCGGTGACCGCCGACGCCGACAGGCCCAGCTTCTTCGCGAACGCCTCACCCGCGTCGACCGCCGGGGTGGTGGTGCGCGGGCCGTCCTGCAGCGTCGGGTCGAGCCGGCCGCCGTCGAGCATCAGCGGCACGATCGGCGTGACGTTGCCGCCCGGGATGTCCGCCGGGTCCCAGCCGGGCGCGAGCACCGGCCCGGTCCACGCGCTGGTGTCGACCACGACCGAGGTGACCTTCTGCCCGGCCGTCGCCTTCTGCACGGCGGCGACGAGGTCGTCGAGCCGGGCGGGCTCGGGGTAGGTGCCTGTGCGGCCCTCGGGCAGCGCGGTGAGCGTCGGATCCCCGCCCCCGACGAGCACGACCTGCCCCGGCTCGGCGCCGGCGACGGCGCGGGTGACGAGCCGGTCGGTCGGGTCGAGGGTCAGCAGGGTGGCCGCGGCCGTCAGGAGCTTGCCGGTACTGCCCGGAACGAGAGGCTCCTCCGGTGATTGCTGCCACAGCGGTGCGGTCGGGGACCCGGCACCGGCCTGCGCCGCCGGGTCGACGACGACACCGGCGAAGTCGCCGAGCGCGCTCGACGAGGCGAGCGGGTCGAGCACCGAACCCAGTCCGGCGGAGCTCGGCAGGGGTGCGTCGGCGCGCAGCCCGGTGAGCTCCGGGACGGGGGCGGGGAGATCCTTCTCGGCCCGGGCCGCCCGGGTGAGCCCCAGGTCGGACAGCACATTCGGGGCCTGGACGGCCACCGCGCCACCCGCGCCGGCGGCGAGCGCCAGGACGACGAGGACCACGAGGACGATCCGTCCCGGCTTCGTCGGCAGCCTCAGGGTGTCGCCGATCCGGCGGCCCAGTCCCACCTGCCCACCGCTCCCTCCGACCGCTGACACCGGCGGCGCCGGGCGCGGTCCCCGGCCCCGGCCGGTCACGACCGGCGCGACGCGGTCCCCCACACTAGAGGTAGTCGCCGCGCCGTCACCGTCGCGGCCTGCACCAGTCACGACCTGAAGGCACGACCGACCACAAGGAGCATCCCGTGGACTTCGACGTTCTCATCGAGATCCCCAAGGGCGGCCGGAACAAGTACGAGGTGGACCACAAGAGCGGCCGGCTCCGCCTCGACCGGACGCTGTTCACCGCCACCCAGTACCCGGCGGACTACGGCTTCATCGAGGACACCCTCGGCGAGGACGGGGACCCGCTCGACGCGCTGGTGCTCGTCCAGGAGCCGACGTTCCCGGGCTGCCTCATCCGCTCCCGCGCGATCGGCATGTTCCGGATGAAGGACGAGAAGGGCGGCGACGACAAGGTCCTCTGCGTCCCGGCCGACGACCCGCGCCAGGAGCACCTGCGCGACATCCACCACCTGCCCGAGTTCGACCGGGCGGAGATCCAGCACTTCTTCGAGATCTACAAGACCCTCGAGCCGGGCAAGAGCGTCGAGGGCGCCTCGTGGGTCGGCCGCGCCGACGCCGAGCGCGAGATCAAGGCCTCGTGGGAGCGGGCGCGCCTGGCCGCCGAGGCCGAGGCGGCCGAGGGCGAGTCCGCCGAGCACTGAGCCGAGCACTGAGCACGGGGACGGGAGGGTCGCGGCCTCAGGGCCGCGACCACTGCTCCTCCATGCCGGTCGTGAAGCGGCCGAGCAGCCGGGTGAGCGTGGCCCGCTCCTCCGGCGTCCAGTCGGCCATGATCGCGGCGATCCGCTCGTTCCGGAGCCGCCGGTTCTCCGCGAACACCCGCTCGCCCTCCGCCGTCGCGGCGACGAGGAAGGCGCGCCCGTCCTCCGGGTCCGGGGTGCGCGCCACGTAGCCCAGCCGCACGAGCTGCGCGACCTGCCGGCTCACGGTCGAGGGGTCGGAGTGCACCATCTCGGCGAGCGCGCCGGTCCGTCGCGGCCCGCCCTTCACCAGGTGCACCAGCAGCAGGTACGCCGCGCGGTCGACCGCGTCGGGGTTCGCGACCTGGTGCTGCGCCTGGGCGCGGTCGACCAGCCGGATGAGGCGGACGAGCTGGGTGCCCAGCTCGTCCGCCTCGTCCACCCCGTGCGGGCCGGGGCTGTGGGGGTCGAGGCCCACGGACACCTCAGACGCGCTCGAAGAGTGCGGCGAGGCCCTGCCCGCCGCCGATGCACATCGTCTCCAGCCCGAAGCGGGCGTCCCGGCGGACCATCTCCCGGGCCAGGGTGGCCAGGATCCGGCCGCCGGTCGCGCCGACCGGGTGCCCCAGCGAGATACCGGAGCCGTTGACGTTCATCCGGTCGAAGTCCGACGGGGTGAAGCCCCACTCCCGGGTGCAGGCCAGCACCTGGGCGGCGAACGCCTCGTTCAGCTCGATCAGGTCGACGTCCTTGAGCGCCACCTCGGCCTGGTCGAGGGCCTTCGCGACGGCCGGGACCGGGCCGATGCCCATGGTCTTGGGCTGCACCCCGCCCACGCCCCAGGACACCAGCTTGACCAGCGGGCGCAGGCCCAGCTCGGCGGCCTTCTCCGGCGAGGTGACGATGCAGATCGCGGCGCCGTCGTTCTGCCCCGACGCGTTGCCCGCCGTGACCGTGGCCTCGGCGTCCTGCTTGCCCATGATCGGGCGCAGCTTCGCCAGCGTCTCCACGCTCGAGTCCGGACGGATGTGCTCGTCGGCCTCGACGACGGTGTCGCCCTTCCGGCCCTTCACCGTGACCGGGACGATCTCGTCGGCGAACCGGCCCTCGGCCTGCGCCGCCGCCGCCCGCTGGTGCGACCGCACCGCGAACTCGTCCTGCTCCTCGCGCGGGATCGAGTACTCCTTGCGCAGGTTCTCCGCGGTCTCGATCATCCCGCCCGGCACCGGGTAGTGGTCCCCACCCGCGGTGACCCGGCCACGGGCCAGCGAATCGTGCAGCATCACACCCGGCCCGCCCTTGGCACCCCACCGCATCGCGGTGGAGTAGAAGGACGCGTTGGACATCGACTCCGCGCCGCCGGCCAGCACCACCTCACTCGCCCCGGTCTGCACCTGCATCGCGGCGTAGAGCACCGCCTGCAGGCCCGACCCGCAGCGCCGGTCGATCTGCAGCCCCGACGCCGTGACCGGCAGCCCCGCGTCCAGCGCGGCCACGCGGCCGATCGCCGGCGAGTCCATCGTGGGGTAGCAGTTGCCCAGCAGCACGTCGTCGACCGACTCCGGCGGCAGGCCCGTGCGCTCCATCAGCGCCGCGATCACGGTCGACGCCAGCGTCTTCACCGGCACGTCCCGCAGCGACCCGCCGAAACCCCCCACCGGGGTCCGCAGCGGCTCGCAGATCACCGCGTCGCGCATGACGTCCCTCCTCTCCCGCTCAGACGTACTGGCGGGTCAGCCACTCGGCGACGACCGCGGGCCGCTCCGAGCCCTCGAGCTCCACCGTGACCTTGGTGGTCAGCTGGACGGCGCCGTCCTTGGTGTCCTCGACGTCGACGAGCTCGACGACCCCGCGGACCTTGCTGTCCACGGGCACGGGCGCGGTGAACCGCACCTTGTTCAGGCCGTAGTTGATGCCCATCCGGACGCCCTCGATCGAGTAGACGTCCTTCACCAGGACCGGCAGCAGCGACAGGCTGAGGAAGCCGTGCGCGATGGTCTTGCCGAAGGGGCCCTCGGCGGCCTTCGCCGCGTCGACGTGGATCCACTGGTGGTCGCCCGTGGCCTCGGCGAACTGGTCGATGTGCTTCTGCTCGACCGTGACCCACTCGGACTCGCCGAGCCGGGTGCCCTTGGCCTCGCGGACCTCGTCCACACCGTTGAAGACGCGCATCGAACCACCTCGTGAAGTGCGTGCAGTACCTGCCTGGTTTCCGCCCGCAACCCTGCCACATCGGAGAGGGTCCGGCGGGCGTCCGTGGCCGACCCCACGGCACCCCGTCCGCGGCCGCCCGGCCGGGTCACCGGGCGAAGGTGCCCCGCAGCTCGAGGCGCGCCGGGGCGCCCGCACCCGGCTCGACGCCGCCCGCCGGGGCGAGCGCCGCGGCCAGCCGGATCTCGATCTTCCGGCCCGGCATCGGCCGCATCCGGAACACACCCTGCACCCGGTGCGCCGCACCCTCGGGCGGCGGCGGCTCCTCGGCCGGGGCGGCCAGCGCGGGACCGGCCCGCAGCAGCCCGCGCACCGCGACGACGTCGTGCCGGACCCGGCGCAGGTCGGCACAGGCGAGCCAGCGCGGGCCCGCGGGGGCGTCCTCCTCGGACTCCCCGCCGTCGGGTCCCGCGTCCGGCCGGCCGGTGAACTCGACGCTCAGCTCGGGGTCGGCGCCGAACACCGGGAGCACCAGCACCCCCCAGCCGACGGCGGCGGGCAGGTCCTCCCGGGCCGGCCGGCGGATCAGCGCCTCGGCGGAGGCGACGTCGAGCAGGTGCACGGCGGACGCGCCGGGGTCCGGCGAGCGCGCGGGATCGGTGAGCTCGGCCGTCATCCGGCCCACCTCCTCGCCACCCGCGGATCGCCACTCCCCGCCGGGCGACGGGCCGATCACACTCCGGCCGCACAACGACGG
Organism: Pseudonocardia autotrophica; assembly: GCF_000717175.1. GTDB lineage: Bacteria > Actinomycetota > Actinomycetes > Mycobacteriales > Pseudonocardiaceae > Pseudonocardia > Pseudonocardia halophobica. Next base: position 51,728 of record NZ_JNYD01000009.1, on the reverse strand, counting down.
AGCGCGTTCGAGGTTTTTCTCCGGAATCGACGGAAAAGGCTCGACGACCGCAATCCGTGACCGTTCGGCCACGGAATCGCACCCGATCGTGCAGCGCGACCCGGCGTGGCCGACACGCAGGTCACCTGCGGTTCCGTCGGCCACGTCACATCACCCACCCGTCCGAGCCATGATCGGGCCGCTTCCGGGTCACGTCGGCCGCGGGCCATTCCCGGTCCGCCCCGCGATCATCGGTTACCTGCAGGAAATACCGCGGGCGGACCTGCCCGGCTCCGCGGCGGTGTGGCTGGCCGCGGGCCTGCCGCTGCTCGTCGGCGGCGCGGCCGCGACGATGCTGTCGCGGGCCAGGTAGCAGCCGCTGCGGGGCCCGTACCCCCACGCTCCGCGACCGGTACTGCTCCGTTCGGCGTGCCCCGTGCCTGCGCACTACTCTGCGCTGGCGAACCGTCGACCGGGGGTGGGGCAGGGCATGGACCAGGGGACGGTCCAGGGGGCGGCCCGGGAGCGGCCCGACGGGATGGTCCACGAGGGCGTCCCCTACCGCGAGCCCGCGCTCCTGGCCCGTGAGCTGCACGCGCCGGTCGACGATGCCCTCCGCAAGGGGGGCCGGGTCGTCGCCGTCCTCGACGGTCCGAACCGCGCCGCGCTCGAGTCCCTGCTCGGGTCCGCCGCGTCCGGGATCGAGTGGCGGGAGCCCGCCGAGGTGCACCGCGTCCCGGCCTTCACCGTCGCCGGCCGCTGGGCGCGGGCGATCCGCCGCGACCCGCACCCCGACGCGCGCACCACCGTGATCGCCCAGCACCTGGACCTGCCCGGGGTCGAGCGCGGGCACTGGATCCGGCTCGACGCGGCCCTCAACGTGGCCCTCGACGGCCTGCCGGTCACCATGCTCTGCCCGTGCCCCGCCGACCGTGACCTCGACCTGGTCCGCGCCACGCACGCGGCGCTGCGCGTCGGTGGGGAGAGCCTGCCGACGGCCGGGGTGCGCGACCCGGTGGAGCTCCTGGCCGACTACCCCCCGCCGCCCCCGCCGGACCTGGGCCCGCCCGCGGCCGAGCTGCCCGTCACGATCGACGCCCTCCCGGCCGTCCGGCGGCTCGTGGCCCGGACCGCGCCGGCGGCCGGTCTGGACCCCGAGCGCACCGCCGACCTCGTCCTCGCGGTCAACGAGATCGCCACGAACAGCGTCGAGCACGGACCGGGGCGCGGCCGGCTGCGGCTGTGGACGCGCAACGGCCTGGTCGCCGAGGTGCACGACGTCGGCCGCATGGCCGTGCCGTTCCCCGGCATCGTGGCGCCGCCCGCGGCGGGCGCACGCGGGCGCGGGCTCTGGCTCGCCTCCGAGCTCAGCGACGTCCTGCAGGTCTGGAGCGACGCGACCGGCACCACCGTCCGGCTGCTCGTCGAGCCCCACGGCGGGGCGGGCTGAGCCGTGGAGCAGGACGGGCCGGTGGCCCGGTTCGTCGCACTCGTCGCCCGGGCCGAACCGGCGCTCGACGAGGCCGCACTCGCCCTGGCCGCCGGCGCCGACCCGGACCTCGACCCCGCTCCCTGGCTCGCCGAGCTGGACCGGCTGGCCGACGGCGTCGACTCCGTGCCCGGCCTGGTGCGGCGGCTCTTCGTCGAGGAGGGCTTCACCGGCAACAGCACCGACTACACCGACCCGCGCAACTCGCTGCTGCCGCAGGTGCTGGCCCGCCGCACCGGGATCCCGATCACGCTGTCCGTGGTCGCGATCGAGGTGGCGCGCCGGGCCGGGATCCGGCTGGAAGGGATCGGGATGCCGGGGCACTTCCTGGTGCGGGTGGCCGACACCGAGCAGTACCTCGACGTGTTCGACGGCGGCCGCCGGCTGGACCGCGCCGGCTGCGAGGAGCGGTTCCGGGCCGTCACGGGGTCGGCCGCGCCCTTCGGCCCGGACATGCTGCCCCGTACGTCGACCCGGGACATCCTCGTGCGGATGCTGGAGAACCTGCGGGCGGTGTACCGGACCCGCGGCGGCCCCGCGGACCGCGAGTGGGTGCTGCGGATGCGGCTGGCGGTGCGGCCGGACGAGGAGCGGCTCGTCGAGCTCGGCGAGGTCCTCGGCACCCAGGCCCGCTGGGACGAGGGCGCCCGGCTGATCACGGCCTACCTGGCCGGCGGCACGCACCCGCCGGAGCGGGAGGAACGCCTGCGCCGCACCGCGCGCTCCCTGCTGGCCCACCTCAACTAGGCGCAGCGAGCCCCGCTCGGAGGCAGGCGGCTGAATTAGGGTCGTGCCGTGCGCGCCCTGATCACGAACGACGACGGCATCGCCTCCCCCGGGCTCCACGCCCTCGCCCGCGGCGCACTCGCGGCGGGCTTCGACGTCACCGTCGCCGCGCCCCACGTCGACTCGACGGGCGTGGGGGCGTCCGTCTTCGCCGTGGCCGAGGGCCGGCGGGTGAAGGTGCACCCGCAGGTGCTGCCCGGGCTCGAGCAGGTCCCGGCCTTCTCGGTGGAGGCCCACCCGGCGTTCATCGTGCACGCCGCCGGCGACGGCTGGTTCGACCCGCGGCCGGACATCGTGCTGTCGGGGATCAACGTCGGCGCCAACGTCGGGCACGCGGTGATCCACTCCGGCACGGTCGGGGCGGTGCTCACCGGCGCCCTCAAGGGCTGGTCGGGCCTGGCGACGTCGCTGGACTGCGGCCTGCGCGGCCGCGACGGCGCGCACTGGGAGTCCGTGGTGGGGCTCCTGCCGGAGGTGCTCGAGGTCCTCCTCGCCCGCCCGCGCGGCACGGTGCTCTCGCTCAACGTCCCGGACCGGCCGGCCGCCGAGATCGGCCCGCTGCGCGAGGCGGAGCTGGCCCACTTCGGCTCCGTGCAGGTGCGGGTGGAACACGAGTCCGGTGTGGAGGGCGCGCCGGGCACGCTGCTCACCACGATCTCCGAGCCCGACGAGATCCCCGCCGAGGGCACGGACGTCGCCCTGCTCGCCCAGGGTCACCCCACGCTCAGCGAGCTGCGCTCGGTCTCCTCGGTCCCCGGCCTGCTCGACGACCGCTGACCACGCTCCGTCACCACGGCGCCGTCGGCACGCCCCCTCGGCGGCACCGCATGTTCATCTCGACGTCGCCGACGGGACCGCAGTGACTGCCGTGACACGAGTGACCCCCGGATCAGGGGTGATCAATGACACAGGTCACACTGTGCCGATGACGGACGGGCAGCAGCGGCACGAGTGGTCCACCCGCTTCGCGCGGGCCGTGGCGGAGGAGATCCGGGGCGGCGTCGCCACCGGTGCCCTCACCTGGGCCGAGGCCGATCAGCTGCTGGCCCGGCTGCGCACCGTCGTCGAGCAGGCGCTGGAACCGCTGCCCGTGGGCTGAGCTAGTGCTCGTCCCGCCCGGTGAGGAGCTCCTCGAGCTGGTCCGCGACCTTCACGACGAGCTGGAAGGGCCGGTCGAAGGCCGTGACCTCGCCCTCGTGCAGCGGGATGGAGTGGCGGAACACCACCACCCCGTCCTGCGAGGCGACGCCGCCGACCACCGACTCGCCCGCCTTCGCCAGCAGCGTCGACAGGTCGAGGTCGCCGAGCTTGCCGACGGGTGAGGCGATCTGCGCCCACGGGAGGTCGTCCTCGCCCGTCACGCTGCGGACGACCACCAGCTGGGTGCGGTCCTCCGTGGTCGGCAGGTTGAACCACAGCTCGGTGTCGGTCGAGCGCATCACCTCGTACCGCACCCGCACGTAGGACACCAGATCGGTCCAGCTGGCCACGTCGGCTCCTCCCCCGGTCCGCCGGGCCCTTGCTGCAAGCCCGGCGCGAGGGCAACCTACCGCGTCCCGGACGGGCGCCTACAGACCCAGGTGCCGGGCGATCAACATGCGCTGGACCTCGGAGGTCCCCTCGCCGATCTCCAGGATCTTGGCGTCCCGGTAGAAGCGGCCGACCGGGTACTCGTTCATGAAGCCGTAGCCGCCGAAGATCTGCGTGGCGTCCCGGGCGTTGTCCATCGCGGCGTTGGAGGACACCAGCTTCGCGATGGCCGCCTCCTTCTTGAAGGGCTGGCCCTTCAGCATCTTCGCCGCGGCGGCGTAGTAGGCCAGCCGCGCGGTGTGCGCCCGGACCTCCATGTCGGCGATCTTGAACTGGATCGCCTGGTAGTGGCCGATCGGGTGACCGAAGGCCTCGCGCTCGTGGGCGTAGCGCAGCGACTCGTCGACGCAGCCCTGGGCCAGCCCGACCGACAGCGCGGCGATCGCGATCCGCCCCTCGTCCAGGATGGACAGGAACTGGGCGTAGCCGCGGCCGCGCTCGCCGAGCAGGTTCTCCGCCGGCACCCGGACGTCGTCGAAGAACAGCTCGCGGGTGTCCGACGCCGACCAGCCGACCTTCGAGTACTTCTCGCTCACCGTGAACCCGGGCGTCCCGGACGGCACGACGATCGCGGAGATCTCCTTCTTGCCGTCCCGCTCACCGGTGACCGCGGTGACGGTGACGATCTCGGTGATGTCCGTGCCGGAGTTGGTGATGAAGCACTTCGACCCGTTGATCACCCACTCGTCGCCGTCGAGCTTGGCGGTGGTGCGGGTGGCGCCGGCGTCGGAGCCGCCGCCGGGCTCGGTCAGCCCGAACGCGCCGAGCTTCTCGCCCGCGGCGAGCTGGGGCAGCCACTTCGCCTTCTGCTCGTCGCTGCCGAACCGGCTGATCGGCATGGCGCCCAGCGAGACGCCCGCCTCCAGGGTGATCGCGACGGAGGAGTCGACCCGCGCCAGCTCCTCCAGGGCGAGGCAGAGGGCGAAGTAGTCGCCGCCCATACCGCCGTGCTCCTCGGCGATCGGCAGGCCGAACAGGCCCATCGCGCCCATCTTGCGCACCAGCTCGTACGGGAACTCGCCGCGCTCGTAGAACTCCCCGATGACCGGGGCGACCTCCTTCTGCGCGAAGTCCTCGACGGTCGCCCGCAGTGCCGCGTGCTCCTCGGACAGCTCAAGATCCATCGGTGTCTCCTTCTGTGTCCACCTCGACGACGAGGAGGACGGCGTCCTTCGCGACCGTTCCGCCGGGGCGCGCGCGCAGCTCGCGGACCGTGCCGTCGACGGGCGCGGTGAGCACGTGCTCCATCTTCATGGCCTCGACCACGACGAGCGTCTGACCCGCCGTGACCTGCTGACCCTCGGTGACCTCGACGACGGTCACGGTGCCGGGCATCGGGGAGAGCACGGGCCCGCCCGCCCCGGCGGCGGCCTCCTCGGCCGCGGCCTCGAGGGCCTCCTGCTCGCGCACGGCCCAGACCAGGCCGTCGCGTCCGATCCAGTGCACCCCGGACTCGTCCCGGGCAATGGCGTACTCCCTGGTCACGCCGGCCTGGGAGTGCGTGACGCCGGTGCCCGTGAGCCGGGTCGACGTGCGGAAGGGCTCGCCGCCGTCGACGGACAGTTCGGCGTCGGCGGCGCGGCCGCGGGAGCGGACCTCGACCGGCTCGTGACCGGCGACGACCAGCCGTCGGGTCGTCCAGGCCGCCTCGCCGATCCGCCAGCCACCGGGGATGTCGAACGGGTCGGTCACCGGCCCGCCCGGCTCCAGGTCGAGCAGGGCCAGGCCCGTCGCCACCCCGACGACGTCGGCCGGCAGGTCGTGGGTGGTCAACGCCTCGAGACGACGCCCGACCAGCCCGGTGTCCAGGTCCCCGGCGCGGACGTCCGGGTCGGCCAGCAGCGCGCGCAGGAACCCGATGTTGGTGCCCAGCCCGAGCAGCACGGTCTCGCCGAGCGCGGCGTCGAGCTTGCGCAGCGCCTCGGCCCGGTCGGTGCCGGACGCGATGATCTTCGACAGCATCGGGTCGTAGTCCGAGCCGACGACCCCGCCCTCGGCCACGCCGGAGTCCACCCGGACGCTCCGCGGCTCGCGCAGGGCCAGGATCCGCCCGCCGGTGGGCAGGAACCCCGACGCCGGGTCCTCGGCGTACAACCGGACCTCGATCGCGTGCCCGCGCGGGGTGAGCTCGGCCGGCCACGGCGCCGTCTCCCCGGCGGCCACCCGCAGCTGCGCCTCGACCAGGTCGACCCCGTAGACCTCCTCGGTCACCGGGTGCTCGACCTGCAGCCGGGTGTTCATCTCCATGAAGAACCACTGGTCCGGCCGGTCGCCGGCGACGATGAACTCCACGGTGCCCGCGCCGACGTACCCGCACGCGCGGGCGGCCTCGCAGGCCGCCTGGCCCATCGCCTCGCGCTGCGCGGGGGTGAGCAGCGGCGAGGGCGCCTCCTCGACGATCTTCTGGTGCCGGCGCTGCAGCGAGCACTCCCGCTCGCCCAGGTGCACCACGTTGCCGTGCGTGTCGGCCAGCACCTGGATCTCGATGTGCCGCGGGGTGGTGATCAGCCGCTCGACCAGCAGGGTGTCGTCGCCGAACGAGCCGCGCGCCTCGCGGCGCGCGGAGGCGATCGCGTCCGTCAGGTCCTCGGCGCGGTGGACCTCGCGCATGCCCTTCCCGCCGCCCCCGGCGGAGGGCTTGAGCAGCACCGGGAACCCGACCTGCTCCACGGCCAGGGCCAGGTCGGCGTCGGACAGGCCGACGCCGTCCGAGCCCGGGACCACCGGCACGCCCGCCTTGGCCACGGTCTGCTTGGCGCGGATCTTGTCGCCCATCGCCTCGATCGCCGACGACGGCGGGCCGACGAACACGATCCCGGCCGCCTCGCAGGCCGCGGCGAACGCGGTGTTCTCGCTCAGGAAGCCGTAGCCGGGGTGGATCGCCTCCGCCCCGGTGGCCTTCGCCGCCTCGATCACCGTGTCGATCGCCAGATAGGACTCCGACGCCGCCGCCGGACCGAGCCGCACCGCGACGTCGGCGGCGGCCACGTGCGGGGCGCCCGCGTCGGCGTCGGAGTACACCGCCACGGAGCGGATGCCGAGGGCGCGCAGGGTGCGGATGACACGGACCGCGATCTCCCCGCGGTTGGCCACCAGAACTGTCGAGAACATGCTGCTCACATCCGGAAGACGCCGAAGGCCGGGTCGCCCAGCGGGGCGTTCGCGGCGATCGACAGCGACAGGCCCAGGACCGTGCGGGTGTCGGCGGGGTCGATCACGCCGTCGTCCCAGATCCGGGCGGTGGAGTAGTAGGGGTGGCCCTGGGTCTCGTACTGGGCGCGGATCCGCTCCTTGAGCTCCTCCTGCGCCGCGGCGTCCCCGTTGCCCGCGCCCGACCCGACCGTGCCGAGCACGGTGGCGGCCTGCTCGCCGCCCATGACCGAGATCCGGGCGTTGGGCCACATGAACAGGAACCGCGGCGAGTAGGCCCGCCCGCACATCGCGTAGTTCCCCGCGCCGAACGACCCGCCGATCACCACGGTCAGCTTCGGCACCCGGGTCGAGGCGACGGCGGTGACGAGCTTGGCGCCGTTGCGGGCGATCCCGCCGGCCTCGTACTCCCGGCCGACCATGAACCCGGTGATGTTCTGCAGGAACACCAGCGGGATCCCGCGCTGGTCGCACAGCTCGATGAAGTGCGCGCCCTTCATGGCCGACTCGGAGAACAGGATCCCGTTGTTCGCGATGATCCCGACCGGGTGGCCGTGGATGTGCGCGAAGCCCGTGACCAGCGTCGTGCCGTACTCGGCCTTGAACTCGTGGAACCGCGACCCGTCCACGACCCGCGCGATCACCTCACGCACGTCGTACGGGATCCGCGAGTCCGTCGGCACCGCCCCGTACAGCTCGCCCGGGTCCACCACCGGCGCCTCGGTCGGCTCCCGCTCCCACGGCGGCGCCACCCGCGGCCCGAGCGTGCCGACGATCGACCGGACGATCCGCAGCGCGTGCGCGTCGTCGTTCGCCAGATGATCCGTGACGCCGGAGATCTTGGAGTGCAGGTCGCCGCCGCCCAGCTCCTCGGCCGTGACCACCTCACCGGTCGCGGCCTTCACCAGCGGCGGACCGCCCAGGAAGATCGTGCCCTGGTTGCGGACGATCACCGCCTCGTCGCTCATGGCCGGCACGTACGCCCCGCCCGCGGTGCACGAACCCAGCACCGCCGCGATCTGCGGGATCCCCTTCCCGGACATCTGCGCCTGGTTGTAGAAGATCCGCCCGAAGTGCTCTCGGTCCGGGAACACCTCGTCCTGCGCCGGCAGGTACGCCCCACCCGAGTCCACCAGGTACACGCACGGCAGCCGGTTGTGCAGCGCCACCTCCTGCGCCCGCAGGTGCTTCTTCACCGTCATCGGGTAGTAGGTGCCGCCCTTGACCGTGGCGTCGTTGGCCACGATCACGCACTCCCGGCCCGCGACCCGCCCCACCCCGGTGATCATCCCCGCGGCCGGCGCGTCCCCGCCGTAGAGCCCGTGCGCCGCCAACGGCGACAGCTCCAAAAACGGCGACCCCGGATCCACCAGCGAGTCCACCCGGTCCCGCGGCAACAACTTCCCGCGCTCCACGTGCCGCTGCCGCGACCGCTCCGGGCCGCCCAGCCGCGCCGCCGCCAGCTGCGCGTTCAGGTCCGCCACCAGCGAGCGGTGCGACTCCGCGTTGCGGGCGAACTGCTCCGCCCCGGGGTCGACCTTGCTGCCCAGCACCGGAGCTGCGGCCCCGGAGCGCCTCGCCACACCCTGCATCTGCCGTCCCTCGTCGGATCGGTTAGCGATCGTTAACTAGGTTAGCGGTCATTAACACGGAGCGCCAGTCCCCTCAGGAACGTCACAGCCGCGGGCCCTACGGTGCTCCTCGTGCGCCTGCTGCTGGTGGAGGACGAGCGCCCGCTGGCCGAGATGGTCCGCCGCGGGCTGGCCCGCGAGGGCCACGCGGTCGACGTCCGGCACGACGGCCCCTCGGGCCTGGACGCCGCGATCCAGGGGGGATACGACGTCGTCATCCTCGACATCATGCTCCCCGGCCTGTCCGGGTACCGGATCCTGCAGCAGCTGCGGGCCGCCGGCGTGTGGAGCCCGGTACTGATGCTGACCGCGAAGGACGGCGAGTACGACGAGGCCGACGCCTTCGACCTGGGGGCGGACGACTACCTCACCAAGCCCTTCTCGTTCGTCGTGCTGCTGGCCCGGCTACGCGCCCTGCAGCGCCGCGCCGGCGACGCCCGGCCCACCGTGCTGTCCGTCGGCGACCTGAAGCTCGACCCGGCCCGGCACCGCGTGCACCGCGGCGACACCGAGATCACCCTGACCCCGCGCGAGTTCGGCGTGCTCGAGCACCTCATGCGGCACGCGGGCGAGGTCGTGACCAAGACCGACATCCTCCGTGCGGTCTGGGACGCGCACTACGAGGGCGAGGTCAACGTCGTCGAGGTCTACGTGGGCTACGTCCGCAAGAAGATCGACGCGCCCTTCGGCACGCAGACCATCGAGACGCTGCGCGGCGTCGGGTACCGGATGGTCGAGCCGGCCTGACGGCTTCCGGCTCAGCGGGCGGGCGGCCGGACGACGGGGATCGGCGCCGTCGGATTGACGTCCGCGGGCGAGAGCGCGTCGCCGAGCCGGATCGGCACCGACGTCGCGGGCCGGACCCGCTCGTCCTCATGGCTCCCACGCTCATGGCTCCCACGCGGGACCGGCGACGGACGCGGCACGGGCGCGGTCTCCTGCTCGTGCGGCACCGGCGAGGGCCGACGGCCGGCGGGCACCGGCCGAGTGGCGGGCTCGCGCGGTACCGGCGCGGTCTCCGGCTCGCGGGTCGGCGGGGTCTCGCGGGTCGGGGTCTCGCGGGCCGGCGGGGTGAGGACGGGCAGCGGGCCGGTCGGTCGGTCGTCCCGCAGGTCGCCGGGGTCCGCCGCGTCGGACGTCCCGTCCCCGGGCGGCGGCCCCTCCGGCCCCGGCTCGGGCTCGGCCGACGTCTCGGTGCGGGGCAGCCGCAGCCGGAACAGCGCCCCGCCCAGCGCCGAGTCGAGCACCTCGACGCCGCCGTGGTGCACCGCCACGATCTCCCGGACGATCGCGAGGCCGAGCCCCGCGCCGCCGTCCGACCGGGCGCGGGCCTCGTCGAGACGCACGAACCGCTCGAAGACGCGGCCGCGGTCCTCGGGCGGGACGCCGGGGCCGTCGTCGTCGACGTCGACCACCGCGTCGGGACCCTCGGTCCGCAGCGTGACCAGCACCCGCGAATCGGCGTGCCGGCGCGCGTTGTCGACCAGGTTCCGCACCGCCCGGACCAGCTGCGCGCGGTCGCCGGAGACCCGGACGGGCTCGGCGCGGACCTCGGGGGCCACGCCGCCGACGTCGGACGGGCGGCCGCGCTCGGCCTCGACGATCTCGTCGAGGTCGACGTCCTCGCGGCGGGGCTGCAGCCCGCGCTCGTCGGAGCGGGCGAGCAGGAGCAGCCCGTCGACCAGCCGGTCGAGGCGGCCCGCCTCGCCGCGCAGGGTCCGGACGGTCGACGCGTCGGACTCGTCCACCGACCCGGCCAGCAGCTCCAGGCCCGACGCGATCGTGGCGAGCGGGCTGCGCAGCTCGTGGCTGGCGTCGGCGACGAACCGGCGCTGGGTGGTCTGCGCGCTCTCCAGCCGGCCGAGCATCTGGTTCATGGTCTCGGCGAGGCGGCCCACCTCGTCCCGCGCCGGCGGGACGGGCACGCGCGTGCCGAGGTCCCGGTCGGTCATGCTCGCCACCCGCGCGCGCATCGCCTCGACCGGGCGCAGGGCCCGTCCGGCGAAGAGATAGGTGAAGCCGCCGACCAGCACCACGAGCACCGGGATGCCGACCAGCACCATCGCCAGCACCGTGTCGACGGCGCGGTGCAGGAAGTCCAGCGGCTGGGCGGCCAGCACGGTGAAGGGCTGGCCGGTCGGCGGGAACTCGAAGCCCATCGCGACGACCAGCACCTCCTCGTGCTTGCCGTCGTCGAGGGTGATCCACGTGGAGTGGACGACCTCGACCTCGTCCGGCTCGGCCAGGACGTCGGACATCAGGGGGTACTGCGGCAGCGGGTCCGAGGAGCCGATGTTCTGGATGTCCGGCGGCCGATGGGGGTCCCGGTTGTAGTTCGTGACCACCTCGACCAGGTCGGACCGCTTGCCCGTGGCCTGGACGGCGTTGCGCTTGACGTCCTCGGTGTCGGCGAAGTTCGCCGCGACCCGCTCGCCGAGCTGGGTCGCCTGCTGGGTGGCGGCGTTGACCAGCTGCATCCGCAGCAGCGCGTTGAGCCCGAGCACCAGGATCGCCCCGGCCACGAGGAGCACGACCCCGACGGTGAGCGCGGCGGCCAGCGCGGTCGTCGTCCGGACCCCGAGCCGGGCGCGCAGCCGGTCCCGCAGCCCGCGGAACGGCCCCGACGGCCGGTCCGGGGCAGCACCGGACCCCGCGGTGGGGTCCGGATCCGGGTCGCGGGCCATGGGACCAGGGTAGGTGCCGCGTCCTGTGCCGGGCCTGAGACGTGGCGACCCGGGCGGGTGTTAGCGAACGTTAACCAGAGGCGCTACGCTGGCCCGATGGCGGCGCCGCGGGTCGACAACGCACCCTCCCGGCGTGAGCAGATCCTCCGCACGGCCGCCGTCCTCTTCGCCCGGCACGGCTTCCACGGGGTGAGCATCGCCGAGCTGGGGGCCGCCGTCGGGATCAGCGGGCCGGCGCTGTACCGGCACTTCCCGGGCAAGGAGGCGCTGCTCGCCGAGCTGCTCGTGGACATCAGCGAGCGCCTGCTCGCCGGCGGGCGGGAGCGGTCCACGGGCGAGCCGGACGAGGTGCTGGCCGCGCTCGTCGACTTCCAGCTGGAGTTCGCGCTGCGCGAGCCGGAGCTGATCGTGGTGCAGGACCGGGACCTCGACAACCTGCCCGAGGGGGACCGGCGGCGGGTGCGCCGGCTGCAGCGCACCTACGTCGAGATCTGGGTCGACACGCTGCGCCGGCTGCACCCCGGGCTCGACCCCGACGCCGCCCGCGTGGCCGCGCACGGCACGTTCGGGTTGCTCAACTCCACCCCGCACAGCGGCTCACGCGCGGCTCCCGACGAGGTCGCCGGCCTGCTCCGCCGCATGGCGCTCGCCGCGCTCACCGCGCTCTGACGCCGGCCAGCCGGGGCGCAGCAGCAGCCGCAGCCCGTTCAGGCAGACCAGCACCGTCGACAGCTCGTGCCCGGCCACGCCGAGGGCCAGCGGCAGCGTCCCGACCAGGTCCCAGGTCACCAGCCCGACGATGACGACGGCGGCGAACGCCAGGTTGGCGCGCGCGACCCGCCGGGCCCGGCGGGCCAGGGCGGCCAGCGGCGCGAGCGCGCCGAGCGGGTCCCGCAGCAGGACGCCGTCGGCCGCCTCGACCGAGAGCGTCCCGGCACCCTCCCCGACGGCCAGCCCGACGTGCGCGGTCGCCAGCAGCGGGGCGTCGTTGAGGCCGTCGCCGGCGGCGAGCACCCGCCGGCCGCCGCGCTCGAGCTCCTCGACGGCCGCGGCCTTGTCGGCGGGCAGCAGCCCGGCACGGACCTCGCCCACCCCGATCCGGTCGCCGACCAGCCGGGCCGGGCCCTCGGCGTCGCCGGTGAGCAGGACGGGCGGGGCGACGGCCCGGCCGACGGCCGCGATCGCCTCCGCGGCGCCGAGGCGGACCTCGTCGGCGAGGACGAGCAGACCGACGGGAACGTCGTCGACGCGCACGACGACCGCGGTGTGGCCCTCGCGCTCCGCCTCGGCCACCCGATCCCGCTCCTCGCCGCCGGTCGGGCGCCCGACCGTGATCACGGTCGTCCCCACGACCCCGCGCACGCCCTCGCCGGGCAGGGCGGCGAAGTCGCGGACTTCGGGGAGGGGCAGGGTCCGACGGCGGGCCTCGGTGACGACCGCGCGGCCCAGCACGTGCTCCGAGCCCTCCTCCACGGCGGCGGCGAGGGCGAGCAGCTCGTCGGCGGAGCGGCCGTCGAGCGGCTCGACGGCGCGGACCTCGGGGCGGCCGCGGGTGACGGTGCCGGTCTTGTCCAAGGCAACCGCGTCGACCTCGGCGAGCGCCTCGACCACGCCGGCGTCCTTGAGCAGCACGCCGCGCCGGCCCGCGACGGCGACCGCGGCGAGCAGCGGCGGCATCGTCGCGAGCACCACGGCGCAGGGCGAGGCGACGATCATGAACGTCATCGCGCGCAGCAGCGTGTCGCGGAAGTCGGCGCCGAAGAGCAGCGGCCCGACCAGCAGCGCGAGGGCGGCGACCACGACCACCACCGAGTAGCGCTGCTCCACCTTCTCGACGAAGAGCTGGCGCTTCGACTTGGTCTCGGCCGCCCGCTCCACCTGCGCCGCGATCCCGGCCAGCACCGTGTCCGCCGGGTCGCGGTCGACCCGGACCCGCACCGTCCCGGTGCCGTTGAGCGTGCCGGCGAACACCTGGTCGCCGGGGCCGCGGCGGATCGGCAGCGGCTCGCCGGTGAGGGTGGAGGCATCGACCTCGGTGGCCCCGTCGCGGACGGTGCCGTCCGCGGGGATCTTCTCCCCCGGCCGCACGGCGACCTCGTCCCCGACCGCGAGGTCCGCGGCCCGGACCGACTCCTCCCGGCCGTCGGCGATCCGGTGGGCCGTCTCGGGCGCGAGGTCCAGGAGACCGGTGATGCTCGCGCGGGTGCGGGCGGTCATCACCGCCTCGAGCGCGCCGGAGCTCGCGAAGATCACGATCAGCAGCGCGCCGTCGAGGTGCTGGCCGATCGCCGCGGCGCCGAGCGCGGCGACGATCATCAACAGGTCGACGTCGAGGGTCCGCTCGCGCAGCGCCTGCAGCCCGGACCAGGCCGGCTCCCATCCGCCCGTGACGTAGCAGGCGGCGTAGAGCAGGGCGACGAGCGGCCACGGCGCCCCGAGCAGGTCGGCGGGCACGGCGGCGGCGAAGAAGAGCAGGGCCAGCGCGGCGCTCCGCACCTCGGGCAGAGACAGCATGCGTGAGAACATACCTGCGCATGCACGAAGGTATGCACTCAGATGGAAAGTGATCCTGACACCTGCACGGTCGCTCAGGTGTTCGCTAGACTCGCGGCGTGCACGAGGGCATCCCGGACTTCGCGATGCCGTCCGAGCAGGAGGTCCGCCGGGCGGCCGACTCGCTGCGCCTGCTCGCCGACCCCACCCGCATCAAGATCCTCTGGGCGCTACTGCAGGGCGAGACCTCGGTGGCTTGCCTCGCGGAGCTGGTCGGCGCGGCACCCACGGCGGTGAGCCAGCACCTGGCCAAGTTGCGCCTGGCGGGGCTGGTCGAGGGCCGGCGCGAGGGCACGTTCATCTACTACACCGCGGAGAGCGCGCACGTCCGCGCGCTACTCACCGAGGCGCTGGGGCAGGCGGCGGTCACCACCTGACCGCCGACCCGCCCAGGGCACCTCGCACGTCGGCCACAGCTGCCGTGCCGCACTCCGACTGCGTGTGCCGTCGGTCGGCGAACGCGGCGCCAGCCACCGGACCATGATCGTTGGCGTGGTGCGCCCACGGCTCCTCGCGAAGCCTTCGATGCACGAGAACAGCGATCATGACGGCGCCGGGCGGTCAGCACCTGAAACCGTCAGCATCCGAGCAGTGGGCAGTGCCGACCGTGAACGCCGATCCGCTGCGTTGAGGACTCCTTGCCGAACCGTCGGTGCACGGAAACAGCGATCTTGCGGGCGCGACGGCGATCGCCTGTGCGATGCCCTCCGCAGAGCGTGCGCTCAGGGCCCGGCGCGCAGCCGTCGGGGCACCCGAACAACGATCATGTGGACGCGGCCCGTGCAGCCGAACCTCTCAGCATCCGAGCAACGAGCAGCGCCGATCGCGCACCGTGATCATCACTTCGCGGCGCTCAGGGCTCCTCACGGAACTGTCCGTGCACCCGGATAGCGATCATGCCGTCGCGGCGGCGGTTGCCTATGCGACGCCCTCCGCGGAAGCTGCACTCACGGCTCCCCGCGCAACCCTCAGTGCACGGAGGTGGCGATCATGCCGGGGACCGGCAGCACCTGAACCCGACCGCGCTCACCTGCGGCGTCGGCACCTCGCACGCCGGCCACGCTCCGATCCCGTGTGTCGCCGGTCGGCGGACCATGATCGCCACCCCGGTGCACTGGAGACGACCCGCGTAACCGTAGATGCACGGAAACAGCGATCATGTGGGAGCGGTGGCGGCGCCCGAACCGACGTCCTCGCGAGCACTGCGCTCGAGGCTCGCAGCGCCGCCGGTGCACCCGATCAGCGATCTTGCCGACGGTCGATCGAGCCACCGACCTCACCGACCCGACCGGATGGTCGGGGGTTCGCCCGTGGTGCCGCGGTTGACCCCCGTCAGGCCACGCTTCCGCGGGTCGCCGCCGTACGCCGCGTGGATGCGGGGGCCGGCCGCGGTGAGCCCGCCGTCGACCGTGATCTCCTCGCCCGTCACGAAGCGGGAGGCGTCGTCGCACAGGAAGGCGATCACCTCGGCGACGTCCTCGGGCCGCCCCACCTCCGGCCACGGCTGCACCCCGTCGAGGGCCCGCGCCGGGTCCCGCCCGACCAGCGGCGTCGCGATCACGCCCGGGCACACCGCGTTGACCCGGATCCGGTCCTCCGCCAGCTCGACGGCCGCGACCCGGGTCAGGTTCAGCACCGCGGCCTTCGCCGCCGAGTAGGCCTGCGGCCCGGCCCCGCCGCCGTACGCCGCGATGGAGGCGACGTTGACGATCGCGCCGCCGGCCCCGGCCGCCCGCATCGCCCGCGCCCCGTGCTTGACACCGAGGAACACCCCGCGGACCAGCACGGCGAACGTGTAGTCCCAGTCCTCGACCGCGAGGTCGGTGAGGGCGCCGAAGGCACCGCCCACGCCGGCGTTGTTGACCACGGCGTCGATCCGGCCGTACTCGGCGACGCACCGCGCGACCGCCGCCTCGACCTGCGCCTCCTCGGCCACGTCGACGCGCTCGAAGGCCGCGCCCAGATCGTCGGCCGCACGCGGGCCGGTCTCCGGGTTGAGGTCGGCGAGCAGCACCGACCACTCCGCGGCGCGCAGTCGGGCGACGGTGGCGCGGCCGATCCCGCTGCCTCCGCCGGTGACGAGGGCGACGGGAGGAGCGCCGTGATCGACCATGTCGGCGACGCTATCGCCCGCGCCGCGCTTCGACGACCTCACGCACCGCCGGCCGGGTGGTGATCAGCCCGAGCCGAACGGTCCGAAGGGATGCGGATCGCAAGCCCGGCCGACCCAGCCGCGATCCTCCGCCCGTGATCGCCGGCCGGAGCCGTTCGAGCAGTGCCCGTGATCACCGTTCGAGACCGTGGACGGCCACATCCGACCATGAAGGGTCCGGTACGGCGATCATGCCCAGCAGCGGCGCTCCCGGGCGCCCCTGCCCCGAGCGCCGTCGGGGACCTCAGCGCGATCCTGCCGCGCCCGTGATCGCTGTCCAGGGCCGATGGCGGCCACACCCGGCCGCGAACGGTCCCGTCCGGTGATCATGGACCGACCGTCGGCGCCGGCGACCGACGCCGCAGCCGCGATCGCCGGCCGGCCCTGGCGACAACTTTTCCGGCCAGGACCGTCACATTCGACCGCCGGACGGAGTCGGAGAGAGGTGGGCACGCTACACAACCGGGATCCGCAGTCCGAACCCCTAGGGGATCCGGCGAGCCGGATGGGGACTTTCTCCGGATCCGCGCACACGCAGCAGGCGGCAGGGTGGTTCCCGTGCTGCTGCGCCCCTCGTCACCGAGTGCGGTGGCCGGTGGGCCGTCCGGGAGGCGCCGTTCGACGGGTGCGCGCCCGGTCCCGCCGGTCGGGGGGAGGGCGACGGGCGCAGTGGCAACTCCGGCCGGGGGACCGGAGGACCGGCGATCGTGGGGGTGCACGGAAGTGAGGACGATCGCGGGTGTACCCGCGGGACCGGCTGCCGGGGGGACGGCAGCCGGCCCCGCGGATCTCCTCGCCACCGAGCTGCCCTGTCACGGGCCCGGCGGCGGGATGTGGTTCGCCGACGACCCGGCCGACCTCGACCGCGCGAAGGCCGCCTGCCGCGGCTGCCCCATGCGGGCCGAGTGCCTGGCCGGGGCGCTGCGGCGACGCGAGCCGTGGGGCGTGTGGGGCGGCGAGATCTTCCAGGAGGGCGTGGTCGTGCCCGTCAAGCGCCGCCCCGGCCGCCCACGCAAGCATCCGCGCTGAACCCGCGAGCGCAGCTCACAGCCGACCGGTTTCCGCAGCTCACCAGGGGTCGTGAGCGCGTACCGCCCCTCTAGGGGCAGTGCGCACTCACGGCCTGGCGGGCCGACATCGGGTCCGGGGCGGCGCAGGCGACCGCGGCCAGGGCCCGGCACTGCTCCAGGGTGAGGCCGGCGAGCGAGGCGCCGACCGCGGCCAACGCGCCGGAGCCCATCGAGAGCGTCGCGACGCCCAGGCCCACCAGCACGGGGGCGAGGGCGGGATCGGCAGCGGCCTCGCCGCACACGCCGACCGGGACGCCGGTCTCCGCGGAGGCCTCGCCCAGCATCCGGATCAGCCGGAGCAGCGCGGGCTGCCACGGGTCGTTCAGCGCCGCGACCGGGCCGGACTGGCGGTCCGCCGCGAACAGGTACTGGGCCAGGTCGTTGGTGCCCACGGACACGAAGTCCACCTCGGCCATGATCTCCCGCGCGACCAGCACGGCGGCCGGGATCTCGATCATCACGCCCGCGCTGGTGATCCCGTGCGCCCGGCAGCGCTGCACGAAGAAGCGCGCCTCCTCGGCGGTGGCGACCATGGGCGCCATCACCTTCAGCTCGGCGCCGGTCTCCTTCGCCGCCGCGGCCAGCCCGGCGAGCTGGCGCTCCAGGACGTCGGCACCGTTCCCGGGCACCCGCGCGATCCGCAGGCCCCGCACACCGAGCGCGGGGTTCGGCTCGCCGTCGAGGGTCAGGAAGGGCAACGGCTTGTCGGCACCGGCGTCGAGCGTCCGGGCGGTCACCGGCTTGCCCGCGAACGCGCCCAGCACGCCGTCGTACACCTCGCGCTGCCGCTTCTCCGAGGGCTCCTCGGCCGCGGAGAGGAAGGCGAGCTCGGTCCGGAAGAGGCCCACGCCCTGGGCCCGCCGCTCGGCCGCCGCGGCCGCCCCGTCGGCGTCGCCGACGTTGGCCAGCAGCGGGACGGGATGCCCGTCGGCGGTCCGGCCGACGCCGTCCCACTCGACGGCCTCGACCGCCTCCACGATCACGGCCGCCTCCTCGGCCGACCCGACCTCCTCGACGGAACCGGCGCCGCCGTCCACCACGACGAAGGCGCCCTCGACCAGCTGCCGCGCCCCCGCGCAGCCGACGACGGCCGGGATGCCCAGCGAGCGGGCGAGGATCGCGGTGTGGCTGGTCGGCCCGCCCTGCTCGGTCACGAGCGCGAGCGCGATGCCCGGGCGCAGGCCGGCGGTGTCCGCGGGGGCGAGGTCGGCGGCGACCAGGACGGCGGGCTCGGCCAGGTCGGCCACGCCCGGCGCGGGCAGGCCCTGCAGCTCGGCGACGATCCGGTCGCGGACGTCGCGCACGTCGGTCGCCCGCTCGCCCATGTAGCCGCCCATCGCGGCGAGCATGTCGGCGAACGTGTTGGCCGCCTCCCAGACCGCGCGGGGTGCGGGCCGCCCGCCCTCGCGCACCAGGTTCTCGGCGTTCTCGAGCAGGGCCGGGTCGCCGACCATCGTGATCGTCGCCTCGAGGACGTCCTTCGCGTCGCCCGACGCGGCGTCGGCGCGGGTCTGCAGGCGGGCGGAGACGAGCTCCATCGCGGGTCCGATCCTGCCCGCTTCGGTGTCCGGATCGGTGGGAACGGGCCCGACCGGGGGCTCGCCGGGGGCGTCGGCGACGCGCACGACGCGTCCTCCCGCACGCCCGGGACTGGCAGGGATGCCGTTCAGCTGCATTGCGAACTCCCTCGATCCGTTCGGATGACTTCGGCGTGACCCGTTGACGAACTCCAGTAAAACCCACATACTCGGAAACAAGCAAGCAGATTCGGGCACGGATCCGGGAGCGAACGAAGATGTACGCAGCGGAGCGTCAGCAGTGGTTGCTCACCCGTACCCGCGACGCGGGGCGGGTCGACGTCGGTGCCGTGGCCGAGGAGCTGCAGGTCACGCCGGAGACCATCCGGCGCGACCTCGGCACCCTGGAGCGCCAGGGCCTCGTCCGCCGGGTGCACGGCGGCGCCATCCCCGCCGACCGCCTCGACTTCGAGCCCGCCATCGGCCAGCGCGACACCGTGGCCGGCCCGGAGAAGGAGCGCATCGCCAAGGCCGCCCTCGCCGAGCTCGAGGGCTGCCTGACCGTCCTGCTCGACGCGGGCACGACCACGGCCCGGCTCGCCTCAGTCCTGCCGACCGACCGCGAGCTGACCGTCGTCACCAACTCGCTGCCGATCGCCTCGATGCTCGCCACCCGGCCGAACGTCGTGCTGCGGCTGCTCGGCGGGCGTGTCCGCGGCACCACGATGGCCGCGGTCGACGACTGGATGACCGACACCCTGGCCACCCTCACCGTCGACGTCGCGTTCCTCGGCACCAACGGCTTCTCCCCGGAGCGCGGGCTCACCACGCCCGACCCGGCCGAGGCCGCCGCCAAGCGAGCCATGATCGCCGCCGCCCGCCGCGCCGTCGTGGTGGCCGACGCCGCCAAGTACGGGACCGACCAGTTCGTCCGCTTCGCGCGGCTGGACCAGGTCGACGCCCTGGTGACCGACACCGGGCTCGACGACGCCGCCACCGCCGCCATCGAGGCGGCGGGCCCCCGCGTCGTCCGGGCCTGACCCGCACACGACCGACTCCACGACCGACTTCACGAGGAGGTGAAGCCTTGATCGTCACCGTCACCCCCAACCCCAGCCTCGACCGGACCGTCGAGCTGGCCGGGCTGGTCCGCGGCGAGGTGCACCGCGCCCTGTCCGTGCGGCTGGACCCGGGCGGCAAGGGGGTCAACGTCGCCCGCGCCCTCACCCGCGCCGGCGTCGACGCCCTCGCGGTGCTGCCCTCGGGCCGCGCCCCGGGCGGGCGGCTCAACGGCCTGCTCGACGCTCTCGGCGTCCCCGCCGTCACCGTGCCGATCCACGGCGCCACCCGCTCCAACATCACGCTCGTGGAGCCGGACGGCACCACGACGAAGATCAACGAGAGCGGCCCGGTGCTCACGCCCGAGGAGGTCGAGGAGGTCACCGAGCAGGCCGTGGCCCGCTCCCGCGGCGCCGACTGGCTGGTGACCTGCGGGTCGCTGCCCGAGGGCATGCCCGTCGACCTGCACGCCACCCTCGTCCGGCGGGCCGGCACCCGGACCGCCGTGGACACCAGCGGGGCCCCGCTCGCCGCCGCCGTCGCGGCGCGGCCGGACCTGGTCAAGCCCAACCACGAGGAGCTGGCCGAGCTGGTCGGCCGCCCCCTCGCCAGCCTCGGCGACGTGCTCGCCGCGGCCCGTGAGCTCCGCGCCGCCGGGGTCGGCGCGGTCCTCGTCAGCCTGGGCGCCGGCGGCGCCGTGCTGGTCGAGGAGTCCGGCGAGTACCACGCCGCGACCCCGCCCGTGACCGTGCGCAGCACGGTCGGCGCCGGCGACGCCACCCTGGCCGGGTTCCTGGCCGCCGGGGGCGCCGGGCCGGACGCCCTCGCCCGCGCCGTGGCGTACGGCGCCGCGGCCTGCCGCCTGCCGGGCAGCGAGATGCCCGGACCCCACGAGCTCCCGCTCGCCGACGTCCGCGTCGGACGCCCGCACGCCGATCTCGTCCTCACCGGAGATGCCGCATGACCGAGCAGTCCGCCCTGATCACCGCCGATCTCGTCGACCTCGACCTCCCGTCCACCGACCGCCGTGCCGCGGTCGGAGCGCTGGCCGAGCGGCTCCAGAAGGCGGGCCGGGTGACCGACCTCGCGCAGTTCCTCGCCGACATCGAGGCCCGCGAGCAGCAGATGCCGACCGGGCTCGAGGGCGGGATCGGCATCCCGCACTGCCGGTCCGCGGCCGTCACCGTGCCGAGCCTCGCGTTCGGCCGCAGCACCGAGGGCGTCGACTTCGGCGCCGAGGACGGGCCCGCCCGGCTCGTCTTCATGATCGCCGCTCCCGAGGGCGGCGACACCGACCACATGACGGTGCTGGCCGCGCTGGCCCGCCGGCTGGTCCGCAAGGCGTTCAAGGACGAGCTCCTCGGCGCGACCGACGCCGGGCACGTCGCCGACTACATCCGGAAGGAGGTCGGCGCGTGAAGCTGCTGGCCGTCACCGCGTGCCCGACGGGCATCGCGCACACCTACATGGCCGCCGAGGCCCTCGAGGTCGCGGCGGAGGAGGCCGGGCACGAGATCGTCGTCGAGACGCAGGGCTCGGCCGGCTCCACCCCGTTCACCCCGGAGCAGCTCGCCGGTGCCGACGCGATCATCCTCGCGGCGGACGTCGAGGTCCGGGACAAGGACCGCTTCGCCCACCTGCCCACGGTGACCGCCGGGGTGAAGAAGGCGATCGGCGGGGCGCCGGCCCTCATCGAGCAGGCCGTGGCCGCCGCCGAGGCGGCGCCGAAGGGCACCGCGGCACCCGCCGAGCCGCAGCTCGCGGTCAAGCAGACCGGCCCCGGTGTCGGGTCGAAGGTCCGCGGCTGGCTGATGACCGGCGTCTCCTACGTCATCCCGTTCGTCGCGGCCGGCGGCCTGCTGATCGCCCTGGGCTTCGCCCTCGGCGGCTACCAGATCACCGACGCCCCCTCGGTCACGGAGAGCTTCTCCTGGACCTCGCACACCAGCTGGGCCGCACTGCTGTTCCAGCTCGGCTCGCTGGCCTTCGGCCTGCTCGTGCCCGTGCTGTCCGGCTTCATCGCCTACGCGATCGCCGACCGGCCCGCACTGGTCCCCGGCTTCGTCGGCGGCCTGGTCGCCGTCGAGGTCGGTGCCGGCTTCATCGGCGGCCTCGCCTCCGGCCTGCTCGCGGGTGGCCTGATCTTCTGGATGAAGAAGTGGAAGGCCCCGAAGGCGATCGCCGGGATCATGCCGGTGCTGGTGCTGCCGCTGGTCGGCACGGCGATCATCGGCGGGATCATGTTCGTGGTGATCGGGCAGCCGCTCGCCGCGATCACGACCGGCCTCACCAACTGGCTCAACGGCCTGTCCGGCAGCAACGCGATCCTGCTCGGCGCCCTGCTCGGCCTGATGATGGCCTTCGACATGGGCGGTCCGGTGAACAAGGCCGCCTACGCCTTCGCCGTCGCCGGGCTGTCCACCAACTCCCAGACCGCGCTGCTGATCATGGCCTCGGTGATGGCCGCGGGGATGACCCCGCCGCTGGCCATGGCCCTGGCCACCACCGTCCGCAAGAAGCTGTTCACCGAGGCCGAGCGCGAGAACGGCCGGGCCGCGTGGCTGCTCGGGGCCTCCTTCATCACCGAGGGTGCGATCCCGTTCGCCGCCGCCGACCCGCTGCGCGTCATCCCGTCGCTCATGGCCGGGTCCGCGGTCACCGGTGCCCTGTCGATGGCCTTCGGCTCGACCCTGCGGGCCCCGCACGGCGGCATCTTCGTGGTCCCGCTGATCGGCAACCCGTTCGGCTACCTCGTCGCGATCGTCGCCGGGACGCTCGTCTCCGCCGCGATCGTGATCGTCCTCAAGTCGGTGGGCCAGAAGAAGAAGGCCGCCGCCACCACCGAGTCCACGTCGGCGCCCCGCGCCGCCGCCCACGCCTGATTCCGTAGGAGAGATCGTCATGGCCGAGCGCCGCGTCAAGGTCGGATCGTCCGTGGGGCTGCACGCCCGCCCCGCCAACCTGTTCTGCAAGGCCGCCGGGCAGCAGCCCGCGAAGGTCACCATCGCCGCGGGCGACCGCGGCCCGGTCGACGCCCGCAGCATCCTCTCGGTGCTGGGGCTCGGCGTGAACTCCGGTGAGGAGGTCGTCCTCACCAGCTCGGACGACGCGAACGGCGAGACCTCGCTCGACGCGCTGGCCGAACTGCTCGCCACGGACCTGGACGCGGTCCCCAGCTGACGTCCGCGCCCCGACCCGGGCGGGCGGTCCCCACAAGGGGGGCCGCCCGTTCGGCGTTCTCCGGGGTCCGGCGCGGGACCACATGTCAACGGCGGGTTACGGCCTCCCGCCAGCGATGGCCCCGCCCCGGCGCAGGCGCGACGATGGCCGGTAGTCCCGCCGTTCCCGACGCCGCGAGCGGCCCCTCCCGTGAACGGAGCCCCACCACGGTGACCGCGAGCGCCCACCGCACCGAACTCCTCGCCCCGGACTCCCTCGCCGCGCACTCCGGCGTCGTCTCCGAGACCGAGCACAGCGCCCTGCGCGCCGACATCCGCAGGCTCTCGACGATGCTCGGGCAGACCGTTGCGCTGCAGGCCGGCGACGAGGTGCTGGAGCTGGTGGAGGAGGTCCGCAAGCTCGCCCGGGAGGCGGCCGGCGAGAGCGGCGACCCGGACGCCGTCACCCGCCGGCTGTCCGGCCTCGACACCGGCACCGCCGTCGTCCTGGCCCGGGCCTTCTCCCAGTACTTCCAGCTGGCCAACGTCGCCGAGCAGCTGCACCGCTCGCGCGAGCTGCGCAGCCTGCGCCCCGCCGACCGCCGCCCGCTGCACACCGTGATGGAGCGGCTGGCCGCCGAGGCCGACCGCGGCGCGGTGCAGGAGGTACTGGCCCGCGCCCAGCTGCGGCCCGTGTTCACCGCGCACCCCACCGAGTCGTCCCGGCAGTCCGTCCTCGCGATCCTCCGGCGGGTGGCCGAAGGGCTCGACCACGGCGCGTCGGACGACGAGCTGGGCGCCCTCGTCGACCTCCTCTGGCAGACCGACGAGATCCGGCCCGGCAAACCCACGGTGACCGACGAGGCCCGCGGCGTCGCCTGGTTCATGGAGCAGCTCGGCACCCGCACCGTCCCCGACCTGGTCGGGGAGTTCGAGGCCGAGGTGCGCGCGCACGGCTTCGAGGTCCCGCCGGACTCCCGGCCGTTGAGCCTGGGCTGCTGGGTCGGCGGCGACCGGGACGGCAACCCGAACGTCACGCCCGAGGTCACCCGCGAGGTCCTGGAGCTGTACACGGACCGCGCGCTGAAGATCCACGGCGGCCTGGTGGAGCAGCTCATCCAGGAGCTGTCGATCTCCACCCGGGTGATGGGCGTGTCCGAGGAGCTGCGCGGCGCGCTGGCCCGCGACCGGCGCGCGCTGCCCGAGGTGCACGACCGGTTCATCCGGCTCAACGCCCACGAGCCCTACCGGCTCCACCTGAGCTACCTCCAGGCGCGGCTGGAGAACACCCGCAGCCGGATCGCGAACCGGGGCCCGCACGTCGCGGGGCGGGACTACCTGGGCGTCGCCGACTACGTGGCCGACCTGGGCGTGCTGGACCGCTCGCTGCGCGGGCACCTCGGCGCCCGGATCGCCGACGGCACGCTCGCCCGTGCGCTGCGCGCGGCCCGGGCGCTGGGCCTGCACCTGGCCGAGCTGGACATCCGCGAGCACAGCCAGAAGCACCACGACGCCCTCGGCGCGATCTACGACGAGCTCGGCGAGCTGGACAGGCCGTACGCCGAGCTGACCCGCGAGGAGCGCCGCGCGCTGCTGTCGACGGAGCTGCAGGGGCACCGCCCGCTGATCCGCCGGCACTACGGGGTGCCCGAGGCGGCGGCCCAGGTGATCGCGACCTTCGACATGCTGCACGAGGTCCAGCACGAGTTCGGGCCGGAGGTCGCCCGGACCTACATCGTGTCGATGGCCCAGGACGTCGACGACCTGCTCGCCGTCGCCGTCCTCGCCCGCGAGTCGTACATGGTGGAGCTGCGGACCGACCCGCGCTCGTCCGTCGACCTGGTGCCGCTGTTCGAGACCGTCGAGGAGCTGTCCCAGGCGGGCCCGCTGCTCGAGGGGCTGCTGTCCGACCCGGGCTACCGGCAGCAGGTGCGCAACCGCGGCGACCTGCAGGAGATCATGCTGGGGTACTCGGACTCCAACAAGGGCGCCGGGATCACCAGCTCGCAGTGGGAGATCCACCGGGCCCAGCGGCAGCTGCGGGACGTCGGGGCGAAGCACGGCGTGAACCTGCGGCTCTTCCACGGCCGCGGCGGTTCGGTGGGCCGCGGCGGCGGGCCGGCGGGCGAGGCGATCGCGTCGGCGCCCTACGGCTCGGTCGACGCGGCGATGAAGCTCACCGAGCAGGGCGAGGTCATCTCCGACAAGTACTCGCTGCCCACGCTGGCACACGACAACCTGGAGATCCTGCTCGCCTCGATGCTCGACGCGAGCGTGCTGCACAAGGCCTCCCGCTGGCCGGACGAGACCCTGGCCCGCTGGGACGAGGTCATGACCTGCGTGTCCGAGGCGGGCAAGAAGGCCTACCGCGAGCTGGTCGGCGACCCGGCGCTGCCGGAGTTCTTCACCGCGGCCACCCCGGTCGACGAGCTGGGCCGGCTCAACGTGGGCTCCCGGCCGTCGAAGCGCCCGGGCAAGGGCACCCCGTCGCTCGACGACCTGCGGGCGATCCCGTGGGTCTTCGGCTGGACGCAGACCCGGATGGTCGTCCCCGGCTGGTACGGGCTGGGCAGCGGGCTGAAGGCGGCACGCGACGCGGGCTACGGCGAGGTCCTCGACGAGATGCGCGAGTGGGCCTTCTTCGCCAACCTGCTCGGCAACGTCGAGATGACGCTGGCCAAGACGGACCTGCGGATCGCCTCCTACTACGTCTCGACGCTGGTCGAGCCCGGTCAGCAGGGGCTGTTCGAGCTGATCCGCGCCGAGCACGGGCGCACGCTGCGCGAGGTGCTGGCGCTGACCGGCGACCCGGTGCTCCTCGACCGGCACCCGGTGCTGCGCAACACCCTCGCGGTCCGCAACGGCTACCTCGAGCCCCTGCACCACCTGCAGGTCGAGCTGCTCGACCAGCGCCGCCGCCGGGGCGGTGCCGACGGTGGAGACGACGCCGACCTCGAGCGCGCCCTCCTGCTCACCATCAACGGCATCGCGGCGGGGATGAAGAACACCGGCTGACCCCGAGGCGCACGGCGTCCGGGCGCTCAAACACTTCGGACGATCCTTCGGTGCCGCCCGGCTCTCGCTGCGCTCCACCCGGCCGCACGATCGGCGCATGTACGCGCCGACGGCGGCCAGGGCCGCGCCGGTCCGCGTGCGGGCGAGAAAGGAGCCGAGGATGAACGATCGTTTCCGCCGAGGGCTGGGGCGCCTGGCCGCGGTCATGGTGCTGGGTGGTGCCGTCCTGCTGTTGCCGACCACCAGTGCTGTGGCGCAGACGAGCGCGTCGAGCACGGTGTCGGTCTGGATCGACGGGTGGGGCAGCGGGACGGTGACCAGCAGACCAGCAGGAATTAACTGTCACCTCGCCACGCCGGTGGGGTATCCGTACGAGCACGCCGCCGGCGAGGACCAGAGCATCAGCGGGACGTGCCACGCCGACTTCCCGGTCGGGACGGCCGTGACCCTCACCGCGACACCGGATGCAGGTTCGGAACTCAACTACCTCGACTGTGGTGGCGGGATGGCGAGCCCGTGCACGAGAACGGTCGCCAGCGGCTACAACGGTGTCTGGGCGATGTTCTGCCCCCGCGACGGCCTGTGCTCGGCGGGATGACCAGCCCGGCTCTCCCGCCATACCTGCGGGCCGGTGGGCCGCGCGAGTAGCTGCTCGGCCCGGGCCAGAGCGAAGTTGACCAGGTAGCCGAGCACACCGATCGCGAACAGGAGCCCCCAGGCGCCGGCGGTGTCGAAGCGCTGTTGCCGTTCGACCAGCAGCCGCCCGATGCCGTCGCCCGTGCCCAGGATGTCGACCAGCAGCGTGACGATCAGGGTCATGGACGCCGCGACCCGAACGCCGAGCAGCACCCCGGGTGCGACGGAGGGCAGCAGCACGGTGCGCCAGCGCCGCTCCCGGCTCAGACCGAGCGTCCGTGCGGCGTCGAGCCGCACGCGGGGAACGGCTCTCGCCGCGGCGGCGCTGGTGTGCAGAACCGGCCAGACCACGGCGAGCGCGACGACGGCCACAGCGGTCGCCCGGGTCGTGCCGAGCGCGAGGATGGCGAGCGGGACGATGGCGGCGCCGGGGATCGCGGCGAGGAGATTCAGGGCGGGCGACACGGCTCGGTCGACGCGGCGGGAGAATCCGACGGCTGCGCCGAGCACGGAGCCGATCACCGTGGCCGCCGCGAGCGCGAGCACGAAGGTGGTGAGGGTGCCCGCGACGGCGCCGGCCAGCCGCCCACCGAGGCTGAGCTCTGCGAGCGACTCCGCCCAACGGCTCGGCGGCGGGAACGTCCGCGACTCGGACGGGGCGACGAGCTGCCAGCACGCGAGCCCCGCGACCAGCGGCAGAAGCCCCCGTACCGCGCCCGGGCTCCGTATCGAGGCCCGGATCACGACGGGCCCGCCGCGCCGGCCGGCCGACCGGTGAGCCCGAGGGGGACCAGCCGGCGGAGCAGGCCCTGAAGGAGGATCCCCACCAGACCGCAGACCACCACGTAGGCCCACATCCGTGGAGGGTTGAGCCCCTGCAGGGACTCGACGAGGCCGCCGCCGAGTCCGGCAGGCGACATCACCATCTCGGCGACGACCGTGACGTGGAGGGCGACGATCGCAGCCACCCGCGCGCCGGCGAGCCACGACGCGGCAGCAGCCGGGACCACGATCCGCCCCACCGTCCGAGCGGCCGACAACCGCAGAGTGCGGGCGACGTCGCGCAGGCGATCGGGAACTCCCGCAACGCCGCCGGCTGTGGTCACGAGCACCGGCCAGGTGGCCGCGTATGCCGCGAGCAGCAGCTCGGTGGAGGGGCCCGGTCCGAGCAGGAGGAGCGCGATCGGCATCAACGCGATGGCGGGGATCGTCCGCAGGAAGTCGAACGACGCCGCGACGTGGATCCGCAGAGCCGGTACGAGTCCCAGAGCCACGCCGAGCCCGCCGCCGACCACTCCGGCGACTGCGGTGGCGATCAGCACGACCGCCACCGTGTGGGCGAGGTCCACCGGGAGCTCCCCGTCCATCACCTCGACCGCCAGGGCCCGGCCGATCTCGACCGGCGGCGGCAGGAACTCCAGGTCGAGCACCCCGGCCGACGTGAGCAGCTGCCAGGTGACGAGCACGGCGACCGGCACGACCAGGCTCATCCCGCCCGGTCCGGGCAGGCGGCGGAGGCCGCTCACGGTGTCCCCGACACGAGCAGCTCGCCGAGGCGGTGCCGCGACCGCAGGTAGGGCTCCGCCTCCCGGGTGCGCAGCTGGTGCCGCGGGCGGGGCAGCTCCGTGGGCAGGTCGAGGGCGACCGTGCCCGGCTCGCCGCCGAGCACGACGACCCTGTCGGCGAGGTAGAGCGCCTCGTCCAGGTCGTGCGTCACGAAGACGATCGTGGTGTGCGTCCGCTCCTGGATGCCCAGCAGCACGTCCTGCAGAGCTGCCCTCGTCAGCGCGTCGAGCGCCCCGAACGGCTCGTCCATCAACAGCACCCTCGGCTGGACGGCCAGAGCCCGGGCGATCTGCACCCGCTGCGCCATACCCCCGGACAGCTGCGCGGGATGGTCGCCGCCCCGGTCGGCCAGCCCGACCAGCTCCAGGGCCTCGGTCACCCGGCGTCGCCGTTCCCCGGCCCGTAAGCGTCCCCCCAGACCGAGCGCGACGTTGCGGGCCACCGTCCGCCAGGGCAGCAACGCGGCGGCGTAGTCCTGGAACACCATGACGGCCTCGGGCGGCGGGCCCGTCACCGGCCGCCCGAACAGGCGGACGGTCCCGACCGTGGCCGGCAGGAGACCACCGAGAACCCGCAGGAGGGTGGTCTTCCCGACCCCGGATCTGCCGACCACCCCGACGATCTCCCCGGCCGCGACGTCGGCGTCGACGTCCTTGAGCACGCATCGGAGGCCGGCGCGGCCAGGAAGACCCACGCCGACGCCCCGGAGGTGGTACGCCGTCCCGCCGGCCGGCGATCGCGCCCGGTCGTCGGGCGCCGTCATGGATGGTCCTGCCACACCAGGGTCGTCACGTCCGGTTCCCGGCCGATGCTCCCGACCGACTTCGAGATCGTCACGTAGGGCTCCAGGTCGCGCGGGGCGATGTCCAGCTCCCAGGTGGGCAACGGCGAGCCGGCCGCGACCTCCGGCGGCATCTTCAGCCACGCCCGGTACTGGTCCCGGATCGCGTTCTCGTCGCGGCTCAGCTGCGCGACCGCTTCTTCCAGCGAGGCACGCCAGGCCCGAACCGCGTCGGGATGCTCCCGGGTGAACCGTGCCGAGGAGGCGAACAACGAGGTCATCCCGTCGTTCACCGCGCCCCCGGTGGCGTCGAGCACGGCCGCCACGACCACGTCCTCGTGCAGTCGGAACCCACGGGCGGCCATCGCCGTGCTGAACGGCGCCCCCGCCACGGCCGCATCCAGCCGCCCCGCCTCGAGCTGGTCCGGCATGGTGGCGAACGGGGTCTGCACGAAGGTCACCTGGTCCCGGGGAACGCCGGCCCGCTGCAGCAGGTAGACCAGCGAGTCGGTGAGCTGACCGGTCAACGCGGGCACACCTATCCGTGCACCGCGCAACTGTCCCACCGACGCGATCCCCGGATCCCTGGTGATCCACACGGTGCCCGGGTGCGCCGACGTCGACCTGCTCAGGCGCGAGACCACCTGGACGTCGATGCCGTGGTCGGCGGCGACCAGCACGATCGTCGGCACGCTGAGCACGATGTCGTACCGCCCCTGGTCCAGCGCGGCGGTGAACCCCGGCAGGTCGTTCCCCTCGGTGATGGTCACCCGGAGTCCGTTGCGCTCGAAGATGCCCTCGGCCGCGGCGACGTGCGCGGGCAACGTGCTGGCCAGCGGCGCCAGCGCCACCCGTAGCTCCGTCACCTGCCCCGCGGCGGCCGGCGCGGACGGTGCACCGCAGCCGGCGAGCAGCACGAGTGCCGCAAGGAGGCCGACCGTGTTCAGGTGGTGACGTCGACGTCCACCACGACGAGTTACCGGTAGCCACCGCAGAGGCATTCCGGGATGATTGAGGGTGACCATGCAGAGCCGCAAGAGGCCGTTGTGAGTGAGCCTCGGTCGTCCACGCGCGCTTCGCAGAGCGCGCTGCTGGACCGCGAGGCGGACATCGCCGACCTCGACCGGTCGCTGGCGGCCACCGTGGACGACGACGGTGAGGTGCTGCTGATCGAGGGGCCACCCGGGATCGGCAAGTCCCGGCTCCTCGCGGAGCTGCGCCGGAGGGCGCGCGCCCGGGAGTTCACCGTGGTGACCGCGCGCGGCGGCGAGGTCGAGCAAGGGGTGCGGTTCGGGATCGTCCGCCAGTTGCTCGAGGTTCCGCTCGCCTCGGACCGGGGTGCCCGGCGCGAGGAGCTGCTGGCCGGCGCCGCGCGTCTGGCCGAACCGGTCTTCGCTCCGGTCACTCCGGACCAGGACGACGGCGCCACCGCCCACGCGATCCTGCACGGCCTCTACTGGCTGGTCGCGAACCTGGCCGAGCGCGCGCCGCTCGTGCTCTCGGTCGACGACGTGCACTGGGCCGACGAGCCGTCGGTCCGGTTCCTCGTCCACCTCGCGCACCGGTTGGCCGGGATGCCCGTGCTGGTCGCACTGGCCGCCCGGACCGGCACCGAGCGCCGACGACCCGAACTCCGCCCGCTGCTGCTTGAGGCGCGCAGCCCGGTGCTCAGGCCGCGCCCGTTGCAGGCCGCGGCCATCGAGCACCTCGTCGCCGCGGCCCTCGGTCACGAGGCCGCGGCCGTCCTGTCCGTCGCCTGCGAGGAGGCGACCGGCGGCAATCCCTTCCTGTTGACCGAGCTGCTCGGGGAGATCCGGCGCGAGGGCCGGGCGGCAGACGAGATCGAACCTGACGTGATCCGCCGCCTCGGCCCGGACCGGATAGCAGCGGCGCTGCTCCTCCGGGTCGGCCTGCTCGGCGAGTCCGCGCCCGCGCTCGCCCGCGCCGTGGCCGTCCTGGGTGAGCAGGCACACCTGCCCACATGCGCTCGGCTCGCCGGACTCACACCGCGCCTCACGCAGGAGCTCGCCGACGAGCTGGTCTCGCTGGCCGTCCTCGAGCGCGGCGATCCGCTCCGCTTCGTCCACCCGATCGTCCGAGCCGCGATCTACGACGACATACCGACGGCGCAGCGCTCCGAGCTGCACGCTCGCGCGGCCCGGCTCCTGGCCGACCAGCAGGCCGATCCCGAACAGGTGGCCGTGCACCTCCTCGACACCCGGCCGACCGGCGACCCCGGCGTCGTGTCGGCCCTGCGGGAGGCGGCGCGGCTCGCACTGGCCGGCGGCGCCCCCGACACGGCGGCCGTGCTGCTGCAGAGGGCGTTGGACGAGCCACCGGAGGAACGGGAAGGGCCGTCGATCCGGTTCGAGCTCGGCCACGCCGAGCACGAGCTCGGTCGGCTCACCGCGCGCGACCACCTGCTCCAGGCTGCGATCGCGACCGACGACCCGGTCGTCCGGGCCCGCGCCCTGATCGAGCTCGCGGTCGACACGCAGTCCGACCCCGCGCGGCAGCGGTCGCAGCTGGAGCTCTACGAGCGATCGGCACGCGAAGTCGCCGACCTCGACCGGGAGCTGGCACTGCAACTGCAGGCCGCCCGCCTCGGTGCACTGCTGTTCAACCCCGACCACCCGACACGGTTCGAGGACGAGGCCGACAAGTACGGGGACCTGCCCGGTCAGACCCCGGCGGAGTGCTTGCTGCTGTCCTTCGCCGCACGACGGCTGCTGGCTCGCGGCGAGCGCCTGCAACTCGTGGGCGAGGTGGCCGAGCGCGCGGCCGCCCACCCCGCGATCACCACTCACCGGGTCAACTTCTGGCGGTTGAACATCACCGTGTGCCTGATCGAGGCCGAGCGCTTCGACACGGCAGAGCAGATCCTCACCCGAGCGCTCGGGCGCGCTCAGACCATGGGCTCGCCCTTCGGCATCGCAGGGGTGTCGTGGCTGCGGGGCCTGGTGCGGCATGCCCGCGGCGACCTGCGCGGAGCCGAGGTCGACGGCCGTGCGGCGTTGGACGCGGCGACCCCGAACACCCGCGTGCGCGCCGCGTCATGGTCCATCCCCCTGGTTCGCGCTCTGACCGACTCGGGGCGGACGGCAGAGGCCGGAGCCGTGCTCGCCGAACACGACCTCGACGGGGAGTTGCCACGGATCCTGCCGATGGGGCTGATCCTGCTCGCTCGCGCCCGACTTCATGCGACCACCGGGGATCTCCAGGCGGCCCGCGCCGACCTCGAGGAACTCCAGCGTCGCAGTAGCGTGTTCCGCGGCCTCTCGCCGTTGATCACTTTCGAGGCTCCGCTCGCGCTGGTATCGGTGCGCAGGGCCCTGGGCGACGTCCGCGGCGCCGGCGCCCTGGCGGAGCAGACCCTCCGCGTCGCCTCGCAGGCAGGCTCGTCCCGAGCGGTCGGCGCCGCACTGCGCGAGTCAGGGCTCGTGACCGGCGGCCCGGAGGGACTCGACCTGCTGCAACGGTCGGTGGCCACGCTGCGCTCCTCCCCGGGGCTGCTCTGGCGGGCCGAGGCGCTCGTCGACCTCGGCGCCGCCCTGCGCCGCCGCGGCTCCCGGACGGATGCCTGCGACGTCCTCCGCGAGGGGCTCGACCTCGCCCACCGGTGCGGAGCCGTCCCCCTGGCAGACCGTGCGGTCGACGAGCTACGGGCCGCCGGCGCCCGACCCCGCCGACGAGTCGCGACCGGAGCGGACGCGCTCACGGCGAGCGAGCGCCGGGTCGCCGAGCAGGCCGCCGCGGGCATGACCAACAAGCAGATCGCCCAGGCGCTCTTCGTCACCCTGCGCACCGTCGAGATGCACCTGTCCAACGTGTACGCGAAGCTCGCGATCACCTCCCGCGAGGACCTGTCGGCGGCCTTCGGCTCCCGCAGCGCTAACACTTCGGCCGATCCTTCGGGCGGCGCGCCGTAGCCGCCGATCCCCGGCGGCCCGAACCTGGATGCGTGGATCAGGGAACGCAGCCGTCGCCGAGGCGATCGTCCTCGGCCCCGCGGACCCTCTGGCTCGAGGTCTCATCAGCAGCCGGCCCCATCACCGGTGTGCTCGGCGACGACCGAGGGCAGTGGGCGTTCCACGGCTGGCTCGAGCTGGCCGCCGCCCTGCAGACCGCGCTGGCGAGGCTCGACGAGAGGTCCTCGGCAGATGCGGGATCCACCGAGTCCGAGTGATCACGCGTCGTCGCGAGTCGACGCGCAACACCTCGAAGGAGGATCCGATGAGTGCACCCGAGGCGACCGCCAGGACTGCGCCACCGCGCACCGTGACTGTCCAGATCATCAATGCCGACACCAACGTTCGCACCGGCGTCAGCACGCGTGGACCGAACATCATCCAGACCATCCAGAAGGGCAAGGTCGAGGCGCTCTGCCAGTGCACCGGCCAGGACGTCAGCCAGAACAACAACAAGGTCTTCAACTACTGGTGGGTCTGCATCGTCCTTCCGAACGGCCGGACGGGCTGGGTCAGCGCAACGAACGTCAAGGGCGGCGTCAACAACGGGCCGATCCCCGAAGTACCCCAGCATCCGACCGTCAACGTCTGCAGCTGAACGGCCGATCCGATCGCAGTCCGGCCAGAATCCGAGCCCTTCGCCTCCGGTGGGGTGCGACGGACGGTGCCGGCCCTGAGCTCCGCCCGGTGATGCCGGTCGGCTCCCGTGTGGTGCGGGCCCTACTGTCGCCCGGGGCCCGCACCACACCCAGCCCCGTGAGTGCCGACTGACCCTAGAGGGTCAGTCGGCACTCACGACCGCCTTCGAGCTGCGGGAACGCGGGACGGCGATGTCCGTGGGCACGCCGCGCCCGCGCAACACCACGGGCTCGCCGAGCTCCCAGCGGCGTGCCTCCTCGGGGTCGGCGAGGGCGACCGCCGCGCCCGACGCCGCGATCCCGCCGCGGGACTTGGCGAGATCGGTGAGCCGCGCGGCCTCGTTCACCGGGTCGCCGATCACCGTGTACTCGTAGCGCCGCGGGTCGCCGACGTTTCCCGCGACGGCGTCGCCCGCGGACACGCCGATCCCCGCCGCGAGCTCCGGCATCTCGTCCGCGAGCCGCTCGCGCAGCTTCCGCGCGGCCGCCAGGGCGCAGCCGGCCGGGTCGTCGATGGTCACCGGCGCGCCGAACACGGCCAGCGCGGCGTCGCCCTCGAACTTGTTGATCCAGCCGCCGTGCTCCTCCACCACGCCGACGACGACCGCGAAGAACCCGTTGAGCACCCCGACGACCTCGGCGGGCGGCCGCTCCGTGGCCATCGCGGTGGAGCCGACGAGGTCGACGAACAGCACCGCGACCCGACGGACCTCGCCGCCGAGCTCGGCGTCGTCGGACGCGGCGGCGGCGCGGGCGACGTCCTGCCCGACGTGCCGGCCGAACAGGTCCCGGATCCGCTCCCGCTCCCGCAGGCCCTCGACCATCGTGTTGAACCCGGCCTGCAGCCGGCCGAGCTCGGTGTGGTCGTAGACGGGGACGGAGACGTCGAGCTCGCCCTTCTCCACCCGCTGCATCGCGCGCCGCACCGCGATCACCGGGTCCGCGGTGGACCGGGCGGAGCCGATGGTGGTGAGCAGCCCGGCGAAGAGCGCGGCGCCGCCGATGCCGAGGATCATCACGGCCAGCCGGTCGACGGTGACGTCCTGGAACACCAGGGCCGTGGTCCCGGCCAGGAGCAGGCCGAACACCGGGACCGCCGTGCCGAGCGCCCAGAACAGGATGGGCCGCAGCAGCACGCCCGGGAGCGCCCGGCTGCGCGGCGGCACCCCGGCCAGCACCACGGACGCCGGCCCGCGCAGGATCCGCTCGCCCAGCAGGTAGGACAGCGAGCAGGTGGCGATCCCGCCGATGGTGATCGTGGCCGCGACCGAGAAGGCGAGCCGGGCGGAGAACTGCAGGTTGAGCAGCCCGAACAGCACCACGGCGCCGGCCCAGAGGAAGGCCAGCACCACCACGAGCCGCAGCGGGCCGTAGAGCACGAGGCGCCGCGCGCGCCGAGCCGGGTCGACGCGGGCGCCGCGGCCGCGGAGCCGGAACAGCGCCCGCCCGACGGCCAGCCCCACCGGCGTGACGACGACCAGGTACCCCGCGAACACCGCGATGTTGACGAGCCGGACCTGCCCGGGGTCGGCGACCCGCCCGTCCGGCACGACCCACGCGGCGAGCACGAACACCACGGCCGCCCCGCCGAAGTTCGCGAGGACCACCGCGACGCTGAGCAGCAGCCGGAGCGGCAGCCCCAGCACGAAGCCGCCGGGCCGCAGACGGTCCGCCATGGGCGGAGTCTAGGCCGAACGGGTGTCGGCCATGCTGGGGGACATGACGGAGCTGGAGGTCAGGCGCGGCGGCACCCGTGGGCCCGCCGTGCTGCTGCTGCACGGGCTCGGGGCGACCGGCCGGGTGTGGGACGGGATGGCCGGCGCCCTCGGCGACCGGGCGTGGGTCGCGCCGGACCTGCCCGGCCACGGCCGGTCCGCGCCGCTGCCCGAGTACACGTTCGCGGCCGTCGCGGAGGCGGTGGCCCCGCTGGTCGACCCCGCGGGGACGGTCGTGCTCGGCCACTCGTTCGGCGGCGTCGTCGCCCTGCACCTCGCGGGTCGGCCCGGCGTGCGCGCGGTGGTCGGGCTGGGGATCAAGGTGGTGTGGACGGCCGACGAGCTGGCCCGCGCCGCCGCGCTGGCCGCCCGCGCCCCGGCGGAGTTCGGCACCCGCGAGGAGGCCGTGGCCCGGCACCTGCGCGTCGCCGGGCTCGACGGCCTGGTCGACCCGGCCGACCCCGCGCTCGACGGCGCGGTCGTCCGGACCGGCGAGAACTGGCGGACCGCCCTCGACCCGAGGGCCTTCGGCGTCGGGGATCCGCAGATGGCGGCCCTGCTGGCCGCCGCCCCGGTGCCGGTGGTGCTGGCCCGGGGCGAGCACGATCCGATGGTCACGGCGGACCAGCTGGCCGCACTCGTCCCGGCGCCCGTCGACCTCCCGGGCCTCGGTCACAACGCGCACGTCGAGGTCCCGGAGGCGCTGCTCCCGCTCCTCGGTTAGCGGACCGTCCCGACCAGGTGCACCGCGCCCTTCCGGTTGCGGACGGCCAGGTCCCAGCCCTCCTTCGCCTGCTCGGTCACCAGCTCCACGGTCGACGGCAGGAGGAGCGGCTTGCGGAAGCCGACCTCGTAGGTCGCGGCGTCGGGGATCCGGCCCTGCAGTGCGGCGAGGGCCCGCGCCGCCGTCCACATCCCGTGGGCGATCGCCCGCGGGAACCCGAAGGCCTTGGCCGTGACCGGGTTCAGGTGGATCGGGTTCACGTCCCCGCTGACCGCGGCGTAGCGCCGGCCGGTGTCCGCCGGCACCCGCCAGACCGCCGCGGCGGGACCGTCGACCTCGGGCAGGTCGGGCAGCTCGCCCGCGAGCCCGGTCGGGGCCTGCGCGCCGCGGGCCAGGTAGGTGCTGCGCCCGTCCCAGACCCGGTCGCCGCCGACCGACACCTCGGCCACCAGGTCCACCTGCGCCCCACGCGGGTGCGCGGCGAACCGCTCGGCCCGCACCCGGAGGTCGAGCTGCTCGCCGAGCGCGACCGCCCGGTGCACCGTGATCCGGTTCGCGACGTGCACGAGCCCCGGCAGCGGCAACGGGAAGGACCGCGCGGCCATCAGCTCGATCTGCAGCGGGAACGCCAGGACGTGCGGGAACGTGGGCGGCAGCCGGTCGCCGAGCGGGAACCCGCACACCCGCGCGTAGTCCGCGAGGTGCCCGACCTCCGGCGTGACCGACCGCTCGAGGACGGTCCCCGGCAACGACCGCGCGCGCCCGGGCAGGACCGCGCCGACGGCCGCCTTCGCGTACAGGCCGATCATCACGCCCCCAGCATCGACTGGCCGCACACCCGCACGACGTGCCCGTTGACCCCGCCGGACTCGGCCTGGCCCAGCCAGCCGATCGTCTCGGCGACGTCGACCGGCAGACCACCCTGGCGCAGCGAGTTGACCCGCCGCCCGGCCTCCCGGGTGCCGACGGGCATCCTCGCGGTCATCTCGGTCTCGATGAAGCCGGGCGCGACCGCGTTGATCGTCACCCCCCGCTCCGCGACGACCGGGGCGAGCGCGCGCACCATGCCGATGATCCCGGCCTTGGACGCCACGTAGTTCGCCTGCCCGCGGTTGCCCCCGATGCCGCTCTGCGAGGACACGCAGACGATCCGGGAGCCGTCCTGCAGCAGCGTGCCGTCGGCCAGCAGCGCCTCGGTGATCCGCAGCTGGGCGCGCAGGTTCACGTTCAGCACCGCGTTCCAGCGGTCCGGGTCCATGTTGGCCAGCAACTTGTCCCGGGTGATGCCGGCGTTGTGCACCAGCAGGTCCACCCGGCCGTGGCGCTGCGTCAGGTGGGCGACCAGCCGCTCCGGGGCGTCGACGGCGGTGATGTCGAGCTGCAGCGCCGTGCCGCCGGTCCGGTTGGCCACCTTCGCCAGGTTCTCCCCGGCCGCCGGGACGTCGACGACGACGAGCGTGGCCCCGTCGCGGGCGAGGGTGTCGGCGATCGCCGCGCCGATGCCGCGGGCCGCGCCCGTGACCACGGCGACGCGCCCGGCCAACGGCTTCTCCGGCGCCGTCGGGCTGTCCATCGCGGCCGGGTCCCGCGGCGAGCCGACCGGCACCCCGACCCGGACGACCTGCCCGTCGACGTAGGCCGAGCGGGCGGACAGGAAGAACCGCACCGAGCTGTCGACGGCTGCGGGCGGCGCGTCGGCCGCCACGACCAGCAGGTTCGCGGTCGCGCCCGCCCGCAGCTCCTTGGCGATGGTGCGGACCAGGCCGTCGAGCGCCTGGGCGGTGGCGGCGGCCTCGACGCCGGACCTCGCCGACGCCTCCGCCGGCTCCGGGCCGAGCAGCAGCAGCCGCCCGGACGGGGCCAGCTTCCGCACGGCCGGGGTGAGGATCGCCCGGGCCGCGGCGAGGTCGTCGAGCGCGACGGCCGCCGTCAGGTCGACGACGACCGCGGCGAGCTTCTGGTCCCCCACCTCGTCGACCACGTGCTGGCCGGACTCCTCGACCAGCGCGGCGATCGGCTTCGCGAAGCGACCGGCACCGACCGAGGTGACGAGCGCGGGTCCGGGCAGGAGCGCCTGACCGGGCTCGTAACGGCGCAGCAGCGGTACCCGCGGGACCCCGAGCCGCCCGGCGAGCGCGGTGTTGGACAGGTCGCGAAATCGGTCCGTGCTCATGTCTCCTCCGCGGGAGTGAGTGCGTCGTCGGTGCTCGTCACGCCGCCTCCAGGATCGCGACCACGCCCTGGCCGCCGGCGGCGCAGATCGAGATCAGGCCCCGGGCCTTCCGCCCGCCCTCGCCGGTGCCCTTCTCGTGCACCAGCTTCGCCAGCGTGGCGACGATCCGGCCGCCGGTCGCGGCGAACGGGTGCCCGGCCGCGAGCGACGAGCCCGTGACGTTGAGCCGCGATCGGTCGATCGGCCCGAGCGGGGCGTCGAGGCCGAGCCGGTCCTTGGCGAACTCGACGTCCTCCCAGGCCTTGAGGGTGGCGAGCACCGTGGAGGCGAAGGCCTCGTGGATCTCGTAGAAGTCGAAGTCCTGCAGGGTGAGGCCGTTGCGCTCGAGCAGCCGCGGCACGGCGTAGACGGGGGCGGTGAGCAGCCCGTCGCGCCCGTGCACGTAGTCCACGGCGGCGGTCTCGGCGTCGACGAAGTGGGCCAGCACCGGCAGCTTGTGCTCGGCCGCCCACTCGTCCGAACCGAGCAGGGCCAGCGCGGCGCCGTCCGTCAGCGGGGTCGAGTTGCCCGCGGTCATGGTGGCCTCGTCGCCGAGCTGCTTCCCGAACACCGGCCCGAGCTTCGCCAGCTTCTCGACCGACGAGTCCGGGCGGAGGTTGTCGTCGCGGGTCAGGCCCAGGTACGGGGTGACGAGGTCGTCGAGGAAGCCGCGCTCGTAGGCGGCGGCGAGGTTGCGGTGGCTGGCGGCCGCCAGCTCGTCCTGCGCCTCGCGCGAGACGCCCCACTCCTTCGCGGTGATCGCCGCGTGCTCGCCCATGGACAGGCCGGTGCGCGGCTCGGAGTTGCGCGGGATGTCCGGCACGATCTGTCCCGGCCGGAGCTTGGCCAGCAGCTTCAGCCGCTGCTGCACCGTCTTCGCGCCGTTGATCGCGACGAGCACCTTGCGCAGGTCCTCGTTCACGGCGATCGGCGCGTCGCTCGCCGTGTCGACCCCGCCTGCGACCCCGCTCTCGATCTGACCCAGCGCGATCTTGTTCGCCACCAGGATCGCGGCCTCCAGGCCCGTCCCGCAGGCCTGCTGGACGTCGTAGGCCGGGGTGGACGGCGCGAGCCGCGAGCCGAGCACCGCCTCGCGGGTGAGGTTGAAGTCGCGCGAGTGCTTGAGCACGGCACCGGCGACCACCTCGCCCAGCCGCTCGCCGGCCAGCCCGAACCGGGCCACCAGGCCGTCGAGCGTGGTCGTGAGCATGTCGAGGTTGGACGCACGGGCGTAGCGCCCGTTGGCGCGCGCGAACGGGATCCGGTTGCCCCCGATGACGGCGGCGCGCCGCGGTGTGGACTGCATGGCGTTCCCTCCTGTGCGGATGAGCCCTGCGGTGGTCGCGGTGGTATCGGTATTACCCGCGAGTAGCCAGAACTCACAGTACCGGGTACCGTCGGTTCCATGAAGCCGGAGGCGAAGCTCGCGGAGCCGACCCTCGATCCGACCCGTGACCGGCGCGACTCCCGGTGGGACGCCCACCGCGAGCAGCGTCGTGCCGAGCTCGTCGGTACCACCGTCGCGGCGATCCGGCAGCACGGGGCCGGCGTGGGGATGGACGAGATCGCCGCCGCCGCGGGCACCTCGAAGACCGCGGTCTACCGGCACTTCCGGGACCGCACGGGGCTGTACGCCGCGGTGTGCGAGGCGGTCGCGCGCGTGCTCACGGGGCAGATCCGGCGCGCCACCGACCGGGCACTGGCCGAGGGCGCGGGCCCGCACGCCGCCGTCGCCGCGGGGATCGACGCCTACCTCCGGCTCATCGAGTCCGACCGCGAGGTGTACCGGTTCGTGGTACACCGCCCGCTCCTCGGCGCCGCCGTCGCCGGTGCCGACCCCGTCACCGACCTGGTCACCGTGATCGGCGACCAGGTGGCCGCGGTGATCGAGACCCACCTGCCCGGCGCCCCCGCCGCGCGCACCTGGGGGCACGCGCTCGTCGGCATGGTCCGCGGGGCCGCGGACGACTGGCTCGCCCGCCCCACCGGCACCACCCGCGACGAGCTCACCGCCCGTCTCACCGACCTCGCCTGGTCCGGGCTCGCCGGCCTGGCGACCACACCGACTGCAGCTCGCGACGCGAGCACCAGCACAGCAGGAGGCACCGCATGACCCCGTCCGTGGACGCGCTCCGCACGACGCTCGACGGCCGCTGGGCCGACGTCCGGAGCTCGGTCCGGGAGCAGATGTCCCGGTTCCGCCCGGCCGACCCGGACCTGTCGACCGAGGAGTACCGTGCCAAGATCCTGGAGCTGGTGCGCGAGCTCGCCGAGACCGGCCAGCCGCACACCGGGTTCTCACCCGAGTACGGCGGCAAGGGGGACGTCGGCGGCGTCGTCACCGCCTTCCAGGCCCTCGGCTACGGCGACCTGTCGCTGCTGGTCAAGGCCGGTGTCCAATGGGGCCTGTTCGGCGGCGCCGTGCAGGTGCTCGGCACCGAGCGGCACCACGAGCGGTACCTGCGGCAGATCATGGACGGCGAGCTGCTCGGCTGTTTCGCGATGACCGAGACCGGGCACGGGTCGGACGTCCAGCACCTGCGCACCACGGCCACCTACGACCCGGTCGCCGAGGAGTTCGTGATCGACACCCCGGAGCCGGGGGCGCGCAAGGACTACATCGGCAACGCGGCGCGCGACGGCCGCATGGCCGTCGTGTTCGCCCAGCTCGTCACCCGCGGGGAGACCCACGGCGTGCACGCCTTCC
Organism: Pseudonocardia autotrophica; assembly: GCF_000717175.1. Taxonomy (GTDB): domain Bacteria; phylum Actinomycetota; class Actinomycetes; order Mycobacteriales; family Pseudonocardiaceae; genus Pseudonocardia; species Pseudonocardia halophobica. The sequence goes on along the minus strand of NZ_JNYD01000009.1, from coordinate 10,948 downwards.
TCGTCCCGATCCGGGACGACGCCGGCGCCGCGACACCCGGCGTCGAGATCGGCGACTGCGGGCACAAGGCCGGGCTCAACGGCGTCGACAACGGCCGGCTGACCTTCCGCTCCGTGCGGGTGCCGCGCGAGGCCCTGCTCAACCGGTTCGCCGACGTCTCGCCGGACGGCACCTACTCCAGCTCGATCGAGAACGAGGGCCGCCGCTTCTTCACCATGCTCGGCACGCTCGTCCGCGGGCGGATCAGCGTGGCGGGCGGCGCCGGCAGCGCGTCCCAGAAGGCGCTGACCCTGGCGATCCGCTACGGCGAGCGCCGGCGGCAGTTCGCCGACCCGGGCACCGGGCAGGAGACCGCGATCCTCGACTACCGCGCCCACCAGCGGAAGCTGCTGCCGGCGCTGGCCACCACCTACGCGCTGCAGTTCGCGCAGGACGACCTGGTCGCCGAGATGCACCGGCTGCAGGCGCCCCAGACCGATCGGCAGGGTGCGGAGCCGGACGAGAAGGCGCAGCGGGATCTGGAGAGCCGGGCCGCGGGCGTCAAGGCGATCGGTACCTGGCACGCCACCCGCACCATCCAGACCTGCCGCGAGGCGTGCGGCGGCGCCGGCTACCTCTCCGAGAACCTGCTGCCGCAGCTCAAGGCGGACACGGACGTCTTCACCACCTTCGAGGGCGACAACACCGTCCTGCTCCAGCTGCTCGCCAAGAACCTGCTGGCGGACTACGGCAGGAGCGTCCAGAAGCTCTCGCCGCTCGGGCTGGCCCGGTTCGTCGGCGGCCAGGCGCTCGACGCGGCCGCCGAGAAGACCGGCGTCAACAAGCTGCCCCACCGGCTCCCGGGCCGGGGCTTCCACCCGCGGGACCGCGCCGAGCAGCGCCGGCTCCTGGCGGACCGGGCCGAGCACCTGCTCGCCGGGGTCGCGCGGCGGCTGCGCCCGGCGCTGAAGAAGGGCGCCGACCAGTTCACGATCTTCAACGCCGCACAGGACCACCTGCTCGACGCCGCCCGCGCGCACGTCGACGTCCTCGTGTTCGACGCGTTCGTCGCAGGGATCGAGCGGGCCGCCGACCCGGCGGTGAAGGCGCTGCTGGAGACGGTGTGCGACCTGCACGCGCTCGCGACGATCGAGCGGGACCGCGCCTGGTACCTCGAGCACGGCCGGCTCACGGCGGCCGAGACCCGCGGCGTCGTCGCCGCCGTGAACGAGCTGTGCGGCTCGCTGCGCCCGCACGCCCGGCTGCTGGTCGACGCCTTCGGCATTCCCGAGGGCTGGATCGCCTGCCCGCTGCTGGAGGACCCGGCCGCGGAGAGCGGCGCGACGGCGTCGGTGCCGGAGATGGTGGGCTGACCCCTGCCGGGGGTTGAGTCACTGGGCTGAGAGTCACACGTCGTTCGACCCCGTAACGGTCCTCGTCACTCTTTCGATGGACGGTTAGCGCGGCGGTTGCGCCCGCGCGGCACCCCGACGCCGCGCGGAGTAGCCGTCGCTCGCTCCCTGTTGGTCCATCCGGTGGAGGACGCGCCGATGCGGCGATCCCGCGTGCGGTGGCGGCCGGTCGCGCTGCTCGCGCTGCCGCTCGCCCTCGGCGCCGTGCTGCTCGCGTGCGCCGCGCCCACCGCGGACCCGGCTACCGCACCGCAGAAGGCGGCGCCCGAGGTGCTGCCGTACGTCGACGTCTCGCTGCGGCCCTCGCCGTTGCCGGACATGGTCGCGCAGACCGGCATCCGCTCGGCGGTCCTCGCGTTCGTGCTGTCCGCCGACGGCCGCTGCACGCCCTCGTGGGGCGGCCAGACCCCGATCACCGATCCCGTGGTGGTCGAGGCGGCCCGGTCGCTCGAGCAGGTCACGGTGGCGACCGGCGGCGCGACCGGCACCTACCTGGAGAACGCCTGCCCGACCCCCGAGACGCTGGCCGGGGCGTACCGCACCGCGCTCGCGTCCGTCGGCGCCACGCGGCTCGACGTCGACGTGGAGACGGGGGTCGACGCCGAGAAGGTCGCGAGCGCGCTCGCGCTGCTCACGGGCGTCGACGTCACGCTGACCCTGCCGGTGCACGACGCCGCACAGGGCCTCACCGCCGCCGCGCTCGACCTGGTCCGCACCGTCGACGCGCACGGCGTCGACGCCCGGGTCAACGCGATGGTCATGAACTTCCCCGACGAGGGCGACTGGTCGGGAGCGATGCTCCGGGCCACGGACACGATCGTCGGGCAGCTGGACCGCGCCCCGTCGCGGGTCGGCGTCACCCTCATGCTCGGCCGGACCGACACGGGTCCGGTCACCACCCTCGCCGACGCCGCGGGCGTCGCCGGGGTCGCCCGGGACCGCGGCATCGGCGCCGTCGGCCTGTGGTCCGTGGGACGCGACAACGGCGATTGCCCCGGCAACGCCACCGCGTCCTACGCGTGCAGCGGGATCGCACAGACCCGCTTCGCCTTCATCCGGACAATCCGCGACGTGAGCGCGGGCCTCGCTCCCCCGGAGGACGTGACCCCATGATCGACGACGAGACGCGCGCCCTGCGCTCCGTCCCGGCTCCCCGCCGTCCCCTCGACGACGTCGACGACGCGCCGCTGGGCTCCCCGGCCCCGCCCCTCGGCTCGCCCGGGTGGCCGGGCTCCGGGCGGACCGCGCCGTGGGCCGAGGACGCGACGCAGGTCGGCGGCGGTCCGGGGTGGGACCAGGACGCCACGCGGGTCGGGCAGTGGGACGACGACGCGACCCGGGTCGGCGGCTGGGACGACGACGCGACCCGGGTCGGCGGGATGTCGGCGGCCCGGGACGCCCCGGGGACGGAGGCCGGCGCCGGCCTGCCCGCGATCGACGCGACCACAGCGATCTCGGCACGGCGCCGGGCGGAGCTGGCGGCCGAGTCGCCGATCGACGCCACCGCCGCCATCGCGTCGGTGCGCCCGGTGTTCGTCGACGAGCGCGGCCGCCGCACCCGCGGCATCAAGTTCGGTGTCTACAGCGTGGTCGCGGTGTGCATCGTGTTCCTCGCGGTCGTCGGGATCAGCCTCGCCGCGGGCAACCGGGGCCCGCTCATGGAGATCCCGCTGCTCGGGGGCGCCAGCTCCGCCGAGGCCAGCGACACGGTCAACACGGACGAGATCGCCCCGCCGCCGGAGCCGGTGGTGGAGGAGGCGGCCGCGCCCACCACCGCCGCCAAGCCCGCCGCCACGACCACCCGCGCCCCCGCCGCCCCGGTCGTCGCCCCCGCCGCGCCGGCCACCACGACGGTCGCCCCCACCACGACGGTCGCCCCCGCGCCGACCACCACGGTGCCCCCGACCACGACCCGGACGCGACCGACTCGCTCGACGACGCCTGAGACCCCTGCTCAGGACACCGACGTGGCTCAGGCCCCGATCGCCGCCCCGATCACCAACTGAGGAGCGAACGGCGCTCTCGTTCACTTCGAGTGAGCGAGAGCGCCGTTCGTTCGGTGCGGGACGATCAGCTCGCCACGCGCGCGGCACAGGCGTCGCGGTCCCCGGCGTAGGCGGGGTCCTGGGCGGCGGCCAGCCGCAGGTGCGGCAGGGCGTCGGCGTGCCGGCTCTGCCGCTGCAGCGTGCGGCCGAGCAGGTACCGGGCGTACGGGTCGCTCGGCGCGAGCTCGACGGCCCGGGCCAAGGTCTCCTCGGCCCGGCGCAGCTGCGCGGACCGGTAGTACGCCCGCCCGAGCAGCAGGGCACCGGCCGCGGTGTCGCGCAGCTCGTCGACCAGCGGCGCCAGCAGCTCGAGGGCCTCCAGCGGCCGACCGGCCTCGAGGCTCCCCTCGGCCAGGCGGTAGATCAGTGCGTTCTCCATCGCAGCCTCCCTTCACGCTGACCCAACCCGATACCCCCTCCCCCTATTTCGAGGGCCTGGAGCCGTGATCATCAGGAGCTCACGGCTCGCGCGGCGGCCGGATCCGACCCTCAGCTCCTTCTCGACGTCCGCCCGCCTGGGCATCCACCCCGGATACCGTGCGGGCATGGACCTGGACGATCTGCGTGCGGTGCTGTTCGACATGGACGGCACGCTCGTCGACTCCGACGGCGCGGTGGAGCGGGCGTGGCGGACCTGGTCGGCGGAGTACGGCGCGGATCCGGAGGCCGTGCTGGCGGTGGCGCACGGACGCCCGTCGGCCCCCACCGTCCGCGAGGCCCGGCCCGACCTGGACGAGGCGGGCGTCGCCGCGGCGGCCGCCCGCCAGCTGGAACTGCAGTACACCGACCTCGACGACGTCCGCGAGATCCCCGGCGCCCGCCGCCTGCTCGGCCTGCTCGACGTCCTCGGCCTGCCCTGGGCCGTCGTCACCAGCGCCGACCGCAGACTGACGGACGTCCGGCTGCGCGCCGCGGGCATCACGCCGCCGGAGGTGCTCGTGACCAGCGGGGACATCTCCGCGGGCAAGCCGGACCCGGAGGGCTACCTCCGCGCGGCCAAGGCCCTCGGCGTCGACCCCGCCGAGTGTCTGGTCGTCGAGGACACCGAGCCCGGCCTCGCCGCCGGCTGGGCCGCCGGCGCCCGCACCGCCGCGCTGCGCGGCCTGCGCGGCGACCTCTCCCTGACCGGCCTCGACGACCTGGCCGACCTGCTCAGCGAGTGGGTCCCACCCCTGCCGCCGTCGTGAGTGGCGATAGTCGCCAGAGCGACTATCGCCACTCACAGCAGGTCAGCGGTACCGCTCCACGATCCGCCGCTTGACGAGCTTGCCGGTGGGCGTGCGGGGCAGGGAGTCGGTGAAGTCCACCGAGCGCGGGCACTTGTAGTGCGCGATCCGGCCCCGGACGAACTCGAGGATCTCCTTCTCGAGCTCCGGGCCGGGCACCGCACCCTCGGCGGTCTCGACGACGGCCTTGACCTGCTCGCCCATCTCCTCGTCCGGGATCCCGATCACGCCGACGTCCCGCACCGCGGGGTGCAGGGCCAGCGCGTCCTCGATCTCCTGCGGGTAGATGTTCACCCCGCCCGAAATGATCATGAACGCCTTGCGGTCGGTGAGGTAGAGCCAGCCGTCCTCGTCGACGTACCCGAGGTCACCGGTGGTGGCCCAGTTCGGGTGGTCCGGGTGCCGCGAGTCCGCGGTCTTGTCCTCGTCGTGGTGGTAGACGAACAGCGGCCGGTCGGTCTCGAAGTAGACGGTGCCGACCTCGCCCGGGCCGACCTCCTTGCCGTCCTCCCCGCAGATGTGCAGGATCCCGACGGTCGCGCGACCGACCGAGCCGGGGTGCTCCAGCCACTCCTCGGACGTGATCCGGGTCTGCCCGGGGGACTCGGTGGAGCTGTAGTACTCCTGGAGCACCGGGCCCCACCACTCGATCATCCTGCGCTTGACCTCGACCGGGCACGGCGCCGCCGCGTGCACCGCGACCTTCAGCGAGGACAGGTCGTAGCGTGCGCGGACCTCGTCGTCCAGCTTCAGCAGCCGGACGAACATCGTCGGCACCCACTGGCTGTGCGTGACCCGGTACTTCTCGATGTCCGCGAGCGCCTGCTCCGGCCGGAACCGCTCCGCGATCACCAGCGTGCCGCCGACCGCGTGGGTCATCGACCCGAACCGCAGCGGCGCGGAATGGTACTGCGGCGCGGGCGAGTAGTAGACGGTGTCCCGGTCGAAGCCGTAGACGGGGGCGAAGATCTCCAGCATCCCGTCGCCCGGCTCGTCCACCCGGCGTTCCGGCAGCTCCCGGGTGATCCCCTTCGGACGCCCGGTGGTGCCGGAGGAGTAGAGCATGTCCATGCCGGCCGGCTCGTCGTCGAGCGGATCGGCGGACACGGCGGCCAGCGCCGCCTCGTAGTCCTCGTGGCCGGGGATCGCACCACCGACGGCGAGCCGCCTGCGTACCCGGGGCGTGTCCGCGACGACGCCCTCGGCGATCCCCGGCAGGTTCGCGGAGACCACGAGCACCTGCGCCTCGCAGTCGTCCACGATGTACGCGACCTCGGCGGGCGTGAGGTGGCTGTTCACGGCGGTGACGATCAGGCCGGAGCGCACCGCCGCCCAGTAGGCCTCGAAGACCTCCGGCCGGTTCTCCAGCACGACGGCGACGTGGTCGCCCCGGGTCAGCCCGGCCTCGGCGAAGACCCGGGCCAGCCGGATCGAGCGCTCGTCCAGCTCGCCGTAGGTCTGCACCCGGCCGTCCAGCGGACCGCCGGTCATGATCGTGGCCGGATGCTCCGGCCGCTCCTTCGCCCACGTTCCCGGGTACACGTCAGATCACCGCCGCCGCGCTGCGCATGCCTCCGTTCTAGCTGGCTGAACGATCGTTCGCTAGACCTCGTTTGCCAGCTCGGCGTGCTGTACCCTCAGGTCCTTCTTGAGGATCTTGCCGCTGGGGTTCTTCGGCAGGGACTCGGCGAACACGACGTACTTGGGCCGCTTGTACCCGGCGAGGACCTCGCGGGCGTGCGTGTCGACCTGCTCGCGGGTCAGCTCCACGCCCTGCTTCGGTACGACGACCGCGGTCACCGCCTCGATCCAGTGCGGGTGGCTGATGCCGAACACCGCCACCTCGGCCACCCCGTCGAGCAGGTAGAGGGCCTCCTCGACCTCGCGGGAGGCGACGTTCTCCCCGCCGGTCTTGATCATGTCCTTCTTCCGGTCGACGACGGCGAGGTAGCCGTTGGCGTCGACCACGCCCAGGTCCCCGGAGTGGAACCAGCCGTTCCGGAACGCGGCCGCGGTCTTCTCCTCGTCGTTGTAGTAGCCCAAGGCGGCGTGCGGGGAGCGGTGCACGATCTCGCCGACCTCGCCGGGCGGGACTTCGTTGTCGTTGTCGTCGACCACGCGGGTCTCCACGTTCAACGACGCCCGCCCGGCCGAGCCGGCGTGCGGCAGCTGCTCGTGCGGGCGCAGGATCGTGGCCAGCGGGGACATCTCGGTCTGTCCGTAGAAGTTCCAGAACTGCACGTCGGGCAGCCGCCGGGCCAGCTCGCGCAGCACCTCCACCGGCATCGCCGAGGCGCCGTAGTAGCCCTTGCGCAGGCTGGACAGGTTGCGGGTGTCGAAGTCCGGGTGGCGCAGCAGCGAGATCCACACCGTGGGCGGGCAGAACAGCTTGCTGACCTTCTCCCGCTCGATCGTCTCGAGCAGCCGGGCCGGCTCCGGGCTCGGCAGGATGATCGAGGTGGCGCCCAGGTAGACGTCGACGGAGAAGAAGCAGTCCAGCTGCGCGCAGTGGTACATCGGCAGGGTGTGGACCTCGACGTCGTCGACGCTCATCCCGCCGTCCACGATGCACGACACGTACTGGGAGACCAGCGACTTCGACGACAGCATCACGCCCTTGGGCCGCGACTCGGTGCCCGAGGTGTACATCAGCCGCAGCGGGTCGTCGTCGGCGACCAGCACGTCGGGAGCCTCGGAGGAGCCGGAGTCGATCCAGCCGTCGACGTCCTCCCAGTCCCCGGTCGGAGCCGCGCCCGACAGCGGGATCCAGCCCCGCACCCCGCCGGAGAGCCCGGCGCTCGCGAGCGCCTTCTCCGCCGTGGGAGCGAGCGCGTCCTCGGTGACCATGCCCTTCGCGCCGGAGTGCCCGAGGATGAACGCGATCTCCTCGGCGTTGAGCATGAAGTTCACCGGCACCAGCACCACACCGAGCCGGGCGGTGGCGAACGCGAGCACGGCGAACTGCCACGAGTTGTGCGAGAGCAGGGCCAGCCGGTCGCCCTTCTCCAGGCCCTTCGCGGCCAGGTTGTTCGCGCACCGGTTCACGGCGGCGTCGAACTCGGCGAAGCTCGCCCGGCGCTCGCCCGCGACCACCGCGAGCTTGTCCGGATAGCGCAACGCGGTGCGGCGCAACAGGTCGCCGAGCGAGTGCTGGCGGGCCCGGGCGATCGCCTCGGTGGTCTGCGGGGTGAACTGCGCAACGTCGGACACGCCACGCATCCTGCACGAACGGCCACCCGCCGGACCAGAGCGGGACCGACCGCGCGGTCAGGTCGCCGGGCCGAACCGTCCGCCACCCGTCACTCCACGCAGCCCAGCCGCGCCGCACCGGCACGCATCGACCGCGCCAGGGCCTCCCGGGAGGGTCCGGGCGGCGCCGGGGCCGAGGCGGCGGGGGCGCGCAGCCCGTCGAGCAGGAAGGCGGCGAGCCGTTCCCACGCGTGCGGTGCGGCCTCGGCGGTGCGGTGCACCAGGCCGGCGTTGGCCATGAGCAGCAGCGGCAGGTCCTCGGGCGTCACGTCGGCCCGCAGGTCGCCCGAGCGCTGCGCCCGGTCGACCAGCTCGGCCAGCCCGGCTTCCACCCGCCCGCGCAACGCCTCCAGCTCCGGCTCGGCCGGCACACTCAGCGTGAGCAGGTCGGCGAGGCCCCGGTCCGCGGCCTGCATGCGCAGCACCGTGAGCACGTAGGCCCGGAAGCCGGTCCACGGGTCGGGCTCGGCGAGCGCCTCCTCCGCGGCCCGGGCGAAGTCCGCCAGCCGTTCCGCGAACACCGCCGCGACCAGCGCCCGACGGCTGGGGAAGCGCCGGTACAAGGTGGCGTTGCCGACCCCGGCGCGACGGGCGATCTCGTCGATCGGCGCCTGCAGCCCCTGTTCCCCGAACACCGCGCGGGCCGCCGCGACGAGGGCGCGACGGTTGCGCTCGGCGTCGGCGCGCAGTGTCACGCCGCACACCATAACCGACGAAATGGGGAGCGGTCCCCACTTGTGTTAGCGTCCGGGCATGGCGTTGGCGAAGCTCCGGGAGCTCCCCGGACGGATCAGCAGCGGCGGTTTCGTGCTCCACTCCGGCCTGGAGAAGTGGAAGGCCGGCCCGGAGCAGGCCGCGGGCGTGTACGGCATGGCGACCACCGCCTACCCCTTCCTCAAGCGGGTCCCGCAGGAGCAGTTCGTGAAGGCCCTCGCCGCGGGCGAGATCGCCACCGGCGTCGCCCTGCTCACGCCGTTCATCCCGGCGGCGGTCGGCGGCGCGCTGCTCACGGCGTTCGCGGGCAGCCTGCTCGGCCTCTACGTCCGGATCCCGGGCCTGCGCCGGCCGGGCAGCATCTGGCCGAGCCAGCAGGGCCTGGGCATCGCGAAGGACGTCTGGCTCGCCGGGATCGGCGTCGGCCTGCTCGCCGACGGCGTCACCCGCGACTGACCCACCCCGGGTCGCCGCACTCCGCCCCGACCCGCGCGTCAGGGCAGGGTGAGGATCCGCGGGCCGTTCTCGGTGATCGCGATGGTGTGCTCGGCGTGTGCGGCGCGGCTGCCGTCCGCGGTGCGGATCGTCCAGCCGTCCCGGTCGTGCCGGTAGGAGTCCTTCCCGCCGGCGTGCAGCATCGGCTCGATCGCGATCACCAGCCCGGGGCGCAACCTCAGCCCGCGGCGCGGCTTGGCCTCGTTGGGCACGTGCGGCTCCTCGTGCATCGACCGCCCGACGCCGTGGCCGCCGTGGTCGGCCAGCATCCCGTAACCCGCCCCGCGCGCGACCTGCCCGATCGCGTGCCCGACGTCGCCCATCTGCGCGCCCGGCTGGGCGGCGGCGATGCCGGCCTCGAGGGCCGCCTCGGTGGTCGCGATGAGCTTCTCGTCGCTGGAGGCGGAGCTCGCGGAGCCGACCGCCGACGCCGGGTCCCCGTTCCCGACGACGACGCTGAACGCGGCGTCGGCGCACCAGCCGTCGAGGTGGACGGCGAAGTCGACGCTGAGCAGGTCGCCCTCGCGGAGCTTCGTGCGCGACGGGATCCCGTGGACCACCGCATCGTTCACGCTCACGCAGAGCACGCCCGGGTACGGCCCCGGCGCCCAGCGCGGGTGGTAGCCGCGGAAGCTCGACACCGCCCCGGCCTCGGCGATCATGTCGGAGGCCAGCGCGTCCAGCTCGCTCGGCCGGACACCGGGCGCCGCCCGCTCGCGGACCGCGGCGAGGATGCGGGCGACCACGGACCCGGCGGCGTCGATCGCATCGATCTCCCCGGGCGTCTTCAGCTCGATCACATCGATAACTATACCGGTATTACTATGACGTCATGGTCCGCGTCCCCCTGACCCCCGAGGACCGCGAGCGCGGCGAGCGGCTGGGCGCCCTGCTGCGCGCCGCGCGGGGTGAGCGCAGCATCGGCGACGTCGCCGCGGCCGCGGACATCTCGCCGGAGACGCTGCGCAAGATCGAGACCGGCCGGATCCCCACGCCCGCGTTCTTCACCGTCGCCGCGCTGGCCGCGGAGCTCGGCCTCGGGCTCGACGTGCTGGCCGAGTGCGGCCGCGCGGGCGCCTCCCCGGCGGCCTGAGCCCGGCATGGCGCACGACCCGGCGGTCCTGCTCGCCCGCGTCCGCAAGGCCGCGAAGGGCACTCCGTACACGGTCACCGGCACCGCCGACGGGTTCGAGCTGGTCGCCGAGGTGCTCAGCCCGCCCGGGGCGCGCGGCCGCCGTCGTCCGGAGACCCTCACCCACCGGGTCGCGCTCGACGCGGCCGGCGGCACCTACCGGGTCACCGACACCCGGGTCCCGGTGCCCGGTGCACCCGAGGAGGCCGGCGACCGCCGCTCACTGCTCACCGGCTTCGGCCGGCGACCCGACGCCCCCGAGCAGCCCGGCACGGAGGGCCACCGGATCGTCGACGAGGCCGCCGCGGGTCTGGGCTGGACGCGGGTGCGGTCGCCGTTGGAGCGCCCGGGCGTGGTGCTCGCCGCGCTCCTCGGCTTCTGCGTGCTGCTGCTGGTGGTCGCGCTCGTCCTGCTGCTCTGAGCGTCGATCTAGACTCGGGGAGGCCGGATCCCCACCGGCTCGCACGCTCGCCGGAGGTTCCCCGTGTCCACCACCCCCGAATCCCCCCGTGTCGACGCTCGTGTCGATGCTCGTGTCGATGCGGAGGAGTCCCGCCTGCGGGTGCGGCGGCCGGCCACGCATGCCGCCGGGTGGACGGCGGTGCGGGTGTCGATGGCCCGGGCGCTGCGGCAGATGGGGCCGCTGAAGTCGGCGCGCAACCTGTTGACGCTCAACCAGGTCGACGGGTTCGACTG